>NZ_JBNNVC010000002.1:172096-1144914 GCF_050280345.1 Psychrobacillus sp. NPDC093200 | reverse complement strand
AGGTTTTTGGAGGGCTATTTGTCATGCATAAAATAGTATATCATAAGATTAATAATAATTTTAGAGAAAAATATTGACATCCTATTAGCTGGTTTGGCAAAATATGGCCATCATTCGATGGTCTATTTTTATGTCCAAAACATTAAGTTGATCCCAGATACGCATTGTGAAATGTTACACTTAAACTAACGCAGCAGGTTAGTTGAAGATCAATGTTTAACTTGTGTTCAACAATCGGGCCAGATTCTGAAATAAAACTTAATAAAAAAATTCGATATTTATGTTAAAGTAGAAAGGTTATTATAAATTATACTTAAACGTAATGCAGGGTAGCTAAGAATTAGTGAGTATATTATAGAAACGGTAAGGAGTAAATTTTCATTATGGATAAAAAGGATTTCTTAATAGGTTTTTTAACAGTTTTCGTGATATCTCTCACTTATAATATAATGAGCAGTATACAACTATCGAATATATGGATACTTAATCTATGTATTAATTTGATTGTCAGTGTTGTAGTGTTTTTTATTTTTACACGTATCTGGAGTTATTTTAAAAAGGAAAAATTTTTCAGCTAAAGGGCTCATTTTTTGAGTAAGAAGGCGTCTTTTTGTATAGACAACACAATTGATGGATTGAGTTTATAATGATTTGTAAAAAAAGATTGTGAAGTATTGTACTTAAAGTAACGGGTGCTTTAGTAAAGATCATAGGGTTGCTTAGGCAACTCTTTTTATTTATTGACTATGGAGACAGTTTAGTTTAGTGGAACAACAAGATGTTAAAGACTAAAACAACTTATAATAGTAACGAATGAAGGGATTTGTTTTTGTACATGATTTGAAAATAATTGATATAATAAGGAGTTAAACTAAGACAGAATCGTAGGGAAAAGTAAGCTAAAATACAAGGAGGATTGATTGTATGAGGAGGAATATTATTTTTGCATAGCAAAGGCTATTGCATAATAATATAAATAAAAATAGCCTTTGCTATTCCTAAAAGAAATATTAACATTTAGGAGTGCAAAAATGAGCTATAAAAATGCAAAGAATCTTCTACCGGCTGAGTTGATAGAGTTAATACAAAATTATGTTGATGGTGAACATATTTATATCCCACTAAGAGAAGATAATAAAAAGTGTTGGGGATCCAATACTTCTACTAGAAGAGAATTGGATTTAAGAAATTCTAATATTTATTACGATTATCTATCTGGAATGGATATGACTATTTTAAGTGGAAAATATTATTTGTCATTCAAGAGTATTCAAAGAATTGTATTAAATGAAAAAAGAAAAAGAATAAACTTTTGAATAAAGCCAATGTGTTTTTTTACACATTGGCTTATTTTCTTTTATGAAATAAGTATGAGGTATTTTAAGGAATATAAGTCAGATATAATCTAATCTAATCACCTCTTAAAAATGAAGAGTTGTGAAAACAATTTTATGAATAAAGGAGACAAGTATGAAACAAACAAAATACAAACTAAACCAAATAACAGATTATATTAATGAACTTATCAATAATCAACAGGGAGTTGGATTGAGCGTTGCAATAGTTAAAGACTCAGAAATTATTTGTTCTAAAGGCTTTGGACACGCTCAGATTCAGCCTTTAAACCAACCAATTGATGGAGAAACATTAATGAGCATTCAAAGTATTTCAAAGAATTTTATGGCACTTTCGATAATGCAACTTGTTGAAAAGAACCTGATTTCATTGGATGATGCTGTTGTTAAATATTTACCATACTTCAGAACCAATAATAAACAACAAAGTGATACAATCACGATACGGCATCTTTTATCTCATACGGCTGGTTTTCCGTCTAATTTAGGAATTGCAAATATGATAGCTCCGAATGTAAGAGAAATTTTTTCTGATACACCTACTGAGTTTCAAGAAGCATTAGACTATTACAATCTTACAGATGATGAGATTAGAAGTGTACAAAGCAGAGAAGATGTAACGAAATGGTTCCAAAAAGTTGAATTGGAGTATCCAGTGGGAGAGGGATGGAATTATTGTACAGATTCGTATGTAATACTGGCAGATTTGTTCGAAAAAGTGACAGGTTCCAATTGGGAAAACCATCTTAGAAATGAAATCCTTACTCCCTTAAATATGGAACGGACAACTAGCGATTCAGATAAAGTTGAAGGAGATTTAAATAGTGCAAGATATTACTTGGGCGAAAATAAAATAGAAACACCTTTTCCAAAAAACTCAATTTCAGCTCCAATTGGTTATTTGTATTCATCGGCAAATGATTTAGGGAAATATTTAGCATTTCACTTAAATAAAGAGCCGATTATTTTACGTACAGATTTAGTCGAAGAAATGCAGAATCCTATTCATCCTGTCAGTGAGGAATGGCGGTTCGGAAGTGAAGTCAGAAGCTACGGACTTGCATGGTTTACTGACGTGTATAGAGGGTTCAAAGTTGTAGAACATAATGGCGGTCAAATGGCTGTAAGGTCTCTGATGGCAATGGTTCCTGAGCTTAACTTGGGGGTAGTTGTCTTACTCAATTTTGACGGGACCGCTCATCATGATATTTGTGACAAGGTTATAGACGTATTCATTGATTCCTAACATAAGAAAATAATTTATACTCGACTGAATACAAATCGACTATAACCGTTTTCTTTCGATTAAACCAGCTAAGAAAAGCGGATTCTTATTCAACTAAACCAGCTAATAGTTTGTCAATATTTTTCACTAAAAAAATTATTAACCTCATGATATACTAAAAAAATACATGCCAAATAACCTTCCTCTAAATCACTTTTGGAAGGTTTTGGTGAATTAATATTAATACAGTTTCTATGCTATATCCTGGAAAGTAGTTCTGTTTTTTAGTAAGGCATAAATCCAGTGTAAGAGCTTATTTACACAGGCAATAATGGCTACCCTAAAGGGTTTTCCTTCTTCTCGTTTCTTGTAGTAAAATTCTCTCAGTCTTTTATTTCGAGGAATGATTTCATCCGTTGTCTTCTTTTTTCTTGCATCTCGAATGCCACTTTGAATAGCCATATACAGGGCGTGACGCAGTCTACTGGAACCCCGTTTGGTAATTCTGTTAATCGATGCAGTAAATTTACCCGAAGAATAAACACTAGGATCGACTCCTGCGAATGCAACGAGTTTTTTGGCGGCGTCAAACCGATCTATCTCTCCAATCTCCGAAATAATCGTTGCAGCGATTTTTTCTCCGATTCCAGGGATAGATTGGAGTATTTTATATTCTTCTATCTTTTTTGCGAGTGAATCTATTTCATTTGATAGCTTTGACAGATGCTTTTGATATTGCAAAACAATATTTATTAACATCTCCAGATTAAAAATATGGCTTTGGTACTGGTTATGTGGAAACGGGTTTCGAAGAGCGGCCTCTCTTAATTTCTGTGCTCTTTCATTTGCCCATTTCTCCGAACGACTGTTACAGAGGGAAGATATCTTCTCAGTCAATTCTTTTTCATCGACACTTAATACGCTTTCGGATGTTGGAAATGCGAGTAAGGTAAGTAATGATACCTTAGAGTAGAGACTTCCAAATACACCTCTAAATTCAGGGAATACCTGATCTATTAAGGAATGAAGCTGTAACTTGGTTTTAGCTGCCATTTCCGCAATACTTTCTTGTTGTCTTGTTAAATTACGAAGATTTAATAGTTGTATTCCTCTCTTTTTATATGGTTCTAATTCTTCTTTATAATAAAGTTCACAAAGATGATAAGCATCGATCGCATCCGTTTTTACCTTTCGTAAACTAGAGCTTTTGGCTCTATGGGAAATAAGGGGATTGATCACTATATAAACATAGTTTTGTTCCTCTAAAAACTGGATAACTGGAGTATGGTAGTGTCCAGTTGATTCTAATACGACCGAAGGGTGATAACCGCCAGAAGCTATTTCTATTTCTTGAAGAAAATCAAGAAAAGCCTTCAATCCTTCCAAGTTATGTTGAATACTAAAGCTCTTTCTATAGGGTTTGCCTTTATCTAAAAATGCTTGAACCTGACTCTCTCCTTTAGCTACATCAAGACCCACAACTGGGTTCATACGTAAATCTTCTCCTAGTAATATAAAATTAGTCGGTATCCCCTAAGGCTTCTTGTAATGTCATAGGTTCGCTTGTTAAACGGGATCAATGTCCCGACCAGCCTGAAACATGCTTATACAAGTAGGGGGTGAACAGTTTAGCTGACGGGGTCTAGTCCCACGGGTGCGACGTTCTACCCCGACTACCGTTATAATAAGACCAATTAGAAAAAGGTCAACCAGAAAAATCTGGCTAACCTTATATTACGAAAGGGGCTTTAGAAGAGTTCTAAAGCATATCAAATGAGGAGGTTGGAAATGAAAAAAAATACTAGGTTTTTCGAAGAATATAACATTAGTAGCGTAATTATTTTTTATGGAATTGTTTTGCTTTACACCTTGTGGATTGGTATAGAGATAGATGTAAAAAAAATATTTACAATTCTAGTTTTCACAATTATTTTTTGGTTAGCAAATAGTTTGCAATCATCCAAATCACCCCAAAAGTAATTTATTTTTGCAATATTATATATATTTTTGAAATAAACAAGCGGCTGCCTGTAATGGTAGCTTTTTCTTATTGAACTAACGAAGCAGTTTAGTTGAATAAGGATTTATGTCGATTGTCATTAGAAAAGGAGAAAAATCATATGTTTGACATAATCTATGCATTAATTGGGCTAATCATTTGCACCTCTATAGTAATCTTTTTTGTGAAAAAAAAACGGGGGCATAAAGATTTTTATTTTAGTGTTATTACAGTAACCTTTTTTGGAATCCTATGTTTGATTCTTATAATTTGGAATACAGAGGATTATATTGCCATTAAAAATAAGGACTTTCAAACAGTGAGTGGTCAATGTTTCGTAACAGAATTTGAATCAACGGGTAGAACAACTAACCATCAACTTCACGTAGAAATTAATGGTCTTGTTGTTTTTGGAGAGTTTGATGATTTTAGTGATGTTAGACAAGGGACCTATCCTTGCACTGTAAAATATATCGAGAAAACTCGTACACTGTTTAGTATCAAGCTAAATTCCACTAACAAGTAAATTTGGATAAAAATTGATGTGAATTGAATAATATAAAAAAAGTCTTAGTGAACATTTCGCCCATTACTTGAATTAGATGAAAAGGTGCTTGTTCAACTCCCATGAAAATTAAAAAATTCTCAAAATATACAAAAATGCATAACAAAAGAGACTCAGAATAAGCTTTTTTAAAAAAGCTGAGCCTTTAGAGTGGTTATATTAAGTTGAAAGTTAAATCAGGAATCAACTCCATTCTTCTTATAATAAAGGCATGGCTGGTGCAGTAACCAGAATAGGATTAATCTCCCATGAGTGCTACTAGTGTAGAGTGCGACAGTCTGTGATGCACCGTGGTCGTTGGAGTCAGACTAACGGATGGGCTCAATGGCACCATAGTTGATCGACCTTCTTCGCCAGCCATAGTATCCTATACCCGTTTTTCACATTTTCATTCTCTCTGGTGTAGCGCTGGTTTTGAGCTACATGGATGGCTAACGGGTGCTTTAGAAAACAGGGCTATCAGGTAAGACAGCCTTTATCCACAAATGAAGGGAAAAAAGTGTTGCAAGCAGCACTTTTAAAATTTTCTTCCTTTGTCGCCAAACCAGTAGATAGAACCCATGATAAAACAGAAAACAAAGAATATCAAGGCGAAAAACGCCATAACGACAAGACCCAAACTCATACCTCCTTTTCTCAGCAATCGTTATTAGTATTATATTTCATCTTTCGGAATTATATTTAAATTATGTTAACCGTGATTAAGAAGGGGAAAAGGACAAGTTTGTGAAATAATGTACTTAAACTAATGAGTGCTTTACTTCAATAAGGTATAAAGACTACTTAGAGGCAGTTTTACTGAATGTCGAAAAATAATCTGAATAGGGGGATGGAATTGAAAACACAATATTTTGTTCAATACTCCAATGATAGTATAATTAATCGTTTTGTCATCCCAAAAGAAACGTTTACATCTATTAGTATTGGAATTAGAAATGTAGGAACCGATTTTATTTTTCCATTGGTTCAAAATATGTTTAGCTTTCCTATTTTCTTTGTTTTGGAAAATGATATTTTTGAACAAGGGAAGAGTATCATTTCGGAAAGGAATATCCCTTCATATAAATTCTCTTCTAACGGTTTTATTATCAAAATCGAGTCTGTTGATACATTGGAAGCAATCTGTGACATATCAGTTGATTTAGCTTTGAATGGTATAAGCGTGTTTATTTTCTTCGGACAAGGGCTTTATGAGGAAGATTTAGTTCCATTGACTCAATGGAATAAACCTATTGAATTTAAAAACCTTGATTTTCAAAAGGTCGAAACATTTATTGATGTAAGCGAGGTTGGAACTACTATATTTAGCAGGAATAATAAGTTCAACTCACCCAGAAAAGTTTCATACTTTATATCAGCATCCTACTTTCTCGATATAGAGAACAGTGACATATAAGTACAAATGATTGATTATTATATTTGTGCTAACTAGGTGCTTTGGCTAAATATGGCCATCACTTCGATGGTCTACTTTTTGTCCAAATCATAAGTTGATCTCAGAATATGCATTGTGAAATGTTACACTTAAACTAAAGGGGCAGGTTTGTTGAAGAAGGTAATTATAGATAAATGGCGAATAAATAAATTTGGAGGCGATTTTTTGAAGAAGGTAATTATAGGATTATGTATAGTTATAACCACTGGACTTATCCTCTTTATCGTACAAGATGAATTTATAGGGAACGAGAATGCAAATAGTATTGATGAAATGTTTTCTGGTCAAATTTTTGATGATGCACAAGAGAAATTTACTGTGCATGCTATGGGGTTAAGTCCAGAAGAAAAAGTCTTTACAGTTAGAATTGAAAGAACACAATACAAAGAACAAGCAGAGGAATACTTTAGAGACATTTTAGATCGTGATATGAAAAGTTATGAACTTGAGGTATTTGCTGATGATTTAACTTTACAATAAAGAGATTTGTGAAAATATACTTAAAGTAACGAGGTGCTTTACTTCAAGAAGGAGTAACGCCTTTTTTCTTATTGATCTAAATGGGCAGCTTAGTTGAACAATGATAAACAACTACAAAGGAGTGAAAATATATGATTACTGCTTCTCTACTCATAGGAGGGTTTTTAATGCCTATCTTGTGTGTTATATTTTGTTTAAATTTGGTTTCTATATTGAAAAAGGTAAAACACGAAGAAAAAACTACAGTCAATACTTTTTGGCTTACAATATCGTTTACTCTGATTATGTGGAGCATTGCAATATTAGCGGCAGCAGGCAAGTAAAAAAGATACCAATATAAAATGAGCTTGGAGATACATCTTCCAGCTCATTTTTTATATGCACTTTAAATTAGAAATTACCAAAGCAAAGATTTAAAAGGAATATATAATAATTTCCTATGTATTAATAAGATTTATGATTATTTCACTTAGATTTTAACCCCGTTTTAACCCCAACAATAAAAAATGACATAATCTTAATGAAAATAAAAAAACCACAAACCCTTTAAGAACAAGGGTTGTGGCTACTATTAATTGATGGTCCCGACTGGTCTCGAACCAGCGACCCCCACCTTGTCGAGGTGGTGCTCTCCCAACTGAGCTACAAGACCGGAATTTATAAAGTTAAATTGATTTTAACATATTTGAGAGTTGGCGGTATATAGTTTTTTTTCTGGTTCTTTTGAATGGGTGTCATAAAATCCTCACATATAAACCAAATGGGGTACTTGTTTGTGGCTGCTGACTTCCACTAAGATGGAAGAGATAGTGGGAGGGAATAAGATCATGTTAAATGAAGCGCAGGATTTTATGAGACTTTATTATTCAGAAACAGGTAAAGAGGAACAAGAGTTGGTTGCTCGCCTGAAAGAAATAGAAGAAGAGATCAATCGTGATGGTACTTACGTACATACAGCGGAAGAGTTGGATTTCGGTGCTAAAGTAGCGTGGCGCAATAGTAATAAATGTATAGGTCGTTTGTTTTGGCAAAGTCTAACGGTCATAGATAAGCGAGAGTTACATAAAGAAGAAGATATTTTAAAGAGCCTACTTGACCATATTCAATACGCTACAAACGAAGGAAGAATCAGGCCGACAATTTCGATTTTTTCTCCTAGTGATGTTCGTATTTGGAATCATCAGCTAATACGTTATGCAGGGTATGAAACGGAGGCAGGGGTCATTGGAGACCCTGACTCTCTAGCTTTTACGAAAGTATGTGAGGAGCTTGGGTGGAAAGGGAAAGGCACGAAATTTGATGTACTTCCACTAGTGATTCAAGTGAAGGATCAGCCTGCAAGGTTTTTTGACATTCCAGAATCTTATATATTAGAGGTTTCCATCCGCCATCCAGAAATGGAGTGGTTTCAAGACCTACAGCTAAAATGGTATGCCGTTCCGATGATTTCCAGCATGAAGCTAGAGATTGGTGGAATTAACTACGTAGCTGCTCCATTTAACGGATGGTATATGGGTACAGAAATAGGTGCTAGGAATCTTGCAGATGATTATCGTTATAACATGTTACCAAGGATTGCTGAGCAAATGGGCTTGAACACTAAGTCAAACGCTTCACTTTGGAAGGATCGCGCATTAGTTGAGTTGAATGCTGCCGTTTTATATTCCTTTAAGGAGGATGGGGTCAGTATTGTTGATCATCATACTGCGGCACATCAGTTTAAAAAGTTCGAGGAAATAGAAAGAGATGCAGGTAGAGATGTCAGCGGAAACTGGACTTGGCTTATCCCACCTATGTCACCTGCTACTACACATATTTTCCATAAGCCCTATAACAATGAAAAGTTAACACCGAATTATTCCTATCAGCCAAATCCGTATTAATCATGGATTATTCAGGAATGGAAAGACCATCAATGATAAGATTGATGGTCTTTTGTTATTGGAGAAATTAGGGGGCATTTTGTTGTGTCAACAAATAAAGAAGAGGGTTATGAGATACAACTGTTGAATAAGTTTTTATAGGTAAGTTAATTTCATAAATAGCACTTTGCCAATTAAAAACGAACATTTCTTACTTGTTCCTTATAGCGGAGGGCTGTAGTAATGCATCAGAATGCTCGCGAAAACGACGGTGACCGTTTTCCGCTCACCCCACGGAATGCTTCAGCCTATAGCGGAAAACTATAAAATTATATTATTAGAAAAGAATAAATTTATTTATAGATTGTTCGATTTCAAATCAATAGGAATTATGAAAAATACCATAAACAAAATTTTACTTTATGATGGGTTCATTAAAATTATTCATGAAGGAATGTGAAACAGATTTTCCGAGCAATGTTGAATTTGTAGAAAAGTATTTGAAAGCTAATATTGTAAGGCAGATCGTGAATAACAAGTCTTCAAAATTAGCCACGACAATTCTAAAAGATAGATAGGAGTAGTAATATGACTAAAGATAAAATGAAGGGCTTTGTTAGTCTAGGGGCCTTATTAAGTATTTTCGGGTTAATAATGATATTTTCCAGTGTGCATTTTGGTACTTCCTTAGCGGATCATTGGCTTTCAAAAGAGGGAGGGGCAGATACAGAGATATACTTAATGAGAATCTCGGGCTATACAAATAATTTTTTAGCTACTGGGAGTATACTTTTGGGTATTGGCCTTGTCACAATTATGTATTTTTATTATAAAATATTAAATTATAATGAAAAAAACAATGAATAATTTTCTATGTAACGTCTTGGTTTAACGAATAAATATAGCGACATATCGAGGTTTTCTTTATAAGTTACCCAAGTATTTTTAACTTTCTTCATTAAAAAATTTGAAGGGCATCATTCCATTAAGAAATGATGCCCTTCAATATACTCGTTTGTTAAGCCTCTGATACAAATCTATTTCTACCAGCATGCATTCCGGCAGAAAATAGGAGAATAGCAGTCACGATGAATAAAATCATAGGAGTATTCCAGCTTCCTGTCGTATCGTGAACAAAGCCAAAGAAGACAGGGCCAATAGCAGCGAGTAAATATCCAATTGACTGGGCAACACCGGATAAATCAGCAGCCTCCATTGGTGTTCTGGATCGAAGAGAGAAGAACATCATAACTAGCCCAAAGGATGCCCCTCCACCTAATCCTAGGAATACCATCCAGAGTATTGCAAGTGATAGACTTCCGTATAATAACCCTGTGAAACCAATTAAATAGCAAATTGTATACACTGCTACTAGAATTCGCTGATCCTTCATTCTACCTGCGAGTATCGGAATTAGAAAGGTCATTGGAAGCTGTGAGAATTGCATGATAGATAGCATCCAGCCTGACTTCTCTGCTTCCATTCCTTGTGTCTGCAATATTTCAGGAATCCATGCAGCGGTTGTGTAAAAAATAAGCGATTGGAAACCCATACATAAGGTAATTGACCAGGTTAGTGGAGATTTTAAGATAGATTTAGCCTTCACTGGATTGGTGTCCGGTCCTTCTGTGACAAGCTGTTGCTTTTTCTTAATTTGTGGTATCCAAACTAAACAGGCAACGATAGCTAAAATAGACCAAAAACCAAGGGCTCCCTGCCATCCAAACGAAGTTCCTTCTGCGATAGGATAGCTAATGCCGGCACCGATGCCAGCTGATAGATTCATAGAAACCGTGAAGATACCTGTGAGTAACCCAATCTGTAATGGGAATTTTAGCTTGATGAAGCTAGGGATCAATACATTTGCAAATGCAATTGCTACTCCTACCAAGGCAGTTCCGAATAATAAGAAAAATGGAGTGCCGATGGAGCGAATTGCAATTCCTACCGCCAGTAGCAATATGGCAAGAAACAATGTCATTTCCATTCCTAACCGACGTGCTACTCTAGGAGCAAATGGGGAGATGATGGCAAAGGCAAGCAATGGGATAGTAGTGATAAACCCTGCTAATACATTAGAAATGTCCAAGCCTTCCCTAATATAAGAAATGATTGGACCAACTGCAGTAAGTGGGGCCCGCAGTGTTGAGGAAATAAAAATTATCCCTATGATTAATAACGTGATTGTTTTTTTATTAGATTCTGGAGTAGTCAACAATTCGAATTCTCTCCTTACACCTTCTGTACTTTCATTCTAGCAAATCCTACACTCTTTAACTGAAAAATTCAACAGTAATACAAATAAAATATAAGTAAGAAAATTGGACATCAAACACTATTATCTATATGCTACACTATAAATGTAAATATTTTGAATAATTACATTCTATTATACTAGGAAACACTGAAATAGATAGTTACAGAAAATAGTTCTTTTCATAACGTAACTACTATAGATATATAAATAAAGGGGGAGTTAGATGGAACCACAAAAAATTTTATCATTAGTAAATGTTTCCAAAAGCTTTGGGAACAAGCAGGTTCTAAGCGGGATAAACTTAGATGTCTACGAGGGACAGATCATCGGATATATTGGACCGAATGGAGCAGGTAAAAGTACTACAGTGAAGCTAATACTTGGTTTAATCGAAGGTTATTCAGGGATGATTGAGATTTTTGGGGAAAATATACACAAAAGTGATTATACATATAAAAAACGGATTGGCTATGTCCCAGAAACTGCGGAGCTTTATGAAAACCTGACAGCCTTTGAGTTTCTAATTTTTACTGGTGAAATGTATGGACTAACGAGCGAGAAAGCCGAGGAAAAAGCCTTTTCTCTCATGAAAGAATTTGGTCTAGAAGGTGCTTTTCATCAAAGGCTTTCCTCTTTTTCAAAAGGGATGAAGCAGAAGGTATTAATCATTTCTAGCCTGTTGCATGACCCTGATCTTTTGTTTTACGATGAGCCACTTAGTGGCTTAGATGCCAACAGTGTCATGGTTATTAAAGAGATTCTTGCAAAACTTGCTGAGCAAGGCAAAACAATTTTCTATTCCTCTCATATTATGGACGTCGTAGAAAAAATCAGTAATCGAATCGTGCTATTGGTGAACGGGGAGGTAGTAGCAGATGGAAGCTTTGAAGAGCTAAAACAGCAAAGTCAGGAGGGCTCACTGGAGGGGATTTTTAATCAATTGACTGGGTTTACTGAGCATGAAGAGATAGCAGAACGTTTTGTACAAACAGTAAGCGAGGGGAAAAGGCTATGAAGGATTTTGCATCGCTAAGAGTGCTAGATCGCTTTAGTACAGTTTTTCTCAAGCTGGATATTGATTATGACATGATGAGAAGGATCTTGCAGCTTAAGCTGACGATGGATAGTCGTAGAATGCCTCCTATTTTCAATGGCTCTAAAGTAAAAAAAGATGGAAATCAATTTCTAAAATCTTTATGGATTTATGGACTTTTTGGACTTATCCTGTTGACCCCATTTCTTTTTTTAGGAAATAGCTTTCTTTTTTCTTTTACTATTATGTTCAGCACGCTGTTTCTTATCTTAATGACTTCTATGATTTCCGACTTTTCTGCAGTACTTTTAGATATCCGAGATAAGAATATCTTACAGCCGAAGCCAATTAGCAATAGAACGATCAATGCTGCTAAGACCATGCATATTTTGATTTATATTGTTTTATTGACCGGCTCCTTTGTTGCTATTCCATTGGTAGTTAGTATATTTAAGTTTGGTATACTGTTTGCACTTTTATTTTTGCTTGAAATTATTTTAATAAGTTGTTTGACGGTCATTTTTACAGCTTTTGTTTATCTATTTATCCTACGCTTCTTTAGTGGAGAATTCCTAAAGGATGTTATTAATTACGTTCAAATTTTCCTAGCAATTGGTATGACTGTCAGCTATCAGTTAATAGCACGTATATTTGACATCGTAAATTTAGATATTGGCTATAGCTTCGCATGGTGGCATTTATTCCTCCCACCTTTTTGGTATGCTGCACCTTTGGAGCTGTTTTTTAATGGCAATGATGCTTTTTATACGATTGTTTTCAGCGTGCTTGCAATTATCATACCTATTTTTGCTGTTTTACTTTACGTGCGACTCATGCCTGCCTTTGAAAACTACCTAGCCAAATTACAGAGCGATTCAAATAGAAGAAAGAAAAAGGCTCGAAGATTGACTACCTTTTGGTCTAAGGTATTGTGCAGAACGAGTGAAGAGAAGGTTTTTTATAGATTTTCCTCCATTATGTTAAAGGAAGAAAGGGAATTGAAGCTAAAAATTTATCCATTGCTAGGTTTTGCAGTTGTTTTCCCATTTATTATGCTTTTCAATAACTTGAGGTTTAGCAGTTATGAGGAAGTAGCGAGT
Source organism: Psychrobacillus sp. NPDC093200 (assembly GCF_050280345.1). Classification (NCBI taxonomy): domain Bacteria; kingdom Bacillati; phylum Bacillota; class Bacilli; order Caryophanales; family Bacillaceae; genus Psychrobacillus; species Psychrobacillus sp. NPDC093200. The sequence continues at coordinate 1,131,603 of NZ_JBNNVC010000002.1, read as the reverse complement.
GGAAATTCGTTTATGGTGATCTATTTTGCGCTAATCTTTGTTCCTTCGGTAATTCCAATGCTTGAGTTTTCTAACTACTATAAGGCCCATTGGATTTTTTACGTAGCACCGATTCCTACTAGAGCTACTGTATATAGTGCAACCTTGAAGGCTACTATTATTAACTATTTTATGCCTATATTAATTCCTTTAAGTATAGTTTTCCTTTGGATTTTTTCCTTCCGAATATGGTTGGACATAATCATAGCTTTGCTAGTTGCAGTAGGACTAACAATAGTTTCCTACTGGATATTCATCAAAGATCCTTTTCCATTTTCCAATACACCGAAGCAAGCTCAGGATAATTCGATGATTAAAGTGTTTGGGTCAATGTTTTTAGTTGGTGTCATGGCATTTGTTCATATGATAGTTACTATAGTTAGCCTCGAGTGGTTATACATTTTAGTGCTTATAATTAGTATTTCCATAGGATGGAAGCTGACATTTTATAGTAGAAAACAGAAAGTAGATGCATAGAATGGATATTCATACAGAGCAACAAATTACAGCTTTAATCGAGGCTGATGCTTGGATGATGAATTTATTGAGAGTTGTAAAGAATTTGAAGCTTCCGGATTGGTGGATATGTGCTGGATTTGTACGCTCCAAAATATGGGATACATTGCATAATTATGAGGCAAGAACTCCACTAGCAGATATTGATGTTATTTATTTTGACTCTAGTTGTCTAGATGAGGAAATGGAGAAAAGGATAGAGCAGAAGTTATTCGCTATCAGGCCAGAATGCATGAAGTTAATAATCTCCCTCCCTATAAGTCTGCGACAGACGGGATAGCCAATTTTCCAGAAACGATGACGGCTCTGGGCGTAAAACTAGAGGGGGATAAGTTAATTTTAACTGCTCCCCATGGAGTGGATGACGTCCTCCAGATGCATGTAAGACCAATTCCTAGATTTAATGCAAGCAGCGACCTTAAAGCGATTTATGAAAGACGTATGATGAATAAAAACTGGAAAGCTATTTGGCCAAAGGTCGATGTATAACTAATGTCGAATACTCATGAGAAATGAAAAAATTTGTAGTTCTTTCCCTTTTTGTCTACACAACATCTTAAAACTGATGAACCGATTGGGCAAACGGTGCATATGATGTTATGACTTGAATACAAGGAGGAAGAACATGAAATATTTGCGACATATCGTGACGAAGGCAGTTGTTGCTAAAGGTAAGAAGAGAACGGAATCTTGTGAAACGCTTCGACCACCAAACACACCTTCTAGCATTTTAGGATGCTGGGTTATCAATCATACTTATCAATCCAAAAAACATGGGAAATTTGTAGAAGTAACAGGAAAATTTGATATCAATGTGTGGTATGCCCACCACGATCACTCCAAAACATCGGTATTTACTGAGACAGTGAACTATAAAGACCGCATCAAACTAAGCTTCAGAGATAAAGACTCTACTGGTGAAGAAGTGCATGTGCGTGTTATCCAGCAACCAAACTGCACAGAGGCTATCATTGTCAATGGTCAATTCCAAGTAACTGTAGAGAGAGAATTGCTTGCTGAGGTCGTTGGAGAAACAACTGTTTGTATACAAGTGTATGATGAAGACTTCGAGGAAGAATGGTCCTATGAAGATGAAAGCTCATCTAGTTCTTCCAGCTCTTCATCCAGCTCATCTGAAGACTTCCACGATTCGTCCTCTCTTTAATAAGCCGGCGCAGTCCGGCTTTTTTTTATGGGGTAAAATAGTATATATTTTTTCCTAATTGGTTGTAGAGACAGATATGGAGATATGAAAGTGTAAGCTTTTGTCTAGTCTAGCTTCCTACCTAAGGTCATTTTAAATGAGGGGAATCCAACTGTACTTGCAAAGGTTAATACTTTTTAGGATTGTAATAGCGGGAATGTGTATCCGTTCTTAAGGAAGGTCAATGAAAGAGGATGGCGTATGCACCTCTTTAGCAATGTAAATTTTCCAACATAAAACAAATAAAAGAGCTCGCATTATGTCTGCTTCATTTATTTAATTTGTTATAATAGGTGTAGTAACAATGAGAAGAGGTTAACAATGACTACAATTACTCCAATGATGCAACAATACTTAAAGATTAAAGAAGACTACATAGATGCTTTTTTGTTTTTTCGTCTCGGCGATTTTTATGAACTCTTTCATGATGATGCGATTAAAGCAGCATCTATTTTGGAAATTACTTTAACAAGCAGGAAGGACGGCATTCCGATGTGTGGGGTGCCACACCATGCAGCTCAGAGCTATATTGAAACCTTGATCACAAAAGGGTATAAGGTGGCAATCTGTGAGCAGGTGGAGGATCCGAAAGTAGCAAAAGGGGTGGTAAAACGAGAGGTTGTACAACTCGTGACTCCAGGCACTCTAATGGAAGGGAAGTCGCTACATAATAAAACGAATTATTTTATTGCATCTGCTGATTTACTGTCTACAGATGAAATCGTCTTCTCCTATCTAGACGTATCTACTGGTGATGGGTTTACTACTATTATAAAAGGCGACGAAAAGGAAGTAGTTCAGCAGCTATTAGCATTGCAAGCAAAGGAACTGATTGTAAGCGAGCAAATGTATTTAGTAATCAATGAATTATCCTCGATTCACAATTTTGTACTGTCTATCGAGCAGGAGGAGCTGACAGATGAAGAAGCAGAAAAGTATGTCAAGGATCATCCGGTTTCTACACATCGTACCATCAAAAGATTACTAAAATACATACAAAAAACACAAAAGAGATCGCTTTTACACATTCAGCCCTTAACTTTCCAAGAAAGAGAAGCATTCCTAGCGATGGATTACCATTCCAAGCGCAATCTAGAACTTGTATCCTCTATCCGAAATGGAGATCAAAAGGGAACATTATTATGGTTGCTCGATGAGACAGTCACAGCAATGGGTGGAAGAAAATTAAAACAATGGATTCATCAGCCACTTGCCACTAAGCAGGCAATTGAATCTCGACTTGATATCGTCACAAGCTTCTTAGATGATTTCATGCTTAGAGAGGAAATTAAAGAACTGTTTAAAGAGGTATACGACTTAGAGCGTTTGGTCGGAAGAATAGGATTTGGAAGTGCAGGGGGTAGAGATCTTGCCCAGCTAAGACAGTCTCTTTCTAAAATCCCGCAGATTAAACAGCTGTTATTGGAAACGCAGGACGAAACGTTACAGCGTTTGGGAGAAGCAATTGAGGATTGTCAGGATATATGGAGAAAACTTGCAGATGCAATTAGCGATCAACCACCGATTTCCGTGAAAGACGGAGGGGTTATTAAAAACGGCTATAACGAACGTTTAGACCAGCTTCGAGATGCTTCTGTTAACGGGAAAAAGTGGATAGCAGAGCTCGAGCAAAGAGAGCGTGAAATCACGGGAGCAAAAAATTTAAAAATAGGCTATAACAGAGTGTTTGGATATTATATCGAGCTGACCAAATCGAATATCCATTATGCAGATGAATCTAGATATGTCCGGAAACAGACACTGGCAAATGCGGAACGGTACATAACGGACGAGCTGAAAGAGAAGGAATCTCTTATTCTATCTGCGGAGGACGAAAGCTTAGTGCTTGAATACGAACTTTTCACCGAGCTCCGAGAGGAAATTAAACATTATATTCCGCTTGTTCAAAAGCTGGCCAAACAAATTAGTGAGCTAGATGTGTATATTTCCTTTGCAGAAGTTGCTGAAAAACATCGTCTGACGAGACCTGTCTTTCATAATTCGAAAGCTATGATTATCAAAGAGGGCAGACATCCAGTTGTAGAGAAAATGATGAACAACCAATTATATGTCCCTAATGACTGTGTGCTCACTGAAGAAGAAAATATGATGCTAATTACTGGACCTAATATGTCTGGTAAGAGTACTTTTATGAGACAGGTGGCAATAACTGTCATTATGGCACAAATCGGTTGCTATGTACCAGCTAAATCAGCAGAATTGCCGATAGTAGATAAAATATTTACACGAATCGGAGCTGCAGATGACCTTGCTGGTGGTCAAAGTACTTTTATGATTGAAATGATGGAATCGCAACATGCCATTGTCAATGCAACAAGCAATAGTCTTCTTCTATTTGATGAAATTGGTCGAGGAACGTCCACATATGACGGCATGAGCCTTGCACAGGCGATGATGGAGTATATTCATAATCATATTGGGGCAAATACGTTATTTTCTACCCATTACCATGAGCTGACGGAACTTGAGCAAACATTGTCCCATCTTCGAAATGTTCATGTAGCTGCTACGGAGAAGGATGGTAAGGTCGTATTTCTTCATAAGCTACAGGATGGGCCAGCAGATAAAAGCTATGGTATTCATGTGGCAGAGCTTGCGATGCTTCCGGAAGGAATTATCTCCAGAGCTCGGGAAATTCTTGATACCTTCGAGCAGCAGGACAAAAAGGAATCAAAAAAGGAGAATGAGGCAAATACTCAGCTATCATTTTTTGATGAGTTGCCTACCCCATCAACAGCTACTAAAATAGTTGAAGCGAAAACATCAGACAACGAAACAACAGAAAAAATAGTAAAAAGGCTTAAAAAGGTTAACATTTCGGGTACTACACCTTTAGAGGCTCTTCAATTATTATATGAACTGCAAAATGAGCTAGATTAAAACATAATAGGTGGTGAGCAACAATGGGGAAGATCGTCGTAATGGAAGAGCTTTTATCCAATAAAATAGCGGCGGGGGAAGTAGTGGAGCGTCCTGCCTCCGTCGTGAAGGAATTAGTGGAGAATGCCATTGATGCAGAAAGCACCTCCATTGAAATCATGCTACAAGAAGCAGGACTAGCAGAAATACAAGTAACCGACAACGGAAAAGGTATGGATGAAGAGGATGCTCTTCGTTCCTTTTCCAGACATGCCACTTCTAAAATAATGACTGAGCATGATTTGTTCCGTATTCGCACCCTAGGTTTTCGTGGGGAGGCACTTGCTAGTATTGCCTCTGTATCTAAAATCCTTCTATGGACATCGAATGGGGAAAACATCGGTACAAAGGTGGAATTAGAAGGCGGGAAGATTCAATCTTGTACCCCGGCTCCCATTCGCCGAGGGACTGATATCGTTGTGAAGCAGTTGTTCTTTAACACACCAGCACGACTTAAATATTTGAAAACTATTCAAACGGAGCTAGGTCATACTATCGATCTTATTAATAGGCTAGCACTTAGCTTTCCTAAAATAGCTTTTAAGCTTTCACACAACGACCAAACGATCCTACAAACTAGTGGCCGCGGAGATTTGAGACAGGTTCTTGCCTCGATCTACGGAGTGTCCAATGCTAGAAAAATGATTAAATTTGAGGCAGAGTCCTCTGATTTTAAAATTTCCGGATATGGTACGCTTCCGGAGGTTACGAGAGCATCTAAAAACTATATGACGATTCTTGTCAATGGCCGTTGGGTAAAGCATTACGGGCTGAACAATGCAATTGTAGAGGCGTATCATACCTTACTCCCAATAGGTCGTTATCCGATTGTCGTATTGAACATAGAAACAGATCCAATGCTAACGGATGTGAATGTTCATCCAGCGAAGCATCAAGTCCGGCTGAGTAAGGAAAAGGAACTGATGGAGCTTGTGAAGAAGACCATCCGTTCTGTTATGCATCGCTCTCAGCAGCCACCGGAGATTAAAGAAAAACCCGTAAGGCCAAAGCCACAGCCTAGCTACCAGTTTGACTTTTTTAAACAAACCTACGAGTCGGTAAAGCCTCCTCAGAATGAGGAGCAAGATACTACGACTCCTATAGCTACTTCTACTCCATTAGGCCCTGAAGACACCAATTGGGGAGGAACCCCTAAGGTCTATGAGGAATCGTCTCCTCTTACGGAAGAAGTATACCCAGAAGAAATCATAGAACAAAAAGAGCCGTTTCCAGATCTTCATGTGGTTGGTCAAATCCATGGTACATATATTGTGGCGCAAAGTCAGGATGGGTTTTACTTGATTGACCAGCATGCGGCTCAAGAACGCGTCAAATACGAGTATTATAAAGAAAAGGTAGGAGAGGTTGATGCAACTGAGCGCCAAGCGCTTTTATTGCCACTCACATTCCACTACTCTTTAGATGAATCCTATCGTATTAAGGAATCTTTGGAGGAGCTACACAAAGTAGGGATATTCTTAGAGGAATTTGGTTCTTCCAGCTTTGTTGTCAGAGACCATCCAGCTTGGTTTCCTAAGGGGCATGAAACGAAAATTATCGAAGGACTGATCGAGCAAGTATTGACGAACCGAAAAACAGATATTAAAAAGCTTCGGGAAGAAGCTGCGATCATGATGAGCTGTAAGCTCTCGATTAAAGCAAACCATTATTTAACTTTACATGACATGGAGCAGTTGCTAGTCAGCCTTAAAAATGCAAAGCATCCACTGACTTGTCCGCACGGTAGACCAGTCATTGTCCATTTTTCTACGTATGAAATTGAAAAGATGTTCAAAAGAGTAATGTAGGAGGGGTTATATGGGGAAGTATATTTTATCAATTGATCAAGGAACCACTAGTTCAAGGGCTATTCTGTTTGATAAGGAAGGTAACATCGTTCATTCTTCTCAAAAGGAATTCAAGCAGCATTTTCCGAAAACAGGCTGGGTAGAGCATGACGCAAAAGAAATATGGGGGACTGTGCTCTCGGTATTGGCGGCCGTATTAACGGAGAGTGGAAGTCAGCCGGGAGATGTCCATGCAATAGGGATAACCAATCAGCGGGAAACGACGGTTGTCTGGAACAAGCATACAGGCAAACCTGTATATAATGCGATAGTCTGGCAATCAAGACAGACTCAGTCTATTATCGATGATCTTAAGAAGGATGATCTAGAATCCTTCTTTCAAGAAAGAACAGGCTTAAGGTTGGATCCTTACTTTTCTGCAACTAAGGTCAAATGGATTTTAGATAATGTCGAGGGGGCAAGAGAGCAGGCAGAGGCTGGAGAGCTGCTGTTTGGGACCATTGATACATGGTTAATCTGGAAGCTTTCAGATGGAAAAGCACATGTCACAGATTATTCAAATGCCTCTCGAACGATGATGTATAATATTTTCGAGCAAGAGTGGGATCAAGAGATTTGCGAGAAGTTAAATATACCGATGAACATGCTACCTACAGTTGCTTCCTCCTCAGAAGTTTATGCAAAGACAGATCCGTCTGTTTTCTTTGGCAAGGAGGTAGACATAGCTGGTGCCGCAGGAGATCAACAGGCTGCCTTGTTCGGTCAATGCTGCTTTGAAAAGGGCATGGCGAAAAATACCTACGGTACAGGTTGCTTCATGCTATTAAATACCGGGGAGGAAGCCGTAACATCTGACTCTGGTCTACTAACGACAATTGCTTGGGGCTTGGATGGTAAAGTCACATACGCATTAGAGGGAAGTGTATTTGTGGCTGGTTCAGCCATACAATGGCTACGAGATGGACTCCGTATGCTAAAACATGCAAGTGAATCTGAGAACTACGCAAAACGAGTCGACTCTACAGAAGGTGTCTATGTCGTACCTGCCTTTGTTGGCTTAGGAACCCCATATTGGGATTCTGATGCAAGAGGTTCAATTTTTGGGCTCACACGAGGCACAACCAAGGAGCACTTTATACGTGCGACACTGGAGTCACTTGCCTATCAATCAAAGGATGTTTTAGATACGATGATGAAGGATTCTGGTGTGGAGGTAGAAGTTCTCCGAGTAGACGGTGGGGCAGTAAGTAACGAATTTCTCATGCAGTTCCAAAGTGATTTGTTAAATTTACCGGTAGAGCTAGCGAAGCTCAATGAGACAACAGCACTTGGTGCTGCATTCCTAGCGGGATTGGCCACGGGATTTTGGAAGGATGAGCAAGAGCTTTCGAACATGAGAGAAAGCCAGCGCTTGTATGAGCCGGAAATGGATGAGGAAAAACGTAAGAGATTATATAAGGGCTGGAAACTAGCCGTAGAAGCAACAAGACTATTCAAAATATCAGAACAAGGAGTGGACTAAGTGAAATCTTCAGTAGAACGTGAGCAAATACTTAACACACTAAACTTTTACGAATTTGACGTATTAGTAATCGGAGGCGGGATTACTGGTGCAGGTATTGCCCTAGATGCAGTAACAAGAGGTATGTCTGTAGCCTTGATAGAAATGCAAGACTTTGCAGCAGGGACATCTAGTAGATCTACAAAACTGATCCATGGTGGTTTGCGTTACCTTAAGCAAATGGAAATAAAAATGGTTGCGGAGGTCGGAAAAGAACGAGAAATCGTATATGAAAATGCGGTTCATGTTTCTAAGCCTACCGGTATGCTTCTACCGTTCCATAAGCAAGGGACATTCGGACCTTTAAGCACTTCTGCTGGCCTTAAGCTTTATGATTATCTAGCAGGAGTCAAAAAGGAAGAGCGTCGTTTGATGCTTTCTGCAAAGGAAACATTAGAAAGAGAACCTTTAGTAAAAAGTAAAGACCTTCTTGGTGGAGGCTATTATGTAGAGTACGTGACAGACGACGCAAGGCTAACGATTGAAGTTGTAAAGAAAGCGATTGAAAAGGGTGCTGTTTGCTTAAACTATGCTAAAGCTAGATCATTCCTTTATAACGACGAAAACAAAGTGGTCGGTGCTGAAATTGTAGACATGGTAACGAACAAAAGAATAGCAATCCATGCTAAAAAAGTAGTTAATGCGACTGGACCATGGGTTGATGGTGTGAGAGCACTTGATGCAATCGAAAACAAAAAAAAGCTGCGACTAACTAAAGGTATTCATGTAGTAATTGACCAATCTATTTTCCCTCTCCGTCAGGCAATTTATTTTGATACACCTGATAAGCGAATGGTATTTGCTATACCTAGAGATGGAAAAACATATGTTGGAACGACAGACACCTTCTTTGAAGGAAAAATTCAAAATCCAGTAGCTACGCTAGAGGATGTGGAATACTTAATAGATGCGATTCACTATATGTTCCCTGATGTAAGAGTTGGAGTAGAGCATGTAGAATCCACATGGGCTGGTGTACGACCTTTAATATACGAAGATGGTAAAGACCCTTCTGAAATTTCCCGGAAGGATGAGATTTGGCAATCGGAGGCTGGCCTTCTAACAATAGCGGGTGGTAAGCTGACAGGCTATCGCAAAATGGCAGAGACGATTGTAGATAAAATTTCCAAGCAGCTTGGGGACGAAAAGTATGGTCCTTGTGTAACAAAACATTTAAATTTATCCGGTGGAGAAACTGGGGGCTCTGAGCAATTTGAAGGTTTTGTTACAGTAAAAGAACAAATTGCTCCTTCTTATGGTTTGTCACGTGAGGAAGGTAGAAGATTAGCTAAACTCTATGGCTCTAATGTAGATAAAGTATTTCAATACGCTCATATTCTATCTACAGTCCCTTCAAATTTACCGCTTGGTCTGCTTGCGCAGGTGTATTATGCAGTTCATGAGGAAATGGCATATTCTCCAGTGGATTTCTTAGTTAGAAGAACTGGTATGCTCTATTTCCATATTAATCAGTATAAAATGTACAAGGATGAAGTATTAATTGTTATGAAGCAATTGCTCCAATATTCTAAGGAAGAGACCGAAAGTTTTTCGCAACAATTGGAAGAAGCTTTACTAGATGCTATGTTTTCGGAAGGTAGTGTTGTCGAGTGAAGGAAATTTTAGAAGCGAAGATGTCAGATGGTCATCTCATTTATGTAATGAAAAATGTACCAAATGATACACCAATCGGCCATGTCCACCTTTTACATGGCTTGGCCGAACATATCGATCGTTATGATGCATTTATGCATTTCCTTGTCGATAAAGGTTTTATCGTCAGTGGACATGATCATCGGGGACATGGTAAGACTGCTGGAAAAAATGGTAAGCTAGGTTATTTTGCAGACCATTCAGGCTTCGAGAGAATAACAGAGGATGTACGAGAGGTATTGATAACCGTCCGAGAAGGAATAGGCGAAATTCCTGTTATTTTATTTGGTCATAGCATGGGCTCGTTTGTCGCCCGTCGATATATGCAAAAATATAGTGACTCCCTGTCAAAAGTTATTCTAAGTGGTACAGCATTTGACCCTGGCGTAATGGGAGACATAGGAAGGTTAATTGGTAAAGTAGCTTCTAAGATAAAATCGCCGCAAGGGGAAAGCCCATTGCTTAACTCGCTTGCCTTCGGTGGATTCAACAAGCAAATCGATCAACCAGAGACTCAGTTTGACTGGTTAAGTACTGACAAGGTAGAGGTAAATAAATATATTGAAGATCCACTTTGTGGATTTATCCCATCTAACCAGCTGTACGTGGATATGTTCGGTGGGATGAAATCCATTCATAAGGAATCGGAAATCATGAAAATTCGCAAAGATTTACCAGTGCTGCTCATTAGCGGTGGGAAGGATCCTATCGGAAAAGACGGCAAGGACATTTTTAAAGTAGCGGAAGGTATGAAAAAAGCAGGCATGAGGGATATAACCGTGCAAGTGGTGGAAGGTGCAAGACATGAACTCTTAAAGGAAAAGGGAAAAGATAAAACAATGGACTACATTTACAAATGGATGATGAAGGATGAATAAAAAACCAGCTGTTATTGCAATTGTTGGGCCAACCGCAGTAGGCAAAACGGCGTTAAGCATTGAGCTAGCAAAGGCTTACAATGGGGAAATCATCAATGGTGACTCCATGCAGGTTTATCGAGAGTTAAACATCGGTACCGCGAAAATTACAGAAGATGAAATGGCAGGAGTTCCACACCATCTGTTGGACATCAAGGATCCGACAGATGGCTTCTCTGTAGCAGAATACCAAAAACTTGTACGAGACAAAATAGAAGAAATAGCTTCTAGAGGTAAAGTGCCCATTATTGTTGGGGGAACTGGTCTTTATGTGCAATCGGTATTATATGACTTCCGCTTTACGGAACAGCCAAAACTAGCTAGCACAAGGATACAGGAGCTTGAAGGCCTTAAAGCGGAAGAATTATATGCAAGACTTCTAAAAAAAGATCCAGAGGCTGCTAAGGATATCCATCCGAACAACGTCCAAAGAGTAATCCGTGCAATTGAGAGGCTAGAGCTTACTGGAATGCAGCGAGATGAAATTGAACAAAAACAAGGACATGAAAAGGTTTATCCCCATTATATTATTGGTCTTAATATCGACCGCGAAGTACTCTATGAGCGCATTAACAAACGAGTAGATATCATGGTGGAGCAGGGGCTGTTGCAGGAAGTAAAGGGACTTTATGACAATGGTATTAGGAACTCGCAATCCATCCAAGCGATTGGATACAAAGAAATTTATGAATATTTGGATGGGAAGATAACGCTTGAAGAAGCACTTGAGAGATTGAAGCAAAACTCTAGAAGATATGCCAAGCGTCAGCTAACCTATTTCCGTAACAAAATGGATATTCATTGGTTTAATCCGTTTGAAGACAATAAAAGAATTTTAGAAGAAATTAATAGCTTTTTGCAGGAGAATAAATAATTAAGGCGAATAGTTAAAGTGTTAGGGTATTTTAGCGTAAAATGCAAACGGGGGTATTAAGATGAAACCGATGAATATTCAAGACAATTATTTAAATCAGTTAAGAAAGAACGAGATTTTTGTAACAGTATTTCTTTTAAATGGTTTCCAATTAAAAGGAACAGTTAAATCATATGACAATTTCACAGTATTGTTTGAATCAGATGGGAAGCAACAGTTAATTTATAAGCATGCGATTTCTACGTTTGCTCCATCTAAACCTGTTAAATTATCAGAAGAGTAAAATCGAATCCATTGACAGTTCCACTTGCTCCTATTATTATTTGATAGAATCTTTAAATGAAGTGGAGAGGTTAAATATGAAGACTATTACGACAGATGAGCTTCTAAAAAAAATAGATGCAGGCGAGCAAGTAAATATTATTGATGTACGTGAACAAGAGGAAGTGGATGCAGGTATTATTCCTGGAGCAAAGCATATCGCATTAGGGCAAGTGGAAACAAGCTTGGATCAAATCGACCCGTCCGTTCCTCATTACATAATTTGCAAGGCTGGTGGCCGCAGTGCAATGGCTTGCGAAATTCTAGAAGAGAATGGTTACGACGTAACTAATGTGACAGGCGGAATGATGGCCTGGGACGGCGAAGTACAATTCTAATATCTACTATACAAAGGGGCTAATTTCATTTTTTGAAATTAGTCTTTTCTCTTTTATCAAAAGGAAGTAATGCTTTCATAAATGAAAGTATATTTTTATCCAACAAAACACAAATTACAACGAATAGAATTAGGAGATGCATCATGGAATTTATAACTACTTTATCAAAAAATGTAACAGAACTGGCAGAATCAGCTGAATCTAAGATTGTCGAACAACATAAAGAAGTGGAAGGAATTGCTTTTCACAATCAACAGAAAGTGCTTCATGCATTTAAGGAGCATCACGTGAGTGACCATCATTTTAACCCTTCAACTGGATATGGCTACGATGATGAAGGACGTGATACATTAGAAAAAGTGTATGCAACGACTTTTGGAGCAGAGGCGGCGCTTGTTCGACCGCAAATCATCAGTGGTACGCATGCGATTTCTATTAGCCTATTTGGAGTTTTACGCCCAGACGATGAATTATTATATATAACTGGGAAACCCTATGATACATTGCAATCGATTGTCAGTGGTGGAGAAGAGGACACTGGATCTCTAAAAGACTTTGGCATTAACTATCAGCACATTGACCTGTTAGAAGATGGTGCTGTGGACTGGGAAGCAGTAAAAAATGCAATACACGACAAAACCAAGGTAGTGGCGATTCAACGGTCTAAAGGTTATGCAGTCCGTCCTTCCTTCACAGTGAATCAAATTAAGGATATGGTCGAAAAAATTAGAGGGATCAAAAAGGATGTCATTATCTTTGTGGACAACTGCTATGGAGAGTTCGTTGAAACCCTTGAGCCAACTAACGTCGGAGTTGATTTGATGGCTGGTTCTCTTATTAAAAACCCAGGTGGCGGTATCGCTAAAACTGGTGGTTATATTGCAGGAAAAAAAGAATTTGTTACAAAATGCGCTTATAGAATGACTTCACCGGGTATAGGTTCAGAGGCGGGCGCTTCACTGAATACATTATTAGATATGTATCAGGGATTTTTCCTAGCTCCACATGTCGTTTCGCAAGCGGTAAAAGGCGCTATCTTTACCTCAGCAGTTTTGGAGGAAGTAGGCATGACAACCGAGCCTCATTATTCACAGAAGCGTACGGATTTAATACAATCCGTCTCCTTTCAGACGCCAGATCAAATGATTCAGTTCTGCAAGGCAATCCAAGCACATTCACCTATTAATGCACAGTTTGCGCCAGAACCAGCTTACATGCCAGGCTATGAGGATGATGTAATAATGGCTGCTGGAACCTTTATACAAGGCTCAAGCATGGAACTAACTGCAGATGGACCGATTCGTCCTCCTTATACTGCTTTTATCCAAGGTGGATTGACATATGAACATGTGAAATATGCGATTTTGGGGGCAGTTCAGTCTTTATATAAATAACAAAAAAATACCACTTTCTAAAAATAGAGAGTGGTTTAATTTTTTTGAAAATTTTATGTAAGAATTGTTGACATGGTGTTGACATGTTAGCTAACATCACATATACTATGTTTATAACCTACATAGGAGGTGCAGCGATGGAAAAGGAATGGAGACGTTCCATGCCACTGCTATCGATGAATATTGTCATGCAGCTAACAGGATTAACAGCAAGACAAATTCGATATTATGAAGAGCAAGAATTAGTTCAGCCTGCACGAACGGAAGGTAAGCAACGCATGTTCTCATTAGACGATATCGATGTCCTGCTAGAGATTAAAGACTTATTGAAATCTGGTGTGAACATAGCCGGTATTAAACAAATTTTTGAGATGAAGAAAAATCCTGCAACCTCCAAGGACGTCCGACAAGTAATCTCTGATCAGGAGTTACGCGAAATTGTTAAGGAAGAAATGCGATTGGCACAAAGACAGCAGCGAGCTTCTTTGAGGCAGGGGGACTTATCTCGCTTTTTTCGTTAAGTGAGTTTAAAAAAATATCAAATATTTAGGAGAGTGGAAAAATGAGTAAGTATACAAAAGAAGACATCAAAAAGTTCGTTCAAGAGAATGAGGTGAATTTTATTCGTCTTCAGTTTACAGACATACTAGGTACGATTAAAAACGTGGAAATTCCAGTGAGTCAGCTCGACAAAGCTCTTGATAATAAAATGATGTTTGACGGATCTTCTATCGAAGGATTTGTTCGTATTGAAGAATCTGATATGTACTTAGTTCCAGATTTAAATTCGTGGGTAGTATTCCCTTGGATTACAGGAAAAGGGAAAGTGGCTCGTCTAATCTGTGATGTAAATAAAGCAGACGGAACTCCATTTGCTGGGGATCCTCGTAGTAACTTAAAAAGAATTTTAAAAGAAATGGAAGAACTAGGGTTCACTAGCTTTAACTTAGGGCCAGAGCCGGAATTTTTCCTTTTCAAATTAGATGCTCAAGGTGAGCCGACGCTAGACTTAAATGACCATGGTGGTTATTTCGATTTAGCTCCAGTAGATCTTGGAGAAAACTGCCGTCGTGATATCGTACTTGAGTTAGAGGAAATGGGCTTTGAAATTGAAGCATCTCACCATGAAGTAGCTCCAGGGCAACATGAAATTGACTTCAAATATGCGGATGCTATCACTGCTTGTGACAACATTCAAACATTTAAGCTAGTAGTTAAAACGATTGCACGTAAACACGGATTGCATGCAACATTCATGCCAAAACCATTATTCGGTGTTAACGGTTCAGGAATGCACTTTAACGTATCATTATTTAAAGGTAAAGAAAATGCATTCTTCGATGACTCAGCAGACATGAAAATGAGCGAAACATCTATGCAATTCATGGCCGGTGTATTAAAACACGTCCAAAGCTTCACTGCAATTACAAACCCGACTGTAAACTCATATAAACGTCTAGTCCCTGGTTACGAAGCGCCTTGCTACGTTGCATGGTCTGGTCAAAACCGTAGTCCACTGATTCGAATTCCTTCTTCTAGAGGATTAAGTACTCGTATCGAGGTTCGATCAGTAGACCCAGCTGCAAACCCATACTTAGCTATGGCTGTAATTCTTCAAGCTGGATTAGATGGTATCAAAAACAAATTAACACCACCGCCAGCTGTAGACCGTAATATTTATGTTATGACAGAAGAAGAGCGTATTGAAGACGGTATTCATAACTTACCACCATCATTACACGCAGCTATCCAAGAACTTGGTAAAAATGAGATTATCCGCGGAGCTCTAGGCGAACACATCTACGCTAACTTCGTAGAAGCAAAAGAAATCGAATGGGATATGTTCCGTACGACTGTACATCCTTGGGAACGTGAGCAATATCTAAAAATGTATTAATAGTAAAGCGTTGGGGCTCTAAGCTTCCAACGCCTTTTTGTTTATTGTAAAAAGAGGTTCGTGGTATGAATTTAAAATGCAAACACATTTCTACCACGAAATTATTCAATTTCTTTCATTTACTCATCAAACTTATCAATTGAACGTGCAGCAATTTTCTTTTAACATGTGCATATACGTCCGATGTAATTTGCATAGATCCATGGCCCAGACGTTCCTGGACAAACTTCATATCTGCGCCAGCTTCAAGCAGCATGACAGCATGTGTATGTCTGGTCGAATGGATAGGCAAAGAGGAATGACCGATTTCCTCTAGGCATCCTTTGAAAGCATTAAAAAGAGTAGATTTAGGCAAAGGTGTGCCGTCATCACGACACAAAACAAGATTCAAATCGTGACTATAAAGTTCCTCTAAAACTAATTTTCGCTCATTTTGATAATTGAGATGCGTCTGCAATTCACTGATTAAGGGCGCTCTTATTTCGATTGTTCTTCTAGAATGATAAGTTTTTGTATCTCCTAATATAGGATCGTCATTTTCTGGTTGGAAATCAAGTGAATTTTTAATTGTAATTGTTCTATCTTTCCAATTAATATCTGACCACTGTAGAGCTGCAGCTTCACCCTTTCGAAGGCCAGTATCGAATAGGAGTTTAAAGAATAATCCGTAAATTTGTCCACGCTTATACAATGCTTTTATCAAAGGAGTTACTAACTTTGGTTCTAAGAACTTTAACTTCTTTACTTCGCGCCTTTTTATACTTACATGTTCACAAGGGTTTTTGGTTACATAGCCATTTATCAATGCGCGTTTAAATGCTTGGTATACTACGTAATGAATTCTCCTAGCTGTTTCCGTAGATAATCCTTCTTCCAACTTGCCATCAATAAATTTTTGATACATCATCGGTTTTACATCTTTTAATTCCAGATTACCAAAGTGTGGTATAGCATGGTTATCGAGTACTGTTCGATACGTTTTATAGGTATTCGGTTTTAGCTTGTCCTTTACATACTGGTTCAACCAGGCATGCATATAGATAGCAAAGTTCATTTCACCTTGTTCAAACCCATTCATCACTTCAATTTCTTTTTGACGAGATGCTATTTGTGCTTCCTTCTTAGTCTTATAACCACTTTTAGAAGTTTCTTTCCATTCATCAGAATAGATAACTTTATAGCGTACACGGTACTGCCAAACATCTCCAATTTTTCTAAACGAAGCCATAACTCATTTCTCCTTTCATTAGTATGTAATACTAGCTCCAACATAATTCTATGTATAATACAGCTACCTATTCTATACAAAATTATTAAAATTGCGCTTGAAATGCTGCATCCAATTGCTGCTGGTATAGCTTCATCATGTAACGTTCATAGCGGATGCGAGCAAATTCGGGTGTCACCCGAAAGTTTTCTATAATTAGATTAATAGGGTGATCTTCAGGGGCACTCATAAGTTCCCTTAACATAAATTCAGGTACACAAAATTCATACATAAAGTTTTTTGCTTTGTTTTCTTGATAATTACGGAAAAGTGAAGACATAAGCATTTGGTCTCCAGCATGTATAAGTATATGGCAAAGTTCATGTGTAAAATCTTGCCATTGTTCTTCGTATATCAGATTCTTATTTTAAAAAATAAATGCTCTTTCCTTTAAAAATAAAGCTTGGCTTCTATCATTCCAGAAGAAAACTTTTATATTTAATTGATTGGCTATCCACTGGAAATCTATTTTTTTTGGTTCTGTTATTTTCATTTTAACGTAGATTTTTCTTATGTAATCTTCCAAATGACTTAGGTTGTGCATAGTTTCACTCCTATATAAGAACGTTTGTTCCTTTTTAGTATAATGTAATGACCTAATAAATGATAGTATATTATAATAAATGTTTTAATATATTTGAAAACAAAGCAAACTTGTGTCTTGTTTATGTGCATAAACCTGGTATACTTTTTTTAAGGAGTTGAATACTGTGAAAGTAATTGATTTATTTGCAGGTGCAGGGGGATTGTCAGAAGGTTTTCGACAAGAAGGTTTCGATATACTTGCTCATGTTGAAATGAATAAAAGCGCGTGTAACACTTTAAGGACAAGAGAATCATATTATTATTTGAAAGAGAATAATAAAATAAATACATATAAAAAATACCTATTAAATGAAATTGATAGAAACGAATTATATAATAATGTTCCACCAGAAATTTTAGATAAAGTTATTGAAGCAGAAATTAATAACAAGACTATGCCGAGTATATTTACAAAGATTGATGAACTATTAGAAGAAAATGAAGTAGATTTAATTATTGGCGGACCACCTTGTCAAGCTTATTCAACAGCTGGTATTTCTAGAGATCCAGATAGAATGAAAAATGACCCAAGAAACTATTTTTATAGGTATTATATTAAGTTTTTAAGAAAGTATAACCCTAAGATGTTCGTTTTTGAGAATGTGAGAGGTATACTCACAGCACAAGATGGAAAAGTATTTAAAAACATACGAAGAAATTTGATAAATGCAGGCTATAAAATGGACTATAGAATACTAAATGCTAAAGATTTTGGCGTTACTCAGATAAGAGAGAGAGTTATCATTATTGGTTGGAGAAATGATATCAACTTTAAATATCCTGATTTTTTGATGGAGAAAGAATCTCCTTCAGTAAAGGAGCTCTTTTGTGATTTGCCGAAAATGAATGCCGGGGAAAGTATAAATGGTAAGGGAAAATATCTAACTCAAAAAAATGAATCTATAGAAGGGCTTAGAAGTAATAACTGGAATATACTTACACAACATATTTCTAGACCAAACAATGAGAATGATTTAAAAATTTACAAGCAAGTAGTAGAGACTTGGAACAACGAAAAAAGATTATTAAAATACAATGAATTACCAATTGAACTAATTACTCACAAAAATAGTGATACATTTTTAGATCGTTATAAAATGGTTAAATACGATTCTTTAGCACATACCATAGTGGCTCATATTTCAAAAGATGGCCATCATTTTATTCATCCAGATATAGAACAAAATAGATCTTTAACAGTAAGAGAAGCTGCAAGAATTCAATCCTTTCCCGATGATTTTTATTTTGAAGATTCTCGAACTGCTGCTTTTAAACAGATTGGAAATGCGGTTCCACCATTAATGGCTAGAAAGATTGCAAGAACCTTAAAAAGCACAGAACTCTTATGAGTCTGTGCTTTTTTATTTTACTTATATAGAAGAACATATAAATTCAAAGAAGAAAGTTGAATTTTGCCAGTGAGTTTGTAATTGATTGGTGCTTACTGATTTATCTGTCCAATGCATAGCGAGATTAATATCGTCGATGCATTCAGCTAAGTCATTTAGGTGTTTTAAGGATCTAGTATCAAATTTTTTGACGGTGGGAAGATAGTTTTTAAAGTCCATTAATTTTACTTTGATAGGAACGTCTTTTTGTCCTGGTATATTAGTTTTTGTGTTGATATGTTCTTTCTTTATATTTTTGTTTGAATCAACTACATAGTCTTTGAAATTATTTTTAATTTTACTAAGATGTACTCTAAGGTATTCATCCATCATTACTTCTGTGAGGCTTCTTAGTAAGTAAGCTGTAGCTAGAGGATATTTTTCAACATTAATTGTTGTAATTTCGTTAATAAGTGAAGCCACTTTTGGCGATTTTATATTATCTTTTATCTTAGGGTCAATATATCCTATAGTTTTAAATTTCGAATACCTGTTCTTATAATCGTCTTTCTCGTTTCCATTATTACCAGAACCAGTAGGACCGGAACCAGTAGGACCGGAACCAGTAGGACCGGAACCAGTAGGACCAGAACCAGTAGGACCAGAACCAGTAGGGCCGGAACCAGTAGGACCAGAACCAGTAGGACCGGAACCAGTAGGACCGGAACCAGTAGGACCGGAACCAGTAGGACCAGAACCAGTAGGACCGGAACCAGTAGGACCAGAACCAGTAGAACTGGAGCCATTTACTGTTCTAGTTTTAGGCTTTTTAATTAAATCAACTGATATACTTCTATCTTTACCAAATTGAGTAACAATTAAGTCAAGGATATCATGAAAATAAGTTGAAGCATCATTCCTTATGAAGCCTTCTCTGTTTGTTTTTTCTTCCAAAATTATTGACTTATTTGGATCAAGAATTATATATCCAAAAGTTTGTTTATTATCAATGTTTTCAGCAGCTTTCTTTAATCTTTTTTCTGCTAGTTTTAGCCAGTCTACTTTTCCATGACCATAGATTTTATAATTATCTCTGTATACTGAAATACCTTGAAATGCATCTAGAAAACGAGTTTTAATTTCATTTTCTCTTCCTTTAGTAACATTTTTATAAGTGGGGTCAAAGAAAAAGTTATTAATTAAAACAGTTGTTATTCCTATATCAGCTACTTTTTTTAATTTTGTAGCTTTAGTTTGAAGACTTGAACTATTATTGTTGTTGTAGATAATTTCACCTTTGTAGGTGCAAGTATAATTATACGATATGATTTTATTCCCCGAAAATTCTATTTTTGCATGAAAAGGTGCTTCAAAAACACACTCTTCAGGTGCATGATAATTTACCATTTCAAGACTATTGGGATATATAACTTCAAATGTTTTTTTATTTCCTGGCAAAGTTAAATTTTCTAATTCTTGTTGTATCTCTAATAAATCTAATGTATTGACATCTTTTAATCTAATTTTAGTGCCGTTTTTCTCGACAGTATTACTGTGGATAATCTTTATTTTAAAATCAGTAAGAGTTTCATTATTTTCTAGTTCCTCTTTTGACAGTTGGAATTCGCATTTTTTTCCGTTTGAGACAGTTATAATCTCTATTATGTTTGCAATTCTAAATAAACTAAAACGACCAATACCTTTACCTCCAAGTAAATTAAGTTTTTGATTTTTATTGGCGGTTGCAACAAAAAACCAATTTTCTTTAACTTCTTCTAAACTCATTCCACTCCCATCATCGGTTATTTCAATTTGGCCTTCATTATATAGAGAAAAATCAACACATATAGAATCGGCTCCGGCATCCCGTGCATTTTTTATTTGTTCTGCAATTGCTATACTATCCGACTCTATTATTTTGCTTCCTAATGATTCATAGATGACTCTTGGATCGAACTCTATACCTGTTTCATAAACCATTGAATTACTACTCATAAAAAGTCCCCCGTAACTTTATTTTAATGTCCAATAATATTCCTTAATCACCTTTAATTTCTTCTTTCTATAAAAAAAGTAATTAAATAATTCTAAATGCCTGTAATATAATCTATGTAAATTTAACTACATAATACTTATAAATAAAGAGATTTGGCATAGCCAAATCTCTTTATTTTGTTTATTGTTTGTCATTAGCTAGCTATTAACATCATTCTTAATCATTTCCCATATAGATCGTAGTTTTTGCAAATCCTCTTCTTCACTTTTAGGCAATTCTTTATACCACTTTTGTAGAGAAGGATCATTTACAAAAGCTTGGAATTCCGCTTCTTCTTTTTCAGCTTTGTTTTCTAAGAGTTTATTTATGTCTCGTCCAAGCAAATAATCAGTAGTTACTTCAAAGTAATCAGCGAACTTAGTCAATAATTCAAAGTCAGGTTTTCGTTCATTACGTTCATACATGCTTATTGTACTTTCGGCCACACCAAAAATTTTCCCAAAATCCTTCTGAGAAATATTCCGTTTATTCCTTAAAAATCTCAATGTTTTTCCAAATTGTTCAGTCATGTAATCACCTTTCTTAATAATAGCACATTTTGTGTTAAGTAAAATATTTTTTATTATAATGTTGACAACACATTTCGTGTAGTTTATATTGAATTTACTAACAACACAAAACGTGAAGGGGTGAATAAATTCATGGATAAAATGAAAGTTGGTAAATTGTTATTAGATTTACGCGGAGAGACCTCGAGAAAAGAGGTTTCAAATAAGATAGGCATAAGTGTTAGTGCACTACAAATGTATGAGAATGGTCAACGTATGCCGAAAGATGAAATTAAAATAGAAATTGCTGATTATTATAATAAATCTATAGAGGAAATTTTTTTATGTGAAACTTTCACGTTTTGTGAACATTTTAATGAGTTTTCGGGGTGTTAAAAATATAGAAGACCTATAAGAAAGGAGAAATAATATGTTTTCAGTAAGTGTGGACGAATTACAGTTGGAGTCAATTGTTCGTGAAGAACTTTCTAAGAAGCACAAAACCTATAAGAAAAGACCACCAAAATGTAGTGGTCTCAACGTTTTTCAATAATTAATCTCACCCCATAATCCACCCCATAAATACCCCATTTTTATTTTTAGGCTGTAGAATCACATGTTAAATGATTTCTTGAAAACCTTGTTTTATCTACATTTTTAATACTATATAGTTCTATACATTAAGGCAGTATGTCATCCGTACGACTGTATACCCATGGGAACGTGAGCAATATTTGAAGATGTATTAATAGTAAAGCGTTGGAGCTGTATGGCTCCAACGCTTTTTTGTATATTGTAAATGAGGTTCTTGGTATGAATTTAAAATGCTACCACATTTCTTTCACAAAACTATTCAAATTCTTTCATGTACTCATCAAACTTATCAATTGAACGTGCAGCAGTCTTTTAAGATATGCATACATCCGTTGTAATTTGCTTAGATCCACGCTCCAGTCGTTCCTGCATAAATTTCATATGCGCCAGCCTTCATAACTGCTTATATATATCTTGTTTAATGAATGGGCAAAGAGAGCTTAGAAATAGAAACTTTAAGAACGATAAAGCTTCTTTGGTTGCAATAGAAGAAATAAAAAAACACATCCAAACCGACGTAGTTTTTTATTTTTAAAAATTAAAAATAATCTAAAAAAATAAAGGGTTTTGGATAAAAAGTAGAATATAACAATTGGAAGATAAAAATGAACTAAAAAGGAGGTAAAATTATGAAAATTAAAAAGAAGTTATTGTCGATTGTTGCTTTGCTTATTGTAAGTTTATCTTTTGGAGCAGGGGCAAGCGCTCAACACGTTGGCGAAGGTGATGGTCCTAGGCCAATATGTACTAATAATGGTCATTGTTACTATCCATAATAAGATTTTTAAAAGTTTTTTGAGCATCTCTTCGGAGGTGCTTTTTATTATGAGAAAGAGGATAAGGAATTAATAAGTGAAGCTAATTGCTCTAGGAAATAGGGTGATGAAGTTCCAATAATAGTGGCATAAAATCAGATTAATTAAAAACCATTAAAGGAACAAATCTTTTCCTGTCTCTTTGAACAAAAATAGTTCATGAAGTCACATTCAATACAAAGTGCTGCTTTTTATTATGCTTTAGAAGTGGTGATAAAATGTTTTTCTATAAAACTAAATTGTGGTGGTCTAAACACACCAAGGTTTTAAAAAGTGATATGTAATGTTCCGAGTATTATTAAACTCCTATGAATGATTCCAGTTAGGAAGGGACAGCCTCTGATGCACCGTAGTGATAGGAGTCTGACTAAAGGATGGTCTATATTTTTTTCTAAATCATATTACAAAAAGCAGAAAAAGCAGGAGTTAGAGTTTAATTTGTCGAATTAGTTTCACTTACATTAAAAAGAGGTGGATCAACTATGGAATTTATAATAGATAATGAATGTTTTAATAAGGCAATATCAGATGTTAATAGAGCAGTATCTTTAAAAACAACCTTTCCTATACTGACAGGTATTAAGATAATTGCAAATAATAATGGTTTAACCCTTGTCGGTAGCAATTCAGATTTTATTATTGAAAAGGTTATTCCTTTAATGATTGATGGAAGAAAAGTATTGGAAGTCTATAATCCTGGCAGTGTTGTGATTTCAGCAAAGTTTTTAAGCGAAATTGTTAAGAAATTGCCCGAGAAAATACATATAAAAGTAAACGAAAAACATTTAGTTACCATACAATCCAATGAAATAGTAACAAACTTATACGGATTTGATGCAGAAGAATACCCCACTCTTCCTCAAATAGATGAAAATAAACATGTTACAATTTCTAGTGAAGATCTAATAGAGGCTATTAAACAAACTGTTTTTGCAGTATCAAAAAGCGAGGCTAGACCTGTCTTAACAGGAGTTAACATGTCAGTCAAAGATAGCAGGCTTAAGTGTGTAGCAACAAATTCTCAACGTTTAGCTTTAAGAGAGGTTGCAATAAACTCCAATGTAGATGGAACTTTCATTGTACCAAGTACAAGTTTAAATGAACTAATTAAAATAATTAATAATGAACATAGTGTATTAAATATTTTTTTTACAGACCGGTATATGATTTGTAAATCAAATACACTTTCATTTTTTTCTAGATTAATTGATGGAATTTACCCAAATGTTTCAGGATTACTTCCAGAAAACTCGAAAACAACAATTACTCTCAGTACAAATCAACTATTAAAAAGTATAGATAGAGCTTGTCTCTTTGCGAGTGAATGGAAAAATAATAATGTACATCTAGAAATCATGAATGATTTAAAAATACAAATTTCCTCAAACTCGTCGGAAATAGGGAAAATAGAAGAAACTTTGAACATTAAGGCTATTACAGGTGAAACTAACTTAAATATTTCAATTGATGGGAGTTTTTTAATGGACGCATTAAAAGCAATCAAGGAAGAAGAGATAAGAATAAGTTTTGGCGGTTCTATGAGACCAATCCTAATTGAACCTATTGACAATTTATCTTATCTTCATCTTATTTCACCTGTTCGTTCCTATTAAATAGTACAATTTAGAATGCAAATTAAAATGTACTTTTGTAATTTTTTCATTTAAGGAGCTTAGGCTCTTTTTTTGTTGAAATTCAACTAATAAATATGTTAACACTGTACATAGTTGTAAGTTTAAAAAACATAAAAAAAGACCTTCTTCAAGGTCTAATCAGCTTTAGTTCGCTATTCACATGTTCACGAATGAGAAGTAATTCAATAACATCCTGAGATGAATATGAGTAAGGTGCATTATCAGGAATAAGCTCATTGAATTGTCTAACCAAGTCATTAAGGGTGTCTACATAAAAGTCATTTAAATGTAATTCAAATTTTATCAATATTGTTCTCCTTCTTCTTTTTTAGAAGCATGAACCATTCTCTATAATTTTATTCAATTAGTAGTGAAATACATGCATTAAAAATTAAGAAAATAAAAAAGGACCTTTATCTAAGGTCCTCATGTAAACTGAGATGAGAGTAAAATAAATTTCTCAGTTGTTATTTAGCTTATGTAAGTAACAATTTATTGTACAGGCATGACTACTGTAAAAATACAAAATTTCTTTCAAAATCAAAGAAGTTGATTTCTTTTAATAACATCTCTGAACAATACAATAGCGCCAGAGATTGAAACAAGCGCTATTGTATTAAATGATTAAGGCCTGTCTAAACATGGCGCAGATGCACCAGTGCCACAATTAAAAGCTGATGCCGGACTTTGGCCGATTAAAAATGCTGTTAGGCATAAAACAGAGATAAAAAGTTTAATGTTTTTCGTCTTACCCACTTAATATTAGAGTGTAATCACTTTTACAATAATCACAAGTCCTTAGGTACACATGGAGCGTTACTATAATCAGGCTTACAAATTGGAGGTGCTTGTACAGTTGCTGCTGAAGCAATTGTTGTAGATGATAAAGCAAACACAAAGCCAAAAGCGAGTAGTAACTTAGTTATTCTCTTTTTCATTATTTTCACCATCCTTTCAAATATAAGTAAATTATAGACAACGGTTCCAATTTATTCATCGGTCATTTTGAGTGAATTTTCAGTGAATTTAGTAGTGCTTACTAATTAGTAGAATTGACTTTCTAATAGGTAAATATTATTGTATCGATAGAATTTATTTCAGTAGATACATCAAAGAAAAGAAGAATGAAGATACACTAATTGGAGTTAACAAGCAATTTTATGTGGTGCAAAATACAGAGTATTAAACTCTAATAAGATAGACAACATATTATAGGGGCAGGAGGCGACTCCATCGGGGGAAGGGAGATAGATAAGCCATCAAAAATGACACTTGAGCGACGGTGATGGCTTATCCCCCCGCGGAAAGTGGAATTCATTTATACTTTGTTCTTTGTAAAGTTACTAATTCTTTAGAAATAGAATCAATTGTAAAAAACAATCAGCTTCAGGTAAATTACCATCAACTGATTGTTTAAATAGTATTCTTCATATCTAAAAATATGCAATCGTACTTACATTAAAGATGTGAGCTTTCTCTAGTATTATTTCTGTAAAAAGGAGCTTTCAAAGAAATCAAGCAAAGTATCTAGAGTAATTGGATCACTGTAAGTAGAAGCTTTTGTGTTTATTTCATATACTTGACCGTTTTTGACGGCAGGGATGTTCTTCCATAAATCTGTTTCTAAAAAAGAGTTATCTACATCAGGATTTTTGCTAAAAATTACATAGTCTCCAGCGAATTCAGGAAGTAATTCTGTGGAAAATGTATATATACCAGATTCAAGAGCCAATTCCTCCACTTTTTCCGGCATTTTTAGACCCATGGCTTGATATAAAATTTCAGTGCCACGTGCATAATTATTTCCGAAAACATAAAACTCCTTATTACCACTTTCAATAACAGAAACAGTAGCATCTTCACCAATTTTCGCTTTAATAGCCTCTCCAGTGGATGCCGCGCGTGATTTAAAATCCTCAATCCATTCTTTAGCTTCTTTTTCTTTGTTCAGCAGCTTTCCAATTTCCAACTGCTGATCTAAATAGTCCAGTTTTCCCCATGTAAAAACAACAGTCGGTGCGATTTCATTTAATTTATCAATATTATTCATATGCGAGCCTGCTATAATCAGGTCTGGATCTAATTCAATTATTTTCTCTAGGTTTTCCTCTGTTACAACTTCTACTCCATCAAGTCTTTCTTGAAAAAGAGGGTTCATCTTCGTCCAGTCGTCAATTCCAACGATATTAGCATCTAAAGCCAGTGCATTTGGGCCATTTGTAAGAGTTATTACTCTTTGGGGATCTGTAGGAACCTCAATAGGTCCAGTTTCAGATTCATATGTAAAAGTATCCGACTTTGTCTCTCCTTCAGTTTCTTCCTTGTTCGTGTCATTGTTCCCACATGCTGCAAGTAAAAGCACTAAGAAAAATAAGGATGTTATAAATAGCTTTTTCATCATGTAAAACTCCTTTTTTGTCATTTGTATTTTAAGAAAAGTTGATATTAATTAGTAATGATAATCATTTTCAATTAACTCTCATAAATATTAATTCTATTATTAAAAATTGTCAATAATATTTTATTTTCATGGTTGGAAATACATGTGTAATATCACAAGTAGAAAAATAATTTACTGGTCCTAATAGAGGAGGATAACAAGCTTCTCAAATATTTTTAGTATTTCTGGACAAACTACTAAAAGAGGTAACGAAGGAGGGATAAAGATGGAAATATTATTGAATAGGATTCATGAAGGAATTGAATATCTTACTTCACAAGGTAAACAAATTAACTTAATAAAAATGAACCCTGACATTTTTGATTCTTTGACGCAAGACGAACTTCCTAATGTTAAAATATGTAACGATGCCACAACGATTTTTGGAGTTTCAATGGAAGCAGATGAGAACGTAGAAAAATATGAATTCATTATATCTAGGCCACTTAACTAAAAATAGAAAGGGACCTCTTTGTATAAGATAGAGGTCCCTTTCAACATATACAGCTACTGTCTAATAGATTGCAAGGAAGAGGAAGCTTAAAATGTACCGATTAATAATCGGCTTCACAAAAACTATTGGACTGGAAATTTATTATCTATACTTTTCTAAATCACTTAAGGCTTTTTGCAAGCCTTCCTCGATGCTTTCATTTAAATCTGTTTGGTATACATAAAAAATTAAGCCATTATGGAATTCGTATAGATTATAGGACACAACATTCATGCTTTCCGTCTCTTTTTTTAATTCTTTAAGCCCTTTTTTCCGATCCTCCTCAGAAGGGTAGATATAGATTAAGAATGGTTTGTTATCTAGCAAATATATATTTGGTTTTACGCCGTTTAGCTTATTGCCAAAAATATTACCGTTCCTCTCCTTTGGCTCTTCTAGAGTAAGGTGCTGATTTTCAAGGGAGCCAATTACGTCCTTTAAGGTAATAACTTTAGGATCTTGCGCTTGGCAAGCAGTTATTAACACAAAAAGAGTGAATAAGAATAAGTAAGCCTTCCTCATCTTAATGCTCCTTATCATTTGTTGTTCTATCTCACTTTGATTTGAATAGTAAGCTTTTGCCGACATACTTACGATAACCCCATATACCAAATGACATGATAGTCACACCTATAATAGCGATAAAATATAGTCATAGGAATTTACGTTTATTATTTGATCAAGTGATATACCTATAAGGAGACCACTTATCCCGGCAAATAAAGACCAAAAGAAACGTTTCATTCTATAATCCTCCTCTAAAGTACTGTTAACAATGACTGTCATTTTACTCTACTATCTATAATCTACAAATATTTCCAAAAACCTTGTAGAAACAGCTATAATAGAAGAGAATTAAAAAAATGGAATAGGGCTAATAACAGTTGAAACTTCAACTAATTTAAAATAATAGAGATATAACAAGGTAACGACAGGAGTATTTTTAATGAAAAAAATAATAATTGGTACTGCTTGCATTATGATAGTTGGTATATTCGTAGGTACTTTATTTTACGAAAATTTAGATGCGATTCCAACGGATTCCAAGCAGAATAATATAACAACATTAGAACAAACAAAGCCACTACAGCCATTCTATGTAGACGATTTAACTGGATATTCTTTAGAGTATGATCAAGTACAAATTACTTTTAATAGTGGCAATGAATGGATTGAAGTTCCTATTGAAAAAGAAACGTTATTTGAAGGGGAATATTCCGGAAGTAAGACAGAACTGATAGATGATAGCTATATACTTTCACAGGGGCATGCTTATTTTTTATATTCTAATGAAAATGATTCAAACGAAACCAGTATCGAATTGCTTTATACAAAAAATGAAGGTAAGACATGGGGGAATATAGTTGTCGTAGATCGCTATCCTCCCATTCGTTTTCGTAAAGTTGAGTTTTTAAATGATTCCTTTGGTTACGTCATAATTTCAGGTGATCGTACAATGTCACAGGAATGGACTAATGTTTATATTACGAAGGATGGCGGGATGCAATGGAAAGAAGCGACTCATTCGAATATCACCAGGTTAATTTCAGATGGGGGATTTGTTAGTGAAGAAATAGGCTTCTTGTCATTTGGGATACTTAACCCTGAAGAACCTGATCTTCATGTCACGCAAGATGGAGGGGCCTCTTGGCGTGAAGCCCATATCAATATTCCAGAGAAATATAACAAAATATTTGTTCTGGCGGAGGTACCTTTTAAAGAAGATGACTACTTAGCCGTCTACATTAATCAAGGACCTAATGGGGATTACCAAGGTGGGAAAGTTAAAGGGAAATTCATTTCTAATGATAACGGCAAGACATGGGAATTTTTAAAGGAGGTAACACCAAATGAACCGAAAATATAAAAAAATAGGAGGCTGGTTATTCTTTCTAATGGCCATTGGATTGTTTAGTGTTCAAATGGGATATTTCTTTTTAAAATCAAGATATGTAATAGAGTACGTGGATAATCGATTTTTTTACGTGATAAACATATTAATAGTATTAGCCATTTTCCTCTCCTTGTTTCTTCTGCTCGCTGTCAATAAAAAGTGGAAAATGATAATAGTGAGCATTACAGTCGTAATTCTATTTATACAAGGGGTTTTTATTACTATCCATAGCTATCAAACTAAACATATTCTAAGTATTTCACCAGACTTTAAAAATGTGGTAGTCATTAAGGAAGATAGGAAAGCCAAACAGGCAAAATACTATAGATCATATTATTGGATATTTGCTCGGGAAAAAGAAATTTTGCCCTATAAAACTAAAAGCGAGTTTAAAGTGAAGTGGGTAGAAAAAGACATTGCCGCGGTTACTTATAAATCTGCTGATAGTAAGATACACCAATATATCGGTACCTATGGGGGTCGTGACGAGGGTTCCTATTCTTACGTTGGTCCATCTATCGCTGGACAATGGCAAGGGGATAATGCAATGGTTATCAGTTCACCGGATGGAATTACTGTTGTCCATAACGGAAAAACGGAAAAGTTTAAATGGGACAGTGTTGTTCAATTTGGTACATTAGCCGTTGTTTTGGTCCAAAATAACGAAGCAACTTGGATGATAGGTTTATCAGAGAACTTTAATAGTAACTCGAATGAACAAATACCACCCTCAGGAGAAATCGTGTTATATGAAGCAACTATGAATAACAACGATCCGATAACTCTGAAGTATCTATCTGTTGAATAAATTATATGTGAGTGCAAGAAAATCTATCTATATGTATGGATTAATTTATCCACTAACAACTATAACTGCATGTCCAATCAAACCAGCAACATTTGCTAAAGAGGTTACAAACCACCTCCTCAAAATGATGATTGAAAGTTTCTAAACTGAATTTTATATTGCTTTTCAAGTTATCCAAAGGGGTGTATTAATTGAAAATAATAATAAGTTTAGTTGTTTTGGTTGGATTAGCAATTTTAGCTATAGTTGCTATCTATCCTGGCAGTCAAGATGATGCTGAAGTAAAATTTGCTGAATATCTGAATAAACAAGGTGTAGATGATAATAAGATATCATCAAAAAAGATAATTAAAGACTATAAGAATGGTGGGTATGGATTTATAGTCACTTTTGAAGATGATTCTGCTTATAGTTATGAATATTTTTATAATAGTAATAGTAAAAAAATAGTTCTAGTTGTCTATGATGATGGAAAATCAATAGATGAAGGTATGAAATATGAACCTATAAATGATTAATAATAATGCAACATTCTCTACGAGTTAACCCACAAAATGCAAATGATGTAGACATTTGTCTAATGGGCTTGAAGAACAAGTAAACATCATATTTAATCGTAATGTATTGCTAAAAATTAAACAGAGGTAATTGTATTAAATCCAAAAAGTTATAAAGTGGAGCTCAATTTTAAAATTTTAGGGGGAATTGAAATTGAAAAAAATACTCGCTTTGTTTTTTACAATATTATTTTTGACCGCTTGTTCTGAGACCACGAAAAACGATTATAAATTTATTGGAGAAAGTGATCAATGGGAAGCTGAATATTTGTATAAAGGAATCGAAAAATGGGGAGAAACTAATGGAACAAAAACGTATTCGAACGATGTCAGCTATGAGTTCGTTTTAAAATACAAAGGTTCATTAGAAGAGTTGTCGTCACTACAAAAGCTTGAATACTCTTATCAAACTGATAATAGTAGCGGGAAAAGAGTTCAAGAGTTCACAGAACCTCCATCGTCCGTTACATTTTCTTCTTCAGGGGCCTCAAAAGGTGGCTCAAAATTAACCGAAGATGCTGTCATTAAAGTAAATGTTAAATGGGGAGATTTAGAAGAATCATTTGATCTGCATAATTTAAAGTAGCATATCTGATTTTTACTCCATACAATCTTGGCTTTCTAAGAAAGAAAAGGTATTCGCAAAATATGCTTCGATACTTTCCATTCCATTAGCTGTGATATATATTGCTTTTATATGTAATCGTCGGCAAAATTTAATTAATGAATAAAATCAATTCATAGGTGAATGTGAACTATCGAAAGTTCTATTATGTAAATTTTTTTCTGAAGATCTATTCAAAGGGGATGATTAGGTGAACTCATCTATTTACAGTAACGAATTGGGGTTGTTTACTTTCAATGAAATAACCAATAACTATGAAAATCATGAAAGTAAAATTCATTGGAGCCTAAATACTAGAAATTTAGACGATGCCAAGAGGCTGTTGATAATCGCCGAAAAGTTCTTTATATCTATAGATGAGAAGGCAAGAGTATCTGTGGCAACAAGTATGATTCATTATAAAAATGATTTTTGGCCAGAATACGATGAAAATGATCCGACATTAAATTGGGATGAAGTGGATGCTGGGGAATATGATATAACAAAAGAAAAGTTTGCTAAGTCTATTTCATTATATGATGTGAAAATAAGTAGAAATGAAATATATTGTGAATTCCATGATGGCAATTTATTTGGAGGGCATAGAATACACGCAAGCTTTGATCATTGTTTAGACCTACTAGAGGCTAGTATTTAGTTGAGAAAATGGATAGATATTGTGGTTGTAGGAATTATTATATTAATTATCGTTTTAAATATTTTCTTTAAGAGATAATAAAAAACATACGTACACACCCTAGCCTAAAACGAAAACATTTTAGGTTTTTTCTTTATAGACTGATAATTATTTTCTTCCGGGGAACAATAGGAGAAAATTATAAAGGTGTGTAAGAGATGAAAAAAGCTGTATTTTTAGATCGAGATGGTGTTATAAACGAAGTACTAACTAATCGAGTTAAATTCCTGAATAAACCGCAGGACTTATATTTCCTGCCAGGCGTACCAGAGGCTATAAAAAAATTAAATACTATCTTTGATTATGTGTTTGTGGTTACCAATCAAGGTGGAGTAGGTCTTGGATATATGAAGGAACAGCAGTTAATTCATATACATGAGCATCTGAAGGAAGCTTTAAGGAAGAAAGGAGCGATTGTGAATGATGTTGTCTATTGTCCCCATAAGCCAAAGTCAGGCTGTTCCTGTAGAAAGCCTAATAGTAAATTAATTGAAGATCTTGCCAAGAAGTATGAAATAAATTTGGCCTCTTCTTATATGGTTGGAGACACAGATACGGATATTATTGCGGGTAAGAAAGCTGGTACAAAATGTGTTTTCCTTGGAAAAAGTGACCCTCTAGCTGATGCGATATTTTCTGATTTAGCAGGCGCCGCTGAATGGATTATTCAGGATAGTCAAATTAAGTAAATCGGGAATATTATTTCCCTAAACTTAATTGCTACTCGAAGCAGAAAGGAGCTTGTGTATGAAGATACATTGGGTAAATGGCCAATATTCAGAAGATAATAGGATTTTTGATACTGAGAATGAAGTGTATGAATGGTCTAATTCATTGTATGGCGATTTTTTAGGCTACTTAGTTAGTAAAGAGAATGTTGGGTATACAACTCCAGATGAAAAAGTGATTAAATCTCTCGATAAACTCATACCAAAATGGGCCAATTATATAAATATAATGGTTGTTGTGCAAAAAGATAAAATTAACGTAAACAATAAATATCTTTATAGAATTTGGACTTTAAATATTTAAAAGGGGGAGTTAATATGAATTTTTACATTGCCTCAAGTTTTAAGAATATCCATGAAGTAAGAGAACTTGCTAGAATTTTAAAACTTGAAGGCTGGAACCACACATATGATTGGACTAAAAATGAAAGAGTAGATTCGTATAACTTGCTCTCTGAGATTGGCAAAATAGAAAAACAAGCAGTAGTTGAGAGTGATTTTTTTGTTGTTCTTCTTCCAGCTGGTAAGGGTAGCCATATCGAGATGGGAATAGCCCTGGGGTTAGAGAAAAGAGTTTTTTTATATTCTACTACGAATTCAAGTTTTGATTTTGACCAAACCAGCACTTTTTATCATGTGGATGGGGTAGAACGTTTTACTGGAGATCTACAGTCCTTCGCTCACTATTTAATAGGTAAACATCACCATTAAGATTAAGGGATAAGTTAGGCAGTTTTTTTGTTAGTAAATATAACAAGACCGATTATTAATGGGAATAAAAATATCCAGATTAAATTTTCATTTAAAACATTGACCATGTTATTATTAAAGTTTTTATTGTCGATTTAGTAAAAAAAGCTCGTCCTGACGTTAATAATACGTAAATGCTTATAGTGAATTTGAGAAATTTCCCCGAGAATACTAGGAGTAAAATCAGTACAAAAGAAGTTAGTGAGACTAGACAATAAAAGAAGTTCAATTCATGCATTTTATAGTTGACGGTATATCCGCAAGCATGATTATTTTTCTAAGAAATAAATAAATTTATTAATACAATGACGCACACACATATCCCAATTATGTTTATCAATCGCATATAGAAGCCTCCACAAGTCGTTGAAATTTAGTTAAGTCTATTAGATTTATTTTTTGGATATATTTAATGGATCAAAAAACAACTCATACTCCTTATATTGTATGGAAATTCCATGTCGTTGCTTGTAGACATTAAGAGCTTCTTTTAAGTAGTTAGCTGTAATTTCAAGGTGCAAGCAAATTTCCTCGACAGTCGTATACCCATGTAGATAACACTCGATTAAATGATCGAGTGAGACAATTTTTTCGTAGCCCCACCTTCTTGCAATCAGTTCTAGCTTTTGATTGTTTATATTGCCTAAATCGGTTATATTCCCGGTGGACGTCTCGTAATGTCCTAGCTCTTCAGCCAAAATACAGTGTTTTTCGTAAGAGGACTTGGATTTATTGATTTCTATATTATTGTCATAGTATAGACCGGAAAGCCCCTTTGGCAAGTCCTTTTCCATAATACATATTTGCGGATATTCCATCAGTAGTTTCTCGAAACTCATGTAATTACACCCCCTTAATCCTTCATGGAAATTATTTTCTTTGTGATTTGATAAACTCAATATACTTTTTAATGTCCTCCATCTCTTCCTCGGTAACATTCTCATCTATATGGGCGGCAAATGTTTCGATATTCTTACCCTTTTTAGATTCTAATGGAGGGAAAAATTCATTGATAGAAACATTTAAGATTTTAGCAAGCTCATATAATATTTCTTGATTGGCCTTCCTTTCTCCTTTTTCATAACGAGAAATAGTTTGTTTAGTAGTATGTAACTTTTCAGCCAATTCTTCTTGGTTCATATTTCTCATAATCCGCCATTTTTTTATCTGTTTTCCTACGTAATTAGTCAGCTCCATGTCACTTTTTTCCTCCTGCAATAGTATTTATCTAATTATATAATAAAAGTCACCATAACGGAAGCGAGATTAAGGAATAATGCTATTTAACCATTTACAAGTAACCAATACGGTGATATATTGTTTTCACAATCAGGATTAAACTTCTAAGATAATAGATCAATAAAAATTTTTATCCTAAAGTCACCGAAATGGTTACTTGAGAAGGGAGGAGAAAATTAGATGAAGCAGGAAACGTATTTGTTGGATGTATGGTATTTCAATGATGGTACTCTAAAGGATCCATTTGAAATTTGGTTTGTAGTTACGAAAACCAGAGGCTATGAGGAATATTTAAAAGTGAAGGAACAATCAAGTGAAATACGCTTTAACCCATACTCTGAAAGTCTTTTGTCTAGTATGTTTAGGAACTGGTAGCATGAAGCGTTTGAAAGGGGTGAGTTCTAATTGTCTGTTTTATACGTACTTCTGACTACTGTTACTCTAAGCTTTAGCTTTTGCTTGATCGAAGTGGACAAACGCTTAGCTCGTCTAGAGAAAGTAAGAAAGGGAGTTGATCTGTATGAAAAATGAAAAACTAAAAATCGAGCAAGCTGTATGTTTGATTAAAGATGGAGAAATGGAGCTAGTGGAAAAACCTCAATATGGCTACGGAAAACAAATTATTACTTGGCAAAATGGAAAGCCTACACATATAGAGATTCAATCGACTAAAAGAATATAACCGTTACTGGAATAACCAGGACACAGACTTGAAGACAAGTCTTGTGTCTTTTTTTTGCTTTGCACCCGTTGTAGTTTAAGGCCAAATGGAAAAGGATGCCTCTTGTAATCTTGCCGTTAATGTCCAAATATACAAACTTGTGCATTCCATATTAAGGAGGACTTTAAATGAATATACAGCAAATAGATTCTCGTAAAACCAAAAAAGCAGTGGAACGTGCTTTTGCAGAATTTAGAAGATATCTACTTCAATCTTCTTTAGATAAAATGCCAACTATTACAGCTCAGTATTCCTTGGTACCGCGATCTGGAAGCTTTAGTGGCTCGTCTACTGAAAATTCAGCAGTGAAAAATATAGATTATGAGCGAAAAAGAAAGCTAGTAATGGAGAAAATTATACATGCTGTTAACAAACTATCCTATAAGGAAAGATCTATAATTACGATGAAATATTTTGGTGAGGAGGAGGTATACGATTATGAAGTTTACACTGACCTTCACCTTTCTCATCGGCAGTATTATCGTATTAAAGCTGTGGCCTTTCGAAAGCTTGCTATAGTATTGAATTTAGTTGTATGGAAAGAACAAGAGAACTTGATTAAGGACATAGATCTGCAAGATAGGGAAATAATCGAGTGGCACTTTTAAGGCACACTTTTTTGTTTTAGATGTGTTTTAATATAACCTATAGAATAGTTTTAAAAATCAATTTCCCAATTAGTGCTTTGCAATTAAAACACAACCATTGTTACTTTGTTGTTTGGAATAGAAAGTGAGCTCCTAAAAAGAAGGCACATTGCTGGCACACATTTTCGTTTTGGATATGTTTTAATATAAACTAAGAAGAATAAAAAATATGAGTGGACAGAAGAGAACGTTCCCAATAGGGTCGTTCTTTTTTTGTTCCCTAAAAAGGAGTGAGGGAATGGAATTATTCATCGGCATGAGTTGCACAGTTTTAGGGTTTCTTGTTGGGTTGCTTACTTATAGTCGCAATAGGGACAAGGATATGAAGGCAGAGGCAGCTAGAACAGCGGTAATTGAAACCAAGCTCGATAACATCAGTAGAGGGGTGGAGATAATTCAACAAGAAATGAAAGCATCGGAAAAGCATCGAGAAATTTTGTCAGAAAGACTTATAAGAGTGGAGGAAAGTACTAAGCAAGCTCACCGTCGATTAGACGAAGTAGCACTTATTCAGGAGGTGACGAGTGTATGAATATCAACTGGAATGTGCGTTTACAAAACAAGATTTGGGTGATGAGTTTCCTGTCCCAATTATTTATCCTAGCAGAGCTAATGCTTATTGCTTTCAATAGTCTAGGAATTACTGAGTATTCCTTTTCAGAGAACATAGAGAAATGGCTATTAGCCATGGTAAATGTAGTTTTTGGCCTGTTAGCGACATTAGGATTGATTCAAGATCCTACTACACAAGATCTCTCTGATAGTAAAAGAGCAATGACATATAAAAAACCAAATTGAGCTGCCCTTATGGGTGGCTCTTTCTATTGAAAGGGGTGATTCCATTGGTGTAGACAACGGTTGTACAAGTTTTCTTTAAAAAAATAAAAACAAAAAATTAGAAGAGGTGATTGATTATGGTAAAAATTTTTATTGATCCAGGTCATGGGGGAACTGATCCAGGAGCTGTAGGTAATGGATTACAGGAGAAAAATTTAACTTTGCAAATTGCAACACGTGTGAAAAATATTCTTTTAGCTGAATACAACAATGTAACTGTATTAATGAGCCGTACAGGAGATACATTTCCAACTTTGCAGGATCGTACGAATCAAGCGAATGCCTGGGGAGCAGATTTCTTCCTTTCTATTCATATTAATGCAGGAGGGGGGACAGGCTATGAGGATTATGTCTATCCAGGTAGCGGAACTCCTACTACAACGTATCAAACAAATATTCATTCAGAGATCTTAAAGCTTGTTAATTTTTCAGATCGAGGAAAGAAAACGGCTAATTTTCATGTTTTGCGAGAATCAAATATGCCTTCGTTGCTTACAGAAAATGGCTTCATCGATAATGCCAATGACGCAGCTAAACTTAATACATCCTCTTTCATTGAATCTCTAGCAAGAGGCCATGTAAATGGTATTGTTAAGTCCTTTGGGCTTCCTAAAAAGAGTACCGCTGTGTATCATACAGTAGTAAGTGGAGATACAGTTTACGGTTTAAGTCAAACTTACGGAAGCACAGTTCAACAGATTAAAGATTGGAATGGCCTAGACTCCAATTATACAATTTATGTTGGTCAGGTTTTAAGAGTAAAATAATAGGCCAATGATGCAGTGAGTATTAGGGAGTCCTTCATTGTAAAATATTAAATAATTTATATTGAAAAAGCGTTGAGATTTCTATCTCAACGCTTTTTTCTATTTAGCTTCGATTGTTACGCCTTGCAGTTTTATATATTGTCCATCAGAGACTGTAATATATGTATCTGCTTCAACGTTTTCATTTGTCACAATATCCTCTAACTGATGCGAACTGCTCTTAGAGACTTCGTAATATCCTAATCCTGTATCAGTATTATAAATAATTTTATATTCTCCAGCCGGGATATCTTTTCCTACTTTGTACATACCGTCTTTATAAATACCATCAATAGGAACTATAGAAGGAGCTTGCTCAATAGAATACATATCACCATCCTGAAACTTAAAATATTCTCCATCGTGAAGCGTCACATAGGAATGGGAATCCTTACTTAAATTATCGTTGAAAATAATACCTTCCAATTTACCTGAGCTGTCTTTTGAACTTTCTATATATGTGTAGCCATTAGCAAACACTATATATTCTCCTGCGGATATATCAGTACCAACCTTGTATGTCCCTGATTTAATCTTTCCTTCATTTTTCTTTTCTTGTTTATCCTCGTCTGTTTTTGAATCATTAGTCGTTGAAGCTTCGTTTTTATTGTCTTCTGTGGTTTTCTCGGTAGCTATATCGTTGACTGGCTCATCATCTCCGCCGATTGATGCAAGTGCAATAACAAAAATTACGACGATTACCCAGAACCACCACTTCTTATAAAAAGGTTCTTTTGAATTTCCCATTATTCTTCTCCACCTGTCATATGTAGAATTACATTTAAACATTAACAGAATGCCCATTAATACTGTTTTTTATGAGAGCAAAGAGATATTTTGTTGTTACAATCAAACAGTAAAAAAAGAGATGAGAGAAAAAGTAAATACTTTAACGTGTTATTCGATTATTTAGGGGAGACTCTTTTAGATTACGTCTTTTTGTGTATAGGTCATAGGCTGGAAGAGCATAGGGAGGCCATTACTTAATAGGCATTTTGAAAGAAGAACATTGTTTTTTTATCACAATATAAAAATGAAAATTATTGTATGTATAAGACTGGTCGCTAAACAAGGGCGATCAGTCATCAAAAAAAGGTTAATAGAATTGCAATGTTATTGGATTCCGTATTCTTTAATAAGAGCCTCCATTTTTCTTGAAAACTCGCGATCCAATTTCCTAACCTCATTTAGAATTTCATTTGCTTTAGTTATCTTGTCTGGATCATTCGCATCTAGACCAGCAGCAATTTCACTGAATGCGATATGTTGCTTGCTAATAGCATCTATTAATATTTCATGCGTGGCTGCAATATCATCATTTGGAGGAATAATAGCTTCAATGTTTTCTAAAACAAACATATTTTGTGGAAGAATTTCCTCGTAAATAGCAGTGGCAAATGTATAGCTGTCCAATTGACCATTGGATGATCCAAATCTTAGTTCATCCCAGCGTACTGCTAAATCTGTTACCTCCATATAAGCTACTCTCACATCGTCCAC
Source organism: Psychrobacillus sp. NPDC093200 (assembly GCF_050280345.1). Lineage (NCBI taxonomy): Bacteria > Bacillati > Bacillota > Bacilli > Caryophanales > Bacillaceae > Psychrobacillus > Psychrobacillus sp. NPDC093200. The sequence continues at coordinate 1,092,653 of NZ_JBNNVC010000002.1, read as the reverse complement.
ATAGTATTGCACCAGTTCCTTATCTGTAGATACCATTTCCTCCTCAGGTACTGTTGCCTCTTCTTTTGAATCTGATTTGTTTACTTCCTCAGCCGCATTCTCTTCTTTTGTTACTACTTTCTCTATCTCTTTTTCAGGTTTTTCTTCCTCCTTTGCTACGGAGCAAGCAGTAAGGCCCAACATACAAGAAACCATTATTAAAAATAACCATTTTCGCATTATGAAAAAAACTCCTTTTGGCTTTTAATCCTGTGCTTATTAAAAAAAGCTAAGAACATATTGTATAACTTGGTTTAAGATGAAAAAAAAATATTGTTGCTTTTACAAGGATTTAGTTGAGCAAATGTAAGGTCTGGCGTTAGTTCCTGTACTTGATTTATTATTTCTCACGATAAGAAAGGGGATTTCAGTCGGCTTTAAAATATGCACTTATTTACTATATTCATCTCTTAAAATGAAGTCACTGCTATAAGGAAGGAAAACGGGTTTTTGTTAGCGTGGATATATACGACAGGTTACGAGAACAGTAGGATTAGAAAATGTATTTAAATAACATTTTTATGGAAAATAAATATTGAGGCATGAAGTGGCATGGAGAAGAAAAGTCCTACTATGTAGCTCTTAAATAATCAGATGTGGAATTGGAGGGACGCATATAGATATTACTTTTCAATCAACAACAGCAGAAACAAAAAAAGGAAGACAAGAATTTTTATTCTAGTCCTTCCTTTTTTGTTGAATCTAAAGATTTGAGGATAGAAGAGCCAAATTAATGTAGCGAAATAATGGGATCAATTGTTTCACCCCCATTAAATAATTTTTGAACAATATTCTCAGTTGGACAATGAAGCTAATTTAAAAAAGAGGTTTAGGAAAACCATTGAAATGAGCTATGATGCCAATTTGTCCTATGTGGTATGCTTCGTGACTATATATATGATGGAATACCCAGTTATAGGTTGGGGGAGAAGGAGGAATCCAACCATCAGAAAATTTAGGGACTTCAATCAGTTGATTAAACTGTTGATCAGTTAAGTTATTTAATATTCCGTCTGTATGTATGCGAATATCTTGATAAGCTTTAAGTATTTCGAACGAAGAGGAGTTTTTGTCTAAAGTCAAAACTAACTTTTGTTGGAGTGCCACTTCATTAATCCAGAAATCCTCACTAGTAGCAATATGTGAAATAACCCATGCCAAATTATTTGGATAGGTTGGTGAGGTTTTAAACCAGCTTTCTTCTTGTAAACTATTTAAATAAGGTAATAACGTTTTTCTGTAATCATTCCGATATGGAAAAGCCAAATAAATCAATCCTTTCTATTAACATATATTAAATAATGTAAATATAAATTTTAATAAACAAATGTATTCATTTATGAATTTCTAAATATTTTTTATTGTTCCGATGAATTAAAATAGGATAAAGAGCTTACAAATTTGATGTTAATATAGTACAATGCTACTTATATATCTGTAATTCCGGAAATAGTGGAGGGATAGAATGTGGATGCAAATGAATTAATTAATGTGATTAATCATAGTATAGAAAAGTTAGATTATGCTTCAGCAAGAAAATATATAGAGGAAAATCTAAATCTAGTTAATATAAATAAACATTTACTTATTGACAATGCGAGAAGTGTGTTAGTTTACATAAACGACACCCTAGAATCAGGAGCCCAGCCTTTAACTCGCCAAGAAGTTTCCTTGATTTACACGATTAATAAGCATGCTACGAAATTTGACGTTAGAGCTTTGAGAATGATAATAAGAGATAACCCGTCCTTGCTAATAAGACAAGACATCAAACATTATTTTAATGAAGATGCAAAGACTCTCTTAGAGGGAATGAATGTAATACCAAAACAATCAAAACAAGCAATAATATAAACAAAACCCCTTCATGTCTCGAACATGAAGGGGTTTTTCGATGATCTAAACAAAAATGTCCACTTTCTTGTTAGATATGATATCGGCTCAAAGTAATCATACTATGAAAATTGTAGAAGTCAAGCAATCATTAGTGAATATGTCGGTAAACTCCTACTACTTTTCCTAAAATAGAGACTTGATTAACAATAATCGGATCCATCGCAGAGTTCTCCGGCTGTAGGCGGAAATACGTTTTTTCTTTAAAGAATCGTTTTACTGTTGCTTCATCCTCTTCTGTCATTGCTACAACGATGTCCCCATTGTTAGCAGATTGCTGTTGTTTAACAATGACATAATCTCCATTCAAGATTCCAGCTTCAATCATACTATCACCCATAATTTCTAACATAAATAGGTGATCATCTGAAGTACCAAACGTTTCAGGAAGCGGGAAGAATTCTTCAACGTTTTCAATTGCAGTAATAGGCATACCAGCTGTAACCTTCCCAACTAAAGGAACATGCACAACTCCCTGCCTTTCGACAGTAGCCTCTAAACCATCTAATATTTCTATTGCACGTGGTTTTGTAGGGTCTCTACGAATTAAACCTTTACTTTCCAATCTTGCTAAGTGTCCATGTACAGTAGAACTTGAAGCAAGACCTACTGCCTCACCAATTTCACGTACGGATGGTGGATAGCCTTTTTTACGAACTTCTTCCTTTATAAAAGCTAGAATATCTTCCTGTCTTTTAGACGCTTTCTTCAATGAGTTCACCTCTTTTAGTAATAAATTCCCTACTAGATTAATACTTATTAATAGTATACCAGTGTCCTGAAAATTATGCAAACATAGGTTCTAATATTTGTTGACAAAAACAAATGTTCGTATTAATATTAGAACATACATTCCGAACAAACATTCTAATTTTGGGGGTTTTTTTATGAATTGGGTAAAAAACAATTATTTTTTAGCATTATTTTTAGGACTAAATCTTATATTTATGACAACTATGGTAATCTCACATACAATAACAAACGAGGAAGACTCACACATCAAAATAGAACAAGGGGATTCCTTATGGGCTCTTGCAACAAAATATGGCATAGAAGATTCAAGGGAAGAATGGGTTAGTCAGGTAATAGAAATGAATAATTTATACGATACCTCTATTAAAGCTGGGGATGTTATAGTTGTTCCTAAAGTAAGTGAGAACCTTCACTTAAATTATGGAACAGAGGTAGCGGGAGAATGAAATCAGTTATTTATTGTCGAGTAAGTACAGACAAATCCACACAAGAAACTTCTTTAGAGAGACAAGAGGAAGAGTTGATAGATTTTGCTAAAAAACAGGGCAGTGAGGTTTCTCAGGTTTTTGCAGATCAGCATAGTGGATATGATGTTGAGAGAGACGGGCTATTAGAGATGCTCAATTATGTAAAAGAAAATGATATCAAAGCGGTGTTTGTGCAAGATGAAACTAGAATAGGTAGAGGTAATGGTAGAATGGCTGTCCTTCATTTACTTCAGAAAACAAACACATCGGTCTATACGTTACAGGATAAAGGTATATTAAACTTAAATGAAATGGATTCTATGCTTTTAGAAATCCTTGCCTTGGTGGAGGAATATCAACGTAAAATTCATAATGCCAAGATTAAAAGAGGAATGAAGCGCGCGATATCAAAAGGCTATCGTCCAGAAAAGAATTTAAAAACTCGAGGAAACCCTGAGGGAAGAGAGCGAATAGATATACCTGTTGATGAAATTGTCCGATTACGGAACGCAGGGCTCACATACGAGGAAATCACCTCTACATTAAAGGGATTAGGTTTTAATATAAGTAAAGCAACTGTACATAGAAGATATATGGAATTTAAAGAGACTCACGAAGGGTAAAGACTTGCACTTCGTGTGTTTTTTTCATACCTTTATATAAGAGTTAGTTGAAAGGATGAAAAATATGTTAAGTAAAGAAAAACTAGCACGTATTAATGAGCTGGCAAAAAAGTCTAAGTCCAGTGGATTATCTATTGAGGAAGCAAAGGAACAAAGTGCTTTGCGCAAAGAATATTTGGAAACATTTAGAGCAACAATGAGAGATACAATAGAAAGTGTAAAAGTTATCGACCCTTCTGGAAACGATGTTACACCAGAAAAGGTACAACAAGCGAAAAAGGGTAAATTTCTGAATTAACTAATCATTTCAGAAACCATTGATAATACGCGAATTGTTGTCTAAACTATTATTATAGAAAAAATTTTGTTCGAGAGGATGTCATTCATGTCATTACAATCAGATCTATTAGCAATTACGACTATTCGTACTCTATCTATCGATGCAATCGATAAAGCAAACTCTGGTCATCCAGGTCTTCCTATGGGAGCTGCACCAATGGCGTACACATTATGGACAAAACATTTACGCCACAACCCAAGCAATCCTAATTGGTTTAACCGCGACCGCTTTGTTTTATCAGCAGGTCATGGCTCAATGCTGTTATACAGCTTGCTACACCTTGGTGGTTATGATCTTCCTATGGAAGAGATTAAAAACTTCAGACAGTGGAACTCTAAAACTCCCGGACATCCAGAATTTCGTCACACAGCAGGGGTAGAAGCAACAACTGGTCCTTTAGGACAAGGTATAGGTATGGCTGTAGGTATGGCCATGGCAGAGGCGCATTTAGCTGCTACTTACAATCAAGAAGGACATTCTATTGTTGATCATTATACGTATGCATTATGCGGAGATGGAGATTTGATGGAAGGTGTAGCTGCTGAAGCTATTTCTCTAGCGGGACACTTAAAATTAGATAAACTAATCGTATTGTATGATAGTAATGATATTTCGTTAGATGGAGATTTACATAAATCTTTCTCTGAGAACATTGAAAAACGTTTTGAATCATACGGATGGAACCATATTTATGTAGAAGATGGTAATGATATTGAAGCAATTTCAGCTGCAATCGACAAAGCTAAATCACAAAACGATAAACCAACAATTATCGAAGTGAAAACAGTTATTGGATTTGGTTCTCCCAACCGCTCCGGAAAAGCAGATGCTCATGGTATGCCGCTTGGCAAAGAAGAATCTCTATTAGCTAAAGCAGAATATAAATGGTTATTCGAAGAAGATTTCTATGTACCAGAGGAAGTTTATGAAACTTTCAAGGAAGCTGCTGAGCGTCAAGGTGTTCAAGAAGAAGCTACATGGAACGAAAGATTAGCTACTTATGAAAAAGAGTTCCCAGAGCTAGCTCAAACTCTAAAACAAGCGATTAATGGAGAGATGCCTGCAAACTTTGCAGATGCACTTAAAACTTATGAAGAAGGAACTTCACAAGCAAGTAGAGCAGCTTCAGGTGAAGCTATTAATGCTATCGCTCAAAATCTGCCTTCATTTTTCGGAGGAAGTGCTGACTTAGCTGGTTCTAACAAAACGACTATTAAAAATGCTGGAGATTTCTCTGCAGATAACTATGCGGGCAAAAACATCTGGTTTGGTGTTCGTGAGTTTGCAATGGGAACTGCTCTTAATGGTATGGCCCTTCATGGCGGTCTACATGTGTTCGGTGGGACATTCTTCGTATTCAGTGATTATGTACGCCCTGCAATTCGTCTATCCGCATTAATGGGATTGCCAGTAACATATGTGTTCACTCATGATAGTATTGCAGTAGGGGAAGATGGACCAACTCATGAACCAGTTGAGCATTTAGCTTCACTAAGAGCTATGCCAGGCTTATCAGTAATCCGTCCAGCTGATTCAAATGAAACAGCGGAAGCATGGAAATTAGCTGTATCCTCTAAGGATCAACCAACTGTGTTAGTGCTTTCTCGTCAAAACTTACCTACACTTAAAGGTTCTGTAGACCAAGCTAGTGAAGGTGTGGAAAAGGGAGCTTATATCGTTTCACCAGTTGAAAATGCAGAGGGTATCTTACTTGCAACAGGTTCAGAGGTTGGACTAGCAGTAGAGGCTCAAAAAGCTTTAGCAGAAGAAGGAATTCAAGTTTCTGTAGTATCTATGCCATCATGGGATAGATTTGAAAAACAAGATACTGCATATAAAAATGCTGTATTGCCTTCTAACTTAACAAAACGCCTTGCTATTGAAATGGGATCTTCTCTTGGATGGCATCGTTATGTTGGATTCGAAGGTGACGTTATTGCAATAGACCAATTCGGTGCAAGTGCACCTGGAGAGATCGTAATGAAGGAATATGGCTTTAGTGTAGGAAATGTTGTTTCTAAGATGAAAAATCTACTACAAAAATAATATTCTTCTTTGCAATTCGAATACTTTCTCTTAAAAGTATTCGAATTGCTATTTATCAAAGAATTTATATAGAATGCCTATGAAATTTATAGTATAATTTCAATTGGTGTCTTGTACACGTAGAGAAGTTGGTAAAGGAGGAGAAAAATTGGATACTTGGATATGGGTTGTTATAGTAATTGTCGCTTTAATCGGTGGTGTTGTAATCGGATTTTTTGCAGCACGACAATATATGATGAAATATTTGAAAGAAAATCCACCAATCAATGAACAAATGCTACGTATGATGATGGCACAGATGGGTCGTAAGCCATCCGAAAAACAAGTGAAACAAATGATGAACCAAATGAATAAAATGCAAAACAAATAATTAAAGGCACTCATTAATTGGGTGCTTTCTGACTGTAAACATCTCAAACTAATTGAGCTGTTTGCAGTTTTTTATATACACTCATTTTATTTTAGGATTATTTCTAGTATGAAAAAGGATTACTTCAAAAATATTTGTTGAATTTTATTAAAGTAGACTCCCAAAGAATATAGATTCTCTTTAAGGAGATTTTCACTCTGAATTTATTATGTAAAGATTTCAATTAGGAATGATTTGTTATCAATAAAAATAAAAAGAGGATTCCAATTCTATAATGGAATCCTAATCTTAAAATTTTATTATTCAATATGCTTAATTAATGGAATATTAATCGTTTAAAATCAAATTAGAAATGCCTATTTTTCCCCTAGCAAGCTATATTGCTTTAAAAAATCTGATACAACTTCTTCATATTCCTTGCTATTTTCATTAAACGATTTAGCGTGTGCTCCTACATCGAATAATTTGAGCATTTTAGGTCCTTTTTTCTTTTCATATAAATCTTCTGTCATCTTTGGCAAGATGAAATCATCCTCCATACTATGAATAAATAAAACAGGTTTTTCTATTTTATCTACTACATCAATCGGAGATACCAAATTCAAGGTGTAACCATCTCGCCATTTTAAGAAGAGATTAGCAAATCGGATGGCTAAGCTAGAGCGAAGTGGGGTGGTTTGGGTAAGTAAATGATAAACCTGGTCTTCAAAATCAGAGAATGCGCAATCTGAGATATAGAAGTCTGCATCGTCAATAATAGAACCGGCATATAGCAGGGTGGTGGCTGCTCCCATTGACTCCCCGTGTATCCCAATTACCGCTTTTTCGCCTGCACGTTCCCGAACTGCTTCCACTATTGCCTGTAAATCCATTTTTTCGTAATAACCAAAGCTTGTCGTTTTACCTCCAGAATCACCATGTCTACGATGATCATAGACGACGCAGTTAAAGCCAAGTCTTTCGAACATTCTTACAAAACGTAGCGAATTAATCTTATTCTCAGTAACACCATGACAAATGATGACGTAATTCTTCGTTTGGAGAGGTTCAATGAAAATCGCTTTCAGAGAGTAACCATTCTTCGAGGGTATCCACCGTTCTAATTTGTTTACAGCATTAAACCAGACCTCATCTAAACGTTTGGAAGTAATTTCTCTATTGTATATAAAGTCATCTTCTTTTTTCTTCATGTACATGAGTTTATTCGTGAGAAAAAAACCAAACACAGTGGCTACTGCTGTAAGAATACTTGTGAAAATACTCGTCCAAACGATAACTCTTTTTTTCATAAGCTCAGCTCCTACTTGCTCTTATATAATCTATACATCCCTGTCTCAATTGGTCTGGAAACATATGGAGCAACGATATTGACTGCTTTTAATAATTCGTCCATATTGATATTGGTGGAAATATCCATTTTATGTAGCATATTCACAACATCCTCAGTTGCTACATTTCCTGTGGCACCGGGTGCAAAAGGACATCCTCCTAAGCCACCTGCAGATGTGTCGAATCTTGAAATACCGGCCTGTAGGGCTGCAAATATATTGGCAATCCCCATTTTGCGAGTATCATGAAAATGTGCAGTAATTAATGTATTCGTAAATTCATTTTTTATAGCATGGAATAAATTATAGCTTTCTTTTGGATTCGCCATTCCAATGGTATCTGCTACACTAAGTTCGTTTACACCCCATGACACGAATTCCTTGCATAGGTCGATTGTCTTTTGTGGATCGACCGCACCCTCAAAAGGACAATAGAACGCAGTAGAAATACATGCTCGGACAAAATGTCCATCTTCCATTAGTTTTTCCACAATAGGCTTTAATTCATCCATACTTTCTCTTGTAGTTTTGTTAATATTTTTTTGGTTGAAGCTATCTGATACACCTACGAAAACTGCGAAGCTAGTAGCTCCATTTTCCATTGCTAGCTCTACACCTTTTTTATTTGGTGTTAGTACAAATTGTCTACCCACTTTTTTAACTTTCGTAACGATCTCTTTTGAGTCTTTCATTTGTGGAACCCATTTTGGTGATACGAAAGAACTTAGTTCCATTTCTTCTATACCAGCCTGTTGAAGCTGTTCAATAAAAGCTAATTTTATTTCTGTTGGAACCTCATTTTTTTCATTTTGTAGGCCATCTCTTGGTCCTACCTCGATTATTGTCACTTTATTTGGTAAACTATACATATTCATCCCTCCCTCTTTTATTGTAATGAATGGATGGTTGAACAAGCAAACTTTTAATTTGATTTATTAGATTTTATTGAAAAAGGGAATATTAAGGAGGAAATTCACGTGACAAATGAAGTTGTGATCGTAAGTGCTGTTAGAACAGCGATTGGTTCTTTCCAGGGTGGATTAAAGGATATACCAGCAACTAAACTTGGGGCTATCGTTATTCATAAGGCATTAGAAAAAGCAGGGGTAGAAAAGGAATCAGTAGATGAAGTAATCATGGGGAACGTGCTTCAAGCAGGTCTAGGACAAAACCCTGCCAGACAGGCATCCATTCAAGCTGGACTTCCACAATCGGTTTCAGCTCTGACTATAAATAAAGTATGTGGTTCAGGACTTAAAGCAATTCATCTTGCTACTCAAGCAATTATTGCTGGGGATGCAGAAATAATTGTAGCTGGCGGTATGGAAAATATGAGCCAAGCTCCTTATCTATTAAAGAATGCTAGAGACGGCTTCCGGATGGGAGACCAAAAAGTAGTGGATAGCATGATTTCCGATGGACTATGGTGCGCATTCAACGATTATCACATGGGCATAACGGCAGAAAATCTTTGTGACCGTTATGAAATCTCTCGAGAAGAGCAGGACAAATTCTCTGCGCGATCACAAGCAAGAGCTGCAGAAGCTGTAGAAAATGGAAAGTTTGATGAAGAAATAGTTCCTGTGGAAATTCCACAAAGAAAAGGAAATCCCGTTATCTTTGATAAAGATGAGTATCCGAAAAAAGGGTCTACTGAGGAAAAACTAGCTGGATTGCGTCCGGCATTTAAAAAAGATGGGTCTGTTACCGCTGGAAATGCTTCTGGTATTAACGATGGGGCAGCTGCTGTAGTTGTAATGTCTAAGCAAAAGGCAGATCAATTGGGCCTAAAACCTTTGGCTACGATTGTGGCTAACGCATCTGCTGGAGTAGATCCAAGCGTAATGGGTATTGGTCCGGTAGAGGCAGTGAAAAAAGCTTTGAATAAATCCCAGTTATCTCTAAGTGATATTGAGCTTATTGAAGCAAACGAAGCTTTTGCAGCTCAATCTATAGCAGTTGATAGAGAGCTATCCTTCAATCATGATATACTAAATGTAAATGGTGGAGCTATTGCTTTAGGCCACCCAATCGGTGCTAGTGGTGCTCGTATTTTCGTTACTTTACTTCATGAAATGGAGAAGAGAAATGCTAAAACAGGACTTGCGACACTTTGCATTGGTGGAGGTCAAGGGGTAGCTACTATTGTGAAACGCTCATAAAGTAGGTGAAAAAATGGCTAAAAAAAAGCAAAAAAGACATCAACAGCCGCAAGCTAAATCCTCTTCTGTAAAAGAAGAAGGTAATGCTCTTTCAGATCAGCTTTCTATGGATGTTCTTGCTAAGTTAAAAGAAACGAAGAAACAGTTAGTGACAGCTGAACAAGAAAGAGAAGAGGAAAGACAGGCACAGCTTGCTTTTGAAAAAAAACAAAAAGAAAAGAACAAAACCTTTGAAGAGCTACTCGATGAGTATGGCTTTGGTGGTTCTAAGTTCTAATTGAAGACCTATTCACCCGCAAAGGTGAATAGGTTTTTTTATTAGATAAGGAATTTTTAAAAATTAGCATAGGGCTATTTGATAAGTAGAATATTATTTTTCCTTCATCTTTAGAGCACACAATCCTCTCAATAAGTAAAAGAATTTATTAATAACTCATCTTGATGTGTTATATGCTGAAACCGGTTGGTTTACCTCCGAAATCGGTCCGTTCATCTAAAATTTATCCTTTAAATCAGGTGCAAACGGCTAGAAGAATCAGTTTACGACAATAAATGTGTAGATTACTACAATGAAGCCTTGTTTTACAGCAATCTTAGCCTCATTTGAAAACCCAATTTCCAGAAACAAAAACTCGATTTAAAAAAATATATAAAATTTTCAAACAATTTATTGATAAAAATATCCAATTATACTATGATTATCATAACAATACAATAGACATGTAATATACCTGTCTGTTCCTATAGAGGAGTGACCATTCGATGAAAATGGCAAGGCTGGGGGTTCTTTTTGATAGAGAGGAAGCAGAGAAGCAATGGGGGAGGGGAAACAATGTTTTTGAATGTTATGTTTATGAAATTCTCGACCATTTTAGACTCCCTTATCAAAAAATAGATAGTTTGGAACAACTTAATTCCTTTGATTTATTGATAGTCGCTCAATGCTCGGATACTGAAGCTACTCAAGCTACTCAAGCAAAAATACTAAACTATGTAGAGTCTGGGGGAATTGTGATTGCATATGGTGGACTAAATAATCTGAAGGATAAGCTAGGATTTAAAAGTCAACATATTTCCACTGCAGGATATGCAGAGCTTTCGACTTTTCTCAATCAACAGACCCCTCTTCGATATCTTCAAGCGGAACCTTGGACCTATGAAGGGACAGAGTTATCGCACAGCCAGTTAGGGACATTGCTAAATGAGGATGCGTATGCACTACAGCGAATTCAGCACGGAAAGGGCTCGATTGAGCGTTGGGCGGTTCCTATACCACAAACGATCGTTGCTATGCAGCAAGGAACTGCTCCAGTAACTTTAGACGGCATTCCAGCACCAGATGGGAGTGCAAATATTGATGAGGATATTTTAAAGGCAGATGATGGCTTCGAGCTAGATTGGGATTTAGATAGAATCTTTACCCAAACAGGAATGCCGTATTTTCCTCATCCTTACGCAGACTTATGGAGAGAGGTTATTCTAGAGCATCTTGTTAAATGTGCAATGGATAAACAACTTACTATTCCTCTTATTGATTATTGGCCAACTGACGTGAAGCATATGGCTATGATCTCTCATGATAGTGACCTTAATGTTGATGAATCAGCACAAATAACACTAGATACACTAAAATCAGAGAATGTGCAATCCACTTGGTGTATGATTGCGCCTGGTTATAATGCTTCTATTTATGAGCAGATAAAAAAAGATGGTCATGAAATAGCACTCCATTATAATGCGCTTGAGCAGGATGATGGCATTTGGTCGCAGGAAGCCTTTGAAGCACAGCTTACATGGCTACAACAATCTACAAAAGTTGAAAATATAATTTCAAATAAAAATCATTATACGAGATTCGAAGGGTGGGGAGAATTTTTTGTATGGTGTGAGAAATATGGGATTGAAGCAGATCAGTCGAGAGGGCCAAGTAAAAGAGGAAATATAGGATTCCTATTTGGAACATGCCAACCTTATTTTCCAATGGCTTGGGCGGATGAAAAAAATCGACTATATGACGTGTTGGAGATTGGTTTCCTGACGCAGGATTTAAATCATCATACATTAGCTGATGCAACGGTCATTGAACCGTTTCTTGAAGGAGTAAAAAGAGTGAATGGAGTGGCCCATTTTCTATTTCATCAAATTCATATTTATCAGCAGCAACCTGTTCGTGAAGCTATAGTCCAATTAATCCATACTGCAAAGCAGCAAGGCTTTTCGTTCTGGACCAGTAAGCAAATTAACAATTGGGTAAGAGGAAGAAGAAAAGTAGAAATCATAGGTATTTCCGATTTAGGTGAGATCGAGCTTAAAGGGAATATATATGAGGATAAGTTAGTCGTTCTTTTGCCTGTTTCGGCTGAAACTTCACAAACGGTCAAACGTTTTGGATTGAACTGTAAAATTGCTTCTATTGCCAATCATATATTAAAAGAAGCTTAATGTTGGAGGGGCTTATGATGAAAAACAATACTTTAGCAATATTTGGTGGCCAACAAGTAAAAACGACTCCCTTTGGTACTGGAAAGCGCTTTGGCTTAGATGAAGCGACGGAGCTGCTTGAAGCATTAGAGCAGAATACTCTTTTTTATCATTTTGGCAACAAGGTCAAGCAATTTTTATCCGATTTTAATGAAATGTATGGAGTAAAGTATAGTGTTGCAACCTCCTCGGGTACTGCTGCGCTTCATGTAGCCTTAGGAGCTGCTGGCGTTACAGTAGGTGATGAAGTAATAACAAGTCCGATAACAGACCAAGGTACCGTTATCGGAATTCTGTATCAAAACGCTGTCCCGGTGTTTGCAGATTTGGAGCCACATAGCTATAACCTAACAGCTGAATCTATCGAAAGAGTAATTACGCCGAAAACCAAAGCAATTATCGTCGTTCATCTTGCTGGCAACCCCTGTGACATGGAACCAATCATGGAGCTTGCTAAAAAACATAAGATAAAGGTGATTGAGGATTGCGCCCAAAGCTATCTAACCACATACAAAGGACGTTTGACGGGAACAATTGGAGATTATGGGTGCTTCAGTACAAATGATTTTAAGCATATATCTACTGGAGATGGCGGAATTGTTACTATTAATTCTGGTCAAGAGGAAGATTACTACACAACACATGCTTTTGCGGACAAAAATTATAAAAGACAGGAAAAGTCAGTTATAAGGGATATCGAATACTTGGCACCAAATTATCGAATGACAGAGCTACAAGGTGCAGTTGGTATAGCTCAATTAAAGAAGCTGGAATGGATTTGTACGAGACGAAACGAGCTTGGAGAACAATTGACCGTAGGAATACAGAATACGAAGGGCATTCATCCAATGAAAATTACTAAAGGTGGATGGTGTAGCTACTGGTTTTATATGTTCACTCTGGACTCGGAATCTTTGAAATGTACACGTGAAGAATTCTCGACGGCACTATTAGCAGAGGGTATACCAAACTCACCTGGGTACATACCACAGGTTCTGTACGCTCAAAGTTTATTTCAACAAAAGCAGGCTTACTTAAATAGCCATTATCCTTTTGACCAAGGTAACTATGATTATGCTATTGGAAGTTGTCCGAACGCGGAAAGAATTTTGCAGAATGCAATTCGACTAGATATCAATGAGTTTTTTGAGAACAAAGATATAGAGGATATGATTACGGCGTTAAATAAAGTAGCAGCCCATTATCGTGTGTAAGGGAGAGGTCTTTATGTATCATAAATTTATAGATCATGGGACTCCTATTGACGCGGAGGAAGAGCGAACTGCTGCCTTATGTACGAAGGAGGAGGGCACTAGATTTGTTATTGCTTCAAAGGGGTTTGTATTAATAGTTGACATAGACATGGGTAGTTCCAAACAGGTTTTTTTCCCAGAGGGAAATAAAGAATATCCTTTTGCTTCCTTTAGTAGTAATGGGCTATTTTATACAGGTGCAGGAAATATGCTGCTGGTGTTGGACCCGTTCTTGGAACGCTTCATAGATTATCAAATGATTGAAAATGAAGAAGAAATTGTTGGATTTAGTTTTGCGGAGGATTTAACAGGTAACATTTATTTCACCACCTATCCACGATGTTTTTTACTATCCTATAATCCAGAAACGAAGAGTGTCATGGATTACGGCTCCATGCATTCACAAGAAAAATATCCAAGTAGTCTTGCAGTTGACGAATATGGCTGGGTATATATTGGAGTAGGTACAGAATTCAAGGACATAATAGCCTTTCATTTAAAAACAGGCAAGAAAAAGAATCTAATTCCCTCTTCCCTTAGGCAAAAGGGGTCAGGTTATGTTTACCTTGGCACAGATGGTTTTGTCTATGGGCATATGGAGGCATCAGATATGAGGGATGTATTAACAGCTTCACAGTGGTTAAAGTTCACAGAGGGTGAATTTCAGACTGCTAATTATGTTGCACCATCTTATTATGGAGGAGCTGGATTTCAAAAAATACACCATTATCAAGAAGCATCCTATGAAATATTAAGCTACAGTCTATCGAAAAGATATGTAGAAATTGTAGAAAAGAAAACTGGAGTTCATACAACCATTCAGCTAAATTATCAGTCGGATGGAGCTGAACTCTCTACTATTTATCTCGATATATCCGGGTACATTTATGGAACATCCATGCATCCTCTACAATTTTTTCAATTTGATATATCTAATAACTCCTTTAAAAATTTTGGAGCACTAGAAAAAGGCGGCGGTGGAAATATTTGTGCCTATGCCTCCCAGGGCGATTTACTGGTGGGAGTAGCTTATGCAGGTGGCAAGCTTTATGTTCATAATATGAATCAGAAATCAGAAAAACCTACTAGCCCTCGCTTAATTTTAGAGGAGGAGCATATTCATCGTCCACGATGTGCTCTTGCCACGAGCGATAAAAAAGAAGTCGTATGGGGTGGATTTCCGGGTTATGGGGTAGTTGGTGGTGCTTTAGCATTCTTTCATATCGAGACAGAAAAACATACTGTAATTTCTAATAATAATATTTTACCTTATCACAGTACGATCTGTCTTAGCGAGCTAAGAAACGGGGATATCGTTGGTGGAACTAGTGTAGAAGCCCCAGGAGGAGCCGAGGTTAAAGCGCAAGACGCCAATTTGTATGTGTTAGATAAAAAAACAAAACAATTGAAGTATAAATTTGCTCCCTATAAAGGAACACGGGAAATCATCTCTCTTTATACGGATAGTTATGATTACGTTCATGGAGTGACGGAGAAAGGTTTATATTTTGTTTGGATGCCGTCAACGAACACAATTATTACTGAAAAAAATCTCTCTCATTATGGGGAGCCTATTCGCTCTTGTTTCGTGTTTGATGAGCTCACCCAATCTCTTTACTGCCTGATGAGTAAAGGACTCTTCGTGAAGAATTTGCAATATCCAAGCGCTGAAATTCTGTTAGTTGAAGAATTACCCACAAAGGCGAGTAGTGGAATTGCTCTCTATCAAAAAAGAATTTACTATGGGAGCGGCAGTCATTTGTATAGCGTAAGTCTAGATTGATGGAGGGCAGGAATGTATACATTAACGACTTTAAATCAACAAGGGGCTTCATCCCTTTTACAAGAAATAGGAAGTAAAGAAGACTGGGAGAAAAAGAGAAGTCAAATAGAAAATACATGGCGTGAATGTATTGGAGAAATCCCGCCATTAGTAAAAACGCAGTTTGAATTATTCTCATGGGAGACATTTCCTGAATACTATTTTCTAAAAGTAAAGTATGCTACGGTTTTTGGAGATACTGTGCCGGCAAACCTGCTACTGCCAAGAGAGGTTAACTCAAAAAATCTGACTAGTAAGAACGATGCTCTGGAAATCTTATATTCGAAACAATTACAGTATCCAGCAGTGATTGCCCTACATCCTACGAGTGAAGTAGGGAAAGACGATGTAAGTACGCCAGAAGGTAGAGAAAATAGACAATATGGACTTGAACTTGCCAAGAGGGGATATGTAGTTCTTGCACCTGATACTATTACAGCAGGAGAACGGGTTCTAGATATCGAAAAACCTTTTCAAACAGCAACCTTTGATACGCAACATCCTAATTGGTCGGCAGTGGCGAAGATGATTATTGATCACAAGCAGGGAGTTAGTCTGTTAGAGAATATTAAATGCGTTGATAGCAATAGAATAGGTGCTATTGGTCACTCTTTAGGAGGCTATAATAGCTACTTCTTAGCTGGAGTTGATCGAAGAATAAAGACAGTGGTTTGTAGCTGTGGGTTTTCTACAATTGCTGAGGATCCAGAACTGCATCGATGGGGTAAACGAGAATGGTTCAGTCATATACCAAAGTTAAGTGAATATATAAATGAGGGTAAAGTTCCTTTTGAGTTTACAGAGATAGCGGCATTGGTCGCACCAACCCCTTTTTTTGTGTGGATGGGGCAAAATGACTATATATTCCCACATTGGAAGCCGGCTGCACAAGGCCTGAATGATTTAAACTCCTTATATCGATGGTTAGAGAAAGGGGAGCGAATTCAAACGCTTATTGGAAACTCTGATCATGATTTTCCAAAAGAAATTAGACAAATGGCTTACCTATTTTTAGATAGGTGGTTAAAGGAAAAGTGATACTATCAACCTTCCACATGATATTATGTATTTATAGTTAATTTGGGCCGATTTGAGGCAGGGGAGTTGTATGCATTGCTAAAAAGAAAAAGTGACTTTGAAAGTCGTTATAACAAGTTTATCCATGAGGTAAAGCAAGAAATAATTACAGGAAAGATTAAGCCTGGAGAATTTATCCTTCCAGAAAACACTTTGAGTAAAGAGTATGAGCTTAGCCGGGTATCCATACGAAAAGCATTAGCAGAACTAGTGGACGCAGGCCTAATAGAAAAAATAGCTGGAAAGGGCAACCGAGTTACATTGCCCTGTGAAACACAGAAGCAAACGATTACACTTGGATGGTTTTCCAACTCTTACGAAATAGAGACAATCCGTCAGATTATTAGTCGATTTGAAGAGCTTAACCCATATATAAAGGTAAATCTTGAAGTTTTGCCGAATAATCAGTATGTCTATAATCTTTCACAAGCCTTTAAGCATGGAAATGGTCCAGATGTTTTTATTGTTTCGGATTATCATTTTAGACAATTGATGGATTCAAATCGTTTAGACCTGCTAGAGCCTTATTTACCAGCACATCTTGATTCGGAGAAGGATAGCTATCATCAGATTTTTGATATGTTTACTACGGAAGGTAAAATTCATTTGACGCCATTCGTCTTCTCGCCAGTAATGATTTGCTATAATAAGGACATTTTTAAAAAAGCGGGGATAACTGAAGAATTTTTAATAAAGGATTGGGAGGATTTATTGCATATTTCTCAGCAGGCTACTAATGAAGTTAGTGAGGATAATCTTATTAATGAGTATGGTTTTTGTTTTTCCTCTTCTACAAACCGTTGGCCAGTATTTCTTCTGCAAAATAATGGACGTTTTATCGGTTCCGATGGTTCTCAGCCAGTGATGAACAGTCAAGAGAATATAGAGGCGCTTGAGTTTTGTGTAGATTTGATGTATAAGCATCAAGTTTCTCCAATATTTTCTCATGGTAGCAATGACCTCGCAGAAAACTTGTTTATGCGTGAAGGAGCTGCAATGATTCTAACCACCTATTATTTCATGAATGAATTTAGGGACCATAAAATACAGTGGGACGTAATTCCCCCTCCCAAAAACAAAAAATCTGCCACCCTGTTACTAGGTGGTGCTTTGGGTATCAATGTGGACAGTACGATGAAGGAGTCTGCACATGCACTTATTGATTTTATGGTTGGTGAGGAAGCGCAGAAGCTTATAAAGAAAAATGGCTGTACGATTCCAATGCTTCGGACTGTGGCAGAAGATAATAGTCTTTTACAGACTGGGATTCATCCGGAACACTATAATGCATTTATAGAAACGATGCCAAATGCTGTAACTATAAAGGATTTAAATCTGACTGTTGAAGAATTTGAATTAGTTGAACGAGAAATGCAATTCCTATGGGCGAATATGGAAAAATCACAGGATACGTGTCAAAGAATTCAAAACCTACTAGAAGGAAAAAATTCCTTAGTAAAAAATAGTTAGTTTTTTTATGAAACGGCAGGTAGGTTAATTGATTTCTTTTTTATCTATGCCTCCGAATGTAATAGTAAGGTAAACAGTTTGTTGGGGCAGCAATTGAATTGCGATATTTCTACGAAAGGAGGAGAAAAAGCATGAAATTAGCCTTGCTTAGTCCTCATGCCCCTCAAGTCGGTTTTTATTATAACTTAACTAAAACAGAATCTCACTTAGTGTTTAAGATAGACCGAGCAATAGAACAAAAGGTAGACTATTTATTTTTTCCTAAAGAGGAACAGATTAGTAGAAGAGCTTTAATTCATGACAAGATTACATTTTTAGGTAAACAGGCTTGGATAACTTTTTTGAACAATGAAATGTATCCATCCAAGTTTTCTATTAAAGGTGCAAGTTCCCTTGAAATAGAAGGGAATCATTTTTGTCATGTGAGCAACGATGCCAATATTTCAGTATATTTTTACGAAGCTTCCGTATTGATCATGTTAGAGGTAAAAGAAGATACTACAGTTTCACTAAAAATACCGAGGCCAATTCAAATTTTGATAAATGGTAAAGAGACTATAAAGGCACAAGGGATTTGTGGCTTCCAAAATGGAATGCTTAAGTTAAAACTAGAAAAAGGTCAATATAGCGTGGCGGTTACGCTATAAATAAGTCTTTTCTATTATAAATAGATGGAATATTTCGTGAATCTTATAAATATAAGAGGTGTTTGGTATGGAACTGACAGGATGGAGAGGTACATTATATCGATATATGGACTGGGGGATGAAACTTGCTTATGTAAATATCCTTTGGTTAGTTGGAACGGTCATAGGGCTGGGGATTCTAGGATTTTTTCCAGCTACTGTTGCAATGCTTACCATTATTCGTAAATGGAGCAATGGGGAAGAAGATATAAAGTCCTTTACACTCTTCAGAGAAATCTATAAAAAAGAATTCCTCAAATCTAATCTATTTGGTTACATATGGGTTATTATTGGCATCATTCTTTTTGTAGATTTACAATTTTTCCGTAGTTTGCCTAACATAGCTGCTTTAATAGCTTCCTTTTTCTTTTTTATACTAGGGGTCATTTATTTGATTGCTCTATTATATGCGTTTCCACTCTATGTTGGTTATCAGATGAAGCTAATACAATACTTTAAAGATTGTCTTTATATTGTACTTTCCAACCCATTATTTGCAATATTCATGGTTTTAGGATTTTATTTTCCTTGTTATTTAATGATGAAGATACCTGGACTAATCCCTTTTTACGGTGGAAGTTTAATAGGTGTTGCTTTGATTTTTATCTCTAATAAGATGTTTCAAATCATAGAATCTAAGCAGAAGCACAATATTAATACGGCGCACAAATAATTTTAGAAAAATATTGAATAATTGTAAAATTTAAACTAATATTATTATAAATACAGGTATTATACAGGTAATCAATTTGGCGAATCAGTATAAAGGAAAGGGGAAATAAGTTATTGTAACTAAAAATAAGAACATAGAGACAGTTGTACCTCCAGTAACTGAATTGAAGAAAAACCCCAAGCCGTCCAAGAACAATTCCATTAAACAAAAATTATGGAGAGATCGCTATTTATTGTTACTTCTTTTGCCGGGGGCATTATATTTTTTAATCTATCGATATATTCCTATGGTCGGTATACTTCTTGCATTTAAGGATTATAGTCCCTTTATAGGGTTTATTGATAGTCCTTGGGTAGGGTTAAAATACTTTCGATTAATATTTGAGGATGCTGAAGTGGTGCAAGTTATATGGAATACACTACAAATTTCTCTACTACAAATTGTTTTTGCTTTCCCAATCTCAATTATTCTGGCCCTCATGCTAAATGAGTTAAGGAACCAACTTTATAAAAGGTTTCTTCAATCAATTGTTTATATGCCACACTTTCTTTCGTGGGTAGTAGTTGTTGGTATTACAGTTATTTTTCTTCGGAGTGAAGGTTTGGTGAATAACGTTCTAGGAACCTTTCTAGATATAAATCCTATTCCTTTTTTAACTGATCCAGCTATGTTTAAGCCCATTGTTATCCTTCAAGTCATATGGAAGGAATCTGGGTGGGGAACAATATTGTTCTTGGCCGCCTTATCAGGAATCAGCCCTCATCTGTACGAGGCTGCAGTTATGGATGGTGCAAGTCGAATGAGACAGATTTGGCATATTACTCTACCTGCATTGAAAAGTACGATTGTCATTCTGCTAATTCTTCGCCTAGGAAATGTAATGGATAGCGGTTTCGAGCAAATCTTTCTGATGTTAAATCCCTTCAACATGGAATCTGGGAACGTGCTCGACACATATGTATACTTCAAGGGAATACAACAGGCTAATTTCAGCTTTGCTACCGCCGTTGGCTTATTCAAAGGAATTATTGGATTAATATTAGTAGTACTCGCAAATAGGCTAGCAAAACGCTTTGGAGAGGAAGGTTTATATTGATAGATTGATAATTTAGGATGATGAGACTATGAAGTAAGGTCTCATTTGATAGGGGGTATGTTAATGTTCAGATCTTCAGGAGAAAAAGTAATGGATTTTTTTAATGGAACGGTTCTTTTAGTTATTGCTGCTGCAATGCTATTTCCATTTTTATATATTTTCTCAGTTTCTTTTTCCAGCGTCAGTGATGTATTAAATAGCGATTTCCTCATATGGCCAAAGGAATGGGTGACTGATGCCTATACGTATATACTAGGTTCTGATCAATTTGTTAGGTCCTTATTTGTGACAGTTTATATTACTGTAGTAGGAACCTTTGTTAACCTATTGTTTACCACCACTATGGCTTACTCATTAACTAGAAACATTTTGGGTCAGCGTACAATTCTTTTTCTAGTTTTATTTACAATGCTTTTTTCAGCGGGGATGATTCCGACTTATATCGTTGTAAAGGAAACAGGATTATTAAATTCCCTATGGGCACTTATAATCCCTGTTGCAATCAGTCCTTTTAATTTGATTATTATTACTCAGTTTTTTAAGGGCATTCCTGAGGAACTAACTGAGGCAGCGCTAATAGATGGTGCAAATGATATTCAAATATTTACTCGTATTATCTTGCCTTTATCTAAGCCGGCCTTGGCGGCGTTTGGTTTATTTTACGCGGTAGGTCATTGGAATAGCTATTTTTCGGGAGTTCTCTATTTAAATGATCCTGCAAAATGGCCGATTCAAGTAATTTTAAGGCAAATCGTTATTGTCAACGAACCTAATGCTGCACTCGGTGGGCATGCAGCCATGCTTGAAAATTTACCACCACCAGAAACGGTACAGATGGCAGCTATTTTGTTAGCCACCTTACCAATTTTGATAGTCTATCCTTTCTTACAAAAACACTTTGCTAAAGGAGTGATGCTTGGATCTGTCAAAGGATAACTTTCTATTGTAATGACATCGCAGATTTTTTTCACCAGCCAACAAAAATAGTAACGGAGGGGTTAATGTGAGAAGTAAGCAGTGGTTTTATGGTTTTATAATTCTTATTATTGGTCTTGTTTTAGTAGCTTGTACCGATGAAAATGCCCAAACTGAACCAACGAAAGAGCCTGCAGATGAAACAAAGACTGAAGAAGGAAATAAAGAGGAACCTAAAGTAGATCCTTTTGATCATACAGAGAAGTATACAATTACAGGGATGACATTCCGTTTTGGAGATCCGCCACCACTAAAAAGTCCAGGACTTGATATGATCAACGAGCGCTTCAATGTAGACTACAAGCCAGAAATTATACCTCAGGGAGATTACATTGAAAAGTCTTCTGCTATAGTAGCATCCGGTTCTATGCCAGATTTAATCGGTTTTCCAGGCACAGATACACGCTTTTATCAATGGGCTGAACAGGGAGCGTTCTTGCCACTAGATGATTATCTTAAGCACTATGACACGCTAGGAAACATTCCAGACTATGTCTATAACTCTTTTAAGGTGAATGGCAAAATATATGGTATTCCTCGTTACTCTCAACCATATCCTGTAACGCCAGTTATTCGTAAGGATTGGTTAGATAAGCTTGGCTTAGAAATCCCAACAAACTATGAAGAATTAGAGAAGGTTGCAATTGCCTTTACGAAGGAAGATCCGGATGGTAATGGTAAAAATGATACTTATGGGGTTGCAATTGGAGAAAATATTAACCCGAATTTTAACATGGGAACATACTGGGATTTTAATGCATGGTACCACCAAGACGAGGAAGGCAATTATATCCCAGGTATCATTTCTGAAGGAAGAAAAGATTTGATTCAATTCTTCGCTAACCTTTATAAAGAAGGTGCGATGACAAAGGATTTCGCAGTACTTGATTGGGCTAGTACAAACACTGAGTTTTATTCTGGTAAGGCTGGAATATTTGTTGGTGGCGTTTCAGGTATGTCAGAGGCTTACTTTGAGGGATTATTAGCAGCAAATCCAGACGCTCACTTAGTAGCAATTCCTCCTTTTGAAGCACCTGATAAATCAAAAGGCTTTACAATCGGATCTGGCTATTCAGGAATTCTAGCACTTAATGCAAAAATGGCTGGTGATGAAGGTAAGATTTTCCGTGCATTAGAAATGGTAGACTTCGGGAAGAAATTCTATCCAAGAGACACGAAAAATCCAGACAATGCGGATTTCGATTTCTATTTAGGTGGAGAAGGTAAAGGATATAACATGGAAGACGGGCAGGCTGTTCAATTGCCAAACTTCTCATCAGATGGGCTTTCTCCTTCAACTTATTTCTTAGACAATCGTGAGCAAGTACCAACAGATGCAAATATCACATATGCTGATGACTACAAAATGCCAGAGATGAAGGAAATGGTTCAATCTTTACAAGAAATGTTTGAAGCCAATAAATTATATGTGGATCCATCATATGGGGTTATGTCTCCAACTAACCAAGAAAAAGGTACAGATCTAACTCAGTTCATTATGAACGAGCAATCCAAAATGATTGCTGGCCAAAGACCGATTTCTGATTGGGATAGCCTAGTAGATGAGTACATGAAACGAGGTGGAGAAGCAATCATCAAGGAAACAAACGAAGGTATTAAAGCAAAAGGCTACACAGAAAGAGAATGGAAATAATCTCAAAGTAAGGGCTGTCTCAAAAGTTTACCAGACTTTTGGGGCAGCTCTTTTTTATAGCTTTCCATAAGGACTATTTATCTTCAAACACTAATTTACTTCTTTTATTACTCTTGAATTCAACGTAAATATTATAGAAATAATTACTATTAAAATGCCACATAAAAGCATAATGTTCGAAATTGTTATATTCAACATTAGTGCTAATGAAACAAACCCATA
The DNA here is from genome assembly GCF_050280345.1 of Psychrobacillus sp. NPDC093200. NCBI lineage: Bacteria > Bacillati > Bacillota > Bacilli > Caryophanales > Bacillaceae > Psychrobacillus > Psychrobacillus sp. NPDC093200. The sequence continues at coordinate 1,069,223 of NZ_JBNNVC010000002.1, read as the reverse complement.
GGAAAGTGGGACAAGACCATTAGATGAGGCATTAATAAGGCTCATTACTCTTCCCATTTTTTCTTCATCACATTGCTCTTGAATAAGGGAGATGAGTGAAACATTAATTATCGAGGAAAGGACGCCCATCATCAAAAGTAAGATAATACCTTGCCAAACTGCTTCGATTTGACCAAGTAAAGATAAGAGAAGCCCCAGGATAGAAATGATTAGTAATACTATTAGTCCTCTTTTCTTTCTTAAGTTTAGTAATCCTACAATTATGGCACCGACTAACATTCCACCTTGGTAAGAGCCTTGTAAAAAGCTTAAATCTAACGGTACTCCATGGATCACTTTGTCTACTAGAAGTGGTATGCCCATGAGAAGCGGACCGAAAAAGAAAAAGTTAATGACAACTAGAACAAACAACATATTTTTAAGGAAGGGCATCTTCCAAACATAGGAAAATCCTTCTTTTAATTTCTCTTTCGTACTATCCATTTTCGAGGAGTTTTGTTTACGATTTTCTTCCTTTATGAATGCGGAAAAAACAAAAGTCAAAGACAAAAAGAATGCGATTAACGAAAATAAAATACTAAAAGATCCTACAGTAAGTACCCATCCACCAATCATTGGCCCAGAAAACATAGCAATTTGGTTTGAGCTTTGAATAAATGAATTTGATCTTGTAAGAAGATCTTTGGAAACTAGGTTAGGAAGTAATGATGTATTTGCTGGAGAAAAGAATGCATCTAATACTCCAAATAATAATGCAAAGCAAATTAGAGGCCAGAATTCAAGAATATCCATTCGTAGAAAAAATACCATAATTATAACCAAAACACATCTTACTAAACTTGAAACAAGCATAATTTGAGATCTTTTATAGCGGTCTGCCCATACTCCACCAATTGTCATAAAGATGATACGTGGTAGCATAGTTACCATCATCACAATCCCAAGGGCACTTTCTTTATTTAGAACCTTGATGATATACCATTGCTCCGCAAATAAATAAGTAGATAGTGCTAAAAAAGAGGTTGTACTTGATAACCATAAAAAAACAAATGCTCGATTTCTTAACAAATTTGAAGAAAGGAATTCATTCTTGTTTTCCCTTAACACTTGCTCTCTACTCAATAGATATACTCCTTTTACCTTATGGTTTGTTTTTAAAGATAGGTTCTTCAATCTGAAATGCAGTGGTCATAATATAATAGTTTTGCTGTTCAAGGTCTGTATCTTTTTCAAGCTCATCTAGTAGCTCTCTATACTTCCGAGTAAATTCGAGGAATTTGTCTTTACTAACTTTTACTTCTTTTTGAATAGAGAGTTTAGGCCATTCTTCGACATTTGACGAATTTAATTCAAAGGATTTATCAGGTGCAGTTAAAACTCTGGTCTTAGCACGATCAATTACCTCCAAATATGACTGTCTAGTAGCCTCTTTTGCTTCCACGTAACTTAATAGGTTATCGGCAGGGATGAACCCCTTTGCTACAGCTTGGTAAAACTTTAGAATATTTCCTCCGCGTTCTTCCTTTCTTACAAGCTTAATGATTTGGTGCTTCTCCAGTTCTCGAAGATGATAAAGAATTTTTGCTCTAGATAAGTTGAGTTCCTGGGCAAGCATATGTCCTGTGTGGGGTTGTTCGACTAGTAGCATCAGCATTTTAGTACGTAACGGATCACTAATAACCTTTAACTGTTCGTAGCTTTCAATTATAAAAATGGATTTTTGCTGCATGTAAATTCTCCTTTTTAACCGGTTAATATTTATTAACTGTAATCCATTATGTAATAAATGTAAATAGATGTAACGTGTTTTTATGTAAAAATAAAAAAATTTTGAAATTTTGACGGTAAGAATATAGACGATACTATATTAAGAGAAATTATTGGGTTAGAATGGATAGGGTGAAAATGGAAAGAGGGGTGAAATAATAATGAAAATACATATTTTAGGTGCGTCAGGCTCAGGCACTACTACTTTGGCTCAAGCATTATCAACTGTTCTTCACAATACACATTTGGATACGGATGATTATTTCTGGTTAACAAAATATACGGAAATAAGAGAAGTAGGAGAAAGAAGATATCTACTGAAGGAAGACCTAAATAAGTATGAGAGCTCTATTTTATCAGGGGCATTATGTGGTTGGGGAGATAACTTCAAATCTTATTTCGATTTGGTCATTTTTTTGTCGATTCCACCAAATATTAGATTAAAAAGATTAGAGAAAAGAGAGTTTGAAAGATACGGGGATGAAATATATGTAGGTGGGGCTAAGCATGATCAATATAAGAAGTTTATCGAATGGGCGTCCTTATATGACTACGCAGGTTTAGAAGTGAGGAGTAAAGCTTTACACGAACAATGGATGGATTCGTTAAACTGCCCGATATTGAGAATTGAAGGGGATTATTTAGTGGAAGAACGAGTACATCTTACAATGGACTTCTTGCACGATAACGGTAGTTTCTAGTTCAACGTCCCGTATTTTAAAATAGCTCATAGATTTCTATAAAACCAACTAAATTGCTTCAAAACTATGTGAATTACGACAAAGTATAGCTTATTTACTACAATCATTAGCTGAATTACTACAATCCTTAGTTAATTTACTACAATCAGCACAAATTTTACGACAATACAATATCATGCTCGGTAAAACATAAAAAGCCCCTAAGTATAGTTCCATCAGGGGCTAAAATCTTTGTTATTATATTCGATGCTCAGTATATTTATCTTTTTTTGTAATTTCAGCTGCTTTTTCTAGTATTTCTATTGAAACCTTGGATTTATACGCTTCTATAGTTTCCATTAGTTGCTCTTTAGAGCTTGCTCCAACGATTGCAGCACCATTTTGAAGCACATAATGAAGGGCAATCGAATTTAGAGGTATATCTAATGCTTTAAGCTTAACTAATGTGTCTAATAGTTCTTTGTTGGAGTAGGAGAGGTAATCTCCAGCCTTTTTCGCTCGAATTAGATTTTCATCTTCCGTCAACAAGCCCTTTGCAAGTGAGCCCCTGCTGAGTAGTGAACTATCGTTTTGCTCGAGTAAGGAAAGCCATTCCTCCGGTCTTCTATCTAGTAAACTATATTGCATCATAACTGAAACTGCAGAGCTTTTATTCAAAAATCGATTGATAACATTTGGTCGAATAGAAGAGATGCCGTATTCCCTAATTAGGCCATCTTTTTTGAGAGATTCCATTGTGTCGATAACCTCATCCACGTTGTCTTCCATTGTTCCCCCATGGAGCTGGTATACATCGATATAATCTGTTTGGAGACGTTTTAAGGAGTCATGAATAGCTTTTTGAATCCATTCTTTAGAGGCGTCCCAATGCCAGCCATCACCATTTTCATTTGGTCGATTACCAACCTTTGTTGCAATGATTATCTCTTGTCTATGAGATTTAAGAAGGCTCCCTAGCATTTTTTCATTTTCGCCCTGATCATATAAATCTGCAGTATCATAATAAGTAATGCCATGTTCTAATGCGGTTTGAATAATCTTTTCTGCTTCTTCAAGATTTGATGGCAGGGACATACATCCAAGTCCAATTTCTGAAATCGAAACATCACTTTTTCCTAATTGTCTTTTTTCCAAGATTATCACTTCCTTTCTTACATGTTACAATGAGAACTAGGTAGATTCAAATAAGAGGGAGCGAAACAATGAAAAAATTTGAAGAAAAAACAGTGCAGACCAATCTTGAATTTTCTGGACGAATCATAACCTTACAAGTGGATGAAGTACTATTGCCAAATGGTAAAACAGCTAAAAGGGAGATTGTTAAGCACCCTGGAGCGGTGGCAGTAATAGCTGTGACAGACGATAAAAAGATTATCTTGGTAGAACAGTATAGAAAAGCTTTGGAACGCTCTATTATTGAAATACCAGCTGGCAAAATTGAACCTAATGAGGCACCTGAGCTAACGGCATTGCGAGAGCTAGAAGAGGAGACAGGTTACACCTGTGCTAATATGAAATTTATCCAATCATTTGCCACTTCACCAGGCTTCGCTGACGAGATTATTCACCTTTATATGGCAGAGGATATTGCAATAATGGAACAAGCATCTGCCTTAGATGAGGATGAGTTTGTGGAACTATTGCACGTATCACTTGAGGAAATGGAACAAATGGTAATCTCTCAGCAAATATTTGATGCTAAAACAGCGTTTGCATATATTTGGTTAAAAGATTACTTAAAATGAAGCATGTTTGAACCTAGTACAAGCATAAGATGAAAATAGATAGGGGGGATTCCAAGTTGAACCAGTCTTATACTATTTTCATTTCACTATGCGTACTAGTTTTGAGCTTTGTTGGTGGATTAATATTATTCGAAAGAAGTTCACCAGAACAGCAGCAATGGATCATCAACCTTTTGGATGCAAGAGTCTTACTTGAAGGGCCACCTAGTTTTTTAGAGACTATCTTTCCTCATTTGATGATTGCAGTCGTGTTTTTTCTGTTTTATCAGCATCGGTATTTGCAAAAGTTTACATTAGTTATTTGTGCCTTCAAAATAACCTTTTATGGCTTTTGTTCAAGTTATTTACTACAGACACAAGAAACTACATTCCCGTATGTTTTCTGGTGGTTTCCTTTTCAACTAGTTTACTGCATTCTACTTTTGGCTTTGGCAAATCGGGTAAATCTCTTTACACTTGCCTTCTATATAATTACTATTATAATAGAGTTTATTCTTTTACCATTTATAGTATATAATAATTAGTATTAAATAATAATTATTATTATGTGAATCTCTTGTAATGAGAAAACACTTCTTGGTATAATAGTGGTAGTTAAGGAGGCGTCATATGGAAAGCCGTATTGATCGTATTAAAAAACAATTATCTGGTGCGGGCTATAAACTGACGCCACAGCGTGAAGCGACAGTTCGAGTATTGCTTGAGAATGAAGAAGATCATTTGAGTGCGGAAGATGTTTTCCTACTAGTTAGAGAAAAATCTCCTGATATAGGGCTTGCAACAGTTTATCGTACATTAGAGTTATTGAACGAATTGAATGTTGTAGATAAGATTCAGTTCGGAGACGGCGTATCACGCTATGATTTGAGACAAGAGGGCGCTGCTCATTTCCACCATCACCTTGTTTGCATTGAATGTGGAGCTGTGGATGAAATTCAAGAGGATTTACTCGAGGATGTAGAGGAAATCGTCGAAAAGAAATGGAACTTTATCATAAAGGATCATCGACTGACTTTCCATGGGATTTGTCATCGTTGCCAAGATAAATAACCAGAAAGGATAGCTATTATATGCTATCCTTTTTTTAATAGTTAAAAAAGGATATGCTGTTACTAAATTACTTATCTAGGTTCAGCGTAATAGCGCGAGGTTAAATGAAAAAGCTCCAATGATTAGGGAAATTACCCTTCCCTTTTTTGCAGCTATCAGCATAGATTTTTTAAAAGGAGATTTTAAATTTGAAAGAAGGCCTACTTCATTTAGAAGACTATTTACATTTCCTGCGTATTGAAAGGCAGTTAGCGGAAAACACTTTAATTTCGTATAAAAAAGATTTAACGGATTATTTGAAGTCTGTTTATGAAAAACAGCATTTGCAGAGTTTAAGTGATGTAGAAAGACAGCATATTATCATCCATTTAAGAGATTTAAAGGAGAATGGTAAGTCTGCAAGGACAATTTCTCGTCATATATCATCTATTCGATCCTTTCATCAATTTCTATTGAGAGAGAAAGTGGCATCGAATGATCCGACTATTCATTTAGAGCTGCCCCAGTTGGAGCAGAAACTCCCAAACTTCTTGTCAGTAGAAGAACTCAACAGTCTTCTTGGAAGTATCAGTGTGTCCAAGCCACAGGGTGTTCGAGATTTGGCTATGTTTGAACTGATGTATGCAAGTGGTATGCGTATAAGTGAATGTCTAAATCTAAATCTCGAGGATTTACATTTGTCAATGGGCTTTGTTCGTGTATTTGGAAAAGGCGGGAAGGAACGTATTATTCCACTTGGAGGAGCTGCGTTGCGAGCATGCAGTAATTATATTGAAAATGCTAGGCCGCAGTTACTTAAACAGGAACGTACCGACGCAATATTTATTAATCAGCGTGGCAAACGTTTAACAAGACAGGGTATTTGGAAACTACTAAACAAACATGCCCTTATGGCTGGTATTAAAAAAGAAATTACGCCTCATGTACTAAGGCATTCCTTTGCTACTCACCTAATTGAAAATGGTGCTGATTTAAGGGCAGTACAGGAAATGTTAGGGCATGCAGATATTTCTACAACACAGATTTACACTCATGTAAGCAAGAAAAGATTAAAAGAAGTTTACAAACAATATCATCCTCGTGCATAATGTCAGAGGTCTGACATTTATTTTTGAGGAATTTTTGGTACACTAATATAGAACAAGTAGGAGGTACTATTCATGGAAAAATTTAAGCGTATACATGTTATTGTTATGGATTCGGTAGGAATTGGAGAAGCACCTGATGCAGCAGCATTTGGTGACGTAGGCTCACACACGCTGGGTCATATCGCAGAAAAGATGAATGGCTTAAACATGCCAGAAATGCAAAAGCTAGGATTGGGTAATATTGAACCAATCAAAGGAATTGCTCCAGCAGAAAAACCAGCAGCTTATTTTGGTAAAATGCAAGAAGCTTCTGTTGGAAAAGACACGATGACAGGTCACTGGGAAATCATGGGCTTAAACATCGACAAACCTTTTAAAGTGTATCCTAACGGCTTCCCAGCTGAATTGATCGCTGCTTTAGAAGAAAAAACTGGTCGTAAAGTAATTGGGAACAAACCGGCAAGTGGTACAGAGATTTTAGATGAGCTTGGGGAAGAGCATATGAAAACAGGGGCAATCATTGTATATACTTCTGCAGACCCTGTTTTGCAAATAGCTGCTCATGAAGAAATTATACCGCTAGAAGAATTATATCGAATTTGTGAAATCGCTAGAGAGCTTACTCTGTCGCCTGAATTTTTAGTGGGACGTATTATCGCACGTCCGTTCATCGGAGAGCCAGGAAGCTTTGTGAGAACTTCTAATCGTCATGACTATGCATTGAAGCCATTTGGTCGCACTGCAATGAATGAATTACAAGACGCTGGTTTAGAAGTTATGGCAATTGGTAAGATTAATGATATTTTTAATGGAGAAGGTATTACTTCAACAGTTAGAACGAAAGATAATATGGATGGCATGGATAAATTTATCGAGACATTGGCAAAAGACTTTACAGGTATAAGCTTCTTAAATTTAGTAGATTTTGATGCTTTATATGGTCATAGAAGAGATCCAATCGGTTATGGTAAAGCACTTGAAGAGTTTGATGCTCGCTTGAAGGAAGCGCTTCCTAATCTCACAGAAGATGACTTATTGATTATCACTGCCGATCACGGTAATGATCCAACGATGCCTGGAACAGACCACACGCGTGAATATGTTCCTTTAACAGTTTATTCGCCTAGATTCACAGAGGTAAAAGAATTGCCTTTACGCATGACATTTGCAGATATCGGAGCAACCATTACTGAAAACTTTGGTGTTAAACCAACAGCTTTTGGTGAAAGCTTCCTATCCTTATTAAAATAAAGGACGTGTATGACAATGAGAATGAATGATATTATCGAAAAGAAAAGAGACGGCCAAGCTTTAACAAAAGAAGAAATCAATTTCTTTATTGAAGGCTATACAAACAATTCAATCCCAGATTATCAAGCTAGTGCTTTACTAATGGCCATTTATTTTCAGGATATGAACGATGAAGAACGTGCTAATCTAACAATGGCTATGGTCAATTCTGGTGAGCAAATAGACCTCTCTGCTATTGAAGGAGTTAAGGTTGATAAGCACTCTACCGGTGGAGTTGGTGACACAACTACATTAGTCTTGGGTCCACTAGTTGCCGCTTGTGGCGTTCCAGTAGCTAAAATGAGCGGACGTGGCCTTGGACATACAGGTGGAACAATCGATAAACTAGAGGCGATTGATGGTTTCCATGTGGAGTTATCTTCTGAGCAGTTTGTTAAACAGGTTAATGAAATCAAAGTAGCGGTAATCGGGCAAAGTGGTAACTTGACACCTGCTGACAAAAAGCTCTATGCATTGCGAGATGTTACCTCTACTGTAAACAGCATTCCACTGATTGCTAGCTCAATTATGAGTAAGAAAATTGCAGCAGGAGCAGGTGCTATTGTTTTAGACGTTAAAACTGGTGACGGTGCCTTCATGAAAACAACTGAAGATGCTCGAAAGCTTGCAAAAGCAATGGTTCAAATCGGTAATAGTGTAGGACGTCAAACAATGGCAATTATTTCTGATATGAGCCAACCACTCGGAAGAGCGATTGGAAATGCCCTAGAAGTACAAGAAGCAATTGACACACTAAAAGGCAAAGGTCCGGATGATTTAACTGAGCTATGCTTAACTTTAGGTAGCCAAATGGTAGTTGTAGGAGAAAAAGCTGATACTCTAGAAGAAGCCCGTATAATGCTACAAAAAGCAATCGACGATGGTTCTGCACTAGAAATCTTCAAGCAATTCATCAAATGGCAGGGTGGTAATGAAAAAGTAGTAGACGATACTGCTCTATTACCAAAGGCAGATTTCATCTTTGAAGTGTCTGCTAAAAACGCAGGCTACGTAACTTATATGGAGGCAGATGAAATTGGTACTGCTGCCATGCTATTAGGTGCTGGGAGAGCTACAAAAGAGTCTGAAATCGATTTAGCAGTAGGTATAATGCTAAACAAAAAAGTAGGAGACCATGTAGATGAAGGCGAATCACTGGCTACTATTTACGCGAACTCTGAAAATGTTCAAGAGGTTATGAATAAATTACACGAAAACATTCATATCGAAGCAGAACGAAAAGAAGCACCACCATTAGTTTATGAAATAATTACAGAATAATATTTGTAATAGAGCGACCTTGGTCGCTCTTTTTTTGTTAGCTATTTGAAAGTTGTTGGAAATGGTTGTTTTCAAATTATCTTTTAGACCACCTAGTATTTTAACCATATATTCAGTGAGTAAAAGATTTTAAAGAGTATAGGCTTTAATTTGCCCTTCCATAGACATCTCGTAAAAGTTTATAAAAACTTTTACGAGATGTCTATTTTTTGATTAGAAATTGTTGAATATTCCCATACTAAATGTGTATAGCCCATTTGTCGAAAATCTTCTAAATTTCGATGATTTCTTCTACTTTTGTCAGGCGCAAAGGAATATAGAATTCTATGTGGAATTGCGCTTTATGAGGAGGCGATTTTATGAAACATGATGTTGAAAAAGTAGGAGACGAAATTGTAATTATTCGATTGAAAGGTGAGCTAGACCATCATAGCACTTCTGAAATAAGGAATGAGATAGTACCAATGATTAAAAATGGCTCTATTAAAGTACTAGTTTGGAATTTGAAAGATTTAAATTTTATGGATAGTTCAGGTATAGGACTAATTCTAGGTAGAATGCGAGAGCTAGCGCCAATTGATGGTCAAACAATTATAGTTAACCCGTCACCAACGATGCGTAAAATTTTTCAGTTTGCAGGTTTAAGCCCGTACATCTACAGTGAGTCAGAAATTGAAATAATTTCAAAGTTAGGGGGAATAGTTTATGGACAATGAAATCACATTATCTTTTATTGCCAAAAGTGAGAATGAAGCATTAGCGAGAATGGTGATGTCTAGTTTTATCTCAGCAATTGATCCGACAATTGAGGAGCTATCTGAATTTAAAACAGTTATCTCAGAAGCTGTAACCAATGCTATAGTGCACGGTTATGAAGAGGATGGCGTAGGCAAGATTGAAATTCATGCCGAAAGAAGCGGAAGAGAGATTGTGGTCTCCATCGTTGATTATGGGCGTGGAATACAAGATGTGACACAGGCGAGAGAGCCTTTATATACTACCAAGCCTGAGCAGGAACGCTCTGGAATGGGCTTTACGATAATGGAAAGCTTCAGTGACGACGTGGATATTTATTCCATTCCTGATAGGGGGACAACCGTTACTATCACGAAGAAATTTGTACCAATTCAAGAATCATGTAGGATCGTCTAATGATGAACAACAAGCCAACTATTTTACTGACCCAAGAGAAAATGAGAGAACTTATTGCCTTGTCGCAGGAAGGGGATAAGTTTGCCAGACAGCAAATGATAGAAGGAAATACAAGATTGGTTTGGTCTATTGTTCAGCGCTTTGCTTCTAGGGGGGCAGACCTAGAGGATTTATTTCAAATTGGATGTATTGGTCTTATGAAGTCGGTTGATAAATTCGACTTGTCCTATGAGGTAAAGTTTTCTACGTATGCAGTTCCTATGATTATTGGAGAAATTCAGAGATTTCTTAGAGATGATGGAATGGTGAAGATAAGCCGATCAATACGCGAACTAAATTTTAAAATTCGTCATGCTACAGACGATTTTCTTAAGACTCATGAACGGCAGCCAACCATTTTAGAGCTAGCAAGTATATTAGAGGTTTCAAGAGAAGATATAGTCATGGCCACGGACGCTTTAAGAGATCCCGCTTCCTTGCAGGAGCAACTCTATGAAAACGATAGTGGTGATGCTTTAACCCTGATGGACCAAATGAGAGATGAGCGTTCTGAAAAGTCATTTGATCATATTCCTCTGAGAGAATTGGTAGAAAAACTAGAAAAACGAGAACAGATGATTATTTATCTGCGTTATTACCTAGACTGTACTCAAAGTGATATTGCTGAAAGGTTAGGTATATCCCAGGTTCAGGTGTCAAGGCTAGAAAAGAAGATATTGACACAGTTAAAGAGCTGGCTAGTGCCTGTTGGTAGTACCGCTAATACAAAAGCTAGAGATAGGTGATTATTACGAAACCGTTATTTAAGGATGTGGCCGAGGCCGAAGCATATTTAAAAGAGAAGTTTGGGGTGAATGAGTCTTATGATTTCGGGATTCTTCATACCCATTTGTTTAAATTTCCAGTGTTACTTGTTTATATTAACGGTCTTATCGATGGTCCAACGTTAACTGAATTGATGACCGGCACTTTAAAATGTCCTCCAGAAGAGGACCTAGATCAAAATGAAATTATGAGTCATTATTTTCCTTATTACTCTATAACGGAATATGATTCTAGAGAAAAATGGATTGCCGCGCTACTAAGTGGTCAGGTAACATTCATTTTAGAAAATGGATCTGTTTACACGATTGATGTACGTAGCTATCCCGGTAGAACACCTGAGGAGCCTGACAACGAAAAGGTTGTACGAGGCTCCAGGGATGGCTTTACCGAAAATATTGTATTAAACACTGCTCTCATTCGTAGACGAATAAGAGACACCAATCTCCGATTTGAACTACACCAAATATCCTCCATGAGTAAAATGGACATTGCAATTTCCTATATTAAAGGAGTGGCAAATGAAGAAAACTTAAAACTTATTCGGAAGCGTCTTAAAAATATTAAACATGACGGTTTTACAATGAGCGATAAGGCATTAGAGGAATGGTTATTTGTTCAAGGCTTTCATCCTATGCCTTTTGTTCGCTTTACAGAACGACCGGATATAGCTGCTGCACATTTGCTTGAAGGACATATTTTACTCGTAGTAGATACCTCTCCATCGGTTATTATAGTCCCTACGACTCTTTTCCACCATTTACAACATGCAGAGGAGTATAGACAGGCGCCGGCAATAGGGACTTTAGTAAGATCGATTCGTTTTTTTGGTGTTTTCTTCAGTTTATTTCTCTTGCCATTTTGGTATTTAATGTCTAAGCATCCAGAACTTCTTCCGAATGCCTTGGACTTCTTAGGTCCCAATGAGAAAAGTGCCATTCCGCTTTTACTACAAATAATCTTTGCGGATATTGGGATAGAATTTTTAAGGCTAGCAGCTATTCATACGCCCACTCCGTTATCCACTGCGATGGGTATCATTGCGGCATTAGTTATTGGCCAGATGGCTGTAGATGTTGGATTATTTGTTTCTGAAGTCATTTTATACACAGCAATCACAGCTATATTTACATTTGCTATCCCTTCCTATGAGCTAAGTATAGCGACTAAAATATTCAGAATGTTTATTTTAATTGGGACAGCCATTTTAGGAGTAAATGGATTTTTTATAGCAACCGTATGTTTGATTTGGTACATATGTAGTCTTAAACCGTTAAATGTACCCTATTTATGGCCGTTAATTCCTTTTTATCCAAGAGCATTTGCTCGTATACTCATTCGTTTTCCGATGCCAACCAACGCAAAGCGACCTTATATAACACGATCACCTGTTCGAGATCGCTCCAAATAGCATTGCATTTCCCTTATTCGATATGGTAAAGTTCATATAGAAATGAGGAAAAGAGGCGAGGATACATGGTAATGGTATCAGAGCATGCTGTGAACGAAAAAGGGCACCTATTAATAGGTGGTATTGACTCCTTAGAACTTGCAAAAACATATGAGACTCCTCTGTTTGTATATGATCTGTCTCTTATTAGAGCTAGAGCTAGAGCCTTTTTAGACACATTCAAGCAAGAAAATGTAGTTGCACAGGTTGCCTATGCAAGTAAAGCCTTCTCTAGCGTTGCGATGTACCAAGTGATTGAGCAAGAAGGCTTATCCTTAGACGTTGTCTCCGCTGGAGAACTATATACAGCTATTAAAGCAGGGTATCCTGCAGAGCGTATTCATTTTCATGGTAACAATAAAAGTGTTGAAGAATTAATATTAGCTATGGAGCATAAAATTGGTTGTATAGTGGTGGATAATTTTTATGAAATTGAGCTTTTAAAACAACTAACTGTTAAACTCAACCAAAAAGTGAAAGTTCTTCTGAGAGTGACTCCAGGGGTTGAAGCACATACCCATGATTATATTACGACTGGACAACAAGACTCAAAATTCGGATTCGATTTGATGAATGGACAAGCAGATAAAGCTTTCCAACAGGTTTATAAAGATGAATTTATTGAATTACTGGGATTGCACTGCCATATCGGGTCCCAAATTTTTGAAACAATCGGATTTAAAGTGGCAGCAGAGAAGCTTATTACTAAAATGATTGAGTGGGAAAACACCTTTAATTACGCTTGTACAGTGCTAAATTTAGGTGGAGGGTTTGGGATTAAATATACGGAGCAAGACACACCATTAGAACCGTCTATTTATGTGAAGGAAATGGTGATTGCAGTAAAAGATTTAGTTTCCAAAGCGAACCTAGATATGCCTGAAATATGGATTGAACCTGGTCGTTCGTTAGTAGGGGACGCGGGAACGTCACTTTACACGATCGGCTCGGAAAAAGAAGTGCCAGAAATACGAAACTATTTAGCGGTTGATGGCGGTATGTCTGATAATATTCGCCCAGCTTTATATGGAGCGGAGTACAGTGCAGCTATTGCTAACAAAATGGGAGAACTCAAGGAAGTGGAGTATACCATTGCTGGTAAATGCTGTGAATCTGGTGACAAGCTAATTGAACATATTACACTACCAAAAGCTTCACCAGGGGATATTTTGGCTGTTTTTTGTACAGGTGCATATGGTTATGCAATGGCAAGCAATTATAATCGCATAGCAAAACCCGCCGTTGTTTTTGTTGAAAACGGTCGTCACCAGTTGGCAGTGAAACGAGAAACTCTGGAAGACCTTGTTCGTCTTGACCTTCCCTTCACGTTAGAGAAAGGAAGAGGCTAAGTGAAAAACAAGAATGTTATTTTGTTTCTAATTATATTTATAGTTGGTATAGTATGGGGAGCATTGTATTGGTTCCTTATAGCACCAAATGTTAAACTATAGTTGGACAATTATCATAAAAGGTAGTAAAGTTCTTTTAAAGAAATTAAAAGAGGGTCTAAAACATGTTATGTCGTTATAAAAAAGCATATGAAAAAATTTCTATGGGGCTGTTGTCTTTCATGCCCAATGAAAAAGATTTGAAAAAATTGCTAGAAACAATTCATCAATATGAATCTAATCCAGATTGGCATTTATTTGTTTGGAAAAAGGATGAAGATGTAGTAGGAATTGTAGGAGTTCGTATGGAAGGCACTGAAGGTGTCATTCAGCATATTTCTGTGAATCCTTCTCATCGAGGTGAAGGTATTGGCAAAAATATGGTTCAAACACTGTCGAATATTTTACAAACCACCACTGTAAAACCAACAGAAGAAATAAAACCTTTCTTTGAAAAATGCAATGCAGATAAAGAAGAGAACTGACCTTAGTGGCCTTCTCTTCTTTTTTTCTGTTTTTCTCGTTCTTCAAGTATTTCAGAGCGATCTCTAAGCATATGTTTATGAATAAGAAAATTTCGATCTTCTTCTTTTACGAATGGTATCTCCTCAACCCGGGAAAGAAGCTCCTTGTTTTGGATGTCAATTTGAAATCCTAAAAATGGTTCCTGCCTTTGGATAGAATTATAGGCATTTGTAGCATCTTGGTATAATCGATGAAAATTAATAGTTTCAAAGAAGGGAGAGTGACTTGTTTCTTTCATTCGCTTAATACTGCCACCCATTGTTTTTAGTGCTCCTGAAAAATTCCCTCTACGCCAATGGTACATAGAAGTGGAAAGTAGGATAAGTGCAGCCAAAGAATGTACTTTTTGGCGAGGTGCAACTTCCTTCCAATAGTCTTCTAACAGCTCGTGGCATTCGAAATAATCGTTGATGTCATTAAATTCTTTTAAAAATTGAACAAAATTAGGATGGAATGTAGGGTGCATTACAATCACCTTTCCTCTATAATTATGATTAAAATTAATATTAGGTGGAGTTTTATGTCTTACGAAGTAAAAACAGAAGCATTTGAAGGTCCACTCGATTTATTATTACATTTAATAAATCGTTTGGAAATAGATATATATGATATTAAAATGGCCGAAATCACCACGCAATATATGGAACACATACATGCGATGCGTGTGCTGGAGTTAAATGAAGCAAGTGAATACTTAGTGATGGCCGCTACCTTGCTCTCTATTAAAAGTAAAATGCTTCTTCCGATTCATCAGGATGATCAACTGGAAGATGATTTTGATATTAATCTTGACGATCCTAGGGACGAGTTAGTTCTTAAATTAATAGAGTACAAGAAATACAAAGAAGCTGCTAGTAATTTGCAAGAGTTAGAAGAAACTCGAAATCTATTTTACACTAAGCCTCCTACGGATTTGAGTGGCTATCAAAGCAATCAGCAATTGGCCTTGTTTGATCTTGAAGTAAATGTTTACGATATGCTTGGTGCTTTCCAGAAGATGCTTCGGAGAAAACAGCTAAATGCTCCTCTCCATACTCGCGTAAGTAAACAAGAGGTCTCCATTCGAGAGTCGATGAATAATGTAATCTCTACATTAAAAGAGCATAATGGAAGACTGTCATTTTATGAGCTTTTCCCTACTAGAGATAAAACAACAATTGTTACTACTTTCTTGGCAATATTAGAGCTTATGAAACGACAGGCGGTCAAGGTTGAGCAGAAGAAAAATTTTGAAGATTTATTTGTTCAACTAGGAAAGGAAATAGAAATATATGAAGAAATTGAAGAGTAAAATAGAAAGCCTCTTATTTGTTAGTGGAGAAGATGGCTTAACAAAGAAACAGCTTGCATTTTTAACGGAGGAAGATGAAGAAAATGTAAGAGAAGCTTTAGACTCGCTTATGATGGAATATGAAGATTCTGAGGAAAGAGGAATTCAACTTAAACAACTTGCTGGCACGTATCAATTAGTAACGAAGGAAGAAAACGTGGATTGTATTCAAAAGCTAGTTGAAAATCCTACTACTCAATCTCTATCTCAGGCATCTTTGGAGGTTTTGGCTATCATCGCATATAAGCAGCCTATTACAAGGGTAGAAATAGAGGATATAAGAGGAGTGAAATCAGAAAGACCGATACATACTTTATCTGCTAAAGGACTAGTTCAAGAAGTTGGACGTGCAGAAGGAACGGGTAGAGCTATCTTGTACGGCACCACACAGGAATTCCTACAGTACTTCGGTTTAAAAGATATAAGTGCATTGCCTCCTTTACCAGAAGATGTGGAAGTAGACGATATGGGAGACACCGATTTGTTTATGACAAAGTTTCAAGAGGCATTTGAAGGATAGAAATAAATGAAAAAGGAGTATTTTCCATTTACAAAAAAGCGTTTATACTAGTTTTGTTTTTTCTTTTAATAAATATTAGTAATGCCCATGCAACCTCATCCTCCTATGCTGTTATTGATGCTAAGACAGGAAGACTATTGCTTGGAAGTAATGCGGATGTAGAGTTGCCTATTGCAAGTCTTACAAAGGTTTGGACGGCTTTGACTGTGTTGGATAATGCCACACTTGATGAAGAGATCACAATTTCTTCTGTTGCTGCTGCCCAGGAGGGTTCCTCGCTCTATTTACAGCCTGGTGAGGTCTGGACAGTTAACTCCTTACTGCATGGTCTTATGCTTCAATCAGGAAATGATGCTGCATACGCTTTAGCAGAGCATACAGGAGGGTCATTAGAGGGTTTCGTTAAGCTGATGAACGAGAAGTTTGAATTAGCAGGGTTAGATCATTCTCACTTTACGAATCCGTCAGGTTTACACAATGACGATCATTACGCTTCTGCACATGACATGGCTAATATGTTCCGTTTAGCACTCCAAAATGAAGACTTTAAAAAAATCTCCTCCGCCAAAAATTTTGTGCCAGAGGAACGTTCGATCAAATGGAGAAATAAGCACAAACTAATGCACTTCAACGAGTACACCGTTGCCGGAAAAACTGGCTATACGAAGAGAGCAGGAAGAACCCTTGTCACTTATTTAAAAGATAAGGATAAGGAAGTTATAGTAGTGACATTGAACCACTCGAATGATTGGAATACTCATGTCTCCTTGGCTGAGCAAGTCTTTCAAAACTATGAGAATGTTAAGGTAGTGGAAAAAGGGAAATATCAGCTATTTCAAAAAGACGTAATAGAAGTAAAAAAAGACTATTATTTATTGTTGAATAAAGAGGAACAGGATCAGTTGAATAATGTTCTAATTATTCCTCGTAATAACAACGAGAAAAAGCCTTATTTGTGGAAAGTAATGATTGATAAAGATGTTGCACTAGAATTTAATGTGAAGAAAGTCAAATAATTTTGAGAAGACAGTTTTTCCAAAAGACTGTCTTCTTTTATTTTATGTAAAAGTGTGACATAATTCACTCATGTATGGAAAGAATGGACGAGGTGAATTACTTGGAAAGATTACAAAAAGTATTAGCACACGCAGGTGTTGCTTCTAGAAGAAAAGCTGAAGAGTTAATTTTGGAAGGAAAAGTAAAAGTAAACGGTAAAGTAGTGAAGGAATTAGGTACAAAAGTTTCTGACTCTGATACGGTGGAGGTTGAAGGAGTAAAGTTAGAGAAGGAACAAAAAAAATACTACTTACTTTATAAGCCAAGAGGAGTTATTTCTGCAGTAACGGATGACAAAGGTAGGAAAACCGTGACGGATTTATTGCCTCATGTTACAGAACGCCTATATCCAGTAGGAAGATTAGATTACGAAACGTCAGGAGTACTACTTTTAACAAATGACGGAGATTTCTCGTATGCGTTGACCCACCCTAAATTTAAAGTGGACAAAACCTATGTGGCGAGACTTAAAGGAATACCACTTAAGGAACAATTAAGACCTCTTGAGCGTGGAGTTGTCTTAGAAGACGGCAAGACCGCACCGGCAAGGGTAAAGCTTTTGTCTTCTGAAAAGAAAACGAATAAGTCGATTGTAGAAATCACTATCCATGAAGGAAAAAATCGTCAAGTACGACGCATGTTCGATGCAATTGGTTTTCCTGTGCAAAAACTAAAAAGAGAACGATTTGGCTTTCTAACTTTGCATGGTTTAAATGCAGGGGAGTGGAGAGAACTAACAACTCATGAGGTAAAACAGCTCAGAGTTCTTGCTGAAACAGGTAAAATAGGTAAATAACAATGAAAAGTTCACAAAGCCTTCATAAGTCCTTCTCAATTTGGACATTAATTTTGATATAATATTGTCGGCAATGCATGGAATGGAGGAAATAAATTTGGCTCAATCCAAACAAAAACGTTTTTACATAAGAGCAGTTATTTTAGTAGTACTTACACTAGCAATTGTATTTACAATTTTCTCTAACGTGACTAAAGAAAAAAATGCAGTTTTACAAGTCGGCGATAAAGCACCGGATTTCCATGTGGTAGACACGAATGGAGAACAGCATAAGCTTTCTGATTACAAAGGACAAGGCATCTTTTTAAATTTCTGGGGAACTTGGTGTAAACCTTGTGCAAAGGAAATGCCTGCAATGGACAATCAGTACAATGTCTACAAAGATCAAGGTGTTCAGACTCTAGCTATTAATGTTGGAGAATCGGATTTAAAGGTAAATCGTTTTGCTAACCGTTATGGCTTAACATTTCCTATTGCAATCGATCAAAACAAAAGCTTGTTGGATTCCTATAATATTGATCCGCTACCAACAACCTTTTTGATTAGCCCGGAAGGTAAGATAGAAAAGATTATTAAAGGTGAGATGACCGAGCAAGATATTGCAAATTTCATGGAACAAATCAAACCTTCCTAAAGGAGTCTTTTAGATGGACAAGATAGTTTGTAAATGTGGGCACGTCAACCCTGCAGGTACAGAGCTTTGTGAAAGCTGTGGACGCCCTTTAAGTCAACAATCGAGAGAACAAAAGATTGTTGATATGAGATATGAAGGGTCTGCAAGACGTTCTCAAACCTATAACAAAACAATAATTGATAAAATCTGGAATTTCTTCTCTAGTGTAAAAGTCGGAATGTGGATTATCGTTGCTATCCTAATAGCTGCCGCTATAGGAACTATTCTGCCACAGGTTTTTTATGTTCCTGCAACGAGAGAAGAAGATATTGCAGCGTATTATGAGAGAGTGTATGGATGGTTTGGAACATTATATTATGAATTAGGACTTTCTGATCTTTATAGCTCCTGGTGGTTCCAAACGCTAGTGGGAATGCTAGGTATTTCTTTAGTCATTGCAAGTTTGGATAGAGTAATACCACTTTACAAATCTCTTAAAAAACAAAAAACAAAAAGACATATTAGCTTTTTGAAACGTCAGCGTGTATTCGGCGCAGCAGAAGTAGAAGCTCCTGTCGAATCTCTTGAGAAGGCGGAAGAAAAGCTTAAGTCAATGAAGTATAAGGTTAAACGAGAAGGAAATGCAATTCTTGCAGAAAAAGGTCGTTTTTCCAGATGGGGGCCTTACGTAAACCATTTAGGTTTAATACTTTTCCTGTTTGGTGTTATGCTACGTGCAATCCCAGGGTTTTATGTAGATGAAACTATGTGGATAAGAGAAGGAGAAACTCTTTACATACCACAAACAGATGGTTATTTCTTAGAGAGTAAGGATTTCATCTATGAAACATATACAAAAGAAGAGTCAGAAGAAGTTTTTGGTGAAGCACTTGATAGAGTGGGATCGATTGCTAAAAATTATCAAACGGATGTAGCTTTATATAAAGGGCCAGATGATGCAGTCGCTGGTCATCCCGAAGACTTAAAGTTAGTGAAGGAAGAGTCCATCCAGGTTAATGAACCTTTGAAATTTGATAATTTCTCTGTGTTCCAGATGGATTTCCGTCTTAATGAATTAAAGTCTATGACTTTCCATTTGGAGGACAAAGCTACTGGTACTGATCATGGTCAGTTTACGGTGGAGTTATCAAATCCACAAAGTATGTACGAGTTAAATGATGGTTATAAGGTAGAAATCGTAGACTACTACGCTAATTTTTCTGGTTTTGTAGATGGTGAACCTCAATCAGAGACTCCTGAGCCTAAGAATCCTGCATTTTTAGTGAAAATGTACAGCCCGGAATATCCAAAAGGTGAAACTAGTTTTGTCATGATTCAAAATACATTAGAACCTTTAGGGGAAACAGAATATAAAGTTAAATTTGAAAGTGTAGAAACTAGAGATATGTCAGGTCTTACAATTCGCAAAGATTTAACACTTCCTATTCTAATGCTTGGTGGACTTATCTTTATGATTGGTGTTGCACAAGGGTCTTATTGGAACCATAGACGTATTTGGCTTCAATATTTAGAGGATGGACAGATGGTAGTAGCTGCTCATACGAACAAAAACTGGATGAGCGTTAAGAAGGATATCGATGAGGTTTCGAAGATAACCAATATACCACCATACGAAGATCAGCAAGATTTAGATGCAAAACAAGAAAAAGAGGAAACAGAGGAAGGTGTAAAATAAAATGACAATGGTTTCTGTAAGTGAGACTTTATTGTTTGTAGCGTTTGTCGCTTATTTGGTTGCTACGTTTTTATTTGGTGGAGCAGTCAAATCTTCAAGTGCAGCAGCTACAAATTCATATAAACGATGGGGAAATTTAGCAATTATAGTGACGATTATTGGTTTTGTAGCTAACTTGGGTTATTTTATTACCCGTTGGATTGCTGCTGGACATGCACCAGTAAGTAACTTATTTGAATTTACTACAGCATTCGGAATGCTTGTAGTAGGAGCTTTTATACTTATTCACTTTATCTATAAAACTCCTGCTCTTGGTCTTTTTGCATTGCCTATAGCAGTGCTAATCATTGCATATGCAAGCATGTTCCCAAAGGATATCACTCCATTAATCCCAGCTCTAAAAAGTCACTGGTTAACTATTCATGTTATTACAGCAGCACTTGGTGAAGCTATATTAGCAATCAGTGCAGTAGCGGGTTTAATATGGTTACTAAAAAATATCGACCTAACAAAACCGTCTAAGCAACGTTTTTGGATAGAAGCAACCATGTACCTTTTAGTTTTAGTTTTAGGTTTCGTTATTTCAACTGTTTCATTTTCTGCAGTAGATTATTCAGCAGAATATTCTTATATAGACAAAGAAGGAAATCCACATGATATAGAATATAACCTACCAGCACTATTTGGTATGAATGAATCAGAGGTTATTACTGATGGGGCTATGGAACCGCTAATTGAAGTTCCACCTTTAATTAATGGTAAGAAGTTAACGACTGTTGTATGGGCAGTCCTATTCGGTACAGTACTTTATGGATTACTTCGATTAATCTTACGTAAACGTATTGCTACAGTTTTACAGCCATTAGCTAAAAAAGCTAATTCTCAACTAATGGATGAAATCGGGTATCGCTCTGTATTAATTGGCTTTCCTGTATTCACATTAGGGGCTCTAATATTTGCAATGATATGGGCTCATGAAGCTTGGTCTCGTTTCTGGGGCTGGGATCCAAAAGAAGTTTGGGCTCTTATCACATGGTTATTCTATGCGGTATTCTTACATTTAAGATTGACAAAAGGATGGCAAGGTGAAAAATCTGCATGGTTGGCATTAATAGGTTTTATCATCATTATGTTTAACCTTATTGCTGTAAACTTAATCATTGCGGGTCTTCACTCATACGCATAAGTAAGTCAAAAGTAGTGTCAAAAAGCTCTACATTCAGCAGAATGTAGAGCTTTTCTTTTCTTTTATGTTAAGTAATTGTACAATATAGAATAGATGTAGATAGAAGGGTATGATATTTAAATGTCAGAAATGATAAAACTTTTAGTAGTAGATGATGAAGAACGTATCCGTCGTTTGTTGAAAATGTATTTAGAAAGAGAAGGGTATATGGTAGAGGAAGCTGAAAACGGAGAAGCTGCTCTTTTACTCGCTTTAGAAAATGAATATAATTGTATTCTCCTAGATATTATGATGCCTGAAAAAGATGGTATAGAGGTTATTACAGAGCTTCGAGAACATAAAGACACACCAGTTATTCTTTTAACAGCTAAGGGCGAAGAAGCTAATCGTGTAGAAGGCTTTGAATTGGGAGCGGACGATTATATTGTAAAACCTTTTAGTCCAAGAGAGGTTGTTCTTAGAGTAAAGGCACTTCTGAAAAGATCAGCAGCATTTTCTCCATCACAGACAGTTTCCATTTCTAAGGATATTGTTGTATTTCCTCATTTAACCATTGACCATGATGCACATAGAGTCACTGCAGATGGTGAAGAAGTTAGCTTAACTCCAAAAGAATATGAATTGCTTTACTTCCTTGCTAAAGCGCCAGATAAAGTTTTTGATCGGGAACAGCTGTTAAAAGAAGTTTGGCATTACGATTTCTTTGGAGATTTACGTACAGTAGATACACACGTAAAAAGATTACGTGAAAAATTAAATAGAGTTTCTGAAAAAGCTGCGAAAATGATTGTAACTGTTTGGGGAGTTGGCTATAAATTCGAGGTAGGAAATGAATAGGATTTGGAATAGTGTGGTCGGGAAGCTATGGGGAACCATATTGCTTCTCGTCTTATTTGTGTTGTTTATCGTTACAGTCCTAATGCTAGAATTTTTAGAAGACTTTCATACAGAACAAGCGGAAGAAATTCTTAGACAAGAAGCTGCTACTATAGGGAAAATTGTAGAACAGCAAGAAAATCTAGAGAATTCCCTCTCCATTATTAGTGATATTTTAGGCTCGGAAACAAATACATTAATTGTAAGAAATGCAGATTCTGTATTCCTCTCCGTTCAAGAGGGTCTCAATAAAGAAGTTATCAATGATAAAATATTAGAAGACGAGCAGCTTTCCAAGATTTATACTTCGGATAAAACAATTATTAAGAAAATGCTAATGCCATCCATGACAGAAGAAAATCGAATGGAAAACTATATAATTTTGGCATCTCCTCTAGAAGCTGACGAACAGGTTCATGGAGCAGTTTTTATTTATCAAAGCTTAGAAGTTGTAAATAAAACCTCTAATAATACGACAAAAATTGTATTTCTGTCTGGATTTATAGCTCTGTTACTTACAACCTTGCTTACTTTCTTCCTTTCTTCTAAAATCACATCTCCCCTTCGATCGATGCGAGAGGCGGCTTTAGAGCTAGCTAAAGGAAACTTTGAAACGAAGGTACCTTATACGCAAAGAGACGAGATAGGGGAGCTTGGCTCTGCATTTAACAGAATGGGTAAGCAATTAAAGCATCATGTGGAGGTAATCAATCAGGAAAAGGAACAGCTTTCAAGTATTCTTACTTCTATGACAGATGCCGTAATTACTTTCAACAAAGAATTTCAAGTACAGGTAAGTAATCCACAGGCTGACCAACTGTTAAATAAATGGCATGAAGAAAATGACATTGCTAACAAATCAGATTTACCTGATGAACTTCAGCATCTTCTAGAGCATGTATTGCATTTAGAAGAAGAATTAGATGAGGAATTAGAAATAAGAGGATCATACTTCTCTGTGTCGATCAGCCTTCTTTATAGCAATGAATCTGTTCGTGGGGCAGTGGTCGTATTGCGCGACATGACTGAGCAACATAGATTAGACAAAATGCGTTCAGATTTCATCGCTAATGTTTCTCATGAGCTAAGAACACCTATTTCTATGCTGCAAGGATACAGTGAAGCCATTATCGATGAAATAGTCACGACAGAAGAAGACAAAAATGAAATGATTCGGGTTATTTATGATGAATCTAAACGTATGGGTAGACTTGTAACAGAGTTATTAGATTTAGCGAGACTTGAATCAGGTTATTTGAGCATACACAAAGAAAAAGCAGAAATTGTTTCGGTAATCGAAAGGATTACCCAAAAATTTGACCAAGCTGCGAAAGAAAGTAATGTTAGCTTAAAGTTTGATCACAATATACCTTCTGAGGAATTAATCGAAATTGAGATAGACGAAGATCGTATGGAACAGGTTTTAACGAACTTAATTGATAATGCTTTAAGGCATACTCCGGAAGAAGGCTCTGTTTCCGTACTGTTAGAGAAATCCAAAAACCAAATCATTATAAAGGTATCAGATACTGGATTTGGTATACCTGCGGAGGATTTACCTTATATTTTTGAGCGGTTTTATAAAGCCGATAAAGCTAGAACTAGAGGGAAAGCTGGCACTGGCCTCGGCCTTGCTATTGCGAAAAATATAGTCGAAAGACACGAAGGTCACCTATCAGCAGAAAGCACAGTCGGGGTAGGCACAACATTTATTATTCAATTGCCATTAAGCTAATGTAACAAATCGGGAGATGAAACGACTAATTGAAAGAACGGGGGGAGCATTATGAATGACTCCGTTTTCCACCGCTTGTATGATACCTATCATCAAGACGTTTTTCAGTTTTTGATCTATCTAGTTAAAGATAGACAAACTGCGGAAGACTTGGTCCAGGAGGTTTATGTTCGTGTTCTAAGAGCTTACAGTAAATTTGAGGGAAAAAGCTCCGAGAAAACATGGTTATTTTCAATTGCAAAAAATGTAGCTATTGATCATTTTCGAAAGCATTCCGTTAGAAAGAAAAGAATGTTTGATGCTTTTGACTGGGAATCTACACAGCTTGCATCAAAAGACATGTTGCCGGAGGATTTTACTGTTTTAAATGATGAAATGAAAGCCTTGCTACTAGCTTTAGATACATGTACTGGAGATCAGAAAATGGTAGTCATTATGAGATATTTTCAAGAGCTGTCCATTGCTGAAACCGCACAAGTATTAAATTGGACAGAAGGTAAGGTAAAGACTACTCAGCATAGAGCTATTAAATCACTTCGAGAAAAATTATCTGATAAACAAAAGGAGGGTAATGTTTTACATGAGTAATCAAGAAGAAAAGAATAAAGCGTTAGATGAGCTCTTACACAACATGCCCAAGTTCACAGATAATCGTTCGAAGGATGAAGTATACAATCGAGTGAAGTTAGAAATGGATTCTTCCGATTTAAATAAAGTCATACGAAATAATAAATGGTTTTCTAAATGGATGCCACTTTTAGTGTCTGTTGCTTCTGTTTTGTTGTTAACGTTCTTAATTTCTTCATACTTGGGCACAAGTAGTGAAAAATCTGCAATCCAGCAACAGGCTACAGACAAATCGGACATGTTGAGAACGTTGGACGTTGCTCCTGCCTCTGAGGTAGAAACAACAGAGGGCGGAATGGAAGCCAAGGAAGATGCGGCTATAGAAAATTCAAATGATGTAGTCAATTCTTTAGCTGTCGAAAGTGAATTAGTGCCAGTTCAAGCCTTTAACAACGCTAGAACTGTATATGAAGATGATTTAAATGATGGAATTCCATTTCATTTTTCTGTAACAGAAGGGGCAGAAGCTTACCCAATCACAATAATTATACCTAAGGATAAAATAAACGAAGATTTTACTGACGGATTGCCAAATAGTCTTCAGTTATATGAAAAATATGCAAGCACTATAGATGAATCTGCTCTAGGGTTCGAGGAATATTTGCCCTTGCAAGGTAATTTAGTTTCAGATGGCGATACGCTTCAACACTATTTACCTAAAGGGCATGGTTATGATGCTGCTTCAGCTACTTCCGGAGTGTATACTGATACAATCCGTCATATTTTTACGGATTTTTCCTTCCTGGAACGATTAAGTGAGGATGGCACAGCTATCAATTGGGACCAAGTAGGAGTAATAGGGAAAAAGGAATTGGCAAGCGGAAACAAAGAACGAATGTATTTTAAACACACAATGAATAGCGGACTGACATTCCTTGTTCCAAAGGATGCTAAGTTTGAGAATGCTTTTAAAGATATGCCAAAATCAGCAAATGATCTTTATACGACTGTTGTACCGAAAGATGTTAGTTATGAGGTATCAGAGGAAGGCAACACGGTTGTAATAACATTTGACGAAGCATTAGATTTGGCAACATTGGAATATGAAGATTCTATTCTTATGATTGAAGCCTTTACATTAACAGCTGCAAGCTTCGATAAAACAGTTCGTCTAGAAAATGTTGTACAGAAGCAATGGGATCGATTTGATTTGACAGCTACTTTACCAATCCCAATTGGCCCTAATGGGTACATGATGAACTACTGAATAATAAAGAATCGACCTACTAATTAGTCGGTCGATTTTTTTATTGGTTTTTTTATACGAAAAAAGTGTTTTATAACCGGATAGAAAAATTTACGACCGTTCAGACGAGAGTTATAACCGGATAGAAAAATTTATGACTGTTCGGACGAGTTTTATGACCGGATAGAAAAATTTATGACCGTTCGGACGAGAGTTATGACCGGATAGAAAAATTTATGACTGTTCGGACGAGTTTTATAACCGGATAGAAAAATTTATGACAGTTCGGACGAGAGTTATGACCGGATAGAAAAATTTATGACCGTTCGGACGAGATTTATAACCGGATAGAAAAATTTATGACCGTTCAGGCAAGTTTTATAGTCGGAAAGAGTTATTTATTACAGTTATATATAAGGTGAACAAAAAATCACTGTACTTTAATTTCATAAAAAAGGTTCATCTGTTAATATACTTAAATCGAAACAGTTGTATTGCATATATTAATATAGTTTGATAAAATGATTGTAATTCAAGATAATCTTGAATGACAATAAAATATTGATTCATCTTCGGGGCAGGGTGAAATTCCCGATCGGCGGTATTAGAAGAGTTTTTTCTTGAGCCCGCGAGCCGTAAAAGGCAGGATTTGGTTAAATTCCAAAGCCGACAGTATAGTCTGGATGGGAGAAGGTGAAGGTGCAGTCGTTTTTCGTATGCTCTTATACGGATACGCTTATTTAAGTGTACCTTTTTCTCCTTTAAGCTTTATTTGCTTAAGGGATTTTTTGAGTATTGATAACGAACTGAACCTTTCTTCTTGTGGAGTGAATCGCAAAAGGAGAGAGGATTTATGGCAAAAAGTAAGACGCGAATGCTTATTGCAATCGCAATGCTAAGTAGTATTTCTTTCGTTTTAATGCTGCTTGCATTTCCGTTACCAGTTTTACCAGCTTATTTGAAAATTGACTTCAGTGATATCCCAGCGTTAATTGCTGCTATCACAATGGGGCCAGTTGCAGGAATCATTGTAGCTTTCATGAAAAACGTACTAGATTGGTTCTTTTCAGGAAGTCCCACAGGCGTTCCAGTCGGTCATATGGCTAACTTCGCAACTAGTATTTTGTTTTTGACACCTGTTTATGTCATTTATCGTAAAGTTTCTTCCTCTAAAGGGATTGCTTACGGCTTAGGCGTCGGGACAGTTTGTATGGCTCTTGGTATGAGCCTGTTAAATTATTACGTTTTCTTACCAATGTATTCGTACTTTTTAAACTTCCCAGCGGAAACAGGAACAGCTTTATTTAATTCTATCATTTACGGTATTTTACCGTTTAATCTGATAAAAGGTATTATAGTTACAATTGTTATGGTTGTTCTATTTAAACGATTGAAGCCTATACTAGACAAGGTGAGCGAGTCGTTTAAAGTTCCAAATATAAATTAAAGATATGTATGACTGCTGGCAAACTAGACAATTTCTAGTTTGTCTGCGGTTTTTATTTTTTTGTAGGTATAGCATTAACCTGCCACTTAAGTTTATAGAAATATAAAAAGCCAAGAAAAATGAGCTAGTCATCCTTCTTGGCATTAATATACTATTCAAATTTTAGAGCGTCGCCTTCAAATGATTCTTCAGCAACTTTAATGGAATCGGTAGGGCAGCCTTCAAATGCATCCTCCATGTCCTCCATCAGTTCCTCTGGAACTTCCGTTGTTCCCGTGTTATCATCTAAAATAACAAAGGCAATACCTTCATCGTCATAGTCATATATGTCTGGAGCAGCTGCTCCGCAAGCTCCGCATGCGATACACGTATCTTTATCTACTATAGTATATTTTGCCATTAGTATATTCTCTCCTTTAATTCTACTTATAAGAATTAGCTATCTTATTCATTCTAAAGCTGTTTACGTTTCTTTTCAACAAAAATACTTTCAAACTGTGAGGTATTTAAATTGTATTTTAGCCAACTATTACTAAATATTATTCAAAAATTTAATGGGGAACGGTCAGCAATGGCTTCCTTTTACTTATTAAAAGGGAAAAAATCTGGACAAACCATTCAAGATGTCACTTATTTTAATCTACATCGTTTTTTCTCTATTTATCCGAAGTTAACACAAGAAGAATATAAGCAGCAGTTGTTTAAACTCCAACAAAACAACTGGATTGAAGAGGAAGATTCTCTACTAAGGATTAGTCATAAAGGTTTAAAACAGTTAACTGGATATACAGAACCTTTGTTTAATGGCTGGGAGCTAAGGGGAAACGAAAAATTGTTCTGGTCAAGATTAGAATTAGTAGTCCAAACACTATCTTATTTTAATAAAAATGAAACTAGATTTATTCCCAATCAAAAAGATTATTCGGTTCACCAGTTTGTGAAAGATTACTTACGAGGGAGAGACTATAAATCATCAACATTTCAAAAGGACTTTAAAAGTCAGTTAGAGCATTTACTTCAAATTGCTGAGTTACAGGAAATACATCGTATACTATTAGTCTATCGAATGAGCGGTTATCACATTAGTGGGCTCACATGGGAGCAATTAGCACTGGAGTGTGGAGAATCTATTATAGATATGAAGCTTCAATTTGTAGAAGCGTTGCATATTGTCTTAGATAACATCAATCAAGAAAGTCATCCAGATTTAATAGGTTTAACAAAAGAGATTTTTGTACATAGTCCTTTAACACAATCCGCTTTAAAGACCGAACAGCTTTTAAAGGAAGGTTACTCTATCCAAGATATCGCTGCCCTAAGATCTTTAAAAGCAAATACAATCGAAGATCACTTAATAGAAATAGCAGCAGCTGATCGAAGTTTATCTTTGACATCATTTATATTGAACGACCAAATAAAAAAAGTGCTAGAATTCTCCAATAAACATCAAACCAAAAAATTGAGGTTAATTCGCGAGAACATACCTGAGTTAAGCTATTTTCAAATTAGACTGGCTTTAGCTAAAGGGGAGAAAGAAAATGGATGAACTTCAACACATTCTTCAAACAAGGTTTGGATATAAAGATTTTAGAGAAGGACAGAGGGAAATAATCGAAAAAGTCCTAGCTGGAGAGGATGTAGTAGCTATTTTGCCCACTGGGATGGGTAAATCGTTGCTGTTCCAGCTACCAGCATATTTAAAGAATGGAGCGGTGCTAATAGTATCCCCTTTGCTTTCTTTAATGCAGGACCAGGTAGAGCAGTTAAAAATGATGGGAGAAAAAAGAGTAGTGGCCATCAATTCATTTTTATCCTTCGAGCAAAGAGAAAAGGCGTTATCTGGTTTACAAAATTATAAATTTATTTTTACATCACCTGAAATGTTACAGAATGAGCGTTTTCAAAGAAGGTTAGCTAGTTTAAATTTAGCTTTTATAGTTGCTGATGAAGCGCATTGTATTTCCCAGTGGGGATTTGATTTCCGACCTGATTATTTAAGGATCTCTGAGTCGCTTAAATCGTTAAGAAAGGCAAATGTGCTAGCCTTAACTGCTACAGCCACAAAGGAAGTTGTAAAAGATATAAAAACTACCTTGTTAATGGAACAGCCATTTGAATATATTCATTCCTTGGATCGTCCTTATATTGCTTACGAAGCACATGAGGTGGAGAGCCAAAAAGAAAAGGTAGAATGGATATTAAATAGGATTACTAGCACTACTGGACCTGGTATATTATATAGTCAGTCGAGGAAAAAAACTGAATTTTATACAGAAGAGTTACAAAAAAAGGGCATCAGAGTCGCTTATTATCATTCTAAAATGGATCAAGATGACCGTATTCTCATTCAGCAACAGTTCCAACAAGGCCATTTAGATTGGATTTGTGCTACGAATGCTTTTGGAATGGGTATACATAAGGATAATATTAGACAAATTATACATGATCATATACCAACCTCCGTTGCCAATTATATGCAAGAGGTTGGACGGGCAGGTAGAGACGGAAAACAGTCCATTGCCTCCATTCTTTATATGTTATCCGATGTAGAACAAGCTTATTTTGTTGCGATGCAGGATTTTCCCGACGAACAGGATATTATCCTTGCATATCAGACCAATGAAAATCAGGTGCAGTTATCTGAAACAACGGAAAGAATTTTAGATTATTGGAAAATGGTATTGTCAACAGAGGAAACTATAGAACTGTTTAAGAATATTCGACAAAAAAAATGGATAGAAATTCAAAGCTTGTACACGCTATTACAAAATGAGAATTGTATTAGGGAACAGGTAATTGCCTATTTCGATCAAAAGCTGATAGACAAGCCTTTAAATTGCTGTTCAAAATGTTCTTTAAATCTTCAAGAGTTATTTCATTTACACGATAAACCCCTTATCCATGCTACAGTATTAGATTGGAAAAGTAGATTAGGAAGTATCCTATAATACTTAACAACATTTACATTTTCAACAAAATTCGTCATAATAGTAGTAGATAAGTGGAAGAATGGAGTTTGACTAATATGAGTAAAGATGATTATCAAAAAAAGATTGACGAACATAGACAGTCCATTGGTGTAGAGAGTGAAGCAACTGAATTGAGAAGAAGTAGAAGAAATCCACCAGGTAAAAAGAAAAAGAAAAAGAATATACTCATCCCATCCTTGTTTTTTATATTTATCTTATTGCCTGCAAGTGTTTTGATTTATGTACAATTTTTTTATCAACCAGAAAGCGAAGCCTCAACTGAAGACGAAGGAATCATACAGGTTGTTACTAAGCCAATTTCGAATTTGAACAGCAGCAGTGAAGAAGAGGAAGAAAAAGAAGAGGCAAACGAAACGGAAAAAAATCAAACTTCAGAAGCAGAGAAGCCAGAAGATACAACAGAAGTGCCTCAATCAACTCCAGCCCCTCCGGCAGTTGAACCTAAAGAAAAGGAGGAGGCAGCAACACCAGCACCAACTCAGCCTAAAAAAGAAACTGTACAAGAACCAAAAAAAGACGCGAAAACTCATATAGTTAAGGGTAATGAAACATTATATCGAATCGCGATGAACTACTACAATAATCCAGAAGCAGTCGAAAAGATAAAAGCTGCAAATGGACTAGCTTCCAATGAAATTTATGAAGGACAAAAATTAATTCTGCCATAATCACAAGTTGGAAGGATAAATTCACTTTTTATAGAATATATAGGTATAGACCGTTTTGGAAAGAGGTGTTTGTATGTTTGTAAAAAGTGTAATGATACCAAAGGAAAAATGCTTAACTATTAAAGGCAATGCTTCAGTTTTGGACGCTTTAAATGAACTAGAGGCAAAGGATATTGATGCATTACCAATTATTGAGGATGGAAAGTATAAGGGGATGTTTAACAAGTACCTTTTATACAAGGCGTTCTTTTATAGCAACACAGATAAAGATACTTTTTTGAAACAAACAAAGGTATCTGATGTTGTAACAAGGGAAGATACATTTGTTCAAACTAGTGATGTGTTTGAACAGGCTTTTATGAAGCTATATGATTTTCCAATTTTAGCAGTAGTAGAAGATGAGAAGTTCTTAGGCATAGTCACACGCTATGACACAATTCATCAGTTTAAAAGTGCATTTGGTATGAATACAAAGGGCACTCGAATTGCCTTTACTTCTGTAGAATCTGAAGGAAGAATTCTGAAAATGTCCGACATTTTGCATAAGTATCACACTTCTGTAATTTCGCTAGTAACATTTGATGAAACTGACAAGCTAGTGCGCCGAATAGTTCTTAAAATTGACAATGAGCAAAAATTAGATCGAATTATTCAAGACTTAGAAAAGTCAGGTTTTCGAGTGTTACATATTGATAAAGATGAGTAATATAATCAATATAACGAATGGTTTAAGGACAGGGATAAAATCCCTGTCTTTTTGCTTGAAAGATAATATAGTCATGCTGAAGCTATAGCTGATACCTCTCGTGTTTCCCCATTTGCTTTTCGGGGTAGATATAGGCGCTTGTGCTTTTTTTATAATGGTTAGGGGGGATTTAATGTTGTATATAGTAATAACAGTTTTGGTATTGTGCTTGCTTCTTTTCACATATATGCTCTTTTTAGCATTTCAAACGAATGTCAAAGAACATAGTCTCTGTGTAAAAGAAATACCTAAAGGAGAGCAATTCCATATATTTTTTATATCTGACATTCACCGTCGGAAAATTAAAGATGAACTCATCCACAGTATTATCGGAAAGGTGGATGTA
Organism: Psychrobacillus sp. NPDC093200; assembly: GCF_050280345.1. Lineage (NCBI taxonomy): Bacteria > Bacillati > Bacillota > Bacilli > Caryophanales > Bacillaceae > Psychrobacillus > Psychrobacillus sp. NPDC093200. The sequence goes on along the minus strand of NZ_JBNNVC010000002.1, from coordinate 1,037,147 downwards.
GTAGTTATTGGTGGAGACCTCACGGAAAAAGGAGTACCATTGAATCGGACAGAATTCAATTTAAAGCAATTAAAAAAGCTTGGCCCTGTTTTTTATGTTTATGGTAATAACGACCGAGAAGTCGGAGAAAGTAACTTATTAACTTTGTTCGAATCCCTTGATATTCATATTTTGAACAATAGTTCTGTAGTTCTTTCTAATCTAAATCCTTCCTTGCGATTAGTAGGTATTAATGATGGCTTTGTCGGAAAAGTAAATATAGCAGAAGCCTTCGAGGATGTAAAAGAAGAGGATATCTTAATTTTTGTAACACATGCACCAGCATTCTTTCATGCGGCTCAAAAAATAAGTAACCCACGATTAATGTTGGCTGGACATTTACATGGCGGTCAAATTCGTATTGGTCCTTTAGGGATATATGAAAAGGGTAGTTTTAGATTGAAGGAAAATAAAGCAGAGTTAATAAGCAATGGGTTTGGTACTACAGGCGTACCGCTGCGTCTTGGTGCTAAACCAGAATGCCATATCATTACTCTTAAAGGTTGTAAATGATTAGTAAAAAGTAAGAAAGGAAGTTTTGTACTTGGAACAAATTATTGATGTAGTAGTAGTTGGAGGAGGACCTTGTGGAATTTCTGCAGCAATTTCCACACAAGAGTTAGGATTAAAAACGCTCATTATAGAAAAGGGTAACATTGTAAATGCGATATATAATTATCCAACCCATCAAACTTTCTTTAGTACCAGTGAAAAGCTTGCCATTGGAAATGTACCGTTTATCGTAGAGGAAAGAAAACCAAAAAGAAATCAAGCCTTGGTTTATTATCGCGAAGTAGTAAAACGTAAAAATATTCAAGTTAATAAATATGAGCATGTAAAAAATGTGGAAAAAGCTTCAAATCATTTTGTCATTACAACTTCTAAGGGCTCTTATAAAGCGAAAAATGTTATTATCGCTACGGGATATTATGATCATCCAAATTATATGGGTATTCCTGGAGAAAAACTGCCAAAAGTATTCCATTATTTTAAGGAAGGGCACCCTTACTTTGCCCAAAATGTTTTGGTGATAGGGGGCAAAAACTCAGCTATCGATGCTGCACTTGAACTCAATAAGGCGGGCGCGCATGTGACAGTAGTGTACCGTCAAGGGCAATATTCACAAAGTATTAAGCCTTGGGTTCTACCAGAATTTGAAGGCTGTGTACGTAATAATGAAGTAAATATGCACTTCAATACGGAAGTTATGGCTATAAATGATGATAGTGTAACTTTAAAGGGTCCAGACGGTGAATTTACGATTGAAAACGACTTTGTTTTCGCTATGACAGGTTATCATCCAGATCATTCATTTATAGAAAAGATGGGTGTAGCAATAGATGCCACTTCCGGTAAACCCTTTCACAACCCGGATACGATGGAGACTAATGTAGAGGGGATTTTTATAGCTGGAGTAATCGCTGCGGGCAATAATGCAAATGAAATTTTTATAGAAAACGGTCGATTTCATGGAGAACAAATTGCTACAGAAATAAAGAGAAAAGCTTTGTAAGAAAGTGCGCATGTGAATAAACAAACATCTGTTAAAACTGTCTTCTATAAAGGAGTTTCTAAATGATTGAAATTATTACCGATGTACATAATCTGGAAGGTACTTGTTATATAGAGATATTACCTGATATATATAAAGGGGAATGCTGGAATACTTCTTCTATTTATTTCACAGAAGAGAACTTTAGCTATATGCTGCCCGTCTTCGAGAAGTGCTGTAAAGAATTTGATTATTACGCATTCAATGAAATTGATATAGATACGTGGAAAGTGATTTCTTTCGAATTAGAACAACTAAAAATATTTTTAACTGAAAAACCTATTAAAATTAGCTTGAAAGAAGTATTGGGTTTTCCATTTGTTTATTCCTAAAAAGAATTTATGGAAAACTATGATACAAATAGTGCGCAACTTATTACAATGATTACTCAATTTCAATTATGGATACAGAAAAAAAGTTTAGTAACAAGTTTTATCTCTGTTTTAGGTATATAAATAAAAGAACATATTATTTAACAAAAAGAAGAAAGCAAAATAGCTTTCTTCTTTTTGTTAAAAACTATAGCTATTTCTCTTGTCTACTAAATATACTATGTAGAGCTTGCTCAGGGTTCAGATGGTTTAAGGCGATCAGGAGAGCTAGTCGAGCTTTTTGCCCGTTTAGACCTTGAGCGAAAATCACCCCACGCTCCTTCAATCCTTTTCCTCCACCTACATATCCATATACGTCCTGCGCAATGCCATTAAAGCATCTTGACACTAAAACAATGGGTATATTCTTTTCTAAAATATCATGGATAACGGGTACTAAGCTTGGTGGAACATTACCTTGACCCAATCCCTCTAGAACAATACCATCAAACCCTAAGTTAACCGATGCCTCAAGAAGATCAGGCTCCATTCCTGCATATACCTTAAACAGAGCAACCCTTTTGTTAATTTGTTGAATCGGAAATATTGGTTGATGATTAGGTGAATGATGAAAATACACAATAGACTTAGAGATAAATCCTATAGGTCCATACTGAGGACTCTGAAATGTACTTACATTGCTAGCATGTGTTTTCGTTACGTTCTCGGCTGTATGTATTTCGTCATTTAATACTACTAATACGCCTTTACCTTGTGCATCATCTGATGAAGCTACTTGTATAGCAGCTACTAAATTGTATAAACCATCCGATCCTATTTCGTTTGCCGATCTCATAGCTCCAGTAAGTACGATGGGAATAGTGGTTCCAATGGTCAAATCTAAAAAATAGGCCGTTTCCTCTAATGTATCGGTTCCGTGTGTAATAACTACTCCATCAATATTTCCTTCTTGAATGTATTGATCAATTAATTGTTTAAGTCGTAACATTTCAAAAGGGGTAATATGTGGTGATGGGAGATTAAAGATTTCAGTTTCTATAATATTTGCAAAGCCCTTTAGTTTTTCTGCCTCCACCATAAGTGGATTTTTTTCGGACGGCATCACAGCACCTGTATCTACATTTACTTGCATAGAAATAGTACCGCCTGTATGGATGAGTAAAATTGTTTTCAATTATATAACCTCCAATTTTTTTACAAAATGATTAGAAATTATTGTATACTATTATTAGTAATGTGGAAGGAGTAAGAAAATGTTCGTACTACTTTCCTGTGCAATAGCACCGGCTCTTGCGCTTTTAAGTTATTTCTATCTTCGAAAAGAAATTTCGAAAGAACCTTCAAGACTTTTGTTACATACTTTTATTTATGGTGCTATATTAACATTTCCAATTATGTTTATTCAGCACGTTCTAACTGAGGAGCATTTGTTTGATACTCTATTTTTACGCAATGTTTTAGTGACAAGCGCTTTAGAGGAATTTTTTAAATGGTTGATTTTAATGGTAGCCTTATACAACCACATTGACTTTGATGATCCATATGACGGAATTCTATACGGAGCAAGTGTTTCTCTTGGATTTGCCACGGTAGAGAATATCCTTTACCTCTTAAACTTCGGAATGGACGAAGCTTTTTTAAGAGCATTACTTCCCGTTTCGAGTCATGCATTATTTGGGGTTGTCATGGGATTTTATATTGGAAGAGCTAAATTTACTTCTACCAAAAAAATAAAATATGAGGTTTTTTATGCATTAGCTGCCCCATTGTTTCTACACATAATTTATAATAGCATACTAACCTTCACAGGGTTAGAAATATTGTTAATGGTACCGTTTATGCTGTTTTTATGGATTTTTGGCCTGTCGAAAGTAAAGCAGGCACATATCTTATCACGTAGAACAAGATTTGAAAAGCACGAATATTTTATAAGGGAAGATACAAATTAGTTCATATCACAATGATTCACTAACAAAACTTTGGTGGAATAAATTTATATCAACAAGATGGATCTTGACTATTAGTCATGATCCATTTTTATTTTAGGGATATTAGCGTTGTGTGAATGTGAGGATTTTTGAGAAGCTGATAGAATTTTTAATCAGTTATCCATCATCAATATCATTACTACTAAAATTGGAGATAAATTTTAATATAAAAAAGTCCAATTTCTTAATTTAAAATTTAGAAATTGGACTTTTTTAGTTACTCAAGAATTCATAGAATGCGCCTGTTGTAAATGAAAATCATCGATTAAGAAGTAAGCAAATACAATAAAACTATAAACTCCGAATATAAGATAATTTATCTCTTACTAAAAGACTCCTTTTTAAAAGTTAATATGTATAAACTAATCCAGTTTATCCAAGCTAGTTAAAAAGGAGAGATGTCATATGAAACAGATTAAATACATCCTAATTGGCTTAATATTTTGTACAGCCAGTTATATGTTGTTAACTAAAGAACAAACAACTCAAGCATTCTCCGAACAAATAGTTCAGCGGGGAGCATATGGGGACGATGTAATCGAATTACAAGCCAGATTACAGTATATAGGCTACTATACCGGTGAAATTGACGGCAAGTTTGGTTATGGAACTTACTGGGCGCTTCGAAACTTTCAAGAGAAGTATGGATTACCGGTCGATGGAATGCTTGGGGAGAGTACTAAATCGAAATTAGTGAAAGCGTCAAAATTTGACAAAGCATATGTACATGAACAAATTAACAAAGGCAAAAGCTTTACTTATTATGGTAACGAGAGTCTAGATAATCAAGTCAAAAATGAAAAACCAGATAGTACTAATATGCAGTTACCACCTGAATATAGTGAAAGGGATTTAAAGCTAATCGCTAACGCAGTTTATGGAGAAGCACGAGGGGAGCCTTATGAAGGGCAAGTTGCAGTAGCTGCAGTAATTCTCAACAGGATAGAGCACCCCGACTTCCCTAATACTGTTAGTGAAGTTATTTTCCAACCATTAGCTTTCACAGCAGTTGCAGATGGGCAAATTTGGTTAGAACCAAATGAACGTGCTAAAGAGGCAGTGTTAGACGCATTAAATGGATGGGATCCATCTGAAAATGCCATCTATTATTTCAACCCAGACACAGCAACTAGTCAATGGATTTGGTCAAGACCGCATATCAAAAAAATCGGACAGCATATTTTTTGCTCATAAGGAGACCATATGAAAAAATTTGGATGGGTAATAGTTATAGCTGCTTTAGCCATATTTGTTGTTTACCATTTTAATGTGCAGGAGCAAAATACAAACCTTAAAAATGCTCTAGCAAGTCAATATTCTAATCAGTTAAACTCTGCTTCAGAAAAGCTCACAGAGTTAAGCGATTCAATCGATGAGACATTAATATTCAAGGATGAAGCATCATTAGATCGTCCGCTACAGGACGTTTGGAGACTTTCTTCCGATATCAGAGCTTCCATCTCGGCATTGCCTATAGACCAAGAGACTTCATCTGGATGGATGAACTATTTAACTCGAATTGGTAATGGAGCAGCTCAAGTACGAGCTGGTAAAGTACCGATTGAAGAGTGGCAAACCAACATGGTAGACGCCCGTGGGAATTTGAGAAGTTTATCAGATCAGTGGGCATTTACCAATCGAGATGATGGAAATAAGGACTATATAGTAACTTCATTTGTCCAAAATAAATTAAGTAAGGAAAGTCAAAAAAATTGGAAATCGCTTGGTGCTTCGGTTAAAGCCTATACAGAAAGTGATTTTCCGATGACAGCGAGTGAAACCGATCAACAAAAGAAAAAGGATTTACAGCATATTTCGGACGAGCCAGTAAGCGTTGAAGATGTAAAAGAAAAATTCGCTAAATTCTTCCCAGAGTTAGCTGATGCAAAAATACATGTTACAGAAAGCGGAAAGGATGCTCCTTATCCTTTTTATCATATTGAATTTCATAAAGGCATTCGTATAGGTTATGCGGATTTCACTAAAAAAGGAGGCCATCTTTTATCTTTCTTAATGGAAAGACCTTTCGATAAAAATTCAATCGATACAGAAAGTATGAAGGAAAAAGCTTTAGCTCAAATGAAGAGGCTTGGATTCGAGGATACTGAGTTGATAGAATTCAGAGAAAATACAATTGCTTGGCATTTAGCATTTGCTCGTAAGGATGCCGAAAATAATGCTATTGTTTATGCGGATGGTGTTCATCTCAAAATAGCTAAAGATAATGGGGAGCTATTAGGTTTAAATGCAATGGAATATATTCAAGAGGAAAAAATAGGTAGTCAAAAAATAGTGCCATTAGACTATAAAGAAATTTTTGCTGATGATTTAAAAATCGAAGAAGAGAAGATGGCATATGTAGAAAATGATGAATTACAGCAACGACTTGCTTACGAATTATTGACTAGAAGCGATAAGATAGGAACTTATAAAGTCTATATCGACGCGGAAACTCACGAGATTCTCCAATCGGAGAAACTGCCTTAAAATAATATATAGAAAAATCCCTCTTTAAGTGTCATAATTAAGTCATTATTACAATTAAAGAGGGTAAAAATTATGCAAATAAAACTAGGTACTAATTTAACACTTGAGCCAACATTCACAGACAAATCCGAAAAATACCGGTGTAAAGTAGTAGATATGGATGATCAGTTTATATATATCGATTATCCTATTGATACAGTTACAAATAAGACAATCGTATTGATAGAGGGTACTCAACTAAGAGCTACATTTATAGAGGAGGCTAAATCAGTATATGCCTTCCCTACAGAGGTGCTAGGTAGAAAGTTGGGGCAAATTCCGATGATAAGACTTCCTTATCCTGAATCCTCTGATTTCATGAAAATTCAACGTCGAAATTTTGTTAGGGTTGTTTCTCCCATAGATATCGCAGTTGAATTTGGAGATGAAAAATACCAATTTGTAACTGATGATATTAGTGCTGGTGGTGTAGCAATTATCATTCCCTTTGACGTGAAATTTAATGCAAATGATGAAGTTTCTCTTATTATTCCCCTACCTTTTAATAATGGAGAAATGAGATACGTTTTTACAACTGCTTTAGTTGTACGTATTTGGGAAAAGGAATCTGTAAAGATTGCATCCCTTCAATTTACCAATACAGATGATTTAGACAAGCAACAAATCGTACGGTTTTGCTTTGAAAGACAGTTGTTATTACGGAAAAAAGGACTAAATTAAAAGTCTGTATTTACAGGCTTTTTTTTTTTGAATCGTAATATGATAAAATATATGCGTATAGAGTGGAGGATAAATTAATGAAACAAATTCAAATTGCAATAGACGGCCCAGCAGCTGCTGGTAAAAGTACAATAGCAAAACAAACAGCTGAATTATTAGGGTATACATATGTAGATACTGGAGCAATGTATCGCGCTATTACGTATAAAGCGCTTGGACTTAACATAGATTTGCAAGATGGGACTAAGCTAACAGAGCTACTGAAAGAAACCTCTATTGAACTTAAGCCTTCTCCAAAGGGACAACTAGTATTCCTAGATCAAGTAGAAGTAACCGAAGAAATACGTTCTAAAGAGGTAACTGCCAACGTTTCCGTCGTAGCTGCTCATGCAAATCTACGGGAAGAAATGGTAAAGAGACAGATAGAAATGGGCAAGCATGGCGGAGTTGTTATGGATGGCCGTGATATAGGAACTCACGTACTGACTAACGCAGAACTTAAAATTTTCATGTCTGCAAGTGTGGAGGAACGAGCAAACAGAAGATTTTTAGAAAATCAAAAAAGAGGAATTCATACAAACCTAGAAGAATTAATGCATGACATAGCTTTAAGAGATAAATTAGACAGCGAAAGGGAAGCATCTCCTTTAGTAAAAGCGAAGGATGCTATTTTCATTGATACTACATCTCTTACTATTAAGGAAGTCTCTAATAAGATTATGCAGCTAGCACAAGAAAGGATGGTATGATTGGAGCTATATTCCTTTGCAAAAACAGTCGTTTTTGCAGTCTTAAAACCGATTTATCGATTTGAAGTGATAGGGTCTGAAAATTTTCCTAAAGAGGGCGGAATCTTGCTTTGTTCTAACCATATAGAAAATCTAGATCCTCCTGTTGTTGGAATCAATGCTCCACGGCCAGTCAATTTTATGGCGAAAGAGGAGCTTTTTAAAATACCTATACTAAAAAGCATACTACCTGGAGTAAGAGCTTTCCCGGTAAAAAGAGGGATGAGCGATCGTGATGCCTTACGTAAAGCGTTAAAGCTTTTAAAAGAGGGAGAGGTTGTTGGACTATTTCCTGAAGGGACAAGAAGTAAAGACGGAAAACTTGGAAAAGGCTTTGCTGGTGCAGGTTTTTTTGCATTGAGAGGAAACGCAAATGTAGTGCCATGTGCCATAATAGGACCCTATAAACCTTTTAAACGTTTAAAAATAGTGTTTGGTGAAGTAATTGATATGGAACCATATAGAGAGAGAAGAGCCTCTGCTGAAGAAGTAACTGAAGTAATAATGGAACAAATTGCTAAGCTAATAGAGCAATATAAAACTAACTGAAATATTAATTTCTATTATAAAAGTGCTTCTTTTTGTATTTCTGTGAAAGTTCGCATAAAATAGAGAAGAGACGTTGTGAAGGAGGAATATCATATGTCAGAAGAAATGAACTTAAACACGCAAGAGTTTAAAGAAGGAGATCTGGTAAAAGCGACGGTTGCACAGGTAGATGAAAAATCTGTGATCGTATCAATTGAAGGTGCACCTTTCGATGGTATAGTTCCAATTAGCGAGCTATCTAGCCTGCATATTGAAAAAGCATCCGACTCCGTTTCCATCGGTGATGAACTAGAACTTATGATTACAAAAGTAGAAGAATCAAACTATGTTCTTTCTAAAAGAAAAGTTGATGCTGAAAAAGCATGGGAAACTTTAGAAAAACAGTTCCAAACCGGAGAAATTATTGAAACAGAAGTTAAAGAGGTTGTAAAAGGTGGACTAGTAGTAGATTTAGGAGTGCGTGGATTCATACCTGCTTCCCTAATTGAAGATTACTTTGTTGAATCCTTTGAAGACTATAAAGGACGAGTTTTAACCTTTAAAATTGTAGAACTTGAAAAAGACAAAAACCGATTAATCCTTTCTCATAAAGCGGTAGTAGAGGACGAAAAGTCGGTAAATAAAAATAAAACACTTGATGCTATAAATCCCGGTGACGTTGTTCCAGGAACAGTGCAAAGATTAGCTTCCTTTGGTGCATTTGTAGATATTGGAGGAGTAGATGGACTTGTTCATATCTCTCAAATATCTCATGAGCACTTAGACAATGTGTCGGACGTGTTAACTGAAGGACAAGAAGTTAAAGTAAAAGTTTTATCTATAGATCGTGATTCGGAAAGAATTTCATTGTCTATTAAAGATACTTTACCTGGCCCTTGGTCTGATTTAGAAGAAAAGGCCTCAAAAGGTTCTGTTTTAACAGGAAAGGTTAGACGTTTAGTTTCTTACGGAGCTTTTGTCGAAGTTTTCCCTGGGGTTGAGGGATTGGTTCACATTTCACAAATTGCTCACCAGCACATAGGTACTCCTCAAGAAGTACTTAAAGAAGGGCAAGAAGTACAGGTGAAGGTGTTAGATGTAAACAGCAAAGAAAAACGTTTGTCACTAAGCATTAAAGAGCTAGTGGAGAACGAAGATAGTTTCAACTTAGCTGATTATCAAATGCCAGAGGAATCCAAGGGCTTCTCTATTAGCGATGTTCTAGGCGACCGCTTAAAGGACTTCACTAACAAATAAGAATAGCTTTTTTTCGTCATAATATGTAACTTATTCAAGCAGGTGACTTCAATAAAGTCGCCTGCTTTTATTATTTTGTTGTATAATACAACTTAGACGAAGTTTGGAAGGATGTAATAGTAATGACAAAACCAGTAGTAGCAATCGTTGGTAGGCCTAATGTAGGTAAATCGACCATATTTAATCGCATTGTAGGAGAACGTGTATCTATCGTGGAGGACATTCCAGGAGTAACACGAGATCGTATATATAGCTCGGCTGATTGGCTTACCCATGAATTCAATATAATCGATACAGGTGGTATCGAATTAAGCGATGAACCATTTTTAGAACAAATTAAACAACAGGCTGAAATTGCAATGGAAGAAGCGGATGTGATTATCTTCTTAACAAATGGTAGAGAAGGAGTCACGGCAGCTGATGAATACGTTGCTAAAATACTTTACAAAACGAAGAAACCTGTTGTGCTAGCAGTAAACAAAATCGACAATCCAGATATGCGTGAAATGCTTTATGACTTTTATACTTTAGGATTAGGCGAACCATTTCCGATTTCCGGTTCTCATGGCTTGGGTCTAGGAGATTTATTGGATGAGGTAGCGAAAAACTTTCCTGATATAGAAGAGCAGGAATATGGTGAGGAAGTTATTAAGTTCTCCCTAATTGGTCGCCCAAATGTAGGGAAATCATCTTTAATCAATGCGTTTTTAGGTCATGAGCGTGTTATTGTTAGTGATATAGCGGGTACAACAAGAGATGCTATTGATACAGAGTACTCTTTTGATGGACAAGATTATGTGATGATCGATACTGCGGGTATGCGCAAAAAAGGGAAAGTGTATGAAACTACTGAGAAATATTCCGTTCTAAGGGCATTAAAAGCAATTGAACGTTCGGATGTCGTCTTAGTTGTTCTAAATGCAGAAGAAGGTATTCAGGAACAAGACAAGAAGATTGCAGGCTATGCTCATGAAGGTGGTAAAGCTGTAATAATTGTTATGAATAAATGGGATGCTATTGAAAAAAATGACAAAACGATGAATGAAATGACAAAATCAATTCGTGAGCATTTCCAATTTTTAGATTATGCCCCAATAGTATTTGTTTCGGCTAAAACAAAACAACGTGTTCACGCACTTTTCCCTGTCATCAATCAAGTAAGCGAAAATCATGCGATGCGTGTACAATCTTCTATCTTAAATGAAGTGATCGAAGATTCAGTTGCTAGAAACCCTGCTCCTACAGATAAGGGTAAAAGATTACGTATTTATTATGCGACACAAGTGGCTATCAAACCACCTACATTTGTTGTATTTGTAAATGAACCTGAGTTAATGCATTTCTCTTATGAAAGATTTTTAGAAAACCGTATTCGTGAATCATTTGATTTTGAAGGTACGCCTATTAAAATTATTACTCGAGCTAGAACTTAAAATAGCATAAAGGGGGATTAAAAATGGCGAATATTACAGTGCTTGGAGCTGGTAGCTGGGGAACGGCTCTTGGAATGGTTCTTGCGCATAATAACCATGATTGTCTTCTTTGGTCACACAGAGAGAAGCAAACAGAGGAAATACTCAAAGATCATACCAATAAGCAGTACTTGCCTGATACCAAATTACCCGAAAATCTTAGAGCTACAAGTGATTTGAAAGTAGCGATAGAGCACGCTTCAACGATTGTAATTGCGGTACCTACCAAAGCAATCAGAGAGGTATGTCAGGACTTTGTAAAGCTAATGAATGATAAAAAGCTTTTCATCCATGTCTCTAAAGGAATTGAACCAGATTCCTTGAAACGAATTTCTGAGATGATTGCTGAGGAAATACCAGCATCTTTAGTTGAAGGTATTGTTGTCTTGTCTGGTCCAAGCCATGCTGAGGAAGTAGTGCTTCAGCATCCTACTACTATTACAGTGGCTAGTGACAACATGGTAGCTGCTGAAAAAGTTCAGGATTTATTCATGAATAATTATTTTAGAGTTTATACCAATGATGACGTTATCGGCGTAGAGATAGGAGCCGCCTTAAAGAACGTCATTGCATTAGCTGCTGGAATCGTAGATGGACTTGGCTACGGAGACAATGCAAAGGCTGCTCTTATTACTAGAGGATTAGCTGAAATTTCAAGACTTGGTATTAGTTTAGGGGCCAAGCCTTATACTTTTTCAGGTTTAACAGGTATGGGAGATTTAATAGCAACGTGTACGAGCGTTCATTCTCGTAACTGGAGAGCAGGTAATCTACTTGGTAAGGGTGCAAGTCTAGAGGAAGTGCTAGAAGAAGTAGGAATGATTGTAGAAGGCGTTCGTACGACAAAAGCAGCTCATCAGCTGGCGGTAAAACAAGAAGTCGATATGCCTATTACGGCTGCTCTCCACTCTGTTCTTTTTGAAAATGTACACCCGAAAGAAGCGGTGGATTCACTAATGCACCGTACGAAAAAAAATGAATTGGAAGATTATAAGACGTTTTAAAAATTGACATAAAGAAGAGTTGTATGAAAAAACAACTCTTTTTTCATGTGATATAATATTTTCATGAAAGGTGGGGAAACTCTTGTTACTAGTCTCTTCAATGGACAAAATGTGGATATCCTTTGGTTCCATGGGATGTATGTTTATGGCTATGTTATTAATGTTTTTTGTTAAAAATAAATTTTCTAACCGAATCCTAAAATTCATCTTTGGTCTAATAGCATACATATTACTATTCATAGGATTTATCACAATGGTTTATATCATTTTCAATCCAACAAAAGCTTAGTAAGGAGATTCGGATGAAAAAACTATTATTAACAGTTATGGCGATGGTTGTACTAGTATTAAGTGGATGTGGTTTTAAAGGTGGTTACGAGCCAGAAAACCTATTACCTTATGAAGACCAGCTAAATTCCGTTCAAACTGCAGTAGAGAGCTTTAGAGAAGCTTCAGGTGGTTTGTTGCCTATTAAAACACGTGAGCAGGAAACAGATCAATATATAAAATATCCAATAGATTTTAAGAAAATTGTTCCCGCATACTTAGGGAAAACTCCGGCTAATTCATTCGAAGCAGGTGGAATTTATCAGTATGTTTTAATGGACGTGGAGGAAAATCCAACTGTTAAATTGGTAGATTTGCGTATTGCAGATACATTGCGTGATATTAACTATCGAAAAGGTATTAATGGCTATGGCCCTATTGCTGAGACAATCACGGAAGGGGTCTATAAGCTAGATTATAAAAAAATGGGCTACAAGAATGAATTATCTGTTCAAAGCCCTTATTCCGACACAATGCTCCCTTTAGTGGCTACTGGAGACGGAAAAGTGTATGTAGACTATTCGATTGAGCTAAATCGAATGCTACAAGACACAGAAGTCAATGTGAAGCCAGGTGATGATATACGTTTTCTGCTAACAGACAACTTCGCAATTGTTCCTGCATATTCATTGCCATATACAGTCGATGAAAATAACGAACCAGTTTTTATGCTCAATAAATAACAACATAGGAAACGTTTCATGTGTTATGCATGAAACGTTTTTTTAGTGCATATATTAAATTGCGAAGAAAGGAGAATACCGATGTCTAGTAAACTGTATGAACAAATAGCAGAAAGAACAAATGGCGATGTGTATCTTGGTGTAGTAGGTCCGGTTAGGGTAGGTAAATCTACGTTTGTCAAAAGAGTAATGGAGCTAGTTGTAATACCGAATATTGTTGAGGAATCAGAAAGATTACGAGCACAAGACGAACTTCCACAAAGCTCTCCTGGAAACGTCATCATGACTGCAGAACCTAAGTTCGTTCCAGCCCATGGCACTAATATATACTTGGGAGAAGAACAACTGCGGCTGCAAATTAGATTAGTAGATTGTGTAGGTTATATGATTGATGGTATTAAAACCCACTCAGGTGAAGAGGGGCAAAAACTTGTCCATACACCATGGCACAATGACGCTATTCCGTTTGAAGAAGCAGCGAGAATTGGGACTGACAAAGTCATACGCGATCATTCCACAATCGGAATTGTAGTGACGACCGATGGCACTGTGAATAATATTCCAAGAAGAGCAGCTGAATCAGCGGAAAATGAAATTATCACTCAACTAAAGGAAATAGGAAAGCCTTTTGTTATTGTTGTAAATAGTAAAACGCCTGGCCATTTAGAAACACTTCAATTATGTGAAGAGCTTCAAAAATACCATGAGGTGCCTGTAATTCCAGTCGCTGTCGATAGAATGACTGCGGATGAAATTCAGTACATACTCCAACAGGCGCTTTATGAATTTCCAATTACGGATATTGAACTGGTAAAACCTGATTGGACAGATGTATTGGAACCAGATCATTTTGTGAACAATCAAATTACGACTTCTTTACAGGAGTGGTTGCAAATTGTTTCTAAAATGAGAGATGTCAAAGAGTTGGCTTCAAAATTTAAAGAAGTACCATTTATTAAAACCGCAGAGGTGATAGAAGCAGATCCAGGTAGGGGCTCTGCTTGTATTCAAATAGATCTTAGGCCAGAGGTATTTCAAGAAGTTTGCGATGAATGGCTAGATGAACCGATTACGTCTAAAAAAGATTGGCTCTTGTTTGTGAAGGAGGCTTCAACAGCTAAAAAAGCATATCATCGATTTGCCGATGCTCTTGAAGCAGCAAAAACTACTGGTTATGGAGTATCTTTGCCATCAATACAAGACTTCCAGCCTTCTGCACCTGAAATTATTAAGCAAAATAATTTCTTCGGGGTTAGTTTAAAGGCTAAGGCATCCTCTCTTCATATTATTCGTGTAGATATGGAAGCGGAATTTGCCCCACTTTTGGGCTCAGAATTTCATAGTCAGCAGCTTCTAAAGGATTTAAAACATGGGTTCTTACATGACCGAGATGCATTATGGGAAACACAAGTTTTTGGAACTTCTCTTGTAGAGGTTATGAAAGAAAGCATTCGATATAAAACAGAAAGTGTTAGTCAGGTTGCGAAGAAGAGAATGCGTCAAACAATTGAAAGAATGGTAAATGAGGGAGACCGTGGTATGGTTACCTTTATTTTATAAATATGATTTGGGGCTTTTTGCGACTATGCAAAAAGTCCCGTTATTTTGTTAAATTACCTTTTTTTTTAGGAAAGTTGCTCAAACACAGACAAATAGTGTTGCGAAGGGTTTTCGGTTGTGATACTCTTTTTACAGGATTGAAGCTTATCTTCCTTTGAGAGGAGGTGAATAGTATGAATAAAACAGAATTAGTGAACTCTGTAGCAGAGGCTGCTGATTTATCTAAAAAAGATGCATCTAAAGCGGTTGAAGCTGTATTTGAATCAATTCAAACTGCTCTTGCAGATGGTGAAAAAGTTCAATTAATCGGTTTTGGTAACTTCGAGGTTCGTGAACGTGCTGCACGTAAAGGACGTAACCCTCAAACAGGTAAAGAAATCGACATCGCTGCTAGCAAGGTGCCTGCTTTTAAACCAGGTAAAGCACTTAAAGATGCAGTAAAATAATGGATGATGTAGTACATAGAACGGTTACTGTGAAGCTTGCTTCATGGTAGCCGTTCTTTTCTTTTTATTATATAATATTAATTTGTGTTGTCTGTGAAGTGAAAATTATTTCTTATCTGCGTTTCATATGCTAAGATACATACGATATATTATGCAGTTTTATCTAGGGGGTCAGCAGATGACGAAGGTCAATCTGAAAAAAATAGAAGATGCAGTGACGATGATTTTAGAAGCTATTGGGGAGGATCCTACAAGAGAAGGATTAATGGATACTCCAAAAAGAGTTTCTAAAATGTATGCAGAAATGTTTGAAGGGCTTCATCAAGATCCAAAAGAACATTTCAAAACAGTTTTTAATGAGGAGCATGAGGAACTAGTTTTAGTAAAAGATATACCTTTTTTCTCTATGTGTGAACATCATTTAGTACCTTTTTATGGTAAGGCACATGTAGCATACATACCTAGAGATGGAAAAGTGACAGGGCTTAGTAAGCTTGCTAGAGCGGTAGAAGTTACAGCAAGAAGACCTCAGCTTCAAGAAAGAATTACTTCTACAATTGCGGACGACATTATGGAAATGATTAACCCACATGGCGTTTATGTTGTCATTGAGGCTGAGCATATGTGTATGACGATGCGCGGGATAAAAAAACCAGGCGCTAAGACAGTAACTGCTGTAGCAAGAGGTATATACGAAACAGACGAGATTAAACGTTCAGAGGTTTTATCGTTTATCCAAATGAAATAACTACTTTTGAGGATAGTAAATAATATGGTATGATGAATTTAGATTATGAACAAAGGAGACTATTGTAATGTCTAGTTCAGATTTTATCGTTATAAAGGCAGAGGAAGATGGAGTACAAGTGATAGGCTTGACTCGTGGCTCAGATACTAAATTTCACCATTCAGAAAAACTTGATACAGGTGAAGTAATGATCGCTCAGTTTACAGAGCATACATCTGCAATGAAAATTAGAGGTAAAGCTTCTATTCATACAGACAATGGAATTATCCAAAGTGATTCTAAGAAATAATTAACCTAAATGGCCAATAATCGCTAGTTATAATATATTTGATCATGACAGATTAAAGCTAACTGCGATTGGGAAATGGAGTAAAGTGTATGAATGAATCTTTGATTAAACATCATATAGAACAATATAAAAAAGATATTCTCATGCAAATACAGCATAATACTCTGTTAAAATATGCAGGAATACCTGTTATTGATGAAGATCGTTTGTTTTTTACACTTTTACCGCTACTCAATGGGGAAGAATGGGCTGAAGCGAACAAACAATCAACCATTGCCGTATCCCTTATTTTTGCAGCACTTGCCGCTCATGATTTGGTGAAGGAACAAAACGCAACGACAAAAGAGCAGCAATTACAAGTATTAGCTGGAGATTATTATAGTGGGAAATATTATCAGCTATTAGCTAAGGGGAAGCAAATTGAGTTAATTCAAATCTTTTCCTCAGGAGTCTCATCTATCACGGAGCATAAAACAAGATTTTATGATCACTTAGATTACTCATATGGAGAGCTTATGCAATCTATTCAATTGATCGAAAGCAAGCCAATTGAACAATTTATGGAGCACTTTTCCTACAATGAGTATGTATTTATCATGAAAGAAGCTTTACTTCTTCTAGCTCTAAGAAGAGAGTTAACTGCATATGAAAATAGGGAAGAAACATTTTATATCCGAAACTCATTCCTGCTACAGACTAAGATAGAAACTCTTCGTGCTGAAATAGAAGCGGTTGAAAAAAATTTGGTGCGCGATGTAAGATACTCGAATATATTAAAAGAAAATGTAAAGCATGCGATTTTAGAGCGAGTGACCGAACAAGCTTTAAAAAGCAGTTGAGAGAAGGTTTAACACATGGGAAAAACAAAAGAACAGCATGTCCATGAAGTTTTTGAGAAAATCTCTGAGAACTACGATTCTATGAATTCTGTCATAAGCTTTCAACAGCACAAAATTTGGCGCAGCGATACGATGAAAGCAATGCAGGTTAAAGACGGAAGCAGCGCCTTAGACGTTTGCTGTGGTACGGCGGACTGGACAATTGCAATAGCGAAAGAGGTTGGTCCTACAGGAACAGTTAAAGGGCTAGATTTTAGTCAAAATATGCTGAATGTAGGAAAAGAAAAAGTAAAGGAAATTCCACAAATAGAATTGATTCATGGAAATGCTATGGAATTGCCCTTTGAAGACAATACATTCGACTATGTAACTATTGGATTTGGTTTACGGAATGTTCCGGATTATAAACAAGTGTTGCAAGAAATGAATCGAGTAGCTAAACCAGGCGGTATGATTGTTTGTTTAGAAACCTCTCAGCCGGATTCCAAGCTTTTTAATGCTGGATTCCGCTTTTACTTTAGATATATCATGCCAGTTTTCGGAAAGCTTTTTGCTAAGAGCTACAAAGAGTATTCTTGGTTACAAGAGTCTGCAAAGGAATTTCCTAATAGAGCGGAACTTGCCAAATTATTTGAAACGGTAGGAATGGTTAACGTTAATAGTAAACCATACAGCGGTGGGGCAGCAGCCAGACATATTGGCTTTAAGAAAGATTTTTAAGTGGGGGAAGGTTTGTTTCTGTGGATAAGATGAGATTAAAACTGCTTTATTCCGATCTTAAATCGGATTTGGAAGTCATTGAAAACGAATTAGCAGCAGCTGTGAATTCTTCCTCCCACTTATTGAATGAGGCCTCGCTTCATTTGTTGCTAGCAGGGGGAAAACGAATTCGCCCTGTGTTTGTACTGCTTTCCGCTAAATTTGGAAACTATTCTATAGAGTCTATTAAGCAAGTTGCTGTTTCTGTCGAATTGATTCATATGGCATCTTTAGTCCATGATGATGTTATAGATGATGCTGAAACTAGAAGAGGCCGAGAAACGGTGAAGTCCCAGTGGAACAACCGCGTAGCTATGTATACAGGTGACTTTCTTTTTGCTAAGGCTATTGAATACATAACAGCAGTAAAAAATACATACGCCCACGAAGTTCTCTCGCACACGATGGTTGAGCTTTGTATCGGGGAGATTATTCAAATTGAGGACAAGGGTTTTGTTGATCAGACAGTTAGAGATTATTTAAGAAGAATAAAAAGAAAGACGGCAATCCTCATCTCGGCTAGCTGCGAATTAGGTGCTATTTCATCCGGAGCAGATGAAAAGACTGTTAGGCATTTAAAGAGATTTGGTTATTATGTGGGAATGTCCTTTCAGATTATTGATGACATCTTAGATTTTACATCCACTGAGGAAGAGCTAGGTAAACCAGCTGGTGGTGATCTGTTGCAGGGAAATATTACTTTACCTGTTATTTACGCAAAGAACGATCCAACTATCCATCCGCTATTGCAAAAAGTCTTTGATGGTGAAATTGAAGAGCGAGAGATGCAAGTATTACTTGACGAGATTCGTCAATCGGATGGTATAAAACGCGCTAAACAAATAAGTAATATGTATTTACAAAAGGCGCTGCATGAAGTAAAACAACTTCCAACAAACTCTGCCAAGAAATCTTTGCAAAATGTTGCATTATTTATGAGCAAACGCAACTTTTAATTGAAATTAATTGACTGTAATGTTAGTATTTTTAACGGTGGAGAAATAAAATCCATTTTATATTTGAAGGAGTGTTCATGATGGAAAAAACATTTTTAATGGTAAAACCTGACGGCGTACAACGTAACTTAATTGGAGAAATCGTTAGTCGTTTCGAGAAAAAAGGATTCCAATTAGTTGGAGCAAAATTAATGCAAATTCCTACTGAATTAGCAGAACAACACTACGGTGAGCACAAAGAACGTCCATTCTTCGGAGAACTAGTTGACTTCATCACTTCTGGACCAGTTTTTGCAATGGTTTGGGAAGGTGAAAATGTTATTTCTACAGCTCGTTTAATGATGGGTGCTACTAACCCAAAAGAATCTGCTCCAGGAACTATTCGTGGTGACTTCGCAGTAACTGTTGGAAAAAACATTATCCACGGTTCTGATGCACCTGAAAGCGCTGAGCGTGAAATTGGATTATTCTTCAAGCAAGAAGAGCTAGTATCTTACTCTAAAGATGCTAACAAATGGGTTAACTAATTTAAATGTATGAACAAAACCAATTCTCTTAATGGAGAAATGGTTTCAGACTGTAGACAAACTCAAAGAAATTTGAAATTGTTTATAGTCTTTTTTTATTTACAATACATATAAGAAATTGTCGAATTCCATTTCGGGCACGGCCTCAGCCTTCTTCCTCTCTACGCTCAGCCCCGGTGCTTCGCCTTGTGCTGTTAGCGTAAGAGTCTTTGCGCCTTCCATTTCAATCGACCATTGTCGGCATATTTAAAAAGTGTTGAGTATCATGATGACTAAAAGTCTAATCAATGAATGTGAACAACTTGAAATGCTAATGTTTAAGCCACTTGGCCAAAGCACCAGTTGTCCGTAAATTAAATGCAATGATTAATTCCTTTTCATTTATCCATTGGTAGAACTTCTTTACTCTACTACTAAGAGACCACCACCTCCTTTCTATGTGTTTGCTTATCTTTGCTAAATTCCTTCTAATCCTATGTTTTATATTTTATCTAACAAAAAAGAATTTAAAGTAAATGTTCATATTTATCTGTTTTTTAACTATATTCTAAACGAATAGATTGCGCTATACTTTATAGATAGGCTAGTGGAAGGGAACGATATTATTTGCAAGATTACATAAAATTTGTCGAATCTATTAAAAGAAAAACTGGTATTGATTTAGCTTTATATAAGGAAGCCCAAATGAAACGTCGCTTAACGTCATTATATGAAAAAAAAGGTTATAAGAATTTTATTTCTTTCTTTGAGGCGATAGACAAAGACCGAGATCTTCTGAATGAGTTTTTAGACAGGATGACTATTAATGTATCAGAATTTTATCGAAACAGTAAGAGATGGGAAGTATTACAACAAAAAATTTTTCCAAAGCTGTTAGCCGAAAATAAGCGATTAAAAATATGGAGTGCTGCGTGCTCAACAGGAGAAGAGCCCTATACTACAGCCATGGTGCTTTCAAACCATCTACCATTGTCTCAAATATCAATTATAGCGACTGATATAGATGAAAATGCAATCCAAAGAGCTAAGGTAGGTATCTATCCCGAAAGGTCATTGGCCGAGGTACCAGTTGAAATGAAGAATAAGTATTTTGAGAAGCAAACTTCATTTTATAAAATAGATGATATTATTAAACGAACAGTTACCTTTAAAAAGCATAATCTTTTAATGGATACATACGAGAAAAATCTCGATCTGATTATTTGTCGCAATGTCATGATTTATTTTACTGAAGAAGCTAAAGACCAAATTTACCAAAGTTTTAGCAACTCATTACGTCCTGGTGGGATACTTTTTGTTGGCAGTACAGAACAAATTTTTAATCCTACTAAATACGGATTTGAACCGGAGGATACTTTTTTCTATAGAAAAAAGTAGTAAGATTGCATTAAGTTTGGCTAAGCAAGGAATTAGTGGCATTTAATGAGGAACTGTCCGATAAAAAACGGACAGTTTTTCTTCTATACTTTAAGTTTATATGTTATAGTTGAAAACAAATACTTTAGCGAGTTGAAGGGGGAAAGCGTTTTGCGTTATTTAACAGCAGGTGAGTCACATGGACCACAACTAACAGCCATTATAGAGGGTTTACCAGCCCAATTAGAGATTACAGGTGAAAAGATAAACAAGGAATTAAAACGACGTCAAGGTGGACATGGCCGTGGAAGACGTATGCAAATAGAAAAAGATACAGTTGCCATCACAGCAGGAGTGCGTCACGGTAAATCACTAGGATCTCCAGTCTGCCTAGTAGTTAATAATGATGATTGGAAACATTGGACTCATATTATGGGCATTGAACCGCTTGGAGAAGACGTGGATCCGGACGAGATTAAAAGAAAGATTACAAGACCTCGTCCAGGTCACGCAGATCTTGTCGGTGGTATGAAATATGGCCATCGTGATCTACGAAATGTTTTAGAACGTTCTTCTGCTAGAGAAACAACCGTCCGAGTGGCAGTTGGAGCAGTAGCAAAACAATTATTAAATGAGCTTGGTATTTCCATTGTTGCTCATGTAACCAAAATAGGTGGTATTGAAGCAGATTTAAATTTAGCAGAAGGAATGTCGATTGATGAAATTCGTGAGAAAGTGGAGGCAGACCCTGTCTATTGTTTAGATTCTGAAGCTTCTGCGAAGATGGTAGAGGCAATTGACCAAGCTAAAAAAGCAGGAGACACTATTGGAGGAGTCGTTGAGGTAATAATTACAGGTATGCCTGCAGGTGTTGGAAGCTATGTTCATTATGATCGAAAGCTTGACGGTAAACTCGCTATGGCAATGATGAGTATCAATGCATTTAAGGGAGTCGAGGTTGGCCTAGGATTTGAGATGGCTAACTTGTTTGGTAGTCAAGTGCACGATCAAATCTCTTGGGACAAAGAAGAGGGATACGTTCGTGATACAAACAGACTTGGTGGTATCGAGGGTGGTATGTCAACAGGAATGCCGATTGTTGTAAGAGGTGTGATGAAGCCTATACCAACATTATATAAACCATTACAAAGTGTCGATATCGATACAAAGGAGCAGTTTAAAGCAAGCATTGAACGATCTGATAGCTGTGCAGTACCAGCAGCATCTGTAGTAGCAGAAAACGTTATTGCCTGGGAGGTTGCTTCAGCTGTATTAGATACTTTTAAAGGCGATCAAATGGATATTTTAAAAGCAGATATTGAAAGACATAGAGCGTATACAAAGGGGTTTTGAACATGATTATCCCAGTTAGAACAAATGCCTCTGTTTACGAGGTGCATCTTGGAGAAGGCATCCTTGAGGATTTTTCCTTCAGAAATAAAAAAAAGCTAGAAGACTATGATCAGTTAATTATCGTAAGCGATGAAATTGTTTGGAGTTTACATGAGGACTATGTAAGAGAAAATTTTACTGCGCCGTTTAAAATATGTATTGTTCCAACTGGCGAGTCCTGTAAAACCTTTGAATCCTATTTAAATGTACAAACCTTTCTTTTACAGGAGGGAGCTACACGGAACTCTGCCCTATTTGCTTTTGGGGGAGGGGCTGTAGGAGATTTAACAGGGTTTGTTGCAGCTACCTTTATGCGAGGCATTGCATTCTATCAAATCCCTACTACTATCCTTGCACATGACAGCTCTGTTGGTGGAAAAACAGCGATTAATCATCCGATTGGAAAGAATATGATAGGTGCTTTTTATCAGCCGAAAGAAGTGATTTATGATTTTCACTTTTTAAAGACACTTCCCCTAAGAGAGGTTAAGTCCGGCATGGCTGAGGTTATTAAGCATTCACTTATTAGCGATAATAAGTGGGTGGAGGAATTTTACCAGCTTACTTCATTAAATAATCTAGATAAACTTCAATTGTTACAATGGCTGGATAAGGGCATTCGTGTCAAAGCCAAAATTGTTGAAATGGATGAAAAAGAGAGCAGCTTCCGAAAATATCTCAACTTTGGGCATACATATGGTCACGCAGTAGAAGCATCCATTGGATACGGAAAGATTTCACATGGGGAAGCAGTAATGATTGGAATGGTTCCCGCACTAATGCTTAGTGAAAAGTTCGGCCATCTGCCTAATGGCTTTGCAAAATCATTTTATTCGTTGGCTATTAGACTTGGATATGATATAAAGCAGGTTTTAGCATGTCCCTTTGAGCAATTGGCGGATTTCATGCTGAAGGATAAAAAGACAATGAAAAAGCAACTGCATTTTGCATTACTTGACACCATTGGAGTGCCTTTCATAAAGGTTGTTCCAATGGAAGACATAAAACAGTGTGACGAACAATTACGAAAATGGATAATGGAGGGGAAATAATTGATTAGAGGCGTTAGAGGAGCAACAACAGTGGATGCAGATTCTAATGAGCAAGTAATGCAAGAAACGTCCCGTCTTGCTTTAGAAATGGTCAAGGCGAACGACATTGATCCTGAGTCAATCGCTTCTGTCATTATTAGCACCACTACGGATATTACTTCAGCATTTCCTGCGAGGGCTGTGAGAGGTATAGAAGGATGGTCGCATGTCCCGGTAATGTGTACGCACGAAATGAATGTCCCGGGTGCGCTAGAGAAATGCATACGTTTAATGATGCATGTCAATACAGAGAAATCACAAAAGGATATACAACACATATATTTAAACAAGGCAATTCAATTGAGACCAGATTTATTAAAAAGATAATAATAGAATTGGGGTAAATAGAATGAAATTCAAAAAACAAATTGCTGGATTACAAGCATACCAACCAGGAAAAACAATGGATGAAGTTAAGAAGGCCTTTAATCTTGAAAAGGTTACAAAGCTTGCATCTAACGAAAATCCATATGGTGCTTCACCAAAAGTAAAGGAATTTTTGGCAAATGCTAATATAGATTTTGCATTATATCCAGATGGATATGCCTCTAAGCTTCGCACGGCGGTTGCTAACCGTTTGAATATTTCCGAAAAGCAATTGTTATTTGGTAACGGCTCTGACGAGAATATATTAATCGTTTCCAGAGCGATTCTAGAGCCTGGTTTAAATACTATTATGGCAGATTTAACTTTTGGTCAATACAAGCATAATGCCGTGGTGGAGGGCGCAGAAGCACGTACTGTTCCTCTTACAGCAGAGGGAGAGCATGATTTAGAAAAAATGCTTGCGGCCATCGATGAAAACACAGCAATTGTTTGGATTTGTAATCCTAATAATCCTACAGGGACTCTAACTCCAAGCGATAAAATAAAGGCTTTTGTAGAGCAAGCACCAAGTGATGTATTAATCGTATTAGATGAAGCTTATACAGAGTACATTACGGATAGTAGTTATGAAGATTCTATTCAGTTAATAGAAAAACATCCCAATGTTTTAGTGATGCGTACCTTCTCAAAAGCTTATGGGTTAGCAAGCTTCCGTGTAGGTTACGCAGTAGGTTCTGAGGAAGTAATTAGTCAGCTAGAGCCGACGAGAGAGCCATTTAACAATACCGTCATCTCTCAGGAAGTAGCCATATTAGGACTGAGCGATCAGCAATTCATCGCTGATTGCAAAGAAAAAAATAATGCTGGGAAATCTCAATTCGAAGCATATTGTAAAGAGCGAAAGCTGCACTTCTATCCTTCTCACACAAATTTTATTTTGATGGAAGTAAAAGCTGATAGTGACGTAGTTTTCCAAGGGCTTATGCAGCGTGGATATATCGTTCGCAGTGGTAATGCTTTAGGAAAACCAGGGTATCTTAGAATTACTATTGGAACAAAAGAACAAAATGAAGAATTACTTCAAAAACTAGATGAAGTATTGACAGAGGTAGGGGTAATTTAATGAAACAAACCATCTTCATTATTGGACTTGGTCTCATAGGAGGCTCTCTAGCTTTAGGGCTAAAGAGGAAAGACGGTCTGACTATTGTAGGCTATGATAGCAATGAAAATTCTCTTGTTACTGCTAAAAAGCTAGGGGTAATTGATGAAATTGCTTCTAATATGGAAGATGCTGCACAGCAAGCAGATATTATCGTATTTGCAACTCCAGTCAGTATAACAATCGACCTTATGAAGCTGCTTCCAACATGGAAACTAAAAGAAAATGTGATCATTACGGATACGGGTAGCACGAAGAATGAAATAATGAATGCTGCTGAAGTACTTAAGCATTTTGGAATTACTTTTATTGGGGGGCATCCGATGGCTGGTTCCCATAAAAGTGGTATAGGAGCAGCTCGTGCCTATTTGTTTGAAAATGCATATTATATGCTTACTCCCTTTGTAGACGAAGCGGAGGAAAATTTAAAGAGACTTAAGGATATTTTGCTAGTTACTAAAGCAAAGCTCGTTGAGATTAGTGCACAGGAGCATGACCATATGACAGCAACTGTTAGCCACTTCCCTCATTTAATAGCAGCCTCACTTGTACATCAACTGTCAGAGGAAAATAAGAGCTTTCCTTTTACAAAGCAGCTAGCAGCAGGTGGTTTTCGAGATATAACTCGTATTGCTTCTTCCAACCCGATTATGTGGAGAGACATAACGATGCAAAACCGCCAGGAAATTAGTAATCAGCTTCAGCTTTGGACGGAGGAGATGTTACGATTAAAGCATCTTATAGAAAAGGCAGACCAAAAAGATATCGAGGAATACTTTGCACAGGCAAAACAAATTCGAGATGATCTACCAATTGCTCAAGGAGCATTATATAGTGTATATGACCTGTATGTGGATGTTCCGGATTATGCCGGTGTTATCTCCGAAGTTATTGGTTATTTAGCAAAAGAGGATATAAGTATAACAAATTTGCGTATTGTGGAAACAAGAGAAGACATATTTGGTATTTTGGTCATTAGCTTTCAGTCGATGGAAGACCGTGCGAAGGCTGTTAAATGTATTGCTACTCATACCTCATTTGATACATATATTGCTTAGGGAGGGATCTACGATGTCAGATAAACTATTAAATTTTGATAAGCCTTCCTTACAAGGAAGTATTAAAATACCAGGGGATAAATCAGTTTCTCATCGTTCTATTATGTTTGGGGCTATCGCAGAAGGAACTACAACAGTAGAAGGCTTCCTACAGAGTGATGATTGCTTAAGTACAATTGATTGCTTCTCAAAGCTCGGGGTTGATATAAAGGTAGAAGAGGACCGTGTAGAAATAAAAAGCAACGGGATTTCTACATGGAAAGAACCTCATGAGATTTTATATACTGGTAACTCTGGAACTACAACTCGTTTAATGCTTGGAATATTAGCAGGATCTAATATCTCCTCTGTACTAATAGGGGATGAGTCAATTCAAAAAAGGCCTATGAAAAGAGTTACTGAGCCATTAAAGCAAATGGGCGCAAAACTGATTGGTCGAGCAAATGGACAGTACACCCCAATATCAGTGGAGGGGTCAAATTTGCAGGCCATCCATTATAAAATGCCTGTAGCAAGTGCTCAAGTTAAATCTGCTATATTATTAGCTGCTTTGAATGCTGAAGGTGAAACAATAGTAGAAGAAATAGAGACTACTCGTGACCATACAGAAAAAATGCTTAGTCATTTTGGAGTAAATATTCAAGTTGAGGACAGAATGATTCGTCTTCACGGTGGGCAAAAGCTAACAGGTACTCATGTAATAGTGCCTGGGGATATATCATCTGCTGCCTTTTTCTTGGTTGCGGGGGCTATTTCTCCAAAGAGTAGGTTGGAGCTGACCAATGTAGGGTTAAATAAAACTCGGACAGGGATCATTGACGTATTACAATCTATGGGTGCATCTTTAACAATCGATATATCAGAAAATACAAGTCACGAGCTAATCGGTGCTTTGACTATTGAGACGTCAGATTTAAAAGGTACAACTATAGGAGGCGATCTAATTCCTAGATTAATAGATGAGATACCAGTAATAGCTCTTCTAGCAACTCAAGCTAAGGGAAAAACAATTATCAAAAATGCAGAAGAATTAAAAGTAAAAGAAACAAATCGCATAGACGCAGTTGTTAATGAACTACGAAAACTTGGAGCTAATATTACTCCTACAGAAGACGGGATGATCATAGAAGGGCCAACTCCATTGCATGGCGGAGAATTATTGACTTACGGAGACCATCGTATTGGGATGATGGCTGCTATTGCGGCACTAATTACAGAGGGATCGGTATCAATCGACAATCATGAATGTATTGCTGTTTCTTATCCAAATTTCTTTGAACATATAGAAAAAGTCACGAAACAATAACTTTTCCATAACTCTCCCTAATAAGGAGAGTCTTTTTCTTGTTCTACTTTAAAAGTTCTTGTACGATTAATAAATGAGAAGGAATGGTGATGATATGGAAAGAATGATGCCCTTTATTCGAGTAATGGAGAATGGAGATATAGAAAAGTTAGGAGTAATGCTGGACGCTTTCTTGCTAGAAGGAGATCCGGATGAGCAGTATGAGTTAGCTGATATGTTGACAGAGTATGGATTTGTCCAAGAGGCATTAAAGCTTTTAGAGCATTTAAACTTTATATTCCCAGAAGAGGATCAGCTCAAAATAGATCAGGCACAATTATATTTAGAATTGAATAAAGAAGACGATGCTTTGGAAATGCTAAGCAATATAGAAAAGAAAAGTGAGTCCTATCCACAGGCTTTGCTTACTTTAGCTGATTATTATCAAATGATTGGTTTATATGAGGTTGCTGAACATAAAATAAATGAAGCAATTGCTATTTTACCAAAAGAGCCATTACTGCAATATGCAAAAGGCGAGCTATTGTTTGAAACGGGGAGATATTTAGAGGCTGCGCGATTAATGGAAGAGCTGTTAGCTTCTCAAAATGAACTACAAGGAGTAAATTTACCTTTAAAAGTAGCTGAAATTTATAGTGCTGGTGCTGCTTATGAAGAGGCGATTCCTTATTACACAGATGCATTAAAGAAGGAAGCGGCTCCTGAGGTTCAATTCCAAGCTGCTTATGCTTTTTTCCAAGCTAGACAATATGAGACTGCAGCAAAACATTTAAATCATCTTTTAGAAATTGATCCAGATTTCTTCTCAGGGTATATGCTCCTGGCAGAAACTTATGCAATGCTAGAAAAGAACGAGGAAGCATTAGAGGCTATTACGAACGGAATAGCTCGAGATGAATTTGAAAAAGAATATTATTTATTTGCAGGTAAAATTTCATTGAAATTGGGTAGAGTGAAGGAAGCAGAAAGTTTTCTTCAGCAAGCTATAGCATTAGATCCAGAATATATGGATGCTATCTACATACTTTCTTCTTTGTTTTCACAGGAAGAGATGGATGAAGAACTGATTGAACTATATGAGGCCTTAAAACAGGAGCAATTTGAATGGTCATCTATGTATCCACTTCTAGCAGAGGCATATGAACGTTTAGAAATGTATGAAAAAGCATACGAATTTTATAAACTTGCATATACTGAACATAAAGAGGATGTAGCATTTTTAGAAAAATACTTATACTTCCTTTTAGAAGAAGGTAAGCGTGAAGAAGCTAAAGAAATCATTTCCAAATTGCAGAAGCTTCAGCCTGAAAACAGTGAATGGTTTGACATGATGGAATAAAGATAGGAAGGAGAGGTTATGTGACTGCTTCTGTTTCAGTTGGCGAGAAAAAAGAGTTTGTCCGTTGGTTTTTGAAAAAGTATCAAATGAAAAGAAGAGAGTGCGTGTGGATTTTAAATTACTTAATAAGCCATGAAACAATGTTGAACAATGTACATTTTGTGGAGGAAGCTCATTATTGCCCTCGTGCTATGATTATGTCTGTAACTACTTCCTCCGGAATACCTTTTAGATTCTACAAAGGTAGTATCATGACCGCGGATGCAGAAAAATCATTTCATGATCTTCGATTGCACCCAGAGGAAGAAATGTATATTCAGTTGAACTTTCAAACACTTCCTCCTAGTCCGGAGTACCTAGCGGTTTTAGAAGAGAACCCTTATATGCCGAAATACTTGCATATTAGTGAAAAAGATAAGATGATAGCAGAAGATATATTGACAGAAAGCTTGCAATCTTTTCAGGCTGAGCAGTTGAAAAAACAGATTGATCAAGCAATTGACGAAAACAATAAAGAAAAATTTCTCGAGCTTTCCGCATTGTGGAAAAATCTTCCGTATAGAGAAAAATAGGAGAGATGAGATTATCATGCATTGGAACGGAAAAGATAGCGCAGTTTTTCAAGCACAAAAAGAATATATAGACACAGCAATAATTCCACTAATATTAATAGACGGTTCAGAGCATGGCTTCCCATTTGCTGCTTCTGCAGCTGATTTTACCTTATCGTTAGCCAACACAATTGAAAATCAATTTAAAGGAAGGATTGTTTTATTTCCTTCCTTCTCTTACACAAATAATCAGGACAAGCTATCATTACTAGATGCTTGGAATGAGGAATTAAAAAAAGCTGGGTTTAAACACACATTTTACGTTACTTCTGATAGAGAGTGGAGTACAATGGGGGAGGATCAAAATGTAATATGGTTCCCATCAATACCACTTGATTCCATGGATCAAAAAATGAAAATATCCGTATTGGAAGATCAATTAAGACAATTAATCCCGCTTTTTGCAAAAAAATGGGCAAATTCGTGACAATATCTTTCATTAATTGTTCACAAAGTTCATAATTCGTGGCAGGAATTATTGACCTTCTATTTTTATTGATATATCATTGAAATGTCCTAGTATTATTAATTCAAGCAAGTATGTCCATTGGACTGACCTTTAAGTTAGAGGGGGGAAAAGGATGAGTAACAATAAAGTATCAAGACGTCAATTTTTAAGTTATACATTAACGGGTGTTGGCGGATTTATGGCTGCAGGTATGCTAATGCCAATGGTACGTTTTGCAGTTGATCCTGTATTGCAAAAATCAGAAGGTGGAGACTTCGTACTGACTGAGAAGAAAATTGCAGATCTTACAGATGTGCCTGAACGAGTAGACTTTACTTTTGAACAGGTAGACGGCTGGTACAAGTCTGATGTAACTAGTTCTGCATGGGTTTACAAAGAAGGAGACAGCGTTATCGCATTATCTCCAATCTGTAAGCACTTAGGATGCACAGTCAACTGGGAAGGTGACCCAGCGCATAAAAACCAATTTTTCTGTCCATGTCACGCAGGTCGTTACGAGAAAAACGGACAGAATGTTGCAAAAACACCACCTCTAGGTCCGTTGGATCAATTTGAAGTACGTGAAAATGACGGTTTCTTAGAAATTGGAAAAGCTATAACTAACACATTAGTTTAATGTAAGGGGGTACGACATCAGTGCTTAATAAAATCTATGATTGGGTGGATGAACGTCTTGATATTACACCAATATGGCGTGATATCGCAGACCATGAAGTACCAGAACACGTAAACCCTGCACATCATTTCTCAGCATTTGTTTATTGTTTCGGAGGATTAACTTTCTTCATCACAGTTATTCAAATTCTTTCTGGTATGTTTTTAACAATGTATTACGTACCTGATATCGAGAATGCATGGGAATCTGTTTACTACCTTCAAAACGAAGTAGCATTCGGTGAAATCGTGCGTGGGATGCATCACTGGGGAGCATCACTTGTAATTGTTATGATGTTCTTACATACTTTGCGTGTATTCTTTACTGGTTCTTACAAAAAACCTCGTGAACTAAACTGGATGGTCGGAGTATTAATATTCGCTGTTATGTTAGGTTTAGGATTTACAGGTTACCTACTTCCTTGGGACATGAAAGCATTGTTCGCTACAAAAGTAGGTATTGAAATTGCCGCATCTGTTCCAGTTATTGGTGGCATGATCAAAACGTTATTAGCTGGTGATGAAACAATCATCGGTGCACAAACATTAACAAGATTCTTCGCGATTCATGTATTCTTCTTGCCAGCTGCTCTTTTTGCTTTACTTGCAGCTCACTTTATCATGATTCGTCGTCAAGGTATTTCTGGGCCACTATAATGGGTAAGTGGAACAGATAATTCTTAAAAGGAGGGGACAATATGCATCGCGGAAAAGGTTTGAAATTTGTTGGAGATTCTCGTGTAACGGATCCTTCTAGCCGTAAAAAGAAAACTCCTAAAGACTATTCTGAGTATCCAGGTAAAACAGAAGCTTTCTGGCCTGACTTCTTATTAAAAGAATGGTTAGTTGGAGCAGTATTTTTAGTCGGTTATTTAGTATTGACAGTCGCACATCCATCGCCGTTAGAGCGACCAGCTGACCCAACGGACACAGGATATATTCCTTTACCTGACTGGTATTTCCTATTTTTATATCAATTATTAAAATACGAATTTGCTTCTGGACCATATAATATTATTGGTGCAATCGTTATGCCAGGACTTGCTTTCGGAGCACTTTTACTAGTACCATTCTTAGATACAAGCAAGGAAAGAAGCCCATGGAAACGTCCTTTACCAACTGGTTTCATGCTTCTAGCAATCGCTTCCATCATTTTCTTAACTTGGGAATCTGTAGCAAACCATGACTGGGAAGCTGCTAAAGCACAAGGTGAAATTAGAGAAGAAGTCGCTGTGGAAATTGATGAAACAGCACCAGGCTATGAAATTTATCAGGGATCTTCCTGTATAGGTTGTCATGGTAATGCATTTGAAGGCGGTATAGGTAAGCCACTTATTGGTTTAGAATATACAGCTGAAGAAATTGTTAATATTGCTCATGAAGGGATTGGAACTATGCCACCTGGCTCTTTCCAAGGAACAGAAGAGGAATTACAACAGCTTGCTGAGTTTATAACAACCTTACAGCCAGTAGAATAATCCAAAATTAAGGGAGTCAGGTAACTGGCTCTCTTTTTTTAGCTATAAATTTTTTAATGGTACAACAATGTTACAAAATAACTTAATTATAAAAAAGAGGAGATTGGGTAATATATATGTTAATGCATTTAAAGATGTTGCTTTACAACAAATCCTTTATGTGGTTATTGTTTTTTGTAAATCTTCTGGGCACGATTTATGGTTACATTTGGTATGAAGGGCAATTATCTGTTACTGAAGCTAAGTTTTTAATATTTGTACCAGACAGCCCGACTGCGAGTCTTTTCTTTACGATAGCTCTTCTTGGCTGGCTGCTTAAAAAGAATTGGAAGCTAATAGAAGCATTAGCACTAATTACATTAGTTAAATACGGTTTATGGGCTGTGGTTATGAATCTATGGACATATGTGGAAACTGGAGGTATTGGATGGATGGGGTGGATGCTAGTTGCATCTCATTTTGCTATGGCTTTACAGGCTGTTTTATATATTCCTTTCTATCGTTTTAAACTTGGCCATATTTTAATCGCGGCAATATGGACCTTACATAATGACGTTATTGATTACGTTTTTGGACAAATGCCAACCTATAGAAGCTTAAGTGATTATGCCAATAATATTGGTTACTTTACTTTCTGGCTATCAATTGCATGTATTCTACTTGCAATATCCATTTATCAAAGAAGGTCAAATCATATTAGTTGATTGTAGATCCGTTTCCTATTAAAATTAGTGTTAGATATTGAGAGGGGGAAAAGTCTGTTGGGAATGTATATCATTTATTTTGCGATAATTTTATTATTGCCGATATATGCACAGATGAAAGTTAAAAGCACCTATAAAAAGTATTCTAAGGTACGTTCTACATCCGGTATGACTGGTGCAGAAGTAGCTAGACGAATTTTAGATGAAAATGGTTTATATGATGTTAAAGTAGTAGAAAGCAGCGGTTTCTTAAGTGATCATTATAATCCGATGACCAAAATTGTTGCATTATCTAGTCCTAACTTCCATGAAGCTTCTGTAGCTGGTGCTGCAATAGCTGCTCATGAGGTAGGCCATGCTATTCAGCATAAAGAAGCTTACTCTTTTTTAACATTAAGACATAAATTAGTTCCGGTAGCTAATATATCTTCTAATGCATCTTGGATCTTTATTATGATTGGTATTTTTGCAACTTCAACTAACATGTTGTTATTAGGTATTATTCTATTAGCCATGGGGGTTGTATTCCAAATCGTTACTCTTCCTGTTGAGTTTAATGCCTCTAGTCGAGCTATGAATCAGATGGTTTCGTTAGGTGTTATTCGTAACGAAGAAGAGAGACACGCTAAAAAAGTATTAAGTGCAGCTGCCTTAACGTATGTAGCAGCCGCAGCGGTAGCAGTGCTTGAGCTATTACGTCTAGTCTTAATCTATACAGGTATGTCTAGAGATGAATAATTAAAAATGAAGACTATCTTAGCTTCTGCTAGGATAGTCTCTTTGTTTTAAAATGATTTAATTATAAATAAAAAACAAAAGAGCATGTTTTGCAGAGTGAAAATGCAAGCATGCTCTTTTTATATCCTTTAGTTTAAAGGAGTGGTCTTTTTTGTTCGTCTAATGTAAAGCCCTCACCCATTACATCATTTGTTTCTGTAACTGAAACAAATGCATGGGGGTCAACAGCTGAGATGATAGTTTTTAATCGCATAATTTCATTTTTAGAAATAACGCAATATAATACTTCCCGATCTTTTTTTGTGTAATGCCCATAGCCTTTTAGGACGGTTACTCCCCGGTCCATTTCGGTTGTTATACGATTAGCAATGGCATCCTGATGTTCAGATATGATGAATGCTCCACGAGCTGCATATGCACCCTCCTGGACGAAATCTATAACTCGAGCACCAACAAATACTGCAACAAGCGTGTACATCATTGAGCGAATATCCAAGAATGTTAGCCAAGAAACTAAAATAACTAATGCATCAAACATAAACATTGTTTTACCCATGCTCCAGCCCAAATATTTTTGGGCTAGTCTAGCAATAATGTCAACTCCACCAGTAGTGCCACCAGCTCGGAAGATGATACCAAGCCCTGTACCTATAAAGACACCAGCAAAAAGTGAGGCTAAAAATAAATCATCGCTAATCCCGAGTTGAATCTCATATATTTCGAAGATTTTTAAGAAGATAGAAACTGAAAAGGTTCCTATAAGGGTATAATAAAATACTCTTCTACCTAAAAGCTTCCAACCTAAAAAGAACATAGGTATATTCAGCACAAGATTCATAACAGAAACATCTAACCCAAATACAAAATAAAGAATTAGCGTAATCCCTGAAAATCCGCCTTCTCCAAGGGCATTTTGCATATTAAAATGTACAAATCCAAAACTAAAAATTGCAGATCCCAGTATAATCATCAATATATTCTTAAATTTTAAGCCTATTCCCATTGTACCACCTCATTTAATAGTCCATACTAAATCTATAATATTTTATAGCTTTTGACAACAGTAGTGTATATTTATTACGATAAATGTGGGAGAGTGAGTTTATGAAAGAACATAAAAACATGAAAATGCTTCAACAGGAAGTAGATACATACATAAGCCAATTTAAGGAAGGATACTTTCCTCCAATGGAGCTCCTTGCAAGGCTCACAGAAGAACTAGGAGAGCTTTCAAGAGAGGTTCAACATAAGTATGGTACTAAGAAAAAAAAGCATACAGAGGTACAGAAGGAACTTGCTGATGAAATGGGTGATTTCTTTTTTGTATTAATTTGTTTGGCTAACTCAGAAGGTATTGACCTAGAAGATGCTTTACAAAAAGTACTCTATAAATATAATACACGTGATAAAGATCGATGGACTAAAAAGGAGGACTCATAATGGTAATAAAAGTTGCAGTAGCAGGGCCCAGAGGTAAGATGGGAAGGGAAGCAGTAGGAACCATTACAAAAAACGAGGATTTTCTCTTAGTAGGATTATTAGATTCAAAAAAAACAGAAGCTACCTTAGGAGATAATATACCGATTTATACTTCTTTAACAGAGTTAATCGAAGAAACGGCACCGGACGTTCTAGTCGATTTGACCGTACCTTCTGCTGTTTACGAGCATATTATTACTGCATTGGAGTATGGGGTAAGACCTGTGGTTGGCACTACAGGCTTTTCAGAAGTACAATTAGATAATATTAGAAACTTGGTAGAAGAAAAACAAGTCGGCTGTATTATTGCTCCGAACTTTTCTATTGGAGCCGTATTAATGATGAAGTTTGCCCAAACTGCTGCAAAATATTTACCGGATGTTGAGATAATTGAACTGCATCATGATGAGAAGGTAGATGCGCCTTCAGGGACTGCGATTAAAACTGCACAAATGATACAAAATACTAGAGAAGCTTCAGTTCAAGGTCATCCAGAAGAAGAGGAAATTCTTAAAGGTGCAAGAGGCGCTAATTTTGATGGAATGCGCATCCATAGCGTTCGTTTGCCCGGGTTAATCGCACATCAACAAGTGCTTTTAGGTGGAGATGGTCAGCTATTAACTTTAAGACACGACTCCTTCAATAGAAGTTCTTTTATGTCAGGTGTGGTTATTTCTATTAAAGAAGTGATGAATCAAAGCAAATTAGTGTATGGTTTAGAAGAAATTATCCTATAGGAGGAAGCAACATGAGAATCGCTTTAGTTGCCCATGATAAGAAAAAAGAAGATATGATCCAATTTGTAACAGCTTATAAAACCATCTTAGAGGAGCATGAATTATTTGCTACTGGGACGACTGGTAAAAAGATTATTGATGAAGTAGGATTGTCAGTCAATCGATACAAATCTGGCCCCCTAGGAGGAGACCAACAGATCGGATCAGCAATAGCCAACAATGAAATGGATATGGTTATCTTTTTTAGAGATCCACTTACAGCTCAGCCCCATGAGCCTGATGTAACTGCTTTAATACGTCTATGTGATGTTTATCAAATTCCATTGGCTACAAATATGGGGACGGCAGAAGTACTCTTAAAAGGAATTGAAGAAGGATTTTTAGATTGGCGACTGCTAGAAGAACGCCGCGGACGTTAAGGAAATGAGGATATAATATATGCGTAAATTAAAAATAGGTATCACTTGCTATCCTTCAGTCGGGGGTTCCGGTGTTATTGCAACAGAACTTGGGAAAATGCTGGCAGAAAGAGGTCATGAAATACATTTCATCACTTCTAGCGTGCCTTTCCGTTTAAACAAAATTTACCCAACCATTACCTTTCATCAGGTAGAGGTTAATAGCTATTCGGTATTTCAATACGCTCCATACGATATTGCGCTGGCAAACAAAATGGCTGAGGTAATTCAGGACGAAGGTTTAGACGTTCTGCACGTGCATTATGCTATACCTCACGCAGTTTGTGCAATATTGGCAAAGGATATGGCAAACTCAGACATTGGAATAGTTACTACATTACATGGAACTGATATTACAGTGTTAGGCTATGATTCCTCGCTTACAGGAGCTATTCAATACGGAATTGAGAAGTCTGACGTGGTAACTGCTGTCTCTAAATCCTTAGTAAAGCAAACGAGAGAACTTATAACAACGAAAAAGGATATAGAGACAATTTATAATTTTGTCGATGAAAGAGAATATCATAAAAAAGACGGTGGCAATCTTAAGGAACTTTTAGGTATAAAAGAAAATGAAAAAGTTATTATTCATGTTTCTAATTTCAGGAAGGTCAAGCATGTACCAGATGTAGTAAAAAGCTTTGAGCTCATACATAAAGAAATTCCGGCTAAGCTTTTACTAGTTGGGGATGGACCAGAAAAGCACCCGGTCATGGAATATGTAAAAGGCAAGCCGATTGAAAAGGACGTCCTATTTTTAGGGAAGCAGGAAAATGTTTCGGAATTATATGCCATTTCTGACTTGATGTTACTATTATCTGAAAAAGAGTCCTTTGGATTAGTGCTATTAGAAGCAATGGCCTGTGAGGTTCCATGTATTGGTACAGCTGTAGGAGGGATCCCAGAAGTAATAGTTCCAGGAGAAAATGGGTATCTTGTTCCTCTTGGCGATATAGAAAAAGTAGCTGAATATGGATTGAAGATTTTAAAGGACCCTATTTTACATAATCAATTAAAAGAAACAGCATTAGAGATAGTACGAACTCGTTTTAGCTCTGCACAAATAGTTGAACAATATGAAAAGATGTACGAAAGAGTGGCGAAAAACTGATGAAAGATCGATGGCCAGATGCATTTAAGGTGATTTCTAAACTGGAGGATGCTGGCTTCGAAGCATATGTAGTTGGTGGGGCAGTGCGAGATTTCGTGCGAGGAGTAAAAGCGAATGATGTTGACATTACTACAAATGCCTTACCACATGAGGTGAAAACTCTTTTTGAACAAACCATCGATGTAGGAATAGAGCATGGAACAGTTCTTGTAGTACTAGAAGATCCTATTGAAGTAACGACCTATAGATCTGAAACGTCTTATAGTGACTTTAGAAGGCCAGATGAGGTCCGATTTGTCCGAACATTGAGAGAAGATCTCCAGCGTAGAGATTTTACCATCAATGCAATGGCTTTGACGAAGGAAGACGAGCTAATCGACTTTTTTAGTGGTAAACAGGATTTAAAACTTAAAATTATTAAAGCGGTTGGAAATCCAAAGGAACGATTTTCTGAGGATGCTCTTCGTATGCTAAGGGCAATTCGTTTTTCATCTCAACTAAATTTTTCCTTAGAGCAGTCTACTTTGGATGCTATACAAGAGCTCCACCCTCTAATAACTCACATCTCTATGGAAAGGGTCAAAGTAGAGCTTGAAAAGATTTGGGTAAGTAATTATCCGTATAGAGGCATGGAACTTTTTGCTGCAACTGGTCTCTCCGAGCACTTTTTAGGAGATTGGTGTACCAACGTTTCATTATGGAAGCAATTTAATCACTTTGGCAATAGAGCCAATGGCTGGGCTTTTTTTGTATTGATGAACGAGGGACTGAATATAGGCGAGTTATTGTCTAATTTCAAATGTTCAAATGATGAGAAGAGCTATGTCAAAAACGTGTTGCTTGCGGTTAAGTTTTTGAAGAAGGGTTTTTGGACTTCATATGAATTATTCCAGTTTACAGTAGAGGTTTTAATTGCTGCCGCTAGCTATAGTCAAATTATACAGCATATTGAACATCCCTATACTCCTGAGATATTAGCTGATTTAAAAGCCAAACTGGCTATTTCATCTGTACGTGAGATTGTTGTAAGCGGACATGATTTGATGGAATGGAAGAAGGAAAAGCGTGGGCCATGGATTCGGGAAGTATTAGATAGATTAACTACAATGATATTAAATGAGGAAATAGAAAATGACAGACAACATATAAAGGAATGGTTTATTCGTGAATATGTCAATTAAAGAAAAAATTATTTCCAGATTAAAAGAGGCAAGCGGTGAACCAATCTCAGGACAAATACTAGCAGATGAACTAGAAATATCTAGAACAATGGTATGGAAGTATTTAAAGGGACTAGAGGAAGAAGGCTATGAAATAGTAGCTATAAAGAAAAAAGGTTACATCCTAAATAGATTGCCTGATACAGTGGCTGCTGAGCGTATTTCTCTTCATCTTCAAACAGAGCATCTTGGAAGGGAAATTGTTTATCATCCTGTTTGTGAATCTACGCAAACAATTGCCGCAAATAAAGCTAGAGATGGCGCTCCACATGGTACAGTTGTCATTGCAGAGGAGCAAACAGCCGGGCGTGGAAGAATGGACCGTTCATGGGAATCTTCATCTGGTGAGGGAATATGGATGAGCGTCATTTTGCGTCCGAAAATAACTCCACAATTTGCGGCCCAATTTACTTTAGTAGCTGCTGTATCAATTGCACGAGCTATTGAAGAGGTTACCAGATGTGTTCCTAATATTAAATGGCCAAATGACCTTCTGATTAACGGGAAAAAAGTAACCGGTATTCTAACTGAGCTGCAAGCAGATATGGATAGAGTTCAAGCAATTATTGTTGGGATAGGCATCAATGTCAATCAAACCGCTGATTCTTTTAAGGGGGTATTGGAGCCTATTGCAACCTCTCTAAA
The DNA here is from genome assembly GCF_050280345.1 of Psychrobacillus sp. NPDC093200. Lineage (NCBI taxonomy): Bacteria > Bacillati > Bacillota > Bacilli > Caryophanales > Bacillaceae > Psychrobacillus > Psychrobacillus sp. NPDC093200. The sequence goes on along the minus strand of NZ_JBNNVC010000002.1, from coordinate 998,511 downwards.
AATGGAGTCGGGCACAGCTGTAGACCGGTCTTTATTGGTCTCTAAAGTACTTTTTCATTTAGAGAGATATAGTGATATGTATATAAAGCTAGGATTTGAACCTATTAAACTTATTTGGGAAAGCTACAATTGCACATTAAATAATCGCATTAGAGCTACTACCTTAAGAGAGACTGTCGAAGGTCAGGCAATTGGAATGACAAATGATGGTGCGTTACAGCTTCGGCTTGATAATGGGGAGATAAAAAATATATATTCCGCAGATATCGATTTATTAAAAACTTAGTTTGGACGTTTGAGTCGAATTCTGTTATTCTTTATGCGAAGGGTAGTATCTTTAATAAGAACTACACCTATATTATTTTTTTAAAATTTAATAGTCTGCCTTGATCTTAGATTGACAGGGACGGAGAAAACCGATGAATTTAAATTTTCTGCCCTTCTGTCCACTTTCGGATTGAAGGGCTTTATATTTGGTTTTCTCTTCATCTTGCAGAATGCATCAGTATTAAGGCTGAGCTGGACGTATGGATATTATGAGGAGGGAAATGATTGAAGACGACGAGTGACTTTTTGAAGATGAAAAGTAAAGAAGACAAGATTACGATGATGACTGCTTACGACTATCCAACTGCTAAGTTTGCAGAAGAGGCTGGAGTCGACATGATTTTAGTTGGTGATTCTGTTGGGATGGTTGTATTAGGCTATGATTCAACAGTATTAGTAACCATGGAAGATATGATTCATCACGGCAAGGCAGCGAGAAGAGGAGCAACAAATACGTTTTTAGTAGTTGATATGCCCTTTGGTACGTATCATGGGAATATTGATCAATCACTTGCGAACGCTGTCCAACTAATGCAAAAGACCGGGGCACAAGCGGTGAAAATTGAAGGGGCAGATGATGTAATACCTGTCATTGAAAGATTGACTTTTGCTGGTATTCCAGTGGTAGCGCATTTAGGTTTATTGCCACAATCGGCCGGAGTTTTAGGTGGCTATAAAGTACAAGGGAAAACTGCAGAAGCAGCACAAAAGCTAATAGAGGATGCAAAAAAATGTGAACAGGCAGGTGCTTGTGCCGTTGTTTTAGAATGTATTCCTTATCAGCTTACCGCAGAAATCTCAAGCAATTTAACTATTCCAACTATCGGTATTGGAGCGGGCTCCACTGCTGACGGCCAAGTATTAGTTTTCCATGATTTAGTGAAATATGGCTCACACCATATCCCTAAATTCGTAAAGGAATACGCGAATGTGGGTGAACCAATTCTTCAAGGCATTAGGCAGTATGTTGAAGAAGTTAAGAGTGGAATATTTCCTTCTTTGGAGCATTCTTTTACGATGAAGGACGAACAATTAAATCAGTTATATGGAGGCAATCATGCGAACAGTACAAACGATAGATGAATTAAAAGCTATTATCTCAAATCAAAAACAACAAACCATTGGATTTGTGGCTACAATGGGTTATTTGCATGAAGGACATAAAACACTTCTGACAAAAGCAAGAGCTGAAAATGAATTCGTAGTTGCAAGTATTTTTGTAAATCCTGCACAATTCGGTCCTAATGAGGATTTAGATAGATATCCCCGAGATATTGAAAGAGATACAAAAATTGCAACAGAGGCAGGGGTAGACTTATTGTTTGTTCCAACGCCAGACGAGATGTATCCTTTTGAAAGTGGTATTACTATCAACGCTGGAGAGATTTCAACCAAGCTGTGTGGTGCAACTCGTCCAGGACATTTCGATGGAGTTTTAAAAGTAGTTTCCAAGCTATTTCATTTAATCCAACCTACTAAGGCGTACTTTGGCCAAAAGGATGCACAGCAGTTAGCTATAATTAAATTATTTGTAGAAGCATACAACTTTCCACTTGAAATAGTTGGCGTTCCAACTGTCCGTGAGGAGGATGGCCTAGCAAAAAGCTCAAGGAATGTCTTTCTAAGCGAAAAAGAACGAGATGAGGCACCTCATATATACAAGGCGTTAAATTTAGCAAAGGATACATGGTTGAGAACGAAGGATATAGAAGGGGCTATTGACGGAGCAAAACAATATATTAATGAAAATACTTCTGGTAAAATAGATTACCTGGAGGCATTGGCCTATCCTACTTTACAGCCGGTTAACGAGTATACAGAAGAAGTTCTCTTCGCAACAGCTGTTTTTTTCGAAAAAGCAAGATTAATTGATAATATGATAGTTAATATAAAGGAAGTGCAATGATGTTAAGAATGATGTTAAATAGTAAGATTCACCGTGCAATAGTTACAGAAGCAGATTTAAACTATGTAGGTAGTATTACGATTGACCAAAATATATTAGATGCAGTAGGCATGCTTCCAAATGAAAAAGTTCATATCGTTAACAATAATAACGGTGCCCGTTTTGAAACATATATAATCGCTGGAGAACGTGGTAGCGGTGTAATATGTGTAAATGGAGCTGCCGCACGTCTTGTACAGCGTGGAGACGTAGTGATCATCCTGTCCTATGCTTATGTGATGAATGAAGAAGCAAAATCACATCAGCCTACAGTAGCAATCATGAATACGGATAACACAATCAATCAAATTATCCACTATGAACCAGAAGCGACTGTTATGTAAGATTTGAAAGCTAGACTTAGCCAAAGTCTAGCTTTCTTTTTGGATTTATAGCCGTTCAATTACATAGGTAACCGGAAAAATGTTGCAGAAATTGAGAGAAGTGTTGCGGTAATGCTCAAAAATGTTGTGAATATTAAAACAAAAGTTGCAGGAAAGCAAACCTTCGCAGAGTTGCAGCGTTAAGAACGGAATGTAGGCTTATGGCAAATCTAAGCAGTAATTATTATTTCGTTCTACATATATTTCGTTTCTATTTATGGAATGTGGTACAATTTTTAAAAAGCAACACAAGAAAGTTTCTAGGAAAAATAGATGCTTTTAATTTAAATGATGGTGAGATGAAGAATGTTGCAAAATCATAAATATGCAGTTGTAGATATTGAAACAACAGGCCATTCATCTGCCAATGGTGACCGAATTATTCAACTTGCAATTGTATTTATTGAGAACAATCGGATTAGTAATTCATTTACTACGTTCGTAAACCCCAAAAAAGCGATTCCTTTGTTTATTCAGGATTTAACGAACATAAAGGACGAGGATGTAAAGGACGCTCCGTTATTCGAAGAAATTGCTCCTAAAGTTTTGGAAATTCTGCAGGACCATATTTTTGTTGCGCACAATACAAATTTTGATCTGACATTTCTTCAACAGGAGCTAAAACGGGTAGGTTTGCCTAAATTAGTTTGTAAATCTATTGATACAGTAGAATTCGCTAAGTTGATGTTCCCTAATATTTATAGCTATAAGCTTCAGGACATTGCGACTGAGCTCCATATAGAATTAGAGTCTGCTCACCGTGCGGATGATGATGCATTGGCTACTGCACATTTGCTTTTAAAATGCTTTGACCAGCTGCAAGCATTGCCATTAAAAACGGTGGAGCTATTACATAAAAGATCCTTCCAACTGAAATCCAATCTAGCACTCATCTTTTTTGAAGTTATAACGATAAAAAGAAAGACTCATGTGACCCAAGATTATTTAGAATATCGCGGAATACCACTAAAAGATGTGAAAAAAGAGCCTGCACCAGAATGGAGTAAACTTGCTTATCCGATTTCTAATGATGAAAAGAATCGATTATTCCAACACGGTAGCCTGAAGCTAGAGGAAAGACCAGGGCAATATAAGCTAATGGATGAGATTCACCATGCACTAATAGAATCCAAAGAGATTGTGTGCGAGGCGGAAACCGGAATAGGAAAAACATTAGCCTACCTTATTCCATCCGTTTTATATGGATTAGATCAAGGAAAGCCTATTATAGTTAGTACTTATACAACACATCTCATTGATCAGCTTATAACAGAGGAAATCCCAAAGCTTTATGACATTCTTAACATTAGACTTAGAGTGGCGAAGCTAAAAGGTATCAATCACTATATTGATGTTTATCGTTTTTGGGAGCACCTTCAGCAAGAGGATGAGTCTTACGATGAGACGTTTACGATTATGCAAGTTTTAGTTTGGCTTACTATAACAGAGGAGGGTGACCTCTCGGAATTGAATGTTTCGGGTGGTGGTCAGCTATTTATAGATAAAATAAGAAGGACCTCAGAAAAAAAGATTAACGATGTAAAAGGGATAGATTTTTATGAGCGTGCTCTTCGTCGAAGTGAGCACTGTGATATCCTGGTAACGAATCATTCCATGATTATTATGGATACGGAACGAGAAACAAAGCTATTGGGCCATGGTTGTGCCACAATTATTGATGAGGCACATCAAATGATACATGCTAGTATATCCCGAAAAGAAAGAATTTTTTCATATACTAATTGGAAATATATTTTAGGTCAATTTGGCACGCTAGATACAGATCATCTACTTTACAAGCTGTCTCTTCTAAATGTTTCCTTGTCTGTCCGCATTCGTATTGAGAAGCTGTTTGTTGACATAGTTGAATCATTTGATCATGCAATGGGATATGTTATCTCTACTATTCAAAGCTATCCACATAAATCGAAGAGTACCAAACGAACTTATGCTATGGAGGATTTAAATTTAGAGAAAGCTTTTTTTATAAAAGTTGCTAAGAATCTACAAACATTTATCTATTCAACTAAGCCCTACGTGGGCTCAGCAAAGAAAAATATTATTGATGAACAATTATTAGTATTAGTAAATGAGTGGGAATATTGGTTACGTGAACTGGAGATTAAAGTAAGTGAATGGGATGAAATCTTCTTGCAGGATAAGGAAGTAGAGGCGAAATGGCTCGAGTTAGATAATAGAAGCGTCCCTGGAAGTCTCACTATCATCAAAAGACCATTAAATTATCAAGAGGATATAAAGGTTGCCATGGCTCCTTTAAGAGAGCAGGGAGGAATTATCTGGACTTCTGGAACATTGACAGTGCCCTCCAATAAATACTTTATTACTTCTCAGCTTGGATTGAGCTCAAATATACCTATCCATCAGTTTAAAGTAGAATCTAACTTCTACAAGGGTGCAGAGCTTTTAATCATCGAGGATATGCCAGACATTCAGCAAGTATCTCAATCGGATTATATTGAATCAGTTGCGGAAGCAATTGTCCAGACGGTTTTGGTCACTGGAGGAAGGTGCTTTGTATTATTTACTTCACAGGATATGTTACGTAAGACTGTGGAATTGATACAGGATACTAATCTGCTTGAAGATTTCATGCTATTTGCACAAGGAATCACGACTGGGAGCAGGATGCGTTTGTTAAAGTCATTCCAGCGATTTTCTAAGTCTGTATTGTTCGGAACCAATAGCTTTTGGGAGGGAGTAGATGTTCCAGGTGAAGCTCTTTCAGTAGTGATTATGGTTCGCTTACCTTTTTCTTCTCCCGATGATCCCTTATTTAAAAAGCGTGCAGAGCTGCTAACTAAAAATGGACAAAATCCTTTTTCTTCCTATTCCTTGCCAGAGGCAATTTTAAGATTTAGACAAGGATTTGGAAGATTAATTCGTTCCTCTGCCGATAAAGGAGTATTTATCGTATTAGACAGAAGGATTGATACGAAGTCTTATGGTAGTGATTTTCTACAGGCAATCCCAAATATTCCTGTTAAGAAAGTATCATTAGAAAATATAGTCTTAGAGCTAGAAAATTGGTATACTAATGAAGGATGAGTATTAGAAAGCGGGTAGAAATATGGAAAACAAAATTGAAGTGATATCAACCGTCACCGTACAATACCAATCAGATCTATATAAGATAGTGGATGCATTGAACCGTTCGTTGAAGGAAAAGGATCTAATGTTTGGATTAGCATTAGATAAAGAAGATCAAGAAAAAGCAGTCTTCACAATTTATAGGACCTAAACTATGGCATTAAAGAGATGGCTAATATTTATCGTTGTTTTTGCTATCAGTCTCACCATAATCCTAAGCCTACTTATTTATAAGGAAGCAAGAGAACCTTTCAATGATAACCTGACGAAGGCAGAGTCTTATACGCTTCAAAATAATTTATTGAAGACAATAGATGATTCGTATGTGTATAATAATACCGACTCATATCAGACAATTATTGGTACCAATAAGGACGGCTCTAAAAAAGCTTTTTTTATCCCAACAAAGGATAACGAAGAGCAAATTATGGAGGTAAGTCTTGATGAAGGTATATCTGAAGAGAAAGCTGTCTCGATAGCTTTGGAAGGGGAAAAAGGTAGTAAGCTGCTTCACGCGAAATTAGGTGTGGAAGAGGTCGGGCCAGTATGGGAGATTACCTTTGTGAATTCTAAGGATAACCTCAACTACGTATATCTGTTATTTGATAATGGCGATTGGTGGAAGAGAATATCCAATTTGTAAAATATATTTTTAACTTTTGGAGGACAACATGAAAAAAATTATGATTAAAGATATGTCTAGCCATGTTGGAGAGACAGTAAAACTTGGTGCGTGGCTTGCAAACAAACGCTCTAGTGGTAAGATTGCCTTTTTACAGCTTCGCGATGGTTCTGGATTTGTACAAGGAGTAGTAGTGAAGGAAGTTGTGGGAGAAGAGATTTTCCAAACAGCAAAAGGTTTAACTCAAGAAACTTCTATGTATATTACTGGAGAAGTAACAAAAGATGAACGTTCTTCATTTGGTTACGAGCTTCAAGTAAAAGAAATAGAGGTAATTCATGCAGCGGTAGATTATCCAATCACACCGAAAGAACACGGTACTGAGTTCCTTATGGACAACCGTCACCTATGGTTACGTTCAAGAAAACAACACGCGATCATGAAAATTCGTAACGAAATTATCCGCGCTACTTACGAGTTCTTTAATGATAACGGCTTTGTAAAAATGGATCCCCCGATTTTAACTGGCTCAGCTCCAGAAGGAACTTCTGAGCTTTTCCAAACTAAATATTTCGATGAGGATGCATATTTATCTCAGTCTGGTCAGCTATATATGGAAGCAGCTGCTATGGCTTTAGGAAAAGTATTCTCTTTTGGACCAACATTCCGTGCAGAAAAATCCAAAACACGTAGACACTTAATTGAATTTTGGATGATAGAGCCTGAAATGGCATTTACAGAATTTGATGAGAACTTAGAAGTACAAGAGCAATACGTTTCCTTTATTGTTCAGGCCGTTCTTAAAAACTGTCAATTAGAATTAGAGCGCTTAGGTCGCGATACATCTAAACTGGAAAAAATTCAAGCACCTTTCCCTCGTATTACTTATGACGATGCAATCAAGTTCTTACATGAGAAAGGCTTTGATGATATCGAGTGGGGGGACGATTTCGGATCACCTCATGAAACAGCTATCGCAGAAAGCTATGATATGCCAGTTTTCATCACTCATTATCCAGTAGGCATTAAGCCATTTTATATGCAGCCACATCCAGACAGAGAAGATGTTGTGTTATGTGCCGATTTAATTGCTCCAGAAGGATATGGTGAAATTATCGGTGGTTCTGAACGTATTCATGACTATGACCTATTAAAGCAACGTCTTGCGGAACATAAATTAGATGAATCAGCCTATGCTTGGTATTTAGAGCTTCGTAAACAAGGGTCTGTTCCTCACTCAGGATTTGGTCTTGGATTAGAACGTACGGTAGCTTGGTTAAGTGGAGCAGAGCACGTTCGTGAATCTATACCATTCCCAAGACTATTAAATCGTTTGTATCCATAATCTTAAGCCAAAGGAACTATATATATTATCATCATGCAATAAATAAGAAAGGGAGTGCGAGTATGCATAAGCGAAATCGGCTCCGAATCTGGACAGAGCAGGGAAATGTAACCATTTCCCAGCTTTTTTTTAGCCATTATAAGGCAATTAATATGAAGGATGAGGAAGCTATTCTGCTATTACATCTTATCGCTTTTGGAGAAGCGGGAAACCACTTTCCAACCCCTCAAAACTTAGTGGAACGTACACATTTTAGTGAACATAAAGTAGTGACGATTTTGCAGCGTCTTGTCCAAAAAGGTTTAATTCAAATAGAACAGCATATGGACGACGACGGAGTCCATTATGAGTACTACGATTTTAATCATTTATGGGAGCTCTTGGTCGATTGCGTAGAGCAACAAAACCTAACTAAAGAAGACGAAGAAGTAAAGGGCGAAGAAGGCGAAATTTACAAGTTATTTGAGCAGGAGTTCGGTAGATTATTATCTCCAATGGAATATGAAACGATTGGCATGTGGTTCGATCAGGACAACCACTCAGCCTCCTTAATACGTTTAGCGTTAAAAGAGGCAGTTTTATCTCAAAAGCTTAGCCTGCGTTATATAGATCGGATATTATTCGAATGGAAAAAGAAAAATATTAAAACGGTTGAAGCTGCAGAAAATCAATCGGCACAGTTTCGACAGCATATACCAATACAAAGACCAAAGGAGCAACCTGCAAACACAGCGAAGGTTCCTTTCTACAATTGGTTAGAAGAAAGAGAGTAGGTGGAGAAAGTTGCTTACAAAAGCCCAATGGCATTTTTGTTTAGAGGAAATGGAAAGGATGTTTCCGGATGCTCATTGCGAGTTAGTCCACGACAATCCTTTTGAATTATTGGTAGCTACATTACTTTCAGCACAATGTACTGATGTCCTTGTAAACAAAGTAACAAAGGATCTTTTTCAAAAATATAAAAAACCTGAAGATTACTTAGATGTATCCATAGAGGAATTACAAAATGATATCCGCTCAATAGGTTTATATCGTAATAAAGCAAAAAATATTCAAGCACTTAGCAAGCAACTAATTGAGCTCTATAACGGCGAGGTCCCTGCTAATCGTGATTTACTTACGACATTTCCAGGTGTTGGTCGTAAAACAGCTAATGTAGTTGTTTCGGTAGCCTTTGATATACCAGCCATAGCTGTAGACACTCATGTAGAGCGTGTTTCAAAGCGACTGGGACTATGTAGATGGAAAGATTCTGTTCTGCAGGTAGAAGAAACGTTGATGAAAAAGACACCAATTGAATCGTGGTCTAAGGCGCATCATCAACTGATATTTTTTGGGAGGTATCATTGTAAGGCCCAAAATCCCAATTGCCCACAATGTCCTTTGTTGCCGGTTTGTCGAGAGGGTAAAAAGAGGATGAGCAAAGTTGTCCAAGCTTAGAAAAGAAGATTTTAAACCGATTTTTGCAAGATGGTCAGTCATTCGGAGTCAGTTGGAGATTCTTTATAAGGAAAGAGAGAAAGACAGCCATGATTTAATGGAGAAGGGCATCGAATTATTGAGTGAATTATTTGTATTGGCTGAAGGTACTTCCCCTTTAAATTATGAAGAGCGTTTTATCTTTGTTCAAAAGAATTATAAGTCTTATGCAGCTTTTCGACAACTAGATGAATTGTTCAAGGAAACAGAAAAAAAACTTGCTCGTCGATTCATCATGGAATCAAGAATGCCTTAATATTTTTAACACTACCCCATAAGAACTGCCTTTAGAAGTTAGATACTAAACTAACATACAGAGGCAGTTTCTATGGGGCATTTTTTATGATAATGTTTTTATTTTTCATCTTGCTGGTAAGCCTTATCAAAGATGCACCTAAGACTATAAAAACTTAAAAATATAGGTTATATTTAACAGAATAATATTATTTTTTCTGGAGGTTTATATGAAAACTTTCATATATATGTTGAGACACTGTGATTCATTTAAAACGGGAAATGAAAAAGATAGAGGCCTAACTGAAAAAGGTGTGACGGATGCTCAACGACTAATAAAGATTTTAAAAGAAGAAAATATTAATACAGTTATATCTAGCCCATATACCCGTTCTGTATTAACAGTTCAACCATTAGCTGAATACATTGGACAAAATGTGGTAATTCTTGAAAATCTTAAAGAAAGAGTTTTTAGCCCTGAGAAAAAACGTTTATCTGATAATGAGCTTCAATGTTTGTTAGAGAAATCTTTTGAGGAACCGGATTTTTCTCTTAAGGGAGGAGAGTCGAATAAAAGAGTGTCAAGAACGGGGAATAAATGCACTCAAATCAATATTACATACTTTTAAAGGTCAGAAAATAGTAGTAGGTACTCATGGTGCAGTGATGACGTTAATGATGGGATATTTTGATAGTAGTTATGGCTTGGATTTTCTTTTAAGCACTTCAAAGCCTGATATTTATAGAATGGAGTTCAATGAATTGGAATTAGTAGATGTAACTAAAATATGGAAGTGATGACTATTTATTAAGTTCATAATGTCAATAAAGCTTTAAAAGAGCATCAGCTTATCCAAGAATGCTACTCATTTATTATTAATTTTGAAAGGAAGATGCTCTTTTGAATTCGTTAAAGGGGAAAATTGCAGTTGTTGCTGGTGGAACACGTGGTGCTGGTAGAGGAATTGCTGTTAAGTTGGGAGAAGCTGGAGCAATAGTATATGTGACAGGGAGAAGTACAATTCATAGTCAGTCACCCATGGGCCGTATGGAAACGATTGAGGAAACAGCAGAATTGGTAACAAAAGCCGGGGGAAAAGGAATACCTGTAAAGGTCGATCATACTATTGAAACGGAAGTTGTTCACCTATTTGACCGTATCCAAAAGGAACAGGGAAGGTTAGATATATTAGTTAATGATATTTGGGGAGGAGATCCTCTTACGGAATGGGGAAAGCCAATAGGAGAGCATAGTCTTCATAAAGGACTTCAGATGCAAAAACAAGCTGTCCATTCACATATTATTACTTCTCATTATAGCATTCCTTTATTTAAAGAGAATAATAGTGGCCTGATCATCGAAATTACTGATGGCATTGATTACGAACCTCGAGGTAACTTCTATTATAGTCTAGCAAAAATCTCCTCAATCCACATGGCACAGGCGATGGCCATGGATCTAAAAGAATATAATATTTCTGTCATTGCTGTTACTCCTGGTTTTTTACGTTCGGAAGCAATGCTTGAATCGTTTGGTGTTACCGAAGAAAATTGGAGAGATGCAACAAAGATAGATCCTCATTTTATTGCGTCAGAAACACCATTTTATATTGGAGAGGCTATACGCTGTCTTGCAAGTGATCCTCATATAGCTAAAAAGACAGGTGGGGTATATAGCACCTGGGAACTTTCAGAGGAATATGCATTTAAGGATGCTGATGGTTCACAACCACATTGGGGAAATTATTTTATAAAAAATGTGAAAGTATAAAAGGTAACATCTTTCAGTCTCTTCTTGACCAGATTCATTTTCAAAGTCAAATTGTTTATTAGAGTTGCAAGAGACTCTTTATTTACCGTAAGATTGATTCATATTTTATATCAGAAATAAAAAAAAACCATAAAAAACGAGGAAAGTTTATATGAACTTTCCTCGTTTTAGCTTTAAAAATTATCATCTAACTATGATAAAGAATGCTTGGTTAAGGTGTAGTTCCGCTTTCGGTGTTACCTTCTGGATTTTCTACTGGACTTTCTCCATCAGTTCCACCTTCGTTTCCTTGACCACCCTCATTAGCGCCACCATCATTGTTGCCAGTGTTGTTGCCATTCCCGTTACCATTATTACCGTTGTTGCCATTATTTCCGTTATTACCATTATTACCGTTATTACCATTGTTACTGTTGTTACCATTATTTCCGCCTTGGTTCTTATTCTCATCTTCAGGATTTTCCTCAGGGTTTTCTTCCTCAGGCTCTGGATCCTCAAGATTTTCTTCCTCTATACCTTCTAAAACTAATTCTGCGCTAGCTGGAGCGCTTCGAACATCTTCAGCTAAAGCTGTAACTGTAAATACATACTTACTACCAGGAATAAGATTTTGGACGATTAACCCTGTTTTGTTTGTCGTTTGCAAAATCTCATTTGGACCATTGTCTATTGAGACAGCAACTTCAAATTGAACATCTATATCTTCCTCGTCTGGCTGTTCAAATTCCCAATTTAATGTTGCAGATGATGTCGTTTCGTCATATTGAACTGATAAATTAGTTGGAGCGTTGAGCTCAAGCTGATCATATTCTTCAGATACTTCTGTAGGCTCTGTTCCTTTAACGAATAACTCCGTTAACTTTTTATCATCAGGAGTATATTCACTAGCTAATTTTAAAGGATTAGATCCTTTTTCAATTGTTACTTCTACAACAGAATTAGGTTTTTTAAATTTTTCCGTTTTCTGTCCTTCAGAAATATTCCCCATTACCTCTTTAAAGATACGTTGGGGGAGACTACGCTCTTCAGATGTAGTGATAGCTGAGTTATCATCATAACCAGACCATACGGTTACTGAATAATTGGTTGTGTATCCAGCAAACCATACATCCGGAACTCCTTTTTTGTCTCCTCCGAAGTTGGAAGTACCAGATTTACCTGCAACATCCAATCCACTAACTGCTGCGGCCTTACCAGTACCTTTTGTTAAAACATCTCTTAGAACATCTGTAATGATGTAAGCTGTTGAATCCTTCATAACTGCTTTAGATTCTGGCTTATAGTTTTTTTCTGTTTTGCCATCTCTATATACAATTTTATTAATCGCATATGGCTCTGTATGAATCCCTTCATTACCAAATGCAGCATATGCTCCTGCTAGTTGGATAGGGGACATGAATTTTGAGATACCACCGATTGCATAAGCTTCGTTGACTGTACCGATGTCTACTCCAAATCGACTAATAAATTCTCTTGATTTTTTAGTACCTACTTCTTTTAAAGTTTTGACGGCAGTAGTATTACGTGATTTATATAATGCTTCACGCATAGTCATAGATCCTAAATATTTGTTATCAGCATTACGTATTACCTGATCGGTCCCTGTATATTTAATTTCTTCGTCCACAAGTGTCTGAGCAGGGGACCAACCTAAAAATTCTACAGCTGGACCATAATCTATCAACGGTTTAATAGTCGAACCTGGTGAACGATTAACCATATCTTGAGCATGATTATATCCTCTATCTGCTCCGTAATTTCTTCCTCCACCAACAGCAACTACTGCCCCTGTCTTAGTATCAATCACTGCAACACCAGATTGTATATCCTCTGTTGGGAATATATCTGAGGACAAGGTCTTTTCTACTTGCTCCTGAGCTTTTGGTTGAAGAGTCGTATGGATTGTTATTCCTTCGGAAATGGCATCTGCATCACCGTTTTCCTCAAGCTCATCTAATACTATGTCGATAAACGCATCATATTTTGAATCTTGGTTTGCAACTCTTTCTTCTTCTGGAAGAAGGGAGTCGGTAACAGGCACCGCTTGAGCAGCCTTCATTTCCTCGTCTGTTATTTTTCCATGAAGATTCATTAGATATAGGACCGTATTTCTTCTTTTTTCAGCTAGTTCAGGGTTTTTAAAAGGATTATAGTTATTTGGACTTTGGGGCATGCCCGCTAACACTGCCATTTCATGTAGCTCTAAATCCTTTAACTCTTTACCGTAAAAATATTTAGAGGCAGTTCCAAATCCATAAATACGTCCTGACATAAGTACTTTGTTAAAATACATTTCGAAAATTTCTTCTTTTTTATATTCACGCTCTAACTGAAGAGCCAAATGGGCTTCTTGAGCCTTACGTTTTATTGTTTTTTCATTTGTAAAGAATGAGTTTTTAACAACTTGTTGAGTGATTGTACTTGCCCCCTGTGCACCAAATCCATCTTTCAGATTGGCCAAAACGGCTTTACCTAATCGTAGAACATCGACTCCCATGTGGTCGTAAAAACGTACATCCTCTGTTGCTAATATGGCATCTTCCATTTGTTGAGGGATATCTTCATAGGAAACATATTCGCGACTTTCGCTTCCAACAGTTGCAAACACTTCCCCATTAGCATCTAATAATTTAGGACTAATTGGGTCCTTTAACAAGTCCTCGTCTAAATCTGGAGCGCTGCTTGCGTAAAATGCAAATACAGATCCACCAGCTATCATTCCTACTAATCCAACCGCCACAATAGCTAATAACACTCGCTTAATCCATGTTTTGGCAGGTTTCTTTTGTTTTTTCTTTTGAGCCATTTGTTGCTTTCTTCTTTGTTCACGAGTTGTTTTTTGCTCACTCATAAACGTCTCCTCACTTTCGCTTTATACATACAAGTCATTAACTATCTTTAAATAATTGACCCTTGGTGCATATTTTGGGTTTATTTCAATCCCATATTCTTCAAATTCTTCGAGGGTTATTGATTTCCTTCCCCCCGATAGCATTCTATCCCAAAATAATTTTAAATGCTCGTAAGACAAATAAAAATATCTATCCATACTAGAAAATCGAACTAATAAGAAGCTAATCCCAAGTTGTTTAACTACTTTCCCCATATGCTCTACTTGATGTAAATGAACATTTTTCAGAGGAAAGGAAGTTTTATTTTCCGTTTCTTTTGCTTCAAAGTCAATATATTTTCCTTTGTAGACTCCGTTAAAGTCAGTAGTTGATGGGGTTCGATAATATGCTTCTTTTATAACTGCGGAGCTTCTACTTGGATAATCCACCTTGACGACCTGAATAGGTATTGGCTTTTTATAGATGACTGCAATGTCATGAGCTAGATAGTACTCGTTGGCATCATTTATCTCATCTTCTAACGTCCTACCCCTATTACTAAAAGAATAATCTTTTTTCTTTGGAATATTTGTTTTCTTGGTAGGTGTATATACTTTCCCATTAGGGTATTGAATAGCCAAGACAATCACCTCTTTTATGGTATTAGTTTATCACAAGTTAGTTAGACGAACGAGTAATCAATTTAGTTTCATTTTTGTAACTGTCGACGGACCACTAGTTTTGTCTGATGTAAAGAACCTTTGTCGAGCAGGCAGGTATTTATGATGTAGGAAGGAACTTAACAGTTAAAGGAGAGTGGACATTATGAACAAAATTGAACGCCTTATCGACCAACTTGAACTATTGGAATATCTATTAGAAAACCGTCTGAATGAAGAACAGGATCAGTTCGAAGAAGATTTTAGTAAATCATCCTTTCGTTTACTAGGTAAGATGGAAAAATTGGAGAATAATATGTAAGGAATGTATGTTCGTCTGAAACTGGTAATATGATATGCTTTTTGATAAACTATTACTAGATTGAGAGGGATTACATTGTCATTAACAAGTGTAAATAATCAGCTTTTAAACGAGTGTGATATTTGTATAGAACGTTTTCACCGTTTCAGAGAAGAGGACCGAGAGCCTGATTTTTTTAGAGAAGTGAAGCCATATGCATATAATATAGATGAATTATTAAACGAATGGGAGCAGCTTGTTCGACCTTGGATACAGACCAAACGACCGAAATATGTACATCCAAGCCAAATTGATTCACTACTAGAATCTATGAGGCAATTTGTTGTGCAGTCATTTTATAAAGCAACAAGTAAAAAACGTTTCTTAAAGTCTGTACATTCTTCCAAATACACATTAGAAACAATTCTTCAGGCATTGAAGGAGGTTGGAGAGTAACATGCAAAAGAATAAAAGTATTGCAGAGCTATTAGAAAATTGGAGAATTGACAGCAATCGCCACCCGCAAATAGAGCATATCCATACAGTAGAGGAAAAAGATGCAATTTATGCACCTTTCCCAGAAAAAATGCATCCCTCTATTAAAAATGCTTTGAAAGGACGTGGGGTGAGTCAACTCTATATTCATCAAAGACAAGCTTTTGATGCTGCTTCTTTAGGGAAGTCATTTACTGCTATTACTCCAACTGCCTCTGGTAAATCTCTTTGTTACCATCTTCCTGTCTTACAATCGATAATGGAAGATCCAACCTCTCGTGCCATTTATTTATTTCCGACAAAAGCATTAGCACAGGACCAAAAAAGCGATTTAAATGAATTGATTCGAGAGAGTGGAGAAGAAATATTAAGTTTTACGTACGATGGTGATACCGAGCCGGGGATTAGACAAAAAATTAGAAAATCTGGACATATTGTGTTGACTAATCCAGATATGCTGCACTCCGGCATACTACCTCACCATACAAAATGGGTTTCCCTTTTTGAAAATCTAAAATATATTGTCATTGACGAAATTCATACATATAAAGGTGTATTTGGTAGTCATGTCGCACATGTTATTCGCAGATTGAAAAGGATCTGCGAATTTTACGGTAGTAAGCCGCAATTTATTTGTACGTCAGCTACTATTAAAAATCCTAAAGAGCTTGCAGAAAATTTAACAAATGAAACACATCAATTAATTGATCAAAACGGTGCTCCTGCTGGCAGAAAGCACTTTGTATTTTATAATCCTCCTATTATACATCCAGTATTTAATGTTAGAAGAAGTGCGGTTTTAGAGGTTAGGGATCTTGCGCAAGAGTTATATGTAAACGGAATTCAAACTATTGTATTTGCTAAAAGTAGAGTAAGAGTGGAAATGCTAGTAACTTATTTAAAGGCTTTGGTGAGTAAAAAGATAAATGATCAATCTATTCGTGGCTACCGTGGAGGATACTTACCTTCTGAGCGAAGAGTTATCGAAAAAGGGTTGAGAGAAGGAGTAATTCGAACAGTAGTTAGCACAAATGCACTTGAGTTAGGAGTAGATATTGGCCAGCTTCAGGCTTGTATTATGACTGGATATCCAGGAAATATTGCAAGTGCTTGGCAGCAAGCAGGTCGAGCAGGCCGTCGACAGGACGAGGCCCTTATTATTTATGTGGCTCAATCGACAGCTCTAGATCAATACGTAGTAAAGCACCCTGACTATTTTCTTGGACAATCACCTGAAGAGGTCCGGATCCATCCAGACAATATGATAATTTTGATGGACCACCTTAAATGTGCAGCCTTCGAGCTTCCATTTAGTACTAGTGATACATATGGAGAATTCTTTATACAAGAGCTGTTAGAATTTCTTGAGAGCGAAGGAGTTCTTCTAAAGACATCGGACAAGTGGCATTGGATGTCCGAAAGCTTTCCAGCTAGTAATGTAAGTCTGAGGTCTGCTTCTCAGGACAATGTCATAATTATTGATCAAACGATTCCGACAAAAACTAGAGTGATTGGAGAAATGGACCTTTATAGTGCGATGACGTTACTCCATGAAGAAGCGATCTATCTCCATCAGGGAACTCAATTTCAAGTAGAAAAACTCGATTGGGAGGAGAAAAAGGCCTTTGTGAAGGAAGTGGACGTGGATTACTTTACTGATGCTAATATCGCAATCGAACTAAAGGTATTAAGCGAGGATAAGGAAAGAGAAGCGGATATTGGTACGCTTAGATTTGGTGATATCATTGTTCTTGCTCAGCCTACTATCTTCAAAAAGATTAAGTTCGATACCCATGATAATATTGGTTCAGGTAAAATACATCTACCGCCACTAGAGCTTCATACCTCGTCCACTTGGTTTAGCTTCGATAAACCAAACAATTGGTCAGAAACGTTGCTTTCAGACGCAATGACAGGAGTGGCCTATGCGCTACACTCGTTTATCCCTTTATTCATACATTGTGATGCTAAGGATATTCATGTAGTACCTCAGGTAAAATCGATTAATGTAGAAAAGCCTACTTTTTATATTTATGACAGCTATCCAGGGGGAATTGGTTTATCCGAGAGAATGTTTGATCTATGGAATAATTTAGTGCCTAAGGTGACGGAGCAGGTAGAAAGCTGTCCATGTACTGGTGGTTGTCCCGCTTGCATTGGCGCTCAGGACGCCGAACAAAACTTGAAAAAAGAAGTTATTAAACTTCTTCACTTATTGCAGGTGAATCAAAATGTCGTATGAAAAAAAACTATTAGAAATGAAGGGCCTATTAAAGAAAAATACTCCTGAAAAACAGCAACCCAAAAAGGAAGTGCTAGATATTGCACTTCCTTTTTATACAGAGCAATGGGAAAAGGCTGGATTAAAGCTAATAAAAAATGAAAAAGGTTTCTTCTTTTTAAAAGAAACATTTTATCGTAACAAGCATATACATGGAACTATTGGCTTGGATAAGCTTGAAGCTGCTATTTCTTTTATGCAGGAAAGATATCCAACTCATCCGCTTACTATTTCTCCAAACAGCCCTTATTGCTTTTATGACACGGAAACGACCGGTCTAAAAGGGGCTGGTGTCTTAATTTTTTTGAATGGTATTTTAAAAAAGGCTCCTGGAGGTTATTTATTGTCTCAATACGTGCTAGCAGACCCAGGACAGGAAGCTGCCTTTCTATTGGCCACTGAGTTTTGGAAAAACACTCAAACTATTATTACTTATAACGGTAAAAGCTTTGATTTGCCCCAATTAACGACAAGGTGGACAATGAATCGTAACACTTTACCACCCATGAAATCTCAAGGACAAATTGACTTAATGCACTCATCTAAAAGAATTTGGAAAGGTGATTTAGAGCGATTTAAATTAAAGCAATTAGAAGAAAGTAAATTAGGTTTTAGTCGCAAAAATGATATACCTGGTCATTTAGCTCCAATTATTTATTTTGATGCGGTTAAGCATGGTAACCCAACTAACCTTATGAGAATTTTAAAGCATAACGAATGGGATATCCTATCACTAGCAACGCTTTATACTTTATCGGTGGATCTACTAAAAGAAACCGAGGTTCAGGAAACTGCAAACACCTATACGAATATTGGAAAATGGTTTAAAGATTTAAAGTCTAAGGATGCAAGCAAGAAATGGTTCCAATTTGTATTAGATCAATTTCCAGAAAGAGAAACAAGCATGGCCTACTACTATATGGGTTTGCATTTAAAAAGGCAAAAACTGATGGATGAAAGTATCGAAGCCTTTAAGGAAGCTTTAAAAGAAATAAAAGGGAAATATCGTTTAGAAGTTCTGGTAGAACTAGCAAAGCTATATGAACATCAAAAAAAAGATTATGAAAAAGCATTAGAAATGACCCTTGAATGCCTTGAATATTGGAGAGATTCTGAAATAGATTCACATAAAGATTTTAGTAGTCAGCTCCGTATGCGGGAAATAAGAATAAATAAGAAAATAAATATTTCCCGGGAAAGCGCACAACCTAACAAAAAACGCACTTAATCGCCCAAAAATACTCCATTATTCGACACCACTATGCTATAATACGAGTAGCGAATTGTAGACGGAAGGAAGATGCTGCATGGAATTTAAGTTAAAGGCTTCTGATATATTAGAAAAAGAATTTAAAACAGGCTTAAGAGGCTATAATCAAGAAGAAGTAGATATGTTTTTAGATGATATCATCCAAGATTATGAAGCGTTCGAAAAGAAAGTATCACAGCTGCAATTAGAAAATAAGCAACTAAGAGAAGAGTTAGCTGAGGCACCAAAACGAACAGCTCCTGTCCAACCAGCAGCTGGCGCTACTAATTTTGATATTCTAAAAAGATTATCTCATTTAGAAAAACATGTGTTTGGCGCAAAATTGTACGAGTAATATTATATTAGTAAAGAATTATTGTATATTCAGCTAACATCGTGTATAATTGGTTTACCACTTATATATTCGGGCAATCGCTGCAATGCTAGACATTGTAGAGGAAAGTCCATGCTCACACAATTCTGAGATGAATGTAGTGTTCGTGCTTAGTGAAAAAATAAACTAAGGCAGCCATTTTGGCTGACGGCGGGATGAAGGCCTAAGTCTTCGGATATGGCTGACAATCTCTGAAAGTGCCACAGTGACGGAGCTGTATAGGAAACTATACAGGTGGAACGAGGTAAACCCCACGAGTGAGAAACCCAAATTATGGTAGGGGCATTTTCTTGAAGGAATTGAACGGATAGAAAAACAGACAATAATCTGTAGATAGATGATTGCCATCCACATACGTACGAGGTAATGCACCGTTTGAGTACCGTGGAAACAAAACATGGCTTATTGAGTGTATGAGTGGCTATAATTAATAATACGGAAAGCTCTCCAATCACGGAGAGCTTTTCTTTTCTTAATAGATAAAAAAGTATATGCTTATTTATAGTATTTATATAGCTATGGGAGTGTTGTACCATTATGGTATGTAAGTAAAATACTATCGTACTGCTTCCGCACTTTTCTGATATATTTTTTGATTCTTTATAATATAATGCAAAATCTTCACTATCCTCACAAATTTTTTCTAAAATTGCTTACTACGAGATGTTTACATAGAGTCGATCATAAGATGGTCATCACCGATTATAAGAGAATAGGCATATTCCGAACAGGAGATGCAGGATGAAAGCGGGTCATTAAAGTTGAACAAAGAGCAACAACCTGAAAGCTTTTCTTCATATCCAAATAATTTAGTGGAGAAAGTATTTAATTCGACTACTGAGGGTATTATGATTACGGATGAAAAAATGCGGATTACGTTAGTAAATGCTGCGTTTGAAAAGGTTACGGGCTATGTTTTGAACGAAGTGCGAGGTGAAACTCCACGTATACTGAAGTCAGGTAGGCAAGAAAAAACATTTTACGCAACTATGTGGAATGAGTTGAAGCTTAAAGGTACCTGGCAAGGCGAAATATGGAATAAAAGAAAAAACGGAGAACTTTACCCAGAATATCTAACTATTTATAGCATACAAAACGAGCAAGGGGAAACTACTAATTACTTTGGTGTCTTTTCCGATATTTCCATAAAAAAAGTGGTAGAGAAAGAAATGGAAACGTTAACTTTCAGTGATCGCCTTACGAGTTTACCTAATAGATCTTCCTTTAACGAATTATTTTCACAAATAATCAGTGAATCTGGTTCTCAGGCAAAGCATGCAATCTTGTTTATAGATTTAGATCGCTTTAAGCAAGTAAACGCCTCACTTGGCAATGAAGTAGGGGATATCATCCTAGTTGAATTTGCTAAACGCATTAAGCAAATTATTAATAAAGACGATATTTTTGCAAGATATGGTGGAGACGAATTTTTGCTTGCTATACAGGATATTAAAAATCAAAAAGAAGCCGCCCAATATGCTTCAGAAATTATTAAATCGCTTAGCAAGCCATTCTATTTAGATGATATGGAAATTTATATCACTTCTAGTATTGGAATTGGATTATACCCTCAAGACAGCGAGGATGTTGACAAGCTTTTACACAAGGCTGACAAGGCAATGTACTTCGCTAAACAAAATGGTAGAAACCAATATGCTTTTTACTTCGAGGAATTAAAGAGGGATTCAAAGAGGCAATTGTTCCTAGAAGCTGAGTTGAGAAAGGGTATTCAGGCTAAAGATTTTAACATATACTATCAACCGAAAATTTCGCTAGATACAAATGAAATCGTTGGAGTAGAAGCTTTAGTTAGATGGCAAAATGATCAGATTGGAGTCGTATCCCCTGGCGAATTTATACCTTTAGCAGAGGACACGGGCCTTATCATTCCTTTGAGTGAGCTAATAGTTGAAAAAGTATGTTTAGATATTCTTGAATGGAGAACACTTGGTTTAAATAACCTTAATGTATCAATAAATATTGCTTCACTCCATTTTCAACAGGATAATTTTATCGAGAGAATAAATGAAATATTGATGCAATATAATTGTAGTCCACAGCAGCTTGAATTAGAATTAACAGAGCGTACGATTATGAAGGACTCCGAGAGTATTATAACCAAGCTAATAAAGCTTAAAAATATGGGTTTTAAAATTTCCATTGATGATTTTGGTACAGGATACTCTTCTTTAAGCTATTTAAACCGATTTCCTTTAAACTATTTAAAAATTGATAGAAGCTTTATACAGCATATTACTTCATTAAAGGATAAACAAGCGATCGTAGAATCAATTATATTAATGTCTCATCGCTTGCAATTAAAAGTAATAGCTGAAGGTGTAGAATCCAAAGAACAAGTAAAAATCTTAAAAGAAATGAACTGCGATATTATACAAGGATATTATTACAGCAAGCCAGTTCCAAGTAAAGGGCTAATGGATTTTCTCGAGCTTTGGGAGATCCTTAAGCAAGAAGGGAAGCAATAATGACAACATTTAAATTAGTAGCAACTGCAGCAATGGGCTTAGAAGCCATCGTTGCAGAAGAAGTGAAAGCACTAGGATACGAAACAACGACTGAAAATGGAAAAGTATATTTTGAAGGAGACGAGCGGGCAATTGCAAGAGCCAATGTTTGGTTAAGAGTAGCAGATCGAGTGAAAATTGTCGCAGCTCAGTTTCCAGTAAGAACTTTTGATGAACTTTTTGAACGTACAAAGGCTATTCAATGGGAAAAGTTTCTTCCTGTGGATGCTGCATTTCCCGTTCAAGGTAAATCCGTCAAATCTACTTTATTCAGTGTTCCAGATTGTCAGGCTATTGTCAAAAAAGCGATTGTAGAAAGATTAAAGCTTGCATATAAACGAATTGGATTTCTGGATGAATCAGGTGCAACATATAAGATTGAAATAAGTATACTTAAAGATGTGGCAACAATCACCTTAGACACGAGTGGTGCTGGATTGCATAAACGTGGCTACCGACATGGCCAAGGGGAAGCTCCATTAAAGGAAACGTTAGCAGCCGCTTTGGTAAAAGTCTCTAAATGGAGCCCCAATCGTCCATTTGTCGATCCATTTTGTGGTTCTGGGACAATTCCAATAGAAGCAGCTATGATTGGCCAAAATATCGCTCCAGGCTTTAATAGAGATTTTCACAGCGAAGATTGGTCTTGGATGCCTAAAACAATTTGGGATGATGTAAGAAACGAAGCAGAGGATTTAGCTGATTATGATCAAAAATTAGAGATTATCGGCTCTGATATTGATCATAAGATGATTCAAATCGCAGAACAAAATGCATTTGAGTCAGGATTTGCAGATATAATCAGCTTTAAACAAATGCAGGCAAGTGACTTTTCAACCAATCTGACGGATGGTGTCATGATTGGTAATCCTCCTTACGGCGAACGTATAGGAGAAATCGAAGAAATTGAAAAAGTTATCAGCGACCTTGGCCATACAATGGAAACATATCCATCATGGTCGGTATATATGCTTTCTTCTATGGAGAATTTTGAAAATCTTTACGGACGTAAAGCAACTAAGAAACGTAAATTATTTAATGGATTTATTAGAACAGACTACTATCAGTTCTGGGGTAAACGTTCATAACAGTAGGGGAGACTAGCTCTCCCATGCTGTTATATTATTATTCAAGGGAGTTAGAAAATGAAGCAGGCTTTGCCATTTAAATTATCAAAAGACCGTTCTTTCTTTGAATCATTAGGAGATTGGATGGGAGACGTATTATACGATGAATTGCCAGAGAAAGGGTTTGAATGTCGTGATGAACAAATTTTCATGGCATATCAAATCGAAAAAGCATTAAAAGAAAAAAATGTATTATTTGCAGAAGCAGGCGTAGGTACCGGTAAAACAATCGCTTACTTACTTCCTGCTATTTCTTATGCAAGATATACTGGAAAACCAGCCTTGATTGCATGCGCGGATGAAACGCTAATAGAGCAATTGGTAAAAGAGGCCGGAGACATCTTTAAGCTACAAAATTATTTAGATATAAAAATCGATGTTAGGTTAGCTAAATCGCGTAGCCAGTACCTATGCCTAAAACGATTGGAAGAAGCGCAAAAGGATAGCGATAACGACTTCTTTATAGAAGAAATTGAAGATGGAGTACCTGATTTCGTTTATGGCTCGTCTTCTCTTCAAAGTATCTTTCCATTTGGTGAGCGTAGCCAATTTTCAGGAGTAAGTGATGTAGACTGGCAAAAGGTTAACTTTCATCCTACTCAACAATGTACTGTCTGTGATTTACGCAATAGATGTGGGCAAACAATTCACCGTCAGCATTACAGAGAATCATCTGATTTAATCATCTGTTCCCATGACTTTTTAATGGAACATCTGTGGACTAAGGATTCACGTGTTCGAGAAGGACAATTGCCATTTTTACCAGAAGTGTCGATGATTGTATTAGACGAAGGACATTTGCTAGAATTCGCAGCTCAAAAAGCGTTAACCTATGAAGTACAAAGTGAAACATTAATTCGATTACTTGAAAGAGTAATGGTAGATGGTGTTCGCGAAAAGACTTTAAACTTAATGGAAGTTCTCCAAGATACGCATGAGAAAATTTTTAGCGTTTTACGAATCGGCAGCTTTGCGGAAGAAACGGAACGTATGAAGATTAACAAGTCATCTGAGCTAATGCAGTTATGTAAGCATGCCATTAAAATTACAGATGATTTACTAGAGGAGTTCGTGTTTGAATCAGAGCTTTTTACAATTCCAGAATATGAACTTAGAATGGTAGAGGAATTTTTAGAGCAATATTCTTTTTCCTTGCGATTATTTACAGAGAAGGGCGATGGGGTTGAGTGGTTAGAAATAATCGATGGCTACGAAACACTTATTATCATGCCTAGATTAGTTACAGACATTTTAAATGAAAAGCTATTTTCTACCAAGCTTCCGATCATCTTTTCATCTGCTACATTATCGATTGAAAAAGATTTTACGTATTTGGCAGATTCGTTAGGAATAGAAAAGTTTCAATCATTCTCAGTGCCGTCTCCGTTTGACTACGATGAAGTGATGAAAGTTAAAACGCATCATATTAGCCAGGAAGAGAAGGCTAGTGAAGTCGATCATTTATTGAAAGCAAAACAACAAACACTTATTTTGTTTAAATCAAAAGCTGCGATGGATAAATTTAGGTCCTCCACAAGTACTGATGATATTGCATATGAAGGGGATCGTGAGCTTTCCACAATCGTCAAAGAATTTCAAAATGGAGAGTTTTCTACACTTTGCTCTTATCATCTTTGGGAAGGCTTAGATTTGCCTAAAGAAGCATTAACTAGAGTAATTATTTATGATTTGCCTTTCCCACCGGTAGATCCGTTATTTGATGCCAAACGTTCATTTTCTAATAATCCATTTGAAGAAGTGGAGCTGCCGTTCATGCTGCTTAGACTTCAGCAAGGAATAGGTCGACTAATTCGTACCTCTGAAGACTACGGTGAGATTCACCTATTGTTGAACGAAAAAGAAGCGCCATTAGAGGGACGTTTTGTAGGGATTTTGCCAACACCAATTTCAAATTAATTTTAAATAGCCTTTTTCTTTTAAGTTTGTGGATGTAAACCACTCATTCCTTATGAATTTTAAGGAATTTGTTTGTTATACATTGGACGAATATAAAAGGAAAAGGTTTTTTAACGAATCCCTTTAAATTGAATAATATAAATAACAGGGCGTATGTCTCAAGAATTTAAAAAGGTGGGATTGAGTATACAAAATATGGATGATACAGTTTATTTAAACAAGGACGATATTACTAGTGATTTTCATTATGCTAATACAGAAGAGAAAATGACTGGTCCATGGTTTGACAATTTAACTTTTTTACAAATGAACCATTCAAAAAATATTCATCAACAAAATGAAGTAGCTAATAAAGACACATCAAAACAGCCATCGGAAGAATTAAATGAGATAGTAAAAATAAAGCGACCTACGATTATAAGAAGAAAATGTAGTAGATCATTATTGACATCTTCCACTGATTACAAATTTATATTAATGGACGCTAAGAAGAGCAAGAAGGATAGCAGCATGCTAAACTGTTTGAAAGTAGCCAGAAGCACACTAAAGTCTTATTATAACCTTTTAAACAATAGCTATATCTCTAGCAAACCTAAAGAAAAATATAAAAGAGCTCATCTATTCACCTCTTCACAAACAATGGAATTAGATGATTATAACTACGAATTAGAATTGATGGCTTACATGGAATATGAAGATAATCAAACAGACTGGGAAAGAAAACCACATTTATTACTGCAAGATTCATCTGTGTTATTAGACCAACATTTATGATCTATCCTGAATATTACAATTTGTTGGCATATGTATCTAAAATAAATACTGTAAGTGTAATTATACGGAGAAAAAAAAGGCAAATAACCATCCGTGGAACCTGTTAAAAGTAATATCGAAGTTTTATCTATGGCACCGTAGAAATAGAGGATGCTGGAGTTTCAACTCCTCCTAATTTGATGTCTGGGCTTGGTTCATAGAAACTAAGCTCATTTTTAAATATATAAATATATAGTAAATTGGGTTGAAGAGACTTAATTAGCTTTATCCAGATATGCTTGGTGAAGAGAGGGGGACTGCTTGGTATATTTGTAGCATTCTTCAAAAGAGGCTGGGACATAAGTAGATTCATGCTACATAAAAATGCTGTGAGTTGATTCTTATTACAATCTATAAAGAAAAGAATACTTCATTCTGAGTGAATGCGTTTTGATAGACATTTATTTAACTGAAGATATCTTCTTTTATATGTGAAGGTATGTGCAGTTTTCACTTGATATCGAAGATAATTCGGGGTGTTTGGATCGGAGACGGCGACTCCTAGGGGACAAGCGTGTGGTAGAGACTACAGGCTCGAGCAGTGCCCCCAGGAAATCGTCCGCTGTAGCAGAGAACACCAACTGTAAGTAGAAAAAGCCCCGGAAATTTACTAAACGGTAAATTTCCCGGACTCTTGAATTTTTAAGGTGGGTTTTATCCCAGCTTCGTAATATTAAGATTTTGAAGTTACCAGAATTTATACCCTTTTGAACCTGGAGGAGCATTCTGAAGCATATCGAACACTGGAACTGTATAAGCAAACAAGATTAAGAAGATACAAATAGTCAACCAGATCTTCCAGTTTTCCAAAACCATTGGAGTTTTTTCTGCATTTTCAGAAACCTCGCCAATTGGGAATTCTGTTTCTCCTTTAGGAGCAAACCATACTAGGTGGACGATGATATACAATACCAAGATGATACCGATGAATAAAATCGTACCACCAACTGCCTGAGCTATCTGATAGCCAATCCAATCAGTTGCTTGTGCAGAATCACCATAGGTAGAGAAATCTGAACGGCGAGGAGCACCCATTAAACCAGCTATATGCATAGCTCCAGACATGATGGACATACCTACTGCCCATACAATAGCTTGTATAATTGCTAGCTTATTCATTTGTTTAGTCAACACTCTACCAGTAAGATGAGGGATTAACCAATAAGCGGCACCAAAGAATGTTAAAACAACTGTTGTTGCTAAAGTGAGATGAAAGTGACCAGTAACCCAGATAGTATTATGTACTACTTGGTTCATTTGGTTAGATGCATTAATAATACCTCCAGCTCCAGCAGGGATGAAGGCTGCCATACCGATGAATGGTACAACGAATCGAGCATCCTTCCATGGAAGCTTTTTAAACCATCCAAATAACCCTTTTCCTCCAAGCTGTCTTCCGCGAATTTCAAATGTAGCGAACATGGAGAAAGCAGTTAGAAGGGAAGGTATAACAACCATCATTGTCAAAATTACTTGCAAGTATTTCCAGAAAGAATCAATACCAGGCTCTGTCAATTGGTGATGGAATCCAACAGGAATAGAGAAAATCAAGAAAAGCATAAAGGAAAGTCTTGCAAGTGCATCCGAATAAATTTTCCCGCCAATAATTTTAGGAATGATTACGTACCAAACCATATAAGCAGGTAATAGCCAGAAATATACTAATGGGTGACCAAAATACCAGAAAAGTGTACGAGAAAGAAGAATATCAATCTTATCTACCCAGCCTAATGACCAAGGAATCAATTGGAAAACTACCTCAACTGCAACACCAAGTGAACAAATGATCCACATAGTTAAGTTTACGATTACCATAAAAGTTAATAATGGGCTTGGTTCTCCTGGATTAGCTTTGCGCCATTCTCTATATTTCATTATAAGACCAGCTCCACCAATCCAAGAGCCTACGACTACCAGTGCCAATCCCACATAGAAGATCCAATGTGCTTGTAGGGGTGCATAGAAAGTGTACAGAACAGATGCTTCATTTAATAAAACCATTACTGCAGCAGCAGTTGTTCCGATTGTCATTGTCCAGAACCCAATCCAGCCAAGCATTCTTTGCTTATCTGTCAATGTGCCGGCAGTGCGACTTACAGCAGCAATTTGGAAACCAAAGATAAAATAAGTTGTTAAGATAAGTGCTAATAAAACCCCATGAACCGTTAATAATTGATAGTATCCGATTCCCCAAGGAAGAGTAAATTGTCCAGAACGTACTAGTGTTTGTAATAGTCCACAAAGTCCTCCGATTAAAAGTGCAATGAATGCTACATGGATGTGAGCCATTGCGAGCTTGCCATCACGACGATCTACCTTCACAAAGCTTTGTGCTTTCTCTGTTATTGTTGCCATGTTACTCAACCACCTTTAACTTCGATGTCATAGAAGTGTGTCCTATGCCACAATATTCGTTACATAATATTAAATACTCTCCAGCTTTATCTACTGTTGTTACGTATTCTGAAACGTAGCCAGGTTCTAGCATCATATTAATATTCGTACCCACTATTTGAAAGCCATGAATTACGTCTTTTGTTGTTGCGATAAATTTAACAGTTGATCCGAGTGGTACTTCAAATTCCTGTGGATTATAGAAGAAAGCAGAAGCAACGACTACTACTTCGTAATCCCATTCCTTACCTTCGACCTTGTGAACTCCAGGATTATTAAAAGGAGCAATTTCATCTACTCGCTCAGGATCAATATATACTTTTGCACTAGGTGGATGAGAACCGTAATGAAATGCGCTAAAGCCAACTATAATTAAGAATAAAACCAAAGACCCTACCCCGAATGTTATCCACCATTTTTCATACTTGTGAATATGCATAACCTTTAACCTCCAATGATTTAAAATCTGTCAATAAATAAATAGAATGCCAGAAACCAAGTTACTAATATAAAGATCCCCACTACGCTAACAGATATTAACGTGCCCTTAAGTTCTGGTTCTTTATTGTGTTTTTTGGACATCAGTCGTACACCTCCAAAATATTCTTCTTTTTATCTATAGCTACATCATAAATTTAAATATTTATGTGTGATGTGATATTTCTCACACATACAAAGGTATTATGTGAAGATAATGTGAAATAAATTAAAAGTCATAGAAGTGGAAGGGAGATTAGTGAAGATAGTTGCAGTTCAGACTCTTGAGAAATAGAGTGCTAGCTAAAGATCTTATCCTTTAAATTAGCTCAAGGTCCTTAGGGATTGCCAAATAAAAAAGAATCCTTTATTTAAAAGGATTCTAAGTTTTATATGTATTCTTATTGATAGTTAGTCCTCATCTATTGTAAGAATAATAGTCATAAGGCCTATGTCTTCGGTTTCTACAGGCAAGCGAAAGGCATGATGAAAACCAAATAGTTTACTCTTGCCAACAATGACAGTTGGCGGTGTAATATCAATCTCTAAACCTTCTTGGGCAACAGTAGTACACAAGTTGCCTGCAATCATATTCCCGAGTTCACCAGTAAAAGATTCGAGCATTTCGCCCTCGAGAGGCATGCCGAACATAGAGGCGCCAACGGAGGAGAAGAATTGGGAGGATGCATCAACAATAATTCTTCCCTTAATGTCTCCAACAATTCCAATGAGAACGCCCATCTCTTCCTGATCAAATGGTTGAATCATTAGTGTGGGAGACTTAAAACTAAGGTTAAGAGGAATAACAGACTTTAATGATTGAATGGTACCATTTAAAAGTGTTTTAATATGCTTGGAATTACCCATTTTATCCCCTCCTAATAGTAAAGATGAATCAATTTTATCATATTGTCTAGTTAAAAAGAATATATTTTGTAGTCAATTGTTGAAAAATGTGATAACATCTAAATGAGAATGAATATCAAGTTCAGTTGAGAGGGAGATTGTCATGGTATTTATATTAATTGGATCGACTGTAGTTATATACAGCGTAATAACAAAACACATTTTAAATTCTATTACACCGCAAACAAAATAATAGTAGTACAGTGATGACTTTGTGAACAATAAAGTCATCTTTTTTTATATTTTCTGATATGATATACATATTGTTTAAAGAATAAAAAGGGGAAATAAATTTCACATGAATCAATTAGAGGAATTACAGAAAATCAAAGAATCGAATGCTTTACTCGCGACAATTTTTAAACAAAACAATGATGAAGAGAGATATGCAAAATCAAAACTTTTTGCAGAAAAAATAGAAAAGGGAACATTTACAATTGCTTTTGCAGGTCATTTTTCAGCAGGTAAATCAAGTATGATTAATGCCCTTGTAGATGAACAGCTATTACCAACAAGTCCTATACCAACCTCTGCGAATATAGTTACGGTGAGCAAAGCGGACAAGAATTTTGCTATTGTCCACTTTGTAAATGATGCTCCGGTCAAATTCTCTGGGGAATATGATATTGGACAAGTAAAAAAATATTCCAAGGACGGGAGTAAAGTTTCTCAAATAGAAATTGGACATCAAACCTCGGAGCTTCCTAAAGGGATTATAGTTATGGACACACCGGGAGTGGATTCAACGGATGATGCACATCGTGTATCAACAGAGTCTGCATTACATCTAGCAGATATCGTGTTTTATGTAATGGATTATAATCATGTGCAATCCGAGCTGAATTTTCAATTTACTAAACAGTTGCTTCACTACAATGAAAATATTTATTTAATCGTAAATCAGATTGATAAACACAGAGAAGAGGAATTATCTTTCACTGAGTATAAACAATCTGTTTCTACAGCTTTCAATGCTTGGAATGTCGAGCCAAAGGATATCTTTTATACTTCATTAAAAAACAAAGAAATAGTACATAATGATTTTCAACAAGTTAGGCAGATCGTAAAAGAATCTATACTACATAAAGAAGAACTTTTCCTACGGTCAGCATCAGCTACTCTAAAAAAGCTAAAGGATGAACATATAAAATTTTTAGAAGAGGAAAAAAAAGACTTACAGCAGGAACTAAGTTATTTACTCACAGAAGAAGATTGGAGCAATGTTGAAGAAATATTAGATCAGCTGGAAACTTCAGAGAAGCAAATACAGCTCCAAGAGAGCGGTGCGTGGAAAAAGACATTTGAAACGAGCAGGAAGGCTATATTGGAAAACGCCTCAATTATGACTTATGAAATGCGTGACCTTTTAAAACAATATGCAGAAAGTAGGCAGGAGTCATTTAAGGTTGGTTTCATCGGAAGCAAGAAAAAAACAGAAGAAGAAAGAAAAAGAAGGTTAGCTGAAGCAATTCAGATGCTGGATAAAATTGTAGCTACTAATATTACTACACATATAAAAGATTTAATGAAGGGTCTTTTAAAGGATGTTAGCTTGTTAAATGAAGAAAAGGCAAACGAAATAAATAATATGTCCTTTTCTTTACCTGAGGAAATCATCGCAGACACTATGCATAGTGGGGCAAGTGTTACGGGTGATGCAATACTGAACTATGCTAATAGAGTAAATGATGCAGTTATTAGATATTATGTGAAGGAAACTGACCGATGGAAGGACGAAAATTCAAATTATATCGAACTAAATTCATCCAATCTAGATGTGCGGTTAGAGGATAAAACGAATGTTTTAAAGGAAAAGCAAGAAGCTATATTAAAAGTGTCTGATATAGAAGAAAAAATAGAAAATCTGGATAAGCAATTATCGACACCTTCGATCCAGTATAGGAAAGATAGAGATTATCTTCTTGATGAATGGGAGAAAGAACGCTTGTCCTTCGAGCGCTCTATAGTAGAGTACGTTGATAAAACTAGAGAAGAAACAGAAAAAATTTCCCCTGTATTAATAGAGGAAGAGATATTAGAGGAAAGTGCTACATTACCTTTAGATGAAGTAGTGCAAAGGGCAAACAAAATTGGAGAGATTTTATCGGAGCTTCCTGATTTTAAGGACGCCGCGTCTGTTATTAAGAAAAAGGCAATGCGTGTTCAAAACCAACAATTTACAATTGCTCTATTTGGTGCTTTTAGTGCAGGAAAATCAAGCTTTTCTAATGCCTTAATGGGAGCGGATGTTCTGCCGGTTTCTCCAAACCCTACAACCGCTGCCATCAATAAAATACATCCAGTTTCTAAAGAACATCTGCACAATACCGCTGATGTTACTTTAAAATCTAAAGAACAGTTACTCGATGATGTAAAGTTTGCCTTTTTACAATTGGGTAAAAATGTTATTTCATTAGAGGATGCATACGAAAAGGCTCCTTCTGCCTTAAGTGAATCAGCTGCAGAAGAAGTGCATAAGTCATTTGTGAATGCTTTCTACAAAGGATATCCTGATGTACGGAATCATCTAGGTGAGATACTAAATGTGGATAATCAAGAATTTTCTCTTTATGTGGCTGAGGAATCGAAAAGCTGTTTTGTTGATTACATTGACTTTTATTATGATTGTGAGTTAACTAGATTAGGCGTCACTTTAGTAGATACACCAGGTGCAGATTCCATCAATGCTAGACATACTGGTGTTGCGTTCGATTATATACGAAATGCAGATGCCGTTCTTTTTGTCACATACTTTAATCATGCTTTTGCAAAGGCTGATAGAGAATTTCTTATTCAGCTTGGTCGTGTTAAAGATTCCTTTGAACTAGATAAAATGTTTTTCGTTGTAAACGCCATTGATCTTGCAAGCAACGAGGAAGAGGCTAACTTAGTTAAACAGTACGTAAAAGACGAACTGCAGCGATTTGGAATTCGATTTCCTAGGGTGTATGGAGTCTCTAGTCTTCAAGCTTTAAAAGAAAAGCAAAACAAAGAAAGACTTCATCAAGGCATGGAACATTTTGAAGAAGCATTCCATCATTTTTTGGAAAAAGATCTTAAACAAATTGCTATAACTTCATTAGAAGAGGAATCTAATCGACAAAAAAATAAATTGCTTTCTTTAATAGAACAAACGGAGGCTAACTTAGCAAGAAAAGAAGAACGACTTACTGAGCTTAGCGATCAGGAACTAAAAATAAGGAATCGTTATACTGAATACAAGTCTGTATCTTTAACTAAAGATGCGGTTCAGGAATTGGAATCCCTTCTTTTTTACGTATTACAACGTGTGTATTATCGATTCAACGAATTTTTTAAGGAAGCGTATAATCCTTCAATTTTCTCTAATTATAATGCATCTACGGCTTTGGACTTAGCATTGAGGGATATACTTCAAATGATTCGTTTTGATCTGGAGCAGGAAGTCCGTGTTACGAATTTCCGACTGCTACAATATATTCAAAAACAAATGACTCAAATAGATAAAGAAGAAATGCGAGTATTAAAGGAATGGAATGGGAGCTTAACTTATAGCCCTCATGAAAGTGAAGACTACGAATTACTAGAGTTTGTTGGCCCCTTTAAAGACAAAGACAAATATACTCATGTAAAATCATATTTTAAAAGTGCTAAGTCATTTTTTGAAAAAAATGAAAAAGAAAAACTAAGAGATGCTCTATCCGAGCAAACAAAAGTTGAGGCAGCTGCTTATTTAGATGAGGAAAAAAAACGTTTAGTAAAATGGCTAACTATCTATGCAGAGAAGGAAGTAGAAAATGCTCGCTTAAAATGGTTAAATGAATCCTTAACTCAGTTGGAGGCAGAAAGAAGATTACTGGAGCAGGAAGAAACACTAGCTAAGTGGAAGGATATCTATAAGAAATTAGATACTGGAGGTAACGAAAAATGACAAAGGTATTTATAGAGCTTTCAGAAATAGATATAACGTCTTCAAGATTTATTGATACGCGCTTTATCTTGGGGGAACCTTCCGCAGGCTATGAAGCATTTAAAGAAAGCCATGTGAGTGGAGCAGTTTATTGGGATCTTGAAAAAGATCTCTCTGATATGGACGATTTTAAAGGTAGACATCCGATGATTTCAAAGGAAAAAATGATTGAGCTTGTACAAAACTCAGGTTTAAATTTAGATGATACAATTATTATTTATGATCAAGGGGAAGCTCCTTTTGCATTAAGAGCTTATTTCTTGCTGGAATGGGCAGGATTTAAAAATGTAAGAGTTATACGCCAAAGCTTCGAAATGATAAAACAGCAACTTCCAATAACTGATGAAGTGACTCAATATACCAAGTCGAATATGACTCCACTTTGGAATGACGAAATTTATTTAACTATGGATGAAGTGCGAGATATTGCCAATGGAAAAAGGGACGGACAGTTAATTGATGCTCGTTCATCGGCTAGGTATCGGGGAGAAATAGAGCCTATTGATCATATAGCAGGTCATATTCCAACAGCAATAAATTACGACTGGGAGCAACTAAAGCGAGATGGTGCATTTTTGGAGCAAGAACTAATGGAATCTCAGCTAAGCAACCTTTCTAATAAGGATAAGCCTGTCATTGCATACTGTGGGAGCGGAGTAACGGCAGCTCCATTATACGCAAGCTTAAAAGAAGCTGGTTATAAGGATGTAAAATTGTATGTAGGTAGTTACAGTGACTGGATCCGAGAAAATGATGTAGAGAAATCTAACTAATAATAAAGAGACCATATCTTCTAGGGGATTGGTCTCTTTATTATTAGGTTTAATTTTTTGAAAAGCTTAGGATTTGTATTTAGATAATTTTATAGCTATTTACGACTTCTCTTGAGATCACTCTTTTTTAAACAGGTATTTTTTGTTTATATATGCTCCTTCACTGGTAACGATTACCTCTGCATATGGTATTCCAAATACAGTATAAGTGTTTAGAATAATATACGGTAGTTGTTCCTCTTCATCGATCTTATTACTATCAATCTCATATGAAACTACTAATAGCTGATCAAATGAATTTTGAAAAATATTATTAAATGTACCTAAGTTAAAATCATTCCACTCAGAATCATTATGTACGTTTGTATAAAGAAAACTGGTTGGTAAAAAAGCAATGAGACAAAAAATAAAAGATATTAACTTTAAAAATGCTTTACCTGAACTATAATTTATCCTTCTTCGTTTACGGTACCTCATATTAAACAACTCCAATACTTGTTTTTAAACGCTATAGCAACTTATTCGAATTGTCCTGTAAACATGAATAAATTTAGTTCAGAGACCCATTGGTTAAATTATAAACGATATAAAATAAGGAGGAGTTTAGGTAAATTCATTCAAAATCGTAAGAAAATGAAACAATAAGGGATTAGCTACGTCTAACTTGACTAATAAAGAAAATTGGAAGGGAATGGTTGATCTTTGAGGAAGAAAATGGCCCTTTATTTATCAATGGTTTTTACTTCAGTCGTTCTTTTTGGCTGTCAATTCGAAGAAAGCACTGTTAAAAAAACTAGCAGTCAGCAGTATTTAGAAGAAAATGAAAAATTGGAAATAGATGTAGAATTTTCTGTGGTTACCCTTACAATAATAAAAGAGGGTAAATCAATTGTTTTTGATGATTACAATGCACTTGAGCAATTTAAAAGCATAATCTCAAGCGCGGTAAAAGAAAATGGAATCGTAAATATAGCCAATCCAGATTATTCTGTAGATATAATTAATGAAAATAAAGACAAACAGGTTTTACATCTTTGGTTAGGTGGAGCATTTGAAGAAAGTACCTTTATGAATACAAATGATACTCACACCATTTATATTCTTCCTGGTGAATCTACCAATAAGATATTGGATTTAATAGAACAGGTCTAAAAGATACTCTTTTAGCGGCAATAAGCTTTATCTCTTTACTATTATCCCCTTAACTAAAATATATTTTAGTTAAGGGGACAATTAGCTTTTTACCAATTAAACACGAACATTTGTCACTCCGTGGATTGGAACGACAGGCGGCGACTCCAGCGGGATGAGTGAAACAGATAAGACAGCACAAACGGGGCGAATGCCACGGTTATGGCTTATCACTCATCTCGTGGAACGCGTCCGCCTAAAGTGGAAATCAAGTAAACTATACTCATTGTTAAGAATATTTTTGCTTAGGTTCGTCTAATATTATTTAAGTTAACAGAGTAGTTCGCTTGTTTTTGGAGAAACTAAATAATATCTTTTTAAGGGTATTTCATATATAATAAATTGTCGTATAAAAGAATTTGGTGTATAATAGGCGAATTGTATGTGTAAGAAAAGAGGGGCTAAATAATGAAAAAATCAATTTATGGTCTAACAAGAGACCAATTAATAGAGTGGTTAATGGAACATGGACAAAAGAAATTCCGTGCTGAACAGGTATGGGATTGGTTATATATTAAACGAGTACAGACCTTTGAGGAAATGACGAATGTTAATAAAGATTGTCTTAAGCTACTAGAAGATAACTTTGTAATCCAAACCTTGAAGGAAAATGTAAAACAAGAGTCTGCTGATGGAACGATTAAATTCCTTTTTGAAATGCAGGATGGAAATTTAATCGAAACAGTTTTAATGCGATTTAAATATGGCTTGTCTGTATGTGTAACAACACAAGTAGGCTGTAATATTGGCTGTAGTTTCTGTGCAAGTGGTCTGTTAAAGAAAAGCCGCGATCTAGATGCTGGAGAGATTGTTGGGCAAATTATGAAGGTACAGGAGCATTTAGACGAATTACAGAAGGATGAGCGCGTTAGTCACATCGTAGTAATGGGTATTGGTGAACCATTTGATAATTATAAAAACCTTATGAATTTCTTAAGAACAGTGAATGATCAAAAAGGTCTTGCTATCGGTGCGCGCCATATAACAGTTTCTACAAGTGGGTTAGCTAAGAAGATTATGGACTTTGCAAACGAAAATATTCAAGTTAACCTTGCAGTTTCCTTACACGCTCCAAATGACGAGCTTCGTTCTAAAATTATGGTTATCAATAAGGCGTTTCCAATTGAGAAAGTTATGGCTGCTGTTGACTATTATTTAGAAAAAACAAACCGTCGTATTACATTTGAATATATTCTTCTTAAAGATGTAAACGATCATGTTGAAGAAGCACAGCAATTGGCGAAGCTACTGGAAAATAAACGCCATCTTTCTTATGTTAACTTGATTCCATACAATCCAGTTGACGAGCATGGCCAATACCAACGTAGCACAGAAAAGTCTATTAGTTCATTCTTCCAAACTTTAAAAAATAGCGGTATTAACTGTGGAGTGAGAATGGAACAGGGAACTGATATTGATGCTGCTTGTGGCCAATTACGTAGTAAACAAATTAAAAAAGAAAAAGCTGGAGCAAAATAATACACTTCCAATAAAAAACGCATCTTCCTTATTCAGGAGGATGCGTTTTTTTCTTTTTCTCTAATTCTGTTGGACGCTCGTCTATTGTATGTTTATAGGCATAGCCCTTGTTGATAGTGAAAATAGTTAAGGCAAGGACAATGATAAAGATGATGATTCCAATAACAATAACTGTAACTATGGGAATAACCTCCAAAAAATAAAGTATACACCCATATCATAGCACAATAAAGATGATGGAGGGAGAGGGGGCAATTACAAGAAAAAAGCTATCCCGAGGAATAGCTTTTTTCTTTATACTGTAGCAGTTACATTCATAACTTCTTCAATTTTTTCCCATGGAAGTTCCATTGCCGCAGCAACGCCTTTACCATAAGCTGGGTCTGCTTTATAGCAATGGATGATGTGGCGGATTTTAATGAAATCTTCTACACCATTCATATTACGTGCAGTGTTTTCAAATAATACTTGTTGTTTTTCTGGGGTCATTAGATTGAACAATTTACCTGGTTGTTCGAAATAATTGTCATCATCTTCACGGAATTCCCAAATACCAGCATCTCCTTGAAGTGCTAGACTAGGCTCTTTGAATTGAGGTTGTTCCTTCCATTGACCATAGCTGTTAGGCTCATAAGGTAATGTACTACCTAAGTTACCATCTACACGCATAGCACCATCTCTATGGAAAGAGTGTACAGGACATTTAGGTTTGTTAACAGGAATTTGGTGATGGTTAACACCTAGGCGGTAACGTTGAGCATCGCCATAAGAGAATAAACGACCTTGTAACATTCTATCAGGGGAGAAGCTAATACCAGGTACTACGTTAGCTGGTGTAAAAGCAGCTTGCTCTACTTCTGCAAAATAATTTTCAGGGTTACGGTTTAGTTCCCATTCACCAACTTCGATAAGTGGGAAGTCTTTTTTATACCAAACTTTTGTTAGATCAAAAGGATTATAAGGCATATTATTAGCTTGTTCTTCCGTCATTACCTGAATATACATTTTCCATTTAGGGAAATTACCAGCTTCGATATTGTCGTATAGGTCACGCTGATGACTTTCACGGTCAACACCAACCACTTCAACTGCTTCTTGATCAGTTAAGTTTTCAATACCTTGTTGAGAACGCATATGGAATTTAACCCAGACACGTTCATTGTTAGCATTAATCATACTGAATGTATGGCTACCAAATCCGTGCATTGTACGGTAAGATTTTGGAAGTCCTCTGTCACTCATTACGATTGTAACTTGGTGAAGTGCTTCCGGTAATGATGTCCAGAAATCCCAGTTACTATTAGCACTACGCATACCAGTACGTGGATCACGTTTAATAGCATGATTTAAATCTGGGAAATTAAGTGGATCACGGAAGAAGAATACTGGAGTGTTGTTACCAACTAAATCCCAGTTACCTTGCTCTGTATAGAAACGCATAGAGAATCCACGGATATCTCGTTCCGCATCTGCAGCTCCGCGTTCACCAGCTACAGTTGAGAAACGTACGAACATATCTGTTTCTTTACCAATTTCGGAGAATATACTAGCGCTAGTATATTGAGTAATATCATTAGTCACAGTAAATTTACCGTAAGCACCTGAACCTTTTGCGTGCATACGACGCTCTGGAATTACTTCTCTATCAAAGTGTGCTAGTTTTTCTAATAACCATACGTCTTGTAGTAAAAGAGGACCTCTTCTACCAGCAGATTGTGAGTTTTGGTTATCTACTACTGGTGCGCCAGCTGCAGTTGTCAGCTTATTGTTTTGTTTTTCAGTCATTCTTTTTCCCCCTAGATTAGAATCTTTATAATACAAGAATTATTATATCAAAGGGTGGGGGAGAATGCTAGAATTTGAATGTAACTTTTTATTATTCTTATAGGAATGTGAGCATTATTAGGCAATAGAAAACTTTCTAAACCGTTGATATAGTTGGATTCTCACTTAAATTAATAGGTCAAAAAGTGTGCTATCTTTATTAACTTCCTTAAAGAAAAAGCCATTCTCATTCATACGTGAGAGAAGCTCTAAATAATCCTCACTTCTTTTTAATTCAATGCCGACTAACGCCGGTCCACTTTCTTTGTTGTTCTTTTTGGTATATTCAAAGGTGGTGATATCATCGTCTGGACCCAGTACTTTATCAAGAAATTGTCTTAATGCACCAGCTCTTTGTGGAAAGCTGACGATAAAGTAATATAAGAGCCCTTCATGTATTAACGATTTTTCCTTAATCTCTTGCATCCTACCTATGTCATTATTTCCTCCACTAATAATACATACGACGGACTTACCTTTTATTTGTTCCTTATGAGAATCAAGTGCTGCAATTGATAATGCCCCTGCAGGCTCTGCGATAATAGCGTGTTTATTGTATAAGCTCAAAATAGTTGTGCATACCTTCCCTTCTGGGACAAGGGTGATGTCATCCACATATTTAGAAACAATCTCGTAGTTTAGCTTTCCTACACACTTAACAGCTGCCCCGTCAACGAATTTATCAATTGCATCAAGAACAATTGGGCCTTTGTTAGCTATGGCAGCTTTCATACTTGCAGCTCCTGAAGGCTCGACACCGATAATTTTAGTGTTGGGGGATAGGTTTTTTATATAAGAAGAAACTCCAGAGATGAGACCACCACCACCAATACTAGAAAAAACATAATCAAGCTCCTCTTCAATATCATTCATAATCTCCACAGCCACTGTACCTTGACCAGCAATGATATCTAGATCATCAAATGGATGAATAAACAAACGGCCTTCTTGTTCTGCATAAGTAGTTGCAGTACTAGCGGAGTCATCAAATGTATCCCCAGCTAGGATAATTTCTGCGTATTGCCGGCCAAACATTTTTACCTGCTCAATTTTTTGACTAGGAGTGGTTAGAGGCATAAATATTTTAGCGGAAATACCTAAGTGAGCACAGGCATAAGCGACTCCTTGGGCGTGATTACCTGCACTAGCACAGACTATTCCTTGCTTTCGAGCGATCTCTTCAATGGTTTTAATTTTATAATAAGCACCGCGGAGTTTAAACGAACGAACATGTTGTAAATCTTCGCGTTTAAAATAAATATTCGCTTCATATTTTTCAGATAGATAGTCGTTTTTTTGAAGAGGTGTATGTATAACTACCTCTTTAAGAAATTGGTGCGCTTTTAGCACATCTTCAATTTGAAGTGTTTTGATATCTGCCATTTGCATGATATGACCTCCTAAATCTAATTATCAGTATATTTTAACACACTACAGTAATAAACCCACGATTTATTTTTGATAATTCTAAATAATAAAACACTAAGGGTTTTTGACATTACCTATTTTTGATAATTTCAAACATATTTTATTGACAAAAATGTTCGATTAGAACATAATATGTTCATAGTTAACATTTTATTTGTATTTAGGGGATGAATTCATGCTTCCAATTAACAGAAAAAAGAAAATTATCGATGAGCTTTCTATTAAGGGGAAGGTTGAAATCTTAGAGCTTGTAGACCTTTTAGGAGTTTCTGCAATGACTATACGAAGAGATTTAGACGAATTAGAAAAGCAGAAAAAATTGATAAGAACACATGGTGGTGCTGCGCTACCTCAAGCGATAATAGGGGAACAATCATATGAACAAAAGCTTTCAGAAGCTCATATACAAAAGAAAGAGATTGCACAAATTGCCGTTGGCTTAGTAAAAGACGGTATGAGGATTTTGTTGGATTCAGGAACAACTACATTAGAAATTGCAAGGCTATTGAAATCACGGACGAATATCACAGTAGTTACAAATGATATTAAGATTGCTGCTGAATTAACAGATTCTAATTTAGAAGTTATTTTACTTGGTGGAAAGATCCAGAATGGTGTCGGTGCAATACTTGGATCCTACGCTGAGCAAATGCTAAAAAACATACATGTAGATATTCTGTTCCTTGGAGCACATGCTGTGCATGCTTCTCTCGGTATATCTTCTGCAACTTTCGAGAAAGCATCTATCAAAAAAGAGATGATAAACGTAAGCGAGGCGGTTTACCTAACTGTAGATGCACATAAATTTGGGAAAAAAGCATTTGCTAAAATAGCTGGTGTGGATTCGGTAACAGGAATTATAACGGATAGCACTATTTCTAAGGAAGTAGAAGAGATTTATAAGGAGAAATCTACTTTTATAAAGGGAGTGACAAAGTGAAGATAGGCATTATTGCAGATGATTTAACAGGAGCAAATGCTACTGGAGTCCTCCTGGCGAAAAATGGTTTCACGAGTGCTACAGTTGTTTTTGGTGGAGAGGTGCCATTAAATAGTGATTTTACCTCTATTAGCATAGATACAGATAGTAGATATTGTTCTCCTTCTAATGCAGAAGAACGTGTTTTGAAGGCATATGAGCAACTAACAATTTGGGGAGCAAGTGTTATTGGTAAACGAATTGATAGTACTGTGAGAGGTAATCTCGGAGTAGAGACCGATGTTTTACTGAATGCCATCGGTGGAAACTCCGTAGCGGTTGTTGTTGCTTCTTACCCAGATTCAGGTCGAGTAGTTTCAGGTGGCTATCTTTTAGTGGATGGGGTACCTGTGGAAGCAACTGATGTCGCTAAAGATCCTATGAATCCAATAAGTATCTCTCATGTCCCTACTATTATGGAAAACCAAAGCCAACTTCCTGTTTGTCATGTGGGGCTTGGCACAGTTTTAAAGGGTAAAGAGGCAATACAATTACAGTTAATGAAGCAAATTGAAGCGATGAATCGAATTATAGTAGTAGATGCAGTGACAAATGAAGAAATTGACAATATTGCCGAGGCGATGGCTTCCATAGATGGAATTCATTTTATCCCCGTAGACCCAGGTCCACTCTCTGCCTCTTTTGGAAGAATGAAAGCCCATCAACATGTTCAAACAAATAAATTCATCGTGACTGTTGGTAGTATTACTCCATTAACTGGTAGACAGCTGAATTATTTAATTGATAAGAAAAATGCAGATCCAGTATATGTGCGTGCTAGCGCTTTAGCATCGGTAAGTAGTTCCTGGGAGAAAGAAATTGATCGTGCAACGGAAGAAGCATTGAATAAACTAGAGGTGCAAGAAGTATTAATCATTACTACCTATGCGCCTGGAACAGAAAAGCTGAACCTAGCTGATATAGCATTGAAAGAGGGCGTAACGGAAGAAAAACTGGCAAAGCGTTTAACAGAGGGGCTTGCTAGAGTAACAAACAATGTGGTTCAGCAAACAAAACATCAAATAGATGGTACTTTCTCAAGTGGAGGAGATGTAACGGCAGCTATTTGTGCTGTGAGTGATGCTGCAGCGATAGGCTTGCAGGATGAAGTCATTCCCTTAGCTGCTTATGGCCATTTTATAGGTGGTATATTTGATGGTATTCCCGTGATTACTAAGGGCGGGATGGTAGGAGATAAATATTCTATCTACAAATGCGTAAGATTTTTAACAAACAAAAAAGAAGAAGGAAGTGTTCTAATATGACAACACGAGAAATTATTGCAATACCTATGGGAGATGCAGCAGGGATAGGACCAGAAATTACAGTGAAATCTTTAGCTAAAGAAGAGATTTATTCTATGTGTAAACCACTAGTTGTAGGTGACGCTAAAATTATTCGTAAAGCAATTGAAGTTACTGGGGTGGACTTAAATGTAAACGTGGTTGCCTCTCCAATAGATGGTTCTTATAAATTTGGAACAATTGATATTATTGATTTGAATAATATTGATTTAGAATCTTTTGAACCTGGGAGCGTTTCTGCTCAAAATGGACAAGCGGCTTTCGAATTTATCAAACGATCAGTGGAATTAGCTATGGCTGGGGAAGTTAAAGCATTGGCAACAACTCCTATCAACAAAGAATCTTTAAAAGCAGCTAATGTTCCTTACATTGGCCATACGGAAATGCTAGAAGACCTTGGTGGCTCTCCGGATCCATTAACAATGTTCCAAGTAAATGGTATGCGTATTTTCTTCTTAACTCGCCACTTATCTGTTGCTGACGCTATTAAACAAATGACTAAAGAGCGTGTACGCGATTATTTGAACAGATGTGACCAAGCTTTACAGCGTTTAGGTGTGGAAACTCGTAAATTAGCTGTTGCTGGGTTAAATCCCCACGCAGGTGAGGGTGGTTTGTTTGGGATGGAAGAAGTAGAAGAGATTAAACCAGGCGTCGAGCTTGCTAAAGCAGATGGAATTGATGCATATGGACCAGTTCCTGCTGACTCCGTATTCTTCCAAGCACTTAATGGAAAATATGATGCGGTTCTTTCCTTATATCACGATCAAGGCCATATTGCAGCGAAAATGACCGATTTCCATCGTACTATTTCTATTACGAACGGTCTACCATTCTTGCGCACTTCTGTAGACCACGGGACCGCGTTTGATATTGCATGGAAAAACATTGCA
Organism: Psychrobacillus sp. NPDC093200; assembly: GCF_050280345.1. Classification (NCBI taxonomy): domain Bacteria; kingdom Bacillati; phylum Bacillota; class Bacilli; order Caryophanales; family Bacillaceae; genus Psychrobacillus; species Psychrobacillus sp. NPDC093200. The sequence goes on along the minus strand of NZ_JBNNVC010000002.1, from coordinate 955,108 downwards.
TCAGAAGTTAGTATGTTTGAGTGTATCAAGCTTGCTGCAGAGTATGCGCCTAAATTTACTCGTGAGTCTTTGTAAGTTTTGTAATTCTAGAAAAGGGGATTCCCCTTTTCTATTTAAATATACATAATTGAAAGGGGTTTCAAGAATGGGTTTAGAAATGCAAATGTTGTTGGGGTTAGTTATTGGTGTAACGGTTTTAATTTTGCTTGTGTTAAAAACTAAAATTCATGCTTTTTTAGCGTTGCTAATTGCAGCTTCTGTAACTGGGCTTATTGGAGGGATGGAGCCTTTAAAGGTAGTTAACTCTATAACTTCTGGTTTCGGTAACACGCTAGCTTCTATAGGGATCGTTGTAGGGCTAGGGGTAATGATGGGGAGGATTTTAGAAGTAACGGGAGCAGCTGAAAAGCTAGCTTATACGTTAATTCGAGTAGTTGGAAAGAAGAAGGAAGAATGGGCAATGGCCATTGCTGGTTATTTCGTATCTATTCCTATTTTTGTAGATTCGGCCTTCGTCATTTTAAATCCTTTAGTAAAGTCATTATCACGTAAAACAGGGAAATCTGTAGTTACATTGGGGGTTGCATTAGCGATAGGGTTAGCAGCAACTCACCATGCGGTTCCACCAACTCCAGGTCCTTTAGGGGTAGCGGGTATTTTTGGAGTAGATATAGGTGAAATGATCTTCTGGGGATTAATATTTGCTATTCCGATAATTATAATAGGTGTTCTTTATGCAAAATGGATTGGAAAACGAATATACCAAGTTCCAGAAGAAGATGGAGAAGGATTTATTCGTAAAGATTCGTCTGAAATGGTATACAATGATTTTTTAGCAGCTTCTGCTGACAGAGAAAAAGAGCTACCATCTTTTTTCATATCTTTTTTACCGATATTATTGCCAATCATATTAATATTCTTAAATACCACTTTAACAGCTTTAGAAATAACAGGAGGGTTCTGGGAATATGTATTATTCTTAGGACAACCAATTATCGCTTTAGCACTTGGATTAGTTGTCGCAATTTATGGTTTAGCTAATCAAATGAAAAAAGAAGAAGCTTTAGAGAGAATGGAAGAAGGAATGACTACTGCGGGTATCATCCTTTTAGTTACAGGTGCTGGTGGTGCATTAGGAACAGTATTGCGTGACAGTGGCACAGGGGATTATTTAGCTGAAATAATTGCAGGGTTACCTCTGCCTGCTATATTAGTGCCATTCTTTATAGCGTCTATTGTACGATTAATACAAGGTAGTGGGACTGTTGCTATGATTACAGCAGCTTCAATCTCTGCTCCAATTTTAGCCAATCTTGACGTTAATCTAGCCTTAGCGGCTCAAGCGGCGGCACTAGGTGCAATGTTATTTTCTTACTTCAATGATTCACTGTTCTGGGTTGTTAACCGTATGTTAGGAATCACTAAACTAAAAGAACAAATTTTAGTTTGGTCCGTACCAACAACCATTGCTTGGGGTACCTCTTTAATCATGCTAATCATCGCCAATGCCATAGTAGGCTAATAGAATACTAGAACATCGCTGCTTATATTTCTAGTGTTTCGTATATTTCATGTGTCTGGTATATTACAGGTGCCTGGCACCTGTAATATACACAAATTATTTTAATATACAAATGCAAATATTCTAATATAATATAATTACAATTCTCGTAATAAATACGCTTAAAAAAGGTTTTTTTTTAATAGAGGTAGTTAGTTGCAAATAGAGAAGAAAAAAATAGAAACTTTTATTTCAATAGTGTTACAGGTGCCTGGCACCTGTAACACTATTTTTATGAGCAAATTTTCAGCATATTTTAGTGGGTGCGTGATATACTAACAAAATGATTTGGGTTTGAAATTTTTGCATGATTTTTAATAGTTTTAGGAGGAATGGATATGTCAATCAAGGTAGCAGCTATTATTGGAAGTAACAGAAAAGAGTCTTACAATCGTAAATTAGTGGAGTATATGAAGAAGCGTTATGCGGATAAGTTAGTTATTGAGCTTGTTTCTATCAATGAAGTAGAAATGTTTAATGCTGATATTGAGAATGATCCTCCGCAAGGTGCGATTGAATTTAAAAAGAATGTTCGTAATGCGGATGCGGTGCTTTTTGCTGTACCAGAATATAATTTCTCTATTCCTGGTGCTTTAAAAAATGCAATAGATTGGTTATCACGTAGTGGAAATGATTTAGTTGGTAAACCAACTTTCATCATTGGCTCTTCAATGGGTGTGCTAGGAAGCGTTCGAGCTCAAATGCACCTTCGTGAGATACTATCTAATCCGAATCTCCAACCACAGCTACTTCCAGGAAACGAAGTGTATGTAGGGGCAATTCATACAAAATTGAATGAACAAAATGAAGTGACTGATCAAGCAACAATAGATTTTCTAGATAAAGTAGTAAATAATTTCATCGAATTTTATAATAAAGTTAAGTAAGAGTAAAAAGGGAGAAAATCATTGATGATTTTCTCCCTTTTAATATATAAAGCATATTTTGATCTCTGTTATAATTTTTATTTAGCTTTTCACGCAATTGCTTGTCAGGGTGCATAGGAGCTTAGTTTTTCTCATTTCGCAAGCCATGCAATGCAAAAATCTTGTATACTCAGCCCTAGATCTATTATTTAATATAGCTAAAATTCTCTAAAGGATAAATTGTCATGTTAACCTTTCCTAAAACGATATCAATAGGTACAAATCCGACACTAGGATTTCTGCTATCGTTGCTGAAACGCCTATTGTCCCCTAGGACGAACAAGGAACCCTCTGGAACGACTACTTCCCCCAAATATTCTTCAAGTGTAAAGTCCTCCGTGAGCGTGCCATTATCTAATAACTCTTTTTTAAATTCATCTAAATATGGTTCATCGAATTTAGTCCCGTTTATTAAAAGCTCATCGTTTTTATAAGTAATATGGTCTCCAGGAATGCCTATAACTCGCTTGATATAATTAGTTTCCGCATCCACTTTAAAAACAATTACATCAAATCGCTCGTAGTCACTCAATTTCGGCCCTATTTTATTGACCATGACTTTGTCCCCGCTTTCAAAAGTGGGGAGCATAGAGGCACCTTCTACTTCGATAGGTGTAAACAAAAAATATCGAATTCCAAAAGCAAATATAACAGCAATTCCAATCGCTCTAAACCACTCCCAAAACTCACTTTTACCATTCATCTTTTTCAAATTATTCCCTCACATTCTTCCATTATTATTAGCTTTATTTTAACATGAAAATATAAATTATAGAAAAAATATCCTGTTTGAGTACATTATTGATATTGGTTAAGCAATTTAAAAAACTTCACAGTAAAATCATGAAATACCTTCTCAGATGGGGATAAGTCCCTCGTGACCGGGCTAATCATGCCAACTGTTCTTTGAAGAGGAGGAGAATACAGTGGAATCTTAACCGTAAACCTAGGAATAGAGTCATAAAAGGTGCTATCAGGCAAAAGTGTTATACCGATCCCAGCGGCAACCAATCCCTTAATAGCATCCATGTCCTCACCCTCTGAGGAACTTTTAGGTGTAAATCCAAGTGAATTACATGCGTCTATTATAATCTTATGTAATACAAATCCCTTTGGGAATAAAACAAAGTCCTCATTTCGCAAATCAATCAAGGGAACCTTCTCCTTCTTTGCTAAAGGGTGATTTACAGGAACTAGCACGGAAAAGTTTTCCGTAAACAATATGGTGGTATTAATAGAATAATCTTTCGGAGGGAGTGGTCCTAAAAATGCTATATTAATTTCCCGATTTTTTACTGCATCTATTAAATAATCATAAGATCCTTGTCTTAATTGGAAAGCCACATTCGGATGCTCTTTTTTAAAGGCAGAAATAACGGTCGGTAATAAATGGCCGGCTAAACTAGTGGGGAAGCCGATTTTAATAGTCCCTTTTTCCGGATCCAAATATTCGTCAATTTGTTTTTTTGCATAGTCTATAGCCTGAAGAGCTGAAAGGCTATGCTCTAAAAAGATTTTCCCTATTGGTGTCAATTTAACATTGCGACCTATTCGCTCGAATAATTCTACTCCCAACTCATTCTCTAAATTAGCTATTTGTCTGCTAACCGCAGACTGAGCAACATGTAAATGTATCGCCGCTTCCGAAATATGTTCTCGTTCTGCTACTTCTTTAAAGTATCTTAATTGCCTTATTTCCATAGTTTTCTCCTAACCTATCTCAAATGTAGATTGTTTATATCCAAATTATATATTGTTTATATTATTTTGAAAACATACAATGTTCCTAACACACTTTTTTGGAAAATGGAGGTCGATTACATGACATTTCACCAGCTACCGAAAGCACAGGGCATGTATAATCCAGAATTAGAACATGACGCCTGTGGGATAGGTTTATATGCAAATATAAAAGGAACACCAACACATGATATAGTGAAAAAAGGTTTAGAAATGTTATGTCGTTTGGATCATCGTGCTGGAAAAGGTAGTGATGGTCAAACGGGAGATGGAGCAGGTCTCATGGTACAAATTCCAGATGTTTTTTTTCGGGTAGTTTGTAGTCAATGGGAAATTCCAGAAAAAGGACAGTATGGAGTAGGTATGTTGTTTTTTACAGAGGCGGATGAAGAAAGACAAGCGATAGAACAAAAAATAAATGATACCATTTTCGCCGAAGGTCAGGAACTTATAGGATGGAGGACAGTCCCGACAGACAAAAGTATGTTGAGTGATTCAGCTCGAAATACTGCACCAGTAGTGAGGCAAGTATTTATTAAAGCTAAAAGTCTTCCTGACTCTTTATCCTTTGAACGGAAGTTATATGTTATTAGGAAACAGATAGAGCATTGGGCACATCAAGAAGCTAAAAAATTCTACTGTGCAAGTCTTTCAAGTCAAACAATAGTTTTTAAAGGAATGCTGACTCCTAAAGAAGTAGATCAGTTTTATGTGGACTTACAAGACGAGCTTTTTACTTCTGCTTTTTCACTAGTGCATTCTCGATACAGCACTAATACTTTCCCTAGCTGGGAGCGTGCACACCCAAATCGCTATATTGTTCACAATGGTGAAATAAACACGCTACGCGGTAATGTCAATTGGATGAAAGCTCGTGAGCAACAGTTTGTTTCAGATGCCTTTGGTGATGATTTAGGAAAAATCCTTCCTATTATTGATCCTTCTGGAAGTGATTCATCTATGCTCGATAATGCATTTGAATTTTTTGTATTAGCTGGGAGATCTCCGGCACATACAGCTATGATGCTTATTCCAGAACCGTGGACTGAGAATCCTCATATTTCTCAAGAGAAAAAAGCATTTTATGCTTATCATAGCTCTTTAATGGAGCCTTGGGATGGACCAACAGCTATCTCGTTTACAAATGGCAAGCAGATAGGTGCTATTCTAGATCGTAATGGGTTGAGACCAGCTCGTTATTACGTGACAAAAGATGACTACATTATATTTTCTTCAGAAGTTGGAGTAGTAGACATCGAAGAAGATAATATTCTTTATAAGGAGCGTCTAAGTCCTGGAAGAATGCTTTTAATAGATTTGGAGCAGGGAAGAATTATATCCGATGAGGAAATTAAGTCAGAAATGGCGATGGCTCAGCCTTATCAGCAATGGTTAGAAGACTATCAACAAAAGATATTAGTAAATGAAGAAAACATAGAAAATCTTGATGACCTGTTATTTCGTCAAAAGGCTTTTGGCTATACGTATGAAGACATTCACAAATATATGCTGCCAATTGCAATAGAGGGAAAAGATCCTATTGGTTCTATGGGGAATGACACCCCGTTAGCTGTATTGTCAGATAGACCGCAATCCCTCTTCAATTATTTTAAGCAGTTGTTTGCTCAAGTTACCAATCCACCAATAGATTCAATACGGGAGCATATTGTTACATCCACCATGACATTGCTTGGTGCAGAAGGCGATCTGCTTACCCCTGGAGAAGTTAATGCGAAGCGAATATATTTGGATACACCAGTTTTAACTAATGGGCAGCTTCAAGAAATAAAGGATTTGAAGGATGAAAGCTATCAAAGTGGTATTATTTACATTGATATGTCTGAAGATTTGGAAAAAGATTTGCGGAGAATCTCTAAAAAAGCAGACGAACTGATAGAACAGCGAATCTCTTTAATCATTTTGTCTGATAAATCTCTAAATCAGTCTCAACCAACTATTCCGATTTTATTGGCAGCTAGTCATTTACACCAACACTTGCTTCGAACAGGTAATCGAACGAAAGTTAGCATTTTAGTGGAAACTGGGGAGTCAAGAGAGGTTCATCAGTTTGCTGCACTTATTGGTTATGGGGTAGATGCGATTAATCCATATCTTGCATATGCAACCATTGCAGAAGCTATACAAAATGGACACTTAGAATGCAACTATCACGATGCTATAACTAAGTATAGTAAGGGGATAGCAGAAGGTGTCGTAAAAGTCATGTCTAAAATGGGTATTTCCACTGTACAGAGCTACAGAGGGGCACAGATATTTGAAGCGGTAGGTATTAGCAAAGATGTAATTGAGAATTATTTCACAGGCACTGTGTCTCAGCTTGGTGGGATTGACATAGAAACGATTAGAGAAGAGGCAATTCGTAGACATATACTAGCGGTCGAATCTACTGTGGATGCTTTAGATTCAGGGAGTGATTTTCAATGGAGAAGCACTGGCGAGCATCATGCCTTTAATCCAAAGACAATTCACACACTTCAATGGGCAACGCGAAGAGGAGACTACGGACTTTATCGTCAGTATGCAGAAATGGCAAATGAAGAGCGAATAGGCTTTTTACGAAACCTACTGACATTTAAGAAGGGAACAAAGAAAATCACATTAGATGAAGTTGAATCTGTAGATTCCATTGTGAAGAGGTTTAAGACAGGTGCTATGTCCTTTGGTTCACTAAGTCAGGAAGCGCATGAAACTTTAGCAATTGCAATGAATCGTCTTGGAGGAAAGAGTAACAGCGGAGAGGGTGGAGAACATCCTAATCGTTATGTATTAGATACTAATGGGGATAACCGACGTAGTTCTATCAAACAGATTGCTTCAGGTCGTTTTGGTGTAAATAGTCACTATTTAGTAGAGGCAGATGAGCTCCAGATAAAAATGGCTCAAGGCGCTAAACCAGGTGAAGGTGGTCAACTTCCAGGCAATAAAGTATATCCATGGGTAGCAGATGTCAGAGGATCCACAACTGGAGTGGGATTGATATCCCCACCTCCACATCATGATATTTATTCCATAGAGGATATGGCCCAACTTATTCATGATTTAAAAAATGCAAATAGATTTGCGAGAATTAGTGTGAAGCTAGTTGCCAAATCGGGAGTAGGAACAATTGCTGCGGGTGTTGCAAAAGGCTCTGCAGACGTAATTGTAATTAGTGGATACGACGGTGGAACGGGAGCTTCTCCAAAAACAAGCATTAAGCATACTGGATTGCCTTGGGAGCTAGGACTTGCTGAAGCACATCAAACGTTAATGCTAAATGGCTTACGAAATAAAGTGGTTTTGGAAACTGACGGCAAACTAATGACTGGAAAGGATGTAGTAATGGCTGCTTTGTTAGGAGCAGAAGAATTTGGCTTTGCTACAGCGCCTCTAATCGTATTAGGCTGTGTCATGATGCGTGCCTGTCATATGGACACTTGTCCAGTAGGGATAGCAACGCAAAATCCTGAGCTAAGAGACAAATTTAGTGGTTCTGCTGATTATGTCGTTAACTTTATGAGGTTTGTGGCAGAGGAAGTAAGAGAGTATATGGCATTGCTAGGATTTAGAACAGTTGATGAAATGGTAGGAAGAACTGACCTACTTGAAGTTAGTGACCGAGCAAAATCTCATTGGAAAGCTCAGCAACTAGATCTCTCTGTCCTACTATACCAAGTGAGTGGAGACAGAACATGTAAACAAAAACAAGATCATCAGCTCGAAAAGTCATTTGACATGAGGGAGCTTATGCCTCGAGTTGAAAAAGCTATTATAAATAGAACAAAGGTTGATCTACAATATAAGATTGCTAATACTGATCGAGTTGTCGGTACCATTATTGGAAGTGAAATCTCCAAAAAATACGGGGCAAGTGGTCTGCCAGATGATTCAATTACTTTACGATTCAATGGTGCTGCCGGTCAGAGCTTTGGTGCATATATTCCACAAGGAATGACAATGTTTGTAGAGGGAGATGTAAACGACTACTTTGGCAAAGGAATTTCTGGAGGAAAGCTAGTTGTTACTTCTCCATTATCAGGAACTTCAGAACAAAATGTAATCGCTGGAAATGTGGCGCTATATGGAGCTACTGATGGAGCAGTGTTCATTAACGGCCGAGCTGGTGAACGTTTTGCTGTAAGGAATAGTGGTGCAGACGTGGTTGTTGAAGGGATAGGTGATCATGGTTGTGAGTATATGACGGGCGGTCGAGCAGTTATCCTTGGGGACGTAGGCAAAAATTTTGGAGCAGGAATGTCCGGTGGTATCGCTTATGTATTGGTTGAAGATATAGAGCAGTTCAAATTTAAGTGTAATAAAGAAATGATTGGATTTGAGAAACTTCAATCTAAAGAAGAGACTCATAGTGTAAGACAGCTAATAATGGACCATTACTATTATACAAGAAGCACAAAAGCAATGAATATTTTAGACAATTGGAATGAAATGGTGCAAAAAGTAGTCAAGGTTGTACCTAATGATTATAAAATGATGCTAGAAAAAATTGCTGCATTTAAAAAAGATGGATTAACAGAAGATGATGCAGCGATGAAAGCCTTCCTTTCAACCTCTACAAAACAAGTAGAAAAGAAAGCTACACTTATCAAAAAATAAAGTAATTTGACTCCTTTATGTAAGAGATTCGGGCTCAATTAGGATAGCACTACGTAGGGTATTTTTGGTAGAGCTGCTCAGAGTAAGTAATAGTTTTACAATGCTCACTTTGACATCTAAAGATGTCTAATCATCGAGTGAAGCAGGCAAACAGTGCCGTACTAAGGAAAGGAGGAATTTTTATATGGGTAAACCAACTGGTTTTATGGAATATCAACGAGAAAAAGGAAAGGAAGTCGCACCTCTAAAACGTATAAAAAACTGGGGGGAATACGCTTCTAAACTTTCTGATGAGTCTCTTCGCAAGCAAGGAGCACGTTGTATGGATTGTGGTACTCCATTTTGCCATATGGGAATCGAAATCAGAGGTGCAACTACGGGCTGTCCAATAAATAACTTAATACCAGAATGGAACGATTTAGTTTACCGAGGGAAATGGCAGGAAGCATTAAATCGATTAATGATGACAAATAATTTCCCAGAGTTTACAGGTCGAGTATGCCCGGCACCTTGTGAGGGCTCATGCACATTAGCTATAACAGATCCTGCAGTTTCTATTAAGAATATCGAAAGAACAATCATAGACAAAGGATTTGAAAATGGCTGGATTACTCCAAGAATTCCTACGATTAGAACTGGAAAAAAAATAGCCGTTATTGGTTCTGGTCCTGCTGGTTTAGCAAGTGCAGACAATTTAAACCAAGCAGGCCACTCTGTTACGGTTTATGAACGTGCTGACCGTGCAGGCGGGCTGTTGATGTATGGTATTCCGAATATGAAACTAGAAAAAGAAATAGTAGAAAGAAGAGTTCACCTGCTTCAGCAGGAAGGTATTGATTTCATTTTAAATACAGAGGTTGGAAGGGATATTACTGCTGAGGAGCTAAAACTTCAATATGATGCAGTTATCCTTTGCATCGGGGCACAAAAACAACGTGCACTTCATATGGAGGGTAGTAATGCAGAGGGAGTTTATTTAGCAATGGACTATTTAACTTCTACAACAAAGAGCTTATTAGATTCAAATTTCGCTGACGGTCAATTTATTAACACGAAAGGGAAGGATGTTATTGTAATTGGTGGAGGAGATACAGGTGCAGACTGTGTAGCTACAGCTATCCGTCAAAACTGTCGTAGTGTAGTTCAGTTTGGAAAACATCCACAGCTTCCATCATCCCGTGCAGAGGATAACCAATGGCCTACAGATCCGAATATTTTTAAACTGGAATATGCGTACGAGGAAGCTAATGCAAAATATGGAAAAGACCCTAGAGAATATTTAATTCAAACGAAAAAAATGATTAAAGACAAGGATGGAAGGCTAAAAGAGCTTCATACAATCCAAATGGAAAAAATCCTTGGTGAGGACGGATTTTATTTTTTTAAAGAAGTTCCAGGTTCGGAAAAGATTTGGCCTGCGCAATTTGTTTTTGTAGCAATAGGATTTGAAGGACCAGAGACTTCTTTAACTGAACAATTTGGAGTAAAGGTTTTGAACAAAAGGATTGCTGCTTCTGCTAAAGATTATACTACAAATGTAGAAGGTGTATTTGCAGCAGGTGATGCTAGAAAGGGCCAAAGTTTAATCGTTTGGGCAATTAAAGAAGGTCAAGAGGTAGCAAAAAGAGTGAATGACTATGTAACGAATAAAGCAGTTGCTAGATAATCATGAGAGAGAGACCTAGGGATGGGTCTCTCGATTTTTTTGTAATATATTTCATCGTGTTATCATATTAGCATACTAAAGTTTTTCTTTTATTTTCTGTCAACTGATGGCATAATAAAGTAATACTAGAACTGGGGGTAGTAACAGCATGATTGGTATTATAGATTATGGAGCAGGAAATTTACATAGTGTAGTAAAGGCAATTACTCAGCTTGGTTATCAGATTAAACTTATTACTAAACCTAGTGACCATGACGATCTAATAGATAAGCTAATTCTGCCAGGGGTAGGCAATGCAAAGGTAGCTATGAATGTTTTAAACGAGACAGGCTTAAGTGATTATTTACGAACAGAGGTTGCCAAGGGGACACCGCTTTTGGGAATTTGCTTAGGAATGCAACTTCTTTTAGAAACTAGTGAAGAGGGAGATGTACCATGTTTAGGATTTCTACCCGGAACAGTTCCATTGTTTGGTGAAGAGGCTGAAAAGGTTCCTCATATGGGATGGAATCAAGTGAAGGATGTTCAAAATCATTTCTTGTTTCAGGATATTCCAGAAAGCACTGATTTCTATTTTGTTCATTCGTATTACGCAGAGCCTAGCATGGAGCAACACGTCATAGGTGTGACTAATTATGGACCCGACTTTGCGTGTGCAATAGGAAATAAGCAAGTGATGGGTGTACAGTTTCATCCAGAAAAAAGCGGTAAGTATGGCATTCAATTACTAGACAATTACTGCAAGCAAGGAGTTAGACAGCATGCTTAGAAAAAGAATTGTTCCTGCAATAGATGTTTTAGGTGACAAAGCGGTAAAGTATGTACAATTTAGAAACCCTACAATAATTGGTGATCCAGCAGAGCTAGGGAAGAAATATTCAGAAGACGGCGCGGATGAGTTAATCTATTTAGATACCACCGCTTCATTAAAAAACCAAGATTTGAAAATAGATTGGATACGTCGAGTTGCAGAGCAGGTGTATATACCTTTTTCTGTAATAGGTGGTGTTAGAACAATAGATGATTTCAAGAGGCTTCTTCGCGCTGGCGCTGATAAGGTAGGGGTCAACTCAGCTGCCGTACAAAGACCAGAGCTTTTAAGAGAAGCCGCGGATATATTCGGTAAACAATGTGTAGTGTTGGGGCTTGATGCCATGCCAATTTATAATGACGATAAGGAAATTGTGAGATGGGAAGTATATACACATTCAGGACACGAGAAAACGGGAATGGATGTAGTGGAGTGGGCGCAACAAGCAACCGATCTTGGAGCTGGTGAGATTATTTGCACAAGTATTCATAAGGATGGCATGAAAAATGGTTATGATGTGGAGCTGATCAAGTTACTCTCGGAAAAAGTAAATGTACCAATTATTGCTTCTGGTGGTGCGGGTAAATTAGAGCATATAGAAGAAGTGTTTGCTGCAGGAAAAGCGGACGCGGCACTAGTAGCTTCAATGATTCATTACGGAGATTATACTATTTCAGAGATTAAGGATTACCTGCAGGTGAAGGGTATTAATATGAGAATGTAAAGTTAAAATGACCTGTCTGTTGAACAATCTTGTTCACAGCAGGTCTTTTTGCAGTATTTATTTGATAATCGGACGGAATTAAAAAAAGCTATCCAGTCATCCAAATGGATAGCTTGGGTAAAGGAAGTTTATGCATTTATTTAGCACTGCGCTAGCCACACAAATAGTAAGAGTAGCAAAGATTTATTAAAGGTTTTTTAGATATTCTAAATCTATCTAATTATTTCCCAACCACGTTCTTGGGCAAGATTTCGAAGCTTTTCTTCTGGTTTAACTGCAATTGGATTTCCGACTAATTCAAGAACAGGTAAATCCGAATAGCTATCACCGTATGCATAGCTGTTTTCCCAGTCTATTTCTTGGCCTTCTAACTGTTCCAAAAGTTTCTGAGTCTTCATAGCGCCATTCACATGTTCCAGCGGTGATTTAGTATATACTGAGTTCTCTTTATAGATTATTTCAGTGCCTATGATTTGTTTGAATGAAATTCCTTCGGTTACTCGCTCTAAAAATTGAGTATATGCACCCGACACTAGATAAATATGTACATTTTCTTGTTGGTGAGTATTTAGCTTTTCCAGTACTTTTTTATTGAAGTTTTTTTGCATTTGTTCCTTTAATTCATCAAAATACTGAGACATCTCATCTCTTGTTCTACCTTCAAAAGCTTCCAAATATAGTTGCATGGACCGCTTCTTCATATTTGTAGTTGGATAAAGCTTAAGCTTATTTGCAATATAAGGAGGTACGATCGATCGATAGAATCGTTTATATTGGGGATGATAAGTTGGGTGTTCCTTTAAATGGTTCATTAACAGCTTGAACGTTTCTTCTTCGTATAAAGTTCCGTCAAAGTCAAAAATTGCAACTCGCATGTCTTCACCTTTTCTTTATAGGACTTTGTTTTATTATACTGGAAAATACGAAGGAAAGAAAAAATACTTGTCCTTAAGTGAATTTTGTAGAAATCTATATGAGTTTCTACTTATAAAAATGTATACAAAGTTGCAGATTATTCTTAGCTTTTACAAAAAAATATGGCGCTTTCTGCTCCAAAGTTGAACAGAAAGCGCCAGGATGCTGCTTCGAATTATTGCATTTTGTACATTGGACCTTCTGCAGTACCGTAGTTGTTGAAGATCTGTTCCATTGTTTGATCATCGAAGCGTGGTACTTGATAATAACCATGCTTGTTTTGATAAATGGAAAGCTCATACGCCATCTCAATACAGTTCGGGATTGAGTCTTGAAGTACTCTTCGTACAACTGGGTTGGTAGACTCTAACGCAGCAGGTACTTTTCCAGCGGCACCAGCTTTAGCAGACCCTAGCAAATAACCTGAAATCATTTCATCATTAATTTCAGAAATGCTTTGCATAGGTTTCTTAGGCTGTGAAGACGGCTTTAAACCATAAGTGAAATCATTTTCCGTTGCCATCTTATAAGATGACGTGCGGTGTGAAGGATCTTTTCCGGTTTTAAAGCATTCCACTAACATATTATACTCATCCAAAGCGAATGAATATTGGCGATCCAGGATATTCAGTAATTCCTGATCCTTCACATGAGGACGAAGAATGGTTTTCAAGTTTAATGCACCAATTGCTGCTGACAATACCTCATGTACATCCATTAGCTCGTGAGCGCCATGATTAAAATGAGGTACAACTGTTTGCCCGTTCATCGTTTCACTGTGATTTTGACTGTATGTGTTATCCAATCTATTCTCCTCCTCCATAAAGATGTATTAAAACATCTCAATTAGTGTGAACAGAACAACCAAAAATATGTATAGATACTTATAGCTAAAATGTGTTACAGGTGCCTGGCACCTGTAACACATTTGAAATAAAACAATCGTGAATTTTTTAGGGAAATTCACGATTGTGCTTGGGCAATTTAGTTTTCGATTGATGTACCTAAAGAAAAGAGGAAGCGATACAAAAAATGGTATGTTTCTTCTATAGTATAGTTATCGTTAAAACCGTCAATATAATTTAAAGGAAGGTTTACTTCCCAAAGACCATCGCCGTTAGAGAACATGACGCTGTAATTCATTGCTTTTCCATCGAAGTGATTGTTCAAGTAAGCTTTTAATGCTTCACCATATTTTTTTTGTATGGCAAGACCAAACATAGCCGTATACACATCAAATACTTCATCATATTCAAAGGCAATAGCATCTACACTAATCACGTCGAAGTGAGCAGTCTCTATGTACATGAACTCGTTTACTTTTTCTTTAAAATGAGTTATTGGCGTTTTTAAAAATGCGCTAGATTCTTTTGAAACTAATTCTTCTGTTTCTTTGTCAAACCGTTCAATGATTGCGCTATTAAATAGGTTGTCGTTTTCTATCAAGGATATACTTGTAGATTCTGACAAAAGTTCTTTCGCTAAAGCGTAATCTTGTTCTTCTTTAGTTAGCTCAAGGGTTACACCTGTAGCATCGGTGATTTTTTGTATAAGTTTCTTTTTTATCATATATAATCGTTCCTTTCTTCATCAGCAATTACTTGTAAGTCATATGCGTCAATACTAATTATAGGGTAGTTATTTTTTTCTGCATAATTTTGCGCTAGTTTTTTTATGAATTTTGGTGACCCTTCATTCTCCTCATCATAAATGATTAACATTGCATCTGTATTTCTTATGAGAAATTTATTCTTTTCGATAAATTGCCATGGAGCCTCATAAGGCTTCTTTGTCACACTAGTATGAAAATCAGCTAGTGATATAAGTCTTTGATAATTTTCCTTCTTTTGATCATTCCAATTTTTTTCCTGTTCTAAAAAGGGAGTAATAATAGAATATTTTAAATGTGGAAATTCCTTTTTTAACTCCACTACCATTTCTGCAGACCAAGTTTCTACACCAAGCTGTCCACTTGTTATTACCCATTCAAGACCCTCGTCGAGAAGTGCGCGCATCTGATTCTCAACTGCTTTTTTTATGATAGGCACACCAGGATGGTTGTCATTGAATATACCTAATTCATGGGCTTTATACCCAGTTATTAAAAGTCTTTTAATCATTTTCTCTACCTTCTTTTAACTTTTTGAGTAATGTGTCCATATACTACATCTTCTCATAAACTAGTATGAATGCAAAGAAGGGATGATGAAAGTTGGATGAAACGGTAAGCGTAGAGTATGTAAGTCCATTTGAAGGACACGTTTTCCAAGCGGCACAAAGTTTAATGGGTACAAACATAGCAGTACAAACAACTAAAAATATTCTTCAGGGTAAACTGACGATGGTAGCTCCGGATCATATTGTAGTGAGTGTAGGTGGAGTTCCTTTTTACGTACGTATTCAAGCTATAGTGTGGATTACTCCGAACATACCTAAATGAAAGGATGGTTAATTGTTTAATAGAGTAGATAAGTTGTTAATTGAATTACCTAATTTAGAATATGGTGACGCAAATGCCGCTTCAGTAGTTCAAGAACTATTAGGTGGGAAATTTGGTGAGATGTCTACTCTCAACAACTATATGTATCAATCTTTTAACTTTCGTGGAAAAACTAAGCTAAAACCATTCTATGATTTGGTTGCTAGTATCACTGCAGAGGAATTTGGTCATGTAGAGCTCGTATCTAATACGATTAATCTGTTATATAAAGGAACTAGCTTTAGTGGAGATCCAGATTTAGCACCACTTCAAGATGCCAAGAATATGCGAAACACTTATGCTTTTATTGCCAATGCTCAAACCTCTTTAGCTGGAGATTCTATGGGTAATCCATGGAGAGGAGATTACGTATTCTCGAGTGGCAACCTAGTACTAGATCTTTTGCATAATTTCTTTTTAGAATGTGGAGCTAGAACTCATAAAATGAGAGTATATGAAATGACTGAACACCCAACTGCTAGAGAAATGATTGGATACTTATTAGTACGTGGAGGAACTCATATTATTGCGTACGCAAAAGCTCTTGAAATGGCGACAGGTGTAGATGTGACCAAAATGCTACCAATCCCTAACTTGGATAATCGTGCGTTTGATCACGCGCGCAAATACGAGGATCTTGGATACGGAAATGTTCTATTCACTTGGAATAATGTTGGCGATTACAAGGACATCGATAAAATTTGGAAGGGACAAAATCCAACAAGTGGAGACAGGTTGTTCGTGAAAGAAGGCAGTCCTAAGGGTTATAAAATTCCTGAATTAGAATCGCTTCCGGAGGAATTTGCTCCTGGTATCGGACCAGAAGAATTCCAAGCAATTGCAAAAAGACTGATGTCAAAAATTTAAACTAAGAAAACCTAGCGCTTACATCTGTCTTGAAATTATATGAGTATAGCGAATAGGCAGCGCTCTAGCTATCCCAACTATACATTTGACCTTGAATGATAAGGCTCTAGAATTAAATGAACCTGATTTCATTTCTTTAACACTTTCGTATCTTTCCATTAAAAAAGCCCCGTTCTAGCTGAACTGGGCTATTACATATCATTATCAATTATTTAATACACCTTTTGATACAAGTTCACGTATTTTTTCTTCCGAAAATCCAATCTCATCTAATACCTCCTGATTATGTTGGCCAAGCAGGGGGGCAGGGGAACGCAGCTGCCCTGGGGTTTCAGAAAATTTGGCTGGGAAGCCAAGTGTTTTCATAGGGCCAGCTATCGGATGCTCGTAATTTAACACCATATCTCGAGAAAGAATATGCTCATCTTCAAGCGCTTGGTCGTATGAATATATTGGGCTGCATGGAATTCCATGTTCATCAAGCAATGATAGCCATTCGGATGAGCATTTCTCTTGAAGGACAGTTTCAATTTCCAACTCAAGTTGGTTTACATTTTGTGTTCGTATAGAATTGGTTAGGAATCGTTTGTCATTAATCCACTCTGGTTTATTTATTACATATATACATAACTTTTCCCAAAGTTTTTGATTGCCAGCACCAATTAAAATAGAACCATCCTTAGTTTGAAACCCTTGGTAGGGAGAAGAGACACGATGAGCTGTACTATTTCTCTTAGGAATCTCGCCTTTACCAAAATATGCAGCTGCCTCCCAAACCGTCCAAGCGAGACCTGCGTCTACTAAGGATACGTCTATGTATTGACCAACTCCTGATTTTAACCGATAAATATAAGCAGAGAGAATTGACTGTATGGCTGTTTGTGCTGCTGCTATATCATGTATAGCAATGCCGACTTTTACAGGCTTACCTTCACGTTCTCCAGTCATATCCATTATTCCAGAGAGACCTTGCGCCATAATGTCATAGCCGCCCTTGTTTTTATAGGGTCCGGTCTGTCCATATCCAGAAATAGAACAATATATAAGCGATGGATTAATAGCTTTTAAAGTTTCATAGTCTATTCCAAGCTTGTTAGTTACACCCGGTCTGTAATTCTCAATAATAACATCCGCATCCTTGACTAATTCCTTCAATATCTGAATGCCTTCCTCTTTTTTTAGATTAAGGCATATACCTCTCTTGTTTCGATTCACCATCATATATATATAACTTTCTTCTTTAACATAAGGTCCCATTTGGCGAGTATCATCCCCATTTGGGTATTTCTCAACTTTTATAACTTCAGCTCCCATATCTGCTAGAACCATAGAGCAATAGGGACCCGCGAGGACCTGAGAAAGATCAACTATTTTCATACCTGTCAAAGCTTGTGCTATCATGATAAACCACCTTATCTTTAACCTTTAATGACCAGCATATTTCTAAGTTCTTCCATATTGCGTACACCCGCCAAGGAGATTGAAACCTTAGTCTCCTGCAGGAAATTTTCTAATACTCTTTCTACACCTTTCTGTCCACCGGCAGCAAGTCCCCATACGAATGGTCGCCCAATACAAACAGCAGTTGCACCAAGAGCAAGTGCTTTAACAGCATCAGAACCTCTTCTCACTCCGCTATCAAATAGAACTGGAATGCTTCCATTTACAGCTTCCACAATACCTGAAAGAGCATCTATGCTTGCAATAACACCGTCCAACTGACGACCTCCGTGATTGGATACGATGATACCATCAATTCCTTTTTCAATTGCCAGCTTGGCATCATCCGGGTGAAGTATACCTTTAATCAAAATAGGAAGGGATGTGTGATTCCTTAACTCTGTAATATCATTCCAGTTTAATGTAGGATGATAAATGTTTTCTAGGATGCTATCCACAATGGCTTCCTGAGATTGCTCCGTTAAATCAGCCATAAAAACAGGGTCTGTTGCGTAATTACCTTGACCATAGCCGCGTTTAAGAGGGGAGAACTGATTGCGAATATCTTCCTCGCGCCATCCAAGCATAACCGTATCCACTGTTAACACGATTGCCTCGTAGCCAGCAGCTTCCGCTCTTCTTGCCATACTAAAAGCAATTTCTTTATTGGAGGACCAGTAAAGCTGAAACCACTTTGAGCTGCCTGGAGTTGCTGCGGCAATCTCTTCAATAGAATAGCTCGACACAGTACTTTGTATATAAGGAAAATTAAATTTTGCTGCCGCCTTCGCAACAGCAATTTCTCCATCTTCATGGGCAATTTTATTTACACCGACGGGAGCGATGAAAAGAGGATGCGGATATGTATGACCTAATATTGTTACTTCTGTATTCAAAGAAGAGACATCTGTTAAGAATCTTGGAACTATCGAGTATTTGGAAAAGCTACTTATATTTTTATTGTAGGTTTCTTCTCCACCTGCCGATGAACGGATATAACCAAAGGGACCAGGTTCTAATGCTTCTCTCGCTTCCTGTTCTAATTCCTTAAAGTCAATTGGATATTTTGTGTGATTGTCTATATTTCCTAATAGTAAGTCATTATTTTTAGCATTGCTCATGATCTACACCTCTTATGTAAAATTGGGCTTTCTTTTTTCTAAAAATGCTTGAATACCTTCTGTATAATCCTTAGAGCTGAAGGAATCTAATATCAACTGCTCTATCTCAAGCGTTTCTTCATTTTCTCCATCTAAAATAGACTGGATAACTTGCTTGATTCCATTGTTTGCAGTGGAGGATTTGCTCACAATTTTGTTAGCAAAAATCAAGCATTCCTCTTCCACTTCTTCCATTGGAAAAACATAATCAATTAAACCAATTTCCTGTCCTTCTTTAGCAGAAATAAGCTTAGCTGTGTAAAGTAACTCTTTAGCTTTAGAAGGACCAATCAAATTTACCAATCGCTTAGTGCTTGTTAGATTATATATAATTCCTATATTTGCTGCAGTGATACCAAGCTTACTTCCAGCCGAAGCAAATCTAAAGTCACAAGAGTTAGCTAGCTCTAAACCACCACCAATAGCTAATGTTTTAATAAGTGCGATAGTCGGCTTAGGAAAGCGGTATAGTTTTTCAACCGATTCAAGCGTTAAGTCATTATAAGCCTTCGCTTTCTCAGCAGAAAAACGATTTTCTAAAAACTCGGTTATATCTGCTCCAGAAGAAAAGGAGGTTTCATCCACTCCTTTTAAAATAAGCAATTTAATAGAAGTATCCTTTTCTAACTCTTCTAAGATTTGACCCAGCTGTTTAAACATAGCGAGAGAAAATGAGTTTTTCTTTTCAGCTCTATTAAATACAAGTGTAGCAATAGGCCCATTACGTTCTATGTGCAATTGGTTTGTCATTAGAAATGCCTCCGTTTAATCTTTTTTTATCCTTGCAGCTAATCTGTTACCGATAGACTGAATACCTTGAACTAGAATGATCAATATAAGCACCGTGGCATACATGATATCCTCTTCATATCGTAAATGCCCAAAACGATATGCTAGGTCACCAAGACCACCTGCACCGACCATACCTGCCATTGCCGTAGCTCCGATTAAACCTACTGTCGAAATAGTTAAGCCTAAAATAATTGAAGGACGTGCCTCACGCAGTAGCACATGCCAAATGATAGAAGGAGTTTTAATTCCCATCGCTGTATAAGCTTCAATGACACCATTCTGTACCTCTAAAAGTGCGGATTCCATCAATCGTGCAATATATGGAGCAGTATAAATTACTAATGGAACGATAACACCCTTAACACCGATCGTAGTTCCAACAATAAATTTAGTAAAAGGAAGGATAAAAAATAGTAGAATAATAAATGGAATAGAACGAATTATATTAATCAGAAGGTTACTAACTTGGTATATAACCGCATTTTGTAACGCTTGACCTGGTCTAGTTAGAACGATAAGTATTCCAAGTGGGATACCAATGATTATGGAAAAGAATAAAGATATGCCTACCATCTGAAATGTTTCAATTACAGATTCTCCGATGATTGGCAACCATTGATTAGTGAATTGTTCGAATCTACTCATGAGTGCACCTCCAAGCTCTCAGTTCCAACTCCTTGTTCTTCTAAGAAGCGAATAGCTGATTGTACTTGATTTTTTTCTCCTACTAAATGAATCACGATATTACCGACAATTCCGTTTTTCAATTCAATAATATTGGCCGTTAAGATATTTGGTTGTACATCAAACTTCTGACTAACCTCTGCTAATAATGGTTTTCCAGTACTTTCCCCAACGAAAGTCAAGCGAGTGACTGCACCCGTCACATGGAGCTGAGAAATAAGGGAAGGGGATAAGTTACGTTGACTAATTGTGTTTAAGAACTTTTTAGTTGTCGGATGACTAGGCTTCGTGAAAAGATTAATAGCTGTGTTCTCTTCTACAACTTCTCCGTTTTCCATCACATACACATGATCACAAATCTTTTGAATAACATTCATTTCATGAGTTATTAAAAGAATAGTTATACCTAATTCCTTATTGATCTTTAATAAGAGCTCTAATATTGAGTCAGTCGTTTCTGGATCCAGAGCACTTGTTGCTTCATCACTTAATAATACTTCTGGTTCCTGGGAGAGAGCTCTTGCAATAGCTACACGTTGCTTTTGGCCGCCAGAAAGCTGGTTTGGATAGCTTTTATGCTTATCGGTTAAGCCTACTATTTTTAAATATTTTTCCACTCTTTTTTTAACTTCGTTCTTGTCGTAGCCAAGCAGCTTTAAAGGTATAGCGATATTGTCGTAAACAGTGGCAGTTTTTAAAAGGTTAAATCCTTGAAAAATCATGCCTATTTTGTTTCTGACTTTTCGAAGTTGAGGAAGGGGAAGGGGGGTTATTTCTTCGCCATTAATGTATACTTTGCCTTTTGTTGGCTTTTCGAGCAGGTTAACACATCTGATAAGTGTGCTTTTCCCTGCTCCGCTATAGCCGATAACTCCGTGAATTTCACCTTTTCTTACATGAAGACTTACGTTACTGACAGCCTTTACTGTGTTTCTTTTGCTGATGAATTCCTTTGTAATATTCTCTAAAACTATCATGTTAAATCTTCCTTTCTAAAGAAAACGTTACCGGTTGCGGCAACGTTTTTGTTATTTCTACTCATCCCAGCTTGCTAACACAGAACCTTGAAACTCTTCTTCGATAAATGTTCTGACTTCCTCTGATTGATAAGCTTTTACAAACTTTTGAACGGTTGGATCATCTTCGTTTTCCGCGCGTACAACGATATAGTTCACATATGGAGAGTTAGATGACTCTAAAAGAATTGAGTCTTCCTTCGGGTTAATGCCAGCAGCCAAAGCAAAGTTTGTATTGATTGCCGCAGCGTCTACCTCGCTAAGCTGTTTCGGTATTTGAGCAGCCTCTAATTCGATAAATTCAATATTCTTAGGGTTTTCTTCGATATCATAAATAGAAGCATTTTCTTTTTTATCTTCTTTAATTTTAATAAAGCCATTTTCCTCTAGTATATATAATGCGCGTGAACCGTTAGTTGGGTCGTTTGGTAATCCAAATGTGGCACCTTCTGGTAAATCTTCGAACGATTTAAATTTTTCAGAGTAAATACCCATTGGGTTTAAAATAGTTTTACCAACTGGTACTAGCTCAGTACCATGGTCTTCGTTGAAAGCATTTAGAAAAGGCTCATGTTGATAGCTATTTGCGTCTAGGTTACCTTCAGATAGTGCTGTGTTTGGAAGTATGTAATCAGAAAAAGCTTTAATTTCTATTTCTAGTCCATCTTTTGCTGCAACTTCTGCTGCAACCTCAGCTATTTGTTCGTGAGGACCAGCAGTTACACCTATGACTAATTTATTTTCATCTAAGGCTTTGTCACCTGTAGATTCATCACCACAAGCCGCAAGCAACCCCGTTAATAGAACTCCTGATAATACTAAACCAACCTTTTTCATTAAAATTCCTCCTTAATAATTATTAAAGAATTCGAATAAATATAAAAGCCTCTCTTTCAAAAAGAAAGAGAGGCACACAAAAATGCATTGTCCTCTCTTATCTTCCAAAACAAAAATGTTTTGCAGGATTTAGCACCTTTCTATACTTTTGGTATAGATGGTTGCCGAGCTTCAACGGGCCAGTCCCTCAGCTACTCTTGATAAGAGATAATAAGCTATTAAGTTTTTCGTTTATTCTATAAATGAAAATTTACTATACTAAACTAACAAAGTCAAGAGCTATTTTTTAATAGTAAAATTTTTTAGAAAAGATTAAAATTATAAGATAATAAATAATTATGCAATTGGAGGAATCGACATGACAATAAGAGCAAATTTTGCAGTTGGTGATTTTGAGAGAATAGTTGGTGCTAGATTAAAATATGGAACAGATTTGATAGAAGGGATAGAAGCAATATGTGAAGCCAACCAAATTACTTCTGCCACTATCGTTAGCTGCTTTGGAAGCTTTCAAAAGTGTGGCTTTGTCTATTTAATTCCAGCTGATTCCTCGAAAATAGGTGTAGCCTATAATGAAATGATCGTAAAAGAAGGACCTATAGAATTTTTACATGGTACAGGAGTTATATGTCAGCGAGAAGGAAAATATGCCACACATTTTCACGGATCAATGTGTGATCAATATGGTGCTGTTTTTGGAGGTCACTTCATCAAAGGTGAGAATCCTGTAATTACGGTTGACCTAGTCTTAGCCGAAGTAAAAGGGATGGAATTCCATCGGAAACATGATGAAGAGACTGGTGCAATTCAGTTTTATCCGATTGAGAAAGGGAGCAAGTTCTCCAGGTCAATAGAGGAATAGAAAGTGTAGTAGGTTAACATATAAAAGAATTTAAATAAACAATAGAATATGACATAAAAAAAGACTACTTTTGTAGTCTTTTTTTATTTTGTTGACTATTTCACTTAAACACACTAATTAATATTGTGATGAGAAAATAAACTAAAATACCAAGTATAAATAGTCCTATAAATTTTTTCATGTAAGATACCTCCAGAGGTTTAAGCTTGTTTTTATTGAACGGTCATAAAAAAATTTATCCGGTCATAAAACGTTGCTATCCGGTCATAAAAAAATTTATCCGGTCATAAAACGTTGCTATCCGGTCATAAAAATTTTTATCCGGTCATAAAATCGCGCTATCCGGTCATAAAAATTTTTATGCGGTTATAAAGACAATTTATCAATTATTTTCATAGAAATTAGTGTCTTTTAACTTCACTTAAACATCTTTTAGATGATAACAGTAACTAATTCTTAAAAAAGTTCTAGCTTTTCTATACGGTCAACAGCCTCAATCAGGCGATCCTCATCAACTAAAAGTCCGATGCGTACATAACCTTCCCCGTGTTTACCAAATCCATTGCCAGCAGCGACAGCAACATCTGCTTTTTCTAGAAGTATGTCAGCAAATTGTTCACTAGTATAGCCATTTGGTACAGGAAGCCATGCAAAGAATGAGCCTTCAGGAGCTTTCACATTCCAACCAATTTTGCGACAGGCATCTATGAAAGTATTTCTTCTTTTTTCATAGAGTGCCACTAATTCTTCCACGCATTCCTGAGACCCATTTAGTGCTTCTGCTGCTGAAGATTGAACAGCAGGGAAGAGACTGACAAAAAGATGGTCTTGTATAATATTGATAGCCTCAATCATTTTAGAATTACCTACGGCAAACCCTACGCGCCAGCCTGCCATATTATAGGTTTTGGATAGCGTATACATTTCAATTCCGACTTCTTTAGCACCTTTTGCTTGTAAGAAACTAATAGGTTTTTTCCCATCAAAGCCGATGCCTCCGTAAGCAAAATCATGGACAATGGCTATATCATTTTCCTTTGCTAACTCAACAGTTTCCTGGAAAAACTCTAAAGTAGCAGAGGCTCCCGTAGGATTATTAGGATAATTCAAATACATTAGTCTCGCTGCCTCTTTTTGGTCCGGGGTAAGCTGCTTGTAATCGGGTAGAAACGCATTTTCTTCTAACAGTGGCATAGTATCAAATTGCACATTTGCTAGTCCTACTCCAGAGAGATAATCTGGATAACCAGGGTCAGGAAGGAGCATTAATTCCTTCTCATTCATCATAGCTAAAGGTAGCTCTACTAAACCTATTTTAGTACCAAAAAGTACGGCTACCTCTTTATTAGGATCTATATTAACGTCATACTCTCGAGAATAAAAATCTACGGCCGCTTGCTTTAGCTCGTTTATACCTCTAAAGGGAGAATATTTATGAGAAAGCGGACTTTGTGCTGCTGTCGATAGCGCTTGTACAATATGGTCAGGTGTCGGCTGGTCAGGGTTTCCTTGTCCGAGATTGATAACATCCCTACCTTCTGCCACAGCCTTCGCTACTTTTTGTACTAATGTTGCAAAAAATTGGGGAGGGAGATTTTTTAAACGATCAGAAAATTCCATGGACAATACCTCTTTTTCTAAATAGTTGCATATATTAGTCAAATCTTATAATCTTTTTAGTATTATGTCTATAGGTGGTGGCGAAATGAAAATAGCTTGTGTTCAGTTAGATATAGCGTTTGGTAATCCAAAAGAAAATTTTAAAAGAGTAGAAAAGAAAATTAGAGAAGCAGCTATACAAGGAGCAAATCTTATAGTTTTGCCGGAGATGTGGAACACGGGATATGATTTAACGAGATTAGAAGATATAGCAGATGATAAAGGGGTAAAGACGAAGGAATTTCTAGTTAAACTTGCGAAAGAATTACATATACATATAGTGGGTGGCTCGGTTTCGACGAAAAAAAAGAACTCCTTTTACAATACCATGTATATCGTAAACCATTCGGGAGAGCTAATCGCTGAGTACGACAAGGCCCATTTATTTAAGCTAATGGATGAGCATTTATATTTAAAAGCTGGAGACAGTAAGAATATTTTTATGTTGGATGAAGTGACGATGGGAGGCGTTATTTGTTATGATTTACGCTTTCCGGAATGGTTTCGTGCTCACTCATTGAATGGTGCCAAAATAATTTTTGTTCCTGCTCAATGGCCCTCAGCACGTATAGACCATTGGAAAATACTTTTACAGGCAAGAGCTATTGAAAATCAATGCTATATAGTTGCAGTAAATCGAGTAGGAGAAGATCCGAACAATCAGTTCAATGGAAACTCGATGGTAATTGCTCCATGGGGAGATATAGTTTGGGTAGGAAACGAGGAAGAAACTATTGGATTAGTAGATATTGATTTAAATCTAGTAGAAGAAGTAAGAGGTAGAATTCCTGTATTTCAAGATAGAAGAGAATCATTATATAAATAATAATATTTCTTTCTAGAAAACTATTTAATTCAGTTGACGTTTAATTGGCTTTTTTGTATGGTTTTGTAAAGGGGGAGAAATAATGACAGAACATAAACTGGCAATACAGGATGAATATCCAGATGACTTTGCTTGGTGCTATGGATGCGGTCGTTTAAATGAAGAGGGGTATCATTTAAAGACTTATTGGAATGGAGACAAAACAGAAACTGTTTATCATCCAAGAGAAGAGCATATTGCAATTCCTGGCTTTGTATACGGTGGATTAATTGGAGCAATAGTGGATTGTCATGGAACTGGTTCGGCAGCTCTTGCACTTCACCGAAAAAATGGTTTTGAGCCTGGCAGTGGAGAAACACCGCCACGATTTGTCACAGGGTCCCTCCATGTCGATTTTCTTAAGCCTACGCCTCAAAAGGTCGAACTAAAAGCGATAGGTACGGTGGAAGAGATTCATCCGAAAAAATGGAAGGTAACTTCAGAAGTCTACGCAGGAGATACGCTTTGCGCTAAAGGGGAAGTCATCGCTGTAGTTATGCCTGCAACATTTACAAATAAATAATAACTTTAACACAGGAGACTTTTTCCTGTGTTTTTATTTTATAAGATTATACCCTTTCTTTTATGGGAAAGAAGAAATAAAGGAGGGAAATGGAATGGATACTTTTCTATATTTATTTTTCACAGGCTCCTATATAGCATTGCTTATTTGGGGCTTAATCGGAATAAGGAAGCAGGATTTACCACAGTGGACTAGTTTTATTTATCTTATAATATTAGCTCTCATTTATGACAATGGAATTATCGCTTTTGGTAAATGGATTGGTGAGGGAGAGTTGCTAGAGACATTGAATCTGTTAAGGTTTTGGACACATGCTTTTTTAACACCTTTACTAGTTTTATTTGCTACTGGTACATTGAAGGAAAGTGGGGTATTATGGGCTCAAAAAAAATGGGTGTCCATAGTAGGTATTATTTATACGGTAATTTTAATAGGTATAGAAGTGTGGTTGGAAGCCTCTCAACTTACATTAAAAGCTGCTGAGGAATATGGGGTTCTAAGATATGTTTCCACCAAGGAAGCTTCTGGGCCCCCAGTTATGATTCTCCTTGTAACACTAGTATTGATTGTGGCTAGTGCTATTCTTTGGAAGAAAACAAAGTGGGCAGTATTTTTTATAGGTGCAATCGTGATGACCATAGGAAGCGCAGTACCAATAAATGTAGATAGCGGAGCGGTGACAAATGCTTTTGAATTGTTCTTGTTATTTACACTTGTTTGGACAAAAAGAAGGCTAGTCGAAGATAAACTACGTGTTTATTAAAAAATGCTAAAGCATAAAACAAGGAAATAAGATATCTTTAACTTTACTTGTAAATTTAAATATTAATAAGTGATAAGTGAGTATTCCTTTGGGAGTTATACTTTTCATGTAATAATAAATCTATTAGTAAAATAAAGTAAAATAAGTTTTAACTCAGAGCAGAAAAGAGGATAAAAAATGAAACCTGAAAAAGAAAAAATGCTGTGCGGTGAAATGTATAATCCCGCTGACCCTGAATTAGTATTGGAACGAGAAAATGCTAGACGAAAAGTAAGGATTTACAATCAGACATTGGAAAGTGAGGGACAAAAACGCGTTGAATTATTAAAAGATTTATTAGGTTCAACTGGAGAATTAGTCTATATGGAACCAAATATCAGATTTGATTATGGCTATAATACATATGTTGGTGAAAACTTTTTTGCAAATTTTGACTGTACCATTTTAGATGTTTGTGAAGTTCGCTTTGGAGATAACTGCATGCTTGGACCTAGCGTGCAAATATACACAGCTACACACCCAATTACCCCCATGGAGCGTAATTCAGGAAAGGAATACGCAAAGCCTATAATAATTGGGAACAATGTGTGGATTGGTGGTAACGCAGTTATAAATCCAGGTGTTTGTATAGGAGATAATGCTATCATTGCTTCAGGAGCAGTCGTGATAAAAAATGTGCCCGCAAATGTGGTTGTAGGTGGAAATCCAGCAAAAATAATTAAAGAAATTGAAGTGTAGAGGAATAGGTCAGGTGTAAGTTTAAATCTCACTTATGATACTTACATTTAACTGTTTAAAAATTATAAACTATCCTGAGGCAAGAAAATAGCTACATGCAAGAATGTTGTCCGATCGACTTTCTTGCATGTATCTAAATAGTTACCCTCACAGACGAGCCTTTTTTTGCTGAGAAAGCACTGTCTTAGAGAAGGTTCCCTTTTCCCTCCATAGTCCTTAGCGAATAATCACCACTAAATAAAAATTAGACAGCATCAACTGGCACTGGCTTTGGTGCTTTATCTGGTTCAGGTACTCTAATCAACACTATTATTCCAACAATAAACAAAATGATTAAACTAAACACACCATACGATGAATTGCCTGTAATTTGTGTAGTTAGACCAATTAAAAGTGGGCCCATTATGGAAGCAAATTTACCAAAAATATTATAGAAACCGAAAAACTCATTTGAATTTTCCTTCGGTATAAGTTTGCCGAAGTACGATCTACTTAATGCTTGTATTCCACCCTGAGAAGTTGCTACGAGCATTGCTAAAATCCAGAAATCTGCAATAGTTTCTAAGAAAAATGCATAAGTACATACAATTATATAAACAAAAATTCCGACATATAGCATTTTCTTTTCTGAAAATCTTGCAGCTAGTTTACCATATAAAATTGCAAAAGGGGCAGCTACAACCTGTGTAACAAATAAGACGATGATTAAATCCGTAGCCTGTAAGCCCAAGTCAGTGCCATAGGCAGTAGACATTGCGATAATAGTTCCTACACCATCAATATAGAAGAAATAGGCTATTAAAAATAGAAATAAAGCTCGATACTGACGTATTTCTTTTATAGTTTTTCCAAGTCTTTTAAAGCTTTGAGCGACAGGATTTTTTTCACGCTCAATATAATGAATTTGTTTTACATTTCTAAACATCGGAATAGCAAAAATAATCCACCAAGCGGCTGTAATCAGAAATGCAATGCGGCTTGCGTTTATTTCAGATAGAGGGATTTTTTCTGCCCCAGCCAACAAAATAATAACCATACTAATTAAAAAAGGAATCGCACTACCAATATACCCTAGTCCGTATCCTCTCGAGGAAACACGAGACATTCGTTCATTTGTTGTAACGTCAATAATAAAGCCATCATAGAAAACATTCGCACCAGTTGCACCAAGAGCTGCAAAAGTATAGCATATCAAAAATAGATACCATTTATCATAAGGGATGAAAGCTAGTAAAGCAGTAGCAGCTACTCCTAAAAAGAAAAAGAAAAAGAAAAATTTCTTTTTATATCCTTTATAATCGGCGATGGTTCCAAGGATTGGCCCTATCATTGCTAATATAAATGTAAAAATGGCAATAGTGTAACTGAGATAAACTGTAGAATCATTCGTATCTACGCCGGCAGCTGTTGCCGATCCTTTGTAAAAAATAGGGAAAATAGCAGTTGTAATTATTATAGAATATGCAGAGCTTCCCCAATCATAAAGAGCCCAACTATTTTCTTCCTTTGTAAACTTTTTCATATATAATGATTCCCCCTTTCTGTCTGATAATATTGTACATGATTTATAACAAACTATGTAAAAAAAACTGAAATATTACATATCTTTTACGTTCTATTAGATAGTAATAAGAAGCTTAAGAGATTAGAGAAAGAGTTGTGAATATTTACGGGAAAAAAGAGGAAGGGGCTTGAGATGCCCTATAGAAGGAGGTTTATTTTAGTTTTGAAGCAATTTCAGATACAACAAAAGCTAGGTGGTCATTTCCAAAAAGCTGCAATACTTGTATAACAGTCTCGGTATCTACTTCTAATGCATTTTTTTCCGTTTCTTCTATTGCACTTGCTAAAGCGTCGTTTGTTTTTTGATCTGGATATGCTGTTTGATATAATGCAAAAGGGTCTAAGTCATGATTGATACACCATTGGGCATACAATTGAATCATTATATTTTCATCCTGTTCGTACTGCTCTATCACATTGTTTTTCATATTAACTCCTTTGTAAGAAGGCAATTTATCGCATTCTAATTTTATATTCTTTATATAGCAACTAGTTCACTAGTTTTAAGTCGTACTCTAAGTATATTACTTTTTCCCATTGGAGTCTTTATAGATTTGAAGAAAGTCACAAGTTAGTCCCTCTTTGCACAAGTTGTATTCATTCTAATATAAAAGCTCGAAGTAAAAGAAGCTATCATAATATACATTATGATAGCTTCTTTCTTTATTTGTTTTCAATTGTCTCTGTTAAGATTTCAAGTTCATCAATCAGTGAACCAATGTATGCAATAGTGTCTTTAAGTGGCTCATCTGTAGTGATATCAACACCAGCCATTTTTGCTAATTCTACTGGCGTTTTAGTGCCACCAGCTTTTAAAACTTCTACCCATTCATCTACGGCTGTTTGGCCTTCATTTAATATACGCTTAGCTACCTGTGTAGAGATAGTTAATCCTGCACTATACGTATATGGGTATAAGCCCATATAATAATGAGGCTGACGCATCCATGTAAGCTCTGCTCCATCTGTTATTTCCACTGCATCTCCCCAGAAATCTTCTAATACTTCGCGCTTATAAGCATTTAATATTTCAGCATTTACATTTTGACCTTGATCCACTCGCTCATAAACTTTACGTTGGTAAGCTGCTTCCAATAAATGAGTAACAAAATTATGATAATAAGTTCTAGCCACTATAGATGAAATTACCCAGCGTTTAAATTTAGGGTCATCTGAATTTTTTAAAAGGTGGTTAGCAACTAACATTTCGTTCATGGTAGAAGGTGCTTCTATAAAATATAAAGATGGACGAGAATTAAATAGATTTTGTTCTTGGTGTGCAAAATAGAAATGACCAGCATGACCAAGCTCATGTGCTAATACAAAAACCTCATTCATGCGACTTGACCAGGATATTAAAATATATGGATGGCTACCATAAGGACTAGAACAGAAGGCCCCAGTTGATTTTCCTTCATTTTGAGCGAAGTCTACCCAGCGTTCTTTGTAAGAACGATCAACCATTTCAAGATACTCGTCACCCATTACAGATAGAGAATCTTTGATATATTTTTTTGATTCTTCTATTGTAATTGTTGGTTCATAGTTTGGATCAAGAGCAATCTTTAAATCAGCGAACGTCATCTTATCAAGTCCATGTATCTTTTGAAGCAATTTCGCGTATTTTCTCATATGTGGTGCTAGCTCTTTTGTGATCAAATCAATTTGACGGTTATATAGAGAAATATCTACGTCTTGGTCAGAAAGTAAGTATTCAAATACTGAGTCATATCCTCGTAAGTCTGCTGTCGTTTTTTCTTGTTGTAGTTGAATATCATATGTTTTTGCAGTTGTGTGCTGATATTCCTTAAGCTTTGAAGAGAAAGCTTCAAATGCTGTTCTACGAAGAACCGTATCAGTTTCAGCTTCCCAATCATTTTCAAAGGAAACGTAGCTTAATGGATATTGTTTCCCGTTTACTACGAAATTTGGAAAGGCAATATCTAATAGCTTAGTAGTTTCGTATAAGTTATAAGGTGCATCAAAGGTAGGGGAGTAGGCAGCTAAAACCTTTTCAACCTCAGGATGTAGAGTATATTTTTTCTTTTCAAGTAATTTAACTAAATAATTCTCGTACTCGGAATTTAGTTTTATAGCTTCTTCTATTATTTCTTTTGGTAATTCTAAAAGTTCACTATCAACAAATGAAGTTTGGCTTGCAACTTTTCCTGCTAAAGAACCAAATTTACCAGCTCTCATTTGTGATTCAGTATTTGTTTGATCCACGGTTATAGCTAGTCTTGCGTAACTTCCTAATAAATTGAACTTCTCAAAAAGAGTCTTGTATTCGCTTAAAGCGTCCACGATTGCTTTAGCGCTATCTATTTTGCCTTTAAATTTCTCGGCAAACATAGGGACGCTTTTTTCTATTTCCTCTAAAGTATTATTGTAATCCTCTTCCGTAGCATATAAATCTTTTAAATTCCATGTTTCTTCTACTTTCACGTCTGATCTTTTTGGTAAGCTTTGCACCATTTTCATCTCTCCTTAATATTACGGTTTTCGAACTATAAATAATTATAGCGGAGAAAGGTAGAAAAGTAATTATTTTTATTATTTTCAATTAATTTAATTGATTAATATAACAATCAAGTTTAATGGACTGTATTTTTAAGGAGGCGAGCGATAAGCATCAACTCAGTTCAGAAGTTGTTTGTAACTTTGTTCTCCTCTTGTTGGAACTTACGGACGCAGTACAGAAATAATTTCGTTATTCTTATACATGCAGTGTTTAAGCAGGCAGGGATGTCCATCATCATCTATAGATTCGGTAAAAATTTTATACATAATATTATTAATACAATAACAATAGTATATCAAAAATTATAAAAATTCTAATTAGTCAAATTTCTATAGACTGAATCATTACTTTGTTTTACAATGTAATTGTATTAAAGAAATGTTAATTTTGGAATAAGTTGCTATTAAAAAGAGAGGATAGTACGCTTTAAGATTTCAAAATTTTCAAACATTATAAGGGGGTATATTTTTTATGAAAAAATCAAAATTTGCTTCATTGTTCCTTGCCTCATCCCTTTTAATAGGGGTTTTGACAGGATGCTCTAGTGAAGGTGGTCAGGGTGATGGTGGGGATACAGTAAAAATTGGTATTAACTTGGAACTTTCTGGTGGCACAGCATCTTATGGCCAATCTGAAGACAAGGCTATTGACTTGGCTGTGGATGAAATTAATGAAGACGGTGGAATTGATGGTAAGAAAATTGAACTTGTAAAAGTCGACAATAAATCAGATGCAGGTGAAGCAACCAATGGAGCTATTAAGCTAATTACCAAAGATAAGGTAGTAGCAATCATAGGCGCAGCAACTAGTGGTAACTCTGTAGCACAAGTAGAAGTTGCCGGGAAAAACAAGGTGCCGCTAATCTCACCATCAGGAACTAGCACTACTGTAACAGTAAATGATGATGGGAAAGTTAATGAATATGCTTTCCGCACAGCATTCATTGATCCCTTCCAAGGAACTGTGGCAGCAAACTTTGCTGCCAATGAATTAAAGGTTAAAAATGTTGCAATTTACGCGGACAACGGAAGTGATTATGCAAAAGGCTTAGCAGCATCCTTTAAAAAGGATTTTGAAGCGGCTGGCGGTAAAATTGTAGCGGAGGAATTTTACGCAGCAAAAGATTCTGACTACCGATCTACCTTAACCAGTATCAAATCTAGTAACCCAGATTTCATTTTTATTCCTGGATATTATGAAGAAGTTGGTCTAATCGTTAAGCAAGCTCGTGAAATGGGAATTACGGTTCCGTTGATGGGTGCTGACGGATGGGATTCACCAACAATCGTTGATTTAGCTGGGGCTGATGCTTTAAATAACACGTTTATCATTACTGCTTACTCTTCAGAAGACCCAGATGGAAAAGCAAAATCATTCTCAGATAAGTTTAATGAAAAGTACGGTGAAGCTCCTAACTCGTTCCATGCTCTAGGCTATGACACTGTTTACTTATTAAAGGATGCAATTGAAAGAGCAGACTCAACCGATGGTGAAAAAATTAAAGAAGCATTAGAAGCAACTGATAATCTGGATTTAGTAACGGGACTATACTCCATGGATGAAAATCATCACCCAGTGAAATCAGCAACAATTATTGAGTTTGTAGATGGAAAACAAGTCTTTAATACAAAGGTAAATCCTTAAAATATTGTTACTAATAATGGAGGGATTCATTCCCTCCTTTTCTGTTACTTTATGAAAGTGGGTTTAGACTTGTACAGTACTAACATATAAGGGAGTGGAACTACATGGAATGGATTCAGCAGTTGATTAATGGTATTTCACTCGGAAGTATATATGCCTTAATCGCCCTTGGATATACGATGGTATATGGAATTATCAAGTTAATAAATTTTGCTCATGGTGACGTGTTCATGGTAGGTTCTTTTATTGGTTTTTATTCTATTACAGTATTTGGATTAGGTTTTTTCCCAGCACTTATTATTTCAATGACAGCTTGTGCACTATTTGGTGTGATTATAGAAAGAATTGCCTACAAACGACTAAGAAACGCTACGCGTATAGCTGCGCTTATTACTGCTATAGGGGTTTCCTTATTAATCGAGTATGGAGTGATTTATATTAGGGGCGCTCAATCTGAAGCGTATCCAGACTTCTTTAAGAAAACCTTTGAACTTTATGGTGTTCAAATAAGCATGCAATCAATTTTAATCCTCTCTGTTTCTGTTGTGTTAATGATTATTCTACAATTTATTGTACATAAAACTAAAACAGGGAAGGCAATGAGAGCTGTTTCTCATGATACAGAGGCAGCAAAATTAATGGGCATCAACGTAGACAACACAATCTCTGCAACTTTTGCTATTGGTTCAGCTTTAGCAGGTGCTGCTGGAGTTATTTTCGGAGTGTATTATACAAAGATTGATCCACTAATGGGAGTTATTCCAGGAGTAAAAGCATTTATTGCAGCGGTTCTAGGAGGTATTGGAATCATTCCAGGAGCAATGGTAGGGGGACTTCTTTTAGGAGTGATTGAATCTGTTGTCAGTGCAGTAGGATTTTCTTTGTGGAGAGATGCTGCAGCATTTGTCATTCTAATATTAATACTCATCTTTAGACCATCAGGTATTTTCGGCAAAAATGCACGAGAGAAAGTGTAGGTGTATTAAATGAAGAAAACTTCTAAACAATTTTGGCTATTTATTGCTTTGGGAATAGTTGTATATGCCGTTATACAGTTTCTTATTATGAATGGAATGTTAGATCAATACTATAGCAATACGATTATACTCATATCAATTAATATTATTTTAGCTGTAAGCCTCCATCTGATTATTGGTATTACAGGGCAGTTTTCTATAGGTCATGCTGGATTCTTGGCTGTTGGTGCCTATATATCTGCTATTGTAACGATGAAGCTGGGACTGCCATTCTTTTTAGCGATTATTGTAGGGGGAATTGTTGCAGCATTGGCCGGTTTAGTGGTAGGTATTCCTAGTCTACGGCTAAAGGGAGATTATTTAGCGATAGCCACTCTTGGCTTTGCTGAAATCATTCGTATTATTTTTTTGAATATCGACTATGTCGGTGGGGCTTCAGGCATGCAGGTTGAGCATATGACAACATGGACCTATACATTTATTTGTTTAGCCATAACAATTATAGTTATAGTTAACTTCACCAATTCACGCCATGGTATAGCTTCTATCTCTGTAAGAGAGAATGAAGTTGCAGCTGATGCTATGGGGATTAATACTACGTATTACAAGGTAGCAGCATTTGCTATTGGCTCCTTTTTTGCGGGAGTGGCAGGGGCGCTATACTCTCATAATTTTTATATTATACAACCAAGTCAATTTGGATTTTTAAAATCATTTGATATATTAATCCTCGTTGTTTTAGGAGGGTTGGGCAGCCTATCAGGAGCTGTTTTATCAGCAATTCTTTTGACGGTTGTATCAACTTACTTGCAAGGTTATCCTGAAACGCGAATGATTATTTATAGTCTTGTATTGATCATCGTTATGTTATATAGACCTAAAGGTTTGATGGGAACTATGGAAATTACGGATTACTTTAAAAGCTGGAGAGCACCGAAAGGGGGCAGTCAATATGGTAAATAAGCCTTTACTAGAGGTTCTAAACGTAGGGATACAGTTTGGTGGTCTAAAAGCTGTCCAAAATTTAAATATAGTTTTAAAACAAGGTGAACTTGTAGGATTAATCGGACCTAACGGAGCTGGTAAGACAACGAGCTTTAATCTGTTGACTGGCGTTTATGCACCTACAACAGGTGATATTGTGTTTAATGGAGAGCGTATCAATGGATTGCCCCCGTTCAAGGTAACTAGAAAAGGGATCAGCAGAACCTTTCAAAATATTCGTCTGTTTAATGAATTGACTGTCTTAGAAAATGTTAAAGTTGCTTATCATTCTTTAGCAACACATTCGATGATTAGCTCAATTTTAAGACTTCCTTCTCATTTTAAAGGTGAGCAAGAGATGGAAGAAAAATCAATCGAATTTCTGAAGATTTTTAAATTAGATAAGTATAAAGATGAGCTTGCAAAAAACCTTCCTTATGGTCAACAGAGAAGACTTGAGGTTGCTAGAGCATTGGCGGCAGGTCCAAAGCTGCTTTTATTAGATGAGCCAGCAGCAGGTATGAATCCTCAAGAAACTAAGGATCTAATGGACTTAATAGGATTTATCCGAGAAAAATTTGACCTGACCATTTTATTGATTGAACATGATATGAATTTGGTGATGGGTGTCTGTGAGAGGATATATGTGTTAGATCATGGACAGCTTTTAGCAGAAGGAACTCCACAGGAAATAAGAAACCATCCTAAAGTTATTGAAGCTTATTTAGGAGAGGAGGTTCCGGGCATCCATGCTTAAAGTAGAAAATATAGATGTATTTTATGGAAATATACAGGCGCTACATAATGTAACGATTGAAGTGAATGAAGGCGAAATAGTTACGTTAATAGGGGCAAATGGAGCAGGGAAAAGCACATTGCTTAAAACCTTATCAGGATTGTTAAAGCCAAAAAAGGGGAAAATAGAGTTTTTAGGTAAATCAATTTCCGGGAAAGCAGCTCAAACTATAGTGAAATCTGGTATTTCTCATGTACCTGAGGGTCGAAGAGTTTTTTCCAATCTTACTGTGGAGGAGAATCTAGAGCTAGGAGCATTTCTACGTAAAGACAAAGCTGGAATTTCTTCGGATTTAAACAAAGTTTACGAAACGTTCCCTAGGCTATTAGAAAGGAAAAAACAACTTTCTGGTACGTTGTCTGGTGGTGAGCAGCAAATGCTTGCTATCGGTCGAGCAATCATGGCAAAGCCTAAACTTGTCTTATTAGATGAACCTTCCATGGGTTTAGCGCCGCTTATGGTGCAAACAATATTCAAAGTTATAGAAGAAATAAATAATGATGGAGCAACTGTCCTGCTTGTTGAACAAAATGCCCATATGGCTCTCTCTGTAGCTAACAGAGGCTATGTAATTGAAACAGGGAAAGTAGTACTTTCTGGTCCATCAGCTGCGCTTCAATCAAGTGAAGAAGTTAAGCTCGCATATTTAGGTGGATAATTGGGTAATGAATTTTATTTATTAAAATTAAGGATTTAATTAAAACAAAATATTAATTAATCAGAAATAATTACAATCGATTAAGAGGATATGAATGACAATTGTCATTTGGTATCCTCTTTTTGTTTTTTTTAATGAATCTTTCTCTTAAATTATAATTTTATAGCAAAACTACCAATTTACTATAGTTTTTACTATACTAATAGTGCTATAATCAGAAAATGTGATATTAATATTGTATAATTTTGGAGGAAGTATGATAAAAACGTTACGTTTTTGGATTTTAACATTAATTTCGTTTACTATAATTGGCATACTTACTAGTTCTCTTTTTTCGAGCTATTTAGTGACTAAAAACAGCCTAATTGAGAACTCATTAGAGCAAAATCAAGTCTATTCAAAAAAGCTTGCTCAAATGTCTGAGGAGCTATTTGCCTCTATGCAATTGAATTTAGAGGGAAGAAAAGCAGATATAATAAAGTTACTGGATCAGCCAGAGGAGTTAACAGTAGTTCTTGACCAGCTAATTGTCACAAGCAGAAATTTTAATTCAGTTTCTGTTATAGACAAAAATGGTCTAGCTATAGCGACTTCACCTAACGTTGGGATTGCCGGTAATATTATTGAATCAGAAGGTGTTAGGGAAGCGTTAGATAAAAAAGAGAATATTATTACAAAACCATATATGGCGTCGACTGGGAGATTATTAATCCTTGTATCTACTCCGCTTTTTAATGAACAAACTGAATACTTAGGCATGCTTAACGGAACGATATATTTGGAAGAGGATAATTTTATAAGAAATATATTGGCCGAGCATTACTCCAAGGATGGATCCTATGTTTATGTAGTAGACCATTCAGGTACACTTATTTATCATCCTGATGAAGAACGAATAGGCGAAGTTGTAAAAAGTAATGAAGTAGTGGAGAAACTTATAAAGGGTAATAGTGGTTCTAGCTTAACTGAGAACACGAAAGGTGATCTTTACTTAGCTGGTTACTCTTTTATAGAAGCAAGTAACTGGGGAGTTGTTTCACAGACTCCATATCAGTCTAGCTTGGAGCCTCTAATTGGGATTATCTTGAAGATATTTTTATATGCACTTCCTTTTGTTGCTTTGTTTTTAGTAGTAGCTTTTATTATTTCTAATAAGCTCGCATTTCCTTTGCAGAAGCTGGCTATGTATACTATGAATAAGGAATTTAATAAGAAAGAGTTAAGAATTCCTACATGGTATTTTGAAGCGAAACAGCTGACCGAAACGGTGGAAGAATATCGCAGGCATCAGGAGGAAACAGTAGCAGACTTTAAAATGCAATCCTTAA
This sequence comes from Psychrobacillus sp. NPDC093200, assembly GCF_050280345.1. Taxonomy (NCBI): domain Bacteria; kingdom Bacillati; phylum Bacillota; class Bacilli; order Caryophanales; family Bacillaceae; genus Psychrobacillus; species Psychrobacillus sp. NPDC093200. The sequence goes on along the minus strand of NZ_JBNNVC010000002.1, from coordinate 916,995 downwards.
CAGATCCCTTGACAGGTCTAAAGAATAGAAGGTTCGCTGAATATTTATATAGTAATCTAAAAGAGGAAAAACAATATTTTTCCATGTTAATGGTAGATATTGATTTCTTTAAAAAAGTTAATGACGAATTTGGGCATAACTCGGGTGATGAAGTCCTTCAGTTTTTAGCTTCTCGAATGAATCTCGTTGCCAGTGATAATGACTTTTGCATCCGTTTAGGTGGAGAGGAATTTGCAATCGTTTTCCCAAATACTCATTTAGATGAGGCCTACAGACTCGCAGAAATACTGAGAAAAGACATCGAAACAACTTTGCCACCTACAAGAAAGCTCATCACAATTTCTGCAGGTGTAGGAGAATACGTAGATTTCAATGAGCCAATTACTTCATTTATAGAACGAATTGATCGCGCGCTTTATAAAGCGAAGTCAAATGGACGAAATAATACTATGAAATCAAACTGATCAATAGAAAAATAAAGAATCATGAGAATTTAAGTAGTCTCATGCCATGCAAAAGTGAAATTGAGACTTCCATTTCACTTTTTTATTTTATTTTGAAAATGCAGGGATGGCTACTCCTGTACCTACTTCTGTTGTGACTGCTAGCGGAGAACAACTGCTATAAAGTAGATAAAAAAACCTGGAAATTTTACGAATGGTAAAATTTCTAGGTTTTTTTAAATTCTAAGATGGATTTTGTTCTAGCCTCTTTTATTGATTGTTTGTTTTTTTAATGAGGTAAAATATTGCCTCAACAATCATTCCTAATACTAATCCAAATGCAGTGAAGATAAAGAGAGAAAGAATTCCGAGTAGGTCTCCATTACCTCCGGTATTAATGATAAAAGAGCGGAAAAGATCAATGAAACCTATTGCTAACCCAAACGTAAATAAATAAAATGCTTTATGAAGATTGTAAAAAAGCATAGCTCCTGCTATGACTCCAGTTACAATTGAAAAAGCTGCAAATGCAATAAAGTTCATAACAACTAGATCTTGACCTAACACGTATCTTACTCCAAGAATGAGTAGAAAAAGAGAAGCAACGATGATAAAACCAGCAATTTTTCCGTAATTTTTAAGCAATCTAAACGCCTACCTTCTCTTCAATAATATAGGAAATCAATGAAATTTCCAATACATCCATTTGAAAGGTTTGATGAAAATTATGACTGAACACATTTTTCACTTGAAAGCAAATTGGCCAGGGAATAGAAATGACGTTGGAGATATTAGTTCTGGAAATTTACAAACTAATATTTCTATACCAAAAGAGATGGATGGACCTGGTGTAGGAACTAATCCAGATGAAATGCTCCTGGGAGCTGCTGCTACCTGCTATATCATCACACTAGCAGCGATGATGGAACGGAGTAAAATAGAAAAAGAAAGTTTAGAAATGCAGTCCACTGCGATTGTTGATGTTACGAAAGGTGTATTCACATATAAAAAAATTATTCATCGACCAAGTATCTTACTTAAAAATGCAAAAGACATAGCTAAGACAGAAAAGCTAGCCATCAAGGCAGAGGAAAACTGTATGATTAGTAAGGCTTTGCGAGGAAATGTAGATATAGAATTAGAATTTTCCGTAAATATTGTTAATTAGTTATTTATTTCCTAATTTCTTTAATGTATATTCTAATCAGGTAATACTAGGGAAGGGTGAATGCAGTGGAATGGATTATAATACCGGCGCTTATTTTTTTAGTTCCAGTTATTAAGTCTGTAACTGATCATTTAGAAGAAAAAGCACGCATAAAAGCTGGAGCAGTTAAAGATGCCTTAGAGTTAGAAAAGCTTAGACAAGAAAATTTTATTATGGAAACAGAAAAGATGAGAATCGAACTTGAAACAATGAGATTACAGTCTCCACCATCAAATATAGATTTTACTTTAACTAAAAAAGAATTCTAGCTTTCTAGGAAAGGTGCTTTTTTATGATTAAACGAGCTGAAACAAAAGATGCTCTCGATGCGGCAACTCTAGCTTCACTATTATGGCCAGGGCATAATAAAGAAGAATTTCTAGAAGAAATGGAACAACTAATTACGAGCGGTGACGTCGTTGTTTTTCTTGCCTATGAACCATCAGGAGGTCCAATTGGATTTGCACAGTGCCAAATACGAAAAGACTATGTGGAGGGGACAAGTACAACACCTGTAGGCTATTTAGAAGGACTTTTTGTACTGGAGGAATTCAGGAATACAGGTATTGCAAGGCAGCTGGTCGAAAAATGCGAACAGTGGTCGATTACAAAAGGCTGTGAAGAATTTGCTAGTGACTGCGAACTGGACAATGAAGAAAGCTTAGCAGTTCATTTAAAATTAGGGTTTAAAGAGGTTAATCGTATTATTGCTTTTGCTAAAAAGCTGAAGTAACACACTTGCTCCAACGCAAAGTGAGTTTACATTAAATAATAAAAGGGTGTCCATTAAGTAATTGGACGCCCTCATTATATATTCTAAAACTTTTTATAATACGTATACATACACGCATATGAAGTGGGAAAAAGTGCCTAGCAATATAAAAATGTGAAATATTTCGTGGAAACCTAGCTTTTTAATAAAAGGAAGATTAGGCTTTAGCCCATAAATTATACCACCTATAGTGTAGAATATGCCTCCTGCAATTAAATATAGTAGACCTTGAGTACCTAGACTTTCTGAAAGGGCAGGAGCAAGGAAAATAATTATCCATCCCATTCCTATGTAAAGTGCCGTAGAAACCCATCTTGGACATTCAAACCAAACCATCTTAAATAATATTCCTGAGATAGCTAAAAGAGTTATCAAACTAAACAATACATAACCTGTAGAACCTTTTAATGTTATAAGACAAAATGGAGCATATGTACCAGCAATCAGTAGATAAATCATAGAATGGTCTAACCGACGTAAATACTGGATAACACGATCTTTAGCTAAAACTGCGTGGTAAGTAGCAGAAGCCATATACAGTAAAATCATACTAACACCAAAAATAGAAAGTGCCGTTAATGTAAGATTAGTAGTATTTTGTGAGATTCCCTTCATAATCATGAGAGTGAGCCCTATTAAACCTAAAACAGCTCCCAATAGGTGTGATAATGAATTGAATGGCTCTCTTATATAATTTTTTAGCACGAAGTAAATACCTCCATCTCATTAAGTAGTTTTAATAACTACATATAATGATATAACTATAATTATTAGTAGTCAAGGTTTACCTTTAATGAGTTTTAAGTTACTATATTTTTAAAGTATTACGAGGGGGTTTATTTATGAATGATATAAATAGCTTGATCGAACGTTTGGCGTTGGATACCGCGATTAAAGAAGATGACATACCAGAAATAGACTTATATATGGACCAGGTTATACAGCTTTTTGATGCAAAATATGGGTCCACCATTAGAAATGCTGAAGATAAGGTATTAACAAAAACAATGATAAACAATTACGCGAAGGGCAAGCTTTTCGTTCCAATTAAAAATAAAAAATACTCTAAGCAGCATATTATGTTGATTAATCTCATTTATCATTTAAAAGGATCCCTATCTATAAATGATGTGAAAGAAACGTTATCCCCTTTAAAAGAAATAATGAACTCAAGGGACTTCACTTTAAATGATTTTTATGATAACTTTATTTCCCTTCAGCAAAATAATAAACTTGTCTTTAAAGAAGAAATTCAAGTATTGGATAAGGAAACAAAAAAAATAGAGGGTGAGGAAGAAATGCAAAAGCTATTGTTAATCTCCTCTTTAGCGAACATGAGCAATCTCTATAGAAGGGCAGCAGAATTGCTCGTTGATGAGCTTATTCCAAAAGAAAAGGAGAAAAAATAATGAAAACTCTTTGGACAAATGGAAGTATTTTTACAATGCAATCAGAAGATTCTATGGTAGAAGCGGTATTAATCGAAAAAGGTAAAATTATTCAAATAGGAAGTAAAGAAGAGCTTCTTCCTCATGCGGACAAGATTATTTCCCTTGAAGGTGCAGCCATGTATCCTGGTTTTGTGGATAGTCATATTCATTTAATTGGACATGGGGAGAAGCTGTCTTATCTCGACCTTTCTTCCTTTACATCTATAGAGAAAATAATGGCTGAAGTATGTAAAAAAGTCACTCCTGGTCAATGGTACATAACAGAGGGATGGAACGATAATCAGTTAATAGATGGAAGATTCCTCAATAAGAATGATTTAGATGTAATTCAAGAAAGTCCGATCGTTTTAAAGAGAATATGCCGCCATGTCCTTGTGGCGAATTCTAGGGCCATGGAGATAGCAGGAATAACGGAAGATACACCTAGTCCAATAGGTGGGAGGATAGGGAAGGATGAAGACGGTAGATTAAACGGGCTTTTTTTTGATGAGGCTCAGCAGCTGATAACGTCCCACATACCCCCAGTCACCTCAGAATATTTAGCAAAAGTAATTCGTTTAAGTATTGAGGACTTACATAAGAAAGGGTTCACAGGTGTCCACACGGAAGATATGTCATATTACGGTCCATACGAAATACCCTTAAAAGCATATCGCGAGGTAGTGGAAGATCAATTTAAAGTTCATCTATTAAGACATCATTTAGTATTCGAACAAATGCAAGAAGAGATGTCCAATGAATTTCTAGAATTTGGTGCGATGAAAATTTTTGTAGATGGTTCATTAGGTGGTCGTACTGCATTATTATCTGAAGATTACTCGGATAAAAGTGGCACAAGTGGAGTTGCAGTTCATACAGAAGAAAAACTTGGACAGTTAGTCCAAATTGCGCGAGCTCATAATGAATGTATTGCTGTTCATGCAATAGGAGATAAGGCGACTGAGCTGATATTAGATAAAATTGAAAAATACCCTGCTCCTAAGGGAAAAAAAGATAGGCTCATTCACGTAAATGTTCTTCGAGCTGATTTAATAGAAAGAATGCACAAGCTACCTATTGTTTTAGATATTCAGCCAATATTTGTTCCATCTGATTTTCCTTGGGTAAAAGAACGACTTGGAGAGGAAAGAATGGAATGGGCCTACGCTTGGAAGTCATTGTTGAGAGCTGGTTTTGAATGCTCAGGAGGATCAGATTCACCAGTAGAGAGTGCGGATCCATTTGTGGCGATAGATGCAGCTGTTAATAATAGATGGAATCCTAGTCAATCAATATCCTTGTTCCAAGCTTTATCCCTATATACTACTGGAAGCGCAAAAGCGATTGGGAAAGAATTTCAGAGAGGGAAAATTGCTCAAGGGTTTGATGCTGATTTTACTATCCTAAATGAACCACTTAATGAAGATAATATCCAACAGGTGTTTGTTAGTAAAACAGTAGTGAATGGAAAGATTGTTTACGAAAGAAAAATATGAAACTAAAACCCTAAGTATCCGTATATATAATAAGATAAAGGAGGTTATATTTAATGGATAATAAAGGACTTAAGGTATTATTGCATGCGAGCACTTGGTTCGCTCCATTTTTAGTACCATTCGTATTATATTTAGTTGTAGATGACCATGAAGTGAAGAAGCTCTCTGTGCAGGCAGTTCTTTTTCAGTTAGTGATGTCAGTTCTACTTTTTATATCGTTTCTTTTAATATTTATCATAATAGGTATCCCATTAGTAATAATTTTTGCTATAATGGCTTTTGTTGTCCCAATTATAGGTATAATTAAAGCAATCAATGGTGAAGCATTTAATTACCCTATAGTGGGATCATGGATTAAATAAGGGTTGTAATGTAAAAGGGGACTAAGTATGACTACTAGAATTGGTATTGATGCAGGTGGAACTTTAACGAAAATAGCTTATTGGGATAGAGAAAATAAGATGTCCTTTAAAAGCTTTCTTTCCTCAGATTTTCAAGGAGTAAGAGAGTGGATAGAAAACAAGCATTCGTCAAGTGCTATCTGCCTCACTGGTGGTCGAGCAGAGCAATTAAAAAAATTCCTATTATCTAAACAGGACCTTCCTTATATGGTTGAGTTTGATGCGACAATGAATGGCGTGATGTATCAGATGAAACAGGAAGTTATTAGCAGTAGCTCGGCAATCATAGCAAATATTGGTACAGGTACTTCAATACATATTATGCATGACAAAACACATTCACGTATAGCAGGTTCTGGAATTGGTGGAGGTACATTATTAGGCCTTGGAATGGCATTAACAGGCCTAACAAATTATAAAGAAATGATTGCGCTTTCCAAAGACGGGAAGAGATCTACGATAGATGTATTAGTAAGTGACATTTATAAGGATAACAAACTTCCGATAACTGGTTCACTTACAGCTAGTAACTTTGGTGGCGTTACATTAAAGCCAGAGCAAGCTCGGTCTCGTGCCGATTTACTAGCAGGTATTCAAGGCATAATTGGCGAAGTTGTCGCTACACTATGCATACAAGCAGCAGAAGCCCACGGAGTGAAAGATATAATATATATAGGCTCAACATTAGAAGAAAATAGTTTACTTCAAGAAATAATAGAATCTTATACAATTTTAAAAAATAAAAATCCAATCTTTTTAGAAAAACATGGTTATAGTGGAGCAATTGGTGCATTATTGGAAAACAATTAAAAAAAGATTATGTATATTTGTTGCATTATTAAAAATGCCATGTTATATTTAAAGAGGATTATTTTTGTTCGGTTAGTTAGTAGGTGGCAACACTTTTACTTAACAGTGTTGAGCAAGGATAGTAACACAATGTATGCACAATTTGCATACGAGGAGGATACACACATGGAACAAGGTAAAGTAAAATGGTTTAACTCAGAAAAAGGATTCGGATTTATCGAACGCGAAGGCGGAGACGATGTATTCGTACATTTCTCAGCTATCCAAAGCGAAGGTTTCAAATCTCTTGACGAAGGTCAAGAAGTAACTTTTGAAATCGAGCAAGGCCAACGTGGTCTTCAAGCTACTAACGTAGTTAAAGCTTAATTTTAAACCTAAACTTTAACAGGCTCTCATTTCGAGGGTCTGTTTTTTTGTGTTATCATATATAGAAAGGTTAACATATTGATATGCAGGGGAGTAGTTTAGATGAAAAAATGGAAAAAAGAGATAGTTATTAATGCACCAATCGAATTTGTATGGCCTTATTTTTACGGGGACTTAGAGAAAAAGAAAGTAATTTTTCCAAAGATAATTGATGAAGAGATAATAAAAGAAACTGAGGAAGTTGTTGGAACAGTAATAAGACAGTCGTATAAAAATGGATCACTTGACGAATATTATAATCTCACCTTAAAAAAGTATATAAATGAGCCTAATCATAAGCTGGTCCAAGAAACATTTATTTTAAACAATCTTTTTAAAATGAAGGTAGATTATGAACTACATCAGGTGGATGAACAGAATACGAAGTTTACTTATGTATCCGTTAATCGCCCAAGAAATCCTTTGTTAAGCTTGTTTCAACTTTTTGGTAAAGATGACGTTATTGTTCGATTCATGGATCGTACTAAAAATAGTATCGAAAATGACTATAACTTAGATAAAGAGGAACCGCAAGACGAGATTGATACTGTTGAGGGCTATGCAGAGAAAGCAGAATAAGGCACTAACAAAAGTTTTAAGTTAACCACACCTCCAACCGATATAGCTGCTGGAGGTGTCATTTCTTTAAGGTAGGTTCTTCCTTACAGCTTCTCTCGCTAAAGCATGGGCTGCTTTGTTTTGATCATCCGGGATCCATTTTATAAAGAATAGATCGAAGGTATCTGTAATGACTAGTATTTTCTCTAATAAGGCAGCAAATTCTGCATTTTTTGCATAACGTTTTTCAACCGCAGCATACACTATTTGAGAATCTGTTCGAATGGATACGATAGTAGGTGAAAGCTTCTGAACTTCTTCCAGCCCTCTCAACAAAGCTTTAAATTCAGTTATATGGTTCGAATAGACACCTATGTATTCACTCATTTTAATTTGATGGCCTTCTCCCTTTATAAAAATTCCAATTCCACTAGGTCCAGGATTGCCAGTTGTAGAGCCATCGATATATAATTCAATCATTGTTACCATCCTTTTAATAATTGTAAGTACTTTTCTTTTTTATGTGAGCTATATTCATAAATAGTGCTTGATTAATAAAACAAACACTTTATAGAGCAATGTAATAGAATGTTACACAAGTAATTAAGTGATCGTAAAAGTCGTTAAAGCGGTAGATCATTTTTTACGTATATTAATTATGATAATTAATTTGTATAGGAGTAAAATAATTGTACAGTTCCATATGACATACCGCAAGGAGTTAAATGTATGAAAAATTCGCAAATTATAAATGAAATTGATCAGCTATTAGAGAACTATTGTGAAGGGTGTTTTGTAAAAAATCAGCTCAGAAAAGAAAAGGGCAAGTCGAAGGCCCACCAGTTTTGTATAAATGAGTGTACGGTAGGAGAAGAGATCAAAGAGGCTGGGAATAAGTTATACGGAAAATAAAAAAAGTCCCACGACCAGTTGCCGCGGGAAGAACCGTTTTACTTGGATTTTATAACGTTTGCAGCCTGAGGTCCACGGTTTCCTTCAACGATTTCAAAAGTGACTTCCTGACCTTCTTCTAAAGCCTTGAAACCTTCGCCTTGAATACCAGTAAAATGGACGAACACATCTTCCCCGTCATTGTACTCGATAAAACCATAACCTTTTTCGTTGTTAAACCATTTTACTTTCCCCTGTTGCATAACTGTTCCTCCCTCAATCCACTAAAAATTCAGTTAAATGGATAAAATAAACTATACATGAAATGCTTGCTATCGTCAATAAAATGTCGAATTATAGCTAACTTTCTATCAATTATATGATGTAAAATAAAAATAAAAAGGCTGTGATTTAGTTGAATCTACATGTAGAACCACTAACTGACTTGAGTATTGCCAAAAATGCGGAAATGCAACCTATCGTAAGGATAGCAGAAAGTTTAGGTCTTTCGAATGAAGCATTGGAGTTGTATGGTAAATTTAAAGCGAAAATTGATTTTACTAAAATCCCTGAGAGAACATCACCTGGAAAGGTAGTTTTAGTGACCGCTATTAGTCCAACATCTGCAGGTGAAGGTAAATCTACTGTAACGGTAGGACTATCAGATGCTTTAAAGCGAATGGGACAATCCGTTGTAGTGGCACTACGAGAACCTTCTTTAGGACCAGTCATGGGAGTAAAGGGAGGAGCAACTGGTGGAGGTTATTCTCAAGTACTCCCGATGGAAGAGATAAATCTACATTTTAATGGTGATCTTCACGCTATAACAACTGCAAATAATGCTCTTTCTGCGTTTATTGATAATCATCTTCACCAAGGCAATGAACTTAATATAGATCCAAGAAGGATTACTTGGAAGCGTGTGCTTGATATGAACGACCGATCTTTGCGCAATATAATCGTCGGACTTGGTGGACCTTCTCATGGTATAACAAGAGAAGATGGATTTGACATCACAGTGGCATCAGAAATAATGGCTGTTTTGTGCTTGGCAAAGAGCTTAGAAGATTTAAAAGAAAGACTATCGAGGATAGTTATTGGTTATACATATGAAAACGAACCAGTAAATGTTCGTTCTTTGGGAGTAGAGGGAGCTCTAACACTTTTATTAAAAGAAGCGATTAAGCCAAATCTCGTGCAAACAATCGAAGGAACACCCAGTATTATACATGGCGGTCCCTTTGCGAATATAGCTCATGGTTGTAATTCAATCATTGCTACTAAAACAGCAATGAATTTAGCTGATATTGTCGTAACAGAGGCAGGATTTGGGGCTGATTTAGGTGCCGAGAAGTTTATGCATATTAAATCTAGACAAGCAAATATTATTCCTAGCTCTGTAGTTATTGTAGCAACCGTTCGGGCTTTAAAGTTACAGGGTGGAAAACATAAAAATGACTTGAAGGATGAAGATGTGGAGGCTCTGTTAGAGGGGACCAAAAATCTTATGAAGCATGTAGAGACTATTCGTGCATTTGGAGTAGAACCAGTTGTTGCCTTGAACAAGTTTATAACAGATTCTGAGCAGGAAATACATACGCTACTCAATTGGTGTAAAGAAAATAACATTTCCATTGCTTTGACAGACGTTTGGGCGAAGGGAGGCGCTGGAGGAGAAGATTTAGCAAAGTTAGTTTTGAGCGAGCTAGATAAACCTTCTAACTTTTCACCGCTATATGAATTAGCGGATTCGATTGAACAAAAGGTTAGAACAATCGTTCAGAAGGTCTATGGAGGAAAAGAAGTAGTATTTGCAGAGAATGCTTTGAAACAAATCCGTCAAATAGAGGATTATGGATGGGATTCACTTCCTATATGTATGGCAAAAACCCAATACTCACTTTCTGATCAGCCAAAACTAATTGGTAGGCCTACTGACTTTACTATTACAGTGAGAGAAATAATTCCTAAGCTTGGTGCTGGATTTCTTGTCTGTCTCACAGGCGATATAATGACAATGCCCGGATTACCCAAAAAACCTGCGGCATTAAATATGGATGTGGATAATGATGGGCAAGCTATTGGGTTATTTTAAACTGTTCACTTCTTTCCTTTGAAAAGACTGCACTATAGCAGTCTTTTTTTCTTTTTTTCGTTATAATGAAGTGGACGAATAGTTTAAGGAGTAAAATATATATGAAAACAATACAACTATGCGAGAAATTAGTAAAAGAAGTCTATAACAAGTTTGATGCAAGTCATGATTTTTTGCATATCGAAAGAGTACGAAAAAATGCTTTATATATAGCATCTACTGAGGTTGATGTAGACAATGAAATTATAGAGTTAGCAGTGTTGCTACATGATGTGAGCGATCCAAAATATGTTACGACAGAAGGAAAATATATGGAGGAACATATCATTCAGCAGCTTGACCTTTCAAAAGAAACAACAGAACAAGTCAAAAACATTATACAAGCTGTCTCTTTCAACGGTGGGCATGAAATAACTGCAGATACTATCGAAGCTAAAATTGTTCGTGATGCAGATCGTCTAGATGCTATAGGAGCAGTTGGAATTGCAAGAACGTTTGCTTACGGCGGAGCAAAGGGCAGAAAATTATACGATGTGACTGAAACGCCAAGAGATAATATGTCTGCAGAAGATTATCGCTCTAAACAAACAGCCTCCGTTACTCATTTCTATGAAAAGCTACTTAAATTGGCGGACGGTATGCAAACTAGAACAGGTAAAGAACTTGCCAAAGAAAGACATGCCTTTATGGAATTATTTTTAGAAAACTTAAGACAAGAAACAGGGGAATCTATATGAGCCATTTAATCATTTCCAATCTAACGAAAACAGTGGGAGAGAAGACGCTGTTTGAAAATATTTCATTTACGATTAACAATCAAAATCGCGCAGGGTTAATCGGTATCAATGGAACGGGAAAATCTACTTTTTTATCGATTATTGCAGGAGAGCTAGAGGCAGATTCAATTGATCGAGATCATCCAAACAAATTTAGAATCGCCTATTTGGAGCAGCAACCAGTATTTGAAAAAGATGAAACAGTTCTTCAAACTGTATTTAGCGGAGACTCGCCTATTCTTAAGATTAACAGAGAATATGAGGAAGCACTGCTAGCATTAATGGCTAACTCCGATTCAACTGATTTACAAAATAGATTGATGGATTTGCAACAGAAAATGGATGAACTTCAGGCTTGGGATGTCAATGCTTTAGCTAAGACAGCATTAACTAAACTCGGTATTACTCAGTTTGAAGATTCAATTTTACATTTGTCTGGTGGCCAACAAAAAAGAGTGGCACTAGCAAAAGTATTAATAGAACCAGCAGATTTATTGTTATTAGATGAGCCGACTAACCATTTGGATAAAGAATCCACAGACTGGTTGCAGGACATGCTGCAAAGAGTAGAGGGAGCCATTATCTTTGTTACACATGATCGTTACTTTTTAGATGCAGTAGCGACTCATATTTATGAGCTTGCTGATAAAACTCTTTATACTCATACTGGAAACTATGCTAATTACCTTGAATCCAAAGCGATTCGTGAAGAAATGAATGCTGCTTCTCAGCAAAAGCTACAAAATTTATATCGAAACGAGCTAAAATGGATTCGCAGGGGAGCAAAGGCTAGATCGACAAAGCAAAAAGCGAGAAAGGATCGCTTTGAAGAAATCGATGCAAAGCTGGATCGCGACAATTCTGCACTCAATCTGGAGCTTGAAATGGCTACTACAAGGTTAGGTAAACAAGTGTTAGAAGGCAAAAATATTTCTAAACGCTTTGATTCTAAAGTAATCGTAGACGATTTTTCTTTTATCCTACAGGCAGGAGATCGAATCGGTATTGTAGGCCCTAATGGGGTCGGGAAAAGTACATTGCTAAAAATGCTTGCAGGAGAGGTCCCAATGGACTCTGGAGAAATTGTCGTTGGTTCTACCGTAAAATTAATGCATTTTTCGCAACAACTTCCAAAACTAAATGAACAAACGAGAATGATTGAATATGTACGTGAATCTTCCAATCTGATAGAAACAGGTTCTGGAGAGAAATTTTCGGCAGCTCAAATGCTTGAACGGTTTCTATTTCCACTAAATACACACGGTACTCAGATAGGCAAACTGTCTGGAGGAGAGAAAAAGCGACTTGTCCTTTTAAAAATGTTAATGGAGCAACCAAATGTTCTATTCCTGGATGAGCCTACAAATGACCTGGATATTCAAACATTATCTGTATTAGAGGATTTTATGGAATCCTTCCCAGGCGTTATTATTACGATTTCTCATGATCGTTTCTTCCTAGATAGGATTGCCAAAAAGCTCTGGATCCTTAATGGAGATGGTTTAGTTCAAGAGTGGTTAGGGCTTTATTCAGATTATTTGGATGATCTTAAAGATGTATCTAAAGTAGCGGTGGAAATAAAAAAGGAAGAGACACCAGTAAAAAGTATAAAGGAAAAGAAAAAGCTATCCTATAAAGAGCAACGAGAATGGGAAGGGATAAGTGGCGAGATTGAAAAAACCGAGCAGTTAATAGAAGAGCTTGAGCAAAAACTTTTAACTACTGGTTCTGATTTTACATTGTTACAGCAACTAACTGAACAATTAGACCAAGCGAACGCAGCTTATGAGAAGCTAATTGAAAGATGGTCCTATTTAGAAGAAATTGCTTCTTCATGATTTATAATACTGGAGGTATGAATTTTGAAAATATTAACGATTGAACCAACACCAAGCCCAAATACAATGAAGATAGTCATCGACCAGGAGTTACCCTTTGGTAAAAGTCATAACTATAAGAAGGATAACATAACAGATGCGCCAAAAGAGATTCAAAGACTCTTTGAAATTGAAGGAGTAAAAGGGGTATACCATGTTGCCGACTTTTTAGCGATTGAACGAATCGCTAAATTTAGCTGGGAATCCATTTTAGCATCAGTTGAAAATGTATTTGGTGGAGAAAACGAAGCAGAAACAGGAGATAAACCATTAGATCATTACGGTGAAGTGTATGTCCATGTACAATCCTTCAAGGGAATTCCTCTGCAGGTAAAGGTATTTGATGGTGACTCAGAATCTAGATTTGGTTTATCTGAACGTTTTACTAAAGCATTAGATGAAGCGATGGAAGGTGACAAAGAAAACTATATCATGCTTCGTAAATGGGTAGATTATGGTGTTCGCTACGGAGAACAAAAGGAAATTGGGGAACAGTTAGTAAAAGAACTGGAAGCCAGCTTCCCAGAAAGTAAGCTGCAGCAATTAATAGTTGATAAGAATAAAGCTGAAGAAGACAAAAAACCAATTCGGGTTCCTTTTACTCTTGAAGAGTTCGAGGTAGGTGATTGGGAAAAGAGATTCCAGCTTCTTAATAATCTTATCAACCCGGAACTTGAAGATATCCCTGTGCTTGCACGAGCTATTCAGGACGAGCAAGTTTCCATTAGACGACTTGCAACAGTTTACCTTGGCCTTATAGAAGATGAATCCGTTGTACCTTATCTAGAGATGACGTTAAAGGATAAAAGTTCATCAGTGAGGCGTACTGCTGGGGATGCAATGAGTGATTTAGGTTTTGAACAATTTGCTGGCGCTATGAAGGAAGCTCTTTTTGACAAAAACAAATTAGTTCGTTGGAGAGCAGCAATGTATTTTTATGAAGTAGGAGATGTGGATGCGTTACCAGCTCTGAAAGAAGCAAAAGACGATAAAGAGTACGAGGTCAAGCTTCAAATTCGTATGGCGATTGCCCGAATTGAAGGTGGGGAAGAGGCGAAAGGTTCCGTCTGGAAACAAATGAGTGAAGCAAGAAAATAAGCGAACAATTCTAGGAAGCATTGGAGATATCCTATGCTTCCTTTTTTGTGGTAATAAACTGAAAAGTTTGATAACTGCTGTATAGGAATGTTTTATTTGTACAGATTCGGGTAATTTTTAAGTAATCAATATAAAAGCCTCGTCCTGTAAAAATAAAAAAATATTCCACTAAGAGATGTGTAAATTCAGGAAAATGGGTGAATAATATAAATATAATTTAAAGCCGAAGAGAGGGATCAAAATGAGTAAGGATCAAGTTAAACAAAAAGGAGCCAACTCTAAGGGAAATAGTCATGTTACGTATTATTTTACTATTATTTTTCTAATCGTAGGTACTCTTATAACCTTATATTTACTTACATTTAAAGTAGAAGACATTAACCTTTTCATTGTAGTTTTATCTATTTTAGCTGGTGGACTTCCAATGGGATTCATAGGAGCCTTTATCGATTACAAACTCTCGCTAACAAAAGTTAAATACAAGCGTAATTCAACAGTAAAAGAAAGCAGACCTGAACATTAATTATTAATGTGGGTCTGCTTTTTTCTATTTCGAGAACACAACAAGGGTTTTGGAAATATTTGTAGAGATAAAAATGTATAATGAAATAAAGATGCACCCGAAATTGTGATAAAAGTTCTTTATACATATATCTATTGGAGAAGTATGAAGACGAGGGTAGAGGGACTTTTTAAGATAATCAGTAGTTGTCCTATTAAGGGGGGGGAGTATAATATGCAGAAAATATTTGTACCATTATTTTTAATAATTGTTTTGGCAGGATGTTCTAATGAAATAGAAATCAAAGAAAAACCTAAAGAGATTGTTTTAGTAGAAGAAAAAATACAGTTACCTTCATTTGATTCAATTGAAAATCCAATTCTTTCGCTAAATAATCAAGTAGGGTTTGATTCTATTTATGAAGAAATTTGTTGGTTGGATTGTTCTGCAGAATATAGATTAAATCATCAGTTTAATAACCAAGGACAAGCACAAATTGGGGATGTAATAAGAGTTAAATGGGATAACATGAATCCGGCTCCGAACAAGGTGGAAATTAAAGAATATACGACCGAGTATCACCAAATTGGCAATACACAATTTATTGCCGATGGACAGAATGGTTTTTACATGAAAGTTAAGGACACTTCTTACAATAAAATATATGAACTAATTTTTATTTGGGAGGAGAATGAGAAATCTGTTGGAAAGAGTAGATTAGCATTTCCCCTAACAAATTAAACAGATCAATATCAATAAAAAAGAGCTGTGAATTTACCACAGTCTCCTTTTATTGATGTTATAAGTACTACATGTTCATGTCATTCAAGCCTGGACTATGTTCGTTTGGCATTGGAGGTAGTACAGGTACTGGGAAACCTGTTGGTGGTGGGGTTACTTGTAAATCACCTTTGTTTCTACTTGGACTTGCACCTTTAAATATTTCTCCTATTCTTGTTGGGTCCAGTCTAAAGTTAAATTGAGCATTATGATAGCCCAAATCCACAAACTTTTTACACTCAGGATATTTATTAATATCATAATTCGGAATTGGGAAGATTTTTCCCCATTCTACTCCTAAAGTTTCTAATGCTTTTGCAAAAGCATTTTGGTGTGCATTATCTCGAACGATTAAAAATGCCAGCGTTTCACGGAAAGTTTGGTTTGAACTCATCTCATAAATACGTGTTTTTTGAAGTACACCAGTAGACTCTAGTACCACATTATTAAGCAAGTCTGCAATCAGATTTCCATGGGAATATACCCAAGAACCATTCCAAGGGTTGCCTGAAGCGTCTACGGGTAGCGATGCCTGAGCACCAATAATATAATGATGTGGGTTCCCATGTTGTACAGGGTCATGTAATGGTGCATGATCAGGTCCGCTGTTTCCAGCCAAATTGGTATCTCCAGAGCCATCGAGAAGTGCATTTATGGTGTTTTGTACAAGCTCGACATGTGCGATTTCTTCTAAAAATACACCTCTTAATAAATCACGGTACTGTTTTTCATTACCTCTAAAATTGGAGCTTTGAAAAAAGTACTGCATCATTGTTCTCATTTCCCCGTAGTGACCACCTAATATTTCTTGTAGGACACGAGCAGCCGCTGGGTCTGGCTTGTCTGGTTTAATAATATTTATTAACTCTTCTTTATAGTAATACATCTATTTCCCTCACTTTTCTAAATTCTAATGCTTTAGATAGCGTGAGCCTTAATAGTGGAATTATGCATTTACTTATTTCTACATAAAAAGACTTAGCTTTAAAACTAAGTCTAGTCGAAATCGTTATATAAGCTTAACAACTTTCTGCCTCTTGCTTGAATTGGGATGATTGTTTTAATAGATAATCTAAGGTTTGCACATCAGAGGTAGTGGAGAGCGTATAACTTTGTTTATAACTTTCACACCCTTTCCCTGTTATCACAATCCAGTCATTTGCTTGAGCCATTTTCCATGCATGCTTGATTGCCTCCGTACGATCAGGGATAATAATACACTTTTCATGTGTTCCTAAAAGTTGGAGCTCATTAATCATTTGCTCTGGTGATACATTATTCAAGTCATCAAATGTCAAAATGCATTGATTAGAGTGTTTTAAAGAAATCTCAATCATTTTAGCTCTTTTATTTACGTCTCGATTCCCCCGGAAACCAAAAACATGATATATATTTTTAGCATTTTGAGATTTGACTGTTTCCAAAATATGTTGAAATGCGTTTGCAGTATGGGCGTAATCAATAACAATGGTTGCTCCTGTAGGATGGGAAAATAATTGAAATCGACCAGGTAGACCTTTGAAGTCATTCAGTGCTTCCTCGACAACCCTTGCATCAATACCTAGTTGTACAGAAGTTGCGAAAGCGACAGAGGCATTCTCAATATTATGTTTACCTTGCATTGTAGTCGCAAGAGAAAATGTCTCTTTAACTTGAGTGGTTTCATCTATAAGACTTGAATCCAGTACTGAATAGGTGGGGAACAGGCCATTAATTTTAATTACCTTTCTACCAATAGACTCTACGTATGTATTTAATCTTTCGCTCCAGTCATTGCTTGAGTAAATAATTGCAGTACCGCTATTTTTTAAAAGCGTAAATAATGACTGCTTTGCTAAATAGTAAGACTCCATATTCTTATGATAATCTAAGTGCTCTTGCTCTAAATTTGTGAAGATACAAACATCAAATTCAAGACCTTCGACTCTTTGTTGAATAAGCCCGTGTGAGGACACTTCCATTATAATGACCTGATCATTACTAGTTGCAACGAGCTCATGAAATGTTAAAGGATCCAATGTAGTGTGAGAGGATGCTTGTTCTTCATTGTTTAAGATAACGGAAATACTTCCAAATAGGGCACAAGAAAAGCCTTGGCTTTCTAAAATGTGCTTAATCATGTAAGAGGTAGTCGTTTTACCGTTAGTTCCAGTTATGCCAATAAGGATTTTATCTTTAGTTGGATTTTGAAAATATTTCTTAGCCAAATATGCCAAGGCTGTCCTAGAATCATTTACTTGAAAGTAAGGAACATTTTTTAAATCCAAAGACTTTTCCCCGATGACTGCGACAGCACCATTTTGGATGGCATCTTCAATAAATGAATGACCGTCCATATGGTTGCCAGAAATAGCCACAAACAAAAAACCTTTTTCAACTTTCTTAGAGTTGAAGGCGAGACCACTTACCAAAATATTTTGTGTCATTTGAGTAGCTTTTACGTTTATTGCTGTTAACAATTCATTTAACATCATCATTTTATTTCGCTCCCCATCAAATTAACTTGTGTGTATTACGAGAGAGCTAATCCATCGTAAGATTTAGTTTCAATACATGAAGGTATCTTTTTGTAAATAGCTTTAACAGATATTAGACGTTTATGCTTTTTGAATTACCTTGTTTTATTTTTGTTGAAATTTGTCTGAAAAAGTCGATTTTTATGATATTTCTAATATTATCATAGTTAAATTTCTATCTCTAAAAATAAGAGTAGTTTAATGCAAAAATGATACCATTTTCCCTTAAATTTTTAATAGAAAGGGCTCAATTTGACAATTGTTGTTTCTAATGAGAAAAAATATTGTTCAATTGGCAAGTTATCAGTGAGAAATTAGCTGGAGATTAATACTTTAGAAATAACAAAATAAGTCCTTCTGATTTTCAGAAGGACTTATTTTGCGTTATTCATTATTTTCTTTAACTAAATTCCTTTATTGTCTCGAAGTTCTATAATTGTTCCTTCAGGAGCTTGTAATTTGCATAGGTTACCATTCTCAACTTGATAAATGAATTCATTGTTTTTCATCAGAAATTTAGCTCCTATTTCACGTAGACGAGCCACTTCTGAATTTAAATCATCAACCCATAAACAGAAATGAACTAACCCTTGCGAATTTGAGTCTCCACGACTAAGTATTTCATTTAGTTTTCCAGTTTGTAATTCAATATAAAAGTTATTTAATTGTATCCATGTGTTAAAATTTCTGTTATGAAAACCGGATGATTCTTTTACTAATTTAAAACCTAGCCCTTCGGTGTAAAAATTTAACGATTCATAATATGTATTTGTTTGAATGCATAAATGATGTACAAAGCTTTCTCCCACATAATTACCTCATTTCAGTAAATTGATATCCTAATTATTATTTCTATTTAAAAGTTTCTAACTTCCTCAATGATTGAATTTCCCTCAGTAGCTTCAGAAT
This sequence comes from Psychrobacillus sp. NPDC093200, assembly GCF_050280345.1. Taxonomy (NCBI): domain Bacteria; kingdom Bacillati; phylum Bacillota; class Bacilli; order Caryophanales; family Bacillaceae; genus Psychrobacillus; species Psychrobacillus sp. NPDC093200. The sequence continues at coordinate 898,029 of NZ_JBNNVC010000002.1, read as the reverse complement.
CAAGCCATTTCCATTTTTCATATAATCTAATTCGCCCATCAGGTAAAATTTTAGGAGTAGAAGTGCATTGGCCACCTCTAATTTCATTTTTGTTGTTAACGTGGTTATATCGAAACTCTAAGCAACCGTCGCCCTTTATAACTCCAATCAATGTGCCTTTTACAATTTCCCCACCACTATATGCTGCTGAGATAATATGTCCCTCTTGTTTGTATTCAAAAATAGTTTTTGAAGAAACTTCACCGTTATCTGTATTTTCAATTGAAACAAAGCATCGACCATTGTAATCTATCACTTTTCTCTTCCCCTTTGCCTTATGATGTTTAATAATCATACTATTTTTCATTGAACGGAACTATTGATTATTCGATGATTCGTAATAATAAGGATAAAAATTAATATTAAAAGTTAAATGAAGTGAAAAAATTTTAAAAGAGAAGTAGAATAGGAAATATAAAACCCTTTAAATAATGGGAATATGAACATAAATGAAAGTGGGCGAAACCATGAACGCGTACGATGAATATATGAAGCAAGTAGTTAAACCAATGAGAAGTGAGTTAACAGACGCTGGTTTTAAAGAATTGACTACTCCTGATGAAGTGCATAGCCATATGAAGGAGACTGGGGTTTCTTTAATTGTAGTTAACTCAGTTTGTGGATGTGCAGCTGGGCTTGCTAGACCCGCAGTAACTGCAGCCGTTGCGGAGCTAGACAAAAAACCTGAGCATTTAGTAACTGTTTTTGCTGGTCAAGATCAAGAGGCAACTGCAACTATGCGAGATTATTTTAGCGATGTTCCTCCAAGCTCGCCTTCTATTGCTATTTGGAAAGATGGGGAATTGGCTTATTTCATTCCTAGAGAACAAATTGAAAGTAATTCTATGGATACTATTAAAGATCATTTAGCTGGTGTTCTTGCAGATATTATCTAATGGAAAGTATTATTACCACTGCTGGTAGAACAAATATAAGTATGATTCAAACCGCAAAAGAAATAGCATCTCTTTTAAAAATTTCATATGTAGAAAGAAACAAAAAATCTGTTGAAAAAATACAACAAGAGCATCAGGCAAATGTAATGGTTGTGGGTAAGGAGCGGTTAGAGTATTTTCCTTATGGTTCCTTAACCCCTTTTTTCTTTCACCCAAATTCCGCTGCATTCCGAATGAAAAGATTGATCAAGGGAGATAAAGATCCTTTTTTACTCGCAACAGAGCTATCTAAAGGAGATAAATTTCTAGATACTACTGCGGGATTGTGTTCAGATAGTCTAATTGCAGCTTATGCAATAGGAGATACTGGAATAGTGAATGCATTAGAAAAAGATAAAATTATTGCTTACATGGTGCAACAAGGTTTAAAAAAATATAATACTGATTTTTCTATTCTACAACATACAATGCGTCAAATAAGCATCTGTCATGACGACGCTTTAAATTTTTTAAAAAGAGCTGAAGATAATTCATATGATGTAGTTTATATGGATCCAATGTTTGAAGAGGAAATTATTGAATCCACCAACTTTCAATCGTTGAGAGATATAGGGGTACATGGAGGCTTGAGTAATGAGTGGGTGGAACAAGCAACAAGAGTTGCTCGAAAACGAGTAGTTTTAAAAGCTCATTTCCGATCGCCAATGTTCGAAAGCTTTGGTTTTAAGCAAATAACCAGACCCACCTCTAAATTTCACTACGGAGTGATTGAAAAATAAAAAGAGGGGAAGTGACTAATGTCGCTTCCCTCTTTTTTAACAGTTTAAAAATCAGTGCGTGAAGTTTAATGAAGTTAAATAACCTAATAAAAATAAAAATCCAATTCCAATGATTATATCTGTGCTCATAAGAATTTCCTCCTTAGTTTAAAAAACCTACTGATTGTTTACCCTATTTATTGTACAATGAATACAAGGAAGATGAAACCTTTTGTTCTCGATTTCGTATATCTTAATATCCGGTTATACCAAATTTGTACATAATTGAAGGTGAAAAAGATGAAAAAATGGTTCCAAAAGTCGATTATAATTACTGTTGCTTTGCTTACCTTTGGATTAATATCGCCAAACCATGTCATTTGGGAGCAATTATTAGACAATAAAGCTCCGTTGAAATCGGTCACTTCTGAAAGCAATACCCGGGAGTATGACCATGTCAGTCTTCAAGAACCTATTGATTACAGTGAAAGTATTACCATAGCAGCTAAAGAGCAAGCATACATAAAGTTTGGGACAAGAATAGGGCCAGTTATACAAAATGAATTTGATGACATTATATTCCCAAGGATTCAAGAAGCTATTGATGCTACAATTATTACTCTAGACAGTGATAAAGCATCTCAACTAGCAATATCAGAGAGACCATCTGGGGAATATCATGAAAAAATATTTAATATTTATGATGACATTACTAAAAAAGACATAATGCGTTTCCACGTTAGAACAGATAAAAAACCGCTTGATGGTTACTACTTTAATTTTCATTATCACCTGGCAGAAGATAAATATACTAAGCATTATGCTCTAGGTGAGATTTTTTGGTCCAAGAATACACCACCTAAATGGCTCTCTTAGATGAGAGCTTTTTTTACGGATGAAAGGAAGTAATAAAATGAAGCAATACTTAGATTTATGTAAACACATTCTTGAATATGGAGTAGAAAAAGGGGATCGAACTGGAACAGGCACGAAGAGCGTTTTTGGTTATCAAATGCGCTTTGACTTATCTGAAGGTTTCCCTTTAATGACTACTAAAAAAACTGCCTTTCGACTTATAGTTAGTGAGCTCTTATGGTTCTTAAAAGGAGATACGAACGTTAAAACGTTGATAGAGGCTAATAATCATATATGGGATGAATGGGCTTTTGAAAAATGGGTGAATAGTGATAAGTACACTGGTCCAGACATGAGCAATTTTGGCGTAAGGGCTTCAAAGGATCCTGAATTCAAGGTAGTGTTGAAAGAGCAAATGAAACTCTTCTGTGATAAAATTCTCTCAGACGAATCTTTTGCGAAAGAGTTTGGCGACCTTGGCCCAGTTTATGGTAGACAATGGCGTTCATGGCCAACTCAAAATGGTGAAACAATTGACCAATTAGAAAACCTAATAGAGGGCATTCAAAACAATCCTGATTCTAGAAGACATATTATTACAGCATGGAACCCTGCAGAGGTGGATGATATGGCATTGCCACCATGCCATAGTTTTATGCAATTTTATGTGGCTAATGGAAAGCTATCCTGTCAGTTGTATCAGCGAAGCGCGGACGTTTTCCTAGGCGTTCCTTTTAATATTGCATCCTACGCTTTACTTGTTCATCTAATAGCTAGGGAATGTAAGTTAGAAGTAGGTGAATTCATTCATACTCTTGGTGATGCTCATATTTATTCGAATCATTTTGAACAGGTTGAAACTCAGTTAGCAAGATCGCCTCGTCCTTTACCGACATTATTATTAAATGATGAAAAATCGTCTATTTTTGACTTTGAAATCGAAGATATTACTATAGAAGGCTATGACCCACATCCAAAAATCAAGGCACCAATTGCTGTTTAGAGGAGAGAAGAATAATGATATCACTTATCGTAGCACATGATCCAAATCGTGTAATTGGCTATAACAAAGATTTACCATGGCATATACCAGGTGATTTGGCTTATTTCAAAGAGAAAACAATGAATAAAGCAATGGTTATGGGTAGAAACACATACGAGTCGATTGGAAAAGTATTACCAGGAAGAAAGAGTATCATTGTTACTAGAAATCCTTCATACAGAGTCGAAGGAGCAGATGTAGTAGGTAATTTGACTGATGCTGTTGAATTAGCGAAAGCTCATCATCACGAAGTAATGGTTATCGGGGGAGAACAAATATTTAGAGCAATCTTGCCAAAAGCAGATAGATTATATATTACATTTATTCAACAAACGTTTACAGGAGATACTTTTTTTCCGCCTTATAGTTATGATGAGTGGGTTCTTACGGAAAAGTCAGAAGAAATGACGACTCCTGATGGAATAACCTATGTATATTTGGTTTATGATAGAAAGGTTAGTGAATAAGTTGTTTTCTTCTTTAAGGACATTTGGATTTTTATTTGGTTATTTACCATTTAGTCTTCCAAAATTAAACAAGATTAAATCTCTAAAAAATGAGATTTCAGTAGAGGAATACGATCAATTAATTCATGAGGTGCCTCAAAAATGGGCAGGCGGTATTCTTAAAAGAACAAAAAGTGAATTTATTGTAGAGGGATTAGAAAACCTCCCCCAGGGAGCTGTGTTGTTTATAAGCAACCATGAAGGAAACTTTGATATACCGACCCTGTTAACTCATATACCTAAACCATTTGGATTTATCTCAAAAATAGAGGTAAAAAAAATTCCCTTGATTTCTAAATGGATGGAGGAAATGAATTGTGTATTTTTGGATCGGTCTAATAGAAAAAGCAGTTATCGTTCGATACAAGATACTGTGTCACAATTGCAACAAGGACATTCTATTTTGATGTTTCCAGAGGGTACACGAAGCAAAGGACAAGGCATTGGTACATTCAAATCAGGATTCATGCGTATTGCCAAAGAGGCAAACGTGCCGATTGTTCCAATAGCCATACACGGAACCTCAAATATTATGGAGAAAAATAATAACAAAATTTGCCCAGCTCACGTTCAAATTAGTATACTTCCTTCATATAGTAAAGAGATGATTCAAGAAAATGATTCAAAACAAACTATGGAAGACCTACATACAGTTATCTCAAATAAAATTATTGAGCTCCAAAGTAGACACAAATAGTTTACAGATTGGCGTCTTTCTTCTTATAATAGTACTATAGAGGAAGGAAGGGATACACAGTGCCTAAGGTTCATATAGTTACAGACTCGACAGCAGACCTAACAAAAGAGATAATTGAAAAATATAATATACATGTTGTACCTTTAACAATCCAGATTGATGGAGAGTCATACATTGACGGTGTTAACTTACAGCCAGAAGAATTTTTACATAAAATGAGCTCTTCAAAAGATCTTCCAAAGTCCTCCCAACCAGCAGTAGGTGTTTTTAAAGAACTTTATGACAGGCTTGGTAAAAATGGAGATCAAGTTATTTCTATTCATATGACCGGAGGCATGAGTGGTACGGTTAAATCGGCACAGAATGCAGCTGATTTAACGGATTCTGATGTTACAGTTATTGATTCAAAGTTTATTTCTTTTGCCCTATATTTCCAAGTAGAAGAAGCAGCAAAGATGGCGGCAAACGGTTCAACAAAAGAGGCTATTATTGAAAAGGTTTTTGATATTCGATCTAAAACCGATTTATATGTGGTTGTAGATACTTTGGATAATTTAGTTAAAGGTGGACGTATTGGCAAAGGGAAAGCAATGATTGGATCATTACTTTCTATTAAGCCAATTGCTAGCCTTGCAGACGGGGTTTATACTCCTGTAGCAAAAGCTAGAAGTCATAAGCAAGTAGTCAACTATTTGTTTAAACAGTATTTGGAAGACACTAAAGGTAAAATCGTAAAAGCAGTTGGAATATCTCATGCCCATGGGTTATCTATGGCCACACCTTTAATGGAATTAATTAAAGACTCTGGTTTTAAAGATATTCAAGTTTCCTTTACTTCTCCAGTGATTAGTACACATACTGGTCCCGGTGCTATTGGTTTTATGTATATGACAGAATAATGCTAAAAGCAGGGAGGCTCAATATTTCCCTGCTTTTATTTATAGATTTTGTGAAGTTTGCCTAGGACATTAAGTTTTCGTACAGTTAAATAGCAAGGGCGTACTTCAAAAAATAATAAAGGTATTTTTCATCCAGATTATTAATGGGTATAAATAAAGGGGTTAGATATGAAATATAAGTATTTAATAATTCTTGTTTTTGTTTTTCTTTTATCAAGTTGTGCTCCAGAAAAAATACAAGAAGTAAGCTTTTCTGAAAAGGAGACAATTTTATTTGAAGAATATATAATTCCACCTGAATTCTTTCCAAGAACTCTTGAGTTGGTTGGGCTTGGAGATTCTCTAACTCAAGGGGTGGGAGACGAATTAAAAAGAAATGGTTATGTAGGAAGGCTAAAAAATCAAATATTAGAATACAAAGGAATAGAAGATGTTGTCTTAACCAATACTGCTAAAAGAGGAAGACGTAGTGACCAACTCTTAAAATTGTTAAGAGATGGTGAAATCGACCATCAAATTCGAAAAGCAGATTTAATAACAATTACCATTGGTGGTAACGATGTTATGAAGGTATTTAAAAAGGACCTTTTTAATCTTCAAATTGAGGCTTTTGAAAAGGAACTTCAACGTTTCGAAAGAAATTATGATGATATCCTTGAAGAAATTCGAGAGGTTAATAGCAGTGCTCCAATACTAATGATAGGAATTTATAACCCTATTACCATTGTTACAGATGAAACGAGTGAGGTAGACCAAATTATCACTGATTGGAATGACACCATTGAATCACTCTCATATAGTAATACGAATGCATGTTTTGCACCGATTGATACTTTGTTTGATTCTAATGCAAACTTAGTTTATCATACCGACTTCTTCCATCCTAATAGCAAGGGATATGAGTTAATAGTCGAGAATGTAGTAAATTCTTTAGAAAATTGTGGTTTGATAGATGAGCAAAGTAGGGAATTGTTCTTTTGAGGAGTTGGTTAGATGAATAAGTGGAAGATTGCCTTTTTTTTATTGTTATTAGTTATTGTAGGAAGTATTGGTACGTTATTATATTGGATAACAGCTCCAGCAGAATCTGTAGAGGTAAAAAGCGCTGAGGAGGCTAATCCCTCTGGGCATGTATTAACTGTAAATGCCTCTAAGGAGGATTTTCAGGGCATTGCAAACACATTTATAGCGAAAGCAATGGATAATAAACCTATACCCCTTCAATTGAGTGTAGATGATCAAATTATTTTAAGCTCGGAGTTAACTATATTTTCACTAACTCTCCCAGTTAAAATGTATTTCGAACCTTTTGTAGAGGAGAATGGCAATATTCGTCTCGAGCAATCTTCTGTAGAAGTCGGTCAGCTTCAATTACCACCAGAAACTGTGTTAAAGTTATTAAGAGATTCCATTGATCTTCCACGCTGGATGGTAGTTAAGCCTGACGAGGAGGAAGTATTAATTCAATTAGCTAGCATTCCAATGGCTTCCGGAGTCAATGTCCGAGCTAAAGAATTAAATCTTCAGGAAGATAAAATTGTTTTAGAAATAATAGTTCCATCGAAATGAGGGATATATAATGGAAAAAGCAACATTTGCAGGAGGATGCTTTTGGTGCATGGTAAAACCGTTTGATTCGTATGACGGCATTGAAAAAGTAGTTTCTGGATACACGGGTGGGACTGTACCAAATCCAACTTATGAACAGGTCTGCTCAAATGCTACAGGACACTATGAAGCTATTCAAATAACATTTGAACCAAGCAAGTTCTCTTATGATCAATTACTTGAAATATTTTGGTTAAATATCGACCCGACAGACGAAGAAGGACAATTTTTTGATAAAGGTTCGTCCTATCAAACGGCTATTTTTTACCATACTGAGGAGCAACGAAAGAAAGCAGAGCAATCGAAAGAAGCACTTGATGCTTCTGGAAGGTTCCCAAAGAAAATAGCTACAAAAATTTTGCCTGCTTCAGAATTTTATGAAGCAGAGGAATATCATCAGGATTACTATAAAAAGAATCCGACACATTATAACCGTTACTTTGTTGGATCAGGAAGAGCGGCGTTCGTAGAGAACAATAGGAGGCTACAAAATGAAGGATAAACTAACTGAAATGCAATATTATGTTACACAACAAAATGGAACAGAGCCACCCTTTCAAGGAGAATATGATAAGCATTTTGAAGAGGGAATCTATGTAGATGTTGTTTCTGGAAAACCATTATTCCATTCTAAGGATAAATATGATGCGGGATGTGGATGGCCAAGCTTTACTAGACCCATAGAAGCACATGAAGTGATAGAGCACTTTGATGATTCTCATGGCATGAGAAGGGTAGAAGTAAGAAGTAAAACAGCTAACTCTCATTTAGGACATGTTTTTCCTGATGGTCCTAAGGAAGAAACAGGTTTACGATACTGTATAAATTCCGCTGCTATGCGTTTTGTTCCAAAAGCCAAGCTAGAAGAAGAAGGCTATGGAGAATTTTTAAAATTATTTTAAGAACACAAAAGCATGGAATTAATTTTCCATGCCCTTTGTAATATTTTGTTGACGATCTTAACGGATGGGCTCTATGGCACCATAGTTGATCGACCAGGTAGAAAGTGCATTAAATATTGGCACTACTTTTTTAATTTACTTACCAAAAAATTAAAATAGGCCCTCTTATCTTATATTGATTTATTGATTAAGGGTAACGATTCAAAAATACAACTGATATTAATAAAATAATAAGGCTCTGTTTATGGACAAGGTTGATTAATCATTAAAGAACGTGTGCGTAAATAGCGCAAGCACGGTTCAGTAAGGGGGAGGAACACAATCTACTGAAAGGTAGAGAGGTTCTCTTCTACTAGGTCGATAAGGACATAATAAGAGCTCTGTATCAACATTTTTTGTTAATACAGAGCTCTTATTTTTCATGGAGGAATTATTAATCCACTTGACGTAGAACCAAAAGTAGTTCATCTCCATTCGAATCTAACCAATGACCAACGTAATCCTCAGTTTTGGTGGATCGCACTAGACTGTATGATAACGTTCTGACAATGTTATTGAAGGTAGAAGTACTTGTTATAGGGAATTATTTCATAAGTTTTATAAGAGTAAATTGTAATGAGAAAAGGGAATTCTAATGAATTTAAAACATTTTCTTTCTGGTGCTTCAGTAGCGTTTGCGGTTATTCTGTTTAGACTAATTAATGAATATTTAATCGACATTCCTACATTATTAGGTGCATTTATGGTAGCTATCTTTTCAGGGGTTGTTATCAAAGTTATTCAATCTATATCAGCATTAGATAGAAAACTAAAAAAACATACATATTTGACTTTATGGATAATAGCTTTTGTCTGTTTATTAGGTTCTTTTCATTTCTTCGATTTATAATAATAGAACTCAGTATGCAGTATTTCTATAACTAACAAGTGCTTTAGCAAAATATGGCCATCATTTCGATGATCTATTTTTATGTCCAAAACATTAAATTGATCTCAGATATGCATTGTTAAATGTTACAATTAAACTAAAGCAGCAGGATAGTTGAAGAGTGTTGTTTAAATTGTGTTTAACAATCGGGTATATTGAGAGTGACAAGAAAACAGAATGAGTGACGCAAGGAATAAATATTATTTACACTTTGCTGAGGGGGTACTTATGAAAATTCACTATTATTTAGGTTGGTTTGACAATTTTTTCCCAGAGAATCTGGGTAGGGTATTACAGGAGGATATAACTGATAGAAAATCGCTAGCTATGATTAGCTCGAATCCATCTATTTATGAAGATGATGGTGCTACTGAACGCTCGTGGCTCGATCAGGCTGGCATTATGTTTGATGAGTATCATTTAATTAATTTCCGCGTACAGAAGGAAGAAGCCCAAGCGATAATTCAAAATGCTTCCGTCATTTTCTTGTTGGGTGGCAATATTCTTAGTCAAAATGGTTTTTTGATGGAATATGAATTATCGGATTCGATTAAAAAAAGCAGCACCGTTGTGATGGGAGCCAGCGCTGGAGCAATCAACATGTCCGCTAAATGGTTATGCTCGAAAAACTTTGGAGATGAAGTTGAAATGAGCTCTGTTTACGACGGAATCGGTCTTGACAATTTTTCCGTCCTGTCTCATTTTGATCTTGAAAATAACATGGCACTGGTTCAAAGCGAACTATCTCCTCTATCGGAAGAAATAAATATTTATGCGTCGAACAAAGATTGCGCTATACGTGTAAAAGGAGACAAAATCGACGTTTTTGGCAATGTTTATTTAATTTCCAACTCAAAGATTCAGAAATTGGATGAGACGCTCTAGTTGTAGCGAATCGCTAATGGGTTAATTGAAATAATTTCTTTATGCACCGTCTCTAATTTAAATTAAGTGAAGGAGAACTGGCCCGATTGATGAATATGCGTTTATTTTTTCTACTTAACCTAACAGGTGCGTTAGCAAAATCTCGCCATCGTTTCGATGGTCTATTTTTATGTCCAAAACATTAAGTTGATCCCAGATATGCAATGTGAAATGTTACAGTTAAACTAACGGTGCATTATTTGAACAAGGAATTTGTTAGCTCACGTATCAACGTTTTTGTCAGACATATACCGTTGACACATTAAATGGAACTTTTTAACACGAAATTCGACTCATTAAATGAAGGGGGGGTCAGATGAGATTTACAAAGAATTTATTTGTTTCATTAACAATGATTTTATTTGTTATTACAGGGTGTTCTAGTGGAATAGAAAACGAAGGACAAAGTATAGAAGTTCAAAAGCGTATTGGTGATGAAAATAAATATGAAGACTTCAAAGAAATTACTGATAATAAGAAAGTTCAAAAAGTAAAAAGTATATTAGATAAAGCTGATTGGGAAAACGCCAAAGTGGATATGGTGCGTCCTGCTGATTACAGGTTTGGATTTCAATTTAAAAATCCTGAAATAGAGGCTAAAGCAGTGTTATATGAAATTTGGATAAGTCCAAATATAGATAAAGTGGAAGTTGTAAAAGGTGATAATGAGTACGTTCAACTAAACGAAGAAAATTCTACTGTTTTATTTGAAATATTAACAGGAGAAAGACTTTTTGATTTGTGATTGGATAATACAGATGTTTAAAAAGAACTTGAAGAAAATTTTAAACTTTAATCTTTCTTCAATAAACGTCGTGCTTTACTTCAAGAAGGGGTAAAGCTTTTTTTCTTATTGGACTAACGCGGTAGGATAATAAAACAACAGAAAATTCAAAAATTATAATGGAGGTTATTAGTTTTGCAAAAATGCGAGAAATGCAATACATATTTTAGTTGGAGTAAAATCTATGAATCCTTCTGGCTAAATTATAAACCTATTAATTGTAACGAATGCGATACAACACATAAGATAACAACACCAAGCAGGTTAATTTTTGTTTCTTTAACTATTCTTCCAATGCTCACCTTCGGGTATTTTCTTTCTCCTTTTAGTAATGGTCTTTTGACACTTGGCATAGCTATTTTTATTTTAATAATTGGTTCTTTGTTGGCACCTTTTCTTGTTACATATAAAGGGTCTTTGTGAAATAATGTACTTAAACTAACAGGTGCTTTAGTAAAAAAGGAAATCAAAATAAAATGAGCTTAGGAAAAATACCTAAGCTCATTTTTTGTGTCTTAAATCGACCTTTAACATAGCCAAATCTTAAAGCTTAAATTCATTGACAACTTTTCGTAGTTCGTCCGCTTGATGAGACAATTCAACAGCAGATGCATTGATTTCTTGCATCGCTGCGCTGCCTTGCTCAGCAGCTGCAGCAGAGCTTTCTGTGTTGGACGCAGTATTCTCAGCAATATGAGTAACCTCTATAAAGGAGGCAGCTACTTCCTGGCTAAATTCAAGTGTTTGTCCGATTTGATTTACCATTTTATCAATAATACTGATTGTTTCCTCTGTATTTTTCATTATTTGTTCCAGGGAAGCATTTGTCTCATTGGCAACTTCTACACCTTTGATAACGCTCTCTACCCCTTCATGATTTTGCTTAACGATAGAAGTGACCTCAGATTGAATAGAAGTTACAATTCCTGTCACTTCTTTTGCAGCATTTTGAGATTGTTCGGCAAGTTTTCTTACCTCATCGGCGACTACTGCGAAGCCTCGTCCGTGCTCACCCGCACGAGCAGCCTCAATTGCTGCATTCAATGCAAGCAGATTAGTTTGCTCGGCTATAGCGGTAATCGTTTTAATAATAGATGTGATTTCATATGACTTTACCCCTAGAGCTTGTACTGTTTGAGATGTGTTAGCCATCGTTTCTTCGATATCTAGCATGACATTAGACGAGTGCTGTACTGATTTTACACCTAATCTAGCAGCAGAGGTCATATTATCTGTTGCTGATTTTACAGCTTGAGCGTCATCGTTCAAATATCTAGTTGCTTCCTCTAGTGAATTCATTTTTTGAATAGCCAGTGTCATACTTTTCAAGGTCTGTTCACTTCCGGATGCAATTTCGTTTGTAGAGTCGGCTATGGATTGAATCGTGATTGATGTATCATCAGAAGAAGCCATGAGCTGCTGTCCACTTGCTGATACGTTTTCAGTTAACAAACTAACTCGTTTAACCAAATCTGCAATAGATGCTATTAAAACATTTGTATTAGAAGCAATCTCAGCGAATTCATCCTTTGTTCTAACTTTTACTCTTCTTGTCAGATCGCCACCTGCTTGAGCAATATCTAAAATAGAACGGTTAATAGAATAAGTGCTACGTTTAATCGAATTAAATAACAAAATTCCAAATATTAAAGTTAACAATACAGAGAAAATTGTTAATCCTATAAACAAGTACAAGGAGTTTTGATTCTTTTCTTCAAGTAGTGTAATTTGATTAGCATTCTTTTTTGCTAACACTTCATTCATTGCTTCTATTTGGACATCAACATGACTCATAGATGTACGTCCATTTCCTGCATTAACTAGCTTTTGCGCAGCTTCGAAGCCATTTTTATCTCTCAAGCTAAGGGCACGTTCCGAGTATTGAAGATATGTATTAAAATGCTCATTAATTGTTGTCACTTTTTTTAGTTCTTCTGGTCTGTTCTTATAGATCGCCTCTAATTCTTTAAAACGAGTAATGATTGCATCTTTATAACTTCTATAACTTGTCATATAATTTGATTTACCTGTTATGATATAACTTTGCTCCGCGTTTGAAAGTTTCGCTATATCTGCTGACAATTGGTTGACCATAAGCTGCTCTTTAATATCCACGTTCATAAAAGTTTCTAATTCCTTCTGAGACGACTGCATGTTGCCTGAAGTAAGAAGAAGCATGGAAAATAGAATAATAATTAGGACGGAAAAAATAATTAGTACTCTTCCACGGATTGAATTTAACAGATTTGTCTTTTGAAAGCTCTTTCTCTTGTTTGTATCTTTTGTAAAACGGGAAAGTGAAAAAACAAATGGTTTTTTCTGTTTCTTTGGTTTTGGTAATTTAGGTGATTTAGGAGCTTTCTTCTTTTTAATAAAAGAGGTCAAACGAACCAATCCTTTCTATAGGTTTTATCTTCATAATTTTTAGTTTAATTGTTTTAGTTGGAATTATCTACAAATTTTTTTATTAAAGTGCTACTTCATGACTAAAGGAGGAAGAAAAGTATGCATCAATCGTTTTACTTATTTGCTTTAAAGTTCCGGGGAGGACAAAAGAACGATGCTAAAGCCCAGTTTGCTGAACATATGTTTTTACAGCATGATTTTCCTAAGGCAGAAACGTCTTTTCAGGAAATATCTGAATACATCGAAGAACTGGCTCATCCCGAGATGACGGCAATCGTTTTTGATGAAATATGGGGGTTATACGAAGATCACATTAGATAGGCTTCTGCATTGCAATTCCTAGTAAAAAAAGGTATTATTAACTCGATAAGTTTAGAAATGAGGTTATTATAATGAGTATTCATATTAACGCAAAAAAAGGTGAAATTGCAGACACAATTTTATTACCAGGAGATCCACTTCGTGCAAAGTATATCGCAGAAACATTCTTAGAGGATGTTGTGCAGTATAATGAAGTACGTAATATGTTTGGTTACACAGGTACATATAAGGGGAAAAGAGTTTCTGTACAAGGTACGGGGATGGGTGTTCCATCAATCTCTATTTATGCAACTGAGTTAATGAATGATTATGATGTACAAAAGTTAATTCGTGTTGGAACTTGTGGAGCAATTCAAAAAGATGTAAAAGTTCGAGATGTTATTTTAGCTCAGGCAGCATCTTCTGATTCTTCTATGAACAAAGTACTTTTAGATGATATTAGTTTCGCTCCTACAGCAGATTTTGACCTATTATATAATGCATATAACGCTGGTAAAGAAGCTGGGTTAAATCTTCGTGTAGGTAATGTCTTCACAGCAGACTTATTCTACAACGAAAATGCACAAAATGAAAAATGGGCAAGCTACGGTGTTCTTGCAGTAGAAATGGAATCAGCAGCACTTTACACTTTAGCTGCTAAATTTGGACGTCAAGCTTTGTCTGTATTAACAGTGAGTGACCATATCATTACAGGTGAAGTTACTTCATCAGAGGAAAGACAAACAACATTTAATGATATGATAATTGTAGCTTTAGAGGCAGCGCTTAAATAAAATCTTTAAACATAGACTGTCATTCTTGGCAGTCTATTTTTAAAAGATGAACTGTGTGAAAAGGGTGAAGATTTTGGACGAACAAGAGCAACGAAACAATGAGGAACAAGAACAAATTTCAACTGATGCTTCTAAGTATATAAAAATGAAGCCTTTCGTGTTATGGATAATGATTTTTACCCTCGTTATAGTATCATCTGGAATTACAAGCCTTTTTCTTTTGAATAACAAGGATGAGGGAAGTAAAGTCCATACTGAAAATTCACAGACAGAATATGTGGGTGAAAGAGCTGAATTTACCAAATTATATTTGGCCTATGATAAATTAGTAAAAGATTATTATAAAGAAATTGATCAGGATGCTGTTATTAACGGAGCAATCAATGGAATGATAGATGCTTTAGAAGATCCTTATTCAGAATATATGAATCAAGATGAGGCTTCAATGTTTGACGATAGTATACACTCAAGCTTTCAGGGAATTGGTGCAGAGATTCAAGAGCAAGATGGCACTATTACAGTTGTTTCTCCTATAAAAAATTCACCTGCTGAAAAAGCTGGTTTACTACCAAATGATAAAGTATTAAAGGTTGACGGTAAGGATATTCAAGGCTACAGTGTTTCCGAAGCAGTATTATTAATACGTGGTAAAAAGGGGACAGAGGTTACTCTTTCTATTCAACGTGGAGATAGTGCATTGATGGAAATGAAGATAGTTCGCGATGATATTCCTATAGAAACGGTTTACGCTGAAATGCTAAGTGACAATGTTGCCCATATTATTATTTCAAGTTTTTCAGATGATACGTATGATGAACTTGTTACAGCAATAGAAGAAATGGAAAAAGAAGGTATGGAGGCACTTGTATTGGATGTAAGACAAAATCCAGGTGGCTTGCTTGATTCAGCGGTGGACATTTCTAACCTCTTCATCGAAGAAGGTAAAAATATTGTTCAAATTGAAACTAAAACAGATAAAAATAAACTTGTAAAAGAACCGATCGCTGCTTCTCCAGGGCTTCGTGTAAATATTCCTGTAACAATTTTAATTGATGAGGGTAGTGCTTCGGCTTCAGAAATACTAGCTGGAGCGCTAAGTGAATCTTCAAATGTACCTATAGTGGGTGTAAACTCATTTGGTAAGGGTACTGTTCAATCTGTGAATAACCTACCTGATGGTTCCAATATTAAAATTACAACTGCTAAATGGCTAACACCTGAAGGTAACTGGATTCATGATAAAGGTATCGCACCAGATTATGAAGTAGCTTATCCATCCTATGCTATGCTTTCTCCTTTAAATAGTGCGGAGGTCTTAAAGTCAGGGATGACTTCAGAAGCAGTTCAAAATGCCAAGGAAATGCTGAAGGCTGTAGGCTACGAGGTTGGGAAAATAGACAGTAGCTTCAATGATCAAATGGTTTCAGCGGTTAAAAAATTCCAATCAGATAATAAGCTTGAAACTACTGGTGAAATTACTGGTGAAACGGCATATCTATTAATGGATAAACTTCGCGAGAAGCTTTTAAACGAAGATCCACAATTGTCAAAAGCTGAAGAAGTAGCGAAAGATTTGATCAAAAAGTAAATTATTATCTTTACCAACTATAATATTTAATTTAGTGAGGAAAAGAGCTGACCTATTATGGTCAGCTTTTTCTTCTAATATATAGAAAGAGGTGTATGAGCAAGTGAAGGATGTATATTTATTGAGTGGTTTTTTAGGAAGTGGCAAAACCTCTCTTCTATCTAATCTTATTGCTCAATTTAAGGCAGAAGGGATTAAACCTGCAGTTATTATGAATGAGCTCGGCAAATTAGCATTTGACAGCAGGGCAGTAGACGAAGATATACCTCTTAAGGAAATGTTAGAGGGATGTATTTGCTGTACCGGTTCTGAAAAAATGGAAGCACAGCTCCAAACATTGTTGGCAGGGGAAGATTTTGATGTGTTACTAATAGAGACTACTGGAGCTGCACATCCAGTAGAAGCTTTAGATGCTGTTTTTTCACCTTTGTTTGCTAATGAATTAAACATTAAAGGTATTATCACGGTAGCAGATTGCAAAAGATGGCTAGAACGTGAGAAGCTGAGTCCTCAGACACGCATGTTATTCCTTGAGCAAATTAGGCACGCTCATTTAATAGTAGCAAACAAAGTGGACCTGTTAACTGAGGAAGAGGTATTTAATGTCTCTATGCAGCTACAAGCTATTAATAGTAGTGCGCCCATTATTCAGACATCTAATAGCAAAATCTCTATAAATGCTATTCAAAATCTTGAAGCAACCTTTCATCAAAAAGAAGTTCAAGAAGTATCAATAGGTAAGCAACTATTCTTATCATCTAGATTACACACATTCAAGAAACCTATTAATCAGGAAACCTTTGAGGAATGGATAAGAAATCTCCCAGATACAGTTTATCGAATGAAAGGATACGTGCCGCTTGAGGGACATAAGAATCCTTTTCTCTTTCAATATGCTTACGGAATGATTCAATGGCTGCCAGAATACATGAAAATGGCTCCTCAGATTGTAATTATCGGTGAGCAAATAGATAAATTACAGATAGTTGGAGACACGGAGAATGATTGAGGCATTTAAAATGATATATAAGAACCGTATTTCTATAGAAAGAGATATAACTGAAGAAGACGTGCGAAGTATTATAAAGTCAGAACTATTAGATGAATTCACTCATCCTCGTGTAAAGCTTTCTATAGAAAGGAAGCTATCGATGGCATTGGCACGTGTGAATAATAGTAATCTATCACAAATACAAAAAGAGATGATATTATCTGTGATAAATGAGGAATATGTGAAACTGTCAATAGGTTTGAAAAACTAATATTTTAATTGTTTGGATAGTGCTTCCATTTCATTGAAAGAGAATCCTTTATTACTTCGGTATTTTTATATAGAGTTGGTCAAATTGGAATATATTATAAAATTTTTTCTACTGATTTTGTGTTTAAAATGAGAGAGCACAAAAGAAGGAGGAAATGAAAATGAACAAAAAGCAAATCATGGCGGGTGTCCTAGCAGGAGGATTATTATTAACTGTTACTACAGCATCTGCAGAAACAAATGCTAGCAATTCAAAAACTACTTCTGAGGCAAAAACATCCATCCAATGGAAGTCTCTAAAGATAAACTCTAAAGAATTGGCTTGGAGTGACAAAGCAAGTGATAAATTACTTCAAGAGGTTAATATAAATAAAGATTTAATCGTTGCTAACCTAGCAAAAATCATCAAAGCAGAAGCTGAGAAGAAACATGAAGCAACACAACAGGTAGAGAAAGATTCAAAAGAAACAACAAAAGAAGTTACTCAACCTAAAGATGTGAAAAAAGAAGAAGTAGCAGCACCAAAGGCTGAAGCAAAAGAAGAAGTAGCAACACCAAAGGCTGAAGCAAAAGAAGAAGTAGCAGCACCAAAAGCTGAAGCAAAAGAAGAGGTAGCAGTACCAAAAGCTGAAGCAAAAGAAGAAGTAACAGCACCAAAAGCTGAAGCGAAAGAAGAGGCAGCAACAACTCCTCAACCTACTCAGCAAGCTCAAGCTACTGAAAAAACTGAAACTAATACTAATTCAGAAAAAGCTCAGGTCTCTTCTGTTATTCAACAAGTGGTTGACTTAACAAATGCAGAGCGTGCAAAAGAAGGTCTAGCACCACTAAAAATCGATTCTGCTTTAACTAAATCAGCGCAGCTTAAATCACAGGATATGAAAGATAATAATTATTTTTCACATACTAGTCCTACGTATGGTTCTCCTTTTGATCAAATGAAATCATTAGGAATTAACTACAAATCAGCAGCTGAGAATATCGCAATGGGTCAAAGAAGTGCAGAAGAAGTAGTCCAAGGATGGATGAATTCTGCTGGACACAGAGCTAATATTATGAACGGAAGCTACACTCATATCGGAGTAGGTTTGTCAGATAGCGGATATTACTGGACACAACAATTTATTAGTAAATAATATTAAAAGGTGTAAGTGATTGATTTCACTTACACCTTTTTTAATGATAAACAGCTCTATATATGCTTAACTGACTTTCGAAAATTTTTTCTGTAAATATACAAGTCGAGTTCCTAACGTAATGGCTCCTATTGTTAAACCAACAATTAATCCAATCCAATAACCAAATGGTCCGTAGGAGGTGTAGGTTCCTAGTAGGTAGCCAGTTGGCAGCCCGATAACCCAATAAGATATAATGGCCATTATAAAAGTGATTGTCACATCTTTATAACCTCTCAATGCACCTTGAACCGGTGCTTGTATGGCATCCGACAATTGGAAGAGTGCTGCAAAAAAGAAAAATTGTACGGCCAAATTAATTACTTCAGAATCATTTGTATAAATACCTGCTATTGCTTCTCTGAAAATGATTAAAATAGAAACCGAGACGAAACTGAATGCTACTGCCGTACATACTCCAAGCCAGCTGTATACCTTGGCATCTTGATATTTTTTTGCTCCTACCTCGTGTCCAACTAATATAGTTACCCCCATTGCAATACTCAAAGGAATCATATATAACAACGAAGTAAAATTCATCGCTACTTGGTGAGCTGAAATTACTGCAGTAGAATATACACTCATCATAATAGTAACCGCAGAAAAAATAGTAGTCTCAGCAAAAAGGGATAGCCCAATAGGCAAACCTATTTTTGTTAACACTTTGGATTTTGAAAGAGAAGGCATAGTCCAGCACTGAAATATACGTAAATCTGCAAATGGTTGATTGTTTTTTACAATCAAAATAGTAATAAATAAAATAAGCCAATAGGTTAATGAAGAAGCTAATCCCGCCCCCACGCCACCTAAGGCTGGTAAACCGAATTTTCCGTATATCAGTACGTAATTTAACGCTATATTAATAGGTGCGGAAAGAAGTGTGACAAACATCGATACACGAGTTTTTCCTAAAGCATCAATAAAAGAGCGTAGTACACTATAAAGAAATAAAGGAATCAGACCTATACACATCATCAATAAATATTTTCTCGCCACTTCGCGTACATTAGCTTCAAGGGGAATAATATTCAAAATGGGATCAATGAGTACTATAATACCTATGAATACAAAAAAGGCTAGTAGAATTGCAATATAGAAACCCTGCTGAACAAAGGATCTTACATCTTCATGCTTTTTTGCACCGATTAATTGTGCTACAATTGGCGTGATGCCTAGTAGGATTCCGGTTAATCCAGTATATACTGGCACCCATAAAGACGAACCTATAGAAACGCCTGCTAAATGTTCGATACTATATTTACTTGTCATTAAAATATCAAAAAAAGTCATTAAATAGAGTGCGACCTGTGTGATTAAGATAGGAAGCACTATTTTAATCATATACTTAGTCTTTTCTTGTAAGGTTTTCGTTTCTTGCATTTTGGCATACATCCTTTAGATAAATAGTTAGGAGATTAAAATGAATAATAACACAATAGTGCTGACTGGTGGGGGAACTGCTGGTCACGTATCTTTAAATGAAGCGATTATTCCCGAATTGTTAAAAAAGGGCTACGAGGTCCATTATATAGGATCGTCCGATGGTATTGAAAAAACTATCATTGAAAAAGGCTTTCCTACCTTACCATATTACTCCATTTCAAATGGAAAGCTTCGGAGATATTTTTCTGTAAAAAATTTTTCAGATCCCTTCAAAGTTTTGTATGGAACTATGCAAGCTCTTAGAATTTTAAGAAAGGTAAAACCTTCTATTGTATTTTCTAAGGGGGGGTTTGTTTCTGTACCAGTCGTAGTTGCAGCTAAACTTTCGAATATACCTGTAGTTATACACGAATCCGATATTACTCCAGGTCTAGCAAATAAAATTGCTACCCCTTTTGCAGAACATATTTTTTCTGTATTCGAAGAAACCTTAAAGTATCTTCCGAAGGATAAATCCTCTTCTATAGGTGCAATAATACGCCCTGATTTATTTCAAGGAGACGAAAAAATTGCCAGGGAGCTAACAGGCTTTAGTCCTCTTAAAGAAACGATTATTATTATGGGAGGGAGCCAAGGTTCAAAAAATATTAATACTGCAATCAAGGACAATATAGAATCTTTAACAAAAAGATTTCAAATTATTCATCTTTGTGGTAAAGGAAACTTAGATCCTACCTTAAAGAATAACTCTAATTATGTAGCTTTTGAATATGTAACAAACGAATTGCCCCATTTACTGAAAATCACTAACTATGTAATTAGTAGAGCGGGCTCTAACTCCATTTTTGAATTTTTAGAGCTAAAAAAACCTATGTTGTTAATTCCTCTTTCTAAGAACGCAAGTAGAGGGGATCAAGTTTTAAATGCAAATTTCTTTGAGAAGAAAGGATACGCTATCGTACTAGAAGAGGAGAATCTAACATCCGAGACTTTTATGAGCTCAATTTCTGCTCTTGCTTTGAACAAAGAGAAAATAATAGATGCTCAGTGCTTGGCTAATTCTTCAAAGACGCCAGAGCAGTTTACAGAGTTATTACTAACCTACAAAAACTAATGAAACTCCCGTCAAAATATTTGACGGGAGTTTTTTGGTTACATCGCTTGTTCTTCTTCTCTGTTTTGATGTAGCTTTTTCATGTGGAAGAGGTCCTTTGGTATATAGTACAAATCGAATTGGTCCGTACCTTGATTGATCTCATCGTAAATCACTGTATGGGATTCATTTGCTTTTAGAGCGTATCCCAATTTTTCCGTTGCACGAATGCTCTTAACATTATTTTTTCTTATGCGTAAAAATACGGTGTGAATATCTAGGTCAAAGAACAATTCTTCTAAAAACTGTTCTTTAGCTTTTTTATTGTAGCCTTGACCTTGAAATTGTGATCCAATCCAAGTGCCTAAAAAGCCTGTCCCGTGTTTAATATCAAAAAGGTTTATTGTGCCAATAGGTTGCCCATAGTCACTCATAATTGTGCGAGAAATTGCCGTTCCAGCAAGCTCTTCCTCCATCAATTGTTTTGTTAGGAACCAGTATTCGTCTGCAGAATAAGCTTTATGACGAACAAATGGCATAATAGTAGGGTCAGACATGAGTTCAAATAGAATAGTACACTCATGTAATTCTCTTTTTTTCAACACAAAAAAACGCCTCCTCCAGAACTAACAATGAACATAGTCATTCTAGTTCCCCTGAAATTTTTCATTTCGAATTGCATAAAAAATTTCGGGGTAGGAATCGAACCTACTAGAACCAGTTTAATTACTGGTGGCGCACCATTTGCCTTCCCTCGGCAAAGTAACCTTTGCCTTATAAAATTATTTGCATAGAATAATATACTTGATGTTTGTCGTTTTGCATAGTGTTAAATTTTACATTTTTAAAAAATAATAATGTTACACACTTGTATGTTTCACAATAAATACATATGATTAAATTATATGTATTTAGGAAAATGTTTTTCCCTTGAAAATTCTTAGTCTCCCTGTTATTACTAAATAGCATTTTTTACTATTATATAATCTCACAACGGCTTTGTCATATATCTTTTCTCTCAAATTGAGTCGCTTTTTAAAGAGTACTATGATAAAAACATTAGAATGTATCGTAAGCAAGTATGTCATAGAACTGCTATACAGTTAACGAGCTTCTATAGAACAAATATTGTATATTAATATAACATCGATAAAAAACAATCATATACCACAAATGCCGTTCATTATGAGCGGTATTTTTTTAAAGGAAGTGTAAAAATGAAACAACATATTTTATTGATAGAGGACGAGAAAAATATCTCGAAGTTTGTGGAACTTGAACTTAAACATGAAAATTTTGATGTCACCGTTTCCTATGATGGTAGAGAGGGGTTTGAACTGGCTTCAAATAACACATATGACCTGTTGTTAGTAGATGTCATGCTACCAAATTTAAACGGTCTAGAAATTTGTCGTAGAGTCCGAAAAATAAAGGATGTTCCCATTATTTTAATCACTGCCAGAGATGCTGTGATTGATCGTGTATCTGGTTTAGAAGCAGGAGCAGATGATTACGTCGTAAAGCCCTTTGCAATAGAAGAGTTGCTTGCAAGAATACGTGCCGTTTTAAGAAGAGCAATACCATTAGCAACAAGCGTGCATAATATTTTAGGTATAAAAGGTTTGGAGATTGATCAACAGGCTTATAAGGTATCTTTCCATAAGAAGGAGATAAACCTTACTAAAACCGAATATGATCTTTTAGTATGCTTTATGCAAAACTGCGACATCGTATTAACTCGAGATCATATTTTAGAAAAGGTATGGGGCTTTGAAACGGAAGTGGAGACAAATGTAGTGGATGTTTATATTAGACATCTAAGAAAAAAGCTGCCCGAAGAAATTGCTTCTCTAATAGAAACAGTTCGAGGAGTAGGATATGTGATGCGCTCATGATCAAGTGGACATTGCAAAAGAAATGGACATATTCCGCAGCGTTATCCATCTTTCTAAGCTTTTTAATGATGTGTATTATACTATACTTCTCCATCTTTAGCTGGATGCTAATGTCCGAAAAAAAAGTTGCTCAAAACACACTTAATGAAGTGGTTAGCTTCTTCGAGTCGCAAGGGCCAGTTATAAGTGTACAGGACATTCAAAGAAATCGTACTCTTATTAATCAGCTTGTTAATCAAGAGCAATCGGTAAGAATTTTAAATGAAGATGGGATTGAATTACTTCGTATTAATGATGCCAGCCCCTTTAAAGAATTTTCAGCTTCTACAATCGAAGAATTCAAGAAAGACGAAGTAAATGGCCAGCCTATTTACCTAAAGTCAGCACAATTAGATTTTGGCTTATTTAAGGGTTATATAGAAATTTCTCATAGCCTAGCTAATTTTAAAGAGCTAATGCAATACATCAAATTGGCCATGATAATTTTTGCGCTCATCGCTCTTATTCTGTCCGCGTTTATTGGCTATTCTTTGTCCGCATTTTTACTTAAACCTATCAAAGAGCTACGCGATGAAATGCAGCTTGCCAAGGATACTAGGTTTTCTAAAGAAGTAAATTTTGAGAAAATCTCTAATGATGAAATTGGAGAACTGATGAAGATCTATAAAGAGCTAATGAATGAGGTGAATGAAACTATCTCTAGACAAGATGAATTCATCCATAATGTATCTCATGAGCTAAGGACTCCTATACAAGTAGTGGAAGGGCATCTTGCTCTACTTAATAGATGGGGGAAGGAAGAGCGAGAGGTCCTAGATGAATCACTGGACATTTCTCTTTTAGAAGTACAAAAAATGAAAACACTAATAGAAGAAATGCTAAAACTTGCAAAAAACGAAAGAACTATTCAAGAAGCTAGGACAAGTGTTTTTCTAGTGGTTAAAGAACTTGAACAAAAATTTCAGGTTTTATCTCCAGAAGCATCAATAGTTTATCAAGGTAGTGAAAGTATAGTAGTAAATATGCCTAATACAACCTTAGAGCAGATTCTAAGGAACTTAATTGAAAATGCGATAAAATACAATGAAAAAAAGCCTTCCATTATTATTGAAGCTAAGGAAGAGTCTGACGAGACTGTAATTATTGTTTCAGATAACGGAGTTGGTATAACAGAAGAATCACTTCCTAGAATTTTTGATCGTTTTTATACAGCCGACGAGGCAAGAACAAAAACGAAAGGTGGATCTGGATTAGGCCTTAGCATCGTACAAAGATTGGTTGGTGCATATAAAGGTAATATCCAGGTTCAAAGTAACAGTAACGGTTCAAATTTCTTGCTATTTTTCCCTAAATTTACAAGTGAATAATCATTCATTTTTAAAGTATAAAAAAATTATGGAAATAGTAATTTAATTTGCCAAAAAGGATTGTATTTTTTTGAGAGAGTAGTAAGATGGATATGGAAAAATTGTTCTTATAGTTGAACTCTTTCAGTCTAACTAAAAGAGTGGTAAACTGTAAATGTGAAGATTTAATGAATAAATAAGTATATCTTTCGTATTCAGGCTTTTGCATTTATTTTTAATGTACTATTCATTAATGCCAGAATTGGCACAATATGTTGGAGGTTTTTTTAAATGTCGAACAAGCAAACACCTTGGTCCATTTTTTCGGGGCCCAATCTTGGTTATGTGATGGAGCAGTATGATCTATACCTTCAATCACCTGAAGAAGTAGATCAAGAATTAGTTAGTTTATTTGAAGAGTATGGTGCACCTGTATTGACAGGAAATTCTACTGCAGCAGGAACAAACTCCCCAGCAGTAGAGTCAAACAATTTTGAAAAAGTAGTTCGTGCAATCGAATTGGCTGATGCAATTCGTGCACACGGGCATTTGACTGCAGATATCTATCCTTTAAATGACAGAGAAAAAAATGATTCTCGGATCAATTTTAAGACGTATGGTCTTACTCCTGCCGATTTAAAAGATGTTCCTGTAGGCTTTTTACTAGAAGATGCACCGAGTACGGTTAACAATGGTTTAGAGGCTATCGAGTATTTAAAGTCAGTTTATACGAATAAAATTGCTTTTGAGATTTCTCACATTGTTGATGTAGAAGAGCGTAAATGGTTACAGAGCAAGATTGAAAAAGGTGTTGTATTAGAGGGTTTATCTACTGAGCAAAAGAAAGAATTATTGAAACGTTTAACACAAATAGAAGGATTTGAGAAATTTATCCATCGTACGTTTGTAGGTGCGAAACGATTTTCAATTGAAGGATTAGATACTTTAGTAGTGCTAATCGATGAATTGGTAAGACAATCTAACGTTACAAAAACAAAACAAGTTAACATCGGGATGGCCCACCGTGGACGTTTAAATGTGTTGACACATGTTTTGAAGAAACCGTACGAAATGATGTTCGCTGAATTTGCACATGTCCCTTCAGAATCCTTTCTACCAAAAGACGGTTCTTTAGAGTTGTCAGAGGGGTGGTATGGCGATGTTAAGTACCATAAGGGGGCCGCTTATCATTCTCCGTCTGGGTTAACTTTAAAATTGGCATACAATCCTTCTCACTTAGAGGTAGTAAGTCCAGTAGTTACTGGGCAAACTCGTGCAGCTCAGGAAGCTACTGATCAGTCAGGAATGCCGGTTCAGGATAAGAATGCTGCGTATGCTATTTTAGTTCACGGAGATGCTGCTTTCCCAGGGCAAGGGATTGTAACGGAAGTATTAAACTATAGTAGAGTAAGAGGCTTCCAAACAGGTGGGTCTATTCATATCATTGCTAATAATATGATTGGATTTACAACTGAACATTATGATTCACGTTCAACTTTCTATTCTTCTGATCCAGCTAAAGGATATGAGGTTCCAGTCATTCATGTAAATGCGGACGATCCAGAGGCAGTTATCGGTGTTGCGAAGCTAGCGCATGAATACCGCAATAAATTTGGTAAAGATATTGTTATTGATTTACTTGGATACCGTAGATACGGTCATAATGAAATGGATGAGCCATTAGTGACTAATCCTCAGATGTACCATATTATTCACAAGCACCCTACTGTGCGTAAAATTTATGGACAAAAGTTAGTGGATGAGAAGGTAATTCAAGATAATGAGGTTACCAAGCTTGACGAGACTATTTTCAGTGGAATGCAGGAAGCATACGATCGCGTGAAAGAGCTTCCACAAACTACAGCACATGAAATTATTATTCCAGAAGTAGTTCTAGAAGGTATGCCTGAGCTTCCAACGGGAGTTGAGGAAAGCAGACTGAAGAAAATCAATGAAGAACTTTTAACATGGCCATCTGATTTTACAGCGTTTAAAAAATTGGAGAAAATTTTGAAACGCCGTGAAGAACCATTTAAAGGAAAAGGGAAAATTGATTGGGGTCATGCAGAGACACTTGCTTTAGCAACCATTATTCAAGATGGAAACTCTGTTCGCTTAACAGGACAAGATGCTCAGCGTGGAACTTTCTCTCATAGACACTTAGTATTGCATGACGAAAAAACTGGTGCGGAGTTGACTCCTATCCATAGTATAAGCGATGCAAAAGCGTCCTTTACTGTGCATAATAGTCCTTTAACAGAAGCTGCTGTACTAGGCTTTGAGTTTGGTTATAATCTAGAAGATAATAACTCATTAACTATTTGGGAAGCACAATATGGTGACTTTGCGAATATGGCACAAGTGATGTTTGATAATTTTATCAGCTCTGCTCGATCTAAATGGGGACTAAAATCAGGGCTTGTTATGCTGTTACCACATGGTGCTGAGGGTCAAGGGTCAGAGCATTCAAGTGCACGTTTAGAGCGTTATCTACAGCTTGCTGCTGAAAACAACTGGACAGTTGCCAACCTTTCTAGCGCGGCAAATTATTTCCATATTCTTCGCAGACAAGCTAAAATGTTAAAAGAAGATGCAATTCGACCATTAGTAATCGTTTCACCGAAATCATTACTTCGTCATCCATTAGTAGGTGCGGATGTGGCAGAATTGACTGAAGGTAAGTTTGAAACAATTATTGAACAACCAGGTTTAGGTCAACAAACTGACAAGGTCGAAAAAATTGTATTTGCTAGTGGTAAATTAGCAATTGACTTAGCAGACAAAGTAAAAGATGGAGATGGCCATGAGTTTATGCATATTGTTCGAGTAGAACAACTATATCCATTCCCAGAAGAAAAAATTCAAGCAATTGTAGATCGATATCCGAACCTGAAACAGCTTGTATGGGCTCAAGAAGAAACAGAGAACATGGGTTCATGGAATTTTGCACTTCCATATTTACTGGATATTGCTAAAGGAAAAGATATTAAATATGTAGGGCGTGTTCATCGTTCTAGCCCTGCAGAAGGTGATATCGACACTTATAAAGTGGAACAAGCAAGAATTATTGAAGAAGCATTAAAAAGTTTGTAAGAAAAGCATTAGAGGAGGAAAATCAAGTGGCAGAAATTATTGTTCCGGAACTAGCAGAATCGATTACAGAGGGTACCATTGCACAATGGTTAAAACAACCAGGTGATACAGTAGAAAAAGGCGAATTTATCGTTGAATTAGAAACAGATAAAGTTAACGTAGAGGTTATTTCTGAAGAAGCTGGAGTAGTAAGTGAGCTATTATTTGCAGAAGGTGATACTGTTCAAGTTGGTGAAGTTATTGCTATTGTAGGTGCTGGTTCAGGTGCACCAGCAGCTAAGACAGAAGCAAAGGAACAACCAAAAGAAGAAGCGAAAGCTCCTGAAGTTAATGGTAACAAAGCACAAGAAGTAGCAAAAGCAAATGAAGAGGCTTCTAATGAACAAGATCGTACCATTGCAAGTCCTGCTGCTCGCAAACTAGCTCGCGAAAAAGGCATTAACTTAAGTGAAATTTCACCTGTAGATCCTATGGGTCGCGTTCGAGTTCAAGATGTATCTGCGCATGGTTCTAAACCAGCACCATCAAAAGCAGAGCCTGCTAAAACAACAACACCAGCTAAAGAGGATGATGGCCGTACTACTCGTGAGAAGATGTCACGCCGTCGTCAAACAATTGCTTCTCGTCTATTAGAAGTAAGACAAAGTACAGCAATGCTAACAACTTTTAACGAAATTGACATGACTAATGTTATGGCATTACGTTCTCGTAAAAAAGACAAATTCTTTGAGGACAATGATGTTCGTCTTGGATTTATGTCTTTCTTCACTAAAGCAGTTGTAGCTGCATTAAAAAAATACCCATATGTGAATTCTCAAATTGACGGGGATTACATTGTTAAAAACAATTTCTACGATATTGGTATAGCTGTTTCTACAGAAGGTGGATTAGTAGTACCGATTGTACGTGATGCTGACCGCAAAAACTTTGCAGAAATTGAAGGAGACATTGCAGGCCTTGCTAAAAAAGCGCGTGACAACAAATTAGCTCTTTCAGACATGGCTGGTGGATCATTTACTATCACAAACGGTGGAGTATTCGGTTCCCTACTGTCTACACCAATTTTAAATGGTACACAAGTTGGTATTCTTGGAATGCATACAATTCAAAAGCGTCCAATTGCTGTTGGAAATGAAATTGAAATCCGTCCAATGATGTATGTAGCACTTTCTTATGATCACCGTGTAATCGATGGAAAAGATTCTGTTGGATTCCTAAAAACAGTTAAAGAACTTCTTGAAAACCCTGAAGATTTAATGCTAAATTCTTAATCATTTAGAGCAGACATTTAATTTGTCTGCTCTTTTTTTAGTTAAGAAAACATATACTGTTTTCAAAGTATATGTCCAGCTATGCGTAACTAGTTAAATTAGTATCGTGATTGAATTTTCCTTCATTCAATCGTATACTATATTTAAAGGAAGTGGTTAAATGATACATACAAATTGGGCAGTGAAGCCAACTATTAAGACAGTAACATGTATCCATACAGACGCTAAAAAATTCTTAGTTAGCAATGTACTGACAGTTGGAAACACATATGAAGTTAAAAATGAAACCGAAGAATTTTTATTTGTCATAGACAATACAGGTAAGGTCGGCGGCTATTATAAGGAATATTTTCAATAAAAAACTGATGATTCTTCATCAGTTTTTTTTTGAAAACAAGATAGTTTTCGCGTTTTGAGCAAGTAGGCAGTCATAGGCGCTTGAACTTTTCTTATTAAGGAGGAACAACATGATTGATTTAATAGAGAGAGAAAGACAAATAAGAACTAAAAGGTTGCACAGTGAGAAAGATATAGATTTGATTGGCTTTGGAGGATATGTTTCACCAATCGACTTTTTGTATGAGGATGTATTGATTGCGGTTTCCTTAAAAAAGCCTGTTTTATTAAAAGGTCCAACAGGAGCAGGGAAGACAAAGCTTGCTGAAACAGTGTCTCATTTCTTTTCTCAGCCTGTACAGAGCATTAACTGTTCGGTAGATTTGGACGCAGAATCCTTACTTGGTTTTAAAACTATTGTCATTAAAGAAGGAACTAATGTTATTGAGTTTGTAGATGGTCCTGTAGTTGAGGCGATGAAAAAAGGGCATATCCTATATATTGATGAAATAAATATGGCAAAGTCCGAAACCTTACCGATTTTACATAGCGTGTTAGATTATCGCCGTATGCTTACAAATCCCTTTACTGGTGAGGTCATCAAGGCTCACCCAGATTTTTCTGTTATAGCTGCCATTAATGAAGGGTATATCGGAACAACTCCTATGAATGAAGCATTGAAAAATCGTTTTGTCTCATTTACTATTCCATATATTTCTGGAGATTTACTTGCGAATCTATTTCATAATTTATTTCCTGATGCACACGAAGAGCTTCACACTCTAATGCTTAATCTTGCATCAGATTTAATGGAACAAGTGAAGCAAGGTCTATTAGCTGAAGACGCTGCCTCTATTCGAAGCCTCCAATATGCAATGGAGCTAGCACACTATATGGAACCATTGAGAGCTATAAACTATGCGATTGCTGAAAAGTTAGAGGATGAACAAGAGAAGAGACTTGTTTTAGAGCTTGCTTCCTCTTGGATTAAGTGAGGTGATGTAATTGTCTTCGGTAAATCGCTTTATCCAATTCAATAACGAAACGATTGATGCAAGGCAACTGATGCATTACGAAACAATTGCTAAGGCTATGACAAAAAATATGGATATTACAATTAATGAAAGAAAGCTAATTGAGTTTCAACCTGAGGAACAGACTGTTTCTATAAGTGTATTTTGGAGACATCGTAGTGAAGAGGTTATGCATAAAGGTAGACTATCTGATATTTATTTATTAACAGAAGGATTTTGGAAGCACTTTAGTGTTCTAGCTTGGTCACATTACCTTGATCAAAGGGATAGTATCCTACCAAAGCTCATGGATCAAATCATCTTTTGTCTGGAAGAGTTTCGATTGATGGAAAGTATTCAAAAAAAGCGGATTGGTATGAGGAAAACTTTTGATATTAGAATAGAAACATACTTAGCCTTTCATAAGCAGCAGTTAACAGTAAATTTGCAAAAAGGATTTCTAGCAGATGCTTACCTCAGTTATTTGTATATCTGTTTGTATGAGGGAACCATTTATGCTACTGGTCCAGATTCCTTTATCGGAACAAACCAAATTATTCAAAAGGTATATGACAATAAATCTACTCAGGATTCGATTGATCTTGCGTTCCAAATTATAAATATTTTATCAGAGTTTATTTTTGACGATACCCTTCTCCAGTTTTATGCCATCCTATCGCCTTCTAATATAGCAAATATAGATTTTCATTACCATCAAGGGTTGAAGGATTCTGAGATGGGGGAGGAAGAAAAAAAAGATACGATTGAAGAAGTATTTAGATCGTGGCACAGGGAAAATGAGCAGGAGGATGGAGTCCATCTTCAATATGAATTGGAGCATGGCCGGGATGGAAAGGCCGAGCAAAACGTAAATGCAGAACAAGGACAGGAAAATCATGAGATTACCGAAACAGGACGGGGAAACTCCACTGGAAATAATAGTGAAGTTCAGGACGTCAAGCATGAAGAAGAAAAAAGTGGTTATAGCAAAAAAGCGGGCAAGAATTTTGGAAACGAGCATACTAATGTGGTTTATGAAGAAAAAAGGATAGAAATTGTTCCTAACCTCATTCAAAAAACACAACTACAAGCTATTCGACAGGACCAGGCTCCCTTTGTAAAAGCATTTGTACAAGAAATGAAAAAACGAATGGAGCAAAAGAAGATAGACCGACGAACAAACCTCTCTAAAGGCAGGCTTTCCACACAAATGACATCCATTTGGACTGAAGAAAGACCAAAACCGTTTTATAAAAAAAATGCTCCAAGTACTCAGTTAAATGCTGTATTTGGTTTACTTGTGGATGGTTCAGCTTCTATGCAGGATAAAATGGAGGAAACTCAAAAAGCCGTTTTATTATTTCATGATGTTCTAAGAGAGTTGAAGATTGTACACGAAATCGTTCTTCATTATGAAGATGCCTTCGAAGCATCTGAAACTAAGCAACCAAACACCTTTGAATGGGTTCATCGTTTAGAGGATGGTCATAAAGATAGTGGTTTCAGTATTTTGTCTATGGAAGCCCATGAGGATAATCGTGATGGATTTGCTATACGCTGGATTGGTAAACGACTAGAGGCACGACCAGAAAATCATAAATTCTTACTTGTCTTCTCTGACGGAGAGCCTTCTGCTTTTGGTTATGCACAAAACGGCATTATGGACACTGCAGAGGCTGTAC
The DNA here is from genome assembly GCF_050280345.1 of Psychrobacillus sp. NPDC093200. Classification (NCBI taxonomy): domain Bacteria; kingdom Bacillati; phylum Bacillota; class Bacilli; order Caryophanales; family Bacillaceae; genus Psychrobacillus; species Psychrobacillus sp. NPDC093200. Next base: position 866,555 of record NZ_JBNNVC010000002.1, on the reverse strand, counting down.
TGGAGGTTGAACGAAAAAAGATATCCATTCTTCATCTTTTCCTAAATGATGAGGAAGCCACTGAAGAACAGATAGAGCTTTTTCATCTGATATTTGGTAAAAAAACTGCTACTGCTGCATCTTTGGAAAAGTTCTCAGATGAAACTTTACGGTTGCTACGGAAAATGCTTCATCATATCGTTAAAAGCTGATTAGTGAAAACAAAACTATAGCGTTGTGTTTTTTTGTGTGGTTTTGAGGAGAAAGTGGAGAGAGGCTTTAATGTTAATTGTGTAATTGAATAGGAACTACTAGCTTTTTCTATAAACATATAATATAAAAGGCATCGCCAATAAAAGCAATGCCTTTTTATATTATGGTTGTACGGATCTGTTTTTAGATTGGTCAGCGATGAGAAGTAGACGTTGTTTCAGTTCTTCTTCCATACGGCTAATTTCTATTTCTGCTGCTTTACGTTTTACTCTTCCATCGGCTTGGATACGCATTGTTTCCTCGATTGTTTGAAGAAGATTTTCCTGTGTTTTCTTCAATGTGTCGATTTCTACGATGCCACGTTCATTTTCTTTAGCAGTTTCAATACTATTTACTTTTAACATTTCTGAGTTTTTCAAGAGTAGATCATTTGTTGTTTTCGTTACCTGTCTTTGGGCCGCTACTGCTTTTTGCTGACGATTTAATGTAAGAGCGATAGCAATTTGGTTCTTCCACAATGGAATAGATGTCATAATTGACGATTGAATTTTTTCAGCTAACGTTTGGTTGGTTTGCTGAATCATTCGGATTTGCGGAGCGCTTTGGATGGTAATTTGACGTGAAAGTTGCAAATCATATACTCTTTTTTCTAAGCGGTCTACAAACTGTGCCATGTCATTAACTTCTTGATATGCCATTTGATCGTTAGACATTTCCGCTTTTCTTCTTAATTCTGGTATTGTTACATTTACAATTTCATCTCTTTTAAGCTCAGCTGCAGCAATATACACATTTAAAGCCTGGAAATATGTTTTGTTTTGATCGTAAAGTTTATCTAGCATTTGAACATCTTCCACAAGTCCACGTTTGGAATGCTCTAATTGTATGCCTATTCTGTCAATCTGAGTGCTTAGCTTTTGGTATTTCGTCATCATTTCTTGCACAGAACGGTTGACACGATTAAAGAGTTTTCGGATACCTGATTTCTTTTCTGTGGAAAGCTCCTCGGGATTCAGCTCAGATAACTTTTTCATTAAATCGCCTAAAATATCACCAACTGGCCCAATATCTTTTTTCTGAACATGATCTAACATTTGGTGGGAAAAGCGAGTAAGCTCTGTTTGAGCATTGGCACCATATGTTAGTATTGCCTCATAGTTTCCAGCTGGTATTTGATCAGCTAATTGTTGAGCTTTATGTTTTTCTTCTTCCGATAAACGATCTATTAATTTCGTTGGTAATGCATCTTTTGTTTGTTCGGAAACTGCTTGAGGCTTAGCTTCATTTAGAGCAAATGGGTTATTTAGTAGTTCGTCCATTAAAAAATCATCTGTTTTATTCGAGGTATTTTCGCTCATCTTTTGTCTCTCCTTTTAAATATAAAGGTTTAGCTTTTTTAGATACTGATAATTTAGCAAAGTCTAATTCCATTCTCAAATGCTCCATGTCGCTTGCTAGAACATTTTTTAAGTCATCTTCCATTACAGTGTTGATAGATTCTAAAGTCTCGCGTGTATCTTCTAAAGCTAGCTTCATTTCTCTATTTTTAGAAGGTTGAGAAACTAAGAAAGTATACTTAGAAGTAAGTTCTACAGCTGAATCTAGATGAGCGTAGAAGAAGTTTTCTGCTTGGTAAAATTTTTTAGGGTTTGCTTTAACCAATGCAATAATTCGTTTGGCTAATCTATTTAGTTCAAAAAGCTGTTTAAAGGAACTTATAGATCGCACTTTCAAATAATGACTATTAAGAGTACGGACCTTTGCATTAGCTTCCTTGATTTGATTTCGAATGTGGAAATATTCAGATGCTGTTAAATCATATTTCTTCATAATGGATTTTTGTTGTATTTTTTTAATCGTAAAGTTAGAGGCTGCATAAACGATAACAGCTAGTCCGGAACTTCCTAAAAATCCAAAATCGAGAGGAAAAAAGAATGTAAACCATGATGCAATCATGATTGGAATATTTATAAAATGACGAATGACGGTTTGAACTGCTTCTGTCATAGTCAAGACCTCCTTATATATACACTACATTATACGAATGAGAGAAAAGAAGGTTTCATTTTGCAAAAATAAACAATATGGGAAGAGCCTTTATAAGCTTCCCCAATTTCTCCATTTTGTTTGTAGTTGTTAATTATAACTTAACCCAAAGAGAGAAGATTTTCAATTTAAACAGTTCAAGTAAGTCGTAACAGTAGACAAAATAATTTAGAGCAGTAAAATATGAATTATTATAAAGTATTAGAGGCGATATATTATGTATGAGGTAATTTATATGAAAGCAGATTATGAACCATGGTGGGCTTTCGAAGGATGGGAAGATCATATTTTAGAAAGAGTTTCATTTGAAAAGGAAGAAGATGCACGATTGTATCTTGATAACAGGCTAACAGAATTTCGTAGAAAATTTCCAAAAGAAGAATCTAGAGAGGATAAATTCTGGGCTTTTTGGTCTGTTAAGGAGCAATGCTATTGTGAGTCCTGTGAGGATGATTTACAAATATTTCATGGTATCATCTGGAAAACTATCGAATAAACGATTTAGAATAATGTAAAAATTTGTTGACTAAATTTATCCAACTGCTATAATTTAGATAACAATTAAAATGATAAACCGTATTAGCAATTCACATATCCCATGTAGTGATCGATGATGTGATGTCGGTACTTCATGGAATATGTGAATTTTTAGATTTACATATTGTTAATTTTATTTTTGGAGGTAATAACATGAAACAAGGTACTGTAAAATGGTTTAACGCAGAAAAAGGATTTGGATTCATCGAAGTTGAAGGAGAAAATGACGTATTCGTACACTTCTCTGCTATTCAAGGTGAAGGCTTCAAATCACTTGAAGAGGGACAAAGTGTAGAATTTGAAGTAGTAGAAGGAAATCGCGGACCTCAAGCTGCAAATGTTACAAAACTATAAGTTAGAAAGCCCATCATTTAGATGGGCTATTTTTTTTGTCTCAAAATAAAAAATGTTTATGAAAACACTATCCGCATAGTGTTTAACTTTAAAACTATATGGGTAAATAAGACGAGTGTTCAAATTATCATTAAAATATCTAGGGGGAAGCAACTTGGAAAAGCTATTTTTAGATGAAAGAATTATAGAGTACTTTAAAGAGAACAAGAATCGTGTTCAAGAAAATCTTCTTTCTGAAGCTGTAAATGTCCGTGACAAGATTAATGACATTTTAAGAGTTGGAGATATTGATTTAATTAATAATGCACATAGTCTTATTAAGAATATTATCGAAGGTAATGATGAGGAGTTAGACTTATTTGCTAAACAAGAAGGAATCGCTTGGGCAACTCATTCCTTAACTTTAGCCTTCAAACTTGAATGGGTGCAGGCTATCCGTAGAACAGTCTGGGCCTTTATAAAAGAAATGAATGATCTTGAAGACTATTGGAATATGGAAGATTTCTTTGAAATAGAAAAACTGCTAAATAATCGAATAGATAATTTCTTAAACGCATTTTTCATAAATTATTCTACTTATAAAGATGCATTGATACTCTCTCAAAGAAAGGTTGTCGAAAATCTTTCAGTACCAATTATACCAATTACACCTTCTATCTGTATTTTACCTTTAATTGGTTCAGTTGATACATATCGAACAGCAATTTTAGAAGAGAAAGTATTGACAGAAATAGGAAGACTACGAATACAAACTTTAATCATAGATTTATCTGGAATTGCTGAAATGGAAAATGACGTAATAGAGCATCTTATGAAAACTTTATATGGAACTGCCATGATGGGGTGTCAAACAATAATTACCGGCTTAAGACCAGAGGTTGTTCGTCAAATGATCCGATTAGGAATGATGTTTGATAAAGATACAAAAACCTATGGCACATTACAACAAGCTTTAAATGAGTATTTAAATATAGGTGAAATAACATTAAAATAAGTTTATCTCATAAACAGAACATGCATGGAACAGGGATATTTAATGGCTTATCATTCATCCTATACTTTGTTACAGGTGCCTGGCACCTGTAACAAAGTACGCAAGCTGTTGTGGAAATCAATTATTTCATTTAAGTAGTACTATATATGTTTCATTTACCTAAATATTTGGTATAGTGATAAAAAGAAGGGGGAGTTTTGTATGGACTTAGAGTTAAAAAAGGAATTGCCTTCCTATGATGAACAACAAGATTTTTATACGAAATTACGCGCTAAAATAACAAATTACGTTGATTTAAAATCAAATAAGATGGGAAAGTTTACTCCGTATCTTTTGTTTGCTCCTGATTTTTTTCATTTACTTATTAAATCAATGTTGGATGACCGCATTGACTCGAAAAGTAAAACACTTATAGGGAGTGGTATTCTTTACTTTATTACTCCAATCGATATCTTACCAGAGGGCCTAGTGGGACCTGGTGGTTTCATCGATGATATTATAGTTGCAGCATTTATCGTCAATATGCTATTAAATAAATTTTCACCTGAAATTGTAGAAGAGCATTGGGCTGGAGAAGACAAACTTTTAAACACGTTGAAAAAGGTATCGGAAACTGGAGATACTGTTTTAGGAAAATTACCGGCTCGTTCATTGCTTGGCCGATTTATCAAAACTTCAAAAAAAGCATGAGACAATAATTGTCTCATGCTTTTTTAAAAATTGATAATAGTAACTATTTTTGTTTGAGGTGGTAATAGTGGAATATTTTGAAGAAGCAAAAGCTATTTGGAAAAAATATGTTCCGCCGAATGGACAATCGGAAACCGTAGAAGGAGAATTAATTAGAGCTATTGAGAAGTTAAGATATGAGGCACAGAATAATGGCAATGCGAATTGGGATGTTGAATTTGTTCGATTCTGTGATTATATATGGGATACTCTAAATGATGATGTTGTTTTTAAGCATGATGAGTTAAAAGAGATCAAAAATGATGTAGACGAGTTGCGAAATTCAGTTGCACCTGTTTTTGATGACGAATTGTATGATCGTATTATAGATCGTGTAATCGAGTGAGGTCTGGTACATTATGGACCAATTAATAGAGATTTAGATCCTCTGCAATATAGATGAGAAAAGGGTATCCGTGAATTATCACGAATACCCTTTTTTAAGATAAGAAAATGAAGATTTTATCTAGCACTTCGCTTTTCTATATTATAATTTTTGAGCTTCTTTCCATTCCAAAAATTCATCGTATGTCAGCTGCTTATCTAAGATAGAGCCGTCCTTGCGGATTTCGATTACACGATTTGCAATCGTTTGAATGAACTGATGGTCATGAGAGGTGAAGATCATAGCACCTTTAAACGCGATTAAGCCATTGTTTAGGGCTTGGATTGATTCTAAGTCTAAGTGGTTGGTAGGCTCATCTAATAACAAAACATTACTTTCAGAAAGCATCATTTTGGATAGCATACAACGAACTTTTTCTCCTCCAGATAGTACGGAAGGCTTTTTCTTTACTTCTTCACCAGAGAATAGCATACGTCCTAGGAATCCACGTAAGAATGTCTCACTTTCATCATCTGGTGAATATTGGCGAAGCCAATCAACTAGAGACGTTTCTGAACCGTTAAAGTATTTTGCGTTATCAAGAGGGAAATAAGCACGAGATGTAGTAACGCCCCATCTGATAGATCCTTCTTGTGGCTCTTCCTCTTCAGCTAGAAGACGAAGTAGAGCAGACTTAGCGAGCTCATCACCTAACAAAATAATTTTGTCGTCCTTATTCAAAGTGAAATTCATGCCAGAGAATAGTTTTTCGTTCTCTAATGAGTAACCAAGATCTTGAACTTGTAAAACGTCATTTCCAATTTCACGTTTCATAGCAAAGTTAACATATGGATACTTACGAGAAGATGGTCTAATATCATCTAACTCGATTTTATCTAACATTTTTTTACGTGAAGTTGCTTGCTTAGATTTAGATGCGTTAGCACTAAAGCGAGCAATGAAGGCTTGTAGTTCTTTAATTTTTTCTTCTTTTTTACTGTTTTGATCTTGTGCCATTTTAGTTGCAAGCTGACTCGATTCATACCAGAAGTCATAGTTTCCAACATAAACTTGAATTTTACTAAAGTCTAAGTCTGCGATATGTGTACAAACCTTGTTTAAAAAGTGACGGTCATGCGAAACTACGATAACAGTATTTTCAAAGTTGATCAAGAAATCTTCTAGCCATTGAATTGCTTTGATATCTAAATGGTTGGTAGGCTCATCTAGTAAAAGTACGTCTGGTTTACCAAACAATGCTTGTGCTAAAAGGACCTTCACTTTTTCTGAACCTGTTAATTCAGACATTTTCTTTTGGTGCATACTATCTGGAATTCCTAAACCTTGTAGAAGGATTGCTGCTTCTGATTCAGCTTCCCAACCGTTTAAATCTGCAAATTCGCCTTCTAGCTCAGCTGCACGCATACCATCTTCATCAGAAAAGTCTTCTTTCATATAAATTGCATTTTTTTCATTCATTACTTCATATAAACGCTTATGACCCATAATAACTGTTTCTAACACATTATATTCTTCATACTCAAAGTGATTTTGCTTCAAAATCGCTAAGCGCTCATCTGGATTCATAATCACATTACCTTCTTGTGGCTCAATTTCACCTGACAAGATTTTGATAAATGTAGACTTACCAGCTCCGTTTGCACCGATTAACCCATAGCAGTTACCTGGTGTAAACTTTATATTTACATCTTCGAATAATTTACGATCGCCAAATCGAAGACTTACATTACTTACTGCAATCATACTATACCTCCTAAAATTCACAATGCTCTTATTATAGCATGTAGTTTAAACAAAAGCTATCAAACGTTGATATGTTGGGGTTTAGAGCTGAATTAATTAATGGAGTGCCCCAATTTTGGCCATACTTAATTGTAAAATTTTCTGAAACAAACTTACTGATTATTGTTCAAATTATAAATAGAATAAAAAAATTTGACTTAAGCTTGTAATTTGAACCGAAAATGGCGATAAAGCAGGACGTAATAAATAAAAATGGCTATTTATTTTTTCCTGAAATTTCAAGTTGTAAAAGCAAACAAATGTTCTTATAATAAATTAAAAGGAGGGAACAAATGTGCGTATTACAATTTTGAATTCAATGAAAACAAAACAAGTATTTGAAATGATTTATATGAAAAACAACGGTGAAATCAGCAAGAGGAGAGTAAAAGTATTGAGTATTTCAAAGGAGACATTCCAAGCCTACTGCTTTTTAAGGGGTACTAAAAGGATTTTTAAAATTAACAACGTATTAGCATTTGTCCCTGTCTTTTATAAAGAAAGGACGGTTATTTAACAAAATTACTTGTTGTAGGAAGCTGTCTGAAGAACAATATACTAATTCATTCAAAGAAAAACAAAAGCAGATGGCTTTAGTTATTCTCTAGCTAGCTAATAGGTAATTTAACTTTAAAAAAAGAAAGGCTAATCATTTTTATTGAACCTTATTTATTACATTAAAGGAGAGTTTGACTTATGGGTTTTCATGATGCCTTTTTCGAAGAAGCAAAGAAATCAAAATATAATATTGATCCACGAAGAAATATTAAGTGGGGAACTTCAATGATGCTTCCAGAGCATGTGGCATTGCTACGTGATTATTACGAGGAAGTAAAAAGAGAGCCGAAACCAGAGTTAACAGAATATGATTACGTGACACTATCAGAGAATCTGAACATAGCTTATACATCCAAAAGTGATACAAAAATTAAAAGATGGAAAAATGGTCAATTTGTTTATAATAGGGGAATTATAGAGGAAGTTGACTTAAAGCACAGGGTGATTCAGCTACAGGACCCATTTTATTTATTATCGATAAAAATAGATGAAATAGTAGATGTTACGATTATGGATTAAACTAAATGAATTTAAGAAGAATAAGTAAATAGAAGGAGAGGGTGTTGAGAAATAAATAGATAAGAAAACTAACAGTAGAATATTGATAAAATAAAAAAGAATTTTCTACCGAGTAATTTTTATCTTCTAACTTTGTTTAATAAATAAACTCTCCTCCTACAGTCCATCAACAATAACTTTAGGCTACAAGTTTTAAACCTACTGCAGCCCCTAAAACCATGCTTATAAAAACAATTCTTTTCCAATCTGAGGATTCTCCGTATAAAACCATACCCAAAATTGCTCCACCAGAAGCACCAATTCCTGTCCAAATAGCATAAGCTGTACCCATAGGAAGTGTTTTCATTGAATAAGCAAGAAGTATAAAGCTTGCTCCAAACCCTAAAATTAATATCACAAGCGTTTGCCAATTTCGATCTTTATGCAACTTACTTATCATTGCAACACCAAACATTTCACACAATCCTGCTAAAATTAAAGAAATCCAGGCCATTAGGATTCATTCCCTTCTTGAACTTTGTCGGGTGTAACTAGTTTCAAGCCAATTACTCCTGCTAACAAAAATAATATCAAAAGTACTTTTTCTACTTGGAACGGTTCGCCAAAAAATAGAATTTCAGAGAAGACAGTTCCTGCCGTACCTAAACCAACAAAAACTGCATATACAGTTCCTACTGGAAGTCTACGTCCAGACATGATCATTAAATAAAAACTGATAAAAATAGCAATGACGGTTCCAGCCCATGTCCAAAAGTCATCCGCATGTTTTAAACCAATAACCCAAAAAATCTCAAAGATAGCAGCAACAAATACCTTAATCCAGTCTTTATTCATATAAAAGCACCTCCAAATTTATTATTACCAAAAATAAAAAAGCCTAGAAGATAACTGTTTAACAGTTTCTCCCAGGCTTTTATCCTTCCGTGACACAGCAAAGCTGTGAGTTTTCTCTCGGTCCAGACTAACGTAACTGTTACGGAACCCTAGAAAACATTTAAAGTATATAATTACTTTGTATTATACACATTTTAATACTAAAATCAATATTATGTTGAAAAAAATTAATCCCTTAAGCATAAGCTCAGTCTGTAGTTAGCTTTGAGGTTTATTCCAATGCTTGCCGAGGAATTCATCTCTTCCGGATTGTGCACGATCTTCTTTATAGTGATCAGGACTTTTTTTATAAAAGTCTTGGTGATAATCCTCAGCAATATAAAAGGCCTTGGCATCTCTTATTGTGGTAACGATTGGCTTAGAAAATTTACCGCTTTCTGCTAGCTGCTGTTTCGATTTTTCTGCTAGCTCTCGTTGGTTCTCATTATAAACAAATATAGCAGTACTATAGCTTTCTCCACGGTCCTGGAATTGCCCTCCAGCGTCTGTGGGATCAATTTGCTGCCAATAAATTTCTAATAGCTTTTCATAGGAAAAGATAGATGAATCATATTGTATTTCTACTACCTCTAAGTGCCCAGAATCACCTTTTTTTACTTGTTCATACGTAGGGTTTTCAATATGCCCACCCATATAGCCTGAGGTTACTTTATGTATTCCGTCCCATGTATCAAATGGTTTTACCATGCACCAAAAACAGCCTCCGGCAAACGTAGCTTTTTCTATCATTTTTATATACCTCCTAATATAGTAAAATGATTTTACCATTACTTTTGAAGTTGTACAAAATTCTGAAACCAAGTTTATGAAAATACGTTATTATAAGAGTAGGCTACTAATGGCATTTAAGTGCCTTTTCACATAGCTGAGGAACTTAAGGGGAGATTTATAATGGATGAAGAACAAGTAAAAGAAAGAAGATACAAACCGAAGAAGAAGCTACGAAAAGGTAGAGTGATATTAACTATACTTATCGTATTTGTATTAGTTATAGGTACTTACTCATTTTTACAATATAGAGCAGGATATAATTTAGCGAAGGAAACAAAAGTTCATCAAGAAATCGTTTTCGAGGGCGACTCTTGGTCTAAAGGCGAGCGAGAAAATATTTTAGTCCTTGGTGCTGATTCAGGAGCAGGTGGGAAAGAAAAATCCAGAACTGACACGATGATGGTTATTTCCTGGGATAAGAAAAGTAATGATGTGAAAATTATCTCGTTCATGCGAGACATCTATGCAGATATTCCAAACTATCAATCATATAAGTTAAATACTGCATACTATTTGGGCGGTGTCCCGACTCTTCAGGCAACATTGAAGAATATGTTTGATATCCCGATACATCATTATGCCCTTATCGATTTTAGGAGCTTTGAGTCGCTAGTTGATATTCTTGCGCCCGAAGGGATAAAAATGGACGTGGAAAAAGATATGTCCGAAAAAATTGGTGTGTCCTTAACTAAAGGTGAGCAACAATTAGATGGGAAGGAATTACTAGGTTATGCAAGATTCCGGGCAGATAACGAAGGCGATTTTGGAAGGGTTGCCCGACAACAAAAAGTGATGGAAGCTTTAAAGGATGAAGTGCTATCTATAGATAACATTTCTAATGTTCCTCAATTCTTAGGTGCAGCAGAGGGATATATCCAAACAGATTATTCAAGAAAAGATAAAGCTATTCGAGTGATGGATGCAATAGTTAGTGGAAAATTAGAAATAGACAAAATGACGATTCCTGTAGAAGGAAGTTATTCTTTTAAGATCTATAAGCATGCTGGTTCTGTAATTGTCATTGATAAAGATCAAAATAGGAAGGCAATAGAAGATTTTTTATCAAATTAGTAGCTTCTACATTTGATATTGAATCTTTACACTCGTAAAATAAGGGTATAGGAAAGGATGTTTGGTAAAAGTGGAACCAGAAAAGCCTTCTTTTTTCTCAACGAGATACATAAAGTTTTTAGGTGGGCGTAATACTATATTCACCCTTATATTGCTATTGATGATTGGGTTAATCATTATGATTTATGATGAAATTTCCTTTATCTTTGTCCCGCTCACAGTTTTTTTGGGTAATGTTATACTACCAATCATTTTAGCGGTCATTGTTTATTATTTACTTAGACCGATATTGCGAATGCTAGAAAAAATTAAAGTTAAAAGAGTGCTCGGAATACTTCTGATCTTTTTAGCTTTAGTAGGAATTGTTACCTTATTGGTATTTCTTGTGTTTCCATTTTTAAAAGCTCAATTTTTTAGATTGGCAGAAGAGCTCCCAGGTTATTTTATAGAAGTATTGAGTCAATTAGATTCATTTTTGAGAACAAATACTTTTATTAGCTCTTATTATTTACAAATAGAGAATGATGTTGCTAATCTGTTATATGATTTACCAAAGGAGCTAGGAGCATTCTTCCAAAATACCTTCACTGGTATAGCAACTGGTATTTCATCTTTTATCGGTATACTTACTAGCTTCATATTAGCAATTGTTACTGTGCCTTTTATCTTATTTTACCTTTTAAAGGATGGAGAAAAGCTTCCTGCATATATTCTTAAAATATTTCCACCTCGTATGAGAGAGGATTTAAAATCGGTATTTACTAGCATAGACAAGCAAATTAGCTCTTACATCCAAGGTCAGATACTTGTTTCCATGTGCATAGGAATAATGATTTTTATTGGTTTCACCATTATTGGAATGGATTATGCATTATTGTTAGGCGTATTGGCTATGGTAACAAGCGTTGTCCCTTATCTAGGGCCAGTTATAGCTATTACTCCAGCAGCTATTATTGCTTTAGTCACATCGCCATTTATGTTGATTAAGCTCGCTGTTGTATGGACGGTTGTTCAACTGATCGAAGGGAAATTTATATCCCCACAAATTATGGGTAAATCACTACATGTGCATCCAATTACTATTATTTTTGTATTAATTACTTCTGGTGCATTATTCGGAGTTCCTGGAGTTATATTAGGTATTCCGGGGTATGCCATTTTAAAAGTTATAGTTTCCCATTTTTACACATTGTTTAAAAAGAGGTACAATAAATTTGAACCGGTTGTAGAAAAACATTATGAGTACACAAATAACAAGGTGGAATGAGAGTAATGGCCAAAAAATTTAACTCCAGTATAGAAGTGAAATCAATAAAGATTGATACAATTGTGGATCATCCTTATATCGAACACGGTATAAATCTTTCAGGAACTATCTATATTGATGGCGTACATGACTATGAGCAAATTGAAAATATTAAATTAGAAGTCTTTAAAGTGATTAATGGTAAAGTACCAAAGGTTGTTTCCAAGCATTCTATTGAACTGGTTGGTACTGTCGCATCTAAGGATATGCAAATGATTCCTTTTGAGATAATGCCAGATGAAAGATGGCTTCCAGATGGTGAAGAAGAAATGACTACACTTATCTTAAGAACGACCGTCTTGTTTGAAAATGGTTCCGAATACAATGACGAAGATGAAATACATTTTGATATTGAGGAATAAAAAGCAAAGAATCCCAGCATTTATTGCTGGTTTTTTTGTGGATAAAATTCTATTTGAAGACCACTCTATGTGAAAAGAGACTGCAGATTATTGCTTACAAGTGATAATTGCATCATAAAGGAGCAGCCGATGAAAAAGTTAATTGTTTTGTTAATATTAGTTTTGTTGCCTTTAACTGCTTGTGGAGAAGATCGTACTTCAAATGATGTCCCACCGCCAGAAACGATCGATAATACAAGAGATAGTATTACCCCGGAATCAGGGAATGAAGAAGTTAATAAAGAAAATGATGAAGGAATGCCAAACACGAACGAGCTTAACGATCCTGGCTTAGAGGGCTTAAAAGGTGACGAATAAAAATTCACATTGTAGGAAATAGTGGAATATGTTAAAATAGTCTTACATTAATGATCGGAGGTGAAGAAGGAATGAAAAACACTGTGAATGCACATGGATTTATTTTGGGATTTTTATCCATATCCTGTGCGATTACTCATGGATTTGCTAAGAACGGGACCAGTCTGTCCTTTTTTAAACAATTACATGAAATTCACAGCTGATAAGCCATTCTTTCTGAACCACATTTAGGAGACTGCTCGCTTATGGAGCAGTCTTTTTGTATGCAGAAAAATGCTTCCAGCTATATTTTGGAGAGGAAGCGAATTATAATGATATGTAAAATACAGGAAATTAGTAAAATGCTTGGTGGAAACACAATATTTGAGGATTTAACCTTGGATATAAGGTCTGGAGACAAATTAGGGATAGTTGGTAGAAATGGAAGCGGTAAAACAACTCTTTTTAAATTGATTGCAGGTATTGAAAAACCAGATCAAGGTACGATAACATTCAAAAAAGGGACAAAAATAGGTTATCTTGCTCAAATCCCCACTTTTGAAAATCATATTACAGGGAAAGATCTGCTATATGATGCTTTTGAGGATATAAGGCTTCTTCAGCAAAAGATGAGCGAACTAGAACATGAGCTTGCAGTAGCTGATTCCGAGATATTAGAAAAGCTCTTAAAACAGTATGGGGATATTCAGGAAAAATTCACTTTACAGGGTGGATACGGTATTGACTCTGAAATTGATAAAGTAATTCAAGGGTTACAGCTAAGTGGCTTTGTCAATCAGCCTTTTTCAAGTTTAAGTGGTGGTGAGCAAACAAAAATAATGCTTGGACAGCTTCTTCTAACCAGTCCACAGTTATTACTTTTGGATGAGCCGACCAATCATTTAGATTTGTATGCTATAGAGTGGCTAGAGGAATATTTGGTTAACTATTCAGGCACTGTAGTTTTAATTTCACACGACCGATATTTCCTGGATAAGGTTGTCACTAATGTTGCCGATCTTGAGGACGGGATGTTAACGCTTTATCATGGTAATTATTCTTCGTTTTTAATAGAGAAGGAAGAAAGGCTCACTCGTGAATTCCAGCAATATGAGGAACAACAAAAAAAGATAAAAAAAATGAAAGAAGCCATTAAGAGATTAAAAATTTGGGCTAACCAGGCTGTTCCTCCAAATGCAGGACTTCATCGACAAGCAAGAAATATGGAACGAGCTCTAGAAAGTATGGAAAAGGTTCGAAAGCCTTTGATAGATCCTAAAAAAATGAACCTGACATTTGACGCAGCACCTAGAAGTGGAAAAGAAGTAGTAATAATGGAGAGCGTCTCCAAATGCTTTGGAGATAAAAAGATTTTAAATGACACAAATATGCATGTTTATTGGAAAGATCGACTTGCTATAGTGGGAAGAAATGGAACGGGTAAAACAACCATATTAAATATTCTCAGAGGGGAAGAAACAATTGATATAGGGGAAGCTCGATTTGGGAGTAATGTAAGACTTGGCTACCTTTCTCAACATTTTGAAATAGGAGATCCAAAAGCTCGATTGATAGATATTTTCAGAGGTAAAGTGAACGTTAGTGAAGGAGAAGCGCGCCACATTTTAGCGAAGTTTATGTTCTACGGACCCGATGTTTTCAAAAGAATTGCTGATTTAAGCGGTGGAGAAAGAATGCGTCTTCGTCTAGCACAGTTAATGCATCAAGACATCAATTGTTTAATATTAGATGAACCAACTAACCATCTGGACATTGATTCTTGTGAGGTGTTAGAAGAAGCATTGGATGATTTTAGTGGAACAATTATTGCTGTTTCCCATGATAGATATTTCTTAAATAAACTATTTTCAAGAACTGTTTGGCTAGAGAATGGCAAGCTTACAACTTATGAAGGCCCGTTTGAATGGGCAAGAGAAAAATGGGTTGAATTTAGCTCTAAACAAAATTCGGAGAAAGAAATAAAGGAGCAGCTGCCCATAAAAAAATCACCAACCACTAAACAAGAAAATAAGGTTCCACTAGAACACCAAATAAATGAGCTAGAGAAGATAATAAGTGACTTAGAAAATCAGATTAACGTAGAGGCAGACTGGTCAAACTATGAGTCATTAAGCTTGAAGAAATTACACGCAGAAGAGCAGTTGGAACAATTAATGGAGAAGTGGTTAGAACTATGAGATTAATAGGCTATTCTTGAAAATGGGTTGATATAAATAAGAGACCATGCTAATATTATTTATTGACAAATAATTATAACAATTAAATATTCTTATCAAGAGAAGCGAAGGGATTAGGCCCGTTGAAGCTTCAGCAACCTCTGTTATACAGAAAGGTGCTAACTCCTACAAGACATTATCTTGGAAGATAAGAGCTAAAGAGCAACTTTATGCCCCTCTTTTCTTACATGGAAAGAGGGGCGTTTTTGTTTGAAAGAGGTATCTGGTTTTTGGTTGTCAAGCTCAGAGTTTACCCACAAGGTTCAAGTAAAATCTGAATTGCTTTGTAATTTTACCTATGTTTTCACTATACAAACGTTAGTTCTAATGCTTTTCTATAAGGAGGAAATAAATTGCCTATTAATATTCCAAAACAATTACCAGCAACAAAGTTATTAAAAGAAGAGAAAATCTTTGTTATGGATCAAGAGAGAGCATATAAACAAGATATTCGTCCACTCAACATCGTTATTTTCAATCTAATGCCTGAAAAAGAAAAAACAGAGCTACAGTTATTAAGACTTTTAGGTAATACACCATTACAAGTAAATATAACATTTATGAATACAGCAACATACGAATCTAAAAATGCTAGTAAAACTCATCTAAATACATTTTATTCGACATTTGATGAAATTAAGGAAAAAAAGTATGATGGCATGATTATTACTGGTGCTCCAATTGAGCAACTTCCATTCGAAGAGGTAGATTACTGGAGAGAGATGAAGGAAATCATGGAATGGTCTAAATTGAATGTGACCTCAACGTTACACATTTGCTGGGGTGCCCAAGCAGCTCTTTATTATCATTATGGAATTGATAAATTTCCTCTTACTCAAAAGTGTTCAGGAGTGTTTAGACACATTTTAACTAATCAGGTGGAGGATCTAGTAAGAGGATTTAATGACAAATTTAATGCCCCAGTATCCCGTTATACCTCTGTTTCAAGGGAAGAAATTGAAAGGAATGAACACTTAACCATCCTTGCCAATTCTGAGGAAGCTGGAGTATTTCTTGTGAAATCGAATGACAACAAATTTGTGATGGTGACTGGTCACTTAGAGTATGATGCACATACTTTGGCAGAGGAATATAATAGAGATCTCAACAAAGGAATAGAGGTTGAGATGCCTAAATACTATTTCCCAAATAATGATCCTTCTAGTCAACCATTGAATACATGGAAAGCCCATACGCATCTGTTATTTTCAAACTGGTTAAATTACTATGTATACCAAGCTACTCCTTATGATTGGGAATAATATGTTCTATTGTACAGTCAGAAAGAAAGTAATATTTGTCTTGTATATTGAACTCCTGTTTAAATAAACAGGAGTTTTTCTTATTTTTAGTTTTATTTATTCAGATATTAGGGAAAACAAAAGAGAAGAGACATTGTATTATACAAAGAAACATATTTTTAATGGTATTGATTTACACTTTATTGGAAGCGAGGTTAAGTCTATGAGTTTGACACCAAAACAAAGAATCGAGTTACATGGGTTTAATAATCTAACGAAAACATTAAGCTTTAATATGTATGATATCTGTTATACGAGAACCAAGGAAGAAAGGGAAAAATATATAGAATATATTGATGAGCAATATAACGCTGAACGCTTAACTAATATACTAACCAAAGTATCCGAAATTATAGAAGCGAATATATTAAATATTGCACAGCAGGATTACGAGCCGCAGGGTGCAAGTGTAACCATTTTAGTATCGGAAGGACCTGTCGATCAAACACCGATAGAATCATTTAAGCAATCTCCGGGGCCAATACCAGAAACTGTACTTGGTCACCTAGATAAAAGCCATATTACTGTTCATACTTATCCGGAATATCACCCGGATGAAGGAATCAGTACTTTTAGAGCAGATATAGATATTTCTACTTGCGGAGAAATTTCTCCATTAAAAGCACTAAATTATTTGATTCATTCCTTTGAAACTGATGTGATGGTCATGGATTATCGAGTGAGAGGGTTCACGAGAGATGTGAAAGGCCATAAATTATTCATAGATCACGATATTAATTCCATTCAAAATTATATCCCAGATGCTTTGCAGGAATTTTACCATATGATCGATGTTAATGTTTATCAGGAAAATATTTTTCATACTAAATGTAAGCTAAAGCAGTTTGACTTGAATAATTACCTATTTGGCTACAACGAAGATGAACTTTCAGAAGAAGAAAAAATATTGATAACGAAAAAGCTAAAAACAGAAATGGACGAAATCTTTTACGCAAAAAACATGACTCGATCAGAATAAAATTGAATAAAGCTCTGAGTAAATTACTCAGAGCTTTTCATTTGTGGGGAGAATGGACTTTATGACCGGATAGACCAAGTTTATGACCGGATAGAAAAATTTATGACCGGATAGACCAGGTTAATGACCGGATAAAAAAATTTATGACCGGAAAGACCCGGTTTATGACCGGATAGAAATTTTATAGCCGAATAAACCAGTTGTAAGACAATAGTCATAAAAAAGGTTGATTTATCATTTAATGTTCAGTGAACTACTTATACGACTCTTACTTCATGAAATAATTAGGCTGAAAATTAATATTCAGAAATATTCGAAACATTTTAACCCTTTCTCCGTAAATGTTAGAAAGGGGATGAAAAGATGGACTTTTTAATAAACTTCATAATTATTACTTTGTTTATTAGCCCAATTATTGCACTCATTCACGAAGCTGGACACGCATTTTTTTTGAAAATATTTGGTGCGAAAGTAAGTGAGTTCTCTATAGGGAATGGTAATACACTTTTACAGATTAATAATTTTCTCATAAAAAAAGTTTACTTCTTTGGAGGAAGAGTTTTTTCAGAAAACCATGAGAAATTAAGTAAAAGCCAAAAAACATTTTATTACTTAGGGGGAGTTTTCTTTAACTTTATTTCTGCTATAGTACTTCACTTATTAACTGGTTATGAATTCCTAGTTTTTAGAAACTATTTGGATAGTTTTATTTTTGTATCGTATCTAACTGTTTTAATCAATCTAATTCCACTTAATACAATAATAGGTGCTACGGACGGTAAACAATTAATAGAACTATATAAGAATTAGTTAGAGGTTAATAGTAAAAACATATTGGAATAGACAGGATATTTCTGGAATGATAAACTTTAATGACCATACAATATTGGACGGCAAAGTGTAATGCTACCTTTATTTTGGATAAATTTTAATGGGAGTAGCTGCCAATAACATATACCTATTTTTAAATTTGTTTTTGTCTATAAAATGACGTACAAAATTATGATAGGAGTGTAATAATGATTGAATTAGACACAGAAAGATTAATATTAATTCCACTGACTGCAGAAAATCTAAGATTACTAATTGATAATCCAAAGAAAATGGAACAGAGTTTATCTATCAATGAATCAAATAGATTTCTTAGTTCGGATCTTAAACAAGCTATGGAAATTAGACTTTCAAAACTGTTAAGTGATGAAGAAAATTATATTTGGTATACCAATTGGTTAATCGTTTCGAAAGATCAAAACTGTAGTGTTGGTGGAGTAATGTTAAAAGGTCTTCCTAATGAAAATGGTGAAGTAGTAATAGGGTACTATACTCTTCCAGAATATCAAGGGAACGGCTATATGACGGAAACTATTAATAACATGAAAAACTGGTTGCTAAATCAGGCCGATGTTATGTATGTTATTGCTGATACGGATAAAGACAATATTCCATCGCATAGAGTTTTAGAAAAATGTGGGGCGAAAATTTATAAAGAAACAGATGAATTATATTTTTGGAGATTTGTTTAAAATAAATTAACGTAGAATGAAACGAGGCATCATTTGGCAATGGTGCCTCGTTTTTTTGTATTATTACCAAGGTCTATAGCATTAATAGTTGTTCCCAACATTCTAGTTCTATTATAGGTGCATAAGTAAATATGAAATTTTGAAAAGTAGAAGTATAACTGAGATTGTGATTTTTAATTGAAGATGTGTTTCATTTCGATGATTTGTTTATCAGTGTGAAATATTAAAATTCTACTAACGAAAAAGTTTAGTATAAGAGGTTGAATATACTATACTTTATTCTGTATAATAATTCATATAAACGGACATATGAGGGTATTTATTTTTACTTTTGAGAGAAGTGTTCATTGTGAGTTTGTATTTTGCTTATGTAATGGTGGGACTTGCCATTGCAATGCCTGTAGGCGCAATTACAGTCGAAATGACGAAGCAAGGATTGAAAAATGGATTTATACATGGATGGGCAGTAGGGTTAGGTGGTATGACAATTGATTTTGTGCTAATCATTTTACTATCAACAGGACTTGCTTCTATCTTAGCGCTGCCTATTATCCAAATTCCGATGTGGCTTATTGGAGCTCTGTTTTTATTGTACATAGGTTACGATTCAATTAAAAATGCTGATAAAGATATTACTTTATCTGGAGAAAAAGTAACAAAGTCTTTTTTTAGCTCATTTAAGAACGGACTTCTTGTGGCCATATCTCCAGGGAATCTAGTTTTTTGGGTAAATGTATTTGGAGTAGTACTTGCTAAAAACTATGCCAGCGATGAAAGTCATTTTTTCATTGTTGCATTAGGAATTTTAAGTGGAATATTGCTACACGACATTGGATTACTCACTATTATATCGATTACAAGGAAAGCACTAAATAGAAATATGATTAAATGGTTAACAATAATATCGGGGATATTATTAATAGGTTTTGCGGGGTATTTTGTATATGAGTTCATTCAAAGTTTGAAGTTAAATATATAATACTTTTTCACGAACGGGTGCTGAAGTTACACAAGACCATCATTATCGATGGTCTATTTTTACATTATAAATAACAAGTAGAATTCGTTGAACCACTGTGAAATGTTACAGGTTAGTTGAACAAGCTGATAAAGTTTTTGCAATGAAAGTATAAAGAAGGTGAGGTATGTATGGAATGGGAGAAGAGGAACTTGTATTACTCTTTAAAAATGGAGTTTCTGATTTTAAAAGATGGGCTCGCAAAGCTGATAAATCCTCTGAAGAATGGGAAACAGAATACCCAAACTGGAACTGGCAATACCATCACACAGGAAATTTACTTCAAGAGTTATCAGTTGAGCGATGGAACGAAGAACTTATTGAAGATTTTCTTTATATACTAGCAAGAGATAATGAAGTCGAGAATATCATAGAAAACCTTATAGACTTACCTAATCAACTTTTATCATTAACTAAGTATGCTTTAATTTATAGTGATGCCGATGCAAAATGGCAAGTTGCTTATGCTCTCGGAGAAATCAAGGGAGAAAACTTATTGATAAGAATGTATTTAAGTGATTTTCTAAATGATGAACAGGAGTATGTGCGAAGGCGTGCTTCCTTTGCTTTAGATAAACATGGAACACAATAACTAACTTATGATGTGTTTAGTTTTATGAGCTAATTAGTAAACAATATTGGTCAACATACGGTTTGGTACTATTTCTCATTGTATGATTAACATTATATGGAGAAAGCAAAAATAAAGAATTTTTTTCTCTTGTGATGTATATTGATTATTGAGGAGGGATCATTCTTGACTAACGAAGAAATAAACAAACTATCGGATGTATTGTTACAAAGTCTGTATGAGTATCATTTTGCTAATAATGGCGGAAGCTATGTATTACCTAAAGCAATGGTAAATACTGATCTCAATAGCAAACAAGCTATTGAATACCTTATTGAAAAGGAATATGCCATAGATAACGGGCAAGGGTCAGATAACCTAGTTTTAGCGATAACAGCGCAAGGTATGGACTATATTAAAAACAAATAAGTGTATCAGCAGAGGAACGTCCACAGGGGGCGTTCTTTTTATTTTATCCAACTAACTCGAGGGGGGAGAATGATGGAGGGAGTGAGTGTAGGGGACGAAATTTTTGAATAATGGAATTAAATCGATTAGAGTACTTTTAGCGATTATTGGAAAGGTATATGCTCCGTATAGTAAGAGAGGCCATGTGGTAATCTTTCTTTCACGTTATTAGACATGGTAACAGGCCATATTCGACTTGCTTAACTTGCATTCCGTCCAATCTCATTTAGATGGCCTTCATTTTTAGTTCAGCTAGATAACTTATCTTTTTCCCATAGAAAAACACCTCCACGTAGATAAGTTAGGTATTGTTATACCCGATTTTCAAGGAAAGGTGTTTTTATTTGTCTTATTTCTTTAGGTCACTGCATATTGCAGATTTCAAGTATTTGTTACCTTTTTTTTGGTTGATTATCACTTAACGGCACTCTCGTTATGTCCTGGTACTAACCCAGCTCAAGAACACTAATGAGCGACGCTAGAGAATTGTTTCACGATATCCGTAGCAACTTTGGCTAAGGTTTGCTCAGCCATTCGAGTGGCGATGTCGGGAATGGAATCCAACCTTCTCGAAATCTTCTTGGTGGGAGGATAGTCTAGTAGCCACCTCTTGATTTAGCACCTGTTCAGTAAGAAACTCTATATGAGTTAAAATGGTTTTTACCAAAAGTCGTTGATGAGCCTCTAAGCGCTAGTTCCAGTTCAGTTGGAAATTCGTATAATGACCTTGGCAAACGAATTAGAAGATTATAAGATTGTTTGTTGGCTATTATATGCGTTCTGAAGTGTCCATAGATGTTTCTGCTGATTATTCAAATTCATTCTTACGATTTTTGAAAAAGTCGTAAAAAAATCTTACGTTTTCAAGTTCAGTCCATATATATGTTCTCAAAAGGGGTGCATCAAGACTATAAATTTTAGCATCTAGTGTTCCCAACATAAATGGAGAGTGTGTCGCTATAATAAACTGACAGTTAAAAAATCTTGCCAGTTTATTGATTTCTTCTGCCAGCTGAATTTGGTTTGTAGGTGAAAGAGATGTTTCAGGTTCATCGAGCAAGTATAATCCATTTGGGACAAGATACTCATCAAATATCTGGATGGATGTCTCACCGTTAGAATACTTTTCATTAGAAAACTTCATAATCTCGATTTGTTTGTACATCTCTGAAGAATGTTTCAACTTTTCCAAATGCTCCTTAGTATATCCCAATCGAGAGTGTTGGTACAGGTAACCTTCCTTAAGAACTGCCTCCTGTTGAATCTTCTTGATCTCATATAAAATATCTTCGCTTTTGATGTACAAACTATGCGGTATTCGATCTGACTCTCCGTCACTCTTATTTTCACCTAGTCCGTAAGAACAATCCGAAATGTAATCTAACGGGTATTTGTTATAGATATTATTTGTGATTTCCTCAGCCCCTGTAATTTTCAGCTTGTTTGCCATTAAATTTAACAGAGTGGACTTACCAGAACCGTTGTTACCATACAATACTGTAATGTTATTGAAGATTAACACTTCTCCAGTTATTTTTCTAAACACATTGTATGGATAGGCATTTGGATTCTTGACTGTATGGGGAGGAAGTTTGAAGCTTTTCAGATATATCATATGGGTAAACCTTCCTTTTGGAAAAATGAATAGCTATCATCAATAATATCATCTTTTTACCACGGTTCCAGAAATTTAGTGTGAGGGTTGAATTATGTTTTTCATAAATGCTTATTCTCCTAAAGTATAGGAAAACCTAGTCTTTGAGGTATTACAGGGTTGTATTAGACTAACTAAAGCGCACGATGATGGATACCTATTAAATTTCTATTAGCTGCTATTAAACACAATCGATTCTCAATTCTAACAGCCAGTTTTTTACTTTGTATTAATTATTGATCAACTGGACCTCAACTCGATAAGGTTATAAGTTATTACTTTTTAACAGTTTGTCTAAATTGTCAACCAGTTCATTTATGTCATTTAATAGTGTTATGGTATTGTAGCTAAGAATCATGATTATGTTTTCTTCCATCTTGTCTGGTAAATATTTGCATGTTTTTTGTGCGATCTTAATTAACTTTTTTTCTCCAGGGTGTGGCAACTCGTTAATCGCAAATAAGATATCAAAGTAACTTGCAAGTAATGCAGCAACCCTATGATTTATACTTATATAGTCTTTTCTTTTTAGAGCTTTCTCGATTTGACAATAGTAGGATGTAACACTGTCTCGCAATAAGGGGTAATTTTTGTTAAGGATATTTTCTTTTAATTCTTCTGGAAAGGCTACGTTAATTTTATCCTGTAGTTTCTTTAATTTACCATTTTGGTCATATAGTATTTTGGAATTTAAATAATTACTCCATAAGCAAGTGGAGTAACCGACTTGAGCCTGGAAATTGACTACCGTTTTCATAAGTTCATTCTCAATGCCAGCATAATTTCTATATATAATTTCTATACCAATATTGGGTTCATTTAGCTTTCCATCATCTTCTGTTTCCCAATACTGGTTATTAATCTCCATATAATCAGAAAACGGTTCTAACAATTTCTTGCGAGTGCTGGTAGGGATTTCTTGATCACTATATATATACAAATCTATATCAGAATGTTCATCTTGGCTATTTGTTGAAAGAGAGCCAGAGAGCACAACACCTTCCACTTCTTCTAACTGAGAAAAAACAGATGAAATCTTCATAATCATGTCATTAATAGTATTCATTTTGGATTTCTTCCCATCTCTTTTTATTTTTTTGTATTGTCCCAATTATAGGGTATTTATGGGATGTAAACCATTTTTATATTAGTAGATTGCTAACATTAAAGCACCTCATATTTCTAACTACTATATATAAGATTGTAAAATAAAAAAAATAAACCCATCTAAACGTTGTTCCATTCTGTTTTGGTAAAAAACAGCTCAAATAAAATTTTGGCACAGATAATCGGTATAGAAGGTTACTGTGACTCCGAATACAAATCTTTTAGTTTTTTAGCAACCAAACAATCTTTTCCACACTTTTTGTTCATCATTCATTGCTAATATTGCATAATGAAACTTTTCTAATTCGTCTAATAAAATTACAATCAGATAGTTTTATCATTTCTATATGCCTTCTTATTCAACTAAAATAATCCTTTAGTTAACATCCAAGTATAATAAGAATTTTATAACAATTAGAGATGGAGTTATTTCAATTGATTACATTTGAATAATATCTTGTTGAACTAAAGTGTGCTTTACTTAAAGAAGGAGTAAAGCCTTTTTTATTGAACAAACGGTGCAGTTTAGTTGAAGAAGCAATGATATAATATCTTATTAAATTCTCTAATAAGAATAGCTTTTCAGGAGGAACAAATGATTGAATTAAAGCATACAAAGTCTGATACTGCAATTATTTTAATACACGAAATATATGGTATTAACCAACATATGAAAAGTTTTTGTGAATTTTTATCAGAACAGAATTTTGATGTTATTTGTCCAAATTTATTAGGAAGTGATGTACCTTTTGATTATTCTCAAGAAGAATTAGCTTATCATCATTTTATGGAGAACGTAGGTTTTGAAAATGCATTACGTAAAATAAAAGCTGTATTATTGGATATTAAAAATAAATACAAAAGAATATATGTTGTTGGGTTTAGTGTTGGTGCCACTTTAGCTTGGTTATGTAGTGAGGAAGAATCTGTTGATGCAATAGTTGGGTACTATGGTTCACGTATTAGAAATTTTGTAAGCATTACACCGAAATCACCAACAATGCTATTCTTTCCACTAGAAGAAAAATCATTTAATGTCGATGAGTTAATTTCAGTTTTAGATAAAAGAAAAATTAAGATATTTAAATTTACTGGTCAACATGGATTTGGTGACCCTTATTCTTCTAATTATAACAAGGAGTCAGCACAAAAAGCAGCTAACCAAATGGTGCTTTTCTTTCAAAATTTACTTTAATTCCAATTAATTGTCAAAGGTAAAGACAACAACAAGTAAATCACTAGGAGTGTTGTAATTGAAATTTTTTTCTAAACTTTTTACAAGCACAAATATTAGTAGTATGGCTATGTTTCTTGGGTTTTTAACTTTATATACTATTATTTCAGATATAGAACCAAACATATATATTATTGCAATCATTACAATTCTTTTTTGGGTAGCTAATTCATTGCAAGTTGTCAAAGAAAAAAAGTAGAACATTAATACCTTCTGTATAGTTTTTATTAACCTACATAGGCAGTTTAGTTGAACGAAAATTTAGAAAACTAATTGATATAATTGGATAAATAAGGTAAAATAAGAATTGATAACAATAGGAGGATTAAATATGAATTTTACGATAACTGGGCATGAATTGAATCAATATCAAGATATGAAGAAGTTAGACATTGTAGTTATACAAGCTATGTTAAATGAACTACAAAAGGAAAAAGTAAATAAAAGAAAAGTAATCATCTTAACTTCAAATTGTTATATAGTTACTGACAAAATCAATACAGAAGAACCTGATAAAGGGAAATTACCTTTATTAGATCGTGCGGTACTTGAATCAGAGGAAATAATATTTAGAATGGATAATCAAAAGTTTATAAATATGACAGGTATGATTTTACTAAATAATGTTGAAATAATTCCTTTTACACATCCCGACAAGGTAATGAAAAAAGAGAGTTTTATACTCTTTACCGATCAAATAATGGGAATTACTCTTTCAGAGGAGTAAAAGATTAAAAATACTTTTTATTGAACTAACGCAAGCAGGATGTATTTACTAACTATCAACAAGTCCATCAATTTGAACTGCCCCGTAAATGTTAGTTGGTGTCTAACATTTACGGGGCAGTTCATTTCGATGGTCTATTTTTATGACCAAACATTAGAAGTGACCTCACTAATACAATGTGAAATGTTACACTTAAAATAACACAGCACTTTATTAGAGATTAGACATTTTTATCATATTAGAGAAAAGAGGGAGTTAAATGACTAATTTTTTCTTAATACTTATGGGCTTTTTTATGGTATGTGCAAATATTATCGGATTTCTATCATATAAAAAAAAGAAAAATTTATATTTTGCCGCTTTTATAATTTTGTTATTAGCAGTTTTATTTGGGGCAATCGGTGGTGCAATAGCAGTATTTATGATTCGTGATGCTTTTTCAATATTTTATGGTTTGCAACTAGGACAATATCTAATAGTAAATAGTGTCATCGTTTTATTTATAGCAATTTTAGTAACTTTAACAAAGAAATTTAGTAACTGAAAAATCTAATTCACGATTATCAACAATCGTGGTACTTCAGGTAAACAGGATCATTACTTTTATTTTGCATCTGACACAAAAAGAGTCAAAAAAGAGCATCAAAATTTGATGCTTATCAACCCTATTTGAGCATTTCCAAACTGTAATAACATCATTTATACCGTAAATTAATCTGTTATATTCTTTTTTATACAATAAAACTAATCTTATTTAACTGTATATCTAGCTTGTTTGAATATTAAAATATCTCCGTTTTCAGTATCATCGGTAGTTTGCCAAAGTTGAACTTTTGGCCTGTAGTCCGTCCTATGAGCATCTTTGATACCCTGAATGTCAAGTTCATAGGGTTCATCATTTTTAATTTTTTGTTCAAATACTTTTTTATTGGCAACAAAAATAAAAGTCACTTTATTTTCATCAATACCCTCCGTCATAAATTCTAATTGATTATCTTTTGTTGTAATAGTTGGTGTTAATAATTCAATACTTCCGTTTCCAGTTTCTTGTTTAATAGCAATTTCATAATTAGCTCTTTCACTTGAATCTATAGAATTTTCTATTATACCTGAACATCCAGGTAATGTGATACCAGCAGAAAGAATAAAACTTAATCCAATTACCTTTTTCATGAGATTACCCCCCTTGAATTAATATCGTGATATGAAAAAAATGAGCAAAGAAAGAACAGGCATAATACCCGTTCTTTTCGTGTCCAAACTGTTATACAACCGGTTCGTCTGTTCCCCATTGTTTTTTCTTTTGCTCGACGTCTATTTCTCCACCTTTTTTCTTCATGCTTCGTTTCATAATAACAAACCAAAGCTGTGCAGAGATATAAATGGATGAATATGTTCCTGCCAATAAACCTAAGAACAGTGCAAATGAGAAGTTTCGAATTGCCTCTGCACCAAATAGAAGTAGGGAAACAACAACAAATGCAATATTCAACACAATGTTTACTGAACGAGCAAGCGTTTGACGAAGTGATTTATTTACAATTTCCGCTAACTCATTTTCATTATTAATTTTCTTCACTCGATTTAAGTTCTCACGTATGCGGTCGAACGTTACGATTTTGTCGTTTATCGAGTACCCGACAATCGTTAGAACAGCAGCAATAAAGGTTAAGTCAACTTCAAAACGAGTAAAACTGAAAATTGCTACCATGAGAATGATATCGTGTAAAACACCAAGTATTGAAGCAATCCCCATTCTCCATTCAAAACGAATTGCTACATAGATAATAATTCCAATTGCTGCATAGATTAATGCATAAATCGCGTTTCTTATAAGTTCTTTACCAACTGTATTAGAAACTGCACTTATATTTGGCTCAGTTCCAAACTCAGCCTTCATTTCTTTTTTCAATTTCAAAATTTCATCTTGAGGAAACTCATCTACATAACGAACTGCGGCGATATTTTTCGTATCACCAGAAATAACAATATCGTCAGATGGATAACCTAAGTCTTCCATATAAGTTAAGACTCGTTCTTCAGTTAGTGGCTCGTTTGTTAATACCTCAACTCGTGTTCCACTGGCAAAGTCAATACCTAAGTTTAATTTAAATATACTTAATATAATTACTCCAATTAAAATAAAAATAATCGAGAAGGTGAAATATCGTCTACGTGAGTGCACGAAGTCAAATCTATCAAAATTTGTTGAAAGATCAAGTGAACTGACATTTTCTTCAATCGAATGAACTTTTGAATTTCTAACACCGAACCAACCAATTTTATTATCGAAATATCCACTTCGAATAAGTAATCCAAGTAAAACTCGAGACCCCCAAACAGCAGTAATGAAGCTGACTAAAATACTGATAATTAAAATCGTTGCAAATCCTTTTACAGAACTTGTCCCGAAGTAGAACAATACGACTGCTGCAATTAGTGAAGTTACATTCGCATCAAGAATGGCAGACCATGACGATTTTGTTCCTTCTTCGAAAGCTTGTTTAACAGTTTTACCAATTCGAATTTCCTCTCGAATTCTTTCAGCAGTTAAGATATTCGCATCAACTGCCATTGCAATCCCTAAGACAAGCCCAGCAATTCCAGGTAACGTAAGAACTCCGTTAATCCAATCAAATACTAATAAATTTAAATACACATAAACAACTAACGTAAGATTTGCTACAATTCCTGGTAGACGATAGTAGAACATCAAGAATAGTAAAATAAGTACTGCTCCAATAATTCCTGCATTGACCGTCGATGATAATGCATGTTCACCGAATTGTGCCCCTACGGATGTCGAATAAACTTCAGTTAGTTTAACAGGTAAAGCACCAGCGTTTAAAACACCTGCTAAATTCTTTGTTTCTTCAACTGTGAAGGATCCTGAAATTTGAACCTCTGAAGTATTCAAAACTTTACTTACTTGAGGTGCAGATATAAATTTAGGTTTTTCTTTTGATACTTCTTCTTTGAAAGAATCAACACCCTCTTCAAAGTCCAACCAAATTACAAGGACGTTGTTTGGAGCTTTAGCAAGAATATCTTGTGTTACTTGAGCAAATTTATTTGCGTCCTTTAATTGTAATGACACGATAGGTGCTCCATTTTGATCGAAAGAATCATTTGCACCGCCCTCTTTCAAGTCATTCCCATCAAGCATTAAGTTATCATCAGCGTCACGGAATGTTAAATTTGCTTCTGTTGATAATAATTTACGTGCAGAGGTTTCATCATCAACGCCGGCTAATTGAACTCGAATTCGATTTCCTTCTTCTACTTCAATAACCGGCTCATTAACACCTAATACGTCAATACGATTTAAAAGCGCATTTGCAGTAGCCGCTACATCCTTTTCGGTTATTTTGGGGCCATCTTTCAGAGGTTCAACTTGATATAAAACTTCAAATCCACCTTGTAAGTCTAAACCTAATTTAATATCGTTTAAGATTCCCTTTGTCGTCGTGCTCATAGAAGCACCTAATACTACGATAACAAGGTAAAATGCGACAATCCGCCATCTTGTCTTCATATGTAATTCTTCCTCCTCGCTTTAAGTAACGCACAAATCTATAACAAACGAGCGCAGCTTAAGACCGTCACATTTATTTGATAACCTCTGGAGTTACATACAACAACTTTTAAAGATATCCTTTTAATGTTTGCGCCTGATATGTATAAATGATGTCCAACTTATGTATTTAAAGTAAATATACAACAATTTCATTATGAAACACATTGAAAAAAGAGTCAATTTTACTTTAAAGAATTAATAAACTAGAAAGCGAGTTAATCCAAGAAAATAAACTCTTTTTGTTGTTTACCGAGTACTTTACTTCAAGAGGGAGTAAAGCTTTATTTATTGACCTAAGCAGAAGCTTAGCTTAAAAATAAACTGGATTTTTTAAATAAAAATGGGAAAAATGAGTAAAATTGCAACTTAAATTTATTTTAAACGTATTAAAGGAAGGTTAGTACAAAGTTTTAAGAGGAGGGAGTATATGAGTGAACGATTTGAATTAAGTTTTAAAAATAAGGAAGTAAGAATATGGTTTTATGTGATGTTACCGACGTTTATAATAGGAAGCATCTTTATATTTTATGGGGAACAAAAATATCAGTATATTCCTTTTTTATTGTTAGTAATAGCATGGTCTATCTTTTATTTATGGCGTTTCTTTTACCGTAAAAAAAAGAAAGAACAGTGAGAAATTCTTCTTAAACTAATGAGGCAGTTTGTTTTAGGAGGTTTTTTGGTTGTCATCTTACTAAGGAAGAGGTGTTATTTTGAAGAAAAGAAATATAGCTCTCTTTATAGCATTGGCGGTAGTTATGAATGTAATATGTGTATATTTATTTTTTTACATTTGGGAGATGATTGATCAAGGGGAGTATAGGAAATATGATAATGGAGTTACTATTGAGGTAAATAATTTTAGTGATCAAAATCTATCTGATCTTATATTTTCATATAGCGTCAATCAGTTGGATTTTAAAGAAGTAGGAATGATAAAAAGTCTAAAAGCTGGAGAATCAACCCAAATAACTGGGAGCAGCAAAGAGATAAAATCAAGTGATACAAGCTTGTATTTACATTATTACATTGATAATGGTGGAAAAGCAGTGAATAGTTTAGCTTATTTTTATACTGTAGAACCTAAAAAAGCTGTCATTGTTTTAGATATCCATGAAGTAAAACCTCATGGATTTTTAAAGTTTGAATATAGAGGTTATAATGGTTGGACTCAATATGGTCCAGATGAAATTAACTATTGAATAATGAATTATTCAATAGTTAATTAAGCTATCAGAATAATTCATACAATAAAAAGCACCTTAAAGGTTACATTAGTTAAAAACCTTCTTAAAGTAATATATGAACATCAAATTATAAACAAGCTCCGCTACAATTGAAATAGTTAAATCCATTAAATTTGTTTCATCCAGTGAATAATAAGGTATGAACGGAAAAATAAAAGTATATCCAATTACTGTTAAAGTGGTGAAAAGCAATATGTATCTTAGGAAAATTGGGATAGTTAAACTAATAAACGGGAGAAAAAAACCTTTTATATTTCCATTTTTATAGATACAAAATAGAACAAATAAACCGATACCATTAATGACAATAAAGCAAATTAAATCAATAATATCATATTTATTCATTGAAGAAGGATTATTAACCATGGGTAAAGATAATACAGTAATAGCTAGTATGATCCAAAAGGTTACTCGATAGCTTTTCTTCTTTTTTTCAGTAAAGGAATCTTCCTTTAAAGCTGTTACAAGTGCATTAATATTCCAAATATACATAATTGACTCCTTTTATGACTTTCATGTTAAGTATAGAGATAAAATATTTTCATAGCTATTATTATTTTATAGAAAAACTAAAATTTCTACTACTTAGTTTTACAATTCGGTTAAACTGGAGCATCCAGGACACTTAAATTAAATGATAGATTTGAATAAGCAATTATTAAAAGGTTTTAAATTGATTTCCACATTATTAAGACCTGCTAATGGAGTTTGAATAGTATTGTTCATCTTGCATTCAACAATCAGGGGTAGAAAAGGTGATGGCATGAAACTAATTCAAGTTATGTATATGTTGCTTATATGGATAATACCTATTCTGGGTACTTGGTACTCCTACAGGAAAATGGGAGAAGAGAAAAAGAAAGGGCTTATAAACGAGATTAAACATCCTTTATCTGTTTTAGGCATTATTCCTATTTTTATTGGTTTGCTTTTTTTTATTACAGGCTCTGCTTCAGCATCTGGAATAAAAGAGTTGAGCAATACGGGAATTTGTTTAGTGCTCTTTGGTTGGTTTGTGACTTGGGTGATACGTTTGGTAAAAGGAGGAAATACCCTTAAAAGTATTGCTATGATTTTAATTGGTATTTCTGGTTTTATTGCATATATCTATCTGTATTAAGCGGGTGGAGGGCTTTACTTAAGGGACTAGCATTGTTACTTCCTATAGATGATTTATTTGCTCGATGAATGTCCATCAGATTAAGAATGAGAGTGTAGGTTATTTTTTCATAATTCCTTACTACCAGAAATGATAATTTAATTTTTGTTTATAGTTAAGAGGGTGTATTACTAGAAATGGATAAAATAAAAAAACATATCTAAGTATAGAAGAGATTATTTCATTACCAACTTTATCAGATACAAATATAAGTGAAGACGGCAAAAATGTAGCATTTGTTAAGAAGACAGCTAACTGGAAAGACAATAAATAAGAGAATCATATATGGATATATGAAAAAGATAAGGAGCAGTTTTACCCTTTAACATCTAGGGATATAGATAGTACATACCCATTATGGTCTCCAGATTCTAGAAATATCGCTTACCTTAGCCCAGTTCGTGATGGGGATAAGAAGCTATTAATTTTGGGGCAATAGGGTCCATTAAAATTAGGAGAAATAATAGATGTTTTAAATGGTGGGTGGAGAAATAACGAAATAGAGGGGCAATAACTAAACAAGACATTCAGTTATCTGGGCGTTTTGTTTAATGTGAAATACACCTATTGTTTTTGGAATATTATGTTATCATATGGATAGCAGCGAAGTGTTGTTATCAATCCTTTTAGCATAATACACTCCCAATGAAAGAGGTTATGTTATTGAATGCTTCATTTCTACTGCGTTTTAAAGCCTTCATGATTGAGGCCTAAACAACAAACAATACTTATTCTGATAGTTTACATTCTTATTGTGCTGACGATGGCTTCAGTGAAGTAGAGAGCTGAAAATCCAGCTCTCTTTCATTTTGTGGCAGTTTTCCTTGTTCAATGGGAGAGTAGTGGAAGGGCAATTATTTATAAAGTCTTCTAGTCAAAGAGCGCTATTATGGACTAATGAAAAAGCCTAATTTCACATTTTTAATACTATGAAATTGATCTAGTAACAGTTGAATCTGGATTGAAATAGTTTCAAAAATAGTATTTTTGGATGACAAATTGTGTAGTAGGTTACTTCTAAAAACAATAAAGGAGGAGTTTAAATATGTTTATTCCTAAATATTTTAAAGTCACAGACATGGATGAAGTCAAAGAGTTTATTCAAGGGAACTCTTTTGGAACACTCGTTACAACAAAACAAGGGAAACCTATTGCTACACATATACCTTTGGAGTATAGAAAAAAAGGCGATGAATATTATATTACCGGACATATGGCATACGGGAATCCTCAGTGGAGAACGTTCGAAGCATGTGAGACCGCACTTGTTATTTACCAGGGGCCGGATGCTTATATTACTTCTTCATGGTATGGTCATGAAAATGTTCCAACATGGAATTACCAAGCTGTACATGTATATGGAAAACCGGTTATTTTAGAGCAAGAAGAGTTAGAACATGACCTGGTTATGTTACTAGAAAAATATGAAAAACATCGAAAAAATCCAATTTTATGGGACAAACTTTCACCGGGGCTATTGGAAAGGGAACTTAAAGGTATTGTGGGATTTAAGATTAAAGTACAAGAAATACAAGCTGCTTATAAACTAAGCCAGAATCGAAATGAAGAGGATTACCGCAACATCATTGAACAACTACAGAAGGAAGAAGATTTGAATTCTCATCAATTGGCGATAGCGATGAAAAATAACAAAAAATAAGGGGAATTAAGAAGTTGTTTTGTGAAAATTTCCCTTGTACTAATGGATGGTTTAGTCAAATGAGCGAAGGGTTATTCCCAATTTAATAGAATTATAAACATAGGGTGTTTTACAAATCGTCCAGGGTTAGTTCAATAGGATGCTGACAGTGAAGAATTAAAAGATTTGGTAAATTCCTTAGATAAGTACCCTTGTTGAAATAGGTGATGAACTAAAGTGTGACTACACCATTACGGATTTATCTGTGGTAATTGACTACTGTCGCAATATGCTGAAAATAAAGATGGAACGAAAGGTACTGGTATTTAAGATGAAAAAAATTAAGTATTTAGCCTTTGGGATTAGTATAGTTTTATTATCATTCTATCTTTATAAGAATTTCATATATTTTAGTATTCCTTTCAACCCTATTAAAGAGTACGCATCTGAATCCAAGATTGATTTTTTTATGACAAAAAATATCCCTGATGGTGAAGGAATCAATACAAAATGTAAGGATACAAATACTTGTGACTTAGTTTTGGAATATTTTAGTGATCTAAAATTAGTACCTATAAAGGATAAAGCAGCATATGAGATGTTTAAATATGAAAATAGCACTTTTTATACAGGAATGTTGACGTTTAATGAATCGGATAAGATATTAATCT
Organism: Psychrobacillus sp. NPDC093200; assembly: GCF_050280345.1. Lineage (NCBI taxonomy): Bacteria > Bacillati > Bacillota > Bacilli > Caryophanales > Bacillaceae > Psychrobacillus > Psychrobacillus sp. NPDC093200. The sequence continues at coordinate 832,646 of NZ_JBNNVC010000002.1, read as the reverse complement.
CGGATATATCTATAGACTCGCCTAATATCCTTCATATCAGTTCTTCTATAGATGGATTCAAGAGTGGATATTATAAAATTGTGGATTCTACTTTTGACTATAACTATATTTATAATTTAATTAGTGAGACTGAGACATGAAACTTTGTTGCTCTCCATTAGTTACCTTTCCGCCCGCCCCTTAGCAACCCCAGAAAATGTTATAAAAAAAGAAAATTTTTGTCTTTAAACGGACCATATAACTGGGAACTCTATTTTCTTATTCAACTAAAGCAGCAGTGTAGTTGAAGGAGGAGAAGGAGGAATATACAACTTCTTTATAGAAGTTGTATTCTCAGCAAGAAAAGAGTGGAGGGGATTAAATGAATGTGGAGAAAATATATGGTGATTTACCTATCTTAGAAACAGAACGTCTTATTCTTAGAAAAGTCACTATAGAAGATATTCAAGATATGTATCTATATGGTTCAGATGAAGAAGTATCTAAGTATGTAACTTGGAATACCCATGAAACGATATCTGATACAAAAGGCTTTGTTGAATTTGTATTGAACAAATATAAAAACAAGCAGGTTTCACCGTGGGGAATTGAATGCAAGGAAAATGGGGAATTTATCGGGACTATCGATTTTGTTTGGTGGCAACCAAATAATAAAACTGCTGAAATCGGATACGTTATTTCAAAAGATTATTGGGGAAAAGGTTTAACTAGTGAAGTAGCGAAAGAAATAATAAAATTCGGTTTTGAAAAAATGAATTTAGTTCGTATACAAGCAAGGTGTGATGTAGAAAATATCGGATCAGCACGAGTAATGGAAAAAGCAGGAATGTCTTTTGAAGGAATCATTAGAAAAGGTATATTTGTGAAAGGAATGCATCGAGATTTAAAAATGTACTCTATCTTAAAGGAAGAGTTTAATTATTTCAATGAAACTCGAACTTGAAGATAAAATTTCTTTTTCAACTTACAGGTGCTTTACTTCAAGAAGAAGTAAAGCTATTTTTTTGAACTACGTATCAGGTTAGCTGAAGAAGTAATCTCTTATTTTGGAGAATAAGGAGAACACCTATATGAAAAATACAATTGATTACGACAAACTCATTAAAGTTGCTTTAGGACATTATGGGATTACTGATTTTTCATCAATATTTATAAGACAAAACGACAATATCACATTAAAAATAGAAAATAATGAAAATAATAATCGTTATGTTTTGCGGATTCATTCTCCTATTACTCCTGGGTTATATGGTGTACAGCATACCTTTGAAGGACTAAATTCTGAAGTGGAATTGCTAAATAGTTTAAACGAACAAACCTCTTTAACTTTACAACAACCAATTAAAAACAAAAAAGGAAACTTGGTTACTACAATTGTTGATATCGATAATAATTTAATTCAATTGGCAACACTCCTCACTTGGAAAGGTGGTGATGTATATACTGGGATGGAAATAAATTCATATAACATTGCTTATGAAGTAGGAGTTGTACTAGGTAAAATACATAATTTCTCAAATAACTGGATTATTCCACAACCATTTATCCGCCCAATTTATGATATTGAAAAGTATAGGGATTTAACTGATCGATTACAGTATGGTGTTGAAATTAACTTATTTACACCTGAACAATATGATGTGATATTGGATACAATGAAATATATAAAAGTTATTTTTGATAGAATACCAAAAACGAATAATAATTGGGGAATTATTCATGCTGACCTACAAGGTGGAAACATAATTGTGAATAATGATATTGTTATCCCTATTGACTTTGGTTTCTCAGGTTATGGTTATTATTTATTCGATATTGGCATTACGCTGACAACCTTTAAAATTAATCACAGAAAAAAAGTGTTAGAAGGATATAAAACATTAAGAAATCTTAATAAAGAAGACGAAATTCTAATAAGTGCGGGTTTTCTTTTAGCTATTTTTGGGGGGGTTGGATTTGTAGTCAATAACCAAGAATCTCATGAATGGATACAGCGGAGAATGCCCTATGTTCTACAAAATTATTGTAGTGCTTTTCTCGAGAAAAAATCTTTTCTGTTTGAAATAGAGTAGTAAATTACTTTTTTCCACCAACGTTGTATTTTAGTTTAATAATGACGCACAATTTTCTAGGATATCTAGTTATAAAGAATAGGTAAATTACGGTTCCAAAATTTTCTGTTCGAGGGGGACTAGAGATATGAAATATAGAAAAAAATTAGTATTTATTGCTATAGGTATAATATGTCTTGTAATCATAATTAATTTATTAAAGAAGGATTTATGGGATGTAAACGAAGCGTTATTAAGAGAAAAAGTGTTATCAATTGAACATTCTGATAAAACAGTAAATTTATTAGATATAACACCGTTTGAGTGGGAAGTGGTATATTCCTTTCAGCCATATACCCCAAAAGATGAAATATATAAAACAGTAGGATATAAATGGGATACTATCAGCGAAACAGTAAGTGAGGGAATGAATCAAATTGTTTTTTTAAATGATGGAAAAGTGGTTTGCTATTTATATGGGTATCCTGAGAATAACGGTTATGGTATATCTTTTAAATCTAGTAATTATAGTGATTCTGTTTTTATGCTACAAAAGAATGATCATGTAGATTTTAAAATAGAAAGAAGCGGTAGTATCGTATTTTTGAGAAACTAGTTATTCTTCAGCTACCGATGTACATGAGTGAGAGATCGTTGAAATGGTGCTGATCTGCACTGTCCAATAAAAACGATGCTTCCTAAAAATAGAATTTGGAAGATGCTTATATTGTAGATAGACTATCTGGAAGTGTTTATGTAAAAGTTTATGAGTAATAATTCCCTTATTGAGCTATCGGATGTTTCGTAAAAAAGTTGGGTTGTGAGTGAATAGTAAAAACGAATGAATTGCAATCTGAAATCCATTCGTTTTATACTATTTAATCTATTTGAATTGCGTTAATCGACGCACTCGCTAGTTTAGCCTTTATCATGTCCTCCATAGGTGGATTGTACAAACCTGCTCTCACATTCATGTAATAGCGATGCATTGGATTAGACTGCGATAGTGCTCTTGAGCCTACAATTTTCATGGCTAAGTCGACTATTTTTATGGCACCATTCGTTACAGCTATTTTAGTAATATCTAGTGATTCTTGGAGAGTTGTTTTATCTTCCGCCTGCTCATATCTTTCCGCCGTTCCATAGAGCATATGTCTTGCGATGGATAACTCTAGTTCCATTTCTCCTATAATTTGTTTTATATTTGGTGTCTCTGCAATTGGTTTTCCTAAGGAGGAAGGGGTATATGTAGCTGCAAATTCAACTGCATAGTTCCTCGCAGCTGCAGCAATTCCTATGTAGCAGGCAGGAATATGAAGCATCCATCCTTTAGCCTCTGGTCTTGTAGCTGGTAAGGTTTTTAGTATATTCCTTTCAGGAACCCTTACATTTTCTAGAATAAGAGTGTGACTAGCAGTTCCTCTCATAGCAAGCATATCCCAGGTTTCTTCTATTGTTACTCCTGGACTATCTTTGGGAATAACAATCATTTCAATAATTCCAACTTCATTCGTACATGTTACTAAAATATAATTCAAAACAGGTGAAGCGGACGTAAAGGTCTTTTCTCCATTAATAATTAGTTCCTTTTTATCACGAACTACGGTTGTTCGTGGAATTGCTCCACGTGTAGGGCTGCCAGCATTCTTTTCAGTTGCGGCACTATTGATAATTGCTCCTTTACCAATCTCCCCGAGCAGCCATTCTGCTGTTTCTCTGTTCCAATGGTTATTTTCTGCATACTCCAAAATAATTCCGTTATGCCAGCCGATAGATAATCCTGTGGAGCCACTGCCTTCAGAAATTGCCTCCTGAGCAAGAATATACTCATATAAACCGAACCCTTGACCACCATATTTCTCTGGTAGTGTTAACGTATGATAATTTATATTCTTTAAGTCTTGAAAGTCGGCAAAGGGAAAAGAGCCTAAATTATCTAGGTCAGGCTCTCGATGCCTGAAAACTGGTTTTAAATCATTAATTATAGATAATAATTCATACTGTTGCTCTGTTTTTATAAACTGATCCATTGACTATTGCATCCTCTCTTACTTAAATATGGTATCTATTTTCTCTATCTCTTCTTTTGAGAGGTTTACTTCCTGTGTTTTTAAATTTTCCAAAACCTGTTCGGGTTTCTTAGCACCTGGTATTACGACATCGATTGCATCGTTTGCTAAATACCATGCTAATACTAAATGAGAAACAGCAACGTCTTTAGAATTAGCAATTGTCTTCAATTCATCTACCTTTCTTAGGTTTTGTTTAAAAGCTTCCCCTTGGAATAAAGGATTTTTTGAGCGTCCATCCTCAAAGGTACTATTTACATTAAATTTTCCAGTGAGTAAGCCAGATGCTAAAGGGAAATAGGGTATAAAAGAAATATTATTGTCGATTGAATAAGGGAGCAGATTTTGTTCTGCATCTCTTTGAAGCAGGTTGTAGCCAGATTGAAGAACATCAATATAGCCATCTTTATTTCCTTCTTTCAACTGCTCTAATGAAAAATTAGAAACACCGATGGAACGAATTTTACCTTCTTCTTTCATTCTATGAAGTTCTCCAACTGCCTCATATTTAGGTATAGCTTCATCTGGAAAATGAATATAAAACAAATCGATATAGTCAGTTTGTAACCGTTTTAAACTATTTTCAACGCTTTCTCTAAGAAAAGCAGGTGAATTATCTACAATCATTTTTCCTTCAACATATTTCTGTGCGCCCTTTGTAGCTAAAACTAGTTCGCTTCTTTTACCGCCTTCTTTTATCACTTCTCCGATAAGCCTTTCGGAGTGTTCGGGACCATACATATATGCAGTATCGATAAAGTTAATATTATTTTGTATAGCAGTTCTCACAATTTCTTTGCCAACCTCATCATTTAAATTAGGGAATATATTATGGCCTCCAACTGCATTTGTTCCTAGTCCTACTGGATAGACGTGTAAGCCAGTTTTACCGATTTCTACTTTTTTAATCAAGTAAACCCTCTCCTTTTCCAAGATGTTTGACTATTTAATCTTAACAATAAATTACACAACGTACTAATAAAGAGCTTTTACTTGCTAGTGTACTGCTAGTTAAATTGCCGTTTAAGAGGATATTTAAACTTTCTTGTCGAAATAAAAATAAAAAGATATTAGAGGACAAGAGGAAAAATTACATTTCAGATAACCAGAAGTTAAAGAGCACAAGAGATGGTCATGAAAAAAATTTAAATAGAGAAAAATCTGTCTTGTTTTCTAGAGGTATGAGATTTTGGCACTGTAGCTAACTTTAATAGTGAACACATTTATGCATGTATCGATCTGTCGACGAAAACGGAGGGATAAAATGAATTTAGGTATGTTAAGGATGAGGTTAAGTTAGTTCCATACACAGCAGAGTGGAGCGAAGAATTCCAAAGGGTAAAGAAACAAATATTATTTTCAACCGGTTTAGAAACAGGTCGTGTAGAGCATATCGGTAGCACAGCTATTGTTGATATGCCTTCCAAGCCAATCATTGATATTGTAGTAGGAGTGGAAGATATAAATGCGTTAGATAAGGATTTCTTTAAAGCTATGCATTCTGTAGGTTTTTTGCGACTCCGAGTAGAGAGACCAAAGGAAATTGTACTGGCTCGATTTAAAGATGAATTATATGAGATTAAAACTCACTTTGTTCATTTGGTGAAATATAAAGGGGAGCATTGGAGAAATTTAATATTCTTTCGGGATTATTTAAATATTCATGAACATGAGAAAAAAGAGTACATGGAGTTAAAAGAGGAACTTTCTAAGAGAGGAAATATCAATATTAATAATTATACGAATTTAAAAGAAAGCTTTGTAAAATCACTGATTGCCAAAAGGAGGTCTAGTAATGATAACTAATTTATACTTTGTAAGACATGCTCATTCCACTTATACACCTAACGAGCTCGAGCGCCCTTTATCAGAAAGAGGGAATGAAGATGCAAGATGGATAACTGAATTGCTTAAAGAGGAAGGAATTGATCACGTTATCTCTAGTACTTATAAACGAGCTATTCAAACTGTAGAAGGAATTGCACGATTTTTGGGCTTACCCATTGAATTGATGGAAGACTATAAAGAACGAATATTAAGCGAACAACCGGTTGAGAATTTTAGTGAAGCTATAGAAATGGTATGGGATAATTACTCCTATGCTTTTGAAGGTGGAGAATCTAATTATCTTGCACAAAAAAGAGGGGTCGAAGTGGTTTACCATACTTTAGAACGTTTCGAGGGAAAGAACGTAGCTATTGGTACACACGGAAACATCATGGTTCTAATAATGAATTACTTTGACGCTAAATATGATTATAACTTTTGGAGAGAGTTAGGAATGCCTGATATTTACAAACTATCCTTTAAAGGTAAGGATTTGATAGATGTAGAGAGAATCAGTAATCAAAAAATCATTTGCTAAGGAGGAAGAAGATTGAGGAGCGTAGTTTATGAACATTAGAGGGGTAAATCATTTCTTATTTTCGGTATCTAATTTGGAGAAATCTATTAAATTTTATGCGGATGTGTTTGACGCAAAGTTATTAGTCGTAGGAAGAAGTACAGCCTATTTAGACTTAAATGGTATTTGGATTGCATTAAATGAGGAACCTTGTATACCTCGAGAAGAGATAAAAGAATCATATACACATATCGCTTTTACCATTGACGAAAATGATTTGGAACATATTTATTCGAAGCTTAAAAGATTGAATGTTACTATTCTTAAGGGGCGTGATAGGGTAGAAAAGGATAAAAAATCTATATATTTTACGGACCCTGATGGACATAAATTTGAATTTCATACTGGAAGCTTAATGGACAGATTAGAATATTATAAACAAGAAAAACTACATATGAAGTTCTATGAATAGAATTAGTCATATAAAAACACTTGACACCCAGCTATTAAAGAGGGTGTCAAATGCTATTAAATAGAATGATAATATGGTTAATAATAAATCTTCATCTCCTATTCATTACTTAAATCAAAGAAGCTAGGTGTATTATATGAGATTTTACTTTGTATAATCTTTATAATTTTTTCCTTTAACTCCTGCTCCAAATCCTCTCGATATTCAAAGCTAGTTTGATGAAGAACCCTTTGCATCTTTGGCTTTAGCTGCGTTATTAAGGCTAATATCTCAGCTTCGTCCACTCAATTTCCCTCCTTTCTTTTTATCGGTACCTTGGACAACAGCATCAGACAAGTCATGCATGGAATTTTCTAGAGCTTCTAGCTTGTTTTCAAATCGATGAAGTAAATAGATGGAGACTACAATTGGAAAGCCGAAGTTGCCAATCATTTGGACAATATTACCCGCTTCAATCATAAGTAAGCTCCTTTCGAATGTTATCGATTATATTGCGTCGAGATTTTGAAACAGCTTGCTGGGAGATGCCGAAATACGATGCGATTTCTCGGTCTGTCATTTGCTTCACAAAGACTAGGGATAGTATTTTCTTTTGACGTTCAGAAAGCTTCCTAATACTAAAAAATAATTTTTCAGATGATATATGATCGGCTATGTCATCAGAAAAACCAATGAAATCCGTAAAAAACCTTTCATGATAAATGACTGTAATTTTATCATCGCTGTCTAGCGATAATATATTCTTTGATCTGTGCAATCGCTCCTTCTGATCGAACCGTTTGCTTTCATAATGTAAAACCTTTATAACATAAGACAAAATTCGGATATTCTGATAAAACTTTTTGAATTCATTATCTAATTGATTTTTGATCTCTTGGCTCTTGGTGTACTGATAATCCTCAAATAGTTTTTTGTTGTCAGGGTAACTTAGAAACTCTTCTATTATCTTTTTATTACCAGTCCCCATCTTGAACATTCCCCCCTAAATCTTAGAATGTATTGCTAGGCTAGCGGTATGGAAAAAGGATTTTACCGAGGCGAGTGAAATAGTGTTGTACTATAAAGGTATTATTTTTATAATTTTTACAACTCCATTCTTCGGTTAGAAAAAAAAGTAAAAAATGTATTTCCATATCCTAAATATTACTAAATTTTAGTTGAAAAATAAACAAAATATTAATGGGAAATTAAAAGTAAAAAGTACTGTTATTTAATATTGTTTGATAAATATTTCTTCTTTTCATTCATTTTTATTATAATATATTGATTTTATAAAGAATTTTACTTTTTATTGAGAAATTTGCTGAAAATAGTCGAAAATATAAAAAAGGAATTCAGCGTTTTAAGCAGAATTATAAACTATACTACATGTAAGGAGGTGACTTCCGATGAGTAGTATTGGTCTCATTATTAAGCAGGAAAGATTAAATCGAAATATTAAACAAACAGTATTAGCGAAAGGTATTTGTTCCACTTCTTACTTGAGCAAGATTGAAAATAATTCCACCATGCCTAGTAAAGAGGTAATGGAGCCTTTGTTAGATCGATTAAATTTGATGCTGGAAGAAATATCACAGGAAGAAGAAAATAATATTATTAATAACTTGTATGAATTGTATAAAAGCTCCATATTAACAAGAGATAAAGAGAGACTTAAAGTTTGCATACAACAATATACTGCCCGTAAAGTTAATTTCTCTATGTTGAAAAACTTTTATAGCTACAATTTGTATATGTTTAGATTAATGTTAGTTGTAGATGAGGAGGTCCTTCAGGTTTATCCATATTATCAAGTTTTGATTAAAATGGAAGATGATTTTGATGAAAAACAAAAATTCCTTTTAAACTTGAACCTCGGGTTGTACAACTATCTAATTGGTGAATATTATGCGGCTTTAGAAAGGCTTGAGCAAGCTCTCAAGCTATTGAATAATAATTCTTTTGAGGAGTGGGAGCTAGCAGACTTTCACAATGCTATAAGCTTGACCTACTTTAAATGCAACGAATATTTCAATGCTATCAATCATTCTAGTAAATCACTGAAGTATTATAAGGATAATTTACTCTTTGAAAGAGCAATTGACAGTTACATAGTTACAGGAATGGCCTACAAAAACATGAAAAATTATGTAGAGGCCGAAAAGAACTACAATCTTGCGAAAAAGCTGGCTAAGGATTATAGGCTGACACAGTATAAAGGTATGCTTTATCAAAACCTTGGTTCACTTCAGGCCATTCAAGAAAACCATGAAAAGGCAATCGAGTATTATAAACATAGCTTGGAAAATAAAGAGGGCCCACACCAAGTGGAGGGGTATATGATAACTACTCTTTCAATTATTAAGGAGTATTCCAAGCAAAAGGATCATTTGCGTGTGCTAAGCTGGTGTGAAGCTGGGTTAAGTAAATTGGATGAAATAAAGGACAATCAAACAATGGCCACTCTATCTTACATACACCATTTTCACATATATAAAGCGTTTCATAGTTGCTCTGAAGATTTCGAAGCTATCATTAAAAAAGGGATTAATTATTTTGAGAAGGTCCATGACGATCGACACGTTCAAAAGTACTCTATATTATTAGCAGATTATTATTATAGGAACAGTCGTTTTAAAGCAGCCAATATTTTTTATCAAAAGGCAAATGAGATATTATTCAGACAAAAATCTATTTCAAAATGGGAGGATTTATAATATGAAAAAAATATTTATTCTTAGCTTGATAACATTAACAGTATTGTTTAGCTTTGGGACTTCTACATTTGCTGCAGAGGAAGAGGCACCAAGACCAACTTCAACAGGCAATTCGAACATCTAAAAAAAGTCTTGTCATGGGCTTTTGATAAATATTTAACTATAGACACTCACTTTTATCCAGGTGAGTGTCTATTATTTTTGCAGGTTTAGTTCTAAGTACGGTCTTTAAAGACTGATAATTACGCGTTTAATAGAGCATATCATGTATACTCGTGTTGAAAAGTGAATTGTTATCCTCCATATGATTTTTAAATTTTTCTATACTTCCTATTGACATTAGTTTTATTTACATGTTAAATTTATCCACAATAAAACCATACAAATTCGTTGATGAGAAAAAGTAGAATATGAACCTGCTCCAAAGAGAGCCGATGCTTCGCTGAAAGTCGGTGTTCAGGTCATTTTTGAAAATCCTCTCTGAGAAGTCGTGCTGAACATAGTAAGCTCGATCGGGTGTCTACCGTTAAAAGGAACGCGTATGCTTGTACGTGGCTAAGTGCTATTGGAATGTAATTTTCCATAGAATTAGGGTGGTATCACGGTTAAACCCGTCCCTTTACTGGGACGGGTTTTTTGTATGTTTTATTAAACTTAATAAGGAGTGATGCCAATTGGTTAACGAGAACAAGAAGGAAATAGTTTCAAAACGGGAAGAAAAAGTACGAAAAGTTTGGTTAGAGAAAAATGTTTTTCAAGAATCTATAAACCACCGAGATGGAAGGCCATCTTTTGTATTTTATGAGGGCCCGCCCACAGCAAATGGAATGCCTCATGTAGGGCATGCCCTCGGAAGAACGATTAAGGATCTGATCGCTAGATACAAAACAATGAAAGGATATCAAGTTATTCGTAAAGCGGGATGGGATACACACGGGTTGCCAGTAGAATTGGGTGTAGAAAAACAGCTTGGAATCTCTGGAAAGAATGACATAGAAGATTTTGGTGTGGAAGCATTTATCGAAAAATGTAAGGAAAGTGTATTTGTTTATGAGAAGGAATGGCGTGATTTCACAGAGAAGTTAGGATACTGGGTGGATATGGGCAATCCCTATATGACGATGAGCAACAGCTATATTGAAAGTGTATGGAATATCCTTGGTACCATTCACGACAAGGGCTTGCTACAAAAAGGTCATAGAGTATCACCATACTGCCCTAGTTGTCAAACTTCCTTAAGTTCGCACGAAGTATCGCAGGGCTATAAAATGGTGAAGGATCTATCGGCTACAGCGAAATTTAAGTTAACAGATGCAGAGAATGAATACTTCCTAGGTTGGACGACCACACCCTGGACGCTACCAGCAAATGTTGCTTTAGCAGTTAACCCTACGCTGGAATATGTTCGTGTGAAGAAGGGAGAAGAGGTTTATATACTTGCTAAAGTTTTGTTAGAAAAAGTAATGCAAGATGATTATGAGATTCTGTCCACCTTTAGAGGGGAGGAATTAGAAGGCATTACCTATACTCCACTTTTTGACTTTATGAGTGTTGAGTCTGGTCATAAAGTAGTTACCGCCAGCTATGTCACATGCGATAGTGGTACTGGAATTGTGCATATCGCGCCAGCTTATGGAGAAGACGATTATAAAGTGGTAAAGGAAAATGACTTGTCCTTTATCAGTGTGGTGGATGAGAGAGGGAGATACACTTCAGCAATAAAAGGATTTGAAGGTCGATTTGTAAAAGAATGCGATATAGATATAGTCCGATTTCTCTCCAATAAAGGACTACTATTCCATAAGGAAAAATATGAACATAGCTATCCCCATTGTTGGCGCTGTGACACCCCACTCCTTTACTACGCAATGGAAAGTTGGTTTATACAAACGACAGCTCTAAAAGAAATATTAATTGATAACAACGAATCTGTATCATGGCATCCAGAGTACATTAAGCATGGTAGGTTCGGTAACTTTTTGGAACAAATGATGGATTGGAATATCAGTCGCAAACGTTATTGGGGGACCCCACTAAATGTTTGGGAATGTAATAATTGTAAGATAGAGATAGTGCCGAAATCGATCGATGAATTAAATAAATATTCTTTAAATGTACTAGGGGATATTGAGCTACACAAGCCATATGTGGATAAGGTTCAGCTATCTTGTCCTTCCTGTGGTGGACCGATGCAAAGAACTTCAGAAGTAATAGATGTATGGTTTGACAGTGGTTCTATGCCCTTTGCCCAATATCATTATCCATTTGAGAACAAAGAGTTATTTTCCAAGCAGTTTCCAGCGGATATTATAGTCGAAGGAATTGACCAAACAAGAGGGTGGTTTTATAGTTTATTGGCCGTTTCTACCCTATTTACAGGTAAAGCACCATATAAGCGTGTGCTTTCCACTGGACATATTTTAGATGAGAACGGTCAAAAAATGTCTAAAAGCAAAGGGAATGCATTGGATCCTGTTGACCTAATCCAAAAATATGGAGCGGATTCACTTAGATGGGCTTTACTAATTGACAGTGCCCCATGGAATGAGAAACGGTTTTCAGAAAAAATTGTTCAGGAAGCAAAATCCAAACTGGTTGATACGCTCGATAATGTTTATCTTTTTTATGATTTATATACGAAATTAGATAAATATATTGTGACTTGCGATAGACAGGTAAAGAAAACAATATTAGATAATTGGATTATTTCATGCCTGCATAGTACTATCAGCAAAGTCAACAGTCATTTAGATGATTATAAATTTACAAGTGCCGCTAGGGATATTGCAAAGTTAGTAGAGCAATTGAGTAACTGGTATGTGAGAAGGTCTCGGGAACGTTTTTGGTCAAGTGGGATAGATGAGGATAAGGTAGCAGCATATGAAACACTTTACGAAGTTTTGACTAAAACCAGCCAATTACTTGCCCCGTTTGTTCCCTTTATAGCTGATGATATCTATTTATCGCTTACAGGAAAAAGTGTTCACCTTTCGGATTATCCTCAAGCAGAAAAATCGCTTATAGATCAAACACTCGAACAGGAAATGGAGGAGGTTCTCCAGGTTGTAGAGCTAGGAAGAAGTATACGAAATAGCTTGGCTATAAAAGTAAAGCAGCCACTTTCTCAACTGTTTGTTACGAGCAATAATTCAATAAATTGGTTCACATATGAAGGTATTATAAAAGAAGAGTTAAATGTAAAACAGTTACATTTGGCTGATAGTGATGAAGATTTTTTCACATATACCGTCAAACTAGATTTTAAAAAATCAGCGGCTAAGTTTGGAAAACAATCCAACACTATCAATAATTATTTAAAAGGCCTAGTGTCTAGTCAGGTTTCGGAGCTATTTCAAAAAGGAGGTATCATGTTCGAGGATACCTTTATTTTAAAGGAAGATGTTATGATCGAAAAGAAAGTAATGGATGGATTTGCTTCAGCTACAAATAGGGAAACAACTGTTACTTTAGATGTGAAGTTAACAGAAGCACTCGTTCGAGAGGGATGGATGCGTGAGCTGATAAGGGCTATACAGTCTTATAGAAAACAGCTGCTTCTCCCCGTAGAGCAGAGAGTGGATATTATACTCCGTACAGACAACGAGATGCATAGGATTATTAAGGATTTTCACCAAATGTTGGAGCAAAACGTACTAATGCGTGAACTCATCGTTACTCAGTCATCCGTCCATGGTTTAAAACTGTCGATAGGAGACCATGAAATTGAAATAGAATTATCACCGCTTGTATAAATGGCAAAACAAAAGGGAGCATTCTTTATTGATTGCTTCCTTTTGTTTAAGCCTCATCTTTTGTGTTTAATGCCAATAATTTCTTTCTACTAAACGAGCACATAAAACATAAAACTCTCTTTCGGGATACTTCTGTTTCATTTTATCAATTTTCTTAACAGCAAAATCTTCAGCATCCTCGTAAGTAAGATGAGCAGCTATTCCATCTGTTTTGGGGTACATCGGGGGAGTCGCTTGGTTAATTTGTATGAATGTGAATGTTATATATTTTTTATCGGGGAGGTACTTGTCGCTTTCATCTTCTGCTTTTTGATCATTTTCGGGAAAGTAGAAAGCATTTTGCTGGCTGATTAATCCCGCTCTTTTTAGTACCCATAAATCTGTATACCCCATAGAAATTTCTTCTCTCAGATTTGTATGTATTTCCCTTAAGCTATCACCTATTTTAGGGAAGGCATCTGATCTGTTCGTTAAATAAACAAAATAGTTAACGTTGCGTGTCTCATCCAGTAACTGATGGATCATTGTGTTCCTCCTTTAAAAAATATATCAAGAGTAGTTAAAGTATATTATATTTAATTGTATTAGCATTTATTTGTTTAAGTGTAACATTTATTAGTCTGGGAGGTGATGGGAGAAATGGAAGAATTACTTACTTACATGAAAACATTAGGGGATCAATCTATTCAACGAACACAGCTTAAACATCGTCTAGATTTAGTACAAGCTTTTAAGATTGAAGAGGGTATGCGAGTTTTAGAAGTTGGATGCGGACAAGGTGATACAACAGTTGCGCTTGCAAACGCTGTAGGGGAAACAGGATTTGTAAAGGCAGTCGATATTGCAAGCAGAGAATACGGTGCTCCTATTACCCTCGGAGAAGCAACTGATTTTATTAAGGCTTCTCCATTAGGCAACAGAATTTCCTTTATTTTTGAGGCGGATATTTTGAAGATGAATATAGAGGGAAAATATGATGTAGCCGTTCTCTCTCACTCTCTTTGGTATTTTCAGGATCCGGCTTTGTTGCTTTCATATTTTAAAAAGCTCAAGCATATTGCTAAATGCATATGCATCGCTGAATGGGATTTAGAATGGACGAAGAAAGAGCAACTTGCTCACTTTTATGCAGCCAGCATTTTAGCGATTTATGCTGATCAGTTTGATGACGAGGGCAATATTCAAAATTTATTTCATAAGGAGCAACTAAAAGAAATAATGAAAGAAGCAGGTTGGAAATTACTAGACACAAAAATAGTAGATGCTTCTTTTCTGCAGGACGGGAAATGGGAGATAGACTTTGCAAAATCGATTAGGGAAAAATTCAAAAATTCATCAATCAAAATAAACACGCTGGTTCAAAGTAATTATTCTATGTTAGAAAAGGCAACTTCTCATGGTGAGCAATCGTTAAACAGCGTTGTGTTAATCGCAATTTAACATAATAAATACTCCATAAGTGATCACTCTTATGGAGTATTTATTATGCATGGTTCGTTTCATCATTAACAATATCAGTTATTTCTTTGACTGCCTTAGAGGTTTTCACAAAATGGAGCCATTTTGCATTTGCAGTAATTTTATTTTTTATATGAATCTCCACAATATCTTTGTCTTTTAATATCGTTTGAAGTGAGCTTACCTTGCCGTTTACTTTAGCAAAGGCCATTTTACTTGCCATATTCGGGTTTAGAGCATAAGCAAAATCAATAATATTAGAATTTACCGGCAACCTGATAATATCCATTTTAGGTGTGTATATTTCCATTTCTTTATGAAAAAGTTCTAGGGAGACAAGTTCGCAAAAGGCAATCGAATTATTAGCAATGGATTTAGCAAAAGGAATAGAGCTTCCTAATAGGGACGAGCTCAATGTAGTGGAGTCTATCGATTTTAAGATTGCAAAAATTCCATTTTGGTAAAAATATTGGGTCTGTTGGTCTTGTAAAACAATCGTCAAAGGGACTCCAGCTACCCTTACCTTAGTTTTGAGCTGCTTGATAAAGGGATGTTTTTCAATAGCAATCTGGTCTACAAATTGATCTGGCATAGTTTCAAAGTTGGAATGTACGAGACCAAGAGCTGTATAGCAATTGAAGGGCGAATTGATAGTGATGTGGACGGTGAAAATATCTGAAAGATAAAATCCCTCACTTAACAAATTATATCCTTGAAATAGGGGGATATTAATCCATCTAGATTTTATTATTATGTTAGTTGTATCCTCTTTTTTTAATTTAGTAATAAATTCTTTATATGATTCTTCAAAAACTTTAGTGTAATTGTTTATCTTTTCTTTAAATTGCTTATAACGCTGCGGATGTAAATAGCTAAAGGCTAATTCTTCGAGCTCTCTTTGGAGTGTAAATAATCCTATTCTTTCTGCTAAAGGTGAAAAAAATAGGAGTGTTTCGTTTGAATAGGGAATTTTCTTTTCCGTTCTTTTAATGGCCAGGGTTCTCATATTATGCAATCGATCCGCTAGCTTAATAGCAGCTATTCGTATATCTTGGATAGCGTAGGAGAGGAGTTTTTCCATATTGATAGCGCTATACTCTTCCTTTTCAAAGCTTCCTTTTTCGAACTTTGTCAATCCATCCACGATAAAGGAAACATCATCTCCAAATAAATTTTCTATTTCCTTCAGGTCAATGGTTGTGTCTTCTACAACATCATGAAGTAAAGAGCAGACTAGAGTGGTTAAGTCAGCCTTATATTCCGATAAAATAAGACAAACCTCCAATGGGTGTACAATGTAAGGCTCACCAGTGGCCCTTGTTTGGCCAAAATGTGCTTTTTCAGCAAATTCCATTACTTTTTTTAATTGTTCCATTTCTAATTCCTCTAAATAGTTACAGCTATGTAAAAGCTGCTCTTTTACTTCTTTCATTTGAAATCACCTCCATTTAATAATATATGTATTAAGTCCTCCTTGAGCAAAGCAATTTAGACTATTATTTTGATACTTTTATATGTATTCTACTGAATTTTCAAAAAAACCTTTTTCTTTGTTATAGAGTAATAATAAGTTGGATAAAAGACCTCAAGGTATTCATTTCCAAAATCATGTTAATATAATATTGCATAGACTGGTGTTCGAAATAAGAGGAGTAAATGTGGAAACGCTAGTTAATGCTAGAGCTTGTCGAGAACCACTCCTAAAGTGCTAAGAAGTGTCACGTAAAACGTTGAATCTGTCCTCTAATTGAGTAGAAATCACCCCTAACGGGGGAAGTGTCTTATAAGTTATAGGAACACTCCCCTTAACCAGAGGAACGTTCTTAACAACAGGGGGCAAGAGCCACATCTAACTATTAGGAAATTCTATCACAGCATTATTTTTTGCTTAATAGCTATTTTTTGGCTACATTGTAAATGAACAATATGGAGGGATTTATATGAGATGTGGTGAAAAATACTTTCTAGTGGAGATGGAAGTGAATGGGGTTGTTCAAGTTAAGCCCGTGACCGCAAAATCTCCAATTGAGGCGAGAAAAAATATTCGATTAGAATATGGGGGAGAATCTAAGATTCTTTCTGTAACTGCGGAGAAAAAGAAATAACGGTCATTTATAATTTAGAGAAGCAGCTTCGATTAGAGAGGCTCCTTTATTAATATATCAACCTTCTAAAAATTCTCTTTTATTTGTTAATTATTGTGATATGATAATTTCATCGTAATTTTCAGACAACGGGGGAATTTTTTATGAAGGCTTTTTGGAGATGGATGCTACAGCTGTCTGTAGCATTTATTGGTATCCTACTGATTAGTGGGTTGCCTTTGTTAATCACCGGCTTCCAACAAGGAGAATTTTGGTGGGAAGAATATAGAAATCATTTACTCGGCTTGTTTTCTATAGGAGAATTTCTGGACCGATATGCTGGCATGCATATTGAGGGGTTTGTACAATATTCGTTAGAAGTTTTATTTTTGGCACTTCTGGTTGCTGTTTTGTTGGCGTTATTTTTTACAGTGCTAACTATGCTATGTAAGGAACGGGTTAGACAACGTATTAAAACAGTTTTTTTCTTTTTGGAATCGATTCCGGACATATTGGTTATTATGCTTATTCAGCTATTGATCATTATTATCCATAAGCATACAGGTATATTCTTGAAAATAGCTGTTACTGGTGGGGAAAAAATTTATTTACTTCCCGTGGTTTGTCTGATGATTCTACCAATGGTTCAGCTCTATCGTTTAAGTATGCTTACTTTCGAGGCTGAAGAACGTAAAATGTATGCAGAGCTTGCAAGGTCTCTTGGATTCGGTAAATTGGCTATTCTACTTATACATATTTTTAGAAATGCAGTTATTAGTATTTTCTTTCAATCGAAAAAGACTATGTGGTTCATGCTTTCAAACTTATTCATTCTTGAACGAATGTTCAATATGCCCGGTATTATGTATTATTTGAGCAATAACATTTCAGGAGAGTTATTTTTAATCACGGTATGCAGCTTCTTTTTCCCAGTGTTTCTCCTTTATAGTTTTGGCGAGTGGTATTTTCTACGTCATTTGAACAAAGGGAGAGCAATCGGATGAAGATGAAATCAGTTTGGAGACAGCCATATTTTGTTTTTGGATTTACTATATTAGCCTTCTTTTTAATAGGCAGTTTTATATTTGAGTGGATTTTTGGGCCAGATCCGAAACAAACTTATTTTTTAATGGAAAATGGCAGAGTAATAGAAGCAGCTCCACTATCCCCAAGCTGGATGCACCCACTTGGGACCGATCAATATGGCTATGACATGTTTGCTAAAATCATGCTTGGAGCAAAATATACCATTATATCTGCCATGGGAGTTGCAGCTGTTCGAATGCTTATTGCAGTACCACTAGGATTTGCAATCGGTACTTATTGGCAGAAGAGACGGGCCATTATTAATAGCGCTATCGATCCTCTACATTATATTCCTATGACTATTTTTTCTTATCTTATGCTTTACCCAGTGCTATGGGAGCCGATGGAGGGATTTTCTACAACTGTGTGGGAGAGAATTATTATCCAGGTTGTGCTAATGGCCATTATCACCGTACCAATTGTGGCTTCTCTCATAGGCAACGAGGCCAATCTGCTTTATCAGGAGGAATATATTCTGGCTTCTAAAACGTTAGGGGCTGGTCGACCGAGAATCATTACCCGTCACCTATTTCCAATGATGAGAGAGAAATTATTCGTTTTGTATGGACAACAGGTCGTCGAAACATTAGTTGTGTTTACGCATCTCGGGTTGCTCCAATTGTATATTGGAGGTACAGCAGTTAGCTATGACCCTATGTTTGGAGATCCTCCAAAGTCTATTGCCTATGAATGGGCAGGACTTTTTGGTTCATCTTTCCGATATCTGCAAGGTGTACCATGGCTTCCACTAGGACCTGCTATATGCTTTGCATTGCTCATCTTGGCAATTTCCGCAATGATAGAAGGCTATACTCGCGCAGTGAACGGACAAGTCAATATTCCAAAGAGAAAGAAAGTATCGTTTCTGTCTGAGGACATCATTGAATGGAACCAGCAGCAACTACAAGAAAAGATGCAACTTCTTTATGAGGATAAAGAAAAGCAAAAAGTCTGAGCTTAAGGAGGATATCTTCAATGCTTATTATGGATTCCTTATATGGAGAATTTTATGTAGATGGAGTATTAGAAGAATTAATAAATTGTAAGCCTGTTCAACGATTAAAGGGCATACATCAAGGCGGGGCAAGCTATTTAGTAAAGAAAGAATGGAATGTCACTCGATATGAGCATTCCATTGGTGTCATGCTTCTAGTAAAAAAAATAGGGGGTTCGTTAGAAGAACAGATTGCTGGTCTTCTACACGATGTTTCACATACTGCTTTTTCTCATGTCATCGATTTTGTTCTGGATAATAAGGACGAGGACTATCATGAAAAAATATATAGTAGAATAATTAACGGTTCCTCAATACCTACTATCCTAACTAAATATGGATATAACTTAAAAGACATCCTATTTAATGATTCGAGATGGTCCTTGCTCGAGCAAAGTGCCCCTGATTTATGTGCAGATCGTGTCGATTACACATTACGCGATCTGTATGCCTATGGAAATATTTCAATGGAAGAAGTTCAACATTTTTTACAGAATCTAATCGTGAAAGACGGTAAAATGGTTCTTCCAAATATAGAAATCGCCGAGTGGTTTACATCGGTCTACTATGAGGAAGTAATTGATTTCTTTATGAATCCTTTAAATTTATATGGCAACTACCAGTTAGCTTTTGTTTTAAAGGCAGCATTGGATAAACAAATCATCACATTAGAGGATTTTCTTTTGGAGGATGATCAGTTGCTCCAATTGGTAGTATGCTCACAGGATGATGAAATTCAACATGCTCTTCAAAAGCTTCATCCTTCTGTTGAAGTGATAGACGAGCTAACCAATTATGATTTTCATCAGAAAATGAAGGTTAGACTAATAGACCCTCTAGTTTGTTCGGAAAATGGTTTAGTAAGAGCTTCTGACTGCTCTAAGCAGATTCAAAAATTAAACCAAACGGCATTGCAACGAGCAGTAAAAGGAACCTATGTAAAAATTTTATCTTGCTAATAAAGACAAGCCTATATCGTGATTAGGCTTGTCTTTATTTTGTTATTAGAATTAGTGTCCCAATTACCTGTTGAAATTGTTTCTCATGAGTAATGAATTTATTCAATTTATTCGATTAAGTGTTTTCCTTCCTAATGGTCTACATTACCATTGAATAAGAACGTACGTTTGCAATATAATAATAAGAACGAACGAATGTTCCTTTCGAAGGAGAGTAGATTTTATGTATGAGGGCTTAGAAAATCGAAATATTATTTGCATCGACATTCGAAGCTTTTTTGCGAGCTGTGCAGCGGCAGAAGCAGGACTAGATGTGATGAATACGCCTATTGCTGTTATTGGAAACTTGGAGCAGAAGGGGAGCATTGTGCTTGCTGCTTCTCCTCCAATGAAAAAAAGGTTTGGCGTAAAGACCGGGACGAGGTTATTTGAAATACCAGACGATCCTTCTATCCATCTGTTGGAACCAAAAATGGAATTTTTTGTTCGAGTTTCAATGGAAATCACGCGCTATTTGAATCAGTTTGTCCCAAGTGAAGCGATTCATGTCTATAGTGTGGATGAATGCTTTGCAGACCTTGGGGGAACAGAAAGGCTTTGGGGGCCAATTGAGAACACGGTGAAACGTATACAGGACGGTTTGCATTATCAGTTTCAGCTTCCATGTGCTGTTGGACTGGGGCCAAATATGCTTATGGCAAAGCTGGCGCTTGATTTGGATGCCAAAAAAACAGGTTTTGCCAAATGGACGTATGAAGATGTTCAACAAAAGCTATGGCCTGTTTCACCTTTAAGTAAAATGTGGGGAATTGGCTCTCGTTTAGAAAAAACACTAAATAACATGGGGATTTTCAATGTAGGACAGCTAGCAAAAACTCCCTTGAAGTTGTTGGAGGATAAATTTGGAGTGATGGGAAATCAATTGTATCACCATGCCTGGGGGATAGATCTCTCTGAACTGGGAGCGCCCATTGTAGACGGCCAGATAAGCTATGGAAAGGGGCAGGTGTTGTTTCGAGATTACCGGACAAAAAAAGAAGTAATGGCAGTCATATTGGAAATGTGTGAGGATGTGGCAAGACGAGCAAGAGAGGCTAATATGGTGGGGCGCACTATACATCTTGCAGTGGGCTATAGTAAAGACTCTTTTGGGGGAGGATTTAATCGTTCACGCTCCATAGATGAACCGACGAATGCGACTATGAAGATTTATAAAATTTGCGAAAAAATATTTGATGAGTTTTATGACCGTAGTCCAGTGAGAAGGCTATCCATTTCTATCACTAATCTAGAGCCGGAGAACTCTATGCAGCTTAGCCTTTTTGAAGAAGGAAAGTGGAAGGAACGCAAGCTTGGAAAGACGATGGATTATCTGCGTAGCAAGTATGGTTCAACCGCTATTTTACGCGCAGTTTCCTATACCGAAGCTGGCACTGCAGTGAAACGAGCGGGCTTGCTCGGAGGTCATAAGAAATAGGATGAACAAATATTATAGAAAAAATACGATAAAAAAACCCTGTGAAAATTAATCATATTCTCACAGGGAAGGTCAGTTAAAGCAGCTTAATCATAATGGTGTCATTCGGCATAACTTTTGCGCTTGGCTTAATCGATAGACCATTTACTAAAATAAAACCATTTCTTATTTTGTCTACAACAGCTGTTCTGCTCCAGTCAGGTATTTGTTGAGAAAGAAGAAAATCAATTCGATAAACTCCTTCTACAGATTTAATCGTTACATGAACTTCCGATATAAGCTTTTCCATATAAAGATTTACAGGTAGCTCTGTCAACGTGCTTTCTTTGTTTACAGGTTCACGACCGTGGACTCTTTCATGTCTTCGAAAAGTTTTATAAATATCTAATTTTTTATTCCAGGTATGGTTTTTTTCGCATTTATAAATGGCAAAACGGTATATATGCTTTCCATTTGAATTATGTCTTCGAATATTTGTATCAGTAAACAAGGAATTTTTCCCGCACATTTTACAGTGCTTTACTTCTCTACGAATCGTTTGTTTTTTTAGTATTTCCCAATTGTGATATACAACGGTCATTTCCTTCACCTCATATAAGATAAAGGAACAATCGCATCCGTTTGGATGTTGGCAGGATCGTTATTAATTTGCACTAAAAAAGGCCCCTAAAAGGACCTCAAAAAGCATACGAAACTACTGGTTTGCTCTTGTCCCTTTGTAATGGTAGATGGGCAGACTAATCCCTTGGTTAAAACAGATGTTTTTAAGGGAAAGTGCTATCCAATTTAGTTGGTCCATTACAAAGTAAAAGTTGGCATACGAGTTTTTGTATCCTTTCTCCAAACAGATTTAATTATATTATAACATATAACAGTATTTTTAGAATAGTTAAATTAAGGTGAATTCTTTCGTCATCAAGATATGAGGAATACCATCTTCCATGAAGATATCCGAAGTTGTTTTGTATCCAAGTCCAGTATAAAATCCTTCAGCATGGGTTTGACCATGAAGCTTCACTTTCGAAACTTTCAATTCTTTCGCAACATCCTCCAGAGCTTTGACAATTACTTTCCCTAATCCTAATTTTCGATAAGGCGGAAGAATACAAATACGCTCTAGCTTTCCGAATTCATCTACTACTCTTAAGCGACCTGTCCCAACTGCTACATTGTCAATTAAAACTAGAATATGCTGACAATCCCCGGAAAGGGTATCAAATTGGTCAAATTCATCTTCTAAAGGCACACCCTGTTCTTTAACAAATACTTCTTCTCTAATTGCGAAAGCTTTTTTTAAATCCTCTTGGGAGGTAATTTTATTTGATTTCAATTTTTTCAGTCCTTTCCCTTTTTTCTATAAAGTTAGTTTATTTTTATTTAAATTGCAATGGGAAACCTTTGGAAATGAGAAGGTGATTAAACTGCTAAAGGCGAATATATAGGAAGAAGTTAAGGGGGGGATGTTTTTGTATTTGATTAATATAGCTGTAATTGCAGCTTCTTTTTCACTAGTAACTATTTTCTCCCTTTTTGTCTTAAAAAGATGCAACAGGCAGATGGCCATGATTACCAACTTTATAGCGAGTTTCATGCTATTAGCGTCGGCCTCTATATTTCTTTATCAACAGAACCCTAGCGAATTTCTAAAAGAGACAAATGGATTGTTAATCATGCTTCTGTTTTTCCCCATCAACGTATGGGTTACTTGTCTAATCATTATGCTGAAAAGTAATAAAGTAAACAAACCATACCAAACGTAATAGGAGCTGCTATGAAATGTGCTATGCAAACACCTTTATCACCATTTCAGAGGACTCGACAGTTATATCTGCAATAGTCCCCACACCAAAACACAATAAGCCAACAATTGCTTCTATAGAATATGATCTTATTTATCGTAATCCATACGAGTACACCCAGAAGGATGTGCAGTTTTTAACCTACTTAATAAAAAATCAAATTGAAATGAATAATTTAGAAGAAAAGAGAAGCGAGTTTTTCAGCAAATCTAAGGCATGCTTTAGAGCCTCCCCACTCGTTAAAAATTATGGTTGGGGAATTCATTATAATGAGGTTGGGAAGGTTGCTATCTATGAAAAAGGAAGTGAGCACTACAAACAATTGGAGAATAGCTCGCAGTTAAAAATTTTAAAGGGCATGCGTACTAAAAAAACTGTAAGGGTGGATTAAAATGGAGAAAATTTTTTATCGACATATGGATCAAGTACGGGAGCTCACATTAAAGGCTATCAAGCAAATACCAGAAAACCTAGCAGACGAAATTCCAAATGGCTTTAACAACAACATCCGATGGAATTTTGGGCATATTGCTTATACCCAAGAAAAGTTATGCTTTATGCTACTAGGGATAGAGATGGGTGTACCAGATACTTATGAAACCTATTTTGCAGCAGGAACAAAACCTGCAAAGTGGAGAGAAACACCTTCAACGCTAGAGGAAATTGCTCAAGTACTAGTAGAGCAATCACATAGGATTAAACAAACATTTCCAATTGAACAGTCACTACCTAAGCCTTTTACAAACAAGATGGGCGTTACATTTAATACTAGTACAGAGGCTCTTCTATTCAGCTTTTATCATGAAGGTATACATATGGAAACGATTCAACGATTATATAAACTAGTTTCCGACTACTAATTGGTTATGTTGAATACGTGGAGCACAATCAATGAATGATAGTGGATTGACTGCATAGCGTGAATTTATTTATGACCGGATAGCGAGAATTTATGACCGTATAAAAAATTTTATAACCGTATAGCCAGGATTTATAACCGTTCGCTCATTACGAGCAACAAAGGATAGGTGTTTAGATGAATAAAGTTGAAGAGGATACTATTGATCCGTACATTTTTAGCCTACTTGAACATGCTACCTCAAGCGATAAAGTTTTACGTGAATATAATCTTTATCAACAAATTAAGACAAGAAAGCTATATGGCTGGAAAAGAAACAACGATTATGTGGGCTGTATAGGCATTGAGATGACACTTAGTAATGAGGCAGAGATCAAACATATCGCTGTTTCTCCAAATCTTCGAGAACAACGAATAGGAAGTAAAATGTTGGACTATATGGTGAAGGAACTGGGAATTCGCCGTTTGACTGCGGAAACCGACCAGGACGCAGTTGGCTTTTATAGAAACTATGGATTTATTGTTTCAAGCATTGGTGAGAAATACCCAGGGGTCGAGCGTTTCTGGTGTGAATGGGAAAAAAAGAGTAAGTAACATTTAGGCTAACTGAAGAAGCCGACCGATTATCGGAAAGAGCGAACCAATTATGTTTTCAATTTTTCGTTTGATATGGAGGGAAAGTTATGTTTTTTGAGATGACAGTGCAAATTAGAGTTTCTAATTTCCAAGAAGGTCATAGATGGTATAAAACTTTGTTGAAAAAAGAGGCAGATCTTATTCCGCATGGTGGATTTGTTGAATGGGAGGTAATTCCTGGATGCTGGCTTCAAGTCTCAGAAGGAGTTCCCGCACAAGGGAGTGGACCACTTCGATTAGGAGTGAAAGACCTAACTGTGGAACGTGAAAGAATAATGAAGGAGCTTCGTGTTGATTATTTTGATATTCATTCGCGACAGGAAGTTGGTGCTAAATGGGCTACATTTTCAGATCCATGGGGAAATCAAATAGGATTTTTTGAATACATCAATAAACTGGAAGAGAAAGAGCGAATACAAACAGTAACGAATCTAAAATAGTCAAAACCGGAAAGGACTAGCTTATGCGAGTAAATGTAAACCTTTTTTCATTTATCATTGCGCTTATTTCCGTAATCCTATTTCTAGTCTTGACATCTTCTAATTATTGGATAGATTTATCCATGCAAACACTAGGCTGGCATCCCTTGTTTATAGTGCTCGGCTTAACACTAGCTACCTTTGTTTTGGCAGTTGTTGGTTTTAAGGACATAAAGGGCTGGGCGGCGATGACAAGAGGTATTATTACGCTGGCAGTATCTACAGGGTTATCAATTATTGCAATTTTCATACTTTTTATTGGTAAGCTAATGAGCTAGTCTACAACAAAAAGGAGTTTTATATGAATATTAGTATTGAAATGCTAAGCTTGGATGATTTAACAGATTTATATCTTTTTGAACAGAAGAACAGAGTATATTTTGAACAGATGGTCCCCTCTCGAGGAGAAGAATACTATCTTCCAGAAATTTTTAATAGTAGAAATAAGACTTTGCTAGAAGAACAGGCAAGAGGTGAGTCTTATTTTTATCTCATCAAACAAGATAATGCTATTATAGGACGCATCAATTTAGTAGATATTGATAAAAAACAAAAAAGAGGTGAGTTAGGCTACAGAATTGGAGAGGTGAATACTGGCAAAGGTATTGCCAGTTTGGCCTTGCAAATGTTATTGCAGACTATTTCATGGGAAGAGATTAACCAAGTAGATGCAAAGACAACAACAAATAACATCCCTTCTCAAAAAGTTTTAGAGAAAAATGGATTCCAGAAAATCTCATCTCATAAAGAATTCTATTATATGAACGGTGAGAAAATAGAGTTCATTAGTTATAGGAAAGAGGTTGAAAAGTGAATGTAAGGATACATAGGGAGTTTTAAGCGATTTCGTTTATGAAATGAAGTCTATTCCCTTGAAACAATTAGGCAAAAACGATGAGGCATATCATAAGAGGCATTGTTTTTGCCATTTTGAATTCTATAGGCAATGCACATAGCTAGAGGAGTAGCTTGAATATACATTCATTATAGAGGACATCCCCTATGTCTTCCTTGCTCCTGATTTACTCCTCGTAAATCATTTTTTTCGTCATCCCGCCATCAACGGTCACATTAATACCTGTTACAAAGTCGTTTGATGGGTCCGTCAGATATATACAAGCCTTTGCAATGTCGTTAGGTTTTCCTACACGGCCTGAGAAATGCTGGCTGTGATCCACTGCTCGTAATTTGTCATAGTTCCCAGTTTCGATCCAGCCAGGAGATATACAATTGACCATAATATGATCAGGAGCTAGCGAGCTGGCAAGAGAATGTGTTAATGCAATAATTCCGCCTTTTGTGGCTGCATAGGACTCTGAGTTGGGCTCTGACATGAACGCTCTTGTGGAAGCCATCGACACAATTGAGCCACCGTGCTCATTGTTTCTCATTACCTTGGCCGCTTCCCTAGAACAAAGAAAGACACTGCGTAAATTTGTATTGATAATGTCATCCCAATCCTCTAAAGACAAATCATAAGGGGAGCTGGGCTTAAACTTACCAGCGTTGTTAACTAGAATGTCAATGGTGCCGAATTTCCTAGTAGTTTGTGTCATTAGATTCATGACATCCTTTTCAATTCGGACATCTGTCTGTATAAAAAGGCAGGAGTAACCTTGTTGTAACAATGAAACCTCCGTTTCTTTACCTAGAGTTTCGTCGATATCGGCCAAAACCACATTAGCTCCTTTTTCCGCGTATACCAGTGCCAAACCTCTACCAATACCTTGAGCTGCCCCTGTTATAATTACCACCTTGTCTTTGAACATGCTTATGCCACCTTTCAGTAGTTTTTATTAAATGTATCATAATTATTTTTTTTGTGTTTTCGTAATCGAAAGCTTCTAATATAGCTCGTTGGAATTATTTCAGATTTCGAATTATTTTGTTTTCCCATCTTTCGTAATGTTCAAACATTTGCTAAACTAGTAAAGTCTTAATTTGTAATTTGGGGGAAATAAAGTGAAAGTATTCTTGGAGTTGGGTTGGTATTTTAAACAAAGGAAAAAGCAATACTTATTTGGTATTTTAATGCTTCTTTTTGTAGCATTTTTGCAGCTTTTTCCACCAAAAATTATTGGTTTAGTAGTTGATGAGATTCATGAGGGTACGCTGACAAGCGAATTCTTAATAAAATGGCTTGCAATTTTGGCTGCTGCCGCTTTGGGCATGTATGTTTTGCGGTATTATTGGAGAATTATGATTTTCGGCTCTTCCATTTATCTCGCAAGATTATTGAGAGAAAAGTTATTTCATCATTTCACCAAAATGGCTCCTTCCTTTTATCAGAAAAAGAGAGTTGGAGATTTAATGGCTCACGCAACTAATGATTTGTCTGCTGTGCAGCAAACTGCTGGTTCGGGGGTTTTGACATTGGTTGATTCCTTAGCAACTGGAGGTTTTGTAATTGCCGCTATGGCTTTTACGATTAACTGGAAACTTACAATCATTGCTTTGCTTCCTTTACCGTTGATGGCAATCTCTACTAGTTATTATGGGAAGCTGCTACACCAACGTTTCCGTTTCGCGCAGGAGGCTTTCTCAAATTTAAATGATAAAGCTCAAGAAAGCATTTCAGGTGTAAAGGTTATTAAAACTTTTGGACAAGAGAAAGAAGATACAGACGACTTTGTTCACCTTTCTAAAGAAGTTGTAGACAAAAATATGCATGTTGCGAAAGTGGATTCTCTGTTTGACCCTACGATTTCTTTAGTAGTTGGAATGTGTTTTTTCTTATCGATTGTGTTCGGAACACGTTTTATATTGGCAGAAGAGATGAGCGTAGGAGACCTCTTTGCATTCACTTCGTATTTAGGCTTATTGGTGTGGCCGATGCTTGCTTTCGGATGGTTGTTTAACATTGTTGAACGTGGGAGAGCTTCCTATGACCGAATTCGAAATATCCTAGAGGAAGAAATTGAAATTGATGACCATGTTGGGGCTTTAGAGATTAAGCCTGCTGGCGATATTCACTTTGATATCGAACAGTTCAAGTTTACTGGAGATGATCGTGTTGCCCTTCGTGACATTCATTTTACCCTTAAACAAGGTGAAACGCTTGGGATTGTTGGAAAGACAGGTTCAGGAAAAACAGCAATTTTAAAATTGCTTATGAGAGAGTTTGAGGGCTACCAGGGAAGAATCATGTATGGTAATCATTCCATTGATGCATATAAGAAAAGAAACCTGCGAGAAGCAATCGGTTATGTGCCACAGGATCACTTCTTATTTTCCACTACTGTTGCGGGCAATATTGCATTTGCAAATGCTGGGGCAACAATGGAGGAAGTATATGAAGCCGCAAAGTTAGCAAATATCCATGAGGATATACTGCAGTTCACAGATGGCTATAACACGATTGTCGGTGAACGTGGAGTGTCATTATCGGGCGGACAAAAGCAACGCATATCCATAGCACGCGCTCTTATGATTAAGCCTGAATTGCTTATACTAGACGATTCTCTGTCTGCAGTAGATGCAAGGACAGAGGAAGCAATTTTAGAAGCACTGAAGAAAAATCGAACAGATGAAACAACGATTATTACTTCCCATCGTTTGAGTGCTATTCAGCACGCTCATCAAATTATTGTAATGGATGAAGGTACTATTTTAGAAAAAGGAACTCATGAGGAGTTAATGAGGCTAAAAGGGATGTATTATGAAATGTATCAATTACAGCAACTAGAAACACTTGTGGAAAAAGGAGGTAGCGTCTGATGAATGAAAAGCAGCCAGTGCTTACAGGAAAAGACCAATGGCAAGTTCTCAAAAGACTGCTCACTTACCTAAAACCACATAAAAAAGCGATTACTCTTGCCTTGTTTCTATTAATATTAACAGTGACGGGAGATATTCTTGGACCATACTTGATTAAAACCTTTATGGACAATTATTTAACTCCTAGAATATTCCCAACGGGTCCACTTGTTGGACTAGCGCTAGGATATATTTTTATTCAAATAGGAAATATTATAGTTAGTTACTTTCAATTATTGAAGTTCCAAGAAATTGCCTTAAAGATAATACAGCAAATGCGTATAGACGTCTTTTCAAAGGTGCATCGACTAGGAATGCGCTATTTCGATAAAACGCCTGCCGGTAGCATCGTATCTAGGGTAACAAATGATACAGAGGCTATTAAGGATATGTTTGTGAGCGTACTAGTAGGCTTTATACAAAGTGGATTCCTAATCATCGGGGTCTATATTGCCATGTTCCTATTGAACGTGAAGCTTGCTTTAATAACAACTGTATTACTTCCGATTCTATTTGTGATTATTGTTACCTACCGTCGATATAGTTCGGTAGTATATCAGGATTTACGCGAAAGACTTAGTCAATTGAATGCCAAGCTTGCTGAATCCTTACAAGGGATGACGATGATTCAAGCGTTTAGGCAGGAGGATAGACTTCAAGATGAGTTCAATGATATAAACAACTCACATTGGAAGGCTGGAAGAAAAAACATTAAATTAGATAGCTTGTTACTACGCCCTGCAATTGATATGGTTTACGCACTTGCGATCATTATCTTGCTGAGCTATTTTGGAATCACTTCTATGAACAATATTGTGGAGGTTGGGGTTATCTATGCTTTTGTCACATATATTGATAGATTCTTTGAACCCATCAATCAAGTGATGCAGAGATTATCTATTTTTCAACAAGCAATCGTAGCAGCTTCCCGAGTATTTAAGCTATTAGATGAAAATGACCTAACTCCAGAACAGCAAAATAAAGAAACTGCAAAAATTGAGTCAGGGAAAATAGAGTTTAAAAATGTTACCTTTTCCTATGATGGAAAAACAGATGTGCTGAAAAATATCTCATTCACAGCTGAGCCAGGTCAAACAGTCGCACTAGTTGGACACACTGGAAGTGGAAAAAGTTCCATTATCAACTTGCTTATGCGCTTCTATGAGTTCGAACGTGGAGATATAAGAATTGATGATCATTCTATTAAAGAGTTTCCAATGGCCGAGATTAGAAATAAGTTGGGGCTAGTGCTACAGGATCCATTCCTCTTTTATGGAGACATTGAAAGCAACATTAGACTTCACGCACCCGATATGACAGACGAAGAAGTAAGAAATGCTGCGGAGTTCGTGCAGGCTAACAAATTTATTGAAAAATTACCAAAGGGTTATAAGCAAAAAGTTTCTGAGAGAGGATCTACATTCTCAAGTGGACAAAGGCAGCTAATTGCCTTCGCAAGAACAATTGCCACTAATCCGAAAATCCTCGTCTTGGATGAGGCAACTGCCAATATAGATACAGAAACTGAGGTAGCGATACAAAGCAGTCTTGAAAATATGCGAAAAGGAAGAACAACGATTGCGATTGCCCATCGATTAAGTACAATCCAGGATGCAGAACTAATACTTGTACTTCATCATGGAGAGATTGTAGAAAGAGGGACACATCAGCAATTATTAAATGAAAAAGGGTTATATCATAAGATGTACCTGCTACAAAATGGAGTTGTAGATGATATAGCATAAAAAATTCAAAAAGCTGTCACAAGCATTAATAGAGTAAAAGTATGGGAAATTTGATACGATAGGAACAGTAATTCGGAAAGGAAGACTGCCGTGAGTTCAGATGTTAATTTACTACTGGCGTTCGGTGCTGGGTTTTTAAGCTTTATTTCCCCATGTACTTTACCGTTGTATCCCGCATTTCTATCTTATATTACTGGAATGTCTTTAGAAGAACTTAAAACCGATAGAAAGCTAATGCAAAAAAGAGGAATGCTTCATACTTTGTTTTTCTTGCTTGGCTTCTCTGTCATATTCATTGCATTAGGTTTTGCCACTTCCTTTGTAGGAACATTTTTTATTCAATACGATGATTTGATACGTCAGGTCGGTGCTATATTTATCGTAGCGTTTGGATTAATGGTAGTCGGCGTTTTTAAACCTGAATTTTTAATGAAGGAGAAAAGATTACAGTTTAAAAACAAACCATCTGGTTACATAGGAACTGCATTAATCGGTATGGCTTTTGCAGCAGGCTGGCAGCCTTGTACAGGGCCAATCTTAGCTTCTGTATTGCTATTAGCTAGTTCTAACCCTGGGTCAGGTGTTTGGTATATGCTCGCATATGTATTAGGCTTTGCTATTCCTTTCTTTGTCCTTTCGTTCTTTATAACACGCTTGAACTGGATTCGTAAAAATAGTAACCTGATTGTTAAAATCGGTGGCTATATTATGATCGCATTAGGAATTTTGTTGTTTTTCGACGGATTAACTTATATAATTCGTATTTTAAGCCCTATTTTTGGAGACTTTACCGGATTTTAAGTAAGGAGGCAATAATATGCCGACAGTTTTAGTAGTGGATGATGCGGTATTCATGCGAACAACGATTAAACGAATGCTACAAGATCATCAATTTGATATAGTGGGTGAAGCCACTAACGGGCTTGAGGCGATCGAGCAATATAGGAATTTAAAACCGGATGTGGTGACAATGGATGTTACCATGCCGACAATGACAGGTATCGAAGCTGTAAAGCATATCGTTACTGAATTTCCTGATGCGAAGATTGTTATGGTCACTGCACTTGGCCAACAAAAACTAATTGTAGATGCTTTAGAATACGGAGCGAAGGATTTTATCACCAAACCTTTTGATCCTGATCAGCTTATTAATGTGTTACGTAATGTAACTGAAGTGTTTTAAAAAATTTAAATGAAGAATTTATATGATGTGGGGAATACCAATGTTTGATATAGTTCCGGCCAATGTTATGATAATTGTTTCTACGGTCATTGCGCTAGGTATGGGAGTACTGGTGACGACCTTGCGAGCAAAATCTGCAAAGCGACCAGCAAGTGTAAAAAAAATCTTATTACCGCCTCTATTTATGTCAACCGGAGCACTAATGTTTGTGTTTCCTTTCTTTCGAGTAACGTTAGCACAAATTGGCGAAGCACTACTAGTTGGTATGCTATTTTCCATTATTCTCATATGGACATCCAAGTTCGAATACAAAGATGGGGAAATCTATCTTAAGCAGTCGAAGGCATTTATCTTTATATTAATCGGTCTACTAATTATTCGATTAATAGGGAAGATAATACTTAGCTCTAGCATAGATGTGGGAGCACTAAGTGGAATGTTTTGGATTTTAGCATTTGGAATGATTGTTCCATGGAGAATAGCAATGTTCATAAAGTTTAAGAAAATACAAAAACAGCCAATATAAAAACGAGCATCCTCTAAGGGGTGCTCGTTTTTTTTCTGTCCTCTGATAAAGCAAAGTACTTTTCAAAAGGAGATACATCTACAGCCAATTCCTTGAGTTTCTTCCGCAAAAATTTATGATCTCTTTTAGGGGTGGCGATAATATATCCACGAATTAACAATTCTTGTGTGATTGCAGTAGCATTTTCTTCTATGGCAATCTGACCAATCTTACCAGCAATTTTCTGTTTGGCTACAGGTCGGAATAAATCAGGAACCGGAGCAACCAGCTCATTTAACAGAGCTTTTTGCTCATCATTCCAAAGGTGAATTGTTTTATCTACATAATACTCTTCCCAGTCGAGATCCGATTTACCATCGTTTTTAGGCATAGATTTGAGAAATTTTCGGAACATGAAGAATCCTCCAATTCCCATTAAAACTACTAAGACAACAACCCAAAAAAGTATAAACCATAAAAACCATCCATCTAACAATCTATTCACCTCATTCTTCTAACTATTAGTATAAAGTGTTTGAAAAGAATTTTCATCATGAATGTATCCTTTCTGCTAAAAACTTTCTATATAGAGAGTGAGAGGAGGTGATTCAGATGGCAAACTTGGCACATAAACAATCAGTTTTAAGAATAACTTTTGAAGCAGGAATTGGAACAGATGGGAAAATGAAAACAAAGTCAAAGACGTATCGCAATGTAAAGGCGAATGCAAACGCAGACCAGCTAGAAGCAGCGGTAACAATTCTTTCGGGATTTTCTACTAGCCCATTTGTGGGGGCAGAGAAAATACAAACATCTAATCTTAACTAAAAAATAAGGAGGAATAATCATGGCTAAAACTTTACAAATGCAATTTGAATCGTCAAACGGAAAAGCAGTACTTTTGACCGTTGATGACCCTCGTGAAAACCTGACTCGAAACGAAATTGAAGCTGGAATGCAAGCTATTATTACTAGTGATGCTTTTCATGCAGAAAGCTTTAGTTTAACCTCGATCAAAAGCGCGAAGGTAGTAGATCGAAACGTTAATGAAATAATCTAGCAAATATGCTAACTAACCCGAGCTTAGATTGCAGACATATATCTTTGTCCATAGCTCACGTATAATTTGTTGTCATTTAAAGATTCGAAACAGTTGATAGGGAACAAGTTCGTCATTATTACTTTTCTAAACATTAGGCTCTCCTTAGGAGGGCCTTTTTGAAAGCAACAGAGAAAATATACATTTTTCCAAATGCTTGTGTAGATTTGTGGCCCGTCCATGTGACATAAAAGCGGTGACCTATTATTCATAGCTCTTTAGTAATTTCACAAGCTTTGTGACATTTCTGAGGTGTATATTAAAACCTATCTTTGTTATGGTACGAAAATGTTTTTTCAAAAAGTTATTATAGAAAGGAGGATATCCGATGGAGCAGTGGCTAATGGTTATTCAAGATATAGGCTTTCCCATCTTTGTCTCGTTCTATTTAATGCACAGAGTTGAGAGCAAGCTTGAAGAAATAAAAAACGCACTGTTGTCCTTAAGTAAAGTGTAGACACAAAACTGTTGAAATATCTGAGACAGAGTAGTTGAATGAATTATTTTCTTTCGATAAGATTAGGCTATGATGTTATAAAGGGGTCATATGATGAAGAAATTATTAGTTATGTTAACAATAAGTATATTGGTCCTCGCAGGATGTGGCGGCAGTGATTTTAAAGCCCAAACTAACTGGGAGATAGAAGATTTTGCTTTTGATAATCAGCGTGGCGAAGAGGTATCATTAGATGATTTAAAAGGAACCGTTTGGTTAGCTACTTTTATTTTTACTAATTGTACTACGGTCTGTCCTCCAATGACCTTTAACCTTACAGAAATACAAGGAATGTTAGAGGAAAAAGGTATTGAGGATTATAAAATTGTGGCTTTCAGCGTAGATCCGGATGTAGATTCACCTGAAGTATTAAAAGAATATCTGGAATTGTATGAGGTGCCAGATGAAAGTAAATGGGAGCTTTTAACTGGATATTCTCAAGAGTATATCTCACAGTTTGCTGAAAAATCATTTAAAGCACTTGTTCGTAACAATCCAAACGATGACCAAGTGATTCACGGATCCTCCTTTTATTTAGTCGATCAAAATGGAGTAGCTGTAAAAAACTACGGCGGGGTTAAAGAAGTGCCAAAAGAAGAAATAGTAATCGATATCGAAACTTTAATTAAAGAAGGCCAATAAAAAGCTGTTTCTCGAAAAAAGTCTGTAAATAATAAATTATCCCGTAAATATTAGATCCTAAACTAATATTTACGGGGTATTTTTTTGACTACTTTTACTGCCGGAAATTCGTTTTACCTGGAAGAGAAACTTATGTATATCAATTGTTTGCTTGTTTTTTAGTAAATCTCTAATTTCTTCCAACAATACTTCCTTTGAGTCTACAGGAGGAGCATCTTGTGTAGCTGCAACCACGTCTTCTTTACGTTTAAATCTAGATAGTAATCTTATAAATATGAAGATAGAAAATGCAATCACTAAAAAATTGAAGACTGATTGAAGAAAATTTCCAATTAGGAGCTCTCCTAATTTAATACTAGTAAAATCTATATCTCCTAACAGTATTCCTACTAAAGGAGTGATGATATTTTCTACTAATGATGTAACGATGTTTCCAAAAGCAGCTCCGATTACTACGGCAACTGCAAGATCTAATACATTACCCTTGAATGCAAATTCTTTAAAGTCCTTCCACATAAAACTTTCACCTCCCGTTATTGAATATCCAAAATAGTATATATTTTAAATAGAAAGTTCGCAATTTTTTATGCAGTTATTGTCAATTTGTGCTATTGTTTTCTTAGAGAAATGGCTAGGTAGGGTTGGGGCACCCATGAACTTAAAGAAAACATATAGAGCTCTATCCTTTAGAATGTATTAATATATACGTGAAGTTAAGAAATTAGGTGTATTAAAGCATATTCCTTACCATGAAGAACTTTCAATTCTTGTTAATAGGGTGCTTAACAACGAGCTTTTTAAAATTTTCATCCACAAATTTCAACTAGTACTAGTGAGATTATTAGAGTAGAATCATTGCTAGGGTAGAGATATGAAGGGAATTTTGTTTCTCTAGGAGAATTTATTTCACTAGCTGAAAAAGTGGATTAATAATCTAGAATGGTGACTTTGTATTAAGAGAAACATGTGAGAATTTCTTGTTATAGAGAAATCTATAGGTAAAAAATTACTTTTTGTCATAAATGTGTCAGCTAGACAATTTTATCAACAGGATTATATTTAGCGTACAAAGCTAATACTGCATGAGACCAATATCTCCCCACACAAGATTGTATTGGAAATCACAGACTCAGTTATTATGGAATATACTTTGTCATCAGATTCCTTCAGAAATTAAAGGAATTCGGATTTCAAATTGCCATGGATGATTTTGGCACAGGCTACTCTTATTTTAAATATCTTGAACAGCTTCCGGTGAATATTATTAATATTGACCAAAGCTTCACACAAGAGATACATAAATCTAAAACAAGGGCAATCGTTCAATCCATCCTTTCTTTAGCTCATAGCTTGGAGGTGAAAATCTTAGCCGAGGGAGTAGAAGACCCTTATCAGGTTTGTTGCTTAAAGAATTTAGATTGCCATTACCTCCAAAGCTATTTCTTCAATAAGGCGTTAACTTTAAACCATTTATTGAAGGAGTATTCTGAAGCAAGTAATGAAAAGGTGGCTTTTAAGAATGACATCTAAGAAACAAAAATCATATAAATGGAAGCTGTGGAGTATTATCCTCTTGTTGCCAGTAACGATCACAGTATATGTTCTGTTAATAGTGAGCTGGCAGGAGCTTCGTAAAATACCTGCTGTCCAGGAATGGGCGACATCTATTCAAAAGTCTACGACAAAGATAGATGTTCCAGGGGAATACATACCAATTTATAAAGATGCTGCGGATGAATATGGGATTCCTTGGACTCTTCTCGCTGCACATCATCGAATCGAAACCAAGTTTTCTACTATGGATCCTTTGTTATCACCAGTGGGGGCAGAGGGGCATATGCAATTTATGCCTTGTACCTTTGTGGGGTGGTCGCATCCTAGCTGTGGTGGACTTGGTTTAGGAGAAATACCTGAGGAGGATAAAATAAACCCTGCAGTAATAGCTCAATACGGAGGATATGGTATAGATGCAAATGGAGATGGTTATGCGGATCCTTATGACTTAGAGGATGCTATCTACAGTGCTGCTAATTACTTGGCAGCAAGTGGTGCAGCAGATGGTGAAATTGAAAAAGCCATTTTTAACTATAACCGCAGCAATAAATATGTGGAGGACGTGCTCCACTTTTATCATCTTTATGAAAAACAGCTTGCCACACTCCAAACTGCTACCGTTCAGGATGGCCTATAAGAACTTCTAACGGTAAATAGCATTTGGCTTTCACTTCAACAATTACAATGAAAAAGGGACTGACTATGATATAGTCGTCCCTTTTTGGTGTACGTATAATTTTTTTGCTTACTTACGCATACTCTTTAAAATCAAACTTAATATTGCAACTAAAATAATTGCTCCGATTAATGCAGGAATAATTGCCATATCCCAAATAACTGGACCTAAGTCAGGGAAAATCATTCCACCGATCCATGCCCCGATAATACCTGCTACAATATTACCTATAATTCCTCCAGGTATATCTTTACCAAGAATTAATCCTGCTAGCCAACCGATGATCCCACCGATGATTAAGTATAAAATTAGTCCCATTGTCTTCATCTCCTCAAATAATTGTTATCTTGTACACTCTTTATATAACCAACTTCCACAGAAACTAAACATACCTAATTAATTTAAAAAAATTCGCACTTAAGGAATATTTAAATAATTATCGCCCCATGGTCTCCATTCTCGATAAAACTTGAAGCTCCAGCTTCATACGCTACTGTAGACAATTCAGAAATATGAGCTTCTAATATTGTTTGCCCACTGCATATATACTTGTTCAAACCTCATATCAAGAATATTTTGTAGTACTACTAATTCACCTAGAATGAATTGCTTCTCTTTTCCATACAAATCAAATGGAGCAAGACTTCTATATTATTTTAGATCGGTTGTAAAGGTTTCAGCCCTATTAGATACAATTGGATGCAATAAAGGTCACTATACAATCAAAAACCCATAAGTATGAAAAACAATACCTCTAATAGAAGTATGGATGAGTTTGATAAAATTCTCACTTAGATTACCCATTTTAAAAGAGCTTATTCAAATAAAAACCATGAATAATGTGGGGAGAAATCAAATATATACTATTAGATTGAAAGGGTTTATTGATTTCTGTTCCAAGCGGTTTCTTTTATTAATCAGGTTAAGGGCAAAATATTAAACCTCTATTTCCTTATTAATTTTGTCCCAGTATCAGTGTCAATGCTTTATCAAGCAACAAATTGATAAATGTTCGTTTTTATTGTTAAAGCTCTGAGATAAACACAAATGTAAAATTACAATCTAAAAAGGAGCGATTAAGAATTGGATAAAAAACAAACAAAAAAGCTAAATAAACAAGCAATTTGGTTTGCTATATTTCATACAATCCTCATCTTGGATATTATTCTCGAATTTAGTTCCTTTCATTAAATAAATAATTTTTAATTCAAATTTTAATAAGTATAAAGTAGAGAAATCTTGTTTCTCTGCTTTTTTATTTGCTAAATACGATAAGATAGAGTTGTCTAGTTTTAAATCGAGCGGAGTAAACCATACTTCGTGACAAATTTTAATTATTAAATTTTGATTTATTTATAGTGATTTTATCAACCTTGGATAATTATCAAATTTCCTGGATAGAACATCCATGTCTTTTCATATAAATTGGAATTGTGAAAATGGTATTTAAGTATAAACTAAATAAGAATATGTTCTGAAATTTAGATTGTATTACTAGGGAAATGGGTATAAGTTAAAAGATATGTAAACAAAGCTTAGTGGAGGTATAAAATGTTTTTAGAAAAAAATAATGAAATTCGAGCGGATCTATTCCGTCTGGTAGATTCCTTAACAGAGGAAGAGTTTAATAAAAAACCTGATAATAATGCTTGGTCGCCAAAGGAAATTATGGAACACTTAGTTAAGATGGAGAATACCATTGTAAAAGGAATAAAGGCCGAAATTGCCAATCCTCAAAGCCCACAAGTGAAAAAGAAGCCTATTGGGGTTTCGACTTTCCGATTGATCAAAGTAAAGGCACCTAAACATACAGTGCCAAAGCCTGATTATGAGACAAAAGAGGTGATGAAAAATAAATTGCATGAGGCAAGAATGGAATTATTAAAAGTATATGCTGATAATGATTATCAGGTATTTCAAAAAAAATCATTAAAGCATCCTTTATTTGGACAAGTACCACTTGTGCAGTGGTTTCCATTCGTAGGATTACATGAAAAACGTCATTTGAAGCAATTAGAGAAAACAATCAAAAAGATAAAAGGTCATTAGAATTAATTATTACTTATAATAATTTTAATGTAATTTACTTATCAATAGAGATAAGTTATGATTAGTTATGGAGAAAAGTTACTTGAATAGAGTCTTTTCAATAGATATTAGGAGGATTACTAATGGCAAAAGATAGCTTACACAATAGCCGTACTTCTTTCACGCTAAATGGAAAAGAATATACTTATTATCGTTTAGCAGCTCTAGAAGAAGCAGGAATTGCAAACGTTTCACGTCTACCATACTCAATTAAAGTATTGCTAGAGTCTGTGCTACGTCAACATGATGGATATGTTATTAAAGATGAACATGTAGAACAATTAGCAAAATGGGGTAAAGATGCAGACCCAGAAGCAGAAGTTCCATTTAAACCTTCTCGAGTTGTACTACAAGATTTCACAGGAGTACCAGTAGTAGTTGATTTAGCAGCATTACGTTCTGCCATGAACGAAATGGGCGGTAATCCGGACAAAATTAACCCTGCTATTCCAGTTGACCTTGTAATCGATCACTCAGTACAAGTAGATAAATATGGTACTGCTTCAGCTTTACAAGCTAATATGGATCTTGAGTTCGAACGTAATGCAGAGCGTTACAACTTCTTAAAATGGGCTCAAACAGCATACGATAATTTCCGTGCTGTACCTCCAGCGACTGGTATCGTTCACCAAGTTAACTTAGAGTACCTAGCGCCAATCGTACACGTAAACGAATCAACTGACGGTACATTAGAAACATTCCCAGACTCAGTAGTTGGTACTGATTCACATACAACAATGATTAATGGTCTTGGTGTACTTGGATGGGGTGTAGGTGGTATTGAGGCTGAGGCAGGAATGCTTGGTCAACCTTCATACTTCCCAATTCCTGAAGTTATCGGAGTGAAATTAACAGGAGATCTTCCAAACGGAACGACTGCTACTGACTTAGCGCTTAAAGTTACTCAAGTACTTCGTCAACGTGGTGTTGTTGGTAAATTTGTTGAATTCTTCGGCCCTGGGGTATCTAAATTACCACTTGCTGACCGTGCAACTATTGCTAACATGGCTCCTGAGTATGGTGCTACTTGTGGTTACTTCGCTATCGATGAGGAATCACTTGAATACTTGCGTCTAACTGGCCGTGAAGAAGAACATATTGCAGTTGTTGAAGCTTACTTAAAAGCAAACGACATGTTCTTTGATCCAACTTTAGAGCCTGTATACACAGATGTTATTGAAATTGACCTTGGTGCAATCCAAGCAAATCTTTCAGGACCAAAACGTCCACAAGATTTAATTCCTCTTACTGATATGAAATCTCGTTACCGTGAAGCAGTAGTTGCTCCTCAAGGTACACAAGGCTTCGGATTATCAGAAAAAGAGTTTGCTAAATCTGCAACTGTAAAATTTGAAGACAGAGATGTTGTTATGCCAACTGGTGCTGTTGCAATTGCTGCAATCACTTCTTGTACAAACACATCTAACCCATACGTTATGCTAGCAGCTGGTTTAGTTGCGAAAAAAGCTGTAGAAAAAGGATTGAAAGTACCTGCATATGTAAAAACATCATTAGCACCTGGTTCTAAGGTAGTTACTGGTTATTTACAAGATTCAGGACTAGACAAATTCCTTGATGAAATTGGATTCAACACAGTTGGTTATGGTTGTACTACATGTATCGGTAACTCTGGTCCATTGTTGCCTGAAATCGAGAAAGCGATTATTGACGAAGATTTATTCGTAACTTCTGTGCTTTCTGGTAACCGTAACTTTGAAGGTCGTGTGCATCCATTAGTAAAAGCTAACTACTTGGCTTCACCACCATTAGTTGTGGCATATGCTCTTGCTGGAACTGTAGATATTGACCTACAAAAAGATTCATTTGGTAAAGACCAAGATGGCAACGAAGTATTCTTTGCTGATATTTGGCCATCTACTGAAGAAGTTAACCAAGTACTTTCTAAAGTGGTTACTCGTGAACTATTCCAAAAGGAATATGCACGTGTATTCGATGAAAACGAAGCTTGGAATGCAATTGAAACTTCTACAGAATCACTATATTCATTTGATGACAAATCAACTTATATTCAAAACCCACCATTCTTCCAAGGATTATCTAAGGAACCTGGTCAAATTGAATCACTTGATGGTCTTCGCATAGTAGCCAAATTTGGTGACTCTATTACTACTGACCATATTTCACCGGCTGGTGCAATTGGTAAAGATACTCCTGCAGGTAAATACTTACGTGAAAATGGTGTAGAGGTACGTGACTTCAACTCATATGGTTCTCGTCGTGGTAACCATGAAGTAATGATGCGCGGTACATTTGCAAATATTCGTATTCGTAACCAAGTAGCTCCTGGCACAGAAGGTGGATATACTACTTACTGGCCAACAGGCGAAATCATGTCCATCTATGATGCTGCTATGAAGTATCAAGAAGAAGGTACCGGTTTAGTAGTAATTGGCGGAAAAGATTATGGTATGGGATCATCTCGTGACTGGGCAGCTAAAGGAACAAATCTTTTAGGCATTAAAGCAGTAATTACGGAAAGCTTTGAGCGTATTCACCGTTCAAATCTTGTAATGATGGGTGTTTTACCTCTTAATTTCTTACCAGGTGAAAATGCTGAAACATTAGGCTTAACTGGTAAAGAAGAAATTAGTGTGAATATTGCTGAAGGAGTTAAACCTCGTGATATCCTGAAAGTAACAGCTAAAGCAGAAGATGGTTCTGTAAAAGAATTCAATGTGCTTGCTCGTTTCGACTCAGAGGTTGAGGTAGATTACTACCGTCATGGCGGTATCCTTCAAATGGTGTTACGTAACAAAATGCTAGAAGCATAATAGATAGAAACGGGCCCTAAATCTTATATGATTTAGGGCTCTTTTTTTGTGTAAATTAACGAAATATTCGTTACAAGAACATACATTCGTGTTAATATATAGATAACGAGTTGTAGGAGGAAATTACATGAGACTAAAAAACTTCAATTTGGCAGAACGAATGCATTACTATAAGGTGCCAGGAGTAAGTATTACATTAATTGATCAGGGACAAATCAGTGCATGCATAAACCAAGGGGTTTTAGAGGTGGGAAGCAGAAAAGCTATCAACGAGAATTCTCTTTTTAACGCTTGTTCTATTAGTAAGTTTCTAACTGGAATGTTGGTTATAAAACTCGTCCAACAAGGGGATTTAGATTTAGATGAAAATGTTAACGAGAAACTTATATCTTGGAATATCCCAGAGAATGATTTTACTAACTTAAAAAGAGTAACTTTAAGAAACTTACTTAGCCATCAATCTGGAATTGTAGATCCTATCAATAGTTTTCCAGAGCATGTTGCAAGTAATGGCACTCCAACAATGGTGGAATTACTAGAAGGAAAAACGCCCTACAATAATTGCCCAATTGAAGTTACATATGAACCTGAAAGTGAATTTCATTATTCAGATGCTAGCTACTGTATAATTCAGCAAGTAATTGAAGACTCAATGAAAAAATCATTCATCCAAGTTATGACTGAGCATATATTTACACCATTAGAAATGGAGAATAGTAACTATGCTATGACAGCAGCAAGTATGAGTGAAGAAAACGTTTCGTGTGGTCATAACAAAAACGGAGAAGTAGTGAATGAAAAATATCCTTTATATCCATATCCCGCTGCTTCTGGATTATGGACAACCTCTGAAAATATAGCTAAATTAGTCCAAGAATTAATGAATGCTTTGAAAGGTGAAAGTAAAACCGGTATCTCTGCTATAGCAGCAAAGGAGTTAATTAGTTCACAAGGAAGAAAAAAATGGGCAGGACTTGGTGTATTTCTTGAGGAATCTGAGAACCAACTGGAAATCTCATCACTTGGATGGGGAGTAGGCTTTCAATGTATGATGGTAGCATACCCATATTTGGAGAAAGGTGCTGTCATAATGACAAATGCAGAACTAGGGGTACATCAACTGGAAGGAATCATCGGAGAAATATATAACTCTTTACTGAGCCAATTGAAGGGGTAAAAAATGCATATCTTACTAGCTAAACCAGCTTCTATACCTAATGTAATAGCTTTCTTCAAAGAAAACTTAAATCCCGATAGTAGCGAGATATATTCAGAAGAGTTTTTATGCCCTCTTGGAACTCAAGCTGCTATTAGAAGGAACCAAATGATACTAGCTATAGAAAATGGGCATGTTGTGGGAGCAATTCGTTTTTATCGAAGAAAAACAGCCAATACCATTTCACTTTATCAATTTGCTGTAAGTTCAAAGTATCGTGGTAAAGGCGTTTTAAAAAAGATGCTTCTCTTTATAAATGACGCGCCAATCGTAGCTCTATGTCCAATTGAATCAAAATTTAACCAATATTATTACAAGATGGATTGGAAACTACAAGAACAAGTTGATGGGTTTAATACGTGGATTTTTAAATGAGTGCTTGATTACGGTTTGTGTTTATTAATTAATAATACTTTCACTTAAAATGTAAGCATTTTTTTACTTGAAAAAGCAAATGAATAAATATAATCATAGCGATTTAATATTCATTAGATTTGTATAAGGATTAGCTGATAAAGGGCTATTTTCTATAGTTTTATCATGGGGCATTTCCTATTCATTTAGTCTCATTTTTGATAGACATTAATTTGCTTCGGTTCGTTGGAAGAAACGAAGCAAATTTCACATAAAGAAAAAGATTACTCTCTCCAATCAGGCTTGGTGAGGGAAAAGATGAAAGCATCATGTGAGCTGTTATCTTGATATAGATACCCTCTCAACAAACCTTCCTTTTCAAATCCTAGATTTAAAAGTAACGTAAAAGAGGCCTCGTTTTGAGGGAATGTTACTGCTCCTATACGGTATAGATTTAAAACATTAAAGCAATAGTCTATAACAGCCCTCACAGCTTCACTCACTATTCCTTTTCTCCAATGGCCAGGTAATAGTTCATAGCCAATTTCTGTTCTTTTACTAGCTAAAGATAAGTTATTTAATCCAACAGTTCCAATTAACTCTCCAGTTTCTTTCAATTCTATTCCCCAACGCATAGATTTTTTTTGCTCAAAACCTGTAGCAAATGATTTAACTAACGCATCAGCTTGTTCTTCTTTTGTAAACGGGGACATCCCGTAATACTTAATGACTTCTTCATTGGAAAAAATGGAGAAAATACTAGCCACATGTTCATCTTTAATTTCTATTAACTTTAATCTCTCTGTAGACAATGTTGGAAAGCTCATCTCAAAACCCCTTTTCTATAATTCTTATATTCTAACACAACTGTAATTATCTTTCTATTCAATTAAATTGTATGTTAGGATATGGTTATATAAATGGCATTTTCTTTGGGGGGTATTCGATGGAACAACCAACTATCTTACTGTCTAAGCTTAATCCACCGGTTCCTTCTTCAAATTATATGAGAAGGTCTTCTTTAATTAAAAAATTGAAAAGTAAAGCGGACAAAAAAGTTTGTCTCTTACATAGTGGTGCAGGCTTTGGAAAAAGCTCTGCCCTTGCTCAATATTTTCAAGATTCTAAGGAAGCGTTTTCATGGTACTCCATATCGGAGGAGGATGATAATATTCTTCCTTTTCTACGCCATTTAGTACATAGCATTCGTAAAGTTGTTCCAGCGTTTGGAAGCAGTCTCCTAGAGGATAGCCTTCTATTCATGTATCCAAAGGAGGCTGAGCTAATTAGGTGGTACTCTCTTTTCAGTAATGAGCTTTCAGTAATGGGCACCCCTTTTACAATTGTTTTAGATGATTATCATTTGGTTGATCATGTATTCCACATTAATTATGTAAT
Source organism: Psychrobacillus sp. NPDC093200 (assembly GCF_050280345.1). NCBI lineage: Bacteria > Bacillati > Bacillota > Bacilli > Caryophanales > Bacillaceae > Psychrobacillus > Psychrobacillus sp. NPDC093200. Next base: position 787,927 of record NZ_JBNNVC010000002.1, on the reverse strand, counting down.
TGAAAAAATAATAGAGTTTCTTCCTCCTTCTATCAATATAGTTATAGCTTCACGGATTCGACCAAAATGGACAGTTCTACTCAAGCTTAAGTTAAATGGTCAATTAGTGGAGATAAAGGAAAAAGATTTTATGTTTACCGAGGAAGAAATTCAAGTGTTCTTTGAAGATTACTTTGATAAAACAATTACAAGTGTAGAAGCGGAAAACGTTTTAAAGCTAACAGAGGGGTGGGCTATCGCGATACAATTGATTGCCATACAATTAGCGGAATCAAACAAAGTGATAGCAGATCTTTCTGATTTTGCATTGAATGAATTATTTTCCTATCTTTCGGAAGAAGTATTTTCTAATATGACCCTCAAAAATCAACATTCCTTATTGAATTTTAGTATTTTTCCAGTTTTTTCAGCAATAGAAATAAAGGAATTCTTTGGTGAAGAAGGACTTGTTCAGTTACAGTTGCTAACTTCAAGTCACTCTTTCATCCAAAAGTTAAGTGACTCTAACACTTATAGATTTCACTCATTGTTTCAACAATTTTTAGAAGATAAGTGGCTCCAAACAAATTCTTTACTGTATTATGAAACACATAAAAAAGTATCTTGGTTTTTTAAAGAGCAAAATAATATCGTACAAGCTATTTATCATGCAGAAAAATCTAAAGATGAGCTATTTTTAGCTGAAATGATTATTCAGAATGCGAACTCAATGATTATGGCTGGTCAATTCGATTGGCTGTTAGACTTGATGAAGGATCATTTGTCTCCTACTACTAGGGAAATGTTTTACGAACTCTATTATTTTGAAGGTGAATGTCATCGATATCGGGCTTTTTATGAAAAAGCCAGGAAATCATATGAAGTGTGTTTAGATATTGCTCAGACAAAGCGAAATGTTCTATTTATAAGCAGAGCTAATGCAGGGATGGCACATATTTATTTAGATACCATTCAACCTGCATTAGCAAAATCATTTTTAGAGGAAGCCATTAGATGGGCAAATGAAAGTGAGGAAATATCGATTCAGGAACAGAACTCTCTAAAAAGGCTTCATGCTGAGAATCTAGTTAATTTAGGAAAAGCCAAAGAGGCTAGTGAATGGGTATCGATGGAGAATTTAGATCCATTTATTTTAAGGAATGGTAATTTGGATGCGCGAATCTATTTAAGAACCGGGCTGCTCAATGACGCAGTTCAGGTTTTAGAATCGAGGCTAGGAGATGAAATAGCTATTCCCGATTCTCATCGAGAAACTGACATCTTACTCTCGTTTATTTACTCACTGACAGGAGAAATCGAAAAAGCTAAAAAAGCTGCTAATAAAGGCATCGAAACAGGCATCAAAGAAAAGTCAGGTTTCGTGGAGGCAGTGGGGTGGATTAGAAAGGGTCATTCTGAAATTTTGTACAATCCATTTGATCAAAAGACACCTGAATCTCTATACTTAAAAGCCGTACAACGAATGGAAGACTTAGATGTTTCAAGAGCTAAAGCCGAGCCTTACTTGGGACTTTCTATTTTAAAGTCTAGGCAGGGGAAGCTTCAGGAAGCTATTGATTACGGTGAAATGGGATTGCGTGAAACAATCAAAAGTAATGATTATTGGCTATCTGCTTATATTATGCTTGGCCTGTCCATTGTTTATTATGAAAATGGTGATTTAGACAAAGCTGAAGCAACATGTCAGGAAGCAAACGCATTATTTTATAAAAATGGAGATATATACGGAGAAATGATTAGTAACTACTGGCTTTCTAGTATTTATGCTGAGCTTCAAATGAGTGAACCTTTTTTAGGTTCCTTACTGAAATTTGCAAGAATGTGTGTGGAAAATAATTTTCTTTTCTTTCTGCTGAAAAAAACCGTATTTGGTCCAGTGGATCTACAGGTCAATTATCCCCTTCTTAAAAAGGGAAGCTTACTTCTAAAAGGAAACAAAGATCCTTTCTTGCAAAAATTGATAGAAAAATTAGATGTGCGAGATGATATACCTTACCCAGGATATTCTCTGAGACTGCAGCTTCTAGGCTCCTTTTCTCTATTTATGGGTATTCATGAAGTAGAAGAAAGGAAATGGCAAAGAGAAAAGTCGAAGGAGCTTCTTACTTTTTTATATTTGCATAAAAATCGCTTTGTACCTAAGGAAGAATTAATAAGAAACCTATGGAAAGATGATGAAAAAACAAATGATCGAGATTTTAAGGTTGTCTTAAATGCGCTGCTTAAAGTTATAGAACCAAAAAGGCAAGCGCGAGGAGAATCTTTTTTTATACTCCGTAAACAATCAATGTACCGTATTAATCCAGAAGCAGTTGTTAATAGTGACTTAGAGACATTTAATGATTACGTAACACTAGGAATGCATGAAAAAGTTGCATCGTTAGCGTTAGAACATCTATTAAAGGCAGTGAGACTCTATAATGGTAGCCTTCTAGAAGATAATCCTGCCAATGAATGGATCTCTCATGACCGTGAGAAAACAGAGCTACAGTATATGCTAGTTTTAGAAAGATTGGCTCAAACGAGTACGCGTATAAAGGATTTCGAGAACACGATATACTGGTCTGAGAAACTCATAAGGATAGATCCTACGTGGGAAGAGGCATATCGTTTGCTTATGTTTTCTTATTATCAAATGCAAAATAGAACACAGGCAGTTAAATGGTATGAACGATGTGTAGCAACTTTACATGATGAGCTTCGTGTAGAACCTATGCAAACGACTATTCAAATGTATGAGATGATTGTGAATTTTGGCTAAGGATTATTTAAGTTTTAAAAATATGGCATCAAATATAATATTTCGCTGAGAAAATTCATTACAGCAGAATTATAACACCACGGCTACTAGTAAGCGATTCTAAATTTGATGCTGATCGGCTCTGTAAGCTCGTCAAATATTTTGTAAATGGTTGACATTTTATATATAGAACTAGAGGCTTATCCAGATAGAAGCGTATCCAATTTAATGGATATGCTTTTTAATTGTATGAATAATATTTTGATTCTTTACCTAATCAATTTCATAATTCCTATTCTTAAAGAGAAACACGAATAATTATGAGGGAATACCAAAAAACATATGCTTATATAAGAATTAAGTATAATTGATTACCGCTTCAGGTGGATGCTTTCATATGATGGCTTATCTGTCTCACACATCCAACAGGAGTCCGCCTTTCGCTACAATCAATACCTAAGAATGTTCGTGTTTAATTAGTAAAACGCTATTTATGAAATGGACTCATATGTAAAATATTATAAAACTCCTAGTATTTGCAGGTAGCGAGGGGGGAATCTTATTCGCTTATAAAATGTCTTCTTTCCATAAACAAGCATAAAAAAAGTAACTAAGTCACTTAAGCCCCTGATGCCTTCTTCATAAACATGATACTACAAAAAAAGCTTGTAACTTATTTGTAACTCCTCTTATGTACATTTAAAGCGAAGCATGAGAGCGCTTACAAAATTATTTAGGAGGTATGGAATATTGAAAAAATGGAGTTTGTTTTTAACGCTATTATTGATTTTTATTTTTACTGCCGCTTGTAGTGAGGATTCTGTTAAGTCTAGTGAGGAGTCAGGTGAAACCACTCCTGCTTCGGGTGAGGTGACGGAAGGCGGGACTATTAAAATTGGGGTTCTTGCTTCTTTAACAGGAGCGCTTGAGTCCTATGGAAAGCAAACTAGAAATGGTTTTGAGCTTGGCTTAGAGTATGCTACAGACGGGACGATGGAGGTAGCAGGAAAAAAAATCGAGGTTGTATTTGAGGATACAGAAACTAAGCCTGAGGTTGCGGTTCAAAAAGCAACGAAGCTTTTGGAAGAAGATGAGGTTGATTTCTTAGTAGGTTCCTCTAGCTCCGGTGATACATTAGCAGTTCTCCCCCTTGCAGAGGAATATGAAAAGATTATGATCGTTGAACCAGCAGTTGCAGACAGTATTACTGGATCAGAGTTTAATCCATATATATTCCGTACTGCTCGTAATTCTTCACAGGATGCGGTTGCAGGAGCAGCTGCTATTGCAAAAAAGGGAGTAAAGATAGCGACATTTGCGCCTGATTACTCCTTCGGTTGGGATGGGGTTTCTGCCTTTAAAGCCGCAGCTGAAAAGTTAGGAGCAGAGGTTGTATTAGAAGAATACGCTGACCCTGCCGCTACGGATTTTACATCGAACCTACAAAAGGTGATTCAAGCAAAACCAGACTATCTGTTTGTTGTTTGGGCTGGTGCTAACTCCCCATGGAACCAAATTGCTGATCTAAAATTGCAAGACAAAGGTATTAAAATCTCTACTGGCGCACCAGATATCCCGGCACTTTCTATTATGGAACCGCTAGTTGGTATGGAAGGATTCTCGGTTTATTATCACACATTACCAGACAATAAGATAAATGATTGGTTAGTAGATGAACATAAAAAGCGTTTCAATGGAGAAGTACCAGATTTATTCACGCCTGGAGGGATGTCAGCTGCGATTGCCATAGTAGAAGCTTTAAAAAAATCTGATGGTGATACGGATGCGAATGAATTGATTAAATTGATGGAAGGAATGTCCTTTGAAACACCTAAAGGAAAAATGACTTTCCGTCCGGATGATCATCAAGCCCTGCAATCCTTATATTCTATTAAGTTAGAAAAGCAGGAAGGCATTGCTTACCCAGTACCAGTGCTGATTCGTGAATTGTCACCTGAGGAAACGGAACCACCAATTTTAAATAAGAAGTAACTATATTGAAGCAAGTGACAGCCTAACATTCATTAGGCCTGTCACTAACCTTGCTATAGACTCTTTCTAAAGCAAGGTTAGTGATAGAAGAGAGGAGTCAAATCGTATGGAGCCTATATTAAGAACTGAAAATCTGACAATCAAATTTGGCGGCCAGACAGCAGTAGATCATGTAAATTTTGTTATGCCAAACAAACACTTTAAATCCATTATCGGCCCAAATGGTGCAGGAAAAACAACCTTTTTTAATTTAATCAGCGGTGAGTTGAAGCCAACAGAAGGAGAGGTTTTCTTTAAAGGTCAATCTATGGCTAAGTATTCCTCCATAGAGAGGACTCGAATTGGACTAGGTAGATCCTTTCAAATAACGAATGTTTTTCCTAATCTGACTGTCATGGAAAACGTACGTCTTGCTGTGCAATCAAAGCAGAAAGTCCGCTATCAGATGCTTCGTCATTTCAGTAGCTATCAAGAATTTCGGACTGAAGCGGAACAATTACTCGAGATAGTTCTACTGTCTAAGAAAGCTAATGCACTTGCCAATGAGCTTTCTCATGGAGAAAAGAGAAAATTAGAAATTGCCATGCTTCTTGCTTTAGATACGGAAGTACTATTGTTGGATGAACCGACAGCTGGAATGTCCTTAGAAGAGGTTCCGGCTATATTGGATGTGATAAAGCAGATTAAGCAAAAGGGTGACAAGACGATTTTGTTGATTGAACATAAGATGGATATGATTTTAGATCTCTCTGACTCTATCATGGTTTTGTTCAATGGAAGGCTGCTTGCTGATGGTAGCCCTAAAGAAATCATGAACAATGAAACTGTTCAAAACGCATATCTGGGAGGGTTATACGATGAGCACCTTGCTTAAATTAGATAACGTACACACGTTTATAGGGCAATATCACATTTTACAGGGAGTTTCCTTCGAAGCAAAGGCTGGAGAGGTGAGTGTGCTGCTTGGTCGAAACGGTGCAGGGAAAACGACCACTTTGAAAACAATAATGGGCCTCACACCTGCCTCTAAAGGGATCATTAAATACGCGGGTTCGTCTATTATCTCCCAGCATACACACCAGATTGCATCAGGCGGTATCGGCTATGTACCGGAGGATCAAGGTATTTTCGGAGCTTTAACAGTCGAGGAAAATCTAAAGGTAGCCATGCGTAAGGAAGATGATGCTGCAAAAGAAAGACAAGAATATGTCCTAGAGCTATTCCCAGATCTTAAGAAGTTTTGGAAAAAGAATGGTGGACACTTATCTGGAGGACAAAAACAAATGCTTTCGATGGCTAGGGCTTTTGTAAATGAAAGTAAGCTTTTACTGATAGACGAACCTTCCAAGGGCCTAGCACCAGTCGTTATTGAAAAGGTTATGGAAGCAATTATTGAAATGAAGAAGCAAACAACCATTATCCTGGTAGAACAAAATTTTATGATGGCCAGCAAAATCGGAGATACATATACACTAATCGATGATGGTGAAACTGTTCAGTCGGGGAAAATGAGCGAGCTTATCCAAAATGAAGAATTGAAAAGAAAATATCTCGGTATCGGGTGAAGGAGGAAGCTACATGGAGTTAATCATCAATTTATTGATAAACGGATTGGCGACAGGCATGTTGATTTTTTTATTGGCAGCTGGATTAACCTTGATATTTGGATTAATGGATGTTTTAAACTTTGCACATGGGGGCCTATTTGCCTGGGGAGCTTTTTCTGGTGTTTGGTTTTACAGTTTGACGGATAGCTTTACCTTAGCGATTATAGGAGCCATTTTAACAGGTGTAATATTAGGTTTTATAACGGAAAAGCTAATTATTACACCTGTTTATGGGAACCATGTACAACAAATATTAATAACTTTAGGATTTATGATTGTGCTTTCTGAAATGCTGAAGGTCGTTTTTGGACCAAATCATATGGCAGCAAAAGTTCCACCTTTGTTAGCTGGAAGCTGGGAATTTGGAGATGTCATTATTATTAAATACCGTTTGTTTATCATTAGCATTGGTTTTATCGTATTCGGTATTTTTCAATTTATTTTAAAGCGTACGAAAATCGGACTGACAGTACGTGCTGGTGTGATGAATAAGGAAATGGTGCAGGCGTTAGGTATTAATATTAAAAAGGTATTTTTGTATGTATTTATGACAGGTGCAGCGCTCGCGGCTTTAGGAGGTGCTTTAATGGCACCTTACTCTGGAGTTGTATACGCTGAAATGGGAATGGAGTATGCGATATTAGCCTTCATCGTGGTGGTCATTGGAGGAATGGGTAGCTTTCCAGGTTCATTGCTGGCAGCTATTCTAGTAGGTTTAGCAGGAAGCTTCATGGCGTATTATGTTCCAGCTCTATCACTTGCGGTCAATATGCTGCTTATGGCAGTCGTATTAATCTTCCGTCCGCAAGGTTTGTTTACTGCGAAAGGATGATACAAGGATGAAGTTAAAATCTACATTTCAAATTAAACATGGAGTGCTGTTAGTAATTGTCGCGGCATTTACCATATTTCCATTTGTCTCAGACTCTCGGACATGGACTATACTATTGACTCAAATATTCATCTTTTCTATATTAGCGATGAGCTATGATATTTTGCTCGGCTATACTGGCATTGTATCTTTCGGTCACGCTATGTTCTTCGGGATGGGAGCATATGCGACGGCGATTATGTTAAATCATTTTGAGTCTACAGTTGGAACATTCTTACTTTCAATAGCTGTAGGGATGGTTATTGCAGGTGTCATCAGCTTTTTAGTTGGGTTGTTGACGCTCCGATTAAAAAGTCACTTCTTTGCTATGCTGACCATGGCAGTATCCGGCCTGTTTCTCGTCCTTGCGGAAAAGTGGAGAACCTTAACCTATGGAAATGACGGTTTTACATTTAGAGCCCCCGAGGTTTTTAGAGATCGCATGGTGTTTTATTTATTTGTGCTTGGAAGCCTCCTGCTAGTTTACCTATTTTTAAGAAGATTTGTAGATTCTCCGCTTGGTAAGGTTTTGATTGCAGTGAGGGAAAATGAGCAAAGAACCAAGTCACTTGGATTCAATACGCTTCATTATAAAGTAATTGCTTCAGTAGTTGCCGGAGTAGTTGCTAGTCTTGCTGGCTCGTTATATGCAATATCCTTACGCTTTGTTAATACAAGCGTGCTCACAATGGATATTACGCTCGATGCCTTACTAATGACAATTATTGGTGGAGTAGGCACATTAATAGGTCCAATTATAGGCGCAGGGGTTATAGAGCTAGCTCAGCATTATCTTTCCGGACTTGCAAAAGAACATCCGATTTTTGAAAGATGGATCATATTCTTCGGGGTTGTTTATATTCTCGCTGTTATTTTCTTTCCTAGAGGCATTGTTGGTACTATTCAACAAGCTTTTTGGAAAAGGAAAAACAAGAAACATAAAGTTGAAGTTGCTCCTAAAAGAAGGGAGTTAGCTAAATGAGCATAGGAATTGTCAGTACTGGTATATATATTCCTGAAGCAGTTATGACTGCTGAAGATATCGCTACACAATCCAATCTCCCTCTAGAAGTCGTCAAATATAAAATGGGTATATCAAAAAAGCCGATACCAGGGAGAGACGATCATACAGTTGCTATGGGAATATGGGCAGCAGAAAAAGCGTTACAAAAAGGAAATGTGGATCCAAAATCTATCGATCTAATTATTTATATAGGGGAAGAACATAAGGAATACCCCCTGTGGACAGCTGCTATTAAGATACAAGAGGAGCTAGGAGCCTTTCACGCTTGGGCTTTTGATGTTGCACTACGCTGTGGAACAACAATTATGGCGATGAAGGTGGCAAAGAGCATGATGTTGGCTGATCCTTCTATCCAAACGGTTTTACTTGCTGGAGGATATCGAAACAGTGACTTTATTGATTATACAAACGAAAGTACTCGTTTCATGTTTAACCTGGGAGCAGGAGGAGCGGCGATGATTTTAAAAAGAAATTACGATAAAAATATTCTTTTAGAGTCAGATATAATCACGGACGGCTCTTTTTCAGAGGACGTGTTGGTGCCAGTTGGGGGAACCAAGCAACCTCTAACCTCTGAACTCTTGGAAAACGGTATGTATCGTTTAGATGTAATGGACCCACAGGGGATGAAGGCAAGATTAGAACAAAAATCTATGGACAATTTTTTAAAAGTTGTTCGTAACGCATTATTGAAAAGTGGATACAGTGAAAAGGACATAGATTATCTTGCCATCCTCCATATGAAAAAATCAGCTCATGATTATGTATTAGGTGAGTTAGGCTTAACTAAGGAACAATCGATTTATTTAAGTGATTATGGGCACATCGGACAAATGGATCAAATTATATCATTGGAATTAGCGGAAAAATCAGAGAAAATAAAGAGTGGAGATATTGTTGTTCTAGTTAGTGCAGGCATTGGCTATGCATGGGGAGCAATAGCTGTTAAATGGGGAACTGAAGGGAGAAAAATATGAACATGACATTGCAAAAAGTAACATTGGCAAATGGGGAGTCTATCACTTATAGAAAGAGAGAGGGAGGTGATCGCGTAATCGTTCTCGTTCATGGCAATATGACTTCATCTAAGCATTGGGATGTATTAATCGATGCATTTGATGATTCTTTTACTGTAATCGCCCTTGATTTGAGAGGCTTTGGAGGCTCAACCTATTATACTCGAGTAAATGGGATAAAAGATTTTTCGAATGATCTCAAGGATTTTATAGATTCGGTTGCACTTGAAAAATTCGATTTAATCGGTTGGTCTACCGGTGGGGCAATATGTATGCAGTTTGTAATCGACAATCCCGGATACTGCGAGAAGCTTATTTTATTGGCTTCTGCTTCCACTAGAGGATATCCATTCTTTGGTACGACTGCAGATGGTACACCTAACTATACAGAAAGATTACAAACTATAGAGCAAATCGAAGAAGATCCGTCTAAAACGAAAGCCATGCAGGGTTTGTACGATACAAAAAATAAAGAGGGTTTAAGGGCAGTTTGGGATGCTGTAATTTATACGCATAGTAAACCGAATGAGCAGTTATATGAAGAGTATCTAGAGGATATGCTGACACAACGAAATTTAGCAGATGTGTATCATAGCTTAAATACTTTTAATATTGGCGCTGATCATAACGGGGTGTCAAAAGGTTCCAATCAGGCAAAGGACATAACGATTCCAGTTTTAATACTTCGAGGAGATCGAGATTATGTAGTCACAGAGGAAATGACACAAGAAATAGTTTCAGATTTAGGAGACAATGCTACATATATACCTTTAGTTAACTGCGGTCACTCTCCCCTTATCGATGATCTCGGGCAATTGTTAGGAGCTATCGAAAAGTTTTTAAAGGAGGAGAGATGATTATGGGAATTCAAAATAAGGTTGCTATTATTACTGGAGCAGCTAACGGTATTGGTTCTGCAGCAGTTCAACGCTTTGCAGAAGAAGGAGCAAAGGTGGTTTTAGCTGATTTTGATCAGAGTGCGGGGAAATCTCTAGAAAAAGAAATGAGAGAAAAGGGCTATAATGCAGTATTTATCCAAGTGGATGTGGCGAATCGGGAAAGTGTAGATGCAATGGTGGAACAAACGCTGGAGCAATTTGGAGAGATTCACATTTTGATAAATAATGCGGGAATTACTCGTGATGCCATGTTAACTAAGATGACGGCAGAGGAATTCAGCCAAGTTTTAGACGTCAATATAAAAGGCGTGTTTAACTGTACACAGGCTGTTGTTCCTCACATGGTAGCAAATCAATACGGAAAAATCATCAGTACTTCCTCGGTCAGCGGGGTTTATGGAAACGTGGGCCAGACCAATTATGCGGCTTCAAAGGCAGCGGTAGTAGGGATGACTAAAACATGGGCAAAAGAATTAGGTAGAAAAGGGATTAATGTGAATGCGGTAGCTCCTGGCTTTACTGCGACGAAAATGGTAGCGAAGATGCCAGATAAAATCATTGAACAGATGAAGTCTGTTGTAGCTCTACAGCGTCTGGCCGAGCCACAAGATATTGCGAACGCTTATTTATTTTTAGCTTCCGATGAATCTAGTTACGTACACGGACATGTATTACAAGTGGATGGCGGTATCATGATGTAAGGAAAGGTGCGTTGCCAAGATGTTTACTGAACAGGCATGGATTTATAAGAGGGCAATCCTCTCTCCAAGCAAGAACGCTTTAATAGATAGCAGTAGTGGCAAAGTATGGACCTACCATACATTATGGGAACAAATAAAAGGATGGGCCAATTATTTTGAAAGTCAGGGATTTGAAGCCGGGGATAGAATAGCCGTGCTTTCTCAAAATAGAATTGAGCTATTTGCCATATTATTTGCTTGTGGCTTGAAGGGGCTAATATATGTCCCGTTGAATTATCGACTAAGCACTAACGAATTACAGGATATACTAAATAATTGCTCTCCGGTGACGATCATTTATGATGAAAATCATATAGAATTGAGCGAATTTTTCCCAACTTATAAAACGTTTTTGTTATCGAGTGTAACAGTTTCCCATAACAGTGATTTTCATTTTAACACTGATTGGAAACCGGATGACCCATGGCTCATTATTTATACGGGAGGAACAACGGGAAGTCCAAAGGGTGCAGTTCTATCATTTGATAATGTGAATTGGAATGCTATCAATACTATTATCAGCTGGGGATTAAATGACGAAGATTGCACACTAAACTATATGCCTATGTTTCATACGGGGGGACTAAATGCATTGTGCATTCCTATTTTAATGGCGGGAGGCACTGTAGTTACAGGTAAAAGATTCCAAGCAGAGGAAGCTTTAAAGTTCTTGGATATCTACAAGACTACTCTTTCGTTATTTGTTCCGACAATGTACCAGGCTATGCTTGATACAGAATATATAAAGAAGTCTATCTTTCCGACAGTTAAGTGTTTTTTGTCAGGAGGTGCACCTTGTCCTCGAGCTATATATAATAGGTTTGAAAAAATGGGAATTTTGTTTAAGGAAGGCTATGGCCTGACCGAGGCAGGACCAAACAACTTCTTTATCGATCCCCAGCTAGCAAGGCTCAAAAAGGGGACAGTAGGCAAGTGTATGCAATTCAATGAAGTAAAAGTAATAAATGAATACGGGAAACCTTGTCAATCAAATGAAGTTGGAGAACTATATGTTTCGGGAAGGCATGTTTTTAAGCAATACTGGAATAATGAACAGGAAACGGTGAACACGTTTGAAGGGAAATGGTTAAAAACGGGGGACCTTGCGATGTTTGATGAAGAAGGTGATTTCTTCATAGTTGGCCGTAAAAAAGAAATGATTATCTCTGGAGGAGAGAATATTTACCCTATAGAGATAGAACAACTTCTTGCTGAGCATCCTAACGTTAGAGAAGCTGCCGTACTTGGAATAGAGGACGATAAGTGGGGAGAATGTGTCACTGCTTTTATCTCCTACGCTAGCTCTCCACAATCAGAACAGGATCTTATCGCTTATTGTAAAGCAACGCTAGGTAGCTATAAGGTTCCTAAGAAAATATACTTTTTAGAGGAACTGCCGAGGACAGATGTAGGTAAAATTGATAAAAAAACATTAAAAGAGATGGCTTTGAAGGCTGTAAAGTAACCCTTTACAGCTTTTTTTGCTGTCTTTTTGTATAATAAAGGTGAGGTGACTAAGGATATGTTCATAAGTGAAAAAGAAATTGAAGTGCGATACGCAGAAACCGATCAAATGGGAGTAGTGTATCATGCAAACTATTTAGTTTGGTTAGAAATGGGGCGAACTCAGCTTATACAAGATTTGGGCTTCTCCTATGCTGGTTTAGAGAAAGACGGATACTTATCACCAGTAACCAATGTAAATATAAATTATAAAGCTCCTGTAAAATACGGAGACAATGTTAAAGTACGCACATGGATTGAAAAGCATGGAAAACTAAGAACAACCTATGGCTATGAAATTGTACATACGGATGGAACACTGTCTTCTACTGCAACAACGGAGCATGTCGTGGTTCGAAAGGAAGATTTTAAACCAGTGGCGCTTGCAAAGATCGATGCGGCTTGGGATAGTAAGTATAAAGAAATTGTGAAGGAATCCTAATCGTGGCATTCGGTATAAAGAGGGAAGAGTTGACAAGCTGGAAGCAAGCAGTAGAAAACAAACAAATCGCTTTTTTAACTCATTATTGGACAGATGAACGCTTTCCTGGATGTAATACAGTAACTAAGGTGGGCTGTAGCGATATTGCTAAGCTCATTGATTGGGGTAAGCAGTATGATTTAAAAGAAGAATGGATCGATTATAAGGAAGCATACCCTCATTTTGATTTGTTTGGAAAGTATGAATATGAGATTATGAAAAAAGAAGGTTTATTGGAGCAGTTGAGAAGGTTTCGTTTCGTGCAGTAAAATTACAAGTTTTAACTAAAAAAACAAGTCGGATGAACATTTCGACTTGTTTTTTTAGTTGGAGATCGTGTTAATGACCGGTTAGCAAAGATTTATGACCGGATAGAAATTTTTATGACCGTTCACTCGGTACTTATGGCCCGATAGAATTTTTTATAACCGGATAGAAAACTTTGCGACCGTTCATCTATTAAAAGAAAAGAAGATGGTAAGATTACCATCCTCTTTTTAGCTTTTCTTGTAGGAATATTCAAGTTCATTTGATTGGTCGTTGAATGTTACGTAAAGATCATGGCCATTGAAATACCATTCATCTCTTTCCTCTATAAAAAACATGATGTCCTCATGCATGAGAGTTACAGACGGTTCAAATGGAGTATCCTTCGTTACACCTAGAGAAAAGGCCTCATGCATAGGACTTGCTCCTCCATAACGTGCGTAGAAACGAATTTTATCACCTTTGTCCGCTTCCATTTCCTCATGGAACCATTTCAAAGCATCTGTCGAGATATTGATTTTCATCTGAACCACCAAGCTTTCTTTATATTTTCGCTGTTTTTCATGAGTTTAGTCTATATTATTTTAGTACAATCCACAAAGAATTTGTCTAACAATAAAGAGTGTCTCTGTCGCAAAAATTTAAATCCACTTAACTTTTGGCTCAGTCCCATTTTTAATACGCTCGATATTGGCACGATGACGATATAAAATGAATATAGCAAGTAACGACACAATAACGATTAACGGCCAGTCCTTTTCCACTGTAAAATAATAAACTATAGAATAAATAATTGCTATAATCGCTAAGCACATCGATGTTAATGAAACCATTTTCGTTATTTTTAAGATAATAAAAAATCCTAAAACTAATATTACGAAAATCGGCCAATTATAACCTAGAAGAATACCACCTGAAGTAGCAACTGCCTTACCACCCTTAAATCCAGCGAAAACAGGATAGATATGTCCAATCACCGCTATTATTCCTAAAATAAGAGGATGTACATTTGCTGAAGCAAAGAACGGAAGGAAGCCTAATAGGGTAGCAGCAGTTCCTTTAAGAATATCCATTATTGTAACTACTAAACCAGCTTTTTTACCAAGTGTCCGAAAAGTGTTAGTTCCACCTAAATTACCACTACCATGCTCTCGTATATCAATGTTATAAAATAGCTTACCAACCCATAGCCCAGATGGGATTGATCCAATTATGTAAGCAAGTAAAAGTAAAATGATTATTGTCATAGTGTGCTCCTTCTATTTATCTACTGATAATATGATAACTTTCTTATTTTACCATGTACATGAGTTTTTATTCAATGACAAGAAAAGAGGATAAATACAGATATACATAAGAGTTTGTGCACATTTAGTATGACTGTAGCAATATTACAGAATTTTAGTATGACTTAACTCACAGAAGGACCAAATCTTAACTTTTAAAAAGTTTCCTACTGAAATAATCCAAGTTTTTACGATATACTAATTATACGATTGTTCTTTTAAACATATGTTAGAAGCTTTGTTTAAAAGTAAAGAAGGAATTATTTAGGTGAATAGAGAATGCAAGAAAAGGGTAGATTGCATTCTAATTGAACTTTCACTACAATTGAAGTCTGGCCTGTCCTTCAGCGCTATTGACATAATGACAATCTGTTTGTAGGCTTAAAATAGAAAAAGAACAAACGTTTTGTTTTTTTGGGGGGAACGAATTGAGTAAAAATAATAATTTAACAAGCTATGGCGATGATGATATTCAGGTGTTAGAAGGCTTGGAGGCCGTAAGAAAAAGACCAGGAATGTATATTGGATCTACGGATGCAAGAGGTCTTCACCATTTAGTATACGAGATTGTAGACAATGCGGTGGATGAAAGCCTTGCTGGATTCGGTGATCATATTATCGTCACTATACACCAAGATCAAAGTATTACAGTGAGAGATTTTGGCCGAGGTATGCCAACTGGAATGCATAAAACGGGTATTCCCACTGCAGAGGTTATTTTTACTGTGTTACATGCAGGTGGTAAATTTGGACAAGGTGGATATAAAACAAGTGGGGGTCTACATGGTGTAGGTGCTTCTGTAGTAAACGCTCTCTCTTCTTATGTAGATGTAGTAATTCATAGAGATGGTAAAAAATTTGCTCAACGCTTTGAGGACGGAGGAAAAGTAGTACAGTCTTTAACTCAAATTGGCGCAACGAAAGAAACAGGGACTTCTGTTCACTTCTTGCCAGATAGCAAAATTTTCTCTACCACTAAATATAATTATGAAACATTATGCGAAAGACTTAGAGAATCAGCCTTTCTATTAAAAGGTTTAAAAATTGAACTGATTGATGAACGTACGGAGTCTCATGACGTTTTCTTCTTTGAAACAGGAATAGAAGCTTTCGTAGCTTACTTAAATGAAGAAAAAGACGTTTTACATCCAGTTTTTTATATGGAAGGAAACCATGAAGAGATTGAAGTAGAGTTTGCTTTCCAATTCAATGATGGATATTCAGAAACTATTTTATCTTTTGTTAACAACGTAAGAACAAGAGATGGCGGGACACACGAAACAGGTGCTAAGTCGGCTTTAACGCGTGTGTTCAACGACTATGCTAGAAAATCAGGCTTATTGAAGGAAAAAGATAAAAATTTAGATGGTTCGGATATTCGTGAAGGGATTTCAGCAATCATATCTCTTCGAATACCAGAAAATCTTTTACAATTTGAAGGACAAACAAAAGGGAAATTAGGTACGAGTGAGGCAAGAAGTGCTGTTGACGCTGTAGTATCTGAAAAGCTACAGTATATCCTCGAGGAAAACTCCGAGCTATCTGCTTCTTTAATTCGTAAGGCAATTAGAGCTCAACATGCTCGTGAAGCAGCTAGAAAAGCACGTGAAGATGCTCGAAATGGGAAAAAACGTAAGCCTTCCGAGTTATTATCAGGTAAACTAACTCCAGCTCAATCAAGAAACGCTAAGAAAAATGAATTATATCTCGTAGAGGGAGATTCTGCAGGTGGATCTGCGAAGCAAGGTAGAGACAGAACTTTCCAGGCAATCTTACCCCTCCGAGGAAAAGTTATAAACACAGAAAAGGCAAAGCTAACCGATATCATGAAAAATATTGAGATTGCTACTATCATTCATGCAATTGGTGGCGGAGTTGGAGCAGATTTTAAAATAGAGGATATTGCATACGACAAAATTGTTATTATGACTGATGCCGATACGGATGGAGCACATATTCAGGTTTTATTACTCACGTTCTTTTATCGCTATATGAAGCCATTGATCGAAAATGGCAACATTTATATTGCTATGCCTCCTCTATATAAGGTATATAAGGGAATGGGCAAAAAAGAGGTCTTTGAGTATGCATGGACGGAAAAAGAGCTCGATGTTGCTATGGAAAGAATCGGAAAAGGTGTAATGCTGCAACGTTATAAAGGTCTTGGTGAAATGAATGCCGATCAATTGTGGGACACGACGATGAACCCTGACACTCGTACATTAATACGAGTAACTATTGAGGACGGTGCTCGAGCGGAGAGACAAGTGACTACACTAATGGGTGACAAAGTAGAGCCACGTAGAAAATGGATAGAAGCAAACGTAAACTTTAGTTTAGACGATGATTCTAACATCTTAGAAAATGACAGAATTCACACGGAGGATGAATTAGTATGACACAAACCGAAAAATATCAAAATTTACCCTTAGAAGAAGTAATAGGTGATCGGTTTGGACGTTATAGCAAATACATCATTCAAGACCGTGCATTACCCGACGCCCGAGATGGTCTTAAGCCTGTTCAGCGTCGTATCTTATTTGCGATGCTTCAAGAAGGGAATACAAACGACAAACCCTTCCGAAAGTCAGCTAAAACAGTTGGAACAGTAATTGGTAACTACCATCCACATGGTGATTCCTCTGTTTATGAAGCGATGGTCCGCATGAGTCAGGACTGGAAGCTACGTCATATGCTTGTTGAAATGCATGGTAACAACGGTTCAGTGGATGGAGATCCACCCGCTGCTATGCGTTATACAGAAGCAAGACTTTCTGCAATCTCACATGAACTATTAAGAGATATTAATAAGAATACGGTTGACTATATACCAAACTTTGATGACTCTGACATGGAGCCACTCGTTCTACCTGCCCGTTTTCCTAATCTACTAGTAAATGGTGCCACTGGTATTTCTGCTGGATATGCGACAGACATACCTCCACATGCTCTACATGAAGCGCTAGATGCAGTTTTAATGCGTATGGAAAACCCAGCATGTACAGTGGATGAGCTTATGACTGTTATTAAAGGACCGGATTTTCCAACAGGCGGCATAATTCAAGGTGTTGAAGGTATTAAAAAGGCATACGAAACCGGCAAAGGGAAAATCGTTGTACGTTCTAAGGCAGAAATAGAAACGATTAAAGGCGGCAAAGAACAAATTGTCATCACAGAAATTCCTTATGAAATCAACAAAGCTAACTTGGTCAAAAAAATAGATGAACAACGTTTAGATAAAAGATTAGATGGAATCGCAGATGTTCGGGATGAATCAGATCGAACTGGTTTACGTATTGTGATAGAGATGAAAAAAGAAATTGATGCTCATGGCATATTACAATACTTATTTAAAAACACTGATCTTCAAATAACTTATAACTTTAATATGATCGCAATTCACAATCGTAGACCTACCATGATGACATTGCCTTTACTACTTGATGCGTACATCAATCATCAAAAAGAAGTTGTTACTCGTAGAACAATTCATGATTTGAAAAAAGCAGAAGAGCGCCTTCATATCGTCTCTGGTCTTATGAAAGCCTTATCTATTTTAGACAAGGTTATTAAGACGATACGTGCATCCAAGGATAAAAAAGATGCGAAAAACAATTTGATAAAATCATATGATTTTTCTGAAGCACAGGCAGAGGCTATTGTTTCCTTGCAGCTTTACCGCTTAACTAATACAGATATAACCGAGCTTCAAGAGGAAGAGATTAAGTTAAATGATCTTATAAAAAATCTTGAAAGTATCCTTGCTAAGGAATCTGTATTGATGAAGACCATCAAGAAAGAGTTGCAAGTTGTTCGTAAGCAGTTTGCTGAACAGCGTAAATCCGTTATTGAAAATGAAATAGAAGAGATAAAGGTAACACTAGATGTGCTAATCCCTTCTGAAGAGGTTATCGTTACCGTTACAAAGGATGGTTATATTAAACGCACGAGCTTGAGATCATTTAATGCATCCAATGGACAGGACTTTGCTATAAAAGAGTCCGATTACCAGCTATATCAGGAGTCAATCAACACTCAGCATCACCTTCTGTTGTTTACTTCCAAAGGAAACTATATTTATCAACCAGTGCACGAGTTGCCGGATATCCGCTGGAAGGATCTAGGACAGCATATATCTAGTATCGTACCTCTCGAGTCAAATGAAACAATTATAAATGTAATAGGCATTGACTCATTTGATTTAGACTTATGTGTTTTAACTGCAACTAAAGAAGGACAAATAAAACGATCTCTTCTTTCAGATTATGTAGTCCAAAGATATGCACGACCAATTAAAACCATTAAATTAAAGGCGACTGATGAGCTAATATTAGCTCAGCTAGTGGCACCTTCTGATGAAATACTAATGACTACTCATTTGAGCTATTCTGTTCGCTTCTCCTTAGACGAAGTGCCAATCACAGGGGTTAAAACCAGTGGGGTTAAAGGCATCAATCTAAAAGATGAGGATTATGTTGTTAGTGTGAATGTAGTACCACAACAAAGCAATGATGATATTATGTTAATTACTCATCGTGGATCTGTGAAGAGAATGCATCTTTCAGAAGTTGAGCCTGGCGTTCGCGCGAAACGGGGACTTGTCACGCTTCGAGAATTAAAAACAAACGCCCATCGCGTATTTACTGTTGTTTTGGCAAACAAATCAGAAGGTTTAGTAGTGGAAACAGAAAGAGGACATCAAGAAATAATTGAAGTGAATAGCTTCCGTCCGACAGATCGTTATTCTAACGGATCATTTGTAATAGATACAGAGAAAGATGGGCAGCTTCTTCGAGTATGGAAGAAACCAGTAGAAGAATCCTAAAAGATGGGAAAAGGGATATGTGGAGAAATAGGAATGTTTGGATTGTTCTTATAGGGGAATTAATTGCTGGTTTAGGGCTTTGGAGCGGAATCATAGGAAACTTGGAATTTATGCAGGAAAAGGTTCCTTCAGATTTTCATAAGTCCTTGCTGCTCGCTAGTGGTTTGCTTGCCGGAATCCTTGTTGGACCACTAGCGGGTAGAATAATTGACCAATCAAACAAAAAGACGGTACTAATTGTTTCTGGTATTGGTAGAGTGTTTAGTGTGTTTTTTATGTTCGTTGCTATTGCAACTGGTTCCATATGGTGGATGTTATTGTTTTTAATATGCCTACAGGTGTCAGCATCTTTTTACTTCCCAGCTTTACAGGCAACGCTGCCGTTAATTGTTAAAGATGAAGATTTACTGCAGTTAAATGGCTGGCATATGAATGTGTCGACCATTGCTAGAGTTGCTGGTACTGCGATAGGGGGACTTGCACTTGTTTACTGGCCTATTCAATCATTGTATATTATTTCCTTGATGGCTTATCTAGGCATATTAGTATTTTCTTTTATGCTTCGAATTGATGAAGCTGGAACGGATAAAGTGATCATTACTAATGGACCGAGAACGGATGGGTTTAAAGAAGTTTTTCCTATGCTTAAGGGTAATACTCCTGTATTGCTGACACTCTTTTTAACATTGATACCTGTTTTGTTTTTAGGGTCGTTTAACCTGATTGTCATTAATATTAGTGAGATTCAGGACTCATCTTCTATCAAGGGCATCATTTATGCAGTGGAGGGTGTTGCTTTTATGGTTGGGACCTTGGCTATTAAGTACATTGGAAAAAGATATAGTACAAAATCTATTCTTTTTACATTTGTTTTCATCATTGGTTTTGCTGAAATGTCTATGTACTTTGTTGCAAATCCATTCTTAACATTAGTAAGCTTTGCTTTATTTGGTTTTTCCATAGGCTGCTTTTATCCTACAGCACTGACTATTTTCCAAAAGCAAGTGTCTAAAGAGTATCATGGTCGTTTTTTCTCCTTTCGCAATATGTTGGACCGAGTTTCTTTCCAAATTGTCTTATTGTCCACTGGAGCAATGCTAGATTTGATAGGTCTTGCTTATATGATGGTGATTTTCGGAGTATTTAGTATAGGGCTAACAATTGTTTTCCTTTTACAAATTCAAAGGAGAAAGCTTTCTTTTCAGATTCCAACTGCAAGAACATAATAAAAAGCATTTCCCTCGAGGTGTACACCTTGCTGGAAATGCTTTTTATGTTTGTTATTATAGTGAAGTAGTTTTTCCTTTTTAGTCTTAGTCACTCTTACATGAGTACTAAAATCTACTTCGTTTCTCATCGATGACACATCTTTACCGGTTGTTCTCAACTGATGTAATCTTTTTTTCTTGGCATTTGATTTGGCCATATAGTTCTCTCCCTTTAAAATAATTTTCTCCTTCTATATTAAAGAAAGTGATTGTAAAATTCAATCTTTAACATATTTCTTTAGATTGTGGTATAAGTAATAGTAAGCACTACATTAATCTAAGGTACTGTTAAATTCGAAAGTATACATAACAATACCTACATAATATTTTGGAGGTAATAGAATGAAAAAAATCATATTTTTAGTCACTATCTGTTTACTGGTAATTGGAGGGAAAGCATTTGCCCATACGGGATTAGAAAGTTCAAATCCCTCTAACGGAAGTACTGTTACTGATCCGATAGAAGAAATTACACTTACCTTTTTAACAAAAATTGAACAAACAAGTTCATTTAAAATACAAGGAGCAAATAATGTAGAGGTTCCGGTTAAAAATATTGTAGTAGTTGATGATATTATGACTGGTTCTGTAGATGGGATGGAAAATGGCGAATACACATTGACGTGGAATATAATTGGAGCTGATGGCCATCCAATTCAAGGAGACCTAACATTTGCTGTAAATCTTCCTGTTGAGGAAACTCCAGTGCAAGTGACTGAAGAAGAGTCACAAGTTAAAGAGACTGAAGATAAAGAGACTGCTCCTATTAATGAAACTAAGGATGTAGACAGTGATCAATCTTCTAACAGTTTTTTCATCGGTATGATTATCGTATTAGCTTTAGTAATAGTTGTTAGTATATGGTGGATGAATGGACGCAAGAAGAAATGATGATGTTTCTATCAACAATTAGCGAGGCCATACTATATTCCTGCTTTGCATTGTTAATGGGCAGCTTCATATTTTCTTTAATTCCAACTGATTTAAAACCTGCAATTTTAGTTTCTAAAAAGTTTAAACTAATAGCCCTCGCTGGAATAGCAGTATTTTCCTTCATGCCAATATTAAATCTAATGGTTTATTTGCTAGAGGAATACACTTTTTTATATGTATTAAAATCATTGTTGCTAACTTTTGAAATAGGAAAAGCTTGGATTGTAACTGTTATTTTAACAATCATTCTTGGATTCTTTATTTACTTATTTGATAATAGAAATACTCCTATCTATTATATAATTGGAATCCTATTATTGTTTGGTATAGTTGCAGCGATGAGTTGGACTACCCATTCGCATGCAGTCTATGGTATACAAGGCTTTATTACACATTTTATTCACTTTAGCACTGTTATCGTTTGGGTTGGTATATTAATAATAGTCGCTTGGTTTTCTAAAAACAAAGAGAATTGGATCCCTTTTTTAAATTGGTTCCATGTAACGGCATTGTTTTGTTTTGCCATTATTACCGTTACTGGTCTTTCATTAATGAATTACTCAATGAATATATCTGAATATCCAAACTCGTGGTTACAGCCATATGGCCAAAGCCTGCTCATCAAACATTTGTTCATCCTTCCGTTAATAGGATATGCCTTCATTAATGGGATTTTGATGAAAAGAAAGCTTGGAAAGAAGGAAAAACTGGATCCAAGACCTTGGACTAAGCTGGAATCAATTATTGTGCTAGCAATTTTTGCTGCTACTGGGGCTATGAGTCAGCAGGAACCGCCACATAACAATGCATCGTTAAGTAAAGATACATTTTTACAAGCTTACGGCATTTTACCTTCTGGTCAGGGCTCTTTAGTTCCTTTAACAGTGGATATTGTTGCCAATTTTAAAGGGATATCATTAGGTATTCTAGCAGTGGCATTTCTAGTAATCAGTATCTATTCCTTTACGAAAAAGATGCCGCCATTGTTCTCATTCATCATGAGTATTTTACTAGTCGTATGTGCATTATTAGCGCTATCTTATAGCGTCGTAGCATATTAAAAGAAAACACTTCTTAAAAGGGATCTAACCCTTTAGGAAGTGTTTTTTATTTGTATAATAAATATCGTAGATAGATGGATATCCATCAAATCAAAATGAAAGTTGAATTAATTTCATGAGAAAAAACTTGAAAAAACTTTTTTAGATAGATTGCTTGTCTTATAATATGAGAAAACATATTTAGAAATGAAGGGATAATGAATGAATCATAAAGAAATAGTCATTAGAAAAATGATTGAAGGCGATTGGGACGATGTGCGTGAGATTTTTATAGAGGGAATACAAACAGGTAATGCTACCTTTCAAACAGAGGCTCCAACATGGGAAGAGTGGGATGCTAGCCATACAGCCAAATGTAGGTTCGTAGCGACGTTTAAAGAGAAAGTGGTAGGTTGGGCTGCCCTTAGTCCGATTTCAAGCCGAAAAGCCTTTTCTGGCGTTGCTGAAGTAAGTATTTATCTATACGGTTCATCTACTGGTATGGGCATTGGTGGAAAGCTACTCAAGCATCTAATAGAGGATAGTGAGCAACAAGGATTTTGGACAATCCAATCCATGATTTTTCCCGAGAATGAAGGGAGCATACATTTACATAGAAAACATAGTTTTGAGATAGTCGGTACTCGAAAAAAAATCGGGAAACTTAATGGAGTTTGGAGAGATGTAGTATTATTAGAGAGAAGAAGCTTTTTAACTGGTAAAGATTAAGAAAAAATTTAAATATAGTTGCAATATAAGATATAATAGGTAGCAAATAGATTAGTAATCTCATGGGTGGTTGGCACATACAACCCCTTTTGTCACGGTAAATTCAGACAGAGGGGAGGTGCTGCCTTTTTGACTGTATTTGAATCGCTTGTAATAATGATTAGCTTTGGTTCGCTAATTATTGCTTTAATTACTTTGGCTCTTTCAATGACACAAAAAAAGTAACCCACCTATGAGTTAGCGCTCGGATGGGTTACTTTGCCTTAAGAGCCAATCCCCATTGAAGGGAACTAGTCTATTTTACCGTTTGGATGCTACCAACATCTAAGCGGTTTTTTATTTTATACATTTATTGACCTAATTATACCAATATTTATAGTGAGTATCAATTTAAAGGGAGTGTTCATATGAATATTAAACTGGCAGAAAAAAATGACATTGCTACAATTCTTGACATTTTGAATAAAGCAACCTTAAAGCTATTAAGTAAAGATATTAAGCAATGGACTTATCCGTGGCCAATCTCTGAAGTGGAAGATCAAATAGCACAAGGGCAAGTATTTAAATACGAGATAGAAAATGATATTGTTGGAACTTTTATAATTAAACCAATCCTTCAATTGAATAATCTCTCAATCAGGGAAAATAGTTTATACGTAGGCAGAATCGCAATTATACCTGAATACCAAGGAAAAAACATTGGTGCATCTATTATAGACTACTGTCAATCTATTTCTGTAGTACAAAATAGAGATATGTATTTAGATTGCTGGGCCGGAAATAACAAGCTCAAGGATTTTTATAATGGCTGTGGCCTAAATTATTTAGGTGATTTTCCCGTAGACGATTATTTTGTTAGTATCTTTCAGTTTTAGTAAGGGTACTCACGCTTAGGTGGTGGATTTTATAAAGAACTTCTTTAATATCATATCAAGCACATAGGCTATGCTAACCCCTAATGTATATCTCCATAGATCCACGATTAAAAATCCTCTCCCTAAGATTAAGGCTCCTAGTGTTGTTCCTCGGATACTATTAATCCACTCTCCTTGGTATATCTGGCTAAACTCAATTGCAAAACAAAATATTAAGCTTACCAATAAGGAAAACTTCGGAGGTCTAGTAACTAAAATAAATCGTACTCCAAAATAAACCATAGCTGCCCAAAGTGCATCTCCAGCATTTAGCTCTAACACATCAAAAAGCAAATAACCATATATTCTAGAAGCTAATCCTAACAATATCATGAGAAAAGTAAGTGCCAAATACGTTAATTGATTGCGAAAGATTTGGTTCAAGGAAATCACTCCCTATAAAATAAATATGTTGAAAATGTGAATAGTAGTTTGAAAATACTAACTTTTATTAACCATATAATGGTTTTTATGTATTTTTATAATATAATGGAGGTTGAATTGTCTGAAAAAAATGGTTAATGGGGGATACATATGTCTTTTGATTCTTTGACATCAATAAGTAGTGCTTCTTTATATTTAGCTTTTATTTTGTATTTGATTGCAATTTTACCATTTGGCTTTGCAATCCGCTCCAAAAATAAGACAGCAACCACCCTAGCGTTGAGTCTAACTGTATTAGGATTTGTTGCTCAGTTAAATTATTTTGTCTTAAGATGGATTGCTTCAGGTCATGCTCCTGTTAGTAATCTCTATGAGTTTATGACCTTCTTTGGCATGATGCTAGTTGGTGGCTTTTTCCTAGTCTATTACCTCTATAGACAGGTTGTGATTGGATTATTCTTAATGCCAATTGCTATATTAATCATAGCTTATGGAAGTATGTTCTCCAAGGAGATTACACCTTTAATCCCTGCCTTACAAAGCAATTGGTTAACAATACATGTGATTACAGTAGCTATTGCAAGTGCAATATTATCTCTTTCATTTGTAACTGGGCTAATCTATTTGATCAAGAAAGTAGACCATAACAAAAAAGGAGCAAGTACATTTTTTTTAGAATTTGTATTATATCAATTAATAGTCGTTTTAGGTTTTGTGACTATAACTGCAATATTTGGCTTTGTCCATTATAACGCTAGTTACCAATTTGTTAATCAACAAGGCAATCAGGAAACCTATCAGTATAGTCTACCAGCTATCGTAACACCTAATAATGCACTATCAATAGATGATTCTGGTGATGAATTAAAAGGGAGTTTCTCCGGGCTAGTACAGGTACCAGTTATTTTTGACGCGGCAAAGTTGAATACGTTAATTTGGTCCTATTTTATAGGCTCCATACTTTACATACTTATTCGGTTATTTTCTCGTAAGAGTATATCAAAGCTTTTACAGCCACTCACACAAAAAGTAAACCTTACTCTAATGGACGAAATATCTTATCGAGTTATCGTTATTGGATTTCCTCTGTTTGCATTAGGTGGTTTGTTCTTCGCAATGATTTGGGCACATTTAGCATGGAGCAGATTCTGGGGCTGGGATCCTAAGGAGGTATGGGCATTAATCACCTTCTTATTCTACACAGCATTTTTACACCTGCGCATCAACAGAGGGTGGGATGGAGAGAGAACAGCTTGGTTAGCTATCATTGGATTTGGGACCATCATGTTCAATCAAATCTTTGTCAATCTAGTCATCGCCGGCTTGCATTCATATGCTTAAATACTATAACCTTAAATATTTTGAGAATGGAGAATACAACTAAAGAAAATAATTTTAACCTAGCTAGTTCCCCAAGGAGAAAAATTGCATTTTTAGTGGATAGCCTTCTTTTTTACTGCTGAGTATTATCGTTTCATTGATAAAAACTTTTAGACAGTAAATTTTTGGATGTTATATATGCGCTGTATTTAACGATTCTACCAATAGTTTGGAGTGGTTATATTATTGGTAAGAAAATGTTTAATATAAAAGTAGTACAGGTAGATGGAGAGTAGGTAACCATCACTAATATGCTACTAAGAGAAATTGTCGGTCGATTCTTATTAGGCATTGTAAGTTTTGGGATAACTCATATCATAAGTTTCTTTATGATAATATTTCGGAAAGACAAAAGAAGTATACACAATATTCAACTAAAGAAGAAGTCTTAAAGGGAGAAAGAGAAATTATTCATATTTAAAAGTTATGAACTTTGTACTTGGCGATATCAGTTAATTTTTTAATCTGTAAGAGGATAATATTAAGTAAAGAATGGCAGGATGGAGCAGATGAGCGATCGATTTGATTTAAGCTTTAAAAATAAAGAAGTTCGAATGTGGTTTTATATTATATTACCAACGATTGTTGTATGTAGCATAACTTTTTTGTTCATTGATCTTGATTATAATTACATTCCACATTTGTTAATTTACTTTGCTTGGATAGTATATTATTCATGGAGACTTTTTTATAGACGCAACTAAAAGAAATCTCTGTAATACTATTACCAATAGAAAGCTCGGCTAATAATTACAATGGATTTACTCAGAGGACTCATATTTACATTATAGTGAATAGTGAGAAAAGTCTATTTAATAGAAAAAGGTTAAACTCATTAAAAGTAGGAAGGGAGAGGTTTCTATGGAAAAATTATTAGAACAAGCACTTAAATTGAGAAAAAAAGATCTTCTTCTAGATTCCAATACTATTTTGCTTCAATTGGTTAAAGATTTTCCTCAAAATGCTTATATTAATTATCAATGTGCCTGGAGCTTTGACGCGCTAGGAGAGGAGCTTAAGGCTGTTCCATTTTACGAGAGAGCAATTAGTCTAGGATTACCTGAAAAAGATCAGGAAGGGGCTTTTATTGGGCTTGGGAGTACGTATAGAACACTCGGAGAATATGTAAAGTCCCAAAAAACCTTGCAGCAGGGTTTAAAACGATTTCCAGATAATAGAGCTATGCAAGTATTCTTAGCGATGACATTATACAACTTAAATAATCATAACAAAGCTATGGAACTATTACTAAAAAACATTAAAGATACGTCAATAGATGAAAATATACAAAGCTACAAAAAGGCAATTGAATTTTATTCAGATAAGCTGGATGAGATTTGGAATTGAAACAGAAATAAGTGATAAATAAGGTAAAACAAAATAAATGATGTGTATAGTGTCTGAATTGCAATTTACAGTTAATTTGAAAACAAGGAAGACAATAACTTGAACAATTGTAACAACTAAAACTATGAGTTATTTAAATGCAAAAAAGCTATAAATTTATAATCTATAAAAATCATGTATTTACGTGTTTTTCTCAAATATCTCACTGTTTCAAGTATACTTTTCAAATGAAACGTAACTTCGTATAATTTATATTATGTAAACTAAAATTAAAATTTAAGGAAAGAGGTGCGCCTACACCTCTTTCTTATTTCGACTGACACAAAAGTTTAGACATTCGCTCTATAATAAGTCACTTAAACATTTACTCGCTTGCCCGTTAACTTTTGATTACCTAACAGGCTTATTAAGTTCGCCTTAACTTGTTCGTGAAAAACAACTCTGTCGTAAACTCCAACGCTTATAACATTATTAAAATATTTACTATTTCTTTATATACTTATGCAGCAGTTCAATTACTGGAATTTTACTCTTGTGCAACTCCTATTTAGCCTTTGGCAGTATTCTTTATGACTTTACCTAGATCTACATCGAACACTTTTTTATTGCTTAAGTAATGCTAGCTTGCTTTTAGATGGTGTTTCGTATTTTACATTTGGTGATTTTTGAATGTAATTTCCACCACCTACACCATATAAACCACCATGATTGCTCTTATAGTTATAAACACGGTATTCTTCACCTTTTTTCAAAGTTCGAACAGTAGTCAATGAACCATTGCTTTCCATCTTGACCAAGCTTGTATTGGATAAAATAGTAGCTTTACCTATTTGCCCTAATTTTAGCTCTGTTTTTCCCCACATCACTTTTTTTATAGATGGAACATCTGTCTTTTTCTTAATATAAGCAGAGGAAATATAACCTGTTAGCTTTTGATCTTCAGTTTTAACAGGGTACCACACAAATTGGTTTATGCTCGTTGGAGATTGGTCGTATAAGAATTTATCTTCAATAATTAAGGTAGTGTTTTTGGCTAAAGTATTTGCTACTGAAGAAGTACTAGGTTGCGATCTTAATTTTACATTGTCTGCTGTTAGCAATACCTTGCTTCCTTTTTGGAAATGATATGAAGAGGTATGCAATTGATCCGTTAATGTATATTCCTTCTTCGTAAAGGCAATATTGTCACTGCTGTTAGGGTCATATTCAAAATCAGCTAAACTGAAAGGAAACTGCGCTAATTTAGTGCTATTCAAGTAACTATCCTTTTCAATAAATGTAAAGACTTTTTCTTGATAAGCACCAATGTTCTTCAATCCATTGGACTTATATAGTGGACTGTTAGCAGGTTTTATACCGTTATAAGCCATGACTGGAAAGTACCAGTTCTCGATTATTTCAGGTCCTCCGCCTATTATTTTAGGCAAATCATTACGTTTATACATACTGTTAAGAATTTCGACGCCTGCTTGAATATTATAAGTGATATCGTATTTCAATCTTTCTTGATCATAGCTTAGTTGATTGGTAACTTGCATAAGACCAATCCCTTGATCCGTTGAGATTACAGGCTGACCATTTGCATCGAATTGTTTCCAACCGCCATTTTCTTTAGTAGCAACAGCCTTCACAACTTCAGGAGGAATTTTTGCTTCTATGGCTGCATTCGTAAGTAGACAGTTCATATACTGAAAAGATGGATTTTGGTTTGGCTTTATTTCCCCATATGAAGAGCATTTAGACGTCCATGCTGACTCAGCGGAAGCTTCTCCATTGGACCAAGCCAATAGCATTAAGCAAGCTAAGAATGCTAAACTCATTTTTAATAGTTTCATTGATTTATTCCCCATTTCATTGAATATTTTATATTTATTAGTATATTTTACCATAAAATATGAATGGAGAAATTATTATTGGAATAAAGTGGTGCAATCTACAAAACTAACTAAATTCAATAGAGTTAAAAAAGAATAAACACTTAGTTATCGTAATCCTCCAGCAAACAAATTTCGATGAATTCAAAAAAGCTATTTGCATCAAGGGATCTATCCTCCCAATCGTGCCAGTAGTATAAAACCTGACCGATTGTTCCAGCTTCAGTTGGATCCATGTCCATGCAAAGATAGTCACCAGCACCATTGTCGGCAATTGGAATCCACCTAGAATTCCATATAAATGGCTTTATTTCTTTTTCATTTTCTGGCTGCATATCATCGGGATCATATTCTTCCTGCAAAAACGACCAATCCTTTATAATTTTGTGGATGGGAGAAAGAACCAAATTTCTTACAAATGGATTCACACCAGGCTCCCAAACTTGTCCGTTATACACTCTGTAAAAATTCTGTACTTCTTCTGGTAGCTTAACTTCCAGCTTTTGTTGGAGTAAATCCAATTCTTTGTCAGTGACGCCAGGTTGAAGGTTTAATGACTCTTTAAACCCTTCCTCAAATTTTTCACCTCTTGCGATTATCTGATTCCATAGGTTTGCAGCATTGTTCATTCTGTTCTACCTCTCTCCTTCGTAAATCCATACATAAATATTTTACATAGTACTAGCAACAAAAAACAGATATAAAATCTAGATCTTTATTTCATAGGCTAAATTATTGAGAAAGAAAACGATATCAATCATTTGACCAATTGTACTTAAAAGGCTTGCATATACTATTTAGAGGGTTTAATCAATTGTTATTGGAATGATTTAAATGTGGAATGTATCACAAATAAGCTCTTGGATTATTGCAGTAGGTACAGTTATATCTGCAATAGGTAGTACTCCTTCACAAGTATTATCAAACGCAATGTTAAGAGACCTGAACATCATAGGGGATGCTCTACAAGCAGTTGGGAGTGGTATAATCCCCACGGATGCGGATTATCTGGATAAAGTAGGAAGTCAACTAGGGGCCATAGGTAATCTCATTACGCTCGAGTCATTTTTTATCGAGGATCAAAATACGAGTTCCCTCATAAGTGCACAGGGTGATTTTGTTCAAGCGCTAGGTGGAGTTCTCACGATAGATTATTCTGGAAATCAGTCGATAGAAGACGCACTAAACAATATTGGAAATGTACTCCAAGTGATTGGAACTATTTATCAAGCATTATCAATTAAATATCCTTCAAATAGTCAAAAAGCGCAAGAAATGAATACAGTCGGTAGTTGGATACAAGCCGTTGGAGCAGTTCTTTCAGCCCTAACGGTTGATGAATGAGTTGAATGATTTCTCCAGGCAATACAAGTCAATCTTCTCATGTGAATGAAATGTAAAATAAAGACAGTGGATTATCGTATTCCTCTGTCTTTATTTTAGGTATAGCATCCTTATTGAAGAAGCTGTTAGTTCTATAACTATTAAATATCTTACTTAAATTTTATACTCTATTTCCAGCTCTTTTGTAGCTTCCTAATATAAACAATTTGACCGATGTGATATGCATTATGTGTGGTGACATTCCCTACTACTTGCCACCAATTGGCATTCGAGTATTCTTGAACACTTTTTTCTAGTTGTTCTTCTGTTAATATCATTTGCCAATGTAAAAGAACTTCTATAAGTTGTTTCTTTAGTTCATCGAATGTTTTATTTTTTGAGATGGTAAACGTACTGTCATTACTTCCAACTGCTGAAACTGCATTAACACTAGATTCCTTATACCTTATTTGCCAGGTTTTATTCCAATAAAGCAAATGCTGTACAATTTCTGCAATACTATTATTTTCTTTACTCGCCTTCCAAAAAGCTTGTTCCTCTGTCAAACCATTTACAGATTCTGAAAATGGTACGTACCAACTGGGATCGTTTGCATTGGCTAACAGTTGGTCAGACAAAACATCTTTTGCATGAAACATACCTGCTATACTCCCCCTTAATGTTTATCATCATTTAAATGCCTCTATCTATAGTTAATTATTCTAGTTGATAAGATTATTCTCCTCTTTTTCAATTACTTGCTGCATTAGTAACAAACCTGTTATTTAGCTGTTAAATGAATAGTTGTTTAAAGTTAAAAATTAATCCTTGTAAGAAATGCGAAATAATATGCAAATGGTTTCATTAAAAAAGAAACGTTTATGGTTGAAACCATTAAACATTTCTTTTTAAGAACAAAAATATTTGTCTAGTTTTGTGAAACTTAGCTTTTCGAGGTTAGCTGTATAAAAATACGGTTGATTGATAGCTAACCCTCCGTTTCTTTATTTGCTTGTTTTTAAAATGTATATTTAACTCTGTCTCTGAAAATATACTTCTTCATAGGGCTGGACAATGACAAAGCCATCTCCTTCGAACTTCATTTGTATTGATTCTCCACTTCCTCTACCAACAAAGGTTTTAAAGGAGATATCTGTTTGGAAATCAGGCTGTAGATTACCGGACCAAGCCACTGTAGCATTTGGGTCTGTGAAAATGGGCTTTCCTGGTGTCACACGCAGTGTGAGAGGCTCGTAATGAGAAGTTATAGCAACTAAACCATTTCCTTCACATCTCACATTAAACAACCCGCCAGACATCATTCCTGCCACTTTTTTCATGATTTTGATATTGTGATTAATGGACGGCTCGAAAGCAAGCAAATCGTTCCCATTTACATAAATCGCTTCATTTTGAAGATGAAGAATAATGATTTTCTTTCCACTGTCAGCTAGATATAATTTACCGTGGCCATTTGCCTTCATTAGTGAGGCACCTTCACCAGTCAAAGCCTTTTTAAACATTGCGCCCACACCATGCTCTAAAACGCCCTCACGCTCAAATTTAATTTTTCCGTGATAAGCGACCATGGCACCTGCTTTAGCCCAAACAAGCCCCTCCAGGTTAACCTCCAATAAGCGCTCTGTTTCTAGTTCGAAAAAGCCTTCTCCTTTATCCTCCTGCTCCGTTTTGCGTATAAATTCAGCTACTGAGTATCGATTCATCAACAAACACCCCTTCCTCTTATCATATACGATGATGAATAGAACTATGTTTAAAATCATCCTTAAATTGGTTTTCTTATCTATAAATCTAGCAAAATATCTATGATTTTACTGCTAATATAACGATGGACGGTGCTATCAAAATTCAATAGAACAGCTACCCCAATGTTTTCCTCTGGAATTAATGAGATTAATGCCCTTACAGCCATCTGTCCCCCGCCGTGCTCGATGATGGTTTTTCCCTTATAGTCCTCGATAAACCAGCCTAATCCATAAAAACATGTATTAGTTTCATTATCCCACTCTTCTGACACTCGACATACAGGATTTTGCATTTGCTTTTTGAGAGTATTTTCTAGCATTTCCCTTGAACTGTAGTTCAAATGAAAGGACATATACTTGGCCAAATCTGTTGCTGTAGAGTAAAGAAAGCCTATTGGAGCAGCCAAAGAATTCATTGGATAAGGGGTTTCAACCTTGTCGGTACCTAAATAATATTTTGCGTAATTATTGTCAGTCAGAATGATATTTGTATCTGTAGTAGTTCGCGTCATTTGTAGTGGGGTTAAGAACTGATTTTGAAGGAAAGTCTCCCAGCTATCCCCGGTAACCTTCTCGATTAAATCTCCCAAAATAACATATGCATCTGTACAATAGTTCCAATCATGTCCAGGAGGTGATTCTAGCTTAACTTTTCGAAACCACCTAGTAATATCCTCTCTAGTATGGATACTAGTTAATTCATCTTCTACTAACCTATAATAGGCTAGAGCCTCACTCCATTCAGTAGGTGTGTCTGAATAGATTTCTTTAACATTTGGAGCAACTAAATTGGCTATACCTAAATCAGCTGGAAAGCCTGTTGTATGGCTTAAAACATGTTTTACAGTTATTTGATCGCTTAAGTTTTTATCTTTTGTTCTGAAATAAGGCAAATACTTAATGATTGGTGTATCGAGTTGGATGCTGCCCTTTTCAACAAGCTTCATAATGCAGACTGCTACAAAGTTTTTTGTTACACTTTGAATACTCATGATTGTATTTTCATCAATTAGGCTCGTAGTAGGCTCCAACTGAGCGTAACCGTATCCTTTTGCAAAAATTAGTTCATCTTTTTTAACTATAGAGACAGTAATCCCGACTCCTTGTTCTTCTATGACTCCATTTATTAAACTGTTTATTTCTTCTATCTTTTTATCAATTGTTTTCATTATTTGCTCCCTACATATTGCTAAATTTTCTAATTAAAGTGCTCCTTTTTGGTTAATGCCACACCCTATGCTGCATTTTTATATAGTTAGAACAATTGGTTGTTGTAACGATCTACCTCTCTGTCTGAGTTGGCTTGAGCGGCTACTTGATTCATTGTCTTCTTATGCGTTAAGTTATAATTCCTACTACTTAACCGATCTACGAGATAGGCACCTATTATGATAGCAGCAAAGAAACCCCAAAAAATCCACATAATCCAATGCATAACATCCTCTCCTTCTTCAGATATAGTATGTTCACTTAATATACATACGGAAAAACATTGAGAAAGTTTCGAATTTTAAGTTTAATGAAAATGACATCAGTAAAATGTGGATTTACTTTAAGTTAATATCAAGTATAAAAGCCTGTTTCTCTATAAATTAGAAGGAAATCAGGCTTTTTAGTCAAATATAACTTGTTGATTTATTAGTCCGTCCCTCGTTTAGAGGATGTTACGATGGTCGGTCTATAAAAAGGCTAATATTATATTTCCATTCCAAAACACAATGATTTATTCTTCATAGCTTCTGTTAATTTCTTTCTTAAACCTGCTAACCATTCCGGTTCCTGGTCCCACTTTTCTTCCGCAGATCGTAGAATACGCACATAACTATACAAATTTGCAAATCGTCTACAAGCTGGCATTATTGACATCATATCTTCTGATATCTCAAATTCAGTACGATATCCGTCCAAAAAGCTTTCTTTTTGCTGCTGAAAAATATCAGGCAGAATACAATCCTGTAAACTATCAAGTGATTGCTCGATATCCATTACATACCAGTGATACATGGCATCGTCAAAATCAATAACGTTACAAGAGTTATACTCTTCATCATAGAATACATTATCAAATTCAAAATCATAATGAATCAGTCCAAAATTGTTGTTTGTCTTAGGAATTGAGTCAAAATAATCTTGTAATAACAGGGTTTCCTTCAATGCAGATTTTTCGAGAGGAAAATCAACTAGAATATTGTGAATCCAATTTAATACGTCGCTATATGACCATCGTTTGTATTGTGAAGTTTTATACTCACTGGATAACTGATGGAGCTTTCCTAAAGCTTTTCCATAATTGAAAATAACTGTGTCACTTAAATCGGTCTTGATGATTTGCACACCTACAACACGTTTAAATACAGAGGCAAAGTATACGCCCCATGGAGTTTGTAATTTGACGAGCTCCTTCCCATTCTTTGATACAGCAGTTTCTACTGCTCCATACTTTTTGGATCGAAGGTATGAAATAAAGTCCAATTCTGCTAAAATATTTTCTTCGAATTTCTCCGTTTTTGGAGAAAATCTTAAAAAATGAGTTTTGCCTTTGGCTTGAAATGGATAAATAGCATTTGAAGATATTCTGTAGTACTTGAACATTTCAAGAGAGCGTTCATCAAATTCCCAACTTCTTAACAACATTTCTGCTAAATCCTCATTTTTAAAAAGATATTTCAATTTCAACATAAACTGACAACTCCCTTTACTTAAAGATATATTGCATCATTTTTTGTTTAATTTTTTCTTGAAATCTCTTCTCCTTGTATCTAATCTCTGTAATTCAGCTAACTGTTTTTTATAACTATTAACTCTGCTTTGACTTAGACGTTTATCATGTATGGCTTTTTGAATGGCACAGCCCTGTTCTTCTCGATGTTGACAATTCTTAAATTTACAATGGTAACTCAGTTGTTTGATTTCCTCAAAACTTTGGTCAAGTATCTCTACATCTCCCCATAGCTGCAATTCTCTTATACCAGGGGTATCTATGATTA
Source organism: Psychrobacillus sp. NPDC093200 (assembly GCF_050280345.1). Lineage (NCBI taxonomy): Bacteria > Bacillati > Bacillota > Bacilli > Caryophanales > Bacillaceae > Psychrobacillus > Psychrobacillus sp. NPDC093200. The sequence continues at coordinate 752,731 of NZ_JBNNVC010000002.1, read as the reverse complement.
TGCCACCAGTTTGAAGGAAAATAAGTTCACAATTTGTAGTTGTATGCTTTCCTTTGCCCGTTAATTTACTAATAGACTGTATTTTTTGTATTTCATTACCCACCAAGAAGTTAGTTATTGTTGATTTTCCTACTCCAGATGATCCAAGAAATATAACTGTCTTTCCAGACATTAAATATTTAAAGAAAACGTCCATATTTACATTTTTTTCTGCACTGACAGAATGAACAGTTACTTTATTTGCTATTTCTTTCACTTGATTTATATATTCGGCAATATTAATACATAAGTCTACTTTGTTTAAAATAACTACTGGTTCAATTCCACTGTTATAAATCAAAGTTAAAAATCTTTCTATACGTCGAATTTCAAAATTATTATCTAAGCCAACTACGAAAAATGCTGTATTAATGTTTGAAGCTATTACTTGTTCTTCTGTTCTTCCTCCTCCAATAACACCATTTTTTAATTTTCTCCCACCAGAGATAGGAAGCTTCCTTACATAAGTGTTTTCTCTAGGTAAAATAGCGTGAATGAAAGCATGAGGATTACTATTTTTAATTTCGTACACTACCCAATCTCCAACTGCCGGAAAATCTTTATTTAATTGAGCATTATGTCTAAACCTTCCTGTTATTCTAGCTGTAATTGATTTCTCTTCAAATGTTACAAGATAATTATCTTTTATTTTGCATGTCACTCTACCAGCTCTTAGACCTTTTATTTTATAAGGTCTAAAATATTCATCAAAATTAGCATTCCAACCTAGTAAATGTGGTTCCATTAATTTTGCCCCCAGTTAGTTATAAATTTGGAGAAGAACAACTGGAATTATATTTATTTAATATATTTTGTACTCACACGAAAAAAGCCACAGGATATATAAAATAACCCTGTGACTAGACATTCCGTTCTTCTTTACAAAAAGTCAATTTTCTCTCTTGACATGTCCTATATTAATAAGTTTAAAAGCCTAATAACTTAGTCCGCATGAGTGAGATGCAATAAATATAATTCCAAGGTTATCTTCATTAAATTAGTCATTGCTTAATCTCACTCCCTTCAGTAATTGTAAGAAAATTATACCATTTCAATTATTGATAAATCAATAACTTATCTTGTCCAATGGCAAAATTCCTTGGAAGAAAAAAAAAAGAATCCTATTTCTAGGATTCTTTTAGTAAATTTTTTTCTTTCCTATATCCAGTGATGATTTTGACAGATAATAATATCCAAAAAATAGTCATACATGTTAAAAGGTACTTTAAAACAGTATTAATTGTAGAAGAATCTGTGTCAAGAACCCATTGCATATACATGGACTGTGCTAATACAAACAACAAGAATATAGCGATTGTCATATTCATCCTAAAGGCTTTTTTTATTTGGAGTCGCTTTTCTGATACGTCATAGGAGAATGCTGGTTTATTATTAGCCTCGTCATAAGGCATCGCCCAAATAGAGTAATTTAATAAAGACATATTAGATGTATATTTTAGTTTCCATCCTATTTCTTTATGAATTATATAATAATCAGATTTAAGTTTTGGTTCAAATGTAACCTCATATGCAATCTTTTCGTGCCTAGAGGGAACAAAAGAAAAGATTGTAGCAAATACACTTTCAAGCTCGTAGCCCTTATGATGCATCTCATCCAACCATATTTTAGTCTGGAGTGGCTGATACATCCATGCTAATCGAATTTTCCTTATTTTTTTTCTATCGTATTTTATTTCGTCCTTAAGATTAAAAGTTTTTTTCTCAAAAGTTCTATAGGAAATGAAAACAAAAGTCGATAGTCCTGCTAAAGCCAAGAATACTAGTACGGTAATAATAAGTGCTGCATAATTAGGGTCATTAGTATTTATGGTTTCAAAAATTAACAAGTTAATAGGGCCAGTTGATAAATAAAATATGGACAGCATAAGAAATAAATACGCATGCAAACGAATCCTTTTGAACAAGCTTTCACGGGAGGGATAAAAAGAAACATTTATATCTTCATTTTTTAAAATACCCCATTTACCGGTAGTTGAATGCTCCTGCCAGCCATCGCTTTTTAAGCTTTCTGATAACGCTCCGGAATTATATTGTATTGAAAAGGTAACCTTGTTAGGAGGCACAGTTTTATCAAACGTAAATATCCGTGTGAATCTGTTAATGTCTTTGAGTATATAGCCTTTATAAGCCATCCTTTCTAGCCAACGTTCAGTGGATGATATACGATAGCTCCAAAATAATTTGAACTGTTTCAATCGAACTCCCCCTCATAAAGCAAAATATTGCTATGTACTTCTTTTAAACGCTCCATTTCCTTCCGAATGATAACCTTGCCAAGCTCGGTAATTTCATAAATTGTTTTTCTCTTTTCGTCCGAAAATACAGAAATCATTTTATCGTTCTGCATTTTAGTGAGCGTTCCATAAATAGTGCCAGATCCTAAATGTAGTCTGCCGTTAGTCAGTTCTTCTACTCTTTTGATAATTCCATAACCATGCCGTGGCTCAGTCAATGAAAAAAGTATATAGAAAGCTGTTTCGGTCATTGGTATGTATTTCTTGATTAATTTATCCAAGCTGCTCCACCCTTTTGTACTATGTCACAATACGACTATATCACGACGTGACATATTTGCCAAGCAAAACATGTAAAATTTAACCTAATATTTACTAGTTAAGCAATATAAAAATTTCTTTCATGATTTTCCCTCATAAATAAACTATTTAAAGTTCATACTTTAAATAGTTTATTTAATCAGGAGGTATTTTTTTGAATACAAAAAATTCTACCGTTTCCGTGTTTGCGCTTGGCGGTATAAATGAAATTGGAAAAAACATGTATGTTATTGAATCACACGATGATATTGTAATAATCGACTGTGGAGGGAAGTTTCCCGATGAAAGTCTTCCAGGCGTAGATTTAATCATTCCTGACATCACCTATCTGAAGGAAAATGAGGATAGAATACGTGGTTTGATTGTCACACACGGTCATGAGGATCATATTGGTGGAATACCTTACTTTTTAAAACAGTTGAATGTACCCGTTTATGCCACAAATCTGACGCTGGGCTTGATTGAAATTAAGTTAAAGGAACATGGAATTCTTCGAGATAGTAAGCTTTTTATGATAGACGAGGATAATGTCTTAAGGCTGGGTACTATTCGGACAACCTTTTTTCGGACGAGCCATAGCATACCAGATTGCCTTGGTATAGCCTTTCAAACGCCACTAGGCACAATAGTGCATACAGGAGACTTTAAATTTGATTGGACTCCCGTGGATAAGCAAGCTGCAGATATACATCGTATGGCAGCAATTGGTCAGGACGGAGTACTATTGCTACTTTCAGAAAGTACGAATGCAGAGCGACCTGGCTCTTCCCCGTCGGAAAGGCTAATAGAAGAACATTTGGATGAAACCTTTAGAAAGGCAACTCGCAAAATTTTCATTACTACTTTCGCTTCAAACGTACACAGGGTACAGCAAATAGTTGACACTTGCATTAGAAACAACAGAAAGATTCTTTTACTTGGAAGAAGCATGGTAAATGTAGTTAGGGTAGCGACTCAGCGAGGATATTTAAAAATACCAGAAGGAATGTTGCTAGAGGAAAGCGAGGTTCCTTCAATGTCACCAGAAGAAGTGGCGATTCTTTGTACAGGTGGACAAGGTGAGCCAATGGCAGCTCTTTCTCGACTAGCCAGCTCTCGGTTCCGTAAATTAGAAGTTCTCCCAGAAGATACAGTAATCTTTTCTTCTAGCCCTATCCCTGGAAATGAAACGAATGTTACGAGGGTTGTAGACAATCTATTGCGCCTAGGAGCGAATGTAATATATGGTTCAGGAAGCGCAACAGGGATGCATGTATCTGGCCATGCTTACCAAGAAGAGCTGAAGCTCATGCTGACCTTGATGAAGCCAAAGTATTTTATCCCTATACATGGTGAATATCGCATGCTGCATATTCACAGAGAGCTCGCACAGTCGATCGGTGTTAAGCGTTCCCATATATTTTTACTGAACAATGGGGATGTTGTCGATATTATTACCGAAAATGAGGTCATACAAACTCGCTCGATAGAGGCCGGTGATGTTTTTGTGGACGGTTCCGGTATAGGAGATGTAGGAGAAATAATTCTTCGTGACCGCAGGGTTCTTGCTGGAGATGGAATGATTGTTATAGTCGTAAGTCTACAAAAAGGGCTGAAGAAAATATGGAATGGTCCAGATACTCTTACAAGAGGCTTTGTATATGGACCAGATTCAGAAGAGCTTATTAACTCTATCAATCAAAATGTACGCACTACTGTAGAAAAATGGGATAACAATAAAAACCAACGTACCCTCAAAAAGAATATTAAAAACTCCGTAGAAAACTTGATTTACAAACGAACAAAGAAAAAACCGATGATTTTGCCTATTATTATTGAAATTTAAACTAATCAACGCATCCTAGTAAAAAGGATGCGTTGATTTTTTATCGGATAGAATTTTTTATGACCGGATAGGCAAGATTTATAACCGTTCAGAGATCTTTTATGACCGGATAAAAAAAATTATGACCGTTCACCCTATTTGCCATCATCCAAAAGCTACATCTAGAATCATCATAATTGTAAATCCAATCATCAAGCAAACAGTTGCCAAATCTCCGTTTCCGTATTCCTGTGAACCAGGAATTACCTCCTCCACTACAACAAAAATCATAGCACCAGCTGCGAATGCAAGAGCAAAAGGTAAGATTGGAGACATAAAGGACACTGCTAAGACACCGATAATTGCAGCAATTGGTTCTACCATTCCAGAGAATTGTCCATAAAAGAAGCTCTTTCTACGAGACATCCCCTCTCTTCTTAGAGGCATTGCAACCGCTGCCCCCTCAGGAAGGTTCTGAATACCAATTCCGATTGCTAGAGCTACAGCTGCAGTTAAAGACGCTGAATCGAGACCAGCTGCAACTGCTCCAAAAGCGACACCGACAGCTAGACCTTCCGGAATATTATGTAAAGTGATTGCAAAGACAAGCAGTGTACTTCTTCTTTTCCCCTTCGGATTAATCCCTTCGGTTTGATTGGTGTGAGAGGAAGGGTGCATATGGGGGATGATTTTATCTGCGATCCAAAGGAAAAATCCACCCAAGAGGAATCCAGCAGCTGCTGGAAACCAAACTGGAAAAGGGCCTTCTTTTGACATCTCTATAGCAGGGGAAAGAAGCGACCAAAAGCTTGCTGCAATCATTATTCCGCCAGCAGAGCCAAGCATACCATCCATTAATTTTTGGTTTACTGTCTTTGTTGTAAACACTAGGGAGGCGCCTAGCGCTGTCATTCCCCAAGTAAACAAAGTTGCTAATAATGCCTGCATAACTGGGCTAAGCGTGGATATGTACGCAATCATCATTTCCTGTCCCTTCTTTGTCTTCTTTTATTATCACTATATGATTTTGTAGAGAATTTAATAATAAAGAAATTAAACGGTACCAACCTGGTTATTTAAATCATTATTTCTTCCAATCGGCTGCTAGCATGCCGTAGACCTCATGATCGACATAATGGTCGTATAGCCACTCTGATTGACGAATAGTTCCCTCATGGGTAAACCCAAGTCTTTCAGGAATTGCTCTGCTTTTCTTATTCTCAACCGCAGCTCGGATTTCTACACGATTTAATCCTAAATCGATTAATGCATAATCTACAAATGCCTTTACTGATTTAGTCATTAGGCCATAGCCAACAAAGGCATCGCCCAACCAATATCCAATGCTCGTAGATTTGTTGTTCCAGTCAATTTTATGAAAACCAATTATACCAGCAAGATTGTCTTCATACCAAATCCCTGCTTGGATTCCATTATTTTCACTAAACTGTTTCATAGTAGATTTGATGAAATTCTCCGTGTCAGAAACAGTTTTTGTAAAATCAATAAAAGGTAACCATTCCTTTAATGTATCCTTGGACATGATAGTCAAATCGAACACTTGTTCCGAGTCCCGTAAATCTAGCATTTTTAGTTTAGTTTTTTCGTCAATATTAAATGTAAACATAGTATATCTCCCTCCTTATAGAGCATTATAAATTAACTTTACAATAATGGAAATATTTTATTTGTTTACATAATAATATTATCAAACATAAAAATGGTTATCCAAATTATTCGGATAACCATTTTACTTTTTAAAATGGACTACTATCTTTCGAAAACGTTTTTTTGTGACACTGCACATGAGTTACGAACTACTAGTTGATGCGGAATGATAATACGCTTTACTGGTTCATTTTCATTCTCCAACACCTGAATCAGGCTTCTGGCTGCCTGATATCCTAATTCAACTATGTTGATATTAATGGATGTTAGAGGTGGACGAGACATTTCCGCAAACAAAGCATTATTGAAGCTTATAATGGAAACCTGACTCGGAATGTCAATTGCCATTTCTGTAAGAGAGTTTACAACTCCTAGCGCTATCAAGTCATCTGTAACGATTAACGCTGTAGGAGAAATGGTACCCGAGAAAAGTTTACTTACTGCTTTCTGGCCACCCTCTCTTAGAAATTGTTCAGAATGTATAATATAATCTTCTTGCAAAGATATATCATTTTCTTGCAGAGCTGCCTTATAGCCATGGAGTCTGTCCAAAGTTACTGTGAGGTTAGGACTGCCCCCGATAAAGCCGATATTCTCATGTCCAAGACCGATAAGGTACTCTGTTGCCTCTTTCGCTGCTAGGAAGTTATCATTATCTACATGAGTGATTTTTGCCACATGCTCATAAGGCTTCCCAATCATTACAAATGGAAAGTTTCTAGATCTCAAATAGTTTAAGATATCGTCATTTATTCGAGAGTAAAGGAGTATAATTCCATCCACTCTACCCCCCTGAACCATCTGCACTACACCATTGAATAGTTCTTCCTCAGTCGTTCCAGTAGTCATCTGAAGTGCATAATGCTTTTCATGCACTCCTTCACTTAATCCGTGCATAACCTCAGCAAAGAATGGGTTTTGAAAGAATGCACCAGTCGATGGAGGCAATACTAGACCGATTACCTTTGTCGATTGGCTAGCAAGACTACGTGCAATAAAATTAGGATGATATCCTAGCTGCTCCATTGCTTCTCTAACACACTTCTTTGTCTTCTCACTAATCCGGGGATTATTGGCAATTACCCGAGAGACGGTTGAGGGAGCGACATTTGCTAATTTTGCTACATCTTTAATCGTAATTGCCACAGGATATCACCACTCTTTTTCTGTTTTCATAATGTTTCTGTAAAATATAATTATATAGATAAGTGTTATTATTAACTAGGCCAATTAAGTCATATGACCAATTGCTAGTGACTGTATCTATTCCTCAGAGCTTTCTTACTTTGACAAATATATTCTCGTTTCGTATGGCTTTAATATCACTTTCTCTGTTAGTGAATCAGGTGTTTCTTTATAATTGCTTAACATAAGATGGTAATCCTTTTGCTCCAACTCGTGAAGATTAACTTCTACCGTTTTGTTACGGAAGTTGCATAGGACAACTGCTGTCTTTTCATTCAGACAACGTTTATAAATATATACATCTGGGTCATTTTCTAATAATAGATCATAAGAGCCATATACAAAAACTTCATTTTCCTTGCGAAGCTTAATCATATTTTTAAAGAAGTGATAGATGGAATTCTCATCCTTAAGCTGAGCCTGTACATTAATATTAGAATAGTTTGGGTTAACGTTCATCCATGGAGTACCACTTGTAAATCCAGCATTCTCAGAATTATCCCATTGCATTGGAGTTCGTGAGTTGTCCCTTCCGTTTGTCCAAATGGTTTCCATTACTTCCAAATGAGGACGACCTTTTGCAATTTCGATCTCATAAAAATTTTGCATACCGATATCGTCATAATCTTCTATAGAAGGGAACTGAACATTCGTCATGCCAATTTCTTGGCCCTGATAGATAAAAGGTGTACCCTGCATTAAGAAATAACAAGCACCCAGCATTTTTGCACTTTCATTCCAATATTCCTGGTCATTTCCCCAGCTAGAAACACTTCTTGTTTGGTCATGGTTTTCTAGAAAGAGTGCATTCCAACCTCTTTCGTGAAGTCCCTTTTGCCATTTTGTTAGTGTTTTTTTAAGTCCGAGCACATCAACAGTCTTATTTTTATCCTTATTCCAAAGTCCAAGGTGTTCAAACTGAAAAATCATATCAAACTTCCCGTTTGTCTCACCAACCCATTCGTCTGCCTCGTCTATACCAACGCCATTAGCTTCTCCGACCGTCATAATATCATATTTTGCGAACGTTTCTTCTTTTAATTCGCTTAGGAATGTCTGTATACCTGGTTGGTTAGTATGCATGTCAAATGAGGAAACGTACTGATTGCCTTCTGGATTTGGCATATCAGGAAAACCCTCACGTTTTTTAATATGACTGATAGCGTCTACACGAAAACCATCGATTCCTTTGTCCAACCACCAATTGACCATCTTATGTAATGCTATTCTTACTTCTTTGTTTTCCCAATTTAAGTCTGGTTGTTTAATGGCAAAAAGGTGCATATAATACTGCGCTGTCGCTGTATCGTATTCCCAAGCACTACCAGAAAAAATACTCTCCCAATTGTTTGGCGGCTCAGTACCTTTACCGTCTCTCCATATATACCAATCTCTTTTTGGGTTATCTATAGAAGAACGTGATTCAACAAACCAAGGATGCTCGTCACTTGTATGATTAATAACAAGATCTAGAATAAGTTTCATGTCACGGGCATGAGTTTCTGCCAATAACTCATCAAAATCCTTCATGTCTCCATACTGCTCTGAAATACCTTGGTAATCACTTATATCGTAACCATTATCGGCATTTGGAGATTTGTAAAATGGAGATACCCATATTACGTCTATACCTAAATCCTTCAAGTAATCTAGTTTTGAGATTACTCCACGCAGATCACCTATTCCATCCCCGTTACTATCCATAAAGCTTCTAGGGTATACCTGATAGCTGACTGCTTCTTTCCACCAATTTCTCTTCATGTAATAAAATACTCCTCTCGCTTAAGCTTTTTTAAGTATATGTAGCCACAACCAATCGGCTATCCGGATGATAGCATCATGCTATCCACGGTATACAGAGAGGGTTAGCATAAACTAAAATACTGATCGTTTTTTAACTTCTCTAATTCCCAATGTGAGAATTATTATAAATGAACCTAATACGGCTGAAGATAAGACTATAAACAACCAGTTAGTGTCAGCTTTATCCGTTAGCTCGTATATTTCTGATTGACCACTTTCTATATTAATCGTGTACTGGTTGCCGTTAGATTTAATAACAGTGTCCGACAGCAAGCTCATTAATCGTTTCCCATTTTCTAGCTTTCCCTCTAGAACGACCCTTTGTTTCTCTGAAGTGTTATTAATAGCCACCACAATTGTTTCTTCTTCATACACTCTAGAATATATAGCTATTCCTTCATCCTCGTGAAGGACCTCCATTTTTCCTCTTGTAAGGGAAAGATGTTCTGTCCTTAACGACCCAAGTATGGAAATATAGTCAACTAAATCGTTTTCACTATCAAATTGCATCATTCTTCGATTGTCAGGGTCATTTCCGCCATCCATCGCTATTTCAGTCCCATAATAAATTATCGGTATACCAGGAGCGGTGTACAAATAGGTAAGACTCTTCTTGAGTTGAGATTTAGGCTCTTCTTTTTGGTTAAGTACCAAATTACTAAATCTAGTCATGTCATGGTTATCAATAAATTGGCCGAGAAAATTGGAACGATTAAATAATTTTTCGTTTCTTTCAACGTTTGAAAATAACCAGCCAAGTGATTGGTTAGATTTCTCAAAAGCTGTACGAAGGCTATCATTTTGAGAAAAATCAAAAAAGCCATCAATCCCTGTTTCTTCATATTCAGCAATTACATTTGGATTATCATGCCATACCTCACCTATAAGATAAAAGTTTTCCTTTTCAGCTTTAATAGCACTCGAGAAATCGATCCAATATTCCTTAGGAACATGCTTAACTGTATCTAAACGATAACCGTCTATATCGGTTTCCTTGATCCACCACTTTGCAGCTTCTATCAAATATGCAGCTACTTCTGGATTGCTTTGATTTAAATCAGGGAGGTCATACAACCATCCGTTTTCAACTTCAGCTTGGTCATTCCAATTAGAAATTGGCTGATTTGAATGAAACCACTCTTCCTTAGAGGGATCATTTAGCCATTCATGATTCGGTCCAACATGATTCACAACAAAATCTAAGATAATCTTTATGTCTCTTTCATGAGCTTCTTGCACTAACGCTTTAAATTCTTCCATTGTACCGAAATACTCGTTAGTTTTATAATAATCTTTTGTCCAATACCCATGGTACCCTTTTGGAGTGTTCTCGAAGATGGGCGTCAGCCAAATAGCTGTAAAACCCATTTCTTTTATATAATCAAGCTTATCCATTATTCCTTTAAAATCCCCACCATGATAGGCATAAGGATCTTCTAGGTTAGCGTCCTTATCATTTGAAGTGTCACCATTATTAAATCTGTCCACCATAATCATATAGACAATCTCATCCTGCATTGTAGCATCTACATTAGCAGAAGCATGATAGGGATTGAAGCTAACTAAAAGCACTAGCAATATTAGTAAATGTAAACACCTTTTTATAGTCACACACCCCCGCCAATTTCCATGAACTATTGTCAGCCTTTTGTTCCACCAGCAGTCAATCCAGAGATAAAATACTTTTGGAAAGTTAAGAACAAAATTGTTATAGGAATTGCGATTAAAACGGAACCAGCTGCAAATGTCGTAAACTCATTACCAAATTGCTTAGATACTAATTCATACAGTCCTACGCCCATCGTAAATTTTTCCTCGGAGCGTAGCATTACACGGGCAAGTATAAAGTCTCCGAACGGTGCTATAAAGGAGAACAAAGCAACTACGGCAATAATTGGCTTAGCTAATGGCATAATGATTTGCCAGAATATACGGAGGTGACTTGCGCCGTCCATCCTTGCAGATTCATCAAGCTCTTTAGGGATAGTATCTAAATATCCCTTCATAAGCCATGTATTCATAGGGATTTGCCCACCTGTATAAATTAGGATTAATCCTAAATGAGTATCTAAAAGTTCTGTTCTTTGTGCAAGAACAAAAATTGCTATAAGAGCTGCAAAGTTAGGGATCATTTGAAGTACTAAGAACGTTAATAATCCATTCTTACGGCCCACAAATCGGTATCTAGAGAAGGCGTATGCAGTTAGAGATACACTAATTACAGCTAAAGCCATTGTGATCAAGCTAATTTTCATTGAGTTGATATACCATAGTACATAATTAGAGTTTTCCATATCGAACAGGTCTAAGTAATGTTTGAAAGTCGGATTTTCAGGAAACATGGTAGATCCCGAAAGGCTTTGACCCGGATTGAGTGATGAACCAATAACCCAAAGAAGTGGATAAATAACAACTACAGCAGCTACCAGGAGAATAAAGTATGAAAGTGTCAGTCTGATGATTTTTTCAGTCTTCATATTCATATCACATCATATCCTCCTCTTTAAATGAATTTGTGCGTTTAAACTGCCATAGGGCAACGGCTACAACAACTAAGGATAATAGCATCGTTATGGCTGCAGCTTTACCATACTGAGCGGAAGTCATCGTTAACTTGTAAATCCATGAGATTAAAATGTCTGTACCTCCAGCATTTTGCCCAGGCAATGCTGGCCCACCGCCGTTGAATAAGAAAATTACGTTGAAATTATTAAAGTTAAATGTATATTGCGTGATTAAAATCGGAGCAGTCGCATAAAGTACCATCGGTAATGTGATGCTTCGAAACTTTTGCCAAATAGAAGCACCATCCACGTTAGCTGCCTCATATAATTCATCAGGAATAGACTGTAGAACACCAGTTGTCATAGCAAATATAAAAGGAAATCCAAGCCACGATTGTATACCTATTAAGGCGATACGGGTCCACATTTCAGAAGTCATCCATGGGACAGGATCTATTCCAAAAAAGCTTAGTATGCCATCATTTATTACTCCGAATGATTCATTGAACATTCCAGAGAATATCAAAATCGAGATAAATGCTGGTACTGCCCAAGGAAGTATTAAAATCGTACGGAAAACAGCTTTTCCTTTTAAATCCTTTTGGTTAATCACAACTGCGAGGAATATACCGATTGCTACCTGGATTGTTGTTGCTCCAAAAGTCCATACGATCGTCCATCCAAGAACACTAAAGAAAGTAGAGCGCCATAACTCTAGTTTGAAAATATCAATATAGTTTTGTATTCCTACCCAATCGACTAATTTAGCCGGTGGCGTGTGGTATAAATCATAGTTAGTAAAAGAAAGTAATATTACGAAAAAGATAGGGAAAATTACAACAAAGATTAACAGTAAAAAACCAGGGGAAATCATAAGATAAGGAAAACCATTGTCTATTAAATTATGATATTGCTCTCTTACACTGTTTAACTCGAAGCCTTTATCTCTTTTTTTTCCGTTGTTATACGCATCGTAAATGTTAAATGCATAAATACCTAAACCGATTGCTGCTACTAGCAAAGCTATGACTCCATCTACTAATAAGAATACGGAGTGGTCTAGACCTGGTATTTCTCCAAGTGTGAACAATCCCCAAAAGCCCCAATTAAGCGTTTGATAAAAACTACTAAAAAATGCGGCTGTTAAAACTAAGAAAATGATTCCTTTAACATATTGTTTATTGTAAAACTGACCAATGCCTGGAATAATCGATAATAACCCAGCTGTTTTTCTATGTTTGTTGGTGGCATTACTGTCCATTGCTAATGCGGCCTCCTTCTTTCCTTTGAAAGGAGTATTTTCTCTCAAAATTGTATTCACAATCCTTTAAATATAAGCAAAGCCATGCCCCCGTGTAGGAAACATGCCTTTGCGATTAAAAATCATTTAAAATCATTTAGGGTGATTTGTTTCAATATTTGTTTTGATGTTTTTAACTGCATCATCCATTGCGGCCTTAGGCTCAGCTTTTCCAGTTGCAATAGTTTGCAATGCAGAAGCAGCCGGACTCCATACTTCAGCCATTTCTGGAATGTTTGGCATTGGAACTGCATATTGAGATTGAAGTGCTACAGCTTTAGCTCCTTCGTTATCTGCAATGATTGGATCTTCTACAAGTGTTTTAACTGGTGGAATTTCTTGTGTAGTTTCAAAACGAATTTTTGCATTTTCTTCGTTTGTTAACCATTCGACTAATTTAGTAGACCAGTATTTATGTTCTGTAAAAGCAGTTACATGCCATCCTTTAACTCCCATGAACGTTTTCATTGGTTCACCATTCGGAAGCTTTGGCATTGCTGAAATACCGATATCTATTCCAGCATCCTTCATGCTTTGGAAAGACCAAGGACCATTCATAACTGAAGCAATTTTTCCTTCGTTGAATAGACCGTCTCTAGTAGAACCACCACTTTCCCCAATAATTCCTTTAGGGAATAATCCTTCTGAATACCATTTTTGAATGTAAGAAGCTCCTTCAATTGCTCCCTCGTTATTTAAACCGATATCGTCTCTGTCAAGAGCACCATCATTTTCCTTGAAAACGTATCCGCCCATACCAGCAATTACCCCATGTGCAAAATAGAAATCATCCCAAGTTGCGATAAATCCAAATTGTTTGCCATCTGTAAAACCTTTTGAAAACTCATATACCTCATCCATAGTTTCCGGTGCTTCAGACATCAATGCCTTGTTATAGATGAATACTGGTGTCTCTGTCGCTTTAGGAAGCCCATAAAGCTTGCCATCGTATTTTTGTGCATTTACAGAAGAATCACTGAAGGTTGATAGAACTTCATCACTTACTTCAATTTCTTGTATAAGACCTTCTGTTACTACCTGGCCGATTTGGTCATGAGGTAAAGTAACAACGTCTGCACCAGTTCCAGATGGACCGTCCATACGAAGCTGATCACGCATTTTATCAGCCATACCTAATTCTTTGAATTCTACTTTAATACCATATTCTTTTTCAAAGGACTCTATTGCAGGTTTTAAGGCTACAGATTTATCTGTATCTTCCCATACAATTAGCTTTTCTGGTTTAGCAGGTTCATCCGAGCTACCAGCATTTTCATTATTGTTTGAAGTAGACGTGCCCGTGTTAGTTTCTCTATCTGGTCCACATGCTGCTAAAATAGCCATCAGTAGAACCAAAATAGATAAGAATGATAGTGACTTTTTCATTTCTTTAACCCTCCCAATTTGTGTCTCTCTTTTTTACCAAAGTTGTACAACCGTTTGCACAATAAATTTAATGAAAACGCTAACATAAAATTTATCTATGAAAATAATTTTCTATTTATTCCTGTTATTGCATGGTATGTAAGTTAAATAGAAAAATATTATTTCAACTAAATTTTATGAAAGCGATTGCACAACTTATGGTTTTATTATACATTTAAAGTAAGTTTACACAAACACTTTTTTAAATTTTTTAAAAAAATATTTTATTTGTGTAAAAATATAGTCAAATTAGTAGAAGTGATAATTGGAAAAGGGGAGTTATATGGAAAGAGCTGCTGTATTTCATAGACCGGTAGACAACTTAGCGTATCTATTAGAAGAAAAAACAATGCATATACGCTTAAAGACGAAAGCAAATGATCTTAACGAAGCATTACTAATCCATGGAGATCCATACATTTGGGAAAATGGAGAATGGAAATATAACGTGGCTAGAATGTATTTGGTAGGATCTGATGAAGTGCATGATTACTGGGAGATTAAGGTTTTCTCTGAGACGAATAGAATCCGTTATGGCTTTAAGTTAATTTCAAATGATGAGCAAATTGTTTATACAGAAAAAGGGTTCTACTCGGAAGCTCCTAATGATTCCGACTACTATTTTTGTTTTCCATATTTGCACAGCAATGATATTTTTGAGGCCCCTTCCTGGGTAAAAGACACTGTTTGGTATCAAATTTTCCCAGAGCGCTTTGCAAACGGTGATCCCTCTATTAATCCTCCAACCGCTAAGGTATGGGGTTCCGAGCCTCCTGCAATAAATAATTTTTTTGGTGGGGACTTTGCCGGGGTCATTCAACATTTGGATTATTTAAATGACTTAGGTATAAATGGAATATATTTTACACCTGTATTCCAAGCTAGTTCCAACCATAAGTATGACACAATCAACTACTTAGAAATCGATCCTCAATTTGGTGATAAAGAATCCTTAAAGCTTCTTGTGAAAGAATGTCATAAACGTGGCATAAAGGTGATGCTAGATGCTGTTTTCAATCATAGTGGGTACTACTTCCCCCCTTTTCAAGATGTATTAAAAAATGGAGAAAGTTCTCATTATAAGGATTGGTTCCATATTCATGACTTCCCTGTCCGAGGTGGAGAGAGACCAAATTATGAGGCGTTTGGTTTTGTAGAGTCTATGCCAAAGTTAAATACAGCTAATCCTGAAGTAAAGAAATACTTATTAGATGTAGGAGCTTACTGGATTGAGGAGTATGACATAGACGGCTGGAGATTAGATGTTGCTAATGAAGTGGATCATCATTTCTGGCGAGAGTTTAGAACTGTAGTAAAAAATATTAAGCCAGATATATATATATTAGGGGAGATTTGGCATGATTCGATGCCTTGGCTTCGAGGAGATGAGTTTGATGCGGTCATGAACTATCCCTTTAAAACCAATTTGTTTAATCTTTTAGTAAATGGAAGTATTAGTTCTCGACAGTTTGTAGAAAATATTACTAAAGTTTATTACAACTATCCTAAAAATGTTTTTGACTATACTTTTAACCTTGTTGGAAGTCATGATACGGCAAGAGTATTAACAGAATGTGATAACAATATTAACAAAACGAAACAAATCTTCACTGTTCTTTTAACCTTTATGGGGACACCTTGTATCTATTATGGAGATGAAATCGGATTAACTGGTGGTCAAGACCCTGGTTGTAGAGAATGTATGGAATGGGATGAATCAAAGCATAATCTGGAGATGAAAACCCATATTAAAACCCTTATTAAATTAAGAAAACAAGAGAAGCTACTTGCAAACGAAGGCTCTGTGAGATTTATCCGTCCTTCTTCTGAAAATGGTATTTTTGGTTATGAGAAATTCAATGATGATTATTCCGTACTAGTATTATATAATCCATCACAAACGGAGCAGGCCCTGGATTTAGACCAAACAAGCAAATATGATCTATTATATAGCGATACTAAAAGTTTCAATAGCACCGCAATAAGCTTAAATGGTTATGGTTTTGCAATTATAAAGAAAAATGCAAGCGTTGTAGTATGAGCATAACTTCAATTAATCAAATAAAAAATGTTTAGTATGTACAATAAACTCTAACTAATAGAAAAATATAGATAGGATGGTGTGACATAAGGTCTCACCATCTTTTTTAACGTTATTTTATGTCAATGGTCTGTCCGTTGTTCTCGCATGTCTGGATAATAGCACATTAAATGCATTTTTAGCTACTAGGTCAACCCACCTTAAATTTTTCCATTCTATTATTCTATCGCTACTATCAATTTTTGGAGCAACCTTTCATATGATAAATAGGAATCAGGTAATATTTTGGGCTCTGTCACATACAATCAATTGATAAAACAAATATACAACTCGTTTTATATGACGGAGGCGTAGCCCATATGAATTCCCGTTTTCAAGAAAAACGTACTCTTTTTCAATGGATAAACATGATGATTCCCTATATTTATACGATAGGAATTCTGTTAATTTTGGTGTGGATGGCCACCTCCTCCCTAATCATTGGCATTTCGACATGGCAGGAGAACCCTAAAGCATTTTTTCTTCAGGAAATTGAGGTAGATAATTCTAATACAGTACAAACTGTTCAAGAAACTACTTTTTCACTTATTATAAAACCCTTTGTTGAATCAAATTTTAACCAAGTCATTTTTAGAGGACTCTTTTTACTATTTATATGGTTTTTATTATTTTTAATAATCCCAGTTGCTTTTAAGAGATTAAAAAGGTTTAAGTTTTTGAATTTAGAATTTGAAGTAGATAATATTGAGCAAGCCGCTATTGAAACAGTGGAAATCAGTGGTACAAAAGCAAAGCTCATGGCTTATTTTACAGGTGACGACGCCTCTGGAAGAACTCTGGAGTTCTTATTCAGGTCGGCAATCGATTTTAAAGAGGTTTTAGAATATTTTTTAGAGGAAACACAAATCGGTTACAAAAATCAACCAATCAATGGTGCGTTTTCTTTTGCTGTGTATACTGGAGACACCCCTGAAAAGTTTGTGAACCTAATAGATGAATCAAAGGAAACTGGAGAGGCAGTAGTGTTTAATAGGACAGATGACTTAAATGTATGGAAGAAAAATTATTTAGTTTACTATTTTGCATATGACAATTTAGAATTTACAACAGTGATTGAAAGCTTTACTTACTCGTTTGATATTATTGATAAATATCTTTTTGAGCTTCTTCATAAAACAATTGCCAAAAATATTGAAAATATTGAATACATGGTGGCATTGACTAACTCAGAATCAATTGAAAACCAATAAAATATAATTTATACATTAAAGGAGTGTTGAGTATGCTAAGTGAAAAGGTACCTATTTGCACCGAGGATGTTAAAAATCGGGCAGCAAGAAAACTGGGTAGATTCAATACGACAAAAAAAAGTTCGAAACCTGTAAAGACTGCTGCAATAACCGGAGATTTAGTTAAACCAATCCATGTAAACAAGTCCGAGCCGCTAGTAAAGAGAATGACTTATTTTCAAAACAACAGTTAGTACCCACTTGTTCAAAGTGGGTACTTTCTATTTTTTTCTTTAAAATGTTTGGAGTGCTTTTCAGCTATCTCCTGCATAATTGGCGAAGGCCCAACCAAATCTGCTGGTCGTTTTACGGGTAAGTGGTTTAACTTTATTTCATTTACTCCTTTGAACTTCTCTCCCCTTAGAAGTCGCTCATAAATATCCCTTATTTTCATTGCTTCCCCTCGTTTTCTACATATTCCTTTTGTAGTATATTCAGTTATGCTAATTAGACGTATGTACTTGCTTGCATAATATGGAAGATAATAATTAGTTTACATAATATTATTATAGTAATTTAGTGGATGTGGAACATGAAATGGAACATGCATAAAAAGCAGGAGCTATTAGTATAAACCATACTCATGCACCATCTAGGGTGGTTAGTCTTGATATTTTAAGCTCCAGACGTACATAGAAGTTCTATTAGAATAAACGCATATAAATATCACTTTTCTCTCATTTTAAGCAGATGTATGCGATTCGAATTACGAAAATCTCCATTTCTCAAATTCAATTCATGAGAAATGGAGACCGTTTTTAATTATATAAGCAATCGCTTTTCTTTCGTATATTTATGGGCAATGGTATTACATCAGCTTCTCCATATATACTTGGACAATTTTCTTTTCAAATCCAATCTCCATAAGAACTTCTGCTAGAGGATTATTTGATGGAAAGTTAAATGTTGATAGTTCAATCGAATTCTCCATACTTGCTGTTAAGTAAGATATAAACTTCCTCGTAAATTCTGTACTATTTATTTTTTCAGGTTGATAATTCAAATCGTAGATGTTGACCTTTTCAACCTTGCCTTCTGCATTTATCACTTTTTTGTAAAGACCATAGCCTACACTGCCTCCCAGCTGATCTTTAACAACAAAGGCATCCCCGTGTTTAAGGCTCTGCCACTGGCACTGCCATGGAATATTTGATGTATAGAAATCAATTTTAGCAAGCTGTTCAGGTAAAACTGCTTCCATTGTCCACTTGTTATTTTGCAATGGAAATTCATCGCTATTAATCTGTTTACTTATGAATAATAAATAATCCTTCACTTCATATCCTAACTTTTTATATAAAGCGATCGCTCTTTCATTTTTTTCAAGTGCCTCAAGAGTTGCTGTTGAAACATTATTTTTCCGATAGATTTTAAAAAGTGCTTCCATCATTTTAAGTGCAGCTCCTTTGCCTCTATAGGATGGAGCAACACCTGTTCCACCATTCCAGGCTAATTTTTTGCCGCCATCTTCCCTTATGCCAGTTAAAATAATGCCAACTGGTTTGCCATCCATAAAACCGACGATAGAAAAATCAGTCGAAAGCTCCTCACCTACTATTTTCTTGATTAATGAGTGAGTATCCATCGTAGCAGGCAATAAATAACCTTCAAATCCTTTATTCCATGCTTCAGTGATCTCATCTAAAGTGCATTTAGCTAATGTCTTTATTTCCATTACATATTCCCCTTTATCGATGATTCTACTAATGCTCTATAACCCATATTTCCAGAATCATTGGTTGAAGTAGTTTGTATTAAGTGCCAAAGTCTATTTCTAAAGTATCATCACCAAAATATATTAAGAATTCTATTTGACAATGTAAGAGCATTATCCTCCTTAAATTTAATAATTTTTCGATGACGTTGAAATAAGATCGTCACATCTAGTAAGTAAGTTGTAAAATCAAGTCCTTATTTCGTTCTGCATACTTTTACATGATTAAAAAGGAATATTTGAATGTATAAAGAATCAATATAAAATGTATAAACTCCCTGCTGTTAAGTTAATACAATGTTATGGATTTAAAGAAATAGGTTTACATAATAATATTATGTAAACCTCTTAATTAGTTTGATTGAATGGATTACTCTCCAAAACATGTTGAATCTCTTTATCTTCAACATGTGTATAGATTTGAGTGGTAGAGACACTTGTATGACCTAAAATTTGCTGCAGGCTTCTAATATCAGCTCCGTGTTTATACATAATGGTTGCAGCTGAATGGCGCAGCTTATGTGGAGTGATATTATCGTTTTTTAGTCCAGAATCCATATTGATCTGTTTAATAATTTTAGCCACAGTTTGTCTAGTTAGGCGTGTCCCTTTTTGGGATAGAAATAAAGCAGTATTACTATTCCCCCCATGTATAGATGATCTTTCCTTTTCAAAATAATTGCGAATAGAGCTGAGACAGGCATTATTTAAATATACCGTTCGTTCCTTGTCTCCTTTACCTACAATTCGAAGTGTTCGATCATGAATCGAATTAATGTTTAAGCCACATAGCTCCGATACTCGGAGTCCTAAATTTAAAAAGAGTATTACCATGCAATAGTTACGGTAATAGTGGTTGCTATGCTTGATAGCTGCTATAAACTGCTCTGCCTCTCCTTGGTTCATGTAAATGGGAGATTTTTTTCCTATCTTGGGGCTTTCCAGCTCATCAGCTGGATTATCCTCCAATAATTTTCTTTTCCCTTTTAAATATTTGAAAAAAGATTTTAGTGTAGCTACCTTTCTTGCTCTTGTAGCAGCACTATTGTTTCTTTGTATCTCACAAAATTCTATAAACATGTATAAATCTTCTAATGTAATTTCACGTATTCGATCAATGGTAACATCTTTTATGTTTATCTCGTCTATTTTCCTAGCTGGTATATCATCATCCAATGATTTAATAAATCGAAGAAACAAACTTATATCATATTCATACTCTTTTCTCGTACGGGGAGATTTCCCTTTAATTGTTGTTAAATATACTAAAAAGTCCTTAAGCAATCTTGGAATTTCTCGTTGCAATTCGCTCACCTCATAACACCCATTTTATCACAAAAAAAGGTTCCCAAATATGAATTTGGGAACCTTTTTAAAATTTCTTTAAATATTTTACTTTATTTAGGATTTTTGTCGTTTTTTATGAATGCTTGAGATTGGCTCTGAGAGCACTTTAGAAAATCATTTCCGTATAATTACCTTGAAGGGAGCTCTGAATCTAATCTAGTATAATTCTCTTTTTAGCTTTGAATGTACTCCTTAATGGAATCAAAATCCTTTTTCATGTAACTAGAGGTTTGCGAAGTTTCTACATACCAATTTTTTATTTGTTCCTTTTCTTTTTCTGATATCTCTTTGCCTTCTGTTTCTTTTTGTACTACAGCATTTACTAGTGCTACTCGATTTCTGTAATATAATATTTGTTGCATGAACCGATCTTGAATTTCTGGATTAAATAACTCGCCCATTTTTATGATTCCATTATTTATATGCTCCTCGGCGTAAATGGTAGAGGCAACTACTGCGAGCTCATCCTTAAAGGTTTTGCTATTTAAGATTTCATTTTTGTATTCATCAGACATTTCGCTGCAAACATTAGCTATGTCTAACAACAAAGCCTGATTTGTTTCATCTAATTTTTTATTGTTGTCAAATACATCTGTAATGTCATGTATTTTCTTTAAATGTTGTGTAATAATATCTATTTTCTCCACGTTAAAAGCTCCATTATCAAGCAACCTTTTTGTTCTTTCATGAACGTATAACCTTTGAAGATAGCCATAAAGTAATACCAATCCGTTATATTGGATTGCAGCGTTCATATTCTTCCCCCCTTTTCCTATCATTATTAATTGGTTTCCCTGAGTAGAACGTAGTAAACAATAAATTTTAAAAAATTGGAATAAAAAAAGACCCAGCAATGAATTCACTCATCACGGATCTGTTTCAAGTGTTTTATTTTGTGCCTTTAATGATTTTCTGCGGATAGAATACACAAGCATCATTAAGATTGGGATGAATAAAAAGCCAAAAATACTCATAGAAACGACAGTACTCCCAACAAAATTTCGTTGCACTACTACATTTGGAAATATGATTATGGAAAGAGCGGTAACAATTATTCCAATGGGATAACAAAGTAATTTATAATTTTTCAGTCTGAATAGTTGGACAATGCCAAATATTGCAGCAAAAAAATATAAACATAACTTCAAGAATATACTAATAATCCAAATACCAGCCATCAAGGCTTCAATACGGCTTACTGCATCTCCAATCGTAATTTGTTTTGCAAGGTAATAGCTTGGATAAGTCAATCTCGAGGTTAAAGGTGCACTTAGTACAGCAATGCACAAGATAGTAACAATAAATACTAATACTCCCCCTACAAAGTTACCGAAAAGATAAGCTTTTTTCGCCTTCTTCACGCCTTCTGAAACGTAAGGGTAAACCATAAGTAAAACGAGTGAATTGGTAGTAGATATTACAATGTAAAATAAAGAGGAATCTGCTAAAGTGCCAATATTTTTCTGAAACACTGGCAATAAATTATGTGTATCTACTATTGATAAAGTAGACAGCACTAGAAAGGAAAAGAAGATGAGAAATATAAATAATAATATTTCTGCAGAAAGTGCAAGTGTATTCAATCCTAATCTAAGAGCTACTACCACCAATAATGCGAGTAAGGCATTAATAATAACCGGAGGTGTTTTAGGTAGCATCTGTGTGGTGAGAAATGAACCCGCATCTGCCAGTAATATTGCAGCGAAAATGATTACCAAAATAATAAAGAAAATAGAAAAAATGGACCCGAGAAAACCTCCAAATATTTTCTTATTAATAGCAATATAATTTAAACCTGGAAACCAGCCAGCTAATAAGGTATACATATAGACAATTACTATACTCCCCAGTATTCCCATAATACTAGCTATCCAGGCATCTTGCTCTGAATGCTGTGCTAGATGTGACGGAACGAATATGATGCTAGAACCAATTGTAAAAAAAAGAACGAGCACAAAAAATTGAAATGAATTTATGTTATAGGAAGTTATAATATTTCGCTCCTTTCTTTACAATTTTTCGTCCATAAGTAAATTACTAATAGGCTTAAATAATTTGGACAAAAAATCTGCTAATGGAATTGGAATACTGAATGCTATAAAAAAGCAAAGACCCAATCCTAAAAAAAATAAAATCCAATATAAAAATTTCTCTTTTTTTTCTGATTTATTTTTCAATAAAGGTAAATCCAATTTGATGATTAATGCCCCAATAGATATGATAATTAAGCTATTTACCATTCAATTTAATCCTTTACATTACCCAAAAGAGAGTTATTGGTTATTCCTGTATTTTTTATTGTTGCTTCCACTTCAATAATTACTTCCAGCTCTGCGAATAATTCCTCTGTCCACTGATCTTTTATTTTGTTCCATCCCTTTGGATCATTTTCATATATAGTCCTCCCAAAACCGAATATATCTGAATGATGCTCGTCCTGTAATTTTTTTATTGTTTTTAGCATAGAGGCTTTCAGTTGTTTTTCGTAGTTTGTTTCTAATTCCTTAATGATATTTTCATCTTGGAGATCAATGTCACAAGCAATTGCATTTATATTTCCTGATAATTTTATGTTCATATCAATTTTTGGCTGACCATTGATAACATTGCCTTTCAATTTGGATTTAGCCTTGTTTATTCTTAGTTCAATATTTCCTTCTTTAGGACAAGAAACAGTATCTACTGTTGATTTTAGATGATTCGTTATAATGTTAAAATTGACTGTATCCTCTTGCTCTAACCATCCAACTAATTTATCCTTTTTAAATACACTAAGTCCTGACATGTTAAGATGAGCCTCTGGATTTATCCCTTCTAAATTTTGTTTACTTGCACCTTTTTTTGTATCCCCTTTTAATTCTACTTTTGCTAATACTGGTTGTTTTCCAACCTTCTCTAATTCTTGTGCAATTTCGATTAATGAAATCCTAACGCTTTTACCACTATTTTGGGCAGTTTGCTGGATGCTGTAAAACATATGAATAGGAGCAATTTCAAGAGGGGTCTGTACCTTTAATATCTCCTCTGCATTAGTATCCTTTGCTACAGCAATAAAAAAATCAGACCGAACCTCCCAATTTCTAGTGAATGAATCAACTGTCTCTACAATTCCTTTTTCTCGAGCTAATGTTTCACCAAAGACTAATATTTGAAGGTGACCAGGATATATTGCTCGAGGTGAAGCTTCGGTGACTTTATTAATTGCTCCAAGTACACTTTTATCTTTTGCTTTCAGCATTGTAATTTGCGAGTTCCCAGTCCCCCCATTTTGAGAAAGTTCTGATGGTACAATGACTTGAGCTGTTACCACGTATTCATCATCTATTAAATCGATACCAATAGCCAATGCTATTGCTATTTCATTTAACTCAGACTTATCCCAACACCCGGAAAGTAACAATAAACAAATCATTAAGGACATTTTTTTTATCATAATCTTTATGTTTTCCCCTTACTCTTTTTCTCTTTAGTGCTTGGAGCATGCTGTCTCACCAAATTCTTAGAAAAGTAGGAAGAACGATGAGTCATTTTCTGAAGAGGTGAACGCAATACTGTGTCTTTCTGTCCAACTAAATTAAATGGCGCAAATGGATACATGTATGGGATTCCGAAAGATTTAAGATGACACAAATGAAGTATCAACAAAATTAGTCCTAGTACTATACCAAATAATCCGAACATACCGGCCAATAATATAAAACCAAAACGTAGTAATCTTCCTGAGATTGCAATGTTATAGGTCGGTGCTACAAAGCTAGCAATTGCAGTGAGCGAGACTACAATTACCATTACTGCAGATATTAACCCAGCTTCTACTGCTGCAGTTCCTATTACAAAAGCCCCGACAATTGACATTGCAGATCCTATAACTCGAGGCATCCGGAGACCAGCCTCTCTTAATAGTTCAAAAGCTATTTCCATCACGACTACCTCAGTAAGGGTAGAAAAAGGGGTATTTTCTTTTTGAGAAGCTATACTTACTAATAATTCAGTAGGTAACATTTCTCTATGAAAGTTTACTAAGGCTATGAACATGGCGGGAAATAACAAGGATATACTAAAGGCGAAAAATCTCAATAATCGAACAAAAGTAGCCATCCAATGTCTTTGATAAAAATCCTCTGGGGAATGAAAAAATTGCACAAATAATGTAGGCACTATGAGAGCATAAGGAGAACCATCTACAAATATTGCTACCCTACCTTCTAACAAGCAAGCAGCTACAGAATCAGGTCGCTCCGTATTATAGATTGTTGGAAAAGGGGTGTTGGGTTCATCCTGTATTAATTCTTCGACATAAGCACTCTCTAATATTCCATCAATATTAATTTCATTCAAACGTGCATGAACCTCTTTAATAACAGACTCTTCTGCAATTCCGTTAATATACATAATGGCAATATTGGTTTTGGTCCTAGTACCTAGCTCAACTTGTTCCATCCATAGATTTGTATCCTTTATAATTCTTCTGATTAGGGCAGTATTAACTCTTAAATTTTCTGTAAAAGCTTCTTTAGGACCTCTTATGACAGTTTGT
Source organism: Psychrobacillus sp. NPDC093200 (assembly GCF_050280345.1). Lineage (NCBI taxonomy): Bacteria > Bacillati > Bacillota > Bacilli > Caryophanales > Bacillaceae > Psychrobacillus > Psychrobacillus sp. NPDC093200. The sequence goes on along the minus strand of NZ_JBNNVC010000002.1, from coordinate 727,499 downwards.
GAAGTCGGCTCTGCTACCGCACGTTGCTGCCAATTTTTGTTTCCGATTATAAAACCTAATTCTGCACCGTCAATCAATAAGATAGTGTTTCCTGATAGTAAAGAGGTGAACAACACATTAAAATCTTTCACTTCTTTTAATTCTCCAACAGTTAATGCATAATTCTTTAATGTATTCATAATTTCAGATTCATTCATTATAGTTTCGCCAATTGGAATATCATTCAAATCAATCATTAATGATTCCATTACAAATTCTTGTATAGCATTAGCATCACTAAGTCCATCTGTATATATAATTGCAGCTTTTAAAATTCCGTTTGTTCCAATTTTTATTTCTCGAATGATAATATCATTACTATTACCAAGGGAGCTTGTTATAGTCTTGAGATTTTCATCAAGTTGTTGCTTGAGGGATTGTTGTTTATCGAATTGTTTCGAATCAAATCGATCACCAGTGCTCGATGATGATAATACGACTTTCTTCTTTCGTTTTAAAAAAAACATTTCTTCCCTCTTTTCGTGAGTATCCTACGAAAAAGTGTTTCCATTTTATGCATTATTTATTCAAAATCAAACTGCAATATACAGTTAAAATAGGTAAGTCTAAATAGTCCTAAATACAAAAAGATGGAGAAAATGATTCATTTTCTCCATCTTTTTAAGTTGTGCTCGAACCTTTGTTGTCCACTTTTAAGTTTTCAACTACTTATTATATTAACAATCCTCTATGAGAAGTTCTTTAAAACATTGGGCACAATAATATACCTTTCTCCAATAGGAATCATTATCTTCAATTGCCCAACACATGCTTAAGGTTGCCATTACGAAACTAGCTTCAACTAATTTTTGTTTGTCTAAGTGTAAAAGATTTGATAAACGGTTAATTCGATTATTGAGAACCTGTTTTACATCTTTGTTTTTTGGCAGATGATTAACCATAAAAGAGGTGAAGTCTAAGTAAAGATGACCTACCACTCCTTTTGGATCAATTACGGTCCATCCTTTTTCATCTGAGTAAAGGATGTTTTCATGGTGTAAATCACCATGTAAAAGAAATTCATTGGATGGATTCATAAAGTCCAGAGAATGAAGCTTTGCTTCAAGTACAAACTTCTTTGGAGGATATTCGACAAAGTCATAATCACTTTCTACATATCGGTCAAAGGCGGAGAACCAATTACTAATATTAGGCGTCGTAAGTGATAGATTTACCTTCCTAGGGAGTTTTGACCACACAGTGGCGTATTGTTCAATTGCTTCTTCTTCTGATAAATCAAACAGCATGTTGCCTGGAATAATTTTCTCCAGTAGCATTATTCCATGTTTCTTTTCATATCGCAAAAGTTTTACGCTTCCATTTCCATCATATGAAGCAAGGGTGTTGATTTCATTTGAAAAATCTATATTGGGGACACCGATTTTTAAAATTGCTGGACAGCCGTTTATTTGCTTAACATTTAATACATAGTTGTAGGATATGTTATCTACCGGGCTTAATATTGTTAGTTCCCACTTTTTTTCGTAAACTTCTATGATTTGATGTAAATGACTAAGCCATTGTATGCCTTCTTCTCCAAAAGCCCCCTTTATCTTTTGCACAAACGATTGGGGATACTCCATAACCCTACCTCCATTCTCTAGCTCTTAATTTACCATTTCTAAAATATATTAGCTTCTCTTATAAGTATAAAATAATTACTAATATCTTTGGTGCTTCTTATTTAATTTGTGAGAATTGTTATTTATATTTAAAAAATACTTTAGTAAAATAGAATGAAATAACTACTGAAAGTTGGAGATAAAATGACTATTGCAATAGAAACTGCAACCATAGCTGATTTTGATGAGGTTAACTCCATAGTAAAAGAGAGTCAAGATGAACACCACCGAGCTTTACCCCATATTTTTAGCAGAGTCGACCAAGTAATGCCACTCGATTACTTTCAATCGTTATTAATCGAACCAGCAAGTGAAGTATTAGTAGTTAGAAAAAATAATCAAATCATAGGTTTTGCTGTATTGGAGGTAATGGAGGCTCCACCTTTCGACTCACTTGCTCCAAGAAAATATGCATATGTGAACGATTTTGGAGTAAAAAACAGTCATAAAAGAAAGGGTATAGGAAAAATTCTATTTGAAGAGTGTATGTACTGGGCAAGTAGTAAAGGAGCAACAGCCTTGGAACTTAATGTGTGGGATTTCAATGAAGGTGCTATTACCTTTTATGAAAGATTAGGAATGAAAACAATCAGCAGGAAAATGACGATAAACTTAGAAAGAGAAACCGAAAATTAATATAATGAGAAAATGGACTATAAATAGAAAATTCATAGTCCGCTCACTTATTATTCTACTTTCGAACAGAAATTCTACCTAAATCAGTATCAAGTTTGATGAGATATTCTCCCTTACCGTAAGTGATAGAAGAATCAGATGAACCGAAAAGATCGATTCCGCCTAAGTCATTTTTTGTTTGAATAGTTGCATTCGTCGGTTCATTCTCTGTCTTTATTTCAATAGCTCCATTATCAGTGCTGAGGTTAATATGTTGATCAAGATTTTTCGTTTCTAGACTTATCGCACCGTTATCTGAATCAGCCACAATGATTCCAGCTATATTTTTCAAAGCAACTTTTCCGTTATCCGTTTCAGCATGAACATTTTTTCCAACGATGTCTTCTAGTAATACTGACCCGTTATTGGATTCAAAAATAAGTTGATCACCCTGAATATTGTTTGCTTTGATACTTCCATTTGAAGTTGAAAGATTAATATCATCATAAACCTTTTCTGGAAGATAAATCGTTAGTTTCGTGCTACCCGAATTAATACCAAATTGAAAAGTATTCCATCTCTTTTCTAACAACTCTACATAAAGAGTATCACCCTTAACTTTTGCTGAAAACTTATATTTTTTCTTCTGTTTTGTATTTCCTGTATATTCTACCTTAGTGTTTGAATCGGTTGTTGGTAAAACTGTAATGGAAGCATTGTCTGATACAACCTCCACATTTTCATACGTCTCTGCTATAGTTGACACTTTAGCTGCGTCTGCTTGAAATAGACCTTTTATATCAAAACCAATATTGATGATAGCTCCTACGAGTAAAATTGATACACATAAGATAATAATTTTTTTTAAGTTCATATATTTCCCTCCTTAACTTCATTATAGTGTGTTTGAAAAACATATAAATGGTCTGAAGAGCTGTTTAAGTGTAAGACCTAAGCCGTATATAGATTAATATATGCTCTTCATATTATTGTTATAGCATGGTTTTATCGACTTCCACATAGAAAAAGCAAGATATATCCAGGAGCTATTTGCTACTAATAACCTTCAAAAGTTAACATTTACCAAATTATAATAAAAATATGTAATGTTAAAAATAGACCTAAGTCTCTTGTTATGTAAGGCTTAGGTCTGATTATTATTTCTTATTTTCTAATGTGGTTTGTATTTCTTCTTCTAATAATTTTGTTCTTTCATTAAGTAGTTCTGTATAGCTAGCTAGTTCGTCTTTTTTTTGAACATTTATGAAAATTGGTTCACCAAACATTATTACAGCTTTTTTCATTCTTTTTAACTCCTTCAATGTTCGAGGACCGTAATAATAGGCTGGAACAATCGGGGATTTCGACAAGTTTGCAATAGTTACTGCGCCTCTTTTTAAGGGCGCTCCCTCTGAATTTCGAGTTCCGCTTGGGAAAATGCCGACAACTTCTTTTCTTTTTAATAGTTTAACGGGAATTTTAATAGTGCTAGGAGAAGGATTTTCTCTATCTACCGGAAATGCATTGATTTTGCGTAAAAGAAATCCGATTATCGGATTATCAAATAGTTCTTTTTTTGCCATGAAATGAACTGGTCTTGGAATAGCAATTCCTAATATAACAATTTCTAGCCAGCCCCTATGAGTACAAGTAACAATGTATGCTTCTTGTTGCGGCAGCAGTTCCTTGTTTAGCACTTCTACTTTCCCGAATATCCTTACAATTATTTTAGCAATACTTAATACAAATTTATACATATAACCCACCTTATTATCTACGATTAGCACCTAGTGCTAATTGTAGAGTAAATATCGGGAAATTACTAGGTTTTTTTAATTTTCACTTATCTACTTGTTTCACTAGATTCATATTCTTACTAATCCTTTCAGGGGGTTCTTGCTTTTTTCATTGTTTAAATATCGGAGCAGACTGTTGACCTTGTGTTTCTACTATTTCCTATAGGCTATGAGCTCATACTTCAATTCAAAACCTACCGATTTATATAAAGCCAATGCTTTGTCATTTTCAGCTCTGACACTCAATGTAATTTCTTTAATAGTGTCATAAGAAAATAAGTAATTGAGAGCGGATTGAATAAGTTGAGTCCCGATTCCTTGCTTCTGATACTCACTGGAAACTGCTATATATTCAATAGAGCCATTGTTTTGACTTGATTCTATCTCTACGTAAACATATCCTTTAACTTTTTCTAGACCCTCTGCAAAAATAAAAAGCTTATTTTTATTGTCCAAACGTCTCAGAATATCGGAGCTATTATAGTAAGTATTAGAAAATGATGCAGTATGGAGAGCTGTAAAGGAATCTTCGAATGATGGGCTGTATTGTATAATTTTGATGTTTTGCGGAGATGAGTGGTTTTTCTTAATGATAGATAATATCAGATGCTGTCCTATTTCCACTCCCCCTTTTTCCCGAATGTACTCTCTTGTAAGAAAATTCTCCTTATGAACAAAGAACTGAAAGGATTTTACGTCAAATGGCATCTGTGAAACTAAATGATTCCACATTCCATCTGCTATCTCCCGGTATTCCTCTGAAGCTAAAACAAATGGTCCCCAAACTTCAATAGTTCTTAATTGCTCATCCACATCAAAGCCAAGAGCACCTTTAATAATGGCATGTTCAGTGGCAATGACAAATGAGTGCTCAAAGTCTAAGTCAGAGAAATCATGTAGAATAGTATCTTCAATTTCTTTAGCAATAACTCCACAATAACCGATATGATACTCAGGCTGGAGATTCAATTTCTCGAGAAATTCCGAAAGAAGATGAATATCTTTTGGATTCTTTATCTTTAACATTTAACCGCACCTACTTATCAGTATTTTTTGTGATTGTATTTCAACCGCCTTTAGTTTTGAACAATCTTTTTTCTACTCTTAGGGACAAGTAATATCATTTGTTTCTAATAATCTTGAAATTAATATCCATCTTAATCACTAGTAATCTTTTTCAAGAGTAAATCCTTGTTCAAAACCATTCAACTGGAGATTAATTTCGTTGGTTATCCGAGTAAAGCAGCTTTTATAATAAATTCTAGCTTTCCTTTAAAAATCCTTTTTATTCCCTTTTAAAAATAGATGCTTCAATAAAAAAGCAATCCGATATAGTATTATTTCGGATTGCTTAAGATCATTTTATTAATTGTTAGTCTGTAAGAAAGACGTTTATGTGTCTATGTTTTTAAGATATAATTTTTCGTTTAGAAGCTTTCACCAAGATTTTAATTTTATTCAAATCTTTTTTATTAAATGCCTCTACAATTGCACTTCCGACAATGACTCCATCAGCCATACTAGTCATTTCCTCTACTTGCTCAGGAGATGATATGCCGAATCCTGCCATCACTGGTATATTACTAAGTTCTTTGATAGATTTCAAATGCTCTACTAAGTCTTTATTGAACTTTTCACGAGTACCAGTTATTCCGTTGACCGTGACAGCGTATATAAAACCTTCTCCAGCATTCACGATTTTAACTATACGTTCTTTCGGGCTAGTCAGTGACACAAGAGGCACTAAAGCTACATCTGTTTCTCTTAAGGCGATTCTCAAAATGTCACTCTCCTCATAGGGCACATCCGGTACGATTAACCCGGCAATACCAAGTCGTTCACAATCCTGTGCAAAATTACTCAATCCATAGCTCAACAAAGGATTATAATACGTCATAATAACTAATGGAATATGGATCTCTTGATAGATTCCTTCCAGTTCAGCAATGATATTTTTCAATGTAGCATCCACTTTAAGTGCTCGTTCACCAGCTTGTTGGATAGTTGGTCCATCGGCCACTGGATCAGAAAATGGAATTCCTAATTCAATAGCTGTTGCTCCAGCCTCTTGGAGAAGTAGAACTCTCTCCTTTAACTGATCCAGCCCCCCGTCCCCAGCCATAATATAAGGAATAAATACTTTATCGCCGCTGCTTAAACAATTAACTAATGCATTTGTAAGTTTTCTTTTAGACATGATTTGAGCCTCCTAATGCATCTCTAACTGTGTGTACGTCTTTATCACCACGACCAGAAAGACAAATGACTATTGTATCCTCTGGGCTCATTTTCTTAGCAAGTTTAGCTGCAAAATATATAGCATGGGAACTCTCTAGAGCTGGAATAATTCCTTCCGTTCTAGCTAGTAATTGTAATCCTTCTAATGCCTCAGAATCCTTCACAGAAAGATACTTCACTCTTCCAATGTCATGTAAATAGCTATGCTCCGGACCAACCGCAGGATAATCTAAACCGGCGGAAATTGAATGTGCTTCCTGTATAAATCCGTCTTCATTTTGCAGGACGTACATATAAGCTCCATGCAATACACCTTCTTTCCCCCCGGCAATTGCCGCTGCATGTCTCCCAGTTTCAATTCCCTCTCCCGCTGCTTCAACACCGTACAAAGCCACTTCTGAATCGTCTATAAAGGGATGGAACATTCCTATTGCATTGCTTCCTCCGCCTACACAGGCAACGATGGCATTAGGGAGTTTTCCATCCTTTTCTAGTACTTGCTTCTTAGTCTCTACACCGATAACACGTTGAAAATCTCGAACAATTCTCGGAAAAGGATGGGGACCAAGAGCTGAGCCTAAAATATAATGGGTGTCCTCGACATTTGCAACCCAATATCTAAGTGCTTCGTTGACTGCGTCCTTTAAAGTTCCAGAGCCTTGGTCTACCGATACAACCTTTGCACCGAGTAGCTCCATCCGGAAAACGTTCAGTTCCTGTCTGCGAACATCTTCTTTTCCCATAAAAACAATGCACTCGAGATTAAACAGTGCACAAACAGTAGCAGTAGCAACTCCATGCTGGCCTGCACCTGTTTCTGCTACAATTTTCTTCTTACCCATTCTGACTGCCAGTAGCGCTTGGCCGATTGTATTGTTTATTTTATGAGCGCCTGTATGATTTAAATCTTCCCTCTTCAATAAAATTTTTGCTCCACCGATTTCCTTTGTAAGACGTTCAGCAAAATAGAGAGGAGTTTCTCTTCCCACGTAGTCCTTTAAGTAATATTCTACCTCTTCTAAAAAGGAAGCATCTTCGATTGCTGTTTTATAGGCATTCTCTAATTCTACTAATGCAGTCATAAGTGTCTCAGGAACAAATTGACCTCCGAAACGTCCATATCGCCCAGCTTTTGTTTGTACCATGCTTATCTCTCCTCATCTTTGACCGTTTGAATGAATTCGCGTATCAATTGCTCATCTTTTCTACCATTTACCTCTACTCCACTAGATACATCCACCATAAAGGGCTTCACTCTTCTAATCGCTTCTTTTATATTTGATGCATTTAAACCACCAGCTAGAATTATCTGATTAGGGGAAATGCTGAGATCATTTAACAGTTGCCAATCAAACGTTACTCCACTTCCTCCTTTAAAATCTTTTCCTGGAGCATCGAACAGCATATAATCGGTATTAAACACTTTCGCTTTTTCCACATCACGACTTTCTCTGATAGATAGGGCCTTAATGGTTGGAAACTTAATATTTTCTATAAAATCTGGTTCCTCATTACCATGTAATTGAATTAAATCCAACGGAACCTCTCGAATTGCCTGTTCTAGTTCATCGCTGTTTGGATTGACAAAAACGCCAATTTTTAACACTTCTTTAGGGATGCATTTTGCTAAGTCATGAGCCTGTGATAATGTGACTCTCCTTTTACTTGGTGCAAAAACAAATCCAACAGCATCCGCGCCAGCTTCTATTGCTGCTACCACATGTTCTTTCTCCATCAATCCACATATCTTCACCTTAGTCATTGGACCATCACTTCACGTTCCACCTGCAATGTACGAAGTGTCTTATACGGATCATCACTTCGCATTAAAGCTTCACCTACTAATACAGCACTTGCACCGTATTTTGCAACCTGTATTGCATCCACATTATTGCAAATACCACTTTCACTAATTAATACCCGTCCCTCGTTAAAAGGGAAATTACTTGCCAATTCACCGGTGTGAGATAAATCTACTTGGAAAGTACGTAAATCTCTGTTATTTACACCTATAAGCTTAGTGTCTAATTGAAGTGCTACCTCTAGCTCTTGGATATTGTGAACCTCTACTAGCACCTCGAGACCTTTCGCTATTGCATATGTGTATAATTCTTTTATTTTTTCCTTTGATAATGCTGCGACAATGAGAAGAACAACAGAGGCACCAGCACTTTTAGCAAAATCAATCTGTACTTTATGAATGATAAAGTCCTTACACAAGATCGGTAAATCTACGGTTTCTGCTACTGCTTGTAAATCCTTAAAAGAACCTTGAAAAAAGGGGGAATCTGTCAAAACAGATATTGCAGCAGCCCCAGCTTCTTGGTAAACTAATGCTTGTTTTGCTGGATCTACTATTCCTTGAATTAACCCTTTTGAAGGAGAGGCTCGTTTAATTTCGGCAATTACTTGGAGCTTATTGTTCTGAAACAACCTATCAAATAGCGAAGGTCTTTTCAGTCTCTTTTTACATACAGGAATTGTTTCATGAATCATTTGATTGATGAGCATCTCTTTTTCTTTAAGAATTTTATCTAGAATAGTTGTCATGATAGTACCTCCTGAGCAAAATTAGGATTGCTATAAGCAACAACTGCTTTCAATTTATCAAGTGCTTTGCCAGAGAGAATACTGTCTTTTGCTAGTTTTACACCTTCAGGTATATTATTCACTGCTCCATTTGCGTAGAGTCCTATTCCTGCGTTAAAAATTACGCTATCAAAATAAGCATCCTGTTTACCGTTAAGCAAATTCAACATAATTTGAGCGTTTTCCTCTGCTGTACCCCCTCTTACAGCAGCAGGAGAATAAAAGGAAAGTCCCACATCCTCCGGACTAAGGGTGAAGGGTATCAGGTCACCTTTTTCGACTAATACTAAAGAGTTTTTTCCTACAAGCGATGCTTCATCCATCCCACCCGTCCCACAAACTACAATTGCTCTCTCTCTTCCAAGCATATGAAGTACTTTTGCGTATTCTATTGTAAAATCAGGACGGTTTATGCCAGTGTACTGGCTGAGAAGTGGAACCGGATTGGTAAGAGGCCCTACAAGATTAAAGATAGTCGGTTTTCCAATTTGTTGTCTCACCAGTCCAATTCTTTTTAGTTTTGGATGTACAGTCGGTGCATATAAAAAAGTAATACCTTCTTTGTTTAATATATTCAAGGAAGCCTGGATATCTAAGTTCGTTTGAATACCTAATGCCTCTAATACATCTGTACTTCCAGATGAACTAGAGATTTTTCTATTTCCATGCTTTGCTATACTCACGCCAGCTCCAGCTATTACAATGGCAGATGCTGTACTAATGTTAAAGCTATTTGATCCGTCACCACCTGTTCCACAGTTATCCATATAATTTCCTTCAGGAACATTTAAAGTGATTGCAAATGATTTAATTACTGTCGCAAGAGCAGCTACCTCATTTGCTGTTTCTCCTTTTATAGCTAAAGCAATTAAAAATTGTTTTATCAATTGCATATCCGTACTCTCATCCAAAATAATTCTAGATGCTTCCTGCATTTCTTCGAATGATAAATCTTCTTTTCTAAGGACCTGTTCAATATACTCTCTCATCTAATCTCTCCTCTGCTCTCTTCTCGTCTAAGCTAAATAAAAAAAGTCCCCTTCATAGGAATATAAAATTCCCATGAAGAGGACGATGTTAACCGCGTTGCCACCTCTAGTTGGAGTATATATACTCCCCCTTTTTTCCTTGTAACGTAGGAAATACGTCCACCTCTAAAACAAAAAGACATTCTCAAGGAGGCTCTCATAAGTCCATTCACATCAGTTGCAAATCAGTTCTCACCAACCACTGACTCTCTAAATTGCAGAACTAATGCTACTTCTCTTATTTAAACAATTTCTCAGCTATCTCATCTCGGCTCGTCTGTTCTCAAGGCGACATTGCTCTCAATGTCTTCAACCTATACCCGAACATAAAAGTTATTGTCTATGATAATAGGAATACTTTAAATTGTCAAATTATTTTTAAGCATTTTAATCACTAAATCATGATTTCAATTTCAAGACCACCATTAGTCATACTTGAAAAAGGCATGTGACTTAATTCTTTTGAAGGCTTTAGAACAATAAAGACATTTTTATGAGATTCTTGACAACTGTAAATATAGTCGATTGAATGCTCAGCTCCTAGAAGTCCTTTTTGTCCTGTTTGAGATACTTTCACCGTAGGTATAATGCCTGACGAAATATTCTGAAGTTTGACCTCCAGTCCCATTTCATGGCTCTCGATTATCGACACATATGATTGGCCATTTTTAAAACGAACATTTCCATTTCCTTTATTTGCTTCTATAGTAAATATAATGGCTTGACCCTGTAGAGGCTGAAATGCAGCATTTCCACCAACCAAGGTGTTGTGTGCAACTACTCCAGTTGTTTCTGCATCTAAAGGCAAACCTTCTGTGCCCATTTTTATTGTGTTGCCGACTGCTCCAACCTCTTTACAGTTCCATAATCTCAAGCCATATAAAGTCAGAGTGTTAACGGTTTTGATTGTGTTGCCCTGAACAGTACCGTCCTGTAAATTTCTAACTAATATTCCACCTGCAATTCTTGGGTGGTTAACATCTATTACATTATTAGAAATATTGCCGGCAAAGTTCGGCTGAGAAGCTATGGAATATCCTGCATATATGACATATGGCTCAAAAATAGTGTTAGTGGTATCTAACTCCACTGGTATTCCATGAATGATATTTCCCTCAATTATGAGACGATTGAATGCTCCTGCAAAGATCACACCCTCTGTGCCAAAGCAATTTTTTATATGATTGTTAGATATGATAGTGTTCATTTCTTGATTTTCTTTTGACTCTCGCTGAACACCGCCAATATAAATGGCTCCTAGAGGGTTTTTGGCATAGCCACAATCCTCGATTTTATTGTTTACTATGATGCAGTCTTTTGTAAACTGGTCTACATTTGTCCATTTATAGAAAACACCACCGACCATCGAGTCTGATATTAAATTGTCTGTTGCGATTAAACCGCCTGCAGCATGACCATCAATAGCTTTCCGCTTGTTTCCTCTTAAAGTACATCCAGAAACTAAAAGATCATTTGCTTTAGGAAACATTGTTCCAAGTGCATTTATACCGTAGCCTGGATCAACGTAAGTATGGAGCTTCGAGGCATTCGGGTGTCCAGCCCGATCGCTTATACAGTTGAGCACTCGAGGTCTTTCAACAGCTGAGAACACAAAATTGCTAGAGTAATTGTCGTGTGCATTACACTCTACGAAGGTAATGTTTGCATTGTTTTCGTATTCTAAGTCTGTTGGCAAATAGTCCCCTAGATGTCCAACCGTGAATCCGGAAAAGTTAAAGCCACTGCTCTCACATGATCTAAAGATAATATTTTTGCAACCTCGATGTACTAAAACACCACTACCTACGTTTCCTATAAATCCACCACCAAATATGCCAAAAGGCTTCCCATCATTTCTGGCGCGCTCACTCGTATCAAAGCTATTGTTTTTTCTATAATTCCAAAAGCCTGAAGTTGGATAGCCTCCAGCTTTGGTCCCTTTTTCTCCATAGCCAGTCACTGGGTCTATTCCTGGAAACTCCCCATACCCCTCAAACTTAATGCCTTCGATTATACAATTTTCACATTGTTGTAGCTCTAAGATCCCTTGGGCATGTGTTCTAGTAAATAACACAGCACCGTAACCAACCAAATGAATTCTTTTTTTCCCCCTAAGTAGCAAGCATGGTTGGTCATTGTTTGGAAAATCATCCAGTTTGGTGTTTTTCTCAAGCCAATAACGGCCCGGTGGAAGGATCAAGGTATCCCCATCCCTAGCATGATCAAAAGCAATTTGAATTAATTCTTGAATCCGTGTACGTCCAGTTGTATCGGCCTTAATCGTCTTAGCTGTTCCACCTTCCATCTCATCTAACATTTCAAAATTACGCGTGATTCCCTGAACGAAGTCCTTTGAAAGTTTGTCCTCAATGTTAGTTGGAATATAATATTTTTTCTTGGGTGTATAATTGGTCATTTTTATATCTCCCCTTTAAATTATTGTTCTAAGATCAACCGGCTGTTTATATATACATCTTTACTTTCGTATCTCCCCCTTTTTTGTGTGCTAAATAACGAATAACCCCCTACTATCAGGATTAGTAATTACTAATTCGATAAGTAGAGGGTATTTTCCTTTACAATTGTTAGTAGAATCTGTATTTCAGTTAAAAAGACCAGTCCATACTATGCTTAATTTCCTATTTGTCAAAGAAGATTTGGTCGTTATGACCGGATAATTTTTTTATGACCGTTCAATCGAGTTTTATGACCGGATAAAAAAATTTATGACCGTTCAGTATAATAAGTTACCATTCAGCTTTTACGAGCAACTAATATAAATCGATGTTCATAGCTTTCTACATATCCTTGAAGCTCCATCACTTTTTCAAGTTCTATTAGACGTTCAAGGCATGAATCGACCGTAAACCCAGGAAATTCCCATTCTATAATTTTAGCGTAGTAAACAATTGCACCTACATCCAAAAACTTTAAAGATGGAAAATACTCACCCTCATATAAAATAGCAAAGCCTTCAGAAGTAAATCTTTTAGTTTCATTCTCTAGATTTAAGCTAGGATATAGGGGCTGAAAGTTATTTATTAATGCATTGGACAGCCACTCGTTGTTCTTACCTCCAACCTGTTGGGTTATAAAGATGCCTCCCTTTTTCAGGATTCTCCGTATTTCATTTACGTCATAGGATTCATGTCGATTAATAATAATATCAAAAACATTATCCTCAAATGGAAGTTCAGAGTCATTGAATACCTGCTTAACGCAAATTCCGAGAGGTTCCAATTTTTCTTTACACAAATTCACATTTGGTTCCCATCCCTCTGTAACAGAAGTCCGTTCGAAGGGATGGCCTAATGTTATCAGAAATTCACCGCCACCTGTTCCCATATCCAGAAGTACGTTCTCTGGAGAAAGAAATTTATCGATGATTTTCCGATAATCCCACGGTGTAGCTTGTTCCTTCCACCGACCTTCCAAATGAGAAAAATCCCACCCTTTAAAGCTTTCAATTTCTTCCATCTTCCAATCTTTTTTCAGAGTTTCTATATTCATCTATGCTACGCTCCTATTCTTAGTTAGTACAAATAAGATAGTGCAGCCTAGGTGATAGCATTAGTACTCGGTTGCATGCTGCTATCCATCAAAACTGCACCGAGTATTTATCTCGTTTGCTTCTAATCACTTAGTTCACATCCTTTAAAGTATTTGTTTACCTAATAAATTTATTTGAAAAATTAACCGTTTTTTTTTAAATGAATCAATTGAATTTTATTTGAAACTGACAGTAAATTAACATTTCTCACCCTTCAAGTAAAGCAATATAAGGCACCTCTTTTTCCCCTACAATTGCAATAACAAATCCCTGACCTGTCTCGTATATTTTGGTGCCGACCGGTAGTATATTGGCTGTTCCATTGTTGAATCCTATTGCACGGTTCTGTTGCTTACTAATTTCAGCAACTTCCTCTCCAATTGTATATTCAGACTCAGTGACCCAATCAATATCACTAGCTTTCGCATAAACGACTTCGTTCATTAGGAAAATATCAACATCCTCTTCGCCCAGCAACTCTCTAGGGGTAGGATTTCCATTTTCGGAGCAGCCCATTAAAAGAAATATTAAAAAGAGTACCAGGTAAAATTTGTTCAAATTAGATACCTCCTATATATGCTCTTATATAAAGTATTCAATCAATAGAAGCTAATTCCCTTCAATTCCCGAAGAATTGTTTAAGGATTTAAAATAAGGAAAAGTCAGGCCTATTATGGATACCGTACAAATAATTGAACCGATGAAGAAATATAAGGGCCGTATCCCCCATGTCTCACTTAAAAGTCCTCCCACTAAAACACCTACTGGCATTGCGCCTCTAATAATAAGCAATCGGACGGAAGCAACTTTACCCATCAATTCATTTGGAACTGATTTTTGAAAAATGGTGATATTATGTACTCCAAAGAAGGCCATCGCAATTCCTGCTATCCCTTCCGTTAAGAGAGCAAGGACAATACTTGTATTGAAGCAAAGAAAGATAAATGTTAGCCCGCCTACAGCTAAGGAGCCTAGCATTAACATTCTACGGCTTCTAGCCTTTACTTTTCCAACCAACATAGTGCCAATCACATAACCTAGTGGGAAGCTAGCCATAAAATATCCGACTTCAGTGTAGGAGCCAGAAAGCTCATCTGTAATATAAGGCAAAGTAATAACCATTGTTACTCCTACACCAAATTGCACAAATGCTAAAAAAATCCCTAGCCAAACTATTATACGCTGCTTAAAAAAATATAAAATCCCTTCTGTAAATTGCTCTAGCCACGTTTTCCTCACAGTAAATGCATTCCTTTTTTCCTGTAAAGACAATAAGAGAATACCACTAGTAAGTAGCGTTAAGCATACTACTAATAACGAGGGGATTAACCCTAGAAACTCAATGATCATACCTCCAACGAAAGGAACTACAAATGTCATTAATCTTATAGCACCGTCATTGTATGCATTCGCTGAAGTCAAAAGCTCTTCAGGAACAATCGTAGGTGTAATAGCTTGATTGGCTGGTGTATAGATCGGTGTGATTAATCCGACAACTATTTGTACTAAATAAATATGCCATACTTCTAATTGATTTGAAGCAAGAGCTATTAATGGAAGAATAAAAATTATTCCCCTAGCCCACTGTGATAGAATCATGATCCATTTTCTGCTCCAACGATCAATGAATGGGCCAATAAATAATTGAAGAATCAATGATGGTATAAAATATAGAAGCCACATACTACTAAGCGCTAAAGTAGAATTGGTCAGCTGATAGATTAAAAATGAGTTACATAGTGTACCTAGGACCCCTCCTAGTTCCGAAATGATATTTCCTATCCATAGTACTAAAAAGCTCTTATTATGAAAAACAACACTCTGTTTCATTGATTTAGAAAGGAATTTAGTTCCATATAAATGGAATCTAAAGGCTTTCTTTTTAAAGTGTATTTATTATCTTTTATTGCAACAATTCTCGCTGACCTTAATATTTTTAAATGATGATGAACAGTTGATTTCCCAAGGTTTAAGTGGTCTGTAATTTCCTGTAATGTATGGTCATTTTCGTAAAGCATTTTTACCATTCGTAATCTAACCTCATCACCCAGCGCCTTATATTTAAGAACTAGTGAATGATTGGGTGTATATGGGTCCTCTGGTGTAATACTTTCATTTGCCACAGGATAATAAAATACTTTTGTACCTTCTAAATCCGCTTCTATATTCCATGGTCTATAGATGTACTGAGGAATTAATAATACCTTTGTGACGCTCGGCTCCGGATGGTAAGTAACTCCGCCTGTAGCCCATTCCACTAATTCAAAACTATTTAAAGTTTCTTTCATCTTACTCTTTGATTCATAATCTGCCTGAAGTATTTTAGTAATCTCTTTCTGCTTATCAATTGTTATAACCTCTTCAACCCAAACGCTCATTATTTTAGTCAAATGCTGTTTAAGCTTATCTGCATCTACTTGGCAGACAAAATCAATATAAGCAGGGTAAAATGGATTATCTTTAGCAATTTCCTTCATTTTTTGTAAAGAAGTCAAATCACCCAATGAAGCACTTTGTCTTAGGTATTGATGTTTTATTCCTAAGTATGGCATACAAGTCAACCTTAGTTCCTCTGCAGATAACTCATCTATATAAGAAGTAAATTCCTTAAGACTCTTAAAATCCTTCACATGTAAAAGTAAAAGCAAAGCTTTCCAAGTATTATTTTCTTCAACATAATTTAACTCTTTTAGTATTCCCGCTGACAAACTACTTTTAATGGAATCCCAAAAAGATGCTTGCTTTTCTAGAGTGTCTAATAGACGTGTATTAGTAATTGCTGCGATACCTAAGGCAGATTCCCATAATATTGAATAGTTAATCTCTACTTCATAAGTTTCTCTTTCTTTACTTGAAAGATTTAAAACATCCATGCATTTCTCTCCTTATAATTCTATTTATTTAGAATATAGCATTCTATATTTTTAGAATAAATAGAATATTAATAAAATGGACAATCTTCTATCTTAGGTGGTTAGAGTTTATAGGTTGGACATAAAGGCTCTGTTAAAGGTTGTTTTTCTTGAGGAGGTATTGTTTGTGTAATGATACACTTAAACTAACGGCGCAGGTTAGTTTAATAATGAGGAATAAAAAATAACTAAATATATCTTTAAAAATAGAGGTGTTTAGAGTGAGATTACTATTTAGTGTATTAAGAAAAATATTGGAGAAAGAGTCTTTTTCACACAAAACATACAACATTGATGAATCTGAGTTTCGAGATTTTATGAATATGGCTATAAAGAAGGATTATATCTCTGTCCTAAAGGATCGTATTGAAATTACATATGCTCCTACAGAAAAAGGATTAGAGTTCCTGAAGTCTAATAAAAGATTCAATAGTGAGGTTCCGAATAGTCCTAAAGAACTACCTCGATGGGTCCGGTTCGAAGGGGAAATTTATATATCAAAAAACAAAAAATCAGAGCCGGTACAGAATAGGTACGAACCGGAAACTATCGAATATTTTCATTGGAGTGAAATTCTACATTCAACACTTAATTCCATCAAAAACAAGGGCGGCATAGGGGAACTATTTATTGATCAACCTGCATCAGAAAATGATGTGCTGCAGATTGAAAGCACTATTGGTTTTGAACTTCCAGAATCATTTAAAAAGGTAGTGATAGATTATTCACGTCGATGTGATTTTTATTGGAATACACAAGAAAATTCAACATGTGTATTGGATGATCCTAATATCTATTCAGCACATGGCGAACCATATATGAACAGGAGTGTATTGAATGGGGGCCTATTTGATTTTGGGCTATGGAATATCGATAAGCTAATCCATTTAAACGCCATAAGGATAGACCATGAGAACATTGATGAAAAGAATGAAGAATTTCACTTTTGGTCAAATTCATTTGTTTTTACAGGGGATGGGATGGGGAATTACTTTGGAATAGACCGAAAATACAATATAGGGGAAGTTATCTATTTAACAAATGATAAAGATTTTCACGGTTGGAGGCTGGGAAAATCTTTTGAATCCTTCTTGAACAACTGGATTCATGTAGGTTGTGCTGGCGGTTTTATCAATGATTATAATGCCCTATCATCACCACACATCCCTTATATTAACAATAAGACAATTAATTCTCTTAAAATAAAGAAATGGCTAGAAATTGTTTAGAATGAGATATCAATGGCTATAGGGTTTTGTATGAAATAGGATATGAAATTTTAAAAGATGGAGACAAGTGGAAATTTAGGTTCTCGAATCTTAAACTAACAAGTGCTTTAATAAAAAAGCAAATCAAAACAATAATGAGCTGGAAAATGTATCTCCAACTCATTTTTTAAAATTATAAATTAACCTGTCACTTTAATATAGCCGATTTAAAAAAGATATGAGTTCAGATGCTCATATCTTTTTTGCAATTTTATCAAGATAGGATGAGATTTGTTCGGAAGTGGTACCATCTCCATATGGATTATTAGCTTGAGCCATGTTTTCATATGCTTGTGGATTATTGAGTAACATTCGAGTTGCTTGTAAAATATCGTCTTTCTCAGTTCCAACTAATTTTAAAGTTCCTGCCTTTACTCCTTCCGTACGTTCTGTACTTTCCCTTATAACTAAAACGGGTATATCTAATGCTGGAGCTTCTTCCTGTATACCTCCTGAATCTGTGATTACTAGATAGGATTTCTTCATAACATGTGCAAAACATTCATAGTCTAGCGGCTCGATAATATGAATAGTGGAACTCTTAGTACTTGCTAGAAAATGATCTTTAACCTCTTTTCTGACATTAGGGTTCGGGTGCACCGGGAAAATAATTTCAATATCCTCAAACTCTTCTACTAGACTGGTAAGAGCTTCGTATATTCCTTTTAGCTTTATAAAATTTTCACGTCGATGAGTAGTAACTAATAGAATTCTCTTTCCTCTATCAAATATTTTTTGCAGATGATCAGGAAAGACATATGGTCTATTTGTAATGTCATAAAGAGCATCTATTACTGAATTCCCTGTTATTATAATTCTTTCTTGTGGAATTCCTTCAGCTAATAAATTCTCTTTGTTTTTTTCAGTTGGTGCAAAGTGATAATCACTTAACTTAGTTACGATTCGTCGGTACATTTCTTCGGGAAAAGGAGAAGAAATATTGTGTGTGCGTAGACCTGCTTCCACATGTGCTACCGAGATACGTTTTAAAAACGATGTATATGCTCCTGCAAATGTAGTCGCAGTGTCTCCTAGAACAAAAACAAGATCAGGTTTTTCTTTATCCAAAACCTCACCTAGTTTTTGTATTAGTTCTGCGGATAATTCCTCTAGCTTTTGATTGGTTTTCATAAGCTTTAGTTCGTATTCGGGTTTTATGGAGAATAAGGATAAAACTTGGTCGAGCATTTCTATATGTTGCCCGGTGTTAACCAAAACAGTTTCAAATTTATTATTCGTTTGAAGCTCTTTAATAATAGGCGCGAATTTGATTCCTTCAGGTCTTGTACCGAATATAATCATCACTTTCATTGTCTGTCACCTTTTCTCCGTTTTTCAAGCTTTATTTTAGTAATATAGCCATCACTTTCTTCAAAATTTGCTTTATAGGAATCTCCCCAACGGATAAGCATTTCATCAACTACCATACGAAACTGTTTATTTAAATTTTCCTTCTGAATAATTGTTATATTTTTATTATGTCTGCGCTGATTATATAAGGTTTGATCAATCCAGTGAACTTTGAAGAGTTCTGCGACTCGTAAAAACATCATGAAGTCTTCAGCAATTAGTGGTTCTCCTCGTAAAGTAGTCATCCATCCGCTTAGCTCTTTTAGTGCAGAATACCGATACATTCTAGGGCAGTGAGTCTGAAAACTCTCTAGAATTTTATATTTATCTTTTAATGGTGAGCCTTTATAAATGTCCCCCTCGACTAAAACGCCGTTTTCCTCATACCAGAGCCTTCTATTTGCAAAAACCATCCCTACTTTAGAGGATAAATTATCCATTTCACTAATCATGACCTCCAAAGTAATGGGTTCTATCCAGTCATCACCATCAAGTTCAAGGACATATTCACCCAACACATAGTCTAAAGCAATATTTAATGCTTCTGCTTTAGTCCGTTGCTTAATATGAATAGGGATAGTACGGGTATCATGTAAACTATATATCTCTTCTAAGGTATTATCCGTAGAGCCAACGTCTACAACTATTACATGAAAGTTTTTAAAAGTTTGATCAAAAACACTTTGTAAGCATTTTTTTATAAAGTTCCCATGATTGTGAGCAGTAATTATTACTGAAACCTTAGGTATGTCTCCATTTTTCGTTCGATGTTCTAAGCTAGCAGACATGCTGTTAAGATATAGTTCCTCAGGAGGAGTAAGAGTTGTTAATGAGTGTTTCCCGTTTAAGCGATATTCCATTAAGGGTTCAGGTATAAAAACAAATTCTCCTTGTTTCATTAATCTAATCCAAAATTCATAATCAGATACTAAGTCGTATTTAGAATCATAGCCACCAGTCTTTTCAAAAGCCTCTCTTGTATAAAGAAAAGATGCACCGATGAAACTGACCATCATGATCTCTTCTTTTGAACGATTCATCATCTTGTATAGAGCTGGGTAAAAATATGGAGTGGAAGGATGCGGCATTCCATTTTCATCAATTGGACTATACATGGAGTAAACGAGAGCAGTATTTGATGGTGAAGTGTTCATAGTTTCAACTAACTTTTCTAGGAAATTGGGAGCTTGTCTATTGTCACTGGAGATCCAAGTTAAATAGGAACAATCTTTGAGTTTGTCAAATCCTTCATTTAATGAGTAGGCAATTCCTTTGTTTATCTTCCTATCGATTATGATGAAGTCGCAAGTTAAGTAACTGGATAATTCATAAACGGTTTTAACGGTTTCCTCATTTGCACCATCAATTACAATCACAAGTGAAAAATTTTTATAGGTTTGTTGTTCAATAGCATGTACACATTCAATCAAATATTGTTTTTCTTGATTGTAAACAGGCATTACGATACCTACCTTATTTGGTATACGTTCGATATTATTTTGCTTTGTACTTGTTTTTAAATGACTTTGCTTATCTTTAGGCTTACTTGGTAACCAAAAGTGCTTTTTATTTTTAAAGAACATATATTCACTACTTCCTATTATTTATACCGAATTTCACATCGGTTAAGTAGTATATGAAACCCTTTCTAAGAGAACACGGCTTTTATCTAGTGAATAATTAATGGGAATACTTCGCTAGGGGTACCATCAGGAAAATGCGGATTTACAACGTTAAGGAATTTTCAATACTAAAAACCATGCTTTGACATTGTCTAAAGCATGGTTTTTATTTAACTTATATAAATCTGCTAAGTTGATTTTTTTAGCTCATCTATTTATTGAATTCATTAACTGGAAGAAGTATTCAGGTTTATGAGTCTTATTTAGGTTATACCAGGAATGTAATGTATCTGGTGCAAATACATCTAATTTTTTTAATACTTCCATCGTAAATTCCAGAGGTGCAACCCCTGATGCAGTAACCAAATTCTCACCAGATACCGCAGGTCTCATCTCATAATATTTTTCTCCTTTATAATTAGGGCAGACCATTTTAATATACTGTAAGTCATTGCTTGTGTGTTTTCTAGAATCTAAGTATCCCATATTCGCAAGAGCCTCAGTTGCACCACAAATTGCAGCGACAATAGTGCCGAGCTTTAAGGCTTCGCCAATTTTTTTCATGATTGGTTGATGAATAACTTCTCCCCAAGTAGTCCCTCCAGGCAAAACTAAAAGATCTTTACTCTCAAGAGTACACTCATCAAGGGAAATGTCTGGTTTTATACTAAGTCCCCCCATCGTGGTAATCATTTCGCTATTAGCTCCTACTGTAACTACTTTTAAAGGTACTATATCTTTTTTGAAATATCTTCCTGTGTTTAGTTCGGCAATTAAATACCCATATTCCCAGTCTGACATTGTGTTAAATACATATAGATAAACTTTTTTTGTTTGCATCCAATAACACTCCCAATCACATTTATATACTAATTATAATATAACTTCCCTGACAGCTAGCGTCAGGGAAGTTATCATACTTGATGAAATTTTATTAATTCCGACAGAACTTCAATAAGTCTTTTTTTTAGACTTATTGGCTCTATAATTTGAATAGATTTACCGTACGGTAAAAGTAAATGAGGTATATATGTATGTACTATATCTCTTTCAAGAAGGAAAACTGCTTGATTTGAATTTCGTTCATGTAAATAATGTCCTAAAAACCAATGTTGGCAAACATCATTCAGCGTACTTTCATTTCCATTAATAACTAAAGAAGTAATCCCTTCCTTATCTTCTATAGTAGGAAGGAGATTTTTCATAAAAAAGTCACGTGCTGAAAAATTTTCTGGTCGGTTAAACTTTTTTGCGGTTAGCATTAGACTTTCAATTCGATTTACTCTAAAACTACGGATATCATTCCTAAGATGACAAAAGCCAATCACATACCACTTATTATTCCAATAGATAATTCTGTACGGATCGACCAATCTATAATTTAATTGCTTTTCGCCACTTTTATGGTAAAGAATTTTTACTGAGTACCCGTCAGTTACAGCCTGCTCCAACTCCTTCAAAAAAGGTTCCATAGAGAGTGAACTTAATCGACTTATTACTTCAAGACTAGTTAAATGTTGGTTTATCTTTGTTTCCTGCTCTTGATTTGAGTATTTACTTAGTTTTGAAATGGCCCTATTTAGTGCTTCACCTCCATAATATCCGGCTTCTTCTGCAAAAACAGCAGCGTGAAATAGTGAAGTTTGCTCTTCAAAATCAAAAAAAAGAGGTGCCTCAATAAAATTGTTCAATAAAGTGTATCCACCGTTATGTCCTGGTTCTGAAATTATAGGTACGCCACTCGTTGAAATTGTATCAATATAACGATACACAGTCCTTATATTCATCTCTAACTTTTCTGAAATTTGTTTTGCAGTAATTTTTTCACCTGAACGAAGCATCCATAGAATCGCTAACAGATTGTCAATTTTAGGCATATATTCCCACCTCTATATGGAACTTTTTTTCTATTCTATATTTCCGCTCTTTGGTATATCTCATCAAAATTTCCTTTCCGATAGCTTTCTATATAATGAGATCCTAGATACATATGTGATTTCACAAATTTGATTTACAGTCATTTCTCCCTCTTTATAAAGCTTTACTGCATAATTCATTCCTGCATAGTTTTTGTGCTACTTCTTTAACCGACCTTTAAAATTTCCTTCTTTCTTAGCCAGTTCAATCCCTTCACGCTGCCGCATACGGTTAAGATCACGTTCTAATTGGTTTACACCCGCCATAACAGGAATTAAGAATTGGCTGTAGGGATTATCTTCTGATAAATCTAGCCATGTATCTTTTAAGGATTTTAAAATTGCCTTTTTACTTCGTATGTTATCGATTAATTCAAATAAATCTTGTTTAATACGAGTAATCCGAGTTAAATCCGAACATAAATGATGTCACCTTCTTGTATTTCCTCTAACATTTTTTGAAGTTGCTGTAATTGACTTGAAGGATTCAGGCAAGTTGAACTGACACGTATATAACCGATTTTTCGCAAAATATCACCTCGTTTTTGAGACAAGTCTTATGAGACACTCTTAACTATGATTTTATCTGTCTCCGACACTTGTATCAATAGAGTACACTCTATTGTTATTTAATTAAATTAATTAACTGAATAATTACAGAAATGAGATGATACTTTATGAAAATTCCGAGAGGTAGAGAATTTCTTACACCGGAACATTGACGGGCTCTTATGCAAATTCCTGAAGATGAGTGGGATGCTAGGAACCTACTACATTTGGGTTCATTTGGCTCACAATCCCGCCGTTGTCGCCGCCTGCCGCTACAATTATGCTAATTAATGAATTAAAAAGAGCATCTTTTCTTTTGTAATGTAGTGTTCACCTTCATTACAGGAAAAGATGCTAAATTGTGTTTTTCTTATTAGAAATATACTTATCGTTAACTAAGAAAACTATCTTTGAATTGTTGTTCTTTCCACATAAATGTAATCCCTAGGCCGACTGCCATGATTATACCCGCGAAAATGTATGGAAAATTGATGTTAACATCAAACAAGATACCACCTAGTGCAGGTCCAATAATATTTCCTAAACTCGTATATGTTGAGTTCATGCCCGCAACAAATCCTTGTTCTTTTCCGCCTGCTCTGGATAAAAATGTTGTGAGTGCTGGACGGAGTAAATCGAATGCAAGAAATATAAAGCTCGTTACTATAAGGACTATTATAAAGCTAGAAATGACCGTAGAAATGAATGCCAAAATCACTCCTATAATTAGGCAAATTTGAATTAGTTTTTTTTCGCCTAAAAGGTCTACTAACTTTCCAAACATAAATACTTGTACTACTACTCCAAATATGGAACTTATGGTAATAATGACAGCGATGTCCTTTGGTGTAAAACCAAACTTATGATCAGAGAATAGGCTAAAAACCGTTTCGTATGCAGATAGACCAAAGGCTAAAACAAATATAATAATGAAAGCTATAAAGTACATTGGTTTTAGTGATTTTTTTAAATCGCCTACAAAATTGGTTTGTTTACTGTTAGCTGATATTTCCGCTAATTCTTCTTTTGAAAGTGGTTCTTTCAGTATAAACAAAGAGGAAATACAGGCGATAAATGCTATTCCTGCTGCAAAGTAGAATGGCAATCTAACCCCAAATTCTGCTATAAATCCGCCAATCCCTGGCCCTATGATAAAACCTGTGCTAATGGCTGCTGAAATATAGCCCATTGCTTTAGGTCTCTCCTGAATCGTCGTAATATCAGCAATATATGCTGTAACACCCGGCATAATAAATGCAGCACTAACGCCTCCTAATACTCTTGAAAGGTATAGTACCCAGACGTTTGTACCCGCCCCAAAAATAAGCTCGGAAACACTAAATAATAGTAAACCGATGGTAATCATTTTTTTACGACCAAATTGGTCTACCCAGCGGCCAGCAAATGGAGATGTGATCAGTTGAGCGACAGCAAACACTGCTACTAAATAACCCATTGTGCTTCCGGACAAATGCATGATATTCATAAACGATGGCATCACAGGAATAATGAGTCCTATTCCTAAAAACGCGATGAAAATATTACTTAATAAGATAATAATTACTGATTTTTGTTCTTTTATAGATTTATTCATATATACACTTCTTTCTTTACTATCAATGAATAGATATGCCTCGCCAAAATACTTTCCACGAGGCATTTAGCCTCTCGTGTAAACGTTTTTCTTCATTGACATATACCAGTTCAAGCATCATTGAATCTACCATGCTTAGAAATGCATAAGTCAATATTAACGCGGACTCACCAATAACCAAATTTTCATCCATCCATTGTTTAAATTTGTCTTCTAACATAGCTTGCACTTGTTTCTCTATATCAAGTACATCCTCTTCAATTTCCTTCGCTAAGTGAGCAGGTGGGAAAAATGACATACGTAACCAAAACTTTAAATGCTCATCTTTTTGAAAAAGATTAATGACCATTTGCAGGAATCCATACAAATCATTCTGGGGATCCTTAGAGTTTAATGGACGAAAGTACTCTAACTTAGTATCCAATTCAGTTTGCTTGGCATCTCTTAAAACCTGAAGAAAAAGGTCATCCTTACCTTTATAGTGTGCATAAATAGACTGTTTTTTCATACCCACATCTTCAGCGATTTGGGAAAGCGAAGCACCTTCATAGCCGTGAATTGTAAAATATTTAAGAGCTGATTCTTTGAGCTCTTGGCTTTTCACATCTCTCACTCCTTTTAACGAACGTTCGTCAGTTATATTAACAAAATTTAATCATGGAAGCAAGTTAATTAGATCAAAGTATTAAAAAATTCCACAAAAAAGCATCAGGATATAATCCTGATGCACTTTAGTTACCTATTGTTAAGTCCTTTACTTCATCTGAATTCGCCTTATAAGTAATATCCTCTAAGTTAGTTTTAAGCTTTTTGCTTACTTCGTTTATAGAGTTTTCATCTGCTATAAAATACCAGAGATCATGGCCAGCCTCTTTATTGTATATGGTTTTACCTGTACCATCTAACTGTAAGTGTTCAATGGGCGTTCCTTTTATCTGCTGATACATTTTAGCTAGCTTTATATAGTCTGAGGAAGGAATATTGGTTTTGACATTTTCTCCAACATCCTTGATTAAATCATCTATTTTAGTAATCATACTCACATTGGTCATTTCGCTTAAAAGTGATTGGATGACTTGCTTCTGTCTTTCATTTCGTCCTTTATCACCCTCTGGATCTTTTTTACGCATACGTACATATGCTAGAGCCTCGTCTCCCTCTAAAAACATAGGTCCCTCTGTATAGGTCTTCCACTCAAAATTAGCGAGTTGAATTTTAAAGGTAAAAGGAACGTCGACTTCGACCCCTCCCAAAGTTTCAACTATATCCTGGAAACCTTGAAAATCTGTCGATACGTAATAGTCAATAGGTATCCCTAACATGTTTTCTATTGTATCAGTTGTCCAATTAATACCACCATTTGAATAAGCATGGTTTATTTTGTCTTCTTTATCTAATCCTTCTATATAAACTAAAGTGTCTCTAGGTATGCTAACCATTGACATTTTGTTGGTAGTTGGATTGACTGTTGCAACAATTAGCATATCTGATCGACCATATTTTTCATTTTCTCCATGCTCAATGCCAGCTAAAAGTATTGAAAACGGAGACTTAGCTTTTACTTCTTTCGTACTTGTGTCTTCTTCAAGGTCCTTAATCAATGGCGCAAATATTTTATTATTTGCATGCTTTGCCTCCCACGATAAATTAATGGCAAAGAAAATGACTGCAGACATCAGTAAAATAGAACTAATCAGTATAGTATATATAACTTTCTTTCTTTTAAAAGTCTTTCTTTTCACTCGACTTCGAGAATTTTTCATCTTGTTCTTTTCTCCCTTAAGTCTAATATATGTTTTTCTTGAAATTATCTTATAATTATTTTTCTAAATTATACCATTTATATTTTTAATTACAAGTTTATAAAGACTTTTAGGTTTTATTCATGAGACTATTTTACTTTTTCATGTATTTTTAAATTGGTCTGCTAGAGTAATATTTCTCTTGAAATAATCAGGGAATTCATCACTACTTAATATTTGCTCAGTCGTCAGCCAAACTATTTCATCCACTTCTTCTCTGCATTTGACGTATGGTTCACCAAATGAATGGTCACAGACAAAGACAATATCAACAACAGATTTTCCAGTATCTGATATAAAGGAAGAACTGTTTACATATTGAAGGTTTGTAACTTCAATACCTACCTCTTCTTTGATCTCTCGGTGCAACGTTCTTTCAAATATGTCAATTGCATCACCCTCTTGATCTACTGTGCCACCCACAAATGCCAAACTTCCAGCAGCATGTTCTTCCTTCTCGCTTCGTTTCACTAAGAGCCACTTTCCCTCTTTGTATATAGCGCCCTCCACATTAACGATGAACATTTAACTCCTCCTTAAATGTGTATATTTTAAATTCTCCGTTGTTTGAGGAATAACATAAGATATTTTTATCTTCAGGTATTCCTTTGAAGTAGGCCCCTATACATCCTGTAGTACAACGATGACCGGTTATAAGTATATTTCCACTATTACTTTTATATTGCTCTTCAAGCTGCACCATGAAATCAAATATACGCCCAACATAGGATTTTATATCCTCCACGCCTTTGTATATAGTTGGATCAGGTATTGCACCTTTTAGTTTTACTTCTTCTTTTTTTGATTGATCTGCCTCTCCTAAGTCAAAAACGTCTAACCTAGAATCTACTATAGGTTCTAAATTTGTTATAATTTCAGCAGTTTGAACTGCTCGTTCTTGGGGAGAAGAAAAAACTAGATCAAATTGTACAGTTTTTAACATTTCTTTCATTTCTCTTGCTTGCTGTTTACCTTTCTCGTTTAAAGGTAGACCCATGCGTCCTTGTAATCTGCCTTCTTTATTTAAATCTGTCTCTCCGTGACGCACTACATAAATCATTCGGAATGCCTCCATATTTGTTTAATCGTATATCGTATCTTTATCCGGATTGTGCAGGTATTCAAACATAGTGATTATTTGTGATTCTGTGTTTCTGTTAGTAGAAAGTGGCGGTAAATTAGTAGGAGAGAAAAATTGAACATTACTTGTCTCGACACCGCTTGCTGGTGTCCCTCCAATTATTTCGCAGCGGATAAATATTTTATAATAATGATATGCCTCTGGTGGATGAGGATGCTTATTTTTGTCCAATAATGCAAGCAATTTAATAGGTTTTACCTCATACCCGGATTCCTCTTTTATTTCTTTTACAATATTTTCAGATGCAGATAACCCAATATCGCAAAAACCACCTGGTAAGGACCATTTGTTGTCGATACTCTCACAAACCATGAGAATCTTGTTATCCTTGAAAACTACTCCACGGACGTCTACTTTGGGAGTTTGATAACCTGTTTCATTAGTAAATAAATCCTGTACCTTTTGAAATTCTATTCCTGTATGTCCCGCTATAATTTCAGCACTTATAGCTCTTAATTCCTCGTATCGTTCGATATCGTATATATCCTTAGAAAAGGCTAATCCAGATTGTGATAAAGCTTGAATCCTCTTTGCCCATTCCAACCATTTTTGGCTCATTTCATAACACTCCTATGTATTAGAGACATTTTTAAATTATTGTCTATTACTTTTAAAAAGATAAATAGATACTTTGTCTGACTTTGCACCTTGCCTCTGTATGATCCAATAGAGAAAAATTTATTTAGCTGTGGAGTTACATACACTTTTTTAGGGAAGACACTGACTCTGGCAGTTTTACTTTGTAAGTGCTAACTGATAATAATCAATGAAGCATTAAACTTAAAAGTCTAAAAATTCACATTAAATATATCATTATGGCTCGAATAAAGATAGAAAAAAATTAAAAGCTGCCGACATTTGTATGTCACGGTAGCTATCAAGGGGAAAAAACTATTAAACTATTATCAAGCAATTCACACTTTATAAACTCAAATAAATCGTTTTCAAGCGCTATGCTAACCACCGACACGGCCTCAGACTTCTCCCTCTCTACGTTCAGTTCTGGTGCTTCAGGCCAAGAGGATGTCGGTCACAAAGGCGTTGCCAATTGAAAAAGCTCTCCACTTGGACTTGAATCTGACTAATGAATTGAAAAACCTAGATTGTGGAACAAGATTCATCTTTTTTCATAGATTTTAATTAAATCGTAGAGAAGCTGTATTTGTAGTTCGTATTGACTGTACATATTGTGAAAAATAAGTTCTGTAACTTCATCCGCTTTCATATGTTCTTTCTTAACTTGAATACCTCTTTTTTGCTGTTCTAATTCTGTTTCAATTTGTAATTTTTGATTATAGAGAGCTTCTAAAACATCATCTTTTGGAAGGTCTTGTATAAAGCTTAATGCTGTGTATAGATTACTTGGCAGGTTAACAGATTGTTCCTGCAATGTTTCTTTTAGCAATGTTTGAAATTCCTTTTTGCCATGTTCAGTGATTCTATAGATGGCTTTACTTCTGTTCCCAATATTCTCTACTGCTTCTAGCTCTACTAGTTGCTCCTTTTCCATTTTCTTAAGAGCGTGATAGATAGAACCAGCTAAGATTCCTGCCCAACGATCCGCTTCACTTGTTTGAAGTGTTTGTTGAATTTCATAACCACTCATCGGCTTCAATTTTAGTAGGCCTAATACCATCAATCTTGTCATAAAGTTCTCCTCAATTATAAATAATCAATATTGAGTATTATTATAGCACAAGACGATTGTCAGCCTAGTTAGAAATAGGTTTGTATTCACTACCTATCCGTTCTTCCCATTTAAAGGTAATAACAGCCAATAAAAAGCTAAACAGTGTGTAAATTAACAATATTAGTATAGAGGATCCCATAGGTAACATCATTCCATCGGTTAAGCCTTTCAACGCTTTAACGTAGTGTTCAAAAGGTGATAGTTTGCTGATGAAGTGGATCCAACCGGGTGCTTTACTTAAAGAATAAAAAGCTTCACTTATTAGTATAAAAGGAATTTGAATCAGGTTTGCAATCATATTAATATGGCCCTCATTATTAGCTAAGTTGGCTATTAAAAAACCAAGACTAGTAAAACAGAGTGTTGCTATTGTAACAAGTAGCAAAGTTCCTATGATTGCTTCACTACTAATCGATATTTGAAAAAACAAGACTCCAATAATCCATACACCCATATTTAAGATTACCCCCAATACAGTTCTAGCGAGCACCATAGCGATGATAAAATGGCCAATCGGTAAAGGAGTTATTTTCAACATTTTATAGACACCTTTGTTTCGTTGATAAAGAATTTGAAAAGCGATTCCTTGCATACCCCAAAATAATGTTCCAATTGCTGTCACGCCTGTTAAAATACGTTCATCCATATTATTAAAATAGAGACCTAATCCAATAATCATTCCTATAGGAAACAAAAGAGAATAAAATAAGGTAATTTTATCTCTCAAAGAACTTACAATCATAGAACGAAAAATAATTAACATTCAGAGACCTCCTCAGAGATTAATTTAATATATAGGCTTTCTAAATTAGCTACATTGTGTTCTTCTATCAATAATTTAGGATCACCTTCACAAATAATCCTGCCTTTATTTATAAATATAATTCTGTTCGCTAGATAGTTTACCTCCTCCATGTCATGTGAAGTAAACACAACTGTTCTTCCTTCCTTATTTACTTGGCGAATTAGGGAATGTAATTCTTTTTTTGAAAGTGGATCTAATGCAGCTGTTGGTTCATCTAGAAATATTAGCTTCGGATCATGTATTAACGTAAGAGCAATTGCAAGACGTTTTTGCTGACCTCCGGAAAGCTTGGATGCTTCCATATTAGCGCTTTGAGTTAAGTTACATTTTGAAAGGATTTCTTTCATTTCGTACTTATTTACATTCTTTTTGTAAAAGGCTCCAAACAACCTTAAATTTTCAGAGACAGATAACCTTGGGAAAAAGGATATTGATTGTAGCTGTACTCCAATATTGTTTTTAAAATCCTCCATAAAATATTGAATAGTCCCGCCGTCCTCTTCCTTTAATCCGATTAGTAACTCAATACAAGTTGTCTTACCTGCACCATTGGGACCAATTACACCTAGGATTTCGTTTTGGCTAATATTCATATTAATATCTTTAACTACATCTCGGTTACCATATTTCTTAACTAAATTTGTAGCTTGCAAATATAACATTTCACCACTCCTTCTTTTTTATTCAACGTTGACTATTCAACGTTAATTAAAATTTATAGTAGTGCTGTTTAAATGTCAATAGAAAAAGGTACAGAGTTTACTCCATACCTTTTGTAAATAAATTTATTGTTCAATCCATCCGATTTTTCCGAGAACATTTTTAACAAGCATGTAACCGGCACACCCGTCATCTACTACCCAAACCTTTTCTCCTCTCATTACTGGGAGAAAGGTAGTACTTAAATCTGTCCTGCAAAAGTTTGTCCCGTTTTTTTCAATAATATATTCATTTTTAATCCACTGTTCTATACCTAGTTTTACATTTTCGCATAAGGTAAAGTATTCTTCTTGTCTTATAATTTTTAATTCGTAATTAGGATAAGCTACAGTACCAACTCTATTTGAGCATCCTCCGAAATCATTGTGTGCAATTATGTATTTAGAAAGATTGTCGACATAGGTATATGAATATGTATCGCCTTCTATGATTAAAGCATTTAATTGTCCATCCTGTTTTATTTGGTTTCCCCCATCAATTGAAATTATGTTTTTATCTATATCTATCATAGGGTTATGGGAGCTTACTGAAGTTGAACGGTAGTTTATAACCGGCCAATGTCCTACAATGACTAGCTTATTGGCTTGATGCCCCTTATCTAGAAAAGAGGAAATATTTAATGCGGTTTCTTCATCAGTAAGTTTCCAATCTTTTATAGGATCAATTCCTGCATGAACGACTATAAAATTTTCTGTTTCAAAGGCAATTGGAAGCCCCTCCAGCCAGGCAATCATCTCTGAATAATGCTTTTGATAAAACTTAGATAGTTCGCTTAAGCTAGTATATTCATCCAGACTCTTTCCATGTTGATTGAGCATCTCGTTTAAAACAGATTTTTTACGATTTTTCATATAAGAAATAATGGATTTATCTTCCTGAATTATATATCGATGAACAACATCACAATTACCCTTCGTTATAAATACGTTACTAGAGCTTTCTTGGAGCAACCGAACAAATTCTATGACTTCTAGGCTGTTATCACCTTTCTCACATAAATCGCCGTTTATAAACAAATAATCTTCCGATTGGTAATTGACTTTTTCTAATAAGCTTTTGAATAAATGTAAATTTCCATGTATATCTGAAATTATAATAACTCTTTTGTTATGTTCTAAATTGAGCCTTTTAAAATTTAACATTACTTGATTTCTCCTAAGTTAAGCTTTTTGATTTGAGTTATTTAGCCTAAAAGAGTCTAAACTACAAATACAATCAAATATTATTTAAACCTCAGATTCTGAATCATCGGGGTTAATAATTGCTAATATAAGATGGTCTTGCCATTTTCCGTTAATTTTCACATTTTCTTTAGCAATTCCCTCTTTGTGAAAGCCGGCTTTTTCTAGAACATTTATAGAAGGAATATTGTGAGGCATAACTCCAGCTTCTATTCTATGTAATTTCAACGTCTTAAAACCATAGTCAACCGCTAACTGGACAGCCTTCGTCATATAACCTTTCCCATTCTGATTTTTATCTAAGTAGTAACCAATCATACAGCTTTGAGCCGGACCACGTGAGATATGCGATAATGATACATTGCCTATTAACTCATCCGTACCTGACAAAAAAATTCCAAAAGCATATAAAGTATCATTCGCTGCTCCTTCAATCCCATTTTCGATCCGTTCCTTTATTTTTTCAAATGTATAAAAGCTTGGTTCTCTTAATACTGTGTAATGCTTAAAAAATTCCTTGTTTTTTGTTTCTAGAGCTAATGAGGCTTCAGTGTCCTCTATTTTAAGTAAACGAATATAAATACCTTCTTGAGTCTCCATAATTCTCCTCCTTTTGTTTCTTAAATTATATGAAAATTCGTTCAAAATTAAAAGCCCTGTGAAACACAGGACTTATCAAAAAACCTATTTAACTACTAAAGCTGGACAATTTACGCGTTTAATCACCTTATGACTGACGCTACCTAAAACCATTTCCTGCAAGGAATTTAATCCCCTACTACCTATAACTAAAAGATCTACATTATTCTCATTAGCAAATTTCACAATTTCTGGTCATGGGATACCATGCAGTATTCTTACTTTATAATAAATCTCTGATTCATTTAATAGTTTTTCTACATTTTTAATTTTTCTACGTCTTTCTAACTCTAAAGCCTCTTTAGAGCTAGAGTGCAAAACCTCGGTCTTCGCATTTTCAAAATCCGCAACATACACTACTTCCACTACGCAGTCCTTACTCATAGAAGCTATTTTTATAGTTTCCTTCGCTGCACGGACAGCATTTTCAGAGCCATCAGCTGCTAAAACGATATGTTTATACATTTGTGATTCCCCCTTAACGAGATGATAAGCCATCGATCTGTGCAATCATTTTTTGGCTATATGTATCTAAGCCAACTAATTCTACTTGTATAGCTCGGTCACTAAGTAAATCTTTTACTTTAAATAATGCAACTACCCCTGAATCATCCCAGATCCGACTATTAGAAAAATCGATTTGTATACTTTCCGAATGTATGGATACTTTTTTAAAGTAATCCACAAAGCTATCAGTAGAAGCAAAAAATAGCTGTCCTTCTATAATATATCGCTGTTCCTGTTGAATTATCTTTAAGGTTGAAATTTTTACAACAAAGAAAACAGCACTTAAAATTACCCCTGCGATAACTCCCTTAGATAGGTCATGTGTATAAACTACAATAATTACAGTTGTTAGCATGACAATTGCATCGGTTCTTGGGGCCTTAACTAAATACTTAAAAGAATTCCAGTCAAAGGTACCGATACAAACCATGATCATGATTCCAACCAATACCGGCATTGGAATTTTAATAACTAAATCACCTAATACAATAATTAAGAACATAAGAAACAATCCAGCAACTAATGTAGATAGTCTTCCTCTACCCCCTGATTTCACATTGATTACCGATTGACCTATCATGGCGCAGCCAGCCATTCCTCCAAAGAATCCATTGATAAAGTTAGCAATACCTTGACCTCTTGCTTCCTTATTTTTATCACTTTCCGTAGCAGTCATATCATCGATGATTTGTGAAGTGAGCAGAGATTCCACTAATCCTACGATTGCAAGGGCGATTGAATAAGGGAATATAATCTGTAACGTTTCAAAATTTAAAGGGACGTCTGGTAAAAAGAAGGAAGGCAAAGTTTGAGTAATGTTACCTAAATCTCCAATTGTTTTTAAATCTAATCCACTGTAAATTGCAATAATAGTCAAAACGACAATTGCAATTAACGGTGCTGGTATTACCTTTACAAAACGTGGTAATGTATATACAAGAATAAGCGTAATGCCTACAAATATATATGTCATAGTTGAAATACCGATGAAATGTGGAACCTGAGCCATAAATATTAAAATAGCAAGCGAATTGACGAAACCGATCATTACAGCATTTGGAATATATTTCATCAATTTAGCAATTTTAAATACACCAAACATTATTTGAAAAATACCTGTTAAAATAGTTGCTGCTAATAAGTAATCTAAACCGTATTCCTTAACTAGTGGTACCATTACTAACGCCATAGCTCCTGTAGCTGCAGAAATCATACCTGGTCGTCCGCCTACAAATGCTATAATGACCGCAATACAAAAGGAAGCATACAGACCAACCATAGGGTCGACACCTGCAATAATTGAAAAAGCGATTGCTTCTGGTATGAGGGCTAGCGCGACCACAATACCAGACAGTATATCCCCCCGTATGTTTCCAAACCATTGTTGTTTTATATTTTCCATGATAATCTCCTTCTAAAAAAATCTTCGATTATCATACCATCTTCATTCCCAAAATGGAACCTTTTTGGGGACAAATGTAAGGAGTTGCTTTTATATGATTTATGGATATGTTAGACCCCTCTATAATGATGTTACTTGCAAACAACAGCTAGCATGTTTAGGCTCTCGAACACAAAATATTTTTCAGGAGAGCCACGGCTCATCAAAAAAACGTACAGAGCTAGAGTCACTTCTAATGAACTTAAAAAAAGGAGACATCATTGTAGTGGAAAGAATGTTTGTCCTTGCCGATACAACAAGACATCTTGTAGATCTTCTTAAGCTTGGTGAAAGAGACGGCGTTGTCATTCAATTCATTCATGAGGGAATACAAAGTGATGAGGTACTTAATCTTTCATTGAGAGTATATATGCAGTATTTAATGGATTTTCAGACAGACATAGTAAAACAGACTACAACAATTGGCATAGAAAATGCAAAGGAACAAGGAAAAACATTAGGACGACCAAAAAAACCGGATACTAATATAAAAAAAGCAATTGCCATGTACCATTCAGGAGATTTCACTCTCCATGAGATTAAAGAAGAAACGGGCATAAGCAAGTCAACACTATATCGCTATCTGGAGTCCGCTGAGTAAAATTAGTAGCTTACTAAATAACATACAAAGAAAACCCGCAGAAATTGTGTTTATCCATTCCTACGGGTTTTACTTTATATTAATCGTTTTTTAGCTTCTTCTATTTGAATTTCAACCTGATTAAAGCCTGTTCCACCGAGCGAATTTCTTCTTCTGACAGCAGCTAATGGTGATAATACCCCGTAAATGTCCTCTTCTATTAAGCTATTAGCTTCTTGTAAATCATTTAAAGGAAGATCTAAAAGGAAATATCCACGTTGAATACATAGGAACACCAGCTTACCAGTCACCTCATGAGCTTCTCGGAACGGAAGTCCCTTTGCTGCTAAATAATCTGCAAGCTCTGTAGCGTTTGAAAAATCCTTATGCACTGTATCATGCAACCGCTTAGTATGTACAGTCATTGTCCGAATCATTCCCTCAAAAATTTTAAGAGATCCAACAATTGTCTCTACAGTATCAAACATACCTTCCTTATCCTCTTGCATATCTTTGTTGTATGCAAGCGGCAACCCTTTTAAAGTGGTTAAAAGTCCCATTAGGTTTCCATATACACGACCAGTTTTACCACGGATTAACTCCGCCATATCTGGATTTTTCTTCTGAGGCATAATACTTGATCCAGTAGAGAAGGAATCGTCCAATTCGATAAAGTTAAACTCAGAGCTAGACCATAAAATAATTTCTTCTGCAAAACGTGATAAGTGAGTCATGAGCAAGGAAGAGTTACTTAAAAATTCAACGATAAAATCACGATCACTTACTGCATCCATACTATTAGCATAAACATTACTAAATCCAAGATAATCTGCTGAAAGCTTACGGTCTATCGGAAAGGTAGTTCCTGCAAGTGCACCGGAACCTAGCGGTGAAATATCAATGCGTTTCATAGAATCTAAAAAACGTTCTTTGTCTCTCTCAAGCATCCAAAAATATGCCATTAAATGATGCGCAAAGGAAATTGGTTGGGCACGTTGTAAATGAGTATAACCTGGTGCAAGTGTTTCGATATGATCCTCTGCTTGATTCACGATTGTTTTTTGGAAGACTTGGATCAACTCAATAATTTCTTCTACTCGGTTCTTTAAATACAAATGCATATCTGTTGCAATTTGGTCATTCCGGCTTCTCCCAGTGTGTAACTTTCCACCAACTGGTCCAATTAAATCTATTAACATCTTTTCTAAATTCAGATGTATATCTTCATTAGCAATAGAAAACTCAAGCTTATGTTCCACTGCAAGCTGCTTAAGTTGAACTAGGCCACCGAGAATTATGTCTACATCATCAGTAGATAAAATATCGCAATCGCCAAGCATTTGGACATGTGCAATACTACCATCTAAATCTTCCATTACTAACTTTTGATCAAATTCGATAGAAGCTCCAAATTCGTCCACCCATTGCTCGGCGGATTTTTGGAAACGTCCACCCCATAACTTGGTCATACCTGCACCTTCTTTTCTCCCTTGTTTACCATTGCATGTACTTTTGTCGGTAGTCCCCATAACTCAATGAATCCAACAGCTGAAGTATGGTTAAATTCGTCTTCGGACGTATAGGTAGCAAGTTTTTCATTGTATAAGGAGTTTGGGGATTTACGTCCTTCTACAATCGCATGACCTTTGAATAGTTTTACACGTACAGTTCCATTTACATATTGCTGTGTTTCCTTTAAAAATGCCTCAAGTGCTGTTTTTAGTGGCGAAAACCAAAGCCCCTCATAAATAAGCTCTGTTAATTTCTTTTCCATTACCGGTTTAAAGTGAGCGAGTTCCTTTACTAAAGTGATATCTTCAAGTTCTTTATGAGCGAGCAGTAAGGTGTGTGCCCCAGGTATTTCATATACTTCACGGGACTTTATACCAACTAAACGGTTTTCTACGTGATCAATACGTCCAACGCCATGCTTACCAGCTACATCGTTTAATTTTAGAATAAGCTCATGTAATGGATAATTAACTCCATCAAGTGATACTGGAACTCCTTTTAAAAATTCGATTTCAATAATGTCGGCAGTGTCGGGTGCATTTTCCAATGAAACTGTTAAATCATATGCATCTTCAGGTGGTGCTGCCCAAGGATCCTCTAAAATACCACATTCATTTGCACGTCCCCAAAGGTTTTGGTCAATAGAAAATGGACTATCTAAGTTAATTGGTATCGGAATATTCTTCTCTTTTGCATAAGCGATTTCTTCTTCACGACTCCAGCTCCACTCACGTACCGGAGCGATTACCTCTAAATCTGGATTTAATGCATTAATAGAAACTTCAAAACGTACTTGATCGTTACCTTTACCAGTACAACCATGAGCTACTGCAGTGGCTCCTGTTTTTTCAGCAATTTCCACTAGTTTTTTAGAAATCAGTGGACGTGACAGAGCAGATACTAATGGATATTTATTTTCGTACCACGTGTGAGCCTGCATGGAGATCAATGCATATTCATTTGCAAATTCTTCCCTTGCATCAATCATATAGCTTTCAATTGCTCCAACTTCTAATGCTTTGTTTTTCACAAACTCCAAATCCTTGCCTTCTCCTACGTCTAAACAAACAGCTACAACATCATAGCCCTCATCCTTTAGCCAAGTAATTGCAACTGAAGTATCTAATCCACCTGAATATGCTAAAACAACTTTTTTGCTCATATTAAATTCCTCCAATGTATTTATATACGGTTATTTCGTATTAATATTCATAATGTAACATTAAGATTGTATAAATACAACCAAAATTTATTAAATATGCATATTGAAACTTTTCATTTATAAAATCTGTGTTTCTATTAATGCGCATTATTTGAACGAATAGACAAAACAAGCGATAATAACAAAAAGGAGTGATTGATAGAAATGTCCAAACTATTTACACCGTATAATGTGAAAGGTTTAAGTTTAAAAAATAGAATTGTAATGGCTCCAATGTGCCAATACTCCGTAGAAGCTAAGGATGGGATCCCGAATGACTGGCATTTTGTTCACTATGTATCACGAGCGGTCGGTGGCACAGGCTTAATCATTGTGGAGATGACAGATGTAGAACCTGACGGGAGAATTACAGATTATGATTTAGGTTTATGGTCAGATGAGCAGATTCCTGCATATGCAAGAATCGTAACTGAAGTACATAAACACGATGCTAAAATTGGTATCCAAATTGCTCATGCTGGAAGAAAAGCTACAGATGCCGACCAGCCGATAAGCTCCTCCAATTTACCTGTAGAATCTGATGGCACATGGAAGGAACCAAGACCATTAACTATAGAAGAGATAAAAGAAATGGTAAATAAATATAAAGAAGCAGCTCGCCGAGCGGTAGATGCAGGCTTCGATACAATTGAACTCCATGGAGCTCATGGCTATTTAATACACCAATTCCACTCCCCTTCTATAAATAATCGTACTGATGAATATGGAGACAATTATGCTAAATTTGGTGTAGAAGTAATTAAAGCTGTGAAAAGTGTTATGCCTGAGGATATGCCACTATTGTTCCGAATCTCAGCAATAGAGTATATAGATGGTGGTTATGGTTTAGAGCACTCTCTTGAAATTGCAAAACAGTACAAGGAAGCTGGAGTAGACGTATTCCATGTTTCTAGCGGAGGGGAAGCTAACCCTGGAAAAGTAAAGCCTGCAAATACTCCTGGTTACCAAGTACCTTTTGCAAGAGCATATAAACAAGCACTAGATCTACCAGTAATTGCTGTAGGAATATTAGAAGATCCAATTTTAGCCGAAAAAACCATGGCTGAAGAGGATATAGAGCTGGTAGCTATTGGCCGAGGTATGTTAAAAGATCCATATTGGGCATTGCATACTCAAGAAATTTTAGATGGCAAAGCTACCGTGCCAAAAGCTTATAAAAGAGGATTTTAAGATAAGAACAAGAGTCTTTTCTAGGGATCTTCTAAAAAAAGAGGATGGTCGTGACTTATGTCATTACCATCCTCTAGTTATTTTCGAGAACTCATTTGCTACTATAGAAATTGATATAAAAGCCTCGTTCATTATAGTAAGCACGCTTATTTTTCTGTTTGTTGAACATTTACACCTTGAGATACAACCTTGACACCATTAATTAATGAATCTAATGCTGGACAGTGAGCTTCTACATATGAAATGAATTCTTCGATTTTCTTTTGAGGCTCATCGGATATAATATTGACTTTATATCTGATCTCTAAAAAACCAGGTCGAATATCCGAAAGTCCAAGGAACCCATCTGTATCAATATCTCCTTCTAACTCAACAGTTAGATGATGGTATTGGACGCCAAGTTTCTTAGCTGACATTTGAGCGACTATTGTTTGACAAGCACCTAGTGAAGAAAGCAATAATTCTAATGGATTCATTCCTTCATCTGTTCCACCTAAACGAGTTGGTTCGTCGATTATCACTTTATGCCCTCTTGTTTTTACCTCAACTTGTAGCTTTTCAACCAAATCAGCTCTCGAACTCATTGTAGTAATTACCATTATTATCATCTCCAATTCTACAAATATTATATTACAAAACTATTAAAAAGAGTGATAATTGCATGTGTTTAGTGATAACCTAACGGATTTAGATTTGTATTCTTTGACTTTCAGCTATCCTTTTTAATTCATGGGAACGTTGTTTTAAAAAACTTGTCATATATCTTTTAAGAAACAAAACATCTGCTAGTTTCCCTAAAATTCCTAAAGGTGATCTATAGACAAATTCATCCCTGACTAACGTGCCAGTACCTTGTACTTTAAAATGATGAGTATGTGTAAAAGAATGGAAGGCACCACTTACCATGACATCCTTAAATGTATACGGCTTCTCCATTTCAATGATTTTGGCTGTTAGTTTTTGTCTAATACCAAAATGGGTGGCTTCCCAGGTAACACAATCTCCTTTATTTAATAAGCCATTAGTTTTGCCATCAACAGCCTTTTCCTTTGTTTGTCCGGTTGTTTTTGTATGAATGGTCACATCCCTCGAAAGATCAAAGCAAAGGTCTATTGGAGCATCTATAAAAATTTCACATATGATAGTTGGCATCTGTTATCTCCCTTCTACTTGAAAAATTCACCTTTTAAAATAGTAGAATTCTTTCATATTTCTACTATAAACCATTAAAGTATTCACGAAATGTCTTCTAATAAGAAATTGTCGAAAGAAGTAGATTTATATCCGTTTAGAATTTTTTATGATCGTTCCAAGAGGTTTTATAACCGGATAGAGAAATTTATGACCGTTTCACTCTTTATACGAAAAGACTATATACTCTCGGCTGCTGAGTACTGTCTATCTTCTAAACTATCGTATAACAAGAGATATATTAAGATGATTTATATTCATGTCTAAGTCCCTTTTCCAGCAATTTCTTAAAGTCCTTCTCCTAAGAAAAGTATATATTTATGGATAATTAAGCTATGAATTTTGCCTTTTTTCATACACTATACTCTTATTTACATAAAGCTAAAAACTATAAATGAATTTGCTAAACCTTAGTATTATCACTTGCAATTCAATTAAACACATAATATACTAAACCATAACGTTACGGTTAGGAGTGATACTGTTGGGAAAGAGAAACTAAGAATTGGCGAATTAGCTGAGAAAAGTGGCATCACTAAACGTACCATTGATTATTATACTACTCTTGGTCTATTAGAAGCTGAACGTTCTAGTTCCAATTATCGTTACTATCCTTATGATGCGATTGAAAAACTAAGACTAATTGAAGAGAAAAAGTCAGATGGTATGTCACTAGAGCAAATCAAAAGAGAGCTTGCAAGAGATGTTGTTGAGGAAATAGACATTCAAGAAATACGATTACAGATGAAATATTTAGAAAAAGAAGTTTCTCATTTATTGGAACAGATAAATGACAAAGAAGATAACACTAAACATTCTATTAAACAGAAAGTTTCAACAGAAAGTGTTGCGCTTATGCAATCCTTATTACTATTGATCACTTAGGAGGTGAAGTCTTACTTTCGAGTAAGACAACTTATTGACCGCATTGAATTTAACGATATTTGTCATATTAATAGCTTTAACAGCATTCTTCGTTGCTACGGAGTTTGCCATTGTAAAGGTACGACAATCAAGAATAGATCAATTACTTGCTGAAGGACGGAAAGGTTCTAAAGCTGCAAAACAAGTTACTACTCATTTGGATGAATACTTATCGGCCTGCCAGCTTGGTATTACTGTAACAGCTTTAGGTATCGGGATGGTTGGTGAGTCAACTTTCGAGTTTATCCTTCATCCATTATTTGAAGCGATAGGAATCGGCACTGACAATATTCATTATTTCACCATAGGGGCTGCCTTTGTAATAGCTACCTTTTTACACGTAGTAGTTGGTGAACTGGCTCCTAAAACAATAGCAATTCAAAAAGCTGAAGCAGTAACTCTTGTATTCGCTAAACCAATAATGATTTTTTATAAGATACTTTATCCCTTCATTTGGTTCTTAAATGGTTCTGCTCGTTTGCTAGTTGGCCTTTTTGGTATGAAACCAGCATCAGAGCACGAGCTATCTCATACAGAGGAAGAGCTTCGCCTGCTTCTTGCAGAAAGCTATAAGAGTGGAGAGATAAACCAAAATGAATTGAAATATGTAAATAACGTTTTTGAATTTGATGATCGAATCGCACGAGAGATTATGGTACCGAGAACTCAAATAATTGGATTTGAGATAAACGCAACGTTTCATGAGGTCTTAACTACCATCTCTGAAGAACGGTATACGCGTTATCCTGTATATGAAGAAGATCGAGATAACATAATTGGATTTATCAACATTAAGGACTTCCTAACACAAGGTATTAACAATCGTATAACAGTAGAGAACTTTACTATAAAGCATTTTGTAAATCCCGTGATTAATACTATTGAAACAACCCCAATCAACAGCTTACTGTTAAAAATGCAAAAAGAACGTATTCACATGGCTATATTATTGGATGAATACGGTGGTACTTCTGGACTTGTAACTGTTGAAGATATCCTGGAGGAAATAGTAGGAGAAATTCGAGATGAGTTTGATGACGATGAAGTACCAGATGTTCGTAAAGTAAAAGAAGACCATTATATAATCCATACAAACGTTTTACTTGATGATGTTGCAAAATTATTGAGAATTGACCTGTATAATCCTGACGTAGATACAATCGGTGGATGGTATTATACACAGGATATAGATTTAAATTTGGATAATCAAATTGAGCATGATGGTTTTATGTTCTCTATCCATGACAAGCAAGACAATCATATTCAATTTATTGAAGTACAAAAATTGAGAGCTTAACAATATAAAATAGAACCCATTTTGATGATTGCTATCAAAATGGGTTCTTTTCGCTTATACCTCACTTTTTATCATTTTTTTAAATTTGGCTTGTAAAAATGTACTTCAATAAATTAATTTGATACCAATATAAAGATAAGTCATTCATTGTCGAAGCGTGCCCCTGTTGTCTTAACATCGTTGTTATGTTACCTCGATGATAAGTTCCATGATTAGCAACATGAAATAAAATTTCTGAGTAAGCCGTTTCTCTAGCACCTGACCAAGGATTATTTAGATTAATTTTTTGTTCTAAATCCTTTTGGCTATCCAACCATTCCTCATAGTCTGAAGCCAGTTCTTCCAATGACTTAACAAATTCATCTTCAGAATATAAATTGGTCTTTTCTAAGAAAGCTATTGAAGCTTCCAATGCTTCTTGAATATCCATTCCTTTAAGTACTTTTAACCACATAAAATCTACCACATAAATATGACTAAACGTTTGTGCAATAGTAGGATAAGAACTACTAACTTCTTCATTCAAAACATTCCTTGGTAATTCCTTTAGTCTTTCTAGTAACACCTTATTAGCCCAAACATGATACTCATACATTTTTTTCCGTGATTCATTTAACATCTACTCCTTCTTTTCTTGGTTTTAAAAGTTGATACACTTGTATTATAAAAAAAGATATATGACAGCAGTTTGTCATACATCTTTATAAACTCTAATTATTTTTTTTGCCTCCTCTATTAAAATTGATTGTAGTTCTACAGGTTTGATAATTTTAGCCCCACTACCGAAGCTTAAAAGAATAGATTTAAGCTATCCAGCTTGTAGAGGCCTATAAACAGAAATTGTAAATGTCATACTTCCATCACTGTTAAGTTCTTTTGGATAATTTTGGAATTGGTCTAACACTTCTGCTAAGGAATTAGGTTTCACCCAAATTATTACTTCCTCAAAACCTTCTAAACTATCGTCTAAATGAGATGACTCATCTATTATTTCGTGATTCTTTATAAATTTTTCTTGTGTCAAATTTATATTTATCATACGGGATATTCGGAATTCTCTATTATTCTTACGTTCTCTGCAATAACCATATAAATACCAGTTACGAAACTTATAATGGAGGCGAAGGGGTTCTATTTTCCGTGATGTAAATTCACTCTTATTATTTACATAATCAAAGCGGATGACTCTTCTTATATGTATAGCTTTTCGAAGATCCATTAATGAATTTGGTTCTGTTCTATTGTTTTCTAAGTCAATCATTAAAACATTGTCACCATTTACATCCAGCGATTTTAATCTTTCTATCGTATGTTCAACTTTCTTATCTTCAAAAATACTCGATAAACTATTTAATACTGTTATTAAATTTAGTATGTCAAAGGAA
The DNA here is from genome assembly GCF_050280345.1 of Psychrobacillus sp. NPDC093200. Lineage (NCBI taxonomy): Bacteria > Bacillati > Bacillota > Bacilli > Caryophanales > Bacillaceae > Psychrobacillus > Psychrobacillus sp. NPDC093200. The sequence continues at coordinate 683,604 of NZ_JBNNVC010000002.1, read as the reverse complement.
CCCATTAAACTTTTATCAAATTTATAGCCTTGTATTATTCCGAAGCCACCGTTAGTACCTTGGTATGAAACGACTGGTATTCCTGCTGCACAAATAGTTTCGATGTCTCTATAAATTGTCCGGGATGATACTTGAAATTCATCAGCTAAACTAGAAGCTGACAAAATTTCATTATTTAGGAGCTTGAATATGATGGATATCAATCGTTCTATTTTCAATTCTCATTTCCTTCCTTCAATAATTAATTAAGCGACCATTGTCATTCCACTGACCGTACATTTTGTTTTCTCTCGTATTTTCAATAAACTTATCCAACCTTTTATTAAAGATAACAGGTTCATTTTTATAACTTTGAATTGTATCAATTCTAATTCTCCTGTATAGTTCAGGAAAATTAACGAAGTTCTGATATAATTGCTCCTCTTTTTTCAGACAAGTTTCGATTTCTATATCTATAGTAAAGGATTCAGGTTGCATATCAGGGAGAATTCTCAGTCCTTCTTCTTTCATCAAACCTAATTTTTCGAGTCTCCTTACTCTTTCTTTATTCAATTCTGTCCAGTTACTTTTTTCCTTTCTTTTGGAAAGCCTTTGAGCTAGTTCAGTATCTGATATTTTCTTCTTTGTACCATCAATCCAACCGAAACATAATGCCTCTTCAACTGCATCTAAATACAGGATGTCGCCTGATTGTTCAGTCATACTTACTAATACCCAACAAAATGTTTCTTTATTTGAATTTAGCTCAAGCCAATCTCTTAATCCCTGCCTTGTACTAACTCTTATCAAATTATTTATTTCCATTTCACCCTATCCTTTCTAAAAGAATATTTGTTACTAGTATAACTTTTTATTTTATTTATTTGAAATGTCTGTGAAATTAATACTGAAAAGCTTACTATATTCATTATTTCTTATTGCTTAAAACCTTGACTTACAAGAATCAAATTTTTATGATGAATAAGAAGCAATACAAAAAGGGAGAAAGAATATGAGCTCACTTAAAAGCATTTCGAATTATATCTTTAATAACAAGGAATTGTTGGCTAACGAAATAGTTAATGGTGTAGTCCATTCTATAGATATGGAAATTCCGCCTTGGGAGCAAGAGCAAGCGATAAATATGTATATAGAATTTGTAAGCTTTATTGGGGAGTATGTCGTAAGCGGAGAAGAAAAAATTCCTGATTCCTTGTTGGAATGGAGTAAGAGGAATGCGGCAATGGTCTCTCTAGATGGTAATTTATCTATTTTAGTAGTTAGATATCTCCCTACCCGCAATGTTATAACTGAGATACTAACTAATTTAGCTGTTCAGTTCAATCTTAGCTTGCACGAATTAAGTAAAATGATAATTCAAGTTAATAGAATGTTAGATGTTAGCCTTAACGAAACTGTTGCAAATTATGAATTTCTTGTAAGCGAATATAAGAAGACTTCTCAAATGGAAATAGCTAAAGTAGCAACACCAGTTATTCCAGTAAAAGATGGAATAATTGTTTTACCATTAGTAGGCCGCATCGATACTTTTCGAATCAAGTATTTGATAGAAAATTCTACTCCTAAAATAGCAAATATGGATGTAAATTACGTAATAATTGATTTTTCTGGCGTCTATAAAATAGACAAAGTAAATATTCGCCTTATAAATGAAATGGTTCAAATGATTCGTTTAATGGGCATTAATGTAATTGCCACTGGAGTCAGTCCTGATCTAGCTAAAATGGCTATCATAGAAGGGATAGAAATATCTTCTATAGTATATCCAAATTTAAAAATTGCTTTAGAGAGCATACATTGATCTCTTATGTATTAATCGAAAATCAGTACAAAATAACGCTTAAGCAACCACAGCTCAATATTTTCAAAGCTTGAAAGGCCATTTCTCAAAGATATGGCCACAGACTGTAGACAAACCAGAGAAATTTGAAATTGTCTATAGTCTTTTTTTTTACAATACATAGTGAGAAATCGTCGATTTCCATTTCAGGCGCTGCGCTTTCCACGGGCACGGCATCACCCTCCTCCCTCGCTGCGCTCAGTCCGAGCGCTTCAGGCCAACAGGATGTTGGTAACAAAGTCGAATTTCCACACGATGTGGCGTATTTAACCTTTGATCAATCGGAAGTAAGCAGTGCAATCGTTAAAGAAATGGATTTATCAAGATAAGCCTGAAATAATAGAAACTGATATGGGCTACTCAAAATTAATATCGATGATTGGAAATTCCACTATCACACTTATTTTTATTGGATTATTTATCAATCAGATGTAGATAGGGTTTCTAAACAATCGCTTTCCAATAATCCCAGCCTTTTTTATAAATCGGCCAGTCCTCTGGATGATGCTTGAGGCAAGTAGCCAATCTAAAATATAAACCAATTGCAACCTCTTTATACAGGTTATTAGCCAAATATTCATCTTTTATATTCATCAAGGAAAAGGCATAGTCGATTGTTTCCTTAGATAGGTCATCAGCGGATGAACAAAAGGCGTAAACCAGGTCATACATTGGATGACCTATGACTGGTGAAGCATCAATAACACCTTTAAGTTCTTTACCATTAAATATAAAATTATGTACTCCACAATCTCCATGTAAAAGGAATGGCTTTAAATTCAGATTACTTTGATTTTGGATTAAATCTTGTACGAGCTTGAAGTCATCTTCACCTAAATAATCTGCTAACAAGATTGATGATTCTTCAACTCTTGTTTCCATGAAATCAAACCAGGAGGAAGAAAGATCATCAGCCCATCCCCAACCATTATATTTTTTTGTTATTTTATAATGATTGATGAGCCCCTCAACAAGTAATTTAAGCATTTGCTTTTTATCTATTACTCCGAGATTAGTCTCTCCTTCTATGAAACTATAAACTAAATACTTATGTGTTTTTTCCACATACATAATATTCGGTACAAGGTCAATTTCTTCATATATTTTCAAAAACTCACCTTCTGCATCTATTAAGGCAGGGACATTACTTTTTACTACTATTTTTTCTCCCACTGTGTTTTGTATAAGGTATAATTCACTTACGGTTCCACCTTGCAAATGAGAAACTTGCCATTTTACATCTGCTGGCAATATCCCCTTACTAATAAGCTCATCTAGAATTACATCTATGTTCATTTTCTTATCCTTTCACTTGCTACTATAATCTAAGATTCTAAAAATGCGAGGACTTGATTTACGTACTTATCTGTTTCCTCTATTTCAGGAAAATGTGCACTTTCATTAAACAAAACCCACTTACTCTTTTGTAAATTATTATGTATGAGATTTGAAATGCCTAAACCGCTATTACGGTCATGGACTCCTGTAATGATAAGGATTTCATTGGTAATTTGAGATAATCTTTCATACAATGGAATTTCGCGAGGATTTCTTTGTAACGCTGCCATCATATGACCCGAATTTTTTAAGCCACTTTCAATCATTTGCTTTCGGTAAATATTTGCGTTTTTTATATTATTGAACATAAATTTGTCTAAAGTGTTTTCATTAACAATTTCCCAAATCTTTTTGTGTTTTGTGTGAATGGAGGATGTTTCGGCTAAAACTTGTTCTATCTCGTATAAAAGTCTTGGCTCCGCCACAGAGACAAATCCTGCGATTTGAAGCAAATACTGTGTTTCTAATGAAATAAGGCTTGGACATGAGGTTATTACTTTGTGTATTTTTTCAGGTAAGCTAGCAACTATCTCGAGAGCTAACTCTCCTCCAAACGAATAGCCAAGTAAGTCAACTTTTTGAAATCCAGACCACTCTAGTATCTTAGTAAAATCTTCGATTAAGAGCTCATATGAATAATCACTTTGTGATAGAGGTTTTTCACTCCTTCCACAGCCTCGTTGCTCATAATAAATAACCGTTCTGTGATCAGATAATTTTGCTCCTGCAATATGCTCAAATACGTAATGATTACCTCCTGGTCCTCCATGAATAGCTACTAGGGGTATCGTATTATGTTCTATTCCCTCGACTTTAATCCAGTGAAAAATGTCGTTGATCTTAATTTTGTACTCTCCATTGGCTATTAAATTCATCGCTTCAACCTCATTAAAGTACTCCCGTTCACATCAGTTGAGAACCCAAATTGCTCATAATAAGAAACTAATCGTTCAGGACAATAAAGCTCAATTCTTTCCACACTTTGAATAAGGGAATTTTCCAGAAGACTATTCATTAATGCAAAACCTAGTCCTCGATTTCTATCGCTCCCTTTTACTATTACATCAAAAATAAAGGCTCTGTACATACCGTCTGTAATAGCTCTTGCAAACCCTACTAGCTCATCGGTCTCACTATCAACTAAACCTATAGCTACATGACTTAAATCTAACATTTTTAGTATATCGTCATTTGTTCGATTTTTTGTCCACCATTCATTTTGAAACAAAAGAAATAAGTCATTTAAATGTTTTTCTGTGAATATAGTTACAATTTTTAAGACCATCTAAACCCCTCCAAGAATTATGTATATCAAAACAATAACATATTTAATGGAATATAATTGTAAGTTCCGTAAAATAATACAAAAAACCAATAGAAATAAATTTGAAAAGAAGAGATAGTTTCTTTTCTATATGGAGTACTAACAATCATTGTGTTTGTGTAATTTCTTATTAAACATAGAATAGATCTAGCCATGTTTACTTGCCTTTATTATCAAGAAATGCGGTGCTTTTTTCAGTTTTTGATAACCACTTGAATCCCTTTTCTTAAATTCTTCTGTAGGCTGTGGCTCTATTATTTTTTCTAATTTAAAATATTGTAAGGTTTCATTCAGTATTGTTTGCATAGGCCTTCTGTAAAAAGGGACCTCAATGATTTTACCATCACGGGTCCACTCATCAACAACTAGTTCGTGAGAAAAATAGTTCCCTTCTTTTGATAATCTCACGTCCATAGATGGATGATGAACAGAAAATAGCAATTTTCCACCTGGTTTTAAGATTCTATTAAATTCTTTGAATGTAGACTTCCAATCTTTTAAATAATGAAGGACTAGAGAGGAAATAATTAAGTCATAGCTGCTATTCTCAAATGGAAGTTCCTCTGCTAGGTCTAAACAAACAACGGTAGCTTTTTCACCAACTCTTCTTTTAGTAGCGTCAACCATATTTTGACTAATATCAGTAGCTGTAACTATTGCTCCATGTCTAATAAGTTCACAGGTGTACCAACCAGCTGCGCAACCCGCATCTAACACGTTTAAGTTACTTACCGACCTTGGTAATTCCTTAATCATGGCAGGTCTTTCATACTCTGTGTTATAAAAGCTTCTTTGATCCACATGATGCTCATAGTCATTGGCAAGTTCATCATATGCTTTTATTACACTTCTATTCAAAATGATTGCTCCTTTTTAGATTGACGTATACTGCACTATCCATTCTTCTAAAACAGCATTTTTCAGTGGAGATTGCACTTGTTCTTCAAATACTTCTGGATCTAAAAGCACCTCCAAATCTCCCAGAACTCTCTCCACATTTTCTCTCTTTACAAAAAATGATTCTGTAGGAAATCGAAGCTCTATCTGTTCTAAATTTTTAATAAGAACAAAAGCAGCGGTTGTATTATAGATGATGGATTTTTGGATATGCTGTTGAGGTAAACCATCTAAATCCTTGTAATTGACAATTAATAAGTGAATTTTGGAATCCTGCTCATATCCATTCAAATAATTTTGTAAAGGGAGCGATTGAAATAGTTGTGCGTTGTTTGTTAAATTCCCCATATACCTGTTCTCATAAGCTAGAACTTTGCTAAAATCATGCGTTTCAGGATTAAGCTGTTGTATCGTTTCTTCTTCCATTGCCTTTTCTTCTGCTGGTATATAAAAGAGGTTCATCCAACCAAACAGTATAATTCCGATAATGAATAGCACAATGATTATCTTATTCTTCATAAGTTCTCTGCTTTCCTCCTAAGATTAGCATTTGTCTAAGTCTGTTCATTAATAGGGGTATGATTATTGAAACAAGCGGAGCCAAGTAGCTAGTAACTATTTGTCCAAATTGATATGGTCCATCAAAAGATATAGTGCGTCCAAACCATATGTCACTACCAAAATAAACGGCAGTAATCATTCCCCATTGACCTACGATAAATAATGTCCATATAATCCAAATCACTTTTTGCCATTTCTTTAAAAGCCCGAGGTTAATATTTTTTAAATCATTTGTTAAAAAACCTCCACTAAACTTTAACACGATATAAAAAATGCCAATTATTATTATCAGTATAAACAGAAGCCAGCTAGTAGCCCTTAAGGAACTATAAATATTTAAAGGAATGGAAACTATCCACGCGACCAACAAATAAAGAAGCAACCATTGAGTTATCTCAACCATAACTTTATTTAACTGAATGGTTTGTACCCCTTCTATTACCCCATCCAGTTTATCCATTTTTTCAGTACTGACCTTAAATGCTTGTTCGGCGGAAAATCCTTTATTAATAACTAAGTCTTCCATTTCCGCCTCTAGATTTCCTATTACTTCTTCTTTTAAATCTAATGTTTCTTCGTTTTTGGGGTACCCAGCAAACATCTTATTGACATATTTCCGAACTTCACTCACTCTGTTCGCTCCCTTCTAATACTAATTGATCTATGAGCAATTTCGCTCTATTCCATGCCATTACATTTTCTTGATATACAGATAAACCTTCCTTCGTGATAGTGTAATATTTTCTTCTTCCTCCTTGAGACTGATCTCCCCAATAGGCATTAATAAATCCTAACTTTTCTAATCTTTTTAGACTGCTATATAAACTTGGCTCCTTCAAAATATAAACCCCATTACTATCGTTGGAAATAGCCTTCACAATTTCATACCCATAATTATCTCCACGCTTTAAAATTTTTAAGATAATTGTATCGATATGGCCTCTTATTAAATCGGCACTTACCTCATTTTCCGACAAGCTTATCACCTCCTTTATAATGTAAGACATATTACTATGTGTGTCAATGTACTATACCAGAAGTAAAAAATATAATACAATATATTCCTGTTTTAAGAATATACATTAGAATTTCTGAATTTTTATAAACTTCATTTAAAAATAATGTTTAAAATGTATATAATTCAGGAATAATAGATTAGAAACTTTTAACCCAATTAAAAGGAGCTACTCCGAATGAATCTCATATATTTAGAACTAGTTAAGCTAGTAGACGATTACTATAGGTGTGAAAATGATACTTTAAAAAAAGAAATCCTTCATGATATTCAATTACTAACCAGGGCAGTATGTCTGACTGAATAAATAATAAAACCTGCTACTACTAGCATACTATTTCATTTCTATTCGAGTAGTGTTTAACAAAAGAAAAACAGACCCCTAAAAAAATGGAGTCTGCTAATATCATTTTTAATCGTTAAGTAAAACTTAGTTTTATTCATTACATTCTATTAATTAATTTTCAACTTTTTATATATTTTTTAAAGCTTCCGTAATAGAAACTGTACCATTTACGACATTAAAGCTTTTTTGATAAGTACTTGGTTCCTCTAATGATGCTATTAAAACATCCGCCACGTCTTCACGTGTTATCGTACTTGGTTTTGCCTCAATTCCCGCCGTAATTTTACCTTGAGCCTTTTCATTTATTAAACCACCAGGTCGAACAATTGTGTAGTTTAGGCTACTTTGCTCTAGCATTCTATCTGCATAATGCTTCGCCACATAGTATGGACGCATTTCGGCATTCCAGTTTTCTCGTTTGTCAGCATCATAAGCGCTCACTAGAATATATCTTTCCACACCTGCGGCTTCTGCTGCCTCCATTGTTTTCACTGCTCCATCTAAATCAATTAACAAGGTTTTATCCGGACCTGTATGTCCACCTGAACCAGCAGTGAAAATGATAGCTTCGGCTCCTGTAAATGCTTCTGTCAGCGAATCAACCTTACCCTCCAAATCAAGTAATACAGCTTTTATTCCTTGATTATTAAAGTCTTTAACCTGTTCCTGTTTGCGAACAACAGCAGTTACAGTATGCTGATCATCAATTTGTAATTTTTCTACTATCTGTTTACCAATTTGTCCATTTGCTCCTACAACTATTACTTTCATTTAAACTCACTCCTTTTGATGGATGAAATAAAGAACCCCTCCATTTAGCGAAGGGGGTAGAAATTATTAGTAAGGTTTAGATTCTCGGCCAACATCCTCTGCTTTATCTGCTGCAGCATTGGCTCCAGGAGAGCTTTGTTGCTCTTCTTGTTTTTTCATTTCTTCCATTTCTTTCATCTTACGTTGAATACCTTCTTTTACACGTCGACCGTAGTCTTCATCTGCCTGTGTAAAATGATAAATCATAGCCTCTTGGATACGAGGATCACAAATAGAAAGTGCTGCAGATAAGTTTTTGATCAATTCTTCGCGTTCCCAATCCTCAAAACTACGGTATGTCTCACCTGCTTGACCATAGTTGTTCTCACGATCTATTGGTGCGCTTGTTGCTTTTGCATTATATTGAGGTTCGTGTTTTATATGTTCTGTTTTTTCTGCTTCTTGTAATCCACCAATCATAGATGGCTCATAATTGACATGTGGATTGCCTCCAGCTTCATCAGGTCTATGCACATCCATTTGTCCACGATGCTGATTTGTTCTAACTGGAACTTTAGGTGCATTTACGGGTAATTTCAAATAGTTAGCTCCTACACGATAGCGTTGTGTATCGGAGTAGGAGAAAGTACGTCCTTGAAGCATCTTATCGTCTGAAAAATCCAATCCATCAACTAATACCCCAGTACCAAAAGCAGCTTGTTCAATTTCTGCATGGTAATCAATCGGATTGCGGTTTAAGACCATTTTACCGACTGGTAGGAATGGAAACTGATCTGGTGGCCATAATTTGGTGTCATCTAGCGGGTCAAAATCAAGCTCTGGATGTTCATCATCACTCATGATTTGAACAAATAGTTCCCATTCTGGATATTCTCCTCGCTCAATTGACTCATACAAGTCTTGTGTAGCATGTCCCACATTTTTTGCTTGAATAGCATCCGCTTCTTCTTGTGTTAGATTGCGAATACCCTGTTTAGGCTCCCAGTGGTATTTAACTAGTACTGCTTCGCCTTTTTCGTTAACCCATTTATAGGTGTTAACTCCAGATCCCTGCATATGGCGATATGTAGCTGGAATTCCCCATGGCGAGAATAAGAAAGTTATCATATGTGTCGCTTCAGGTGATCGAGAAACAAAATCAAACATACGCTGAGGACTCGGAATATTTGAAGCAGGATCTGCTTTAAAAGCATGTATCATATCAGGAAACTTCATCGCATCGCGAATAAAAAAAATTTTCAAGTTATTCCCGACTAAATCCCAGTTGCCGTCTTCTGTGTACATTTTTACGGCAAATCCGCGAGGATCACGTGCTGTCTCAGGAGAATCCTTTGAACCCGCTACCGTTGAAAAACGAACCATTAATGGTGTCTGTTTTCCAGCACCAGAGAATACTTTTGCTCGAGTGTATTTTTCTACTGGTTCATCTCCCACTTTTCCATACGTTTCAAAATAGCCAAAAGCTCCTGCTCCTCGAGCATGGACTACTCGTTCAGGTACTTCTTCACGGTCAAAGTGCGAAATCTTTTCGATAAAATGATAATTTTCAAGTGTAGCTGGACCGCGATTACCTATAGTACGTATATTTTGGTTATCCGTTACAGGATGTCCTTGGCGAGTTGTTAGTGTCTCTCTTTTCTGCTCACTTTCTTTTGAACCATTTCTCATTTCTTTTTCTTCTGTCATGATGAAGCCCTCCCTTAGAAATAGTGCATTCCTCATTTTTATTTCCCGATTTTATTAATCTTTAAACTTAACAAATCGCTAATGATGAAAAAAATAGTCTGTAAAAAAGAGACCATGATAGTCTCTTTTAATTATTGCATATTAAATTTTTCTTTATATGACGGGCTTAGTTCACTCCAAACATCGAATTTGTTACCGTCCGGATCCTCAAACACAAAATTTCTACCTGCATGTCCTCTATTTTCTACTTGTCCTACTTGGACTAGGTTTTATTTAACTCATAATGTAAAGATATAAGATTATCTATACCATCAACTTCAAATGTTAACGCAAAACGATTTTGACCATTGTTGTCTATAAAGTTTAAAGTTTCACCCGCTTTGCTCTTAACCAAAAAGATGCTGTGATTTGCTAAATTTAGAATGGCTTTATCCTCATCTTGATAATTTTTTCTAGCTCCAAGTTTCTCCGTGTACCACTCGCTTGAAAGTACAACATTAGAAACTGGTATATACGTAGTTCCCACTCTTACTAATTTTTCACTCAAAATTATTTCCCCCTTTATTTTATTTTATTTTACTATTAATAGATATTATTAATCTATTTTTTCAGAAAACTTTTTCTATAATTGTTTCGCAAGTTTTTCAATATAGCCTTGAAGTCACATACTATCATAACTTTCCCTGTCCACAAAAATACCACCTAAGCTCTAGTCTCAGGTGGTTATACGTCATACTAAAATTTTAGGTTTTCTCTGTTCAAGCATCGGTTCCTGGCTATTTATTTCTTCTCCTGTTTCAATATCGATAAATGTACTAGTTTCGTTAAACCACTTATCTGGTGCTTGGTGTCCCCAGAATGTTTGACGTAGTGGATCATTTAAGTCCCATCGCTTTGGCTTCATATCAGGATCGCATGTCAAATAATCGCCGGTATACAATTCGATTCGGTGACCATCTGGGTCTCTTAAGTAAAGGAAGAAGGCGTTAGATAATCCATGTCGGCCTGGCCCACGCTCAATGCAATCCGCATAGCCCATACTAGCCAATACATCACAGCAGTCTAACACGCTGAGACGATCTGATAGGGTATAGGCGAAATGATGAAGTTTTGGTCCTGGTCCGCTCATAAATGCCTGATCATGGACGGTGGGCTTTCGGAAGAGCCATGCAGCCCATAAGTCCCCTTCTTCAGTTTCTGTATATTCTGAGCAAGAAAACCCTAGACTGTTTACATAAAAGTCATAGGCTTTTTGCACGTTCGGTACAGCACAATTAACATGATCAATTCGCTGAATTTTTGCTCCCCGGTAATGATCGTATTTTTGAAGCATTCGTTCTACAATAGGCATTTCAGCAAAAAATTCTAAAGGTATACCTGAAATGTCATGAACTCTTAGCGTTCTACCTATTGCATGCTGTTCGCCTTTAGGAATCCATTTTGTTTTAAGTCCCTGAGCAAGAAATAACTTTTCTAAATAATTAAGGTCCTCTTCTTTCATCACCTTGTAGCTCAGCGCTTCCACAACAGACTTTTCCGATTTTTTAAGTACTAGACTATGATGACAATGCTCTTCTAACCCTCTTAAATAAACATGATTTTCATCTCGCTCGGTTTCTATCATTCCTAAGCCATCTACATAGAATTTGCGAGAGAGCTCTAAATCCTTAACATGGAGAACGGTTCGAGCTATACGTATGATGGAAAAATCCAACAGGTTCCTCCTCCTCTCTATAACTTTCCAAATTGCTGTATATGATGGTCGGCAATTGAAACGTGAATAATTTTGTGCTCAGTATAAAAATCAAAGCTGTAATGTCCACCTTCTCGACCAATACCAGAATATTTAGTGCCGCCAAATGGTGTTCTTAAATCTCTAACATTCTGAGCATTCACCCAAAGCATGCCTGCATCAATTTTATGAGCGACGCGATGTCCACGTTTAATGTCGTTTGTCCATACATAACCTGCTAATCCGTAATCCGTATTATTGGCTAATGATATGACCTCTTCCTCGTCCTTGAAAGACATTACGATCAGCACTGGTCCAAAGATCTCGTCTTTTGCAACTTGCATGTCATTATGAGCATTCAAGATAAGGGTTGGAGGCACGAAATTTCCTTTGGAAAATTCAGATGGAATTTTACCTGAGATTATTTCGGTACCTTCCTCCTTTGCTATGTCTATATAGCCCTTTACTTTATTAAAGTGTCCTTGATCAATAAGTGGACCAACTTCCGTCTGATCATCTAACGGATCACCAACTTTTATATTAGACACTCTCACCTTTAATGCATTTATAAATTTATCTTTTATACTTTCTTGTACAAATAGGCGTGAGTTTGCTGTACAACGCTCACCATTAAAGGAGAAGATTCCCCATACACAGGCATCTAGTGCACGTTCAAAATCAGCATCCTCAAAAACGATAATAGGAGATTTCCCGCCTAGCTCCATAGAACAACTCTTTAATGTGTCCGCACTATTTTTTATAATAGTAGAGCCAGTGGTAGTTTCTCCTGTAAAAGAAATAAGCTGCACATCTGGATGCTTTACCAATGCATCACCAGCTATTTCTCCTCGACCGTGAACTACATTAAAGACTCCTTTAGGTAGGTCTGCTTTATGAATAATTTCTGCTAATATATTAGCTGTAAGAGGAGAAAGTTCAGCTGGCTTTAGCACTACAGTGTTTCCAGTAGCAAGAGCCGGTGCAATCTTCCACGTTTCTAGCATGAATGGAGCATTCCATGGCGTTATTAATCCTGCAACTCCAACAGGTGCGTGAATTGTATAATTGACAAATTCATCGTCCACCTGATAGACATCCCCTACTAGTCTGCTCTCTACCATTCTTGCATAAAAACGAAAGTTTTCTGAAGCACGGTTAACCATTTTCCTCGTTTGGCTAATAGGCAAACCCGTGTCTAAAGCTTCTAAGTAAGCAATCCTTTCTACTTCCTCATCAATGAGATCTGCAATGCGGTATATATATGATAGCCTTTTACTTAACTTCATCGTTTTCCAGGGCCCATGTTCAAAGGCATCTCTAGCTGCAGAAACTGCTTTAACAATGTCTGTCTTCTGGCCCTCTGATACTAAATTGATTTGCTCATTAGTAAATGGATTCATGTTAGCAAAGGTGGCCCCTCCGGCTGCAGAAATAAATTCTCCATTTATATAGAGAAAGATGCTTTGTTGTGTTTCATGCTTTAATGAGGTTAACTCATGAGATGACACCATTTTAATCACCTACTTTTTTTTATAGTTGTGAAGAGGTTTCCTTTGGTAGAATATCTAAGCTTATCAATGTTTGTCGTACCTCATCTGTAACTGCCTGTGAAGGTGGTCCTAATGGTAACCTAAGCTTAGGATTAATTTTTCCCATCATACCAAGCGCTATCTTAGCTGGAGCAGGATTTGTATCTCTAAACAAAGCATCATTTAAAGGCATTAACTCGAAATGAAGGTCCTGGGATCTTTCTACATCGCCAGCAACCCATGCATTGTAAAGCTCTGCAACTTTAGCAGGCTCTACATTAGCTGTTGCACTGATAAATCCTGCACCACCAATAGCAAGCATTGGATAACAGAGTAGCTCTATACCTGAATAAAGAAGGAAATCTCTTCCACAGTTAAGGAGTACACGGTTTACATGCTCAAAGTCCTTATTCGCCTCTTTTACCCCTACAATATTAGGACAATCCTCTACTAGCCTCTTCATCGTAGTGACTTCCATATTGACTGCAGACCTTCCAGGAATGTTATAAATAATAATTGGGATTTTCACAGATTCTGCTACTATTTTGAAATGGGTATATAATGCATCTTGGTTGGGCTTATTGTAGTAAGGAACGATAACCATTGCTGCATCAGCACCCAGCTCCTCGGCGTATTTAGTAAGCTCCATCGTTTCATCATGATTAGTTGACCCAGTACCAGGAGCAAAAAATACACGTCCAGCAATTGTTTCACTGGCTATCTTCATCACTCTTTTGCGTTCTTCTATAGTTAATGAACTCGGCTCACCACTCGTACCAGTTACGGATATCCCATGACTCCCACTTTCTATTTGCCAATGGATAAGCTGCTGAAAGGTCTCAATATCTATTTCTCCATTCTCTAAAAAGGGAGTAATTACAGGACAAATAGATCCTCTAAGCTTCTTTTTTGCTTCTTCATATGCCAATTTGTTCAACTCCTTATAATAGGTTTTTTTCATCAACTTCATTCTTTTATTTCTTGATATTTACCTCCAAAAAACAAAAGCGGTTCCTGTGGTTCATGCTTTAATCCAGTCACTCTTCCAATGAAAACAGTATGATCACCAGCATCAAGCTGATTGAATAGTTCACAGCTAATGACGGCAAGTGAATTTTTTATAATAGGTTGACCCTGATAGGTTTCAAAGGCAACAACTTCATCAGAGTTTAGCTGACCCGCAAATTGTTTAGAAAGATCTTTCTGATTAGCTGCCAAGATATTTATGGCAAATTTTTTGGATGAATTGATGTAACCAAGCATCTTAGCCTTTTCTCCAATACTTATAGCCACAAGCTTGGGTTGCAGCGAAACTGACATAAAGGCATTAGCCGTCATTCCATGTATTTCATCATCCACCTGTGTAGTAATTACTGTAACCCCGGTAGCAAAGCTGCCCATTATGGTTCTGAACAATTGATCTTCTATCTCATTTTTAAGTTGCTGCATGGAAAAGAAACTCTCCTTTCTTAAATCAGGCTATAAAAGTATGCCCGCTTCTGTTTTAGCTCTATTTAAAAAGCTTGTTACCATATCCTTATATGGTTGTTTATTGAAGCTATCATAATACGCGTTGGACATTCGTACTGGATCACCAAAGAAATAATATTCGTACAGTGCTTGACGATTCCCAAATGCACTGATAGATATATCCCAAGCTAAACGGAACAGCTGTACACGTTCTTCCCCATTCATGTTAGCCCCTTGTGTGTAGCGATGCACTAAAGGACCCACATCCTCATTGCTAAAGTCATCTTCGGTAGGAAGAGCCATCAAACCAGAGGCACCCAAAATTTTGATAATTTCATTCATTCTCTGATACATTTTAGGGAACCAGTTACGTGCTGCATTTAAAGGTTCAAAATCTGGAGTCATATTGCCATATTGGTCTATCTTGGCGTTATGCTCTGCTCGGTAAAGATGAGATCGCATAACTTCAAGTATCACCATGATTTCACTTGCCTTTTCCTTTACATGCATAAACTTATCTATTCCGATAGCTTCCATCATACTTATGACAACTCCAAGAATAAATTCAGTTTTCACTACGTTTTTCGAAATTACTTGGTGCGTCATGTGAATGACAGCATTCGTTTCTGCATAAGTTCGATTGCAAATATCCGTACTCTCGCAAACAAAAACTCTTTCCCAAGGAACTAACACATTCTCAAAAGAAATGATTGCATCGCTTTCATCAAATCTGGAACCTAGTGGATGATCCCATTTACTCTTACCATAATCAAAGGATTCACGAGAGAGAAATTTTAAACCAGGCGTATTGTTCGGAATGGCAAAAGCAAAGGCAAAGGGATCGTCCACAGTTCCTGGAGTTCTATTTATCGTGGATGGAAAGACGACCAGCTCATCTGTAATTCCTCCTAAGGTAGCTAAAAGTCGGCAGCCGTTCACAATAATCCCGTCCGCTGTCTTTTTAGTAATCCGCGCTGACAAGAAAGGGTCCTTTTGCTCTGATTGAGTTAGCATAGAACGGTTTACCTGCGGGTGAATAAGAGTATGAGTAAGACTGATATCATTTTCTCTCGCATATTCGTAATAATTTTCGGCATTCTTTGCAAACTGTTTGCTTCCTCCACCTTCTTGTGCAAAAAACTCACTTGCAGTTCCAAATGCCATGATGCTTGTATTCAAATAATCAGGCGAGCGTCCCATCATACCTCCCGAGAAGGCTGCCCATTCACTGTGCATTTCTCTTCTTTTAAACAAATCTTCCTTTGTCTTTGGAGCGATAAAGGAAAGCCCCACTTTATCCCCGGTGATTGGTGATGTATATAACATTTTTTCTTGTTTTTCATGTTGAAGATCATACAAACCAGCAACACTTTCTACTACATTTTTAAATGCTGGATGAGAAGTCACGTCATCCACTTTATCTCCGTGAATCCATACTTCTGTTTGACGATCCTTAATACCTTGAATATATTCCTTTCCTGTTCTAGCACCCATAATTATTACCGCCTTAATTTGAATTTTCTGAACAAAATAAATAAAAATATATGAAATAATATATGATTTTAACTAAAATTTTATCAAAAACGACTATGAATATTATTTTGTTTATATGTTCCTAAATCACTAAATTCAACTAGTTCCATAGAAAGTGCTAGATATCTTTTATTCATTGCAACCTCAAAATGACCTTTAATAACTTCAAATATAGCTTCACAAACCTCTGCCTTTATTTCTTCAGATCTACCCGTAGCAATCTTTAATGTGGCATGTAAGAAAGCATCATCCTCTGTTCCATCAGCAACTCGGTAATCCTTTAGCTCGATTGCTCTAGAACGGATTCCTCCAATTGGAAAAATGTTTTTTCTTGATATAAGTATTCGATGAACTTCCTCTAATAGTTGAGGCACTTTTATGTCTTCCTTCAAATTATCTGTATACTCTACAATAAAATGAGGCAAGTAAATCCCTCCAATAATTTATCGTTTTATGAAAACTTCGTCTGCAATTATTGTATTAGTTAAGCGACCAATTCCTTCAATTTCGGTTACAACTACATCCCCCACTTTAGTGTCCACTGATCCTTTTGGTGTGCCCGTTAGAATGACATCATTTTCACTCAATGTCATAAAACTACTTAAATATTCTATAAGTGAGGGAATATCAAAAATCATATCTTTTGTAGAACCTTTCTGGACGAGTTTATCATTTACATACGTATATATTTGGAGATTCATAGGATCTCGTATATCCATCGCATCCACTAACCAAGGTCCAAGAGGAGTGCAAGCATCTCGATTTTTAACTCGTAAATTTGGCCGATAATAATTCTCTAGATAATCCCTTATCGCATAATCGTTTGCGATACTATATCCTTTGACATATTGGTACGCGTCTTCTTTTTTAATATTTTTGGCCTTCTTACCGATAACAACAGCAAGCTCACATTCGTAATGCATGTACGAAACATCGGACGGTCGACAGGTGTATCCATTGTGACCAACAAACGTATTCGGTCCCTTTAAAAAGATCAGAGGCTCAGAAGGTGCATCAAATGCCAATTCTGTAGCATGATCAGCATAGTTTAGACCTAATGCAAAAGAAGTTCTTGGAATAATAGGCGTTAGCCACGTCACTTCATCCTGCCGGACAACTCTGCCGTCTTCCAGCTTTATATGAGCGTCACATTCTATTGCGTAATGAATAGCTCCACCATATGCAACACGCGCTTTTTTTATGGCAGCCACCCCTTTTCTTCTTCCACGATATAATTCTCTAAAAATCCTATTTGATCTATATGAATTCTCACCTTATCTCCAATGATCACTTGGGGAGAATTAGTGGAGATTCCTACAAGCAAAGTGTCACCGATGTCTAATGTCATAAATTCGGTGATATCAGCTAACAATTTTGCAATCGGACGAACTAATGTATAGTTGTGCTTTTCTAGTTGTAGCTCCTCGTTAACGAAAATCTTAATAGTAAGTCGATTGGGGTCTTTAATCTCTTTTGCCTCTACTATCCATGGGCCAATCGGACAAAAACCATCTCTTGTTTTGTACGGGACAGCTGGACGAAAAAAACTATCGTGAGGAATGCTGACATCATTCACTATTGTGTACCCAGCTATATAGTTAAAAGCTTCGCCTTCTTTTATAGCTACTGCCTTCTTACCAATAACTACCCCTAAGGATGCACCAATTTCTAGGGTTTTGATTTCTTTTGGCATTAAAATAGGTGCGCCATTGTAGCTGATTGTATTTGCTGGCTTTATATATAGAATTGGTGCATTGGGAGGAGCGTCATATGGCTTTTGAAGAAACTTCTCCTCCATTTGCAACAAATCTTCCTGGTAGTTAAGCAAGGTTCCATATACAGTTCCACTAACGGGGGAACCAATAGGAAAACTATTGATATCATAACTTTTACCATTTAAATAATACGAATTAGTAAGTGGGTTAGCTTTCACTGTTATTAGTTCGTTAACATGTTGATGCTTAATATTTGCTAGACACATCTGCCTCGCCCCCCTAGATGGATAACAAAGCTTTGTCGCTCGTTAATTTCTCTCCTCGAATTCGCTGGAATTCTTCCATTAGTTTGGTTATCGTTAAATTTCTTTTTTCCTCATCATCCACCTCTAAGATGATTTGGCCTTTATCCATCATAATTAGTCGATTACCTAAATCTAAAGCCTGTTGCATATTGTGTGTAATCATTAGTGTTGTCAATTTATCCTTCTCCACCAGCTGCTTTGTCAAGCTTGTTATTAGTTCCGCTCTGGACGGATCTAATGCTGCTGTATGTTCATCCAAAAGCAATATTGAGGGTTTCGTAAAGGTAGCCATCAACAAAGAAAGTGCCTGCCTTTCTCCTCCAGATAACAATCCAACTTTTGCATTTAATCTATTTTCAAGATTGAGGTGTAAAGTTTCAAGGGAAGATCGAAAAAATTCCCGTCTCTTCTTATCGACGCCAATTTTGAAACTTCTTTTTTTGTTTCTCGAATAAGCCATTGCGAGATTTTCCTCAATTGTCATCGTCGGCGCAGTCCCTGCCATGGGATCCTGAAAGACCCTTCCAATCATTTGAGAACGTTTATATTCGGGCATTTTCGTTATATCCTTGTCAGCAATTTCTACCACACCAAAATCTGGAGTCAGGGCTCCCGAAATCATGTTGAGCATAGTTGATTTGCCTGCTCCATTGCTGCCAATCACTGTCATAAAGTCACCGGGATGCAGTTCAAGATTGATTTGGTCTAATGCTACCTTCTCATCTGGAGTTGCTTCATTAAAAAGCTTATTAATCTGATTGAGCTTTAACAATGGGAGCCCCCTCCTTCCTTATCATTGATTGGCTCTCTTTTAATCTTTCAGTATGCCGCCTTGCCTTTCTATTTTTCTCTCTCTTTTTCTCAAGCAACTGAGGTAATATTAAAGCACCTATGACTATTACAGCCGTTATAAGCTTCATATCACCTGTATCGAGAAAATTTACCCGAAGCGCTAATCCAAGTACTATTCGATAAATAATTGCTCCTGCTATTACCGCAAAGGTTGTTCGGACGATAGTTTTTGTTCCAAAAATGGCTTCTCCAATAATAACGGAGGCAAGACCAATCACAATCATACCTATACCCATGCCTATATCGGCATATTTAGCGTATTGGGCTATTAATGCACCCGAAAAAGCTACAAGAGCATTTGAAAAACCTAGTCCTACTATTATTAAAGTGTCGGTATTTGCAGACAGGCTACGAATCATTTTTTTATTGTCACCTGTTGCTCTTATAGCTAATCCAATTTCGGTTTTTAAGAACCAATCCACGATAAATTTTATACACGCCACTGCAATCAGCATTAGAAATAAAGTTCCCCAAGTGGATGGCAACCTCTCAATACCAAACAATTGAAAGAAGCTTGTAAATGCAGAATCGATTCCGAGTTTACTCCAAAATGATTGAAACATAATGAAGAGAGTCTCAGCATTTAACAACGGAATATTAGGCCGGCCTATAGAACTTTCAGAGGTTAGACCCATAATTCTTAAATTTATCGAATAAAGTGCAATCATCATTAATATTCCGGATAGAAGCGG
This sequence comes from Psychrobacillus sp. NPDC093200, assembly GCF_050280345.1. Taxonomy (NCBI): domain Bacteria; kingdom Bacillati; phylum Bacillota; class Bacilli; order Caryophanales; family Bacillaceae; genus Psychrobacillus; species Psychrobacillus sp. NPDC093200. The sequence goes on along the minus strand of NZ_JBNNVC010000002.1, from coordinate 663,998 downwards.
ATTTATTTTACCTTTTGTATGCAATATACCTGTCATACAACCTGCGATAAAACCGACTACAATTGCCATAGCTGTTGCCAAAATAGGATGATAACCAAAAATGATCATTGTTGCTGCAGTGCCAGCTCCAGTTACAAAACTACCATCGACCGTTAAATCAGGAAAATCTAGCACTCTGAATGAAATATACACTCCAAGTGCCATAATCGCGTATATGATTCCTTGTTCCATTGAGCCGAATATTGCTGAAAACATAAAGAATCACCCCCTAGTTATTCGCTCAATTCAGCTTTCCATTCTTCTTTTATCTCAACACCAATAGTATTTGCTGATTCCTTGTTCATGATTAGTTTAAGCTTTTGTGGCACCTGTACAGGTATATCTGCTGGTTTGCTTTCGCCCTTTAATATTTTGACTGCCATCTGCCCCGCCTCATAACCTATATCGAAATATTCGAAGCCATAAGCCCCTAGTCCGCCACGCTTCACAGAGTCAAATTCTCCTACCATGACAGGAATTTTATTGTCATTTGCCACTGAGATTACGGATTCTAATGCAGAAACTACAGTGTTATCAGTAATAATATACATAGAATCTACTTTTCCTAGGAGTGATTCAGTTGCTTGTTTAACATCAGCAGTTGTAGCTACAGAGGCTTCTACAACAGTCATATCCATGTCTTGCAATAGTTCCTTAACAGAATCCACCTGGGAGCGTGAGTTTTGTTCTCCTGAGTTAAACACCATTCCAACCTTTTTTGCTCCAAGCTCTTCTTTCAAAAATTTCATCGTATTGGATATAGCATCTGGATGAGCATCTATCGTGCCTGTAACGTTACCTCCAGGCTTCTCCATCGAGTCTACTAGTTCTGCACCAACTGCATCTGTAACAGAAGTGAACACGATTGGAATATCTTGAGTAGCACTCAGCGCTGCTTGGGCACTGCCGGTTGAGTTAGCAAATATTAGGTCTACATTGGAGCTAACTAGGTTCGAAGCAATGGTGGTGTTATTACTGTTATCTCCTTGTGCTATTTGATAATCATATTCTGCTTCAATACCTGCATCCTCTAATGCCTTTTTAAAGCCATCATAAGCTGCATTTAATGAAGGATGCTCCACAATTTGTGTTACACCAATTTTGTATGTCTTTGAGGCAGAAGCATCTTCTCCTGAGTCTCCACAGGCAGCAAACAATAAAGTTGAACTCAACAACAATGCTGAAAACCCTTTCCAGCTATTCTTCATTTCTTTTCCCTCCAATTCTTTTTTGTTATTAAATGAAATATAAAATACCACAGTAAATTTATACTGTAAGAAAAGCCGTTAACTAATGGTAGCTTCTTTTTTTAGAGGTGAGAGATGAATTGCTTGTCCAAGCAATCCCTCCACAGACTCTAGAAGTGCCTCATTGAACCCAGGGTGTGTGTAGTTAGGAAATTTAATATCTTCCTCTTTAGCCGACATCTCTAAAAGTTGCAAGAACGATCCGGACATTTCCAATGCTCCCTCACCAATCATATGAATTCCTTCTATCAAATCATTTGTATTATTAGAAATAACTTTAATAAATCCATCTTTTTTTCCGGTTATTGTAGAATAGCCATTACTAGCAAGCGGAAACTTGCTTACTCGTATAGATAGACCTAATTTTAGGGCCTGATGCTCTGTTAAGCCAATTGATGCTACTGGAGGAACAGTATGAGCACAGTTAGGTACTATTGTTAAATCGACCTCGGGTTTTTCTCCCACGATTGAAGAAACTACTGCTTTTCCTTGTTTGATAGCCTTCCAAGCAAGCATCGGACCTTCCGTTACATCTCCTATGGCATAAACGTTTGAGATGGAGGTTTCCATATAATTATTTATTTGGATAAATCCATTTAAACTTAATTTCATACCTAGGCGTAAAATTCCCAGTTCCTCCAGTTTTGGTTTTCTTGTCTCTGGAACTACAAAATAGGATCCCTCTAAAATCACTTCCTTTTGTTGATCGGTTAGTAGGTTAATAGAGAGACCATTTACATTTTCCTTTATCGTAAGAATTTCTTTTTTAGCAATCACTTTTATCTTTCTTTTTTTAAATAACCTTAATAGTTCTTTATTAATATCCTCATCAAAAGGAAATCCAGTATTAGTTTCTATTAACAAAGTTACCTTAGAGCCTAATGCTGCAAAGCTTGATGCTGCTTCAAGAGCTATATAATCTTGGCCATCTATGATTAACTGCTCTGGTAGCTTTTTAAGTTGAAAAAGTTCGAAGGGGTACAAAATCCGATTTTCTTTAGACTTAACGTAATCCGGTAAGATATTTTTACTTCCTGTAGCAATAATTATTTTGTCGAATTCATAAATATCAAATTGATGTCCGTTTTCTACTCCAATTTTGTTTTTGCCTATGAAGGAGGCTTTGCCTTGAATTATCTCCACTTTATTGGCTTGACAAAGTCTTTCTACACCTGTTTTCAGCTGACCTATTACTTTGGTTTGGTATTCCATTAGCTTGTATAGGTCTATTTCTTTAACGATAGTATCGACCCCAAACATCGCTAACTGTTCAGCTTCAGTCCGCCTCATCCCAACATAGGTATAAACCTTAGACGGTATGCATCCTTCGTTTAAACAAACTCCGCCTATCTCTTTTTGCTCTATCAGTGTCACGGAAAGACCAAGTTGCGCTCCACGAATTGCCGCACTATAGCCCCCTGGACCACCTCCAATAATGATTAGATTTCTTTGATGGCTAATTTCTCCTACTACCATCTATATCATCTCCAAAATCAGTTTATGAGGATTTTCTATTAAACTTGAAAAACGATTAGTGAAAGCAATAGCTGTTGCACCATCTGCAACACGATGATCGAATGACATCGATAGCGTCATAATATGCCCAATAACAATCTCATCATTTTCATTAACAATAGGTCGCTTTTTGGTTTTATGAAAAGCAATTAACGCTGTCTCTGGATAATTGATAATCGGTGTTGCTGCAATGCTACCTAAAGGTCCAACATTACTAATTGTAATAGTGCTATTTTGCATCGCTGACAGATGTAGAGTACCTGCTAAAGCTTTTTGGGTTAAGTCTTTGATTTCATGATTTATTTGCTTGAGAGATTTTTTATCTGCATCATGGAGTACAGGAACAATAAGTCCATTTTCTGTGTTGGTGGCTAGGCCAATATGATAGGTTTTCTTGAGGAGTATCCGACTGTTTTCTTCATCAAGTTCGGCATTGAATATCGGAAAATCCTTTAATGAAATGACAAGCGCTTTCAAGAGAAAAGCAGGAACACTTATAGAATTACCCGCTGCTTTTAATTGTTCTTTCATTTCTAATAGATTAGTCATATTCACTTCGTCAAAATGGGTTACATGTGGGATTGTAAAGAGTGATTTCTTCATATTTTCTGCAATTTTTTTTCTGATTCCTCTATAAGGAATTTCATCTGAGTGAGATGGAGCATTAAGTTTTTCAGCTATAAGCTGTTTTGGTTCTATCTTCTTGTTGGTATTATCTAGGAAACTAATGACATCCTCCTCTGTAATTCTTCCAGAAGGATCTGAAGGGATTATATCCTCTAGATTTATATTATGTTCCCGGGCAATTTTCCTTGTATAAGGTGTAGCAAGTACTCTCTTATAAGTAAATTCAACCGAGTTCTCTTCTTTTTTTGAAGGATTACTTCTGCCGTTTTCTTTAATTAAATCCTTTACAGGCTGACTTTTCTGTGAATGATCTTCACCGGCACTTTCTAAGGAAAGAAGACTTGTTCCTACTTTTACCGTCTCCCCCACAGCAATTTGAATCTCTTTAACTATACCTGTACAGGGAGAAGTAAGTTCAGCGACCATTTTATCAGTTTGAACTTCCACAAGAGGCTGGTCAGTTTGCACCTTGTCTCCGACTTTAACTAAATAGTGGATGACTTCCCCTTCGGTCATTCCCTCTCCAATATCATGTAACTTAACATCAATCATTCATTTCCCTCCTTAAAAATGAATTACTTTCTCAATCCCCTCAAGCACTCTTGCAGGGGTTGGTAGATAATGTTCTTCTAAAGTAAAGAAAGGAACCGGTACATCAAAACCTGTAATTCGCTCAATTGGTGCTCGTAAATAAAGGAATGAGGTATCATTTATAATGGTCACTATGTCATTGCCTAACCCACCTGTAGGATGAGCTTCATGAATGATTACTGCTCTGGTTGTTTTTTGTACGGAATCGGCAATTGCTTTCCTGTCTATTGGATAAAGTGTCCGGAGATCTATAATTTCACATTGTATTCCTTGTTTGTCTGCTAGCTCTGCAGCTTTTTTTGCAATAGATACCATTGCTCCCCATGCAATGAGTGTAACATCTGTCCCTTCACGTATAATCTTGGCTTTACCAATTTCCACCTTATATTTGTTTAAAGGAACTTCTTCTCTTATGGAGCGATAATTTTTCATAGGTTCTAATACAAGCACTGGATCGGGATCTTCCATCGCTGCTATCAGTAAGCCCTTTGCATCATAGGGACTTGATGGGCACACAACCTTGATTCCCGGCATATGAGTAAATAAAATCTCTGTGCTATCAGAATGGATTTCAGGTGCACGAATACCAGCTCCATAAGGTGCTCTGATTACCATAGGAACTGTGAAATGCGACATAGATCTCATTCGAATTCTCGAAGCGTGGGTCATTATTTGCTCGTATGCTGGATAAATAAAGCCTAAAAATTGTATTTCTGCTATAGGTTTAAAACCATTTACAGCTAAGCCGATAGAAGTTCCTATTATTCCTGACTCAGAAAGTGGGGTGTCTATTACTCTATCAACACCAAACATTTCTTGTAGGCCCTCTGTAGCACGGAAAACTCCTCCATTTTTCCCGACATCCTCACCAAGCACAATTGTCCGTTCGTCCTCTTCTAAAAGGACTCTCATTCCATCGTTTATAGCTTGAATTAATGTCATCTGTTTCGCTGTTTCCTTAGTAGCACTGGTTTGTCTTAGTTGCGTCATAAATTATTGCCTCCCTAAATATGCAAGATATGCACTTTTTTGTTCTACTAATTGATCAGGCATTTCAGCAAATACATGATTAAACACATCTTCAATATTAGGTGGTGGAAAGTTTTCCATTTCTTCTATTGCAGCGTCTATTTCGTTGCTAATTTCCTCTTTAGTTGCTTGTATCCAATCTTCATTCCAATAATCATAGTTCTTCATAAATAACTCAAATCGATATAAGGGATCTACTATATTTTCTCCTAGTGAAGCATTTCTGTATTTAGAGGGATCATCTGCAGTTGTATGGGCCCCTTTTCTCCAGGTCACCGCCTCTATTAGAGTTGGCCCATGACCTGCCCTTGCATATTCAATTGCTTTTTGCGTCTCAAAATAAACCGCTAAGCAGTCGTTCCCATCGACTCTAACACCGGGCATACCATATGCCATTGCTTTTTGAGCAATAGTTTCGGAATTCATTTGTTTCTCAGTAGGAACGGAAATTGCAAAACCGTTATTTTGATTGAAGAAGATGGCAGGTACTTTAAAAACGCTAGCAAAGTTTAAACCTTCATGGAAATCACCTTCGGAAGTAGCCCCATCACCAAAGTAAGCAATAGCAATATTTTGTGTACCCTTTCTCTTTTCTGCCCATGCAGCACCTGCTGCGTGAGGAAGCTGTGTAGCAATCGGAACTGCTGGAGGGAAAATATTCCTTGTTTTAGGTGATACACACCCTTCCAATCTCCCATTCCAATAAAGGAATGTTTTCGCCATACTTTTACCAAATGTTAAAGTTGCTCCATGATCACGGTAGGTGGGGAAAACCCAATCTTCTTCCTTTAAAGCAAGTGCACTTCCTACCTGTGAAGCCTCTTGCCCCTCGAAAGGAGCGTAGGTTCCTAAGCGGCCTTGTCTTTGCAAGTTAATTGCTTTTCGATCAAAAGTTCGAATTCTGAGCATATGAAAATAAAGTTCCTTTACCAAACCTTCCTCGATTTGCTCATTAAAGCTTTCATTCAGAAGATGGCCTTTTTCATTTATTATTTTCTTCATAGGATAATTTTGTTTCACTTAACTTCCCTCCAATCACTTATTTACGGATACTCCACTTTGGTTTAAGTGGTGCTGAATAAAAGTTATTGCGAGTTTTTCTGTTCTCAATACGCTTTTCACACATAGCATTTGCCGCTTCATCCGTTGTATTTCCTGTAAGGGATGCCTCCTTAAATACTTCTAATAAGGTATGATATATCTGCTTAGTTTTTGCTAGAACACGTTCATGATTAATGCCATAAAGCTCGTCAGCAACTTGAATAAGACCACCTGCATTTACAATATAGTCAGGTGCATATAATATTCCTTTTTCTTTAAGCATGATGCCGTGGCGATCTGCTAGCAATTGATTGTTCGCTGAACCTACAACAGCCTTTACTTGCAACTTAGGAATGGTCATATCATTAATAATGCCCCCTAATGCACACGGCACAAAAATATCGGCGTCAACCGAGTAAATTTCTTCATTAGGGACAATTTTCAATGTTCCCTTTAAATCAGATGAAGCTAGTTCAATAGCATGGAGACTATCATTATTTATGTCAGAGACAAAAATATTAGCGCCAGCCTCGAGTAAGCTTATAGCAACTTTATAGCCGACTTTTCCTAAACCTTGAATTGCATAAGTTTTAGTGCCGAGTTCCTCGTTTCCAAAAAGCGTGAAATTAGTTGCTTTCAATCCATAGAGTACTCCTGATGCTGTAGGTATCGATGAATCACCACCACCACCATAAGCCTTGGGGAGTCCATTTACGAAATTTGTTTCTCTCATCGCATGGATAAAATCTTCCATAGTAGTTCCCATGTCAGTTCCTGTAAAAAACCGTCCTCCAAGTGAATTTACAAATTGGCCAAAAGCACGGAACAACTCAGGTGATTTATCTTTTTTAGGATCACCAATGATAACCGCTTTTCCTCCGCCAAAGTCTACATCAGCTGCAGCACATTTATAAGTCATACCCTTTGAAAGTCTTAGAACGTCTTCTAATGCTTCCTCCACACTGTTGTAGGGTTGCATACGACAACCACCGAGCGCCGGACCAAGTGCCGTATTATGAATAGCAATAATTGCTCGTAAGCCAGTAGCAGGATCATTACAAAACACAACCTGTTCATGGGTAGCCATTCGATCGAAAAGCTCAAATTCTTTTGTCATTGATAAGCTTTCAGCTAGCATTAAATCCGTTCCTCCTTAGGAATCTTTAGAATGTATCCTCAAGTGGAAGCCTCTTTCCACTTTGTTTTTATCGTATCTTTTAACAAAATTACTTGAATTACCTCACCAAGACCAACAGTACCTTGTTCGTTCTCTGCAACCACGTTGGTTATGACCTTATTGTCTCGAAGTTCTGTAACAGTTGCCGTTATAATAATAGTGCTACCGAATGGAGCAGCTGAAGTATGCTTTATTTTTACTGCGGCTCCCATTCCTTCCTCATTTGCATTTAAATAAGGTAAAATGATTTTCCTCGATACCCATTCCATATGATATGTCATAGCAACAGTCGAATAGACAGGATGGACTACCTCTCCTTCAAAAGCAGCAAACATCCTCTCTGAAACTGTTATTTGTATTTTTTCTTTCCTCCCAATCTCTAATCCTTTTAACAAATTGTTCACCTTCTCTGTAAGTTGTTTAACTCAAAAAGAAAACAGCCTCAATGGAAGCGCTTACACTTACTGAAAAATAAATCTCCTTTCTTTAAACTTATTTAGGAGAACTTGCGTTAAATATTTACAAATATCATATATCATTTTATATATTATTACAATATCTTGTCTGAATTTTATATATTATCTGATTATATAATTATCTGAAATATCTTTTTTATTTATTGATTTCATATATCAAATGATATACAATTCGTTTATTATGGATACTATTATGAATAAACGTCAATACGCGTACAAAGTGATTAGAACAAGAATTGTAGATGGTACTTACAGCCCAGGACAACGAATCGTCATTAACCAAATTGCAAAGGAGGTCGGCTCTAGTCATATCCCAGTTAGGGAAGCAATCCATCAACTGGAATCAGAACATTTACTTGAATTCAGGCCAAATGTTGGTGCAATAGTAAAAGGAATTGATAACCGACTATATCAGGAATCTTTGGAGGTACTCGCATTATTGGAGGGCTATGCTACTTCAATTAGTGCAACCAATATCACTGCTCATGGCCTTTCAAAATTAAAAGAAATAAACCTTGAGATGCAAACTATGCTTGAAAACTATGAATTGGACAAACTAGGAGCACTAAATAGAGAATTCCATTTTCATATTTACTCGTTCTGTCCAAACCAATTACTAATCAAGAATATCGAAGAGACTTGGGGACGTTTAGATATAGTAAGACAGGCAGGCTTTACCTTCTACCCTAAGAGAACACCTCAGTCAATCGAGGAACATGCATACCTTATTAAGTTAATGGAGAGCAATGCAAGCAGCTTGCAAATTGAGGAATATGCAAGGAATCATAAACTAAAAACACTTGAGGCCTTTAAACAGAGAAATTAACAACGTCGACTTCATATTGTCGGCGTTTTTATCTTTCCCTTGTTAGCATTTTAAGTTCCTCTAATGCTTCTTGCCATTTATGTTCTGCTTCTAATATCATTTTATTGAACAGCTCTTCAACAGAAGGTATGTTATCTATTAAACCAGCGATTTGACCACTGTTTAAAAAACCGTTTTCCAGGTCTCCCTCTATTGCACCCCGTTTATGATGCGACTCCGTCATGCTTTTCTCATAATCTTGAATAGTCATCCCACGTTTTTCAAGATCAATAATTTTACTAGCATAAGGAGTTTTTAATACTCTTCGTATCCTCCCCACACTACGACCAACCAGAATTGTATCTACATCCCCAGCTTCAAGCAGTCGTTTTTTATAATTTTCATGAAATGGAGCTTCTTTTGTTGTAATCAATCTAGTTCCAAGCTGTACTCCACTTGCACCAAGCGATATCGCTGCTGCTAACCCCTTTCCATCCCCGATCCCCCCTGCTGCTATAACAGGTAATTTCACTTGTTTAACTATTTGGGGTACCAAGGTAAAAGTAGTCAGCTCTAAATTAGAATTAATACCTGCTGCCTCAAATCCCTCAGCAATTAAAATATCTGCCCCTGCCTGTTCTGCTTTAAGTGCGTGTTTAACAGAAGCTACTAGGGTCATTACTAAAATACCGTGTTTATGCAATATAGGTATATAAGGGGCAGGGTTTCCGGCAGAAAGAGAAACAATAGGAATTTTATGCTTTATAACAAGTTCAATAAGCTGATCCACATAAGGAGAAACACTAATTGCAATATTTACTGCAAAATTTTTCGAAGTTCTTTTCTTTGTTTCTAAAATTATTTCTTCTACTTCACTTGGAGACATCGTTCCACATCCAATGGTCCCTAAGCCACCTGCCTCAGTCACTGCAGATGAAAGCTGTGCGTTGCTTATGTTCCCCATTCCGCCTTGAATAATAGGAAAAGTAATATCTAACATCTCACAAACGTATATCATTTTTTATCCACCCCTATTAAAATATGTTATATTATAATTAGTAGAATGACAATTGTTAAAATTAAAAAAGGAGTGAATTTTTTGATTATTTCGTTTAAAGGGCAGACCCCAAGTATAAGTGGTACAGCCATGATTGCACCAGGTGCTAAAATAATTGGAAATGTTCGAATAGGAGATGAGTCTACTATTTGGTTCAATGCCGTATTACGAGGTGACGAGGCACCTATAACTATTGGTAAGCGATGTAGTATACAGGATAATTCGACAATACATTTGTATGAAGACGCTCCTGTAATTATAGAAGATGAAGTAACTGTCGGACATAATGTTATTCTCCATGGATGCAGGGTTGGTAAGCGATCTATTATAGGAATGGGCTCTACTATTTTAGATCATTCCGAGATTGGTGAAGAATGTATTGTAGGGGCAAACACCTTAGTTCCTTCTGGCAAGAAATTCCCTCCACGATCTTTAATCGTTGGCTCGCCTGGAAAAGTAGTAAGAGAGTTAAATGACAAAGATATAGAGCTAATTCAGCTATCTATAGACACCTATGTACAAAAAGGCTATGACTACCGAGAAATATTTGAAAATAATTTGGCATAACTAGTTATCAAATTATTTTCAATTAAAGTTGCATAAATAAACAAGGTCAGTTATGAATTAAAACTAAAAGCAGGGGATTTATTCCCCTGCTTTTAGTACGCCGTTATATTCCATCAAAAAGATTGCCTAATGCCCTAAAAAGACCTCGCAGCATCCAAAACAATAAACGAAAAGGTAAAAAAAATAGTTCAGGAATCCAGAAAAAAATGTCCCCAAAAACATCTGCCCAAGTATATTTATCTTGTTGACGTTTTCTTTCTGCTCTCTTTTCTTTTTTACGCTTCCATCGCTCACTCATGTAAAATATCCTTCTTTCGTAGGCCCTTATATTTTAAATTAATTTACGAACTACTATAAAAAAAGCTTCTAGCAAACGTTATGTATTTTAATTAGTCATAGCTTCGGAATTATAAAGTAAATTCAAGAACCTCTCTAAGATCCTTTACAATATAGTTTGCTTTTTCCAGTTCCTCTGGCTGAGAGAAGTCAAATTCAACCCCAATTGCGATCAAGTTATTATCTTTCGCTGCATTTATATCCGATGAGCGATCACCAATTACATATCCTGATGTAATTTGATTTTCTTTCAATACCCTTTCTACTAGCTCTGATTTATGGCCGGATGCAACAGTTTGTATACTATACACTTTCTTAATATACTTTTCCAGATCATATGTTTCGACTATTGCCTTCAAGTACTCTTCCTGTCCATTGCTAGCGATGAACACCTCGAAGTCCTCGCTTAAAGTCATTAAAACCTTTTCTGCATGTGGATAGAGTGCACCCTCGTTGTTTTTGATCAAGGCGATTAGTTGTTTATGAAAATATTCATTACTCTTTTCTCGAATTTCGTAAGAATGCTTTGGGCAAAGAGTTTTCCAAACGGTAGGAAGTGTAACGCCCATAATTTCTCGGTACTTTTCTATTGGCGTATCTTCGTTCCATAAATCTTGCTCTCTTAACATATTAAAAGTTTTTTCTAATGCAGGCTCTAATATTAAGTTTGTTTGAAATAACGTTCCGTCCATATCAAAAATACAGCATTTTTTCATTATTCTCCTCCTCATATCTTATATATAACGGAAACCGAACCTATTAAGATTCGGTTTCCAAGCACTATTCCTTTAAAAGTGGGTGGTAGTTAGCATCATATTTTACATCTTTTCGTTGAAGGTCATTATCTGCTTGAAAAACTTCTTCAAAAAATTCGCTTGCTGAAGGTGCCAGTAATTTATAATATTGCTCGAATAAAAGTGCAGCATGATTACCGCTCCATATTTCAGGTAACAGGTCCTTTGGAAGACCCGGATCAATAAATAGGAACTTCCGATATTCATGAACTAATCTAGTCCTTTCTACAAAACATTCAGCTAATGACATTTTCTTATCATTCATCATACTTTGATGAACTATATATTGTTGGCTATAAGTAGTTATAAACTCTTTATATCTTGCTTCTATTTCTAAGAGTGGCCAGCTTTTTTCCACCAAAGCCTTGTTCTCTTTTGGACCTTTATATTCTGAAACAAAAAAATCAACATATTCATTTATATCATACTTCTCTATTAAAAATTCTACTTCATTATCTAGATTATTAGGAGATATCCAACAACCATTTGAAAAGCTGCCAAATCCGCTCCACAACAACTCCTTACGAAGCTCATCACGTATCTGCCTTTTTTCTTCAGGAATTGTATACATTAATATGCGCCATTTACCATCCCATTCATTGGGCATCAGCTTAAAGATTCGATTCGCAGCTTCTTCCATTCTTAATTTACCTCGTTTGGTAAGAAAATAATAGCTTTTGTTTCCTACTTTCTCAGATTCTAACCATCCCTGTTTCATCATTCTAGAGACAGCTACGCGGACTGATTGTTCATTATGTCCAAATTCCTTGAGAAGACGAATAAGGCTACCAATCCATATTTTATTGCCATAGTGTCTTATATAATCGCCATATATCGTAAAGATCATTGACTGTGTGTTAGACATACTATCATTCACTCTTTTCTAATTTACCTACTAGAAATATATCACGAATTCTAAATTATTTCACTATTTTGTTATAAGGATATACTAATTATTTCCCTGAAAATAATTTAATTTTCTGTATTTATAAACCTCATATAGATTAAACAAATTTTATTGTTAAAGCATTTAATCTAGAAATATACTACATATTTTATAGTGCGAATGGTTGTTCGAGTGAATATAAAAATAAAATCATTAGTTTATTTAGGCATTAGAAAAACATCTCTTACAAACGGTACGTCAAACGCACATAGAGATGTTCTTGTATTTATATTCGGACTTACTGAATACCTTCAAATATTGCTGAAATTCCCTGACCTACACCTACACACATCGTAGCGAGGCCGTATTTAGTTTCTCTTTTTCTCATCTCGTAAATAAGTGTGGTCACAATTCTTGCTCCACTAGCACCTAAGGGATGTCCAAGTGCAATTGCCCCTCCGTTTACATTAACGATTTGTGGATCTAGCCCTAGTTCCCTTATACATGCCAGTGATTGAGAAGCAAATGCTTCATTCAATTCTATTAATCCGATATCCTCTATTTTTAAACCTGCACGTTTCAAAGCCTTTCTTGTTGCAAATACGGGTCCAAGTCCCATGAGAGCTGGTTCTAGACCGATAGTTGCAGCAGCAACATATCTTGCAATAGGCTTTAAGTCTAATTCCCTTGCTTTATCTGCACTCATTAGAAGTAACGCAGCCGCACCATCGTTAACACCAGATGCATTTCCTGCTGTCACAGTACCACCCTCAAAAAGAGGAGCTAATTTTTTTAACTTTCCTAAGCTTGTTTCTGGTCGGGGGTTTTCGTCGGCCACAACCAATACTTCTTCTTCTTTATGATTTGTAAACCTCACAGGAATTATCTCATTTAAAAAACGATTATCCTCCATCGCGTTTTTAGCTCTTTGTTGACTTTCAAAGGAGAAGATATCTTGATCCTCCCTAGATATTCTGTGCTTAACAGCAACATTCTCAGCAGTCTTTGGCATTGAATCAGTTCCATACAACTCTTTTAACAATGGATTTATAAATCGCCATCCAATCGTTGTATCTACAAGCTCCATATCTCCTCTTGGAAATTCTTTCGTAGGCTTAGCCATTACGTAAGGAGCACGAGTCATACTTTCTGTTCCGCCGGCAATATATATATCACCATCTCCTACTGCAATTGCTCGAGCTGCATAAAGTATTGCATCTAAACCTGAACCACAAAGTCTATTAATTGTAGTGCCACCAACCTCTAACGGTAGTCCTGAGAGTAACGAAGCCATCCTCGCTACATTACGATTATCCTCCCCAGCTTGGTTGGCATTTCCTAAAATAACTTCTTCTATTTGATCGACTGGAAGTCCTTTATTTCTTTCTATAAGTCCCTTTATAACAAAGGATGCTAAATCATCTGGCCGTATACTTTTTAAACATCCATTATACCTACCGATAGGAGTGCGTACAGCATCTACAATTACAACTTCTCTCATTTCTTATTTCACTCTCCCTCGTCCGTATAGCAATAAACGCCCCTGCCCGTCTTTCTTCCAAGCCGGCCAGCTTTAACGTATTGTTCAAGTAAAGGCGCTGGCCGATATTTTTCACCAAGCTTTTCATGTAAATACTTTAAATTATTTAGTCGAGTATCTAATCCAACAAGATCACCGAGTTCAAAAGGTCCCATTGGGTAATTCAAGCCTAATTTAATGGCTTTATCAATTTCTTCCGGAGTACCTAAGCCTTCCTGAAGCATATAGAATGCTTCATTACCAACCAACGCACTTATTCGACTAGTAATAAACCCTGGAAACTCTTTAATTACCACCGTTTCCTTGCCCATCTGCTTAGCAACTTTTTTTATGATTTCCACGGTATCATCACTAGTTTCTAGCCCTCTCACTAGTTCTACCAATGGCATTTTATGTACTGGATTAAAAAAGTGCATAGCAATTGTCTTTTCGGGACGTTTAGCGAAGGATGCAATTTCTGTTGGGCTCATAGTAGAGGTATTAGTTGCAAAATAACATTCTGCTTTAGCATGTGCTTCTATTGTCTCAAACACTGTTCTCTTAATTGCAGCTTTCTCAGGAACAGCTTCTATTATTAAATCAGCTCCTTGCACCGCTAAAGTAAGTTCTAATTCATAACTAAGGTTACATAAATATCTTTCTGCCATTTCAGTAGTTAGTTTTTCTTTTTCAATACCTTTTTCAAATAAAGCCTCGATTTCTTGCTTAGCTTGTTCTAAGGCTACTTGATTGTTGTCGACAACTGTCACCTCATAATTAGACAGAGCTGCTACATAGGCAATTCCTCGTCCCATTACACCGGAGCCTACAACAACTATATGTTTAACCAAAAACAGCACCTCCCCATTTTGTTTATGTAGAAAAAAGACAGGAACCATCTTTAAGCTCCCGCCCTTTTAATGTATTTCTTTAAAGCCCCAAAGGATTTAAAGGACGGCTTCCATAGTAAGATAAGATACTCTTAGTTTCTGTGTACAGATCTAACGTTTCGATACAAAGCTCTCTTCCAAAGCCTGATTGCTTGTATCCGCCAAAAGGAGTTCCTGGAAATGCTGAAAACGGACAATTCACCATTACTATACCTGCCTTGATCTGATTAGCAACTCTTGTAGCTCTTGCTCCATCCTTTGACCAAATAGCTGAGCCAAGTCCAAAAGTAGTATCGTTAGCTAATTTAATCGCTTCTTTTTCATCTTTAAATTTCATTACGACCACAACCGGCCCAAATATCTCTTCTTTTACTACGCTCATCTCGTGATTTACGTTAGAAATTATAGTCGGCTCAAACCAAAAACCATTCTCAAATCCTTTTGGAGAACATGTATGGCCTCCTGCTATAATCTCTGCCCCATCCTTTATCGCTGATTGAACATATCCATTTATCGTATCCAACTGTGTTTGGTCTATAATAGCACCAACATGTGTTCCTTTATCAAAAGGATCTCCTAATTGAAGTCTTTTTGTCTTTTCTAGAAACTTACTTACAAACTCTTCATAAATATCTTCTTGCACATACAAGCGAGAACGAGCTTCACAGGATTGACCTGAATTATAAAAAATCCCAAATAAAGAGCCATCAACAGCTGCATCAATATCCGCATCAGCAAACACTATACTGGGGGACTTTCCTCCAAGTTCTAGAGTTACCCGCTTCAAGCTTTCAGAAGCTTTTCCCATAATGTCTTTCCCTATAGGGGTAGACCCTGTAAAAGCAACCTTATCCACTTCGGCGTGCTCTACTAAATAATTTCCAATTTCTGAGCCTGAACCAGGGACAATGTTGACAACTCCTGGTGGAACACCTGCCTCCAAACAAATTTCACCTAGTATTATGGCGGTTAATGGAGTTAAAGATGCTGGCTTCACGATAACAGAACAGCCTACAGCTATTGCTGGCGCTATTTTCCATGCAGCCATCATCAGTGGATAATTCCAAGGTATAATTTGTGCACAAACTCCAACAGGTTCTTTTTCTGTATAGTTATGAAACTGACCTGGCACATTATTGACAGAACCTCGGTGTCCAACAATTGCACCCGCATAAAACTCAAAATCCTCAATAGCTTGGGTTACTTGACCTTGAGCAGCGTGAAGCGTCTTTCCAGTATCTAAAATCTCTAGCTCCACTAACTCATTGAAGCGAGAGCGCATAATTGCAGCAATTTTATTTAAAATCTGTGCTCTGCGACCTATAGGATACATTTTCCACTTACCGTGATCAAAAGAGTTACGCGCTGCTGCAATTGCCTTTTCTGCATCTTCCTTGGTAGCCTTAGCAACCTCAGCTACAAGTTCTCCGTTAGCTGGGTTAAAGGTTTTAATTGTTTCACCCTTCGAGCCTTTCATCTTTTCTCCATTTATTATTAAATGATAAAATGCTCTTTTTAGAGACTCTTTTTCGGTTTTATCGTCTTTAATAGTTGTCATGAATAAGACACTCCTTATTTTCCTGAAAAAACAGGTTTTCTTTTTTCTAAAAAAGCTTCGATACCCTCCAGATGATCATTGGTTTGTCCTGCTATTCGCTGTGATTGTGCTTCAAATTCTAGATACTCCTCTAAAGGCATTTCTGTAATCGCTTTCATTGAACGTTTTATAAGGGCAACTGCTTTAGAAGGCAAGCTAGCTAAATGTTCAGCAAAATATGTTAACTGATCTTCCCACTCCTGAACCTCAATAATTTTATTGGCTAAACCTAGGTTAATTGCCTGCTGAGCTGAAACTTTTTCACCTAAAATTGAGAGTTCTAATGTTTTAGCTACGCCTATTAACTGAGATAAGTAATACATATTCCCACAGTCTGGTACGAGACCTACATGGATAAAAGCATTTAAATAGCTACCTTTTTCGGAAATCAGACGGAAATCACAGGCTAAGGCCAAACTAAAGCCGGCACCAGCAGCCACCCCGTTTACCGCTGCAACAATTGGCTTTTCGCATAAACTAATCTGTCTTAGCATCGGATAATACGATTCTCTTAATAGGTTTCCATAATCCATCTGAGCATCCACTTCAGTTAGATCCTGTCCAGAACAGAAGGCTCTACCTTCTCCAGTCAAGAGAATACTACGTACTTCTTCCGAAGAAGACGCGGTTTTAAATGCAGCTTTTAACTCTTCATTCATCTTAGCGTTAAATGCATTGAGCTTATCTGGTCTGTTTAAGACAATCCAAGCTACATTATTTTTCACAAAATATTTAATGGACTCGTACATATTCACTCCTCCCTATTTCCCTTGGTAATTTGGTTTTCTTTTTTCAACAAACGCACTCATTCCTTCTTTTTGATCCTCTGTGCCAAATAGTAAATAAAAGTTTTTTCTTTCATACTGCATCCCTTCATGGAGTGAGTAATCTATTGCCTTGTTCACAGAATCTTTTATAAGTCGCAAAGAAATAGGTGGTTGTGAAGCAAGAATGGTAGCCAACTTCATTGATTCTTCCATTAGTAGCTCACTCGCTACAATTTTATTGATAATGCCATTGTTCAAAGCTGTATTTGCTGAGATCCGCTTTCCGGTCCATAGCCATTCCAAGGCTTTTGTTCTTCCTACTAACTTAGTAAGTCTTTGCGTACCTCCAGCGCCAGGCATTACTCCAAGCCCTACCTCAGGAAATGAAAACTCTGTCCCAGCTGCAGCTATTAAGAGATCACATGATAGAGCAAGCTCGAATCCACCCCCAAAGACATAGCCCTTTACTGCCCCAATAATCGGTTTTTTAATAGTTGCTAATCGATCCCAATCAGAGAATTGATCTAATAATTCTAGACTAATAGGATTATCTCCCATCATTTCTTCAATATCAGCACCAGCTGAGAAGGCCTTCCCATTTCCAGTAAGGACTATAACTCGAATGTCTTCATGACTTTCAAACGCTAGTAATGCTTCTAATATTTCACTAACCATTTTTCTATTTAAGGAATTAAGCCGTTCGGGTCTATTCAATTCAATTATCCCAACTTGGTTCTTCATTCTAGTTTCAATGAATCGGTAAACCATTAAGAATCCTCACCTATCATAAGAGTTACCAAGTTTCCTGCAAACCCCATTAAATCTTTACCTGATGCTTTTCCTTCAGGAGAATTTAATCCTGCTTTCAAGGAATCTAAATCATCATATATCATCTCGCACATTAAATAATATTTAGGGTCTCCACCCATTGGAGAATTCGTAAATTTTGTGACCTTCATCTCCTTTAAGCCTGGAATTTGTTCTGTAATAGGAGCATGCACCTTAAAATAGTGGTCATCAAACTCCTGTTTGTTCTCTGGGTGTTTATACATCGCTATCAATTTAGCCATTGGATTTCCTCCTTTACATAAATGTAGAAATAGGTTTCATTGCTTCAAATACATTTTTGCAGCTTTTACAATATAAGATGCTTCTGCAGGCGGTTGGACCAAATATATTTTCCATGGATATATAAGTAGATCCGCAATAGGCACATTCAACCTCCCATGAATTTTCCCCTTCCTTAAATAGTGGAGGAGGTGATATTCCAAACTTCCTTAAGTTGGCATGCCCTTGCTCTGTTATTCGGTCCGAAGTCCAAGGAGTATGAAAAACAAAATCTACTTCAGTCTTTCCTACTCCAGAAATATTCTCTAAAGCAGCCTTTGTATTTCCTTTGATGATATCTAAAGCAGGACACCCTAAAAATGTGGGAAGTAAATGGACCTTTACTGCTTCTTCCTCAATAATAATTTCTTCAATCATACCGAGATCCACTATGCTTACAGAATCTATTTCTGGATCCATTACTTGATATAGAACTTCCAATATGGACTCTTTAGTAACAGTTGAGCTTTTTAACACATTTGTCACCTCTCTCCATTTAATCCTTACCAAGATGCTGCTGGATCAATACTATATACTTCTGAAAGAGTTTTAAGCGCTTCATCCAAGTCTTTTAAATGTTCTCCATTTCGCCCGTTCTTCTTAGGTATAATCGGAATATTAGGCTTTTCAATCTGAAGAGACTCAAAAATGGGAGATAATCTCTTGTTCCATCTTTCCTTTAAAATTTCCTCAGTTTCAATTAGGTGATGTTTTTCTATAATCTCTTTATCTATGCCATATGAAAAAAAATCGGAAAAGTCATCACTCACTTGTAAGATTGCATGCATCATTTTCTTTTTGGCAACATCCGTTGAGGATAATAATTGTTTGAACCATATTTCCCAGTGTAACACGTGATAAAAAATTTCCATTTTTACCTTCAAGGCTATATCTGCTAACGGTACATATGAACTTGCACACAAGGAATCTACTTTGACTTTTTTAGCCGATATATAAAAATAACTTCTAACAACTTGTAAGGCCCAATCGTATTGTGGGGTTTCCATGTATGTTCCCTTACCGTTAGCTCTTTCTGTAAGAACACTATTTTTCCTAGTGGAAGTAGGCCGAAGGTGAGCAAGAAGGTCTGCATTTCCTACTCCGAAATCTTCTAAAAGTTTATAATACATGGCAGCATGCCCCATGCTGTCCTGGCTAATAGAAGAGGAGGCAACGTCTTCTTCTATGTGAGGTGCGAGGCCTAGCCATTCAGAACCACGATAGGCAAACATAAAATCATCATCCGCCAGTTGAAAAAGAAGACTCTGCGTAGCGTCCTTATATTCCTGGCTCATCTCCTCACTCATTTACGATCTCCTCCCCACGATAGTATTTCTTTTTCATCCAAAATTTGTTGCTCGTATTGGCGCCATTTTTTCTTTAGATAACCATAGCCTTTTGTTGTGCGATATTCTTTATTGTCCAATCTGACTAGTGTTTGCTTCTCTTCATTTTCTATCTTGCGAATATGCTTTCGATTGACAATCCAAATGTCTGCTACAGGCTCCCGTCTCATGAAGTTTTCCTGAGCCATTATAAAAGCCATTTGTTCATTAGGAGCTAGCAGACTAAATTGGTGTTGAAATGCAGAGCTTGAAGTACGTTTGCTAAAGATTTCATATTCTTGATAAAAGCTCTTTTCTTCGTTCATTGTTATTTGTTCCTCCCTTAGCTTACAGTAGCACTTAGCGCCTCTCTTACCCAGGCGTTATTTTCGTAAGAGGTTCTTCTAAGATTAAGACGTGCCTCTGATCTAGGACCACCATTTTTTATGACTTGCTTAAATTCGTTCCAATCAGGTTGTTGATATATCCAATTGTTGCTCTCTCTATCAAATCTTAACGTTGAATCAGGTACAGTTAATCCCAACGATAAAATACGAGGAATGTATTTATCAAAAAAAAGTTGTCTGAATTCTTCATTTGTTTTAGTTCTTATTTTGTATTTAATCGTCAAATCCTGTTTAGAGGATCCAGTGGTTTCTTTAGAGGCCGGGCCAAAAAACATAAGAAGTGGCTCCCACCACCGATTTAGTGCCTCTTGAATCATTTCTTTTTGCTCGTTTGTTCCTTCCGCGAGGGCCATAATTATAGATTCTCCGTGCTGAGCATGGAATACCTCTTCAGCACAAATCCGCTGTAACGCTCTAGCATAAGGGCCGTAGGAGGCATTAAGCATATTGGTTTGCGTTATGATTGCAGCTCCGTCTACAAGCCAGCCGATAATTCCAGCATCGGCCCATGTCTTGGTTTCCATATGAAATACATTATGAAACTTCAAGTCTCCATTGAATAAATCTTGCATCAAATCAGCTCTATTTTTTCCATAGGGTTTTAGCAAATCCTCTGTAACTCGAAGTAAGAGCTGACCATGCCCCATCTCGTCTTGCACCTTAGCCATAATACCAAGTTTTCTAGACAGGGAAGGTGCTCGCGGAACCCATTCCTTTTCAGGCAATGCTCCCATTATTTCACTCATTCCATGCATAGAAATTAATTTTATTAAAGTTATTCGATATTCCTCTGGCATCCAATCGTCTGCTTCAATTTTATCTCCTGAATGAATACGCTCCAAAAACTGAAACATTTTTTGTTGTTCTTCTTCAGAAGTTAGCACTACGTTCAACTAAAATCCTCCTTTATTCAAGCTATGCTTATCTAAAACTAGTCATAACAACCTTAAAACGTTTTCGTAAAATCAGTTACAAATAACAAGCAAACTACTAAACTTATCTATATTAAAAGTAAAGAAAATTAAATCCTCCTTTTATAAAAGATAGAGACGAAAACATATAACCGTTTTTAAACGTAAAACTAAAAAATAGTAATGTATTTATTACAGATTAATATTTTTGTAAATTTAAGTCAACGAAAAATTCTGAAAACTAAAAGAAAAAATTATGTTTAGACCATAAGCGCAAGAAATAAGACGATTCTTACATAATTATTTGATATGGTAAAACAAATGAAGATTACTTTTGGAAAAATTTAAATGGTATGATATTTAAGTAACCGCATGCTCCATGTTTAGCAAGAAAACCAACTGGGAAGAACAGTTAATTTAATCATAAAAAAATAGTACTTTTCACTTAAATTTATTTAACTATATAAGTGTTTGTAGAGCTTAGAGGCATTCGGTAACTCCATAGGAAAAGTGTCCTGCTAGAGGAAAAAAATCTATCTTATTGTTTGAAAAGTATAAAATTGTTGTGTTTCCATATTGCTCATGTTTTTCTATAATGGCGATAAAAGATTGAGGCTCTTTCTTATATTTGTAAAATTAATGGAGGAGGAAACTAATGGATAAAATAAATCTATCCTTTGAGGAAATGTGGCAAAGGATAATAGCGTGTGATCATAATTATGATGGGTATTTTTATACTGCTGTTAAAACCACAAAAATTTATTGTAGGCCATCCTGCAAATCCCGTAAACCCAAGAAGGAAAACGTAGTATTCTACAAAACTAAGTCAGAAGCTGAAAAAGCAGGGTTTCGTGCATGCAAACGATGTAAGCCTGATTTACAACTAGCTCCTCAAGAAGATTTAGTCGAGCAGGTCATTTCTTTTTTAACTAATAACTATAGACAACCCTTAACATTAGAAAATATATCATTACATATGGGAGTCAGCCCTTTCCATTTAGAGCGTGTATTTAAAAAGGTTACATCGGAGAGTCCCCGCCAGCTTCTAGAAAGGATTCGTATAGAAAAGGCAGCCCATTTACTGAAGCATACAAATGCCTCAAACTTAGAAATAAGCTTGCAAACTGGATTTCAAAGCACCTCTACCTTTTATAAAGCCTTTAGAAATTCTTTTCAAAGTTCCCCAAGTGAATTTCGTAAACAATGGAGGAAGATGCAAGTATGAATGAAAAAGTACAACTAAGTCAACTGAGCATTCCAACTCCACAAGACTTTAGTTTCGCTGAATGTCTGAAGCATTTAATGAAACCTGAACAAGAATGGTTGTACAGAGTTATCGACAACTCCATTTATAAGCTACTTAAAACGGATGATGAACTCATTTTGTTCATAATTGAGTGGCAACCAGGAAATATAATTGTCAAATTTCCTCTTACTCAACCATCTACTATACAAGTTAAAAAAGTTACTACATTTATTAGTGAATGGTTTGATTTGGAGAAGGACTTGAGAGATTTTTATGAACTTGCTAATAATGATCCTGTTTTACGTCCAATCGTTCAAAGTTATTATGGATTACGTATAGTTGGTATGCCCCATTTTTTTGAAGCAATAAGTTGGGCTATTATAGGTCAGCAAATCAATTTAACATTTGCTTACACTTTAAAGAAGCGCTTAGTAGAAAAATATGGAGAATCGTTAGAGTATGAAGGTAACAAATATTATGTTTTTCCTTCATTAGAAATAGTTGCATCTTTAACTGTAGAGGATTTAAAACTGCTACAATTTAGTGCTAGAAAAGCAGAGTATATTATAGGAATCGCTCAGCTCATTCTACAGGGAAAGTTATCGAAGGATTTAGTATTTAAACAAAAGACATTCGAACAAAAGCATTTGTTTTTAACATCTATTAGAGGAATTGGACCTTGGACTGCAGACTATGTTTTAATGAAAAGCCTACAAGAGCCCACTGCTTTCCCTATTTCCGATGTTGGCTTGCATAACGCCTTAAAAAAACAATTAAACTTAGACCGTAAACCTACTATGGCTGAACTAAAAGAGTTGGCTATGAATTGGGAAGGCTGGCAGGCTTACGCTACATTTTATCTTTGGAGGTCATTATAATGCATAGAGTAGACTTTCAATCACCGATTGGAGTATTAGAAATCTTAAGTACGATGGAGGCTATTTATGCCATCCACTTTACCGAAAGAACTGAGACAGATTTTCAATTGGATGACAATCATCCTGCTGTAGTTCATATATGCGTTAAACAATTGCATGAGTACTTTTATGGAGACCGGATGGACTTCACTTTTCCATATATTTTTGAAGGTACTGATTTTCAACAATCTGTTTGGAAGGCACTTACTAAAGTTCCATATGCCACAACTGTAAGCTACAAGCATATTGCTCAATCTATAGGTAATGACCGTGCGGTTAGAGCTGTTGGGAGTGCGAACAATAAAAATAGGTTGCCTATCGTTATACCCTGTCATCGAATCATTAGCGTTGGAGGAAAGTTGACAGGTTACGCAGGTGGGCTATGGAGAAAAGAATGGCTTTTAAACCATGAACAAGCAAAATTAAAAAACAATTTAGTACAAATTGATAAGCATTAATGTAAAGGAGCCGAGACTATTGTCTCGGCTCCTTATTTCCAAACCATTTAATTTAATTTTATAAATTTACTAAAAGGGTTTGTTGAAAATCTATTGTACTCTTTCCCGTAGTCTTCTCAAAATTTTTATAAAAATCATCTAATGACTTAGATAATAATAACTCCGTTAAAACTTCAGTACCATACAAACTATCCAATTTTTTAACTGTAAAGTATCCCTGAAGGTACACCTTATAATGCTCTAATTTAGATGGTATTGTTTTGTTTGTGTCTATTAACCGATAATCCACTGTTTCACTTAATATGTTCGGGTCGATAACTCTATCCTGATATCCTACGTACTCACTCAGCCCTTCGATAAACCAAAAAGGTAGATGCTCCATTTTGCTGCTTAATCCATTGATTTTAGCGAACTGGTGAATACGATAATGGGTATATTCATGTAATAATATTCTTTCCCATCTTTTCTCCTCGTCCATTATCATAAGATGTATTGATTGATCCATGCGCTTATAGTAACCTACCGCTCCTGGCGATATTTCCTTAATAGCAGCTGGATCATTATATATTTCAATCGATAAAGGGTCCTTCACTTCATTTCCAAAAATCAGATCAAGTTTAGCCTTTTCTTTCTCTAAAAGAGAGGAGTACTCATTCACAGAGGCTATATTTTCTTCTGCAAAATAATAAGAAATATTCGCAATTTTTTTCTTTTCTATATCCTTTTGGATGAGGCTATTAAAGAAAATATGGAATATGCTTCCTATTTCTTTCTCTCCTGTATTTGTTATCTTAGATGAAGGAGTTATCTCTTGATAAGGCTCCTCTGCATAGTTCAACCAAATGCTTCCTCCAATGAATATGGAAAATAAGAGAGTGCCAACAAAAAAGAAACTAGTCATAAGAAGATTATTAATCTTTAAGCAGATAATTTTCTTTATAATCATGTAATTTAAAGCAAAGAGGGCAATGAGCACGCCATATTCTAAATAGGACCAACTGGAAAATTCGATAAACATTTGCACGACAAACAATCCGACGACAATAGGTAACAACAAATACAATACTTGAATAATTAAGGCTTTCAATTTATCCTCCTAATGAATAAAAGTTCATTTGTAAGTTGCAATGTTTTCCTTGGCGTGATTTACTCGTTTCATTCCAACCATTGTTGACAATATGTCTTTTGTATTCATTAGGAATCGCAAGATATCATCTGTGTTTTCCACATCTTTACCTAGGTTAAATGGTGCGCTGGTCGTAACGTGAATATCTAGATCCCTAGCAGCTTCTAAAACTGTCAGCGCTATCCCTGAAACTGATTGAGTTTCCCTATTATTTGCTCCAGGTAAGGAACTATTTAAGGGCACTTGGATAAATCTAAAATGATGGCTAAGCCCTCCTACCCTTCTCGCTATTTTTTCCGTTTTTTCTAAAGATATATAGCCTTTCTCATCACTATCTGTAATTAAACCCAGCCAGGTAGCCAAACCGTAAAATCGTATAGTTTGCTTTTTTACTTGTTGCTCAAAGAAATAAAATAATTCTTCAAGCATTTTGTAGAACGCCTCTTCTCCAAGAACTTTCATAGAAATTTCCGGAACATGTAAATAATAAATATCAATTGTCTCCAAACCAAGGTGTGTTCTGCTTTGATTTAGTGCAAACTGAAAATAGCTTGGAGTAAGTACGTGCTTTTGATGTGCAACTGTCTGTATTTCCTTTTCTTGAATGATTTCATTTTTTAAGAGCACATATTTTAGATATTCACTTGGAACAAGACCCGCATCTATATCACCTGGAATTAGGCCCGCCTTTGTTGAGATGACAAACTCACTTCTATCAAGTTCTTTGTTTGTTATTAGCGACTCTAGCACTTTCCCTATATCTTTCTCTGATTTCATACCACGATAATTTAGAGCGGTATCTATAAAATTCACACCATTTCTGAGGCAGTATTTAATTGTTTTTTCATACAGCTCGGAATCTTCATTTGTCATATCGCCTAAATGTGTCCCGATTGCAATTGGCGAGCAATAAAACCAAGTAGTTTCTCTATATTTTGACTCATGATTATTTAAATAATTTAATGTTTTTTCTCTGGTGGCATAACCCTTTATCATCTAATGGGCTTCTCCTTTAAATAAGATAAAGCCATATAGTAGGCATGAGCTGTAAAAAGTTGTTGGATCTCTCCATTCACGATCAATGAACCCATTTCATTCCAGTTATAAATATGAACATCTATAAATTCTGTAGGGTCGAGCTGCTGACCACTAGTATGATAAGCATCTAGAAGCAGATAGGTAAATACCTTATTGGTTTGAGTTGCCGGATTTACGTAAAATTGGCCCAATAATATAGGTTCTCGGTCTGTTGAGTAGCCCGTCTCTTCTTGAACTTCCCTTAAAATTGCTTCCTGATAGCTTTCTCCCCCTTCTGGCTTTCCAGCAGGAATCTCTAAAAATATGTTTTGAGCTGAATAGCGATATTGACTTACTAATACAATTTGTTGTTCCTTTGTAAGCACAATAGCATTTACCCAATCATCGTATTCATTTACATAATAATCTTCAATTATTTGACCATTGGGCAACTCGCATTTGTCTTTTCGTAAATTGCCAAACGGTGACTGGTACAAATAGGATGAGCTTAGCTTTTTCCATGTGTCCAATATTTTCACTCCTTAGAAAATAGATATTCAGGTTCCGTAGATATAGCTTTACCAATAAAAAATATAAAAGCGAGGAAGAAAGGAAAGATAATTAGTTGTCCAATAATGATAAACGCTGTTGCAGGTGATGGGTCATCTCCCCTGTAGGTTATAGGAAAAATACTAGCGAACAAAAGAATGAAAAAAATCAAATATGGAAACCACAGGAAAGAAGAAATATATCTGCTCTTTCTGTATTGGAGCCACCTGCCGTTTACTAGGAGTAGAACTGTTATCAATGATATGAAACCTAAAACATGGAGAATCATCATAAATAGGTTTACGGCGTCAGTTTCCCAATTCGTTATACGAGCTATTCTATAAAAGTTTAACTGTAATTCAAATGATATAAAAATCATAAGTGCATTAATAATGCTAACTATGTTCAGACGTAAAAAGTAATTGATACAAAAAACACCTTTAATTATTTTGCAGAGAGCTACCACATTCAGAGCAAAATTTGAAGGATTTGCCAACTGGGTGACCACAATTGGAGCAATAGACTTCCGCTTTTAATTGTCCCTCTTCCCATCCTTTGCTGGCTGCCGCCATTTGTTCACGTGTTGCCTCATTGTTTATTTCTTTTAATTTCTTGTAGTTACCTACGCCTGTTAATAAAAAGCCGAAAAAGATAAGGGGTGCTCCTACGAAGAATAACCAGAAATATTGAGGCTCCTCAAAAAACTCCAGAGTAAAAAATTCAAAACAAGCAATTGCCAAGCAGCATATTCCAGCAAACATGATAATCGGACCTATAAATTTCACTACGTATTCA
Source organism: Psychrobacillus sp. NPDC093200 (assembly GCF_050280345.1). Taxonomy (NCBI): domain Bacteria; kingdom Bacillati; phylum Bacillota; class Bacilli; order Caryophanales; family Bacillaceae; genus Psychrobacillus; species Psychrobacillus sp. NPDC093200. The sequence continues at coordinate 637,180 of NZ_JBNNVC010000002.1, read as the reverse complement.
CCCCAATTTCCAAAAAATTCATAAGCACTCATTAAAATAATTAAATTCCTCTATGGAAATTGGAGCAGATAAGTTTATTTCATTATTTAAAGTAGCTATTACATCTGCTTCTCTTTTCAACCAATAGCGATAAGGTGATTCAGTTACAGCCTTCCATACAAAAAAGCCCTTTTCTGTTTCAGGAAAAGTTGAATGAGATGTTCCACCTTGCCGCTTAGCAAAGGAAAAAAGAGAAAATTTCCCTAATGCGGGCTTTAATTATTTGTTTTTTCAAATAAAATACCTCTAGACCATATTATACAATACAATAATCATTATTTATTATAAATTTTTCATTTAATTAGGAATTATATAACTCGTTTTGCTGTTATTTCTGTTAGCGATTTAACAATACCTACTTTTTGCATACTTGCATATTCTAACTATAAGGCTAGCTCACAAGGGAGGAACACCTAATGGGATTATTCATCAATGAATACCAAAACCCTGGGGTATTTAAAAATACGGCAGAAATAAAGGCGCCTAATCAAACAGAATATCGATGTAACCACTTATCTGAGTTCATACAAGATCAAAATACTGCAAATGAAGCTTTTCTTCGAGCCATTAAAGGATTAAGAAGATCTCAATATCACTATGGTCATCAGCAAATAACTCAATCGTATGAAATGAATGCAAAACTACAGGAGTTAAAAGAACTCAATATCAAACATGAGCTTGTTGAGAAACAAGTATATAACTGGTTAGAAAAATTAGAGCAGCAAAACCATACTATACAGCTACTAATAAAAGACGAGCAATTAGGCAAAAACGATTTAACCGTTCAAATTGAAAAACTGGACGATACGCAAAATGAAATAATGTCTCGATTAGAACAAGCAGAGGTAACACAAATATGTATTGTAAATAAGCTCGAAGATCTTTCTCTAGAGAATAAGGAAGTTTTATCTCATATAGAAAAAGTAGATATTTTTAATGATGAAATAATGAATAAAGTTAATGAACAGAATCAATTCCGTCAAATAATTAATGAACAGTTTAATAATTTGGAAGATGGACAAAAGGAATTAACAAACAGAGTAGACAATCAAGAAGGATTAATGGAGAAGATTTTGCGCCAAATCGATCATGTAAGAACTTCATTGTTTGAAAGAACTAGCTTTTTAGAAGAGAAAATGGAGAAAATATATCACGCCTCCATAGCTAGCTTTCAGAAGATAAAAAACGGTTCTGAATAAACTTGAGGGGGAAAACCTATAAACCTTAGCAAATGGGTTGGTGGATTTATCATTTTCATTTTATTGATTGGTTGTGGGACTGTGGCTTTATCGAATACAAATGATAGTAACAAATTCCCATATGAAGTTACTACGGAAGTAATGGATGAAAGAGCAATGATAGAACATGCCTTCAAGTCTATTAGAAGCTTTAAAAAGTTAGGCTTTATCAAACCAGAGGATAAGCTAGACAGCACACTCTTGACCTATGACCCATCCAAGGATGTACTAAAGTATCAAGAAACATTTTACTTAAGCACCGGCTACAAATATCTTTCGTTCTCTTCTCTACTAAATTATTCGAAAGAGGATTACGAAAATTACGTTCAATCATTAGAAAATTTGAGAAGGTTATCACACGAGAGCATGGAAATTGAAATTGGTAATAATGAGGATGCCTCATTTACAACACTTTTAGGTCTTGACGGAAATGAGCTATACCATATTGATTTTCTTAAAGAGGGATTTAGTAATGATGTAGTAGATGCTGTTGGCTTGTCTTTAAAACCAGTGGAGGAAGGTGTTTTTGAACGGTTTTATGATACCCTTTTAAAAGATATGGACAAAATTAAATTCCCCACAATGGATAAGGGCTATGAAGTTAAGTCAATTATATCTAAATGGATAACAGATCATATCGGTCCCGAATTAATAATCGAATATGAAAATTTTCAAAACAAAACATTCCTTTATACTATTAGAGATAGTGATCTTGTAATTGATGCTTATGACGAAAAAAGTAAATTTTTACTAAAGAATGGTACCGAGGTAAATTTATATGTATCTGCATATAAAGATGATTTTCTAGCTTATACGTGGTCTGATGGCATTCATTTTTATGAAATAACAATTGACACCCAAAAGAATCAATTGAAAAAAGAAGAAATATACAAAATAATCGAGTCTTCTCTTCAAGATAAGAGTACTTTTTCAGATTTAAGTCTTTTTAAACCTTTGAACGATTTTCCTATCTTAAACGAAAAAGATAAACAGCTACGAGAGATAATTCAGAAAGAAAATTAAAAGCGCTCGTAAAGTGTACTTTCTCCCCTAAAAGATCAAAAAGCGCTCCTAAAAATAGAAAAGTGTCTCCTAAAGTTGCGAAAACCGCCCCAAAAGAACTTAAAGCTTCCGACATTTTTCTCCGGAAGCTTTTATTACAAGGCAAATATGAAACAATTTCTTATCATATGGAAACAAAAAAAGCACTGTTAGAACAGTGCTTTTGAAATTAAAACCGACCGATTATTTATTATTACTGAGAATGTTATCTAATTCAATCCATTGTTTCATCCTCGGCATCTCTACTGACTGATTATAAGATTGATCCATTATGAAAACTTTTGTCTGCACATCTTTTAGCGTTTCTAAAACAGCTGGCTTGTCATCAAAATAGTAATCTAGCTCTAATTTCATGATGGTTGCTATTTTTTCATCGTCTAGCATTCCACAATAGAAGTGTTCATCCTTCACTGGAAAGCCTTGCGCTTTCATCCACTCACGAGTCTGAGCACAATATTTTTTGGGGCGAGAGGTAATATAGTAAATTTCATGACCATCATTGTCTAAGGAATTTAGAGTTTCTAAAGCCCCCTCAAAAGATGGACAATCCGTAAAATAAATTTCCTCCATACACTCTCTCCACATAGCATTTCCATCTTCTTTATTTAGTCCAAATGCTTCATGGATCTCCACCGTCTGTAATGCACGGAAAACATCTAAATCCACACTTTGGTTGAGTTTCTTATTATACAAATGAAAAGCGTGCTCTCTTAAATTAATTAAAGTATCATCAATATCAAAACCAAATTTCATTTTTTGTTCTCCTACTCTTATAACATGATTGTAAATTGGGAAGCAAAGGACTGCTCCTTCTCAATTTGAGATGCTTGAATTTTTTCAATTTCTCTTTTTCTTTGAGTCGAGCAATCAAACGAATCCAATAAAGTTACGTAGTCTTTGTCTATTAACGTAGCTAAATAATCAGCATCCTTTAAAGCACTATTTAGACCAAATGCCCCAGTCGGTGTCATTGTATGTATAGCATCGCCTATCAATACTAAACCAGATGAGCCCCAGTTTTCACTTGTTGTGCTATACACATCTAATAGCACAAAATCCTTCCACGATTGAATATGCTTATGCACGGTTTCATTTAGGTCAGGAAAAGCTTCCACTAACTGTTGGATAAATGCTGTAAAGGGCTCCTTACGTAAGGTTGAAAATGAACCTTCTTCAATATTCCAGCCGACTTGTATAAAATCATTCGTTTGAGTAAATAACGATAATTGCTTATTATTGATTAACGCCATTTTGATCGATGGTTCCCATCCTTCTGGTGATGGGATTCTTGCCCATAGTAAATCATAACCGTGTTTTCGTTTATTTACCTCAATTTCTGCTTTTTTACGTACCGTTGAATTACGACCATCAGCTCCAATAATGAGCTGGCAATCTATCGTAATTTCTTGTCCATTTTGTATAGCTAAGACACCGCAATAGTTTCCAGCATCATCCTTTAGTAAATCGGCTACTCTAGTATTCATCATACATGTTAGATTTGGAAAATGAGTCCCAGATTTTATGAGGACTGATAAAAGGTTAGCTTGTGGTACATGAATGCCGAGATGACCAATCTCTGGTTGTGGTAAAATTGTTTTAAAAGGCTTACCATCCTGCCAGTACTCTAATTTTTCCATTCGTAGTAAGCCCAACTGTTCTATTTCTTCAAAAAGGCCGTATTTTTTTAGAATTGCTTCTCCCTCTTCATTAAGATGTTCTCCTCTAAAAGCTTTTCCTACTTCTTTATCTCTTTCTATAAGAGCTACATTAATATTTTTTCTAGCTAATAAGAAAGCAAGGAGAGATCCACCTGGACCAGCTCCAACAATACAAATATCGACTTTTAGATTCACTTTTCATCACCTTGCTTAGGATATGCAATTATTCGAAGGTCCTCTCCAAGCTTTTGGAACTCATCGAAATACAAATGCTTTGCAGCTATCATGGTATCCGGATTAGGACCTGTATAAGGTGTAATGGAATCTTTTCCTCCCAATACTTTTGGAGCTATATAAATATAATATTTATCAATCAAACCTGCGTTTAAAAAGGAGGCATTTACTGCTCCTCCTCCTTCAACAAGGATATCGGTTATACCTAATCGATAAAGTTCTCGAAGTGCAGCATATAAATCTAACCCATTTGTTTCTTTGGATACAAATATCAGCTTGACTCCCTTTGCTTCAAATGGCTTAGCTCTCTCCATATCTACTTCGTCACTTGTTAAAATAATAGTTTTAGCGGTTACTGTTTGAAGAACCTGGGAATCGATAGGTGTTCTTAAATTAGTATCCAAGATAATTCTAGTAGGATTTTTCCCTTGTGTCTCAGGAAGTCTTGTTGTCAACGCTGGGTTGTCAGCAATAACTGTGCCTACACCTACTAAAATGCCGTCTATTTCATTTCGGAGATGATGAACATCTTTCCTTGCACTTTCACTTGTAATCCATTTTGAATGTCCGTTATGGGTTGCAATCTTACCATCTAATGTCATCGCAAACTTAGAGATGACAAACGGCAATCCAGTAGTCATATTGTGTATAAAGCGTTCATTTAGTTTTTTTGCCTCTTCTTCCAGAACTCCAACTTCCACTTCAATGCCAGCATTACGTAGTAATTGTATCCCCCTACCGGCAACCTCCGGATTAGGATCCGTAGTCGCAACAACTACCCGTGCTACTTTGGAATCCTTTACCAAATTTGCACAAGGAGGAGTTTTTCCATAATGAGAGCAAGGCTCAAGCGTCACGTATAAAGTTGCTCCTTCCGCATGGCTTCCTGCCATTTTAAAAGCATGGACTTCCGCATGGGGCTCTCCTGCTTTACGGTGAATTCCACTTCCTACGATAACACCATCCTTAACAATTACTGCCCCTACTATTGGGTTAGGATTCGTTTTCCCTTTAGCACTAGCAGACATTTCAAGTGCTAATTTCATAAAATAATGATCTTTTTCCATACTATACTCACCTCATACAGTCAAACTAGGGTTTTCTTCTAAAATAATATGACCAGACTTTTCTACTTTCGTTTTCAAATAGAACTCATTCGTTTCAGTTAGACCACCCCAAAGAGGAACATGATGATCTGCAAGCAAACCATGTCCCTTTAAAGCAGCAAGCTTTCTTGGATTGTTTGTTATTAAAGTTACAGGCTTTTGTCTTAAAGACTCCAATACACGGATTGCATCTTCATAAGATCGTGTGTCATCCTCAAAGCCAAGCGCATGATTTGCTTCTACTGTGTCATATCCTTCTTCTTGTAAAAGGTAAGCAAGAGACTTAGAAAACAAACCTATTCCTCTACCTTCATGATCTGCTAAATAAAAGATGGCCCCACAGCCGTGGTTTGCCACCATCTTCATCGACTCATGAAGCTGATAGCCACAGTCACATCTTTGACTACCAAAAATGTCACCAGTATGACAAATGCTATGCATACGAATTAAAGCATCTTCTTCATTAGAAAAATCACCATAAACTAGCACCGATGATTGCTGTCCAAAAGCCAAGTTAGATGTGGAAATGGATTTTACAACGTCTTCCTTTGATAAATTTTTATCAATTTTCACCCAAGAGTACCAATTAAAAGTCGTTTCGAAATCATCTTGTTTTATAGGCAAACTTACCGGACCTACTAGGCAAAGATCGAATGCCTCATTTGTAGTTATTATGTTTATTTTATTTTGCAAAATTTGCATGGTTTCTTTTTTTATATTCATTCTCATTCTCACCTATCATTCTAATTCAATCGAATTTTATGTCTATTATATTCTGATTGTACAAATTCACTTACATAACGTAACCTAGTATAAAATTACAAGTATGAAATGTCAAATTATCTATTCTTCCCTTATTGGTTCGCCATTTAATTTTTCTCTTTCAACTTATTATTTTAACACACCCCATACTATATTCTTCTTCTCTTATACTTATAAATAATATATCCATAATTGTTTGTTAAGAAAAAAATCATGAAGAGATGCTTTTCGTGAGTTGAGCGACAAACTTTCACACTCAGCACTCGTCTCACACGAAAATCCTTAACTGCTGTACACTGATTGCTTATGACCCCACCATCCGTAGTGATGATCACAGTGAAAAACGTTTATGTTCACTTGTAAGTTGTTTCATGTGAAATTTACATAATTTGCAAAATAAAAAACTGTTCAATAAAAAATTGAACAGTCTCCAAAAAATTATTTACTATAAAAATGTAACCATGCCTCGTAAATACCACCCGCACAATTTTGGGTTGCCCGAAACAATTTCGGATGGTCTTTAATTGCCAAAAGCTCTGGTTGAGCATTTGCAACAATTACGGATGGATATCCTAGACTAAGCATCTCCTCATCATTACCAGAATCACCAGCAATAAGAATCGACGCATTTGTATCTACATATTTTTCAATCACGTATGTCAAAGCAGATCCTTTTCCACTACTTTCAGGTAGAATGTCAATGTCTCTACCTGAACTAAAGATAAACTTGTGAGGAATCTTTGAAAGCACTAACTCTTGCTTTAGCTTTTCCACGCTGTCATTATCTTCTTTTACTGTATAGGAAATTCTAGATTCATTGGGTAGTTTTTGAGGAAATATTGTTGGGTATTTAGAAACAATATTTTTAATAGCTTCTGGATCCCAATTAGATTTCATTTTATGTTCCCATTCTAAATCAACTTTAAGGTCTGTGCCTACATATATACCTGTTCCCACATCCGAGATTAAAATGCTTGGCATTGGAATTTTTGCTTCTCTAATTAAATCTAAAGCGGAACCTTTATGTCTACCTGTGACATAAACCAAGGAAACCTTCTCATCAAGGCTTTCATAATATTTAAGTAATACTCTTAAATCCTCTTCACTACCGACCAGCGTACCATCAAGATCGGTGGCTAGCATTTGCGTAATCATTTGCATGTAACAAATCCTCATATGTTTTATCTATTTCTTTAGCAATGCTTGACCAGTTAAATATACGACTTGCACGTTCTGCAGCTTCTTTACCTAGTCTTTTTGCTAAAAGATTGTCTTTTAATATATTCTTCATTGCTTTAGCAAGTTGTGTAGAATCTTTTGGAGGTACTTGTAAACCTGTTTTACCGTGAGAAACAACATCTTTTAAGCCACCTACTCCTGAGGCAATAACTGGAGTCCCGCATGCCTGTGCTTCTGCAGCTACCATACCAAATGATTCGTAATAGGAAGGAACAATCACAGAAGTAGCCTTAGAGAACAGCTCACTTAAGTTATGTTGAGATTGAGGACCTATAAATTCTATATATTCTTCAATTCCTTTTACTTTTTCTCTTAAACTTGGATCAGTTGGCAATAGTGTAATGGGATCTATTTCTTCTTTATCTCCACCTGCTAAAACGAGTTTAGCCTCTAATTCTGGACTTTCCTTTTTCATTTTATGAAATGCTTCTAATAGTGTACTAATTCCTTTAGTCTTTTCCAATCGTCCTGCATATACAAATAAGGGCTTCATTCCTGCTTTTCGTTTAGAATGTGACTGGAACTCTTTTGCAACTCCAATCGAAATTACCTCAACTTCGGGATTGTTGTCTGCAAAATCTAAAATTATTTGTTTTTCAACTTCAGTTGTTGCAATAACCTTGTCAGCAGAGTTTAATATATGCTTTTCTGCTTCTAGACGAATAGGCTCCTCAACTCCTGTTGCCTGTTTCTTGGCTATGCCGAGGGAATGTGATGTATGCACAAGCGGAATACCGAATTCTTCCTTTAAAGCAAGTCCCAATAGACCAGACATCCAATAGTGTGAATGAATAACATCATATTTTTGCACAGATATTGTTTTTTTTATTTCCTCATAGAATGTTGGCAGAAGATCGTATATTTTAGTTTTAGGAATATAACCCTTATGCCCTGCAGCAAATCTTATTACTCTTGACCTACTTCCTAATTTTTCGATCCTTGGAGTATCTGGATTACTCCAGTGTGTAACTACATCAACTGCAATTCCTCTCCGTCCGAGTTCAAGAGCAAGCTCTTTAACGTAGTTATTTTGTCCACCCGCCTGCTTACCACCTAATGTTTCTAGAGGGTCACCATGTTCGGAGATAAATAAAATTCTTTTCCACATAAACAGCATCTCCTATCTATCTTTTTCTTAACTAACGCTATTTATATTAATACCCTTACTTTCAGACTATTAAACTATTCTTATAAAGTTTTATGTCTTTTAATGCAATATTAAGATAATTAGAGACATTCAAAGCATGTCTTGGTTTTGCAAGTATCAACTTTCTAAAACCTTAAGAAGATATAGAATATGGGTTTATAATTGACAAAATAAAAACGCTCAAAGATTAAATCTTGAGCATTTTAAAAAAACTAATTTTTGTTGAATGCACCCATTACTTCAATAGTTTCTGTAATATTTACGAATGCATTACTATCAACTTCTTTAATCATTTTTTTTACTTCTCCTAGTTCATATCTAGTGATAACTGTGAAGAGAACTTTTCTAGATTGTTTTGTGTAAGCCCCTTCTCCATCTAACACAGTTATACCTCGAACTAGATTTTGGAGTAATTTTTTTTGAACTTCTTCTCCCTTTTCTGTGATGATCATAAGTGTTATTTTTACATGCTTCGTATGAATCACATCTACAACTTTACCAAATACATACAAAACCAATAATGTATACATCGTTTGTTCCCAACCGATAAAATAGCCGGAAGCCAGTACAATTACACTATTCATAACGAGCATCATTGTTCCCAATGAAAAGTCTTTTTTCTTTGTTATTACAAGTCCAATAATATCTATACCACCAGTAGAACCATTAAATTTAATAATCATTCCCGTAGCAGCTCCGCCTATAACTGCACCAAACACAGAAGACAAAAGAATGTCCTCAGTCACTTGCACCACTGGAATATATTGCATAGCTAAACTGGTTAAAAAGACAGAGTACATACTATATGCAACAAACTTTTTCCCAATACTTACAAAGCCAAGGATAAAAACAGGTACATTAAGGATAAAGATGATCCATCCAATGTTCCAGTTTGTAAGAATACCAATAATCATACCAATACCTGAAAACCCACCTAATATCACTTCATGAGGTACTAAAAAAAGATTTAATGCAACAGCCATAAATAAAGATCCTAATGTTATTACAATAAAATTTTTCATTTCTTGCTCCTTAATTTTAATCGAACTTAACTATACAACAATTTTTATATAAAAACTTATATTTTATAAAAAATGTTGCAATTTCTTATGGAGTCTTCATCAAAAGATAAAAAATTGTTGTCAAATGAAATCGTTTTTTTAATATTATAGCGAAAATAATATTTTTCCAATATATCTTCATTTAAATTCCCTGGTCATTCATCAGCACCACTCTCCAACCATCTGGATCTTCTATCGTAATGCCTTTTTCTTCCCAATAAGGATTTTCTGGTGGCACTGAATTATAGCCCATTTTAAATAACTTATAGCATATATCATCAATTATTGTTTTATGAGGTATATAGAAGACAAGCAAATTGTCCTTTGTGGGTGCAGGACAAGGAGAGCCATCTACATGGGTTGTAAATTCCAAGTGATATGATTTGTCAGGTAAACCAATCATCACACCATCATAACCATCGTGCCCCTTAAAGCTTCCTATAACCTTCAACCCTAGCCCTTCAGTATAAAACTTTATATTCTTTTCCAACTTATCTGTTGGTCTCGCGATTCTAATTTGCATCAAGCCATCTGTCCATTTTTCCATATATACCACTCCTTTTAGAAGAATATTAACATGAAGCAACTTATGATCTCTTCCCCCATAAGGTGGAACTTCCATTTAACTTAGCACTAAATTTTTCTATCTTTTATTGTAAGCTATCTATCCACGGTGATATGATGACACCATCTAATATTTTTCTTTAAGTAAAAGAAGATTTTACAACGGAATTGTGGAAATCTATCCCCTGCTTCATACTTAACCTTTGAAAAGGACTGATGTAAAATGAGACAAATTATCGCAATGGGTGGTGGTGGCTTCTCTATGGAACCTGAAAATCCACTTCTTGACCAATACATATTAAAACAAGTTAAAAAGGAACAACCTAAAGTTTGTTTTATCCCAACTGCTAGTGGAGATCAGGATAACTACGTCAAAAGATTTTATCATTCTTTTGAAAATTTAAACTGTAATGCCTCCCATCTCAGCTTGTTTGAACCAAACTTCAATAATTTAGAGGAGTATGTGATGACACAGGATATACTCTATGTAGGCGGTGGAAATACAAGGAATATGCTCGTCCTTTGGAAGGAATGGGGTTTAGATTTAATACTTCGTAAAGCATATGATAACGGAATTATTCTAGCTGGTCTTAGTGCAGGTTCTATTTGTTGGTTTGAGGAAGGGTTAACCGATCCCTTAAACGCCCCCTTATATAAGCTAAACTGCCTCGGCTTTTTAAAAGGAAGCAATTGTCCACATTATGATGGAGAGGGAAAAAGAAAACCTGCTTATCACGAATTGATAGCTACGGGTGTTATGAAATCAGGATATGCTGTAGAAGATGGCGTTGTTTTACATTTTATAGATGAAGTTTTAAAAGGGGCTGTGAGTTCTCGAGTGAATGGTCATGCTTACAAAGTAGAAAAAGAAGATACTGAAGTTAATGAAAAAAATATATTGGTTACATATCTAGGCTAACTTGTTTATAGAGCAATTAATATGTGCTTTCTTTCTTAGTTTTCAAGAATAAAATAAAAAAATATTTTGATTTCCTCCGTGATTTGACAAATTTTTCATTTCTCTTGATTTATAATGAACAAGTTCCATCGTTATTTCAAGAAAACTATTCTTTCGAATGTAGCAAATCTATCAAATGGAGGATATGTATGAAAAAGGAGTTGCGTCAAAAATCCTTATTGATTTTGATAAGTATTAAAAGAAAAGACATGTATAAAAAAGCGAAAAACCTTGGTTTTACTCACCCAATTGTTGTCGCTTGCAGCCAAGAGCTAGATCAATTACTTAACAAATATCAAGATAAAGTGTCTTAAATGAATAGCATGAGAAATAAGACCGATCTATTCTTCTAGAGGAATTAATCGGTCTTATTTTTTAGGTGGAACTAAATTTAAACTTAACTTATTTCTTTGTAAAAAATCTTTTACCTAGCGTTTCCACTGTTTTAGGAAAAACAGCATACAGCTTACTTGTTACGGTCATATATGATGGAAGATCTACTTCTCTGACTGGTTTATAAATTGCTTTAATAATAGCATTGACCACCTTCTGTGGGTCTAGCAATTGCTTGCCCATCTTATCGCGATATCCGCCTGTTTGGTCTGCCCTCTCAAGAAAGGGAGTATCAATAGGACCTGGATTAATAGTTGTCACTTTAACGCCGTGCTCTCTAAGCTCCATGCGAGCTGCATTTGCAAATCCAATGATTGCATGCTTACTGGCAGCATAAACGGAGGCCTTAGGTGTAGCCACTTTACCGGCTTGTGAGGCAATAAAAATGATATGTCCAGATTTCTTTTCTTTCATCTTATTCGCAAAATATTTTGCAAGCATGATTGGCGCCTTCACATTTACATCAAGCATTTGCTCTACCTCAACATCCTGTAAGTCGGTCAAATAAGCGAAGGTACCAGTACCTGCATTCAAAATCACTGTATCTGGAGTTTCTATGTCTTTAAATAGGTTCTCAATTGAATGCTGACTTGTTAAATCGGCCACTGTTGTATGTATCCCTACCTTAGATAATTGCTCCAAAGCCTGTTTATTTCTACCAGTAGCCCATACATCATGTCCTTCCTTATGTAATTGTTGCGCTAACATAAATCCTATTCCACTAGTCGCACCGGTAATAAGAATCCTTTTAGGCTTGATCATACAATAAAATCCCCTCAGCTGTTTGCTTTTCTAGAATAAGGCCTTCATCCAACAGATAGTCTATTTGACCAATTGTTTCTGAAAGTGTTAAACCAAGCTCTTTTTCATATACCTTTGGGAACAATTGCTGAGTAAGTTCGAAAATAGTCTTTTCCCCATTACTCATCATTTCTAATACTTTTAACGCTCTCTCACGCTGCTTAATTAGTCGAGAAGATATTAACTCTGATACATCATATACTTCATTGCCATGGCCACTAAAAACTTTATGAACTTCCAAAGCTTGAACTCTTTTTAAGGATTCATTGTATTGTAGCATCGATTTTGGACGAGGTGCATCTTTGTCTAATGGTGGCTCAATTAATGGGTTGGAAGAAATTTTTTCAATAATTAGATCTCCCCCAATCAGAACACCAGTTTCTTCTTCCCATAAGGAAATATGGCTCTGCGCGTGCCCCAAAGTTTCTAATACCTGAAGCTTAGGATGGCCAGGTATCACATCCCCCTCGTTTAATATTGTATCTAAGGAACGATTGCCAATGTAATTCAAAGGCCTTCTCATTTTTTCAATCCATTTTAAGTAATGTTCAGGGACTCCTTCCTCCACTAAACATTTGTAATAGAACTCATCATGATAAGTTAGAAATGAATGATTTTTTTCTAGCCATACTTGGTTATATGCATGACCTAGTATTTGAGCATTTTTAAACGCATCAATGCAGCCAGAGTGATCGGGATGATGATGAGTAAGGATAACTTGCTCAATATCGCTTAACTGATATCCGGCTTCGAATATACCATTTTTAAGTGCAGAAAGAGCCTGTTCGGTTTTTGGACCTGCATCAACTAGAGTCAGTATATCACCTTTTATAAGGTACGCATTTACGTCTCCCACAGCAAATGGTGTAGGTATAATTATTTTATGTATCATTGTTTTGTTCCCCTTTATCTGAATGACTATTCATTTATTTTACAGGTAATTGAGACTGGAGTCACTAAATTAGGTTGACTTATTTTGAAAAGACCCCTATAATTTCATTAATTCAGATAATTCAAGCTATGAAGAAGACTAGTACATATATGAAGGAGTTTAGAGAGTGAAATGCTTGCTGAAAATTTCACCTCCCTCTCTTATATCGAACCTACTTCTGAGCTACTATGAAAACATAGTCGTGACCTTCGCGATAGGAAGGGTTAAGTTGTGCTGTATTTACAGCAAATTTAGGTGGTACCGCGGAAATCCTACGTTTTCGTCCTTATTTCATATAGGGATGAGAGCGTTTTTTATTTTCTTCAAATTTAAGGAGGTGATCAGATGGTAAAGCAGCAAAAAATAATAGATGCGCTTGATGAAGAGTTCCAGGTCCAAAGCTATGGGACGGATCCTTCTTTTAGTAGATTTCTTCCACATTGCTACGATTCGGTTGGATATGACTGGAAAAACATCTTCGAATATGATTTTACCCAACTATTTAACGGTTGTATGTTAAATGGTGCAGAAGAGGTACAGACGATTTTTTTAGCAGTTTTCCCTACTGAAGTTGTTTTGGAAAGATTTATTTCTGAAAGCCAAGAAGGTGACCTGTTATTTATGCACCACCCTTTACTCATGGAATGTGGTGACCCTAAGGGAAGTTGGGGAAGAGGCTTTCTACCAATAAAAGAGAAATATTTATCTCAAATAAAAGTTAAGAACCTTTCAGTTTATACTTGTCACAATCCCCTAGATTGCCATACTACGTTGGGAACAAATAGTGCAATCGCCAAAGCATTAAACTGTGAAATACAAAATCCTGTCAATTGGAGTAACAAATATTTATCCCTTGGAAACATAGAAACAATAAGTACTGACAGCCTAATATCAAAATTAAAAACCCTTTTTGATATTCCCTACGTTGATTTTGAAGGGATTAAATAAGGAGAAATTAAACAAAATAGCAATAGTGGCAGGATGTGGAGATGTTATTGATTGGATGCAGGAAGCTGAAAAAAATGGTGTGCAGGCTTATATAACCGGAGAGGTTCATTGCCATATCGACAATGAGTATGGCCATCGAAAATTTAAGAAAATGCAAGAATATATTGCCACTACATCAATGTCTTTAATAGGAGTTTCTCACGCGGCTTCTGAATATCTAGTCCATAAAACATTAGTAAAAGACTGGTTTGAGCAAAACTTCCATATTAAGACGATATTATTACCACAGGAAAAATGGTGGCTATAAATTTACTGAAGGAGGAGAATAGGATGACTAACATCGTTTTTATTGGGGCCGGCTCTATGGCTGAAGCTATTATTAAAGGTTTATTGGAAGAGGAGAAAGTTTCTCCAAGCTCCATTTGTGTAATGAACAAATCAGATGAAAAGCAGCTACACTATTTAAATGCTAAATATAAAATCGAAATTATGTGTACGAAGAAACTAGCATTGCAGAATGCTGATATCGTATTTCTTGCTATGAAGCCTAAGGATGCGATTCAGGCTTGCAAAGAAATCGCCTCATTTTTGAACAAGCAAGCAACTGTTGTATCTGTCATCGCTGGTGTTTCCATCAAAACAATTGAATCGTATCTTGGAGATAGACCAATTGCACGTGTTATGCCGAATACTTCTGCTTCTGTTGGTTTAAGCGCTTCTGCCCTATGTTGGAATGAGAAAGTAAATAATGTAGCAAAAAAGGAAATTATTAATCTGTTAGAATCTATTGGAACTGTCAAGGTAGTCCAAGAGGTGGATATGCATGTGATTACGGCCCTTTCTGGAAGTGGGCCTGCTTATCTATATTATTTTGCCGAACAATTTGAAGCAGCAGCCGTTCAACATGGATTAAGCCAGGAAGATGCTCGTCACTTATTTATCCAAACAATGAAAGGTGCAGCATATATGCTCATGAAGGGCGAAGATGAGCCTGCTGAGCTTCGAAGAAAAGTAACGAGCCCAGGAGGAACTACAGAAGCAGGCATTGAACAACTAATGTTCCATAAGGTTGATGAAGCTATTTTTGCGTGCATTAGTGCTGCACAGCAAAAATCACGTACTCTTGGGGAACAATTTGAATGAACCGTCAGCTATTAGAATATATGTAATTGAAAACAACTAGACAGCTCTCTGTCCATCACCGCTTTAACAGGAAATGGGCAAAGAGCTGAAAATAGACATTATACAGGTTTCAGTAGGCGTAAGTCTGCTGATCCTTCTTTAATTTTATATTCTTTCCAACTTGCCATTTATACAACTAAATTCATTAAAATCATCCGCTATATAAATAGGGAAATTATATTCTGAAACTTGTACTAATAGGTTTTTAATATCTTCTGGCATAAAGCGAGCACTTATATGATTAATTATCAAATTCTTTGCCCCTGCCTTCTCACTAACATTTGCTGCATCAACGATCGTTGAATGACCATACTCTCTTGCAAGCCCCTCTGTTCCAGTATCAAAGGTACCCTCATGAATTAAAACATCTGACTCCTTCGCTAGGAGAATAGAATTTTCACAATATCTCGTGTCACCTAATACTACCAATTTAAATCCTTCTTTCGGCTCTCCCGTTACTTCGGAGCTTCTAACAACATTACCATTAGGCAATTCAACATCTTGACCAGATTTTAATAAGCGTAATAACGGCCCTCTAGGAACTCCTAATTCATCTGCTTTCTCAATTAGTAATTCAGGTGCCAGCTGCTTTTGAGTTACTCGATAACCAAAACAAGGAACAACATGCTCAAGAAGTCTAGCCTCTACTATGAATTGTTCATCTTCAAAGATAATCCCCTCTTCAATTTCAATGATTTTTAGAGGATATTTTAAATGTGTTTGAGATGTGATTAAAGTGACCTCTAGCCAATCTTTAATACCTTTTGGGCCGTATATAGTAAGAAGTTCTTCTCCACCTAAAAAGGAGCGCGATCCTAGTAGTCCAGGCAGACCGTATATATGATCTCCATGGAGATGAGTGATAAATATCTTTTCTATTTTTCGAGGCTTTACTGTCGTTCGAAGAATTTGATGTTGAGTTGCTTCTCCGCAATCAAACATCCAGTTTGAGCCTCTCTCTTCTAACAGCTTCAAAATCATTGAACTAGTATTACGTTGTTTAGAGGGCATACCTGCTCCCGTTCCTAAAAATAATATTTGCATATATTTCCAACTTTCATTATTTATATAATAACTATATATTATTTTACCATTTCACCCAATTGTAACAAAGTAGGATCCACTGTAGTTTTTCTCATCCTCTATAATTTAGTGAATCAGCAATCGTTCTAATTAACACGACATAAGGTAATAGTCTCTCTTAAGCCATTTAATTATATAAAAAAACCGTTAAACAAGTTTTGAACTCATTTAACGGTTTATTATTAGTGAATGTCACGCTTTTTGAAGCTTCCACCTCGAACCTCTGCTACATCTGTTATTACTACAAATGCACCTGGATCTTTTTCTTTGATAATCGTAATTAGTTTGTTTTCTTCCATACGGGTAATTACACAAGTGACAATATCCATAGTCTCGTTAGTAAACCCTCCTCGGCCACTAGAATAGGTAACCCCTCGGCCAAGCCGATCTTGTATTGCTGCACCAATTTCTTCTGAATGTTTACTTACGACACGTACAGATTTTGATTTTTCTAAACCAACTTGAATTACATCAATAACGATTTTGGCAATATAATAAGTGGTTGCAGAGTAGAGGGCACTTTCAAGACCATATATAAAGCCAGCTCCAATGAAGATAAAAGCATTGATAAATAATATAATATCTCCTACAGAAAATGGAACCTTTCGAGATACTAAAACTGCCAAGACCTCGGCACCATCTAAAGCGCCACCGTTACGAAGTACAATACCAATCCCTACTCCAAGCATTACCCCTCCAGATAGTACAACTAGTAATGGATCATTTGCACTTAAAATCGGGTCGATATGATGCAACAAGACGGTTGACACAGAAAGTGCCGCTATACCAATAATACTTAGTAAAGCAAAGGTCTTTCCAACCTGCTTATAGCCCAAATAAATAAAAGGAATATTTAATACAAATAGTAGTATTCCAAGAGGAATATCAAATAAATAATTTCCCATAATACTGACACCCGTTACTCCACCATCGATAACCGAGTTTGGGATTAATACTGCTTCTAGTGCATAGGCAGCGATTACTGCCCCTATAATTATCATTATTATACGACCTATAGTTTCCGGTGTTTTGTTTTTTTTCATTTACTTGTAAAACTCCCTTATAAACAAATTAATTACTTTTATATATAAACCCTTAAGTTATTTTCTATTATCGTGATCATCTAAAAAATCTTTACTAAAGCTAGTTTTCGATTCTAAAGAAGGATTTTTTTTAATCTTCATCCCGCGTTTTATGATAGTCTTACCAAATTTATCTTGAAGTTGTTCGACGAGCCTCAAGATTGGTTCCTCTTTTGCGTGCTCTTCAAAGTTAAAGATAGACAATTGCTCCATCGATTCTCCCTTATCAAATACATTGTTAACAGTGACCCCTAATAATCGAATTGGTTCGTCTTCCCAGCTAGATTCAAATAATTGAATAGAGAGTTGTGATATATCTTCTTCTTTAAAGAGCCGATTGATAACCGTTTTGCTTCTCGTTTTATTTTTCCAGTTGGCATCTCTAATATGTATAGTGATAGATCGACCAGCTAAATTTTTAGAATCTAACCGCGATGCTACTTTACTGGACAATTTTCTGAGAACTTTTCGAAGCTCATCTATATTTGTTTCATCATAAGGTAAGGTTGTGGAATTGCCTACGCTCTTTGTTTCGAAGATAGATTCTGGGTCTACCGCTCGATTGTCTATTCCATGTGAGCGATTGTGAAGTCTTGTTCCCGATTTTCCAAGTTTCGACTTTAGTAAGTCAGGATTAGCGTTGGCTATTTGTCCGATCGTTTTAATACCCAAGGATTCTAATTTATTGGATGTGCTTTCCCCAACTCCATGCATTTCAATTACGGGTAAGGGCCATAGCTTTTGTGGAACTTCCCTTTTTCTTAAAACAGTAATTCCCATTGGCTTTTTCATATTGGAGGCTGTCTTAGCTAAGAATTTGTTAGGGGCAATACCGATGGAGCATGGTAAATCTAGTTCCCGGACTATTCGTTGCTGAATAGACTTTGCAAATGCAACTGCATCTCCATCCATATCAACATCGGACACATCCATATAGCCTTCATCAATGGAGACAGGCTCTACCAATCGCGTATACGAGCGAAGAATATCAAACATTGCTTTCGAGGCTGCTCGATATCTTTCAAAATTAGGAGGTAATAGAATAAGCTCTGGACACTTCCTTTTAGCTTCCCATACAGACATAGTTGTATAAATTCCTTTAGCTCTAGCCTCATAAGAACAAGTAACTAAAATACCTCTTCGTTCTTTTGGGTTTCCAGCCACTGCTATCGCCTTTCCTTTTAAAGAAGGGTCATGGGCTTGTTCCACAGAAGCATAAAAGCTATTCATATCTAGATGAAAGATAATTCTGTTCTGTTTAGTCAAGTCCTTTCACCTCTTACATAACTATATTTTCATCTCAAAAGACGAAGGGGAAAAAAGGTAGCTACTAGTTAGCTACCTTCCGACTGTTAAATCGATAGACAGGGCACCCCTTTTGTCTAAGACTACACGTTATTTACTTCTAAATTTTCTTCTTTTTTTGCATTTTCTAAGTAAGATTGTATATCTTTTATACCATCCAGTGAGAGAACTAATATAGAAGGGTCGACAATTGTAATCATTCTGTTTTCTAAATTAGCAATATTTGTGAAGTATTTTGTCTTCGCATAATTCATTAAACCAAGCTGTTTTAAAGACTCGGCTGGGACATCTAAAATTTCCTTTGCCTCTTTTACGAGAATTCCCACAGACATATCCTCCGTATGCATAGTTACTACTCGGGCATTTTCATTCAAAAGACCACTCTGATTATAAAGAATTAGCTCAAAATCTATAATTGGAACGAGCTCTCCTCTTATTTTCATCAATCCAATCAAATATTTTGGTAAATGAGGAATTGGATTAACTTTTTCTAATTTTTCGATAGACACTACATGATCAATGGAAACAGCGTATTCTTCGTTTCCCGATTGAAACACAACTACTTTTTGAGAAGACATGGATGAACCTCCTGAGCTCTTTATTCGGCAGCTATCTTCACGATTTCTACAAGTAAATCTGCTAGTTTTTCAAGCTCCAACACTGGCATTCTTTCGTTGGTAGTATGAATTTCCTCATAACCCACTGAAAGAATTACAGTTGGCACTCCAAACCCAGCAATTACGTTAGCATCGCTCCCACCACCGCTTGTTTTTATATCGGCTTTTCTACCTATATTTTCAACTGCTCGCTTCGCTACTTCAACAACCTGATGGTTATCCTCAAAACTGAAACCAGGATACATAAGTTGCGTTTCTGTAGTTGCTTTCCCACCGAATTGCTCTGCCTTTTCAGCAAATGTATTTACCATATGCTCAACTTGAGCGTCTAATTTTTCTCGATCAATGGAACGTGCCTCTGATAAAATATGAACAGTGTCGCATACAATATTTGTAGCTTGGCCACCTTCAAAGCGACCAATATTGGCGGTAGTTTCATGATCGATTCTTCCTAAATTCATTGCGGAAATCCCTTTTGCTGCTAGTGTAATTGCTGACACACCTTTTTCTGGTGCAACACCAGCATGTGCAGTTTTTCCAGTAATGGTTGTCCATAGTTTTGCTTGATAAGGAGCTGCAGTGACAATGCCTCCTACTTCTCCATCACTGTCTATGGCATATCCATATTTAGCAGTTAGCATAGAAGGATCCATTTCTTTCGCACCGACTAGTCCACTTTCTTCACCTGCAGTTATAACTACTTGAATCTCACCATGCTCAATAGACTCCTCTTTTAACCGACGTATTGCTTCAAATAAAGCTGCAATTCCAGCTTTATCATCAGCACCTAGAATCGTGGTACCATCAGAATAGATATAGCCGTCCTCTTTTAAAATTGGTTGTATGCCTTTACCTGGAACGACTGTATCCATATGTGTAGTGAAATAGATAGGGTCAGCAGTTACCTTATTTCCCTTCAAAGTAGCGATTAAATTACCTGCTCCATGCCCGGTTCTTTCAGCTGAATTATCCTCTATAACCGAAAATCCAAGCAACTCTAACTTATTTTTTAAAATTGGTGCAATTACTTGCTCATGCTTTGTTTCGGAATCTATTTTTACTAGTTCAAAAAATTCCTCTATTAAACGATTCATCTTATAAAAGACTCCTTTATAATGGGATATTCCCGTGTTTTTTCTTAGGTCTAGTTTCTTTTTTGTTTCGCATCATCTCAAGCCCTTGTATTAACTTTATACGAGTCTCACGAGGATCAATAACATCGTCTACCATACCCATGGAAGCTGCTACATACGGATTTGCAAATTTTTCACGGTATTCCTCGATTTTTTCGGCACGAACTTGTTCTGGATTGTCGCTTGAGGCAATCTCACGCGCAAAAATAATGTTCGCAGCGCCTTGTGGACCCATAACCGCAATTTCTGCATTTGGCCAAGCAAAAACTAAATCTGCACCAATTGACTTTGAGTTAAGAGCTACGTATGCCCCACCATATGCTTTACGTAAAATGACAGTCATTTTGGGAACGGTTGCTTCTGAATATGCGAACAAAATTTTTGCTCCATGACGAATGATTCCTCCATGCTCTTGCTTAATGCCAGGGAAAAAGCCGGTAACATCTTCAAACGTTATTAAAGGAATATTAAAGGAATCACAGAATCTAATAAAACGTGCTGCCTTATCAGAAGAGTCGATATCAAGACCACCAGCCATAATCTTCGGTTGGTTACATATCAGTCCAACAACTTCACCTTTTATACGAGCTAAACCAACTACAATATTTTTTGCAAACTCCTTATGCACCTCCATAAAGGTGTCTTTGTCAACCACCTGCTCAATTACTTTACGAATATCATAAGGACGTATTGCTTCAAAAGGTACTATATCAGCTAAATCCGGTCTATCATCGCTGCTTTCCTCTACTTCTACTAATGGCGGTTTTTCCTCAAAACTTTGTGGAAGATAGCTTAGAAGTAGTCTTACACTCTCTAAAACCTCTTCTTCTGTTTTCCCACGGAAGTGTGCATTTCCACTAATTGTATTATGTACTTTTGAACCGCCTAGATTTTCAGAAGAAATCTTTTCCCCTGTAACTGTTTCAATTACCTTAGGTCCAGTTATAAACATCTGGCTAGTTTCATCAGTCATAAACACGAAGTCCGTAATTGCTGGAGAATATACAGCTCCTCCTGCGCAAGGCCCTAATATAACAGAAATTTGAGGGATAACTCCACTATAAATAGCATTACGATAAAATATTTGGCCATACCCATCTAAGGATACTACTCCTTCTTGAATTCTTGCACCTCCTGAGTCATTTAAGCCTATAAACGGAGCACCATTCTTAGCCGCTAAGTCCATAACGTTTGATATTTTAAGTGCGTGCATTTCTCCAAGTGCACCACCAAATACTGTAAAATCTTGTGAAAAAAGATAAACAGGTCTACCGTTTACCTTGCCATAGCCAGTAACTACCCCGTCCCCTGGGCCCTCTTGCTTATCCATTCCAAAATCTACAGTTCGATGCTGTATAAAGGGATTAAGCTCTACGAAAGAACCTTCATCTAGTAAAAGGTCAATTCGTTCTCTAGCTGTCAACTTCCCTTTTTCATGTTGCTTTTCAATTCGATCGTCTCCGCCACCTAATTCAATTTTACTTTTACGATCATATAGATCATTTATTTTTTCATAGATATCCATCTGTTACTTCGCTCCCCTTGATTTATCACATAATTCATACAAAACTCCGCCAGATGACTTAGGATGTATAAAGGCAACCTCTGCTCCTCCAGCTCCTCTTTTAGGAGTTTCCTGAATAAGGCGAATCCCCTTTTCCTTTAACTCATCTAGTCTCTCTTGAATATTCTTTACTCCAAAAGCGACATGGTGAATTCCTTCACCTCTTTTTTCGATGAATGTATGAATTGTACTTGTCTCATCAATAGGCTGAAGTAACTCTATCTTGACATTCCCACTGTCTATAAAAGCTACTCTCACTTTTTCTGAATCTACTTCCTCAATATGTATAAGTTTTAAGCCTAAAATATCTGTATAGTATGGTAAAGAGTTTTCTAAACTTCTTACAGCAATCCCGATATGGTCTACCTTCTCCATTGTTTACACATCCTCTATTGTTTGACTATTCACTATACTATTGTACATATATTACAAAAAAAAATCTCTACCTCTTGTGCATTTTTTCAATTTTGATAAAATAGGATTACAAGCTAAAGGAGAGAAATTAATGCGCAATCAAACATTTCGTAAGATTATCGTTTATCTCATGATATTTGTAATGGTAATGTCCACATTATTGTTCGGTCTGAGCTTCGTCCTATAGGAAATTTAAAAACAGCGGTAGCAATTTATGCTTCCGCTGTTTTTTTGTATTAGACTTCCTCGCAATACTCTTCGAATAATGCTTGAAGATGAGTAATAACAGAAGTTGGTGCGTGACCTTCTATTTCATGACGACCAATTTCAGCAACTGCTTGTCCATCTTTTAATAAAACAAATGATGGAGAAGAAGGTAAATGTTCGTCTCCAAACATATTACGTGCTTGTTGTGTAGCTAGTTTATCTTGTCCTGCAAAAACAGTTACTAAATGATCTGGGCGTTTATCGTAATGTACAGCGTTTGCTGCAGCAGGACGAGCAATCCCTCCAGCACAACCACAAACTGAGTTTACCATAACAAGAGTTGTACCTGTTCTAGCAAAAGCAGCTTCCACTTCTTCTGGGGTAGTTAGTTGTTCATAGCCACTATTTTCCATTTCACTACGCGCTTGTATAATCATATCATTCATTAGTAAGTTAAAATCCATATTCATTTTACAACTCTCCTTTTCAAACTAGATTTAGTTTATCAGATTATTGATAAGAATTCGAGGAAAATAACTCCTCAATCGCTTGCGAAACAGTCATTTTCTCTTCTCTCACTTGCTGTTCTAACAGTTTCATCCTCTGCTTTCTCTGAATGGAAGAAAAAAAGTCATCATATAAACGATTCACTATCATCTCATTGAACCAATTTACAGTTTGCTCTTTTCTTCTATTTTGCCAGAAATGCTGTTGTGTCATCTTTCCTTCGAAGCTCTTAATGGTTTCCCATACAAGGTCCAGCCCCTTTTTGTGTAGAGAGGATACAGCGAGTGCTGGTGTTGTCCAATTCGGAGCGGAAGGTGCTAGGAAATGCAATATTTGTTTATATTCTGCAACCGTTTTTTTAGCTAAACTTTCGTTATGTCCATCTGCTTTATTGACAACGATTGCATCAGCGAGCTCCATTATGCCTTTCTTCATCCCTTGAAGTTCGTCACCAGCTCCTGTTAAGGCTAGAAGAAGGAAGAAGTCTACCATCCCTCGAACAATCGTTTCACTTTGTCCTACTCCTACTGTTTCGACTAGTATGATGTCATAGCCGGCAGCCTCACATAGTAGCATAGTCTCTCTAGACTTTTTATGCACTCCACCAAGTGTTCCCGCTGAAGGAGATGGCCTTATAAAAGCATTCGGATGCTTGGCTAGCTCTTCCATCCTTGTTTTATCCCCTAGTATACTTCCTCCGGTGAGGGAGGAACTAGGATCTATTGCTAATACAGCTACTTTATGACCTAAATCACATAACATTTTTCCGAATGCTTCTATGAAAGTACTTTTTCCTACACCAGGCACCCCAGTAATACCAATGCGTATACTATTTCCTGTGTATGGAAGCAACATTTTCAAAATTTGTTGACCTATCTCTTGTTGTTCCGAGGAAGTGCTTTCAATAAATGTAATTGCCTTTGCTAAATGTAAGCGTGAGCCTGCTTGAATCTCGTGATTGTAACTCTGAATGTCAATAGTAAGAGATTTCTTCTTTGAAAACTTTTTTACAGAGGACTTGCCCATACCATCGTGCTGAGATATAATACCACCCTTGACATGTAGAGAAGATGTTACTTTATCCTCATCAGCCATTAGCCTTCCACTTCCTCGTAGCCAAGACGTTTATAGATCTCCTCTATAACCTTTTGAGCTGCAACTGGAATAACTGTTCCTGGACCAAAAATAGCTGAAGCACCATTCTCACGTAAAAAAGCATAGTCTTGCGCTGGGATCACTCCACCAACGACGATTAAAATATCTTCACGTCCTAGTCTTGCAAGTTCCTCTTTTAAGGATGGAACGAGGGTCATATGCCCTGCGGCAAGAGAACTTACTCCTACTACATGCACATCATTTTCTACTGCCTGTTGTGCTGTTTCAGCAGGAGTTTGGAATAATGGACTAATATCTACATCAAAACCTAAGTCAGCAAATGCGGTTGCGATTACCTTAGCACCACGGTCATGTCCATCTTGTCCCATTTTGGCGATTAAAATACGAGGACGTCTTCCCTCGTTTTCTTTAAAATCTTCTGCCATTTGCTTCACTGATTGAATTTCTTCAGCATCACTAAAATTAGCACTATAAACTCCACTCACGGAGCGAATCACCGCCTTATGTCTCCCTGCAACTACCTCAATTGCATCCGATATTTCTCCTATGGTCGCTCTTTGTCGAGCGGCATTTACAGCTGCAGCTAAAAGATTCTCTTTGCCTGTTTTAGCAGCTTCCGTTAAAGCTAATAGAGCTTCCTTAACTGATTTCTCATCTCGATTAGCTTTTACACTTGCCAAGCGTTCCATTTGTTTTTGACGAACGACAGTATTATCGATATTCAAAATATCGATTGCATCCTCTTGATCTAGGCGGTACTTATTTACCCCTATGATAATCTCTTTGGATGAATCTATTTGTGCTTGTTTTTTAGCAGCAGCTTCTTCAATTTTCATCTTAGGCAGTCCCGTTTCAATTGCTTTTGCCATTCCACCCAATTCTTCAATTTCTTCTATTAATGTCCATGCTTTTTCCATTAATTCATTTGTTAATGCTTCTACATAATATGAACCGCCCCACGGATCTATAACTTTTGTCATATTTGTTTCTTCTTGTAAGAAAAGCTGTGTATTTCTAGCTATTCTCGCCGAAAAATCTGTAGGAAGAGCTATTGCTTCATCTAAAGCGTTAGTATGCAACGATTGAGTATGTCCCATCGCAGCAGCATTTGCTTCCACAAGTGTACGTGTCACATTGTTAAATGGATCCTGCTCAGTGAGACTCCATCCAGATGTCTGCGAGTGGGTACGTAAAGCTAAGGTTTTTGGATTTTTAGGATTAAAGCTCTTCATCATTTGAGCCCATATTCTTCTAGCCGCTCTCATTTTAGCTATTTCCATGAAGTAGTTCATACCGATTGCCCAAAAGAAAGAAAGTCTTGGAGCAAAAGAATCTATCTCAATTCCTGCTTTTATACCTGTACGAACATATTCTAATCCATCTGCAAGTGTATACGCTAACTCAATGTCTGCAGTGGCTCCTGCTTCCTGCATATGATATCCGGATATGGAAATAGAGTTGAACTTTGGCATATGCTGTGCAGTGTATGCAAAAATATCAGAGATTATTTTCATGGACATTTCCGGTGTATAAATATAAGTATTACGCACCATATATTCTTTTAAAATATCATTTTGAATTGTACCAGCAAGCTGTTCTGGAGTTACACCTTGTTCCTCGGCAGTTACAATATAAAAAGCCATAATGGGCAGCACTGCGCCGTTCATCGTCATTGATACAGACATTTGGTCTAAAGGAATACCATCAAATAGAATTTTCATATCCTCAACCGAATCAATTGCCACACCTGCTTTACCAACGTCACCTGTCACTCGCTCATGATCGGAATCATAACCTCTGTGGGTTGCCAAATCGAATGCAACCGACAAACCCTTTTGTCCCATAGCTAAGTTTCTTCTATAAAATGCATTACTTTCTTCCGCAGTTGAAAACCCTGCATACTGTCGTACTGTCCAAGGTTTAGAAACATACATAGTAGGATAGGGTCCACGTGTATTAGGAGCTATACCAGGTAAATCATTTAAATGTTTTAACTTTTCTATATCCTCCTTTGTATATTCTTTCTTCAATTTTATACCTTCATTGGACACAAAAGATGTGTTGTCATTTTCTGCATGCTTTCCTACTGCTTTTTTTAATACGTCATCTATAGACACAGCTTCGTAATTAGGCGTTGTCATGTGAGCCCTCCTTTTGAGCTAATGCTAATAATTCCTTTCCTTTTACAAGCATTGATTGGCCCGCATAAATAGATCCAGATAGACCAGCCTCAAGCCAATCATCATACTCTGCAAATTTCCCCGCTACATCTAACGGTACGGATAGCTTTTCGTTTAATAAAGCAGGCACTAGTCCAGCTGTCTGCTCATCACTTCCGACAAAAATCGCATATTGAATATTTTCATTGTTAATCCATTGTTGTAAATCAAATGGTTTTAAATTCTCTTGTGCGATAACTGGAGTTATTCCAATGGCATTCAAGTAGCCATTAATATAATCCATTCTTGGTTTATACTCCTTCAAAACTCCATATGGAAGTATAGCCGCTTTTAGCTGATATTGCTTAAAAGCTTTGCGCAAATGCTCAAATGGTTCTGCCAATCGTCTATAGTCGGATTGTATAACAATTTCCTCCAGTCCGTCCTCTGGATTAGCGTAATTATTCGTACCGATGAGAGATTTTTTACGGGTTGATACTGCTTTTAGCTGTAGCTCCCATTTCTCTGAAGCACGTTGCAGCAACATACTTTCCCTCGATTCTGGAGAGCTGTCCTTCATTAAATCTATAAAATATGCCCAAGTCTTCTCAACCAATTGCTTAGTCAATGACTCAATATAGTAAGAACCACCCGCGGCATCAATAACACGTTGAATATGTGTTTCCTCCTTTAAAACAAGCTGCATGTTACGGGCAATGCGCTTTGAAGTTGGAGTTATCTCGGAAAGATAATTATGTGGATAGCTAGAAACTATATCTGCACCGCCCAAAACGCTAGACAATATACTATTACCTGCACGCAATAGGTTTACATTAGAATCTAGAGCCGAAAAAGAGCGTAGAGAAGTTTCAGTATAAACTGGGATAGCATTGATATTTTCTTTTCCAAAGGCTTCGCCAAAAGCCTTCCAAAGTACTCTAAATGCTCTCAACTTAGCAATTTCCATAAAGAAATTTGTGTCGATAGAAAATTGCACAAATGCCTTTTCTTCTAGTTTTTCAATACCATTTAAATGTGCTAGTGTATCTGCTTGAACTAATACACTTGCTAGTTCACTAACTACGTCTCCACCAGCCTTATGTAGTTGGGTGCCGTCTAAATGTAATGATCTAGCACCTGTAAGCTTTCTGTCGGCTCCAATTATAAAGCCATGTAATTCGTCAAAGTGATCCAGAAAACTAGAATTATTTGTAACATCCAATAATACCTCATGTTCTTGGAACAGTATTTTTAGTTCTTCTATTTGAAAAGGACTCCATTCATGAATAGCATCAACCTTGTAATTGATCAAATCATTTCCTTTAGATAGGTTTTCCTTCATATCTACAATAATTTCTTCAGCTGTGTTTCCTGTAGAGTGCTGCGCGACCTTCCAATTAGCAGTTTCTTTAGAATGTCTTACTGTATTAGTTTGGTCTAAAGAAATATTTGTTAAGTCTGCCAATGTATAAAGCGGTTTCAAAATAATATCTTCTAAAGTTTTAGTTTCCAAAGATTCCAACGATTTTCCCTTTAATGACTTATTTGCAGCCTGCTCCCAATCAGCAAAGCTTGCTTCGGTAAAATTGGTTTGCTTCATGTCGTTTATAGTCATATGAACGCTTTCGCTTCCCCCTTGTATAATTATTGTTATATTTCTATTCTACATGAGTGCTTCATGGTAATAAAGTGATTTTGTCCCTTGTCAGAAAGTAACCTTTATTCAGGATATTAAATTCTTTAAGCAATTTAACTCTCCTTCTGCTCGCTAACGAACATACATATAATTTTAATATAGCCTTATATAAGCTCATTTCATTATGTTATCAAACTTAAACGAAAGAGGTAAAATATGATATTTGTCTTTATGGGTATACTTTTATTTATTAGTCTTGTCAGTGGAGGAACCATTGCTCTTTTAGCATATGAAATGTTCCATCAGAAGTTTAATAGAGCATTAGGGTTATTGTGTGGATTATTATTGGTCGGTCTATTAGTTTTTGAGATTATTCCAGAATCCCTTGAATCCTATGAAAAACTAAGTTTGCTTCTAGGATTTATCATTGGTTATTTCTTTTATAGCCTAACGGTTCTTCACTCACATAACGAAAAGAAGCATGTGAGCTCTATGACTCCATTGATTTTCGGACTATTTTTACATACTATTCCTTTAAGCCTAACTCTTGGTTCGTTGCTTAACAATCAAATGTTTCCAATCGCGATTACTACTTCTACCATCTTACACCATATTCCAGAGGGCTTTGCACTCACTAGTCTTTTCTTACTCCGTAAAAAGAAACTAATGTCTTTATTAGTTTGTTTCCTCTCCCTATCCGTCTGTTCTATATTCTTCATGTGGATCGGAAAGGACATTTTCATAGCTCCGAGAATACAAGGGGTATTGATAGGAATTTCTATTTGTTTAATTGGTCTAACAAGTTGGAAAGAATTTATTTTCCCATCAAACAAATAATATTATTAACTATTCAGTATAGTTAAAATGATATTAAAATATAAAAGATTAGGAGGTTCGAAAATGAAGAATGATACGGAGATAGTTCAAATAAAAAAAGACTTACATGTAGAATCTTCTATAGACATTGTATGGAATGCATGGATGAATAATAATATTGTATCTCAATGGTTCGCTCCAACTGCCATTATAGATCCTTGTATAGGTGGGAAGTATGAACTTTATTTTATACCTGGAAATCTCAAGCAAATGAATACAAAGGGATGCAAAATAATCGATCTAGTTGAAAGGCAAAAACTAATGTTTACGTGGAAGGCTCCCGATTCATTTGCTGAAATCATGAATGTGGAAGACAACCTGACTATTATTGAAATTACATTAGAAGAAAATGAAACAAATTTAACAAAGATAAATCTTATTCATAGCGGATATTCTAAAACAGAAGATTGGAATGAGGCTTTATATTGGCATGATAATGTTCTAAGCAGTTTAAAATCAGAGCTTGAAAAAAGAAACGGTAATCTTTGCTGCGAACCACTCGAGGAAAAGAATTGAGTATAAAGAGACATTTAAACTACTATTTTGCCAAGTATAACAACATACGTATATAAAATTATCAGGATTTGGATGACAGTGTACAATGCTAAGTAACTGTAGTTAATGACCATCATCTTCAGGAACGGTACTAAACACAAGACTATTATCATTCCTGACGGTTATGTAATTTTCAAGCTGATGTACCCATCCATCCTCTCCTCTAACCCCTCTCCCTGCTAAGATAAAGCTATCCGGATTAATGGTCTTTACAGAAAACTCCAATCTATATACATCTTCAGAAGAATCAGTTGTATAACTTAGCTCCAAATTATCCAGAGTAAATTCATTTATAATTTCATCACTTTTCAAAATTTCTTTTGCCGTTTCTGTAATTCTTTCTCTTAATTCATCTTCTTCTGATCCACCTCTTAAAAAGAAAAACCAAAAAGGAACAGCAATAATTACGAAAAAACATAGCATCAATAAAGTTAATTTTAACATTACTATTTTTTGATAGGGAGTGGTTGATATTAACTTCATGGGCATGCTTCTCCTTTCCTTGCTAATGGTCTTCCGATGGATTAGAACTAAAAACTAATGTCTCACTATCCTTGACTGTCACATAATTGACACGTTCGTGTATCCAACCATTCTCCCCCTTTACCCCTCCTCCAGTTAATATGAAATTTGCTGGATCTATCGGTTTAATGGAGAATGTAAGTATATACACCTCTTCTGATTCATTGTTTCTATGACTTTGTTTAATATTATCAATCGTGAAATCCGTTATATTAGGATCTTTCTCTAATATGGATATAGCAGCTAATTTGATGCTCTCCGATAAATCGACAGAACTCTGAGTGTCTTCTTTTTTCATCAACCAAACAATGCTTAAAACAATAACAAAAACAAGGACTATTAAAAAAATACCATATCCTCTTTTAGAGGACGGTGTTCTAGAAATCAGTTTCATCTATTTACACATCCTTCTGAAGAATAATTACCACGCTACTTATATATACGATTAATGTCGATAAAACATTCGCTACGCTAATACTTGGGATTTCATAAATAACAAAAACCTCCCTAAGAAAAGGGAGGTATAAAAGTTCTATAGTATATTAAAGTTGTTAGCTATGATTATATGAATATAGAAAAAGTTAATGATTTATCCCTAGAAATTCTATCTGTTTTTTGTTTGTTTGAAATGGGCTACTCTTCCGCTCCACCTTCAATAATCGCTAACCTTACTTTACCGTTTGCCTTTTGAAGCAATATTGTAGCTTCTTGTGCACTTGTCTTGGTTAATATCATAATAATAGCTTGTTTAACATTATATTCGGTTTCTTCTAATGCTAGCTCGGCTTCTTCATATGTAAAACCTGTGGCCTCACAAACAATTTTTTTTGCCCTTTCTTGAAGCTTATGATTACTCGCACGTACATCCACCATGAGGTTTTTGTATACTTTCCCGAGCCTTATCATAGCTACAGTAGAAATCATATTTAGCACCATTTTATGTGCTGTCGCTGCCTTTAGTCTAGTTGAGCCTGTCAAAATCTCGGGACCTGTATCGACTTCGATTGCAACATCTGCATACGTGCTAATCAAAGATTCAGTATTACTAGTTAAACTAATTGTTTTTGCACCAATTGATTGGGCATAAGAAAGTCCACCTGCTACATATGGAGTTCTCCCACTAGCTGCGATCCCAATAACAACATCATTAGAACTAAATTTCCTATTCATTAAGTCTGCTATTCCTAAATCAAAGTTATCCTCTGCCCCCTCTACTGCAACCATGACTGCATCTAAACCTCCAGCTAATACAGCCTGAACCATATTTGGATCAGTATTAAACGTTGGAGGGCATTCAACCGCGTCAAGCAAGCCTAATCGGCCACTAGTTCCAGCTCCCATATAAAATAGTCTTCCTTGGGCAGTGAGCTTTTCATATACTATCTCTATCGCACTTTCTATTTTTGGTAAGATCCTTGTTATTGCATTCGCTACTTTTTGATCCTCTTCATTCATTATGTGAAGAATTTCAGTGACAGACATCATGTCTAATTCCGTTGTTTTAGGGTTATGTCGCTCTGTTGATAATTTCTCCAATTGAATCATTAATGTCAAACCTTCCATTGATTTTACATTTATTCAACCAATATATTTATTTGCATTTCTGGAGTTTGTACAAACACTCACTAATCAAATTACTTCACTGCTCCCGCCGTTAATCCTTCCATAAACTGCTTAGATGCTATTAAGAATAGAACCATCATTGGTAAGGATGCTAGAGTCAGACCAGCAAACAATGAGCCCCAATCAGCAGAATGCTCACCAAAAAGAGAGAGCATACCAACAGGAATTGTCATCTTTGCTTTCTCCGTTATAAAAATAAGCGGGAAGAAGAAGTCATTCCAAGAAGCGATGAAGTTAATAATGACAACAGTTCCTAATGCAGGTCTCATGAGAGGAAGAAGGACATGCCATAGAGTGCGTAGGTTGCCTGCCCCATCAATTCTAGCAGCCTCCTCTAACTCCAAAGGCAAAGTCCTGAAAAAGCCAGTTAATATAAGCATCGTAATAGGGGTACCGGTTGCTATATTCATAAAGATTAAGGACCACAAGGAGTTAATTAGACCAAGATCACGCATTAATATAAATAATGGTACAATTCCTAGTTTTATTGGTATCATCATGCCCAATAAAAATAAAAAGAAAATTGCATTGTTCCAGCTAAAATTGAAACGGGCGATATAAAAAGCAGCTAATGAACAAAAAATCACCACTAGTACTACAGAGGTGACACTTACAATAACACTGTTTATAAAATACTGATCAAAAGGTATTTTACTTAAGAGTGTTCTATAAGTATCTAAGCTGAAGCTCGTAGGTAGTCCTAAAGGATTCTTAAATATTTCTGCACTCGATTTGAAGGAGGAAAGAAACATTAAAAAGATTGGATACAAACTTATCGTGGCAACAGCAAACATAATTACATAATAGATTGGCCTAATCCAAATTGAATTTTTCTCCATACTTTTTCACCCTCTTACATTTGGACTTCTTTTTTATTCATAAACTTCAAGAAAATCATTGTACATATTAATATGAAGAAAAACAAAACAGTCGCAAGGGCTGAACCTAGACCAATTGCAGTAGAACTAGAAGCTGTAGAACTACCAAAGGCTAACCTATAAAAGAAAACAGCCAGTGTATCTGTTGAATAATACGGCTCACCCATCGAGCCCTGCATAGCATATATCAGCTCAAATGCCTCAAATGATTGGATAAAAGTTAAGACCGTCATGATGAAGATAGAAGGAATCATCAATGGAATGAATATTTTTCTTAACATCGTAAAGCCTTTTGCTCCATCTAGCTTGGCAGCTTCAATCAATTCCCCTGGGATATTTTGAAAACCAGCTAAAAATATGAGAACTCCAAAACCCAAACCAAACCAACAGTTTACTAAAATAATAGAGATTAAAGCAGTTTCTTGTTCACCTAGCCAAGCTCTTTGCAGATTTTCTAATCCAAGCTTTCCCAATATAAGATTTAAAGTTCCGAAATTTGGGTTTAATATTAACTTCCATAAGAAACCTACAACGATTACAGATAGCAACCGTGGTAAGAAAAAGGCAACCTTAAAAAATTCTGCTCCCTTTACTTTTTTGTAGATGATAAAAGCTAATAAAAACGCTAATCCATTCATTACAACCATTTGAATACAAAAGTAAAGTACATTATGTGAAAAAGCGTTCCAGAACATAGAACCATAAGGCTCCGTAGTAAATAGAGTGACAAAATTGTCTAAGCCAACAAAAGCATCTCTAGAAAACCCCTTAAAGGAGAAAAAGCTGTAGGATAATGCAGCCAGTATAGGATAAAGTACAAACATCCCATAAATGATTAATATAGGGATAGGAAAAAGGTGTATAGTCCACCCTTTTCCCTTCTTTGATCGTTTTATTGGAGCTGTTTTTTCTGACATTTATCACAGCCTCCTTTTTATTATTGGAAAGGTGTAAACCAAGATTCAGCACTTTTCTGTACCTTATCCGCTACTTCCTCAGGTGTTACTTGACCTAAATACATTCCTTGAAGTTCAGTTTCTAAAACAGTTTTTGTCGTTGGATCTCCACCGGCAAAATTGATAACCCAGTAATATGGTGTCGATTTGGATTCCACCTCTTTACTTAACTCACTAAGAAGTTCATTTTCAGAGCTAATTCCGGGAATCGCGCTAATCATATTAAATTCTTTAACAAATAGCTCTCCAAATTCCTTAGTTGTTAGAAATTGTAGGAACTCTTTAGCAGCATCTTTGTTTTTAGAATTAGCATTAATAGCAAAGGAACCATCTACCCACGAAGTTACTGTTTGATTTCCTTCTTTAGAAGGCATTGCAAAATAACCGTAATCCAAATCTCCATTTAAATCGTTTATGACAGGTATTTCCCAACTACCAAGCGGAAACATTGCTGCTTGTTCCATTGCGAACAATGTTCGAATATCGTCCATACCTAAGCCCTCAGAGTTTGCTGGGAAATATTTCTTTAAATCATTCATTGCTTTGATTGACTCTATAAATGAAGGGTCAGCAAAATCTGTTTCTCCTTTTACAAGTTTATCTGCAAACGAATTACCATCCATAACTCCTGCCCCTAAGATTCCATGTGTTAATGATAGTAACCAGCCTTCTTTAGTACCCATAGCAATTGGGGTTACTCCTGCTTTTAGAAGTTTTTCATTGACCGCTATGAACTCATCCCAAGTTGTTGGAACTTCAATTCCTTGTTCAGCAAATATTTTTTTGTTATAAAAAAATTGAGTAGAGCTAATGTTTAATGGCACACCATATTGCTCTCCGTCTGTTCCTCGAGAGGCTGCCAAGAATTCCTCCGAGTATTGATTTAACCCTTCTAAGCCAGTAATCGGCTCAACGAATCCAGCATCCACTAGCTTTAAACCAGCACCATATGGACGCAAGTGAAAAATATCCGGACCTTCTCCAGCTTGTAAAGCAGTATTTAAAACTGTATTATATTCCGTATTTTTAGTGGGACTGAATTCTACTTTTATTTCTGGATGCGTTTCGTTAAAAAGAGCAATTACTTTTTCATACTTAGAAACATCTTCGGTTCTCCAACTGCCAATGGTCAAATTTATTGTTTCCTTTTCTGCTGATGTAGTTATCTTATCTCCACCATTTTCAGAGCCTGTTGATGAAGAATCATTATCTTTGTCATCTGCGCAAGCAGCCATGACAAAAGTTAATAACATGATTGTAAGGACTAAGAGTCCATTTTTAATCCATTGTTTCATTTTTATACGCCCCTTTTTTGATATACATGTCGTAAACGCTTTTATGAATTGCCTGCCTAAATTCCTTCTTTGGCGCATCCCTCCCGTAATGGATAGCATTAGTTAGTAATACTACAAACAGTTCCTCCTTTGGATCCATCCATACCGAGGTTCCAGTAAAACCTGTATGCCCGAACGAACCTCTGGACCAACTGCTATTAATGGTTACTTCTGTATCTATACCATTCCATACTTCAAATCCTAAGCCTCTGTGCTTAAAAGTGTTTTGATGGCAATTTTGTAACCAAACAGGATCAAACACAGATTGCTCTGAAATATTCAACCAAAACTGTGCATAGTGGACGAGGTCGTCTAGACATGAAAATAATCCAGCACTACCAGAAACTCCATTTAACAAAAATGCTTTTTCATCATGGACCACACCTTGAATAAAGCAATCATTTATCTTTTCAGTAGTTGCTATTAGATTTCTTATCTCTCCCTTAGGATTAAATATTGTTTGATGCATTCCCATTGGTGTTAGAACTTCCTTTGCTACGAATGTATCGAAAACTTCTCCAGAAACCTCCTCAATAATTTTCCCTAACAAAATCATCCCTAAATCACTATAAACAACTTCTTTTTCTGGCTTAAAAAGTGGAACAACTGTTAGTATCTCTTCTAAAATTTTTCTATTTTCATCCCTTTGAACAGGTGGAGATAAATCTGCTGGTAGTCCACTATTATGATATAGAAGGTGTTCAATATTAATATCTGAATAACGAAATTGGGAAATATATTTTTGAACAGGATCCTTTAAAGATAATTGTTTTCTTTCTAATAACACTAGGAATGCAGGAAGCGTTGCAACCACCTTGGTCAATGAAGCGATGTCAAAGAGAGTACTAAAAGTAACAGGTTGTCTTTCGTTATTTCTTGTGATAAAAGAACCGAAGCTATCCCTATAGAGAATTTTCTTATGACGCTGAACATGGATAACTCCACCTGGGATTTTTTCTTCCTCAATATACTTCTGTATAATTTCCCTTAGCATAAAACCTCCCCCTTATCACAAAATTTTCAGATAATTCACATTTATAGTATATAAAATAAAATTATAAGAAACAATGAAAATTTTAAAATATTATTTTAATCAATTTATTTATACTTATTTTTTAAAACAATAAAGAGATAGTGATGAGATCTAATGATTTTCTGATTCAATCATCCAGTTGGAGAGTCTACTTTTCTGTAACACATATACCGAAAAACCTCACACTTTCAAAGGTGTGAGGTTTTCTTAGAAGGATATAGAACAAATACATTTTAAAATTATTTAAACAACTATAGCTAGTTTTCTCCGAAACAAACCTGCATATAACAAACCGATTCCTATCATTAATATTATTCCTATGTATACAGACATCATAGTTGGTACTAAATAAGCCCCTATTATGATTGTTGAACGAGCAATTAGCTCTGCTCCGCTAAAAGAGAAATTGGAAAACGCCGAGTACGATCCTCTTTTATCCGCTGGAATCATATTTGCTTGCTCTGCATTTCTAACAGGAGAATAGATTAATTCACCGACCGTAGCTATAAAGTTAAAGAGTAGAAGTATATACCATGTGTTAGCAGATGTAATGGTGATGTATCCTACGCTATAGAAAGCTAGACCTATAAGCAGAACATGCCTGTTGCTGAAACGATCAGTAATTTTATTTATAAAAAATGTTAAACAAACAACTAAAAGCATGTTTTCAATATTTAGCAGACTTAACATTCGAACTCCTGCAAGCTCGAACTCTCCTATATTAACCGCCTTAAAAGTTTCCGCTAACCGAACTCCTATATAACTGTTTAATGAAAATTCAGCAGCAAAAATAAACATGGAACCTACAACTACCTGAACAAATGGTTTATCCTTAAAAGCAATTTTATAATTATGTATTAAATCAACAAAAACATTCTGATGCTGCTTTTCCAAAAGCTTATTATGTCCGTTAATTAACCAGATTTTATATGCTATCGGAAGGCATAAAGAAGTGAATGATAATAACATAAACAATTCAATCTGGTGGTTTAAATATAGTAATCCCCCTAATGCTGCCCCAATAGCCATAGACAAATTAGTTAACCAATAATCTAACGCATATACCTCTTTACGATTGTCAGGAGTAGTTGAATCAATGACTAATGCATGCATAGCAGGCCTTCCTAAGCTGCTTGTAATAATATATATAGTATATGCAGCTGCAAACAGCCAAATGATATTCGATTTTGGCAACAAGCTAACTGTCATACAAACAAACATACATCCACTTAAAAATGAAGTGATTACTAATAAACCCTTCCTTGGTAGACGGTCTGAAATGTATCCTCCAATAAGACTGATAAGAAAACTAACTCCTACTGTGCCTATTAAAAATAAACCGGCCCATACTTTGCTCATCTCTTGTGCAAAGAACAATGCCATAAAAGGCATGACAGCAGATGAAACAGCTCTGTTAAAAAAAGATGTAATTAATCGAACTTTAATATTTTGTGGGTAGTTTTTCCATTTCATATTGTACACCTCCTTTGTATTTAGTATATTAAACTAGACTTTTGAATTTAAAAATGGACATTTTTTTATAAGTTGTCCACTTAATGAGGTGTTTTACATGGATCGTTCATTGCTAACCCTTTGGAACACTGTCCCTTCAGGTAAGATTAAGCAAGAAGAGATTGCAAATATAATAGGTTTCAGCACTAAGCAAACAAAGAGGTATATACAGAAGTGGTGCTCTGAGGGCTGGATGAAGTTCATCTCTGGAAAAGGTAGAGGAAATTCTTCACAATTAATGTGGTTAAAGGATGTCGAAGCTTGCTTTGAGGAGCAAGTCATGCTTATTTTAGAAATTGAAAGCGCAGAAATAAGTAGTAAATACTTAATGTATGATTGGTCAACAGAGTGTCGACAAAGATTGATGAAAAAGTTTCAAAACAAACTTGGCTTTGTACAGCAAATGGACGATAAGCTCATTGTTCCAAGAAAAAACCCGTTTCTTACACTTCATCCGTTAAAATCTGCTGACGCACATAGTGCCAATATGGTCGCTACGATTTATAATCGTCTAGTTTCTGTGGATGAAAGCGGCATAGTTTCTCCAGAACTTTGTCACAGTTGGGATATTACAGACACCAAACTTCGACTTTACCTAAAGAAAGATATCTCCTTTCACGACGGCTCTATTCTCACCGCAGAAGATGTCGTATTATGTCTTCGCAAACTAAAAAACAATATACAATTTTCGGTATTATGTAAGCCAATTGAAAAAATAGAAGCTGTTGCTCCATTAATAGTAGATATCTCTTATCCAACAGGTTGTAGTTACTGCCTACAGCTTTTAGGAAGTATGAATGCAAGTATTTATAAGGAGCATTTGGATTTTATTTATGGTACGGGATGTTACTATGTAGAAGAAAATAATCCAACAATCACTACATTAGTAGTCTTTAAAGATTACTATGGGGAAAGGCCTCTTTTAGATAAAATTGAATTTGTTCAAGTGCCAGTAGATTTTGAGAACGTTTATCGCACATCATCTGCTCAACAAACTTATTTTCCAATTAAAAGTGACTCGGGCTTTGGAATTGTATTGATGAATCCACATTTAGATATTGAAATACGGCACTATCTTCATTACATAATTTCCAAATACAGAAATGAAATAAATACTGCCGATGAGAGGCTATTACCCAATGAAGAAGGTTGCTTAATTGGAATAAGTAAAAAATATCGTTTAAACAATATACCTCGTCCTGAGTTTAAGAGACCTATAATACTGAAATTAATAGATTATACAAACAAACCTACTCTTTGGTTAAAAGGCATTCTTACAAAGAATGGTGTTCCAGTAGAGATTAAAACAGTTTCCTTTGAGGACAATCTTATGAATAGGGACTCAAATAATGACGTAGATTTATACATACATGGGGAAATATTTGAAATGAATCAAAGTTATTCTTTTTTTCATTTTCTTCTTAATGGATATTCTCCTATAGCCAATGTCTTACGAAAACAAGATAAATATCAATGTGTATTAAGAAAGTACGCTAATACCCCTTTTGAAGAATGGACTTCCTTGCACAAAAAAATTGATCGGATGTTAATAGAGGATTCTTTAGCATGTCCTTTATATTATTCAAAAAGACAAATTCCTTTTTCTTCTGATTTAATGAACATAAATATAAAGCATTTCGGGTATGTTGATTTTTCAAAGCTATGGGTCAAGCCAGACATACAATTTAAATCATGATATGTGCTCATAAAATTGTCCATGGTGAAGATGCTTGCTATTAATGATCAATTTGAAAAAGATCCCCAGTTGGAGATGGCAGGCTACCTATTATGATATGAAACGTCCAATAGATGAGTAACACGCATGAAAGTCACGGGAATTTGTTTCACCACCTTCTAAAATGAGAAAGTACCTTGAGACTTGGTAGTCTCAAGGTACTTTGTAGACGTTCGGAGTATAATCCATTCAAATTAATGTCGTTTCATCAATCTAATTGCTTGTATGGAGAGACGTACAAGCAATACTGCGCATAGAAATAATCCAACAAAAGCAGCAGTATTTAAATATACAGCATATGCAGTTTCTATAAACTGAGCAATTGCTAGTAATGAAACAGAAATTATTCCAAAAGTAATCCCGACAAACAATAGAATAAATCGAGAAAAGAGGTGAGTTACAAATTGAGCATTATTCTTATCTGAAAAAATATCATGATGTAAAATAATTTTTCCACTTTCCACTTTTTGGACAAGCTTATCAACTCGTCTTGGTATTTTTCGCATTGCTGGTAGCAATAAGGCGAACTCTTCTTCTATTCTTTCCTTTGTAACTTTTGGTTCCTTAAATGGCTTTTTTAACAGAGAAGTCAAATAATCCGACGAATATTCTTTTGCTTCTGCAAAAATATCAAATTTAGGTTGGATTAGCTTAAGCGTGCCCTCTAAAGTTATAATTGAACGCATAGCAATTCCTACGGAAGGATAAAACGATAAGCCAAATTCTCTAACTAGCTTAAAGAACGCTTGAATTAGCTCATCCGTTGGTATTCGTTCTACATATGAAATTCGAAGAAGGATTTGAGACAAAGCCTGTTCCATTTTTACTCTATCAATGTGATCATGGTCTTCTACAAGCAATGTTACTGCATCATAAAGCATATTAGCGTCATTATGCTGAATACCCATTAAAAAAATCTTCATTCCTTCTTGCTGAGGCTCTGCCAGTCTTCCTACTGCGCCAAAATCTAACAAAATCGGGAGTCCATCTGTTTTATCAATAAAGATATTTCCCGGATGTGGATCAGCGTGAAAAATTCCAGAATAAAGCATTTGATCGAAAAATGAGTAGAGAACCGTTTGAGCAAACTCCTCCCGATCTATATTTAGTTTTTGAAACAACGAGTCGCCATTTGCTACACTCTGCCCGTAAGCATGCTCAAAAATAATGATGTTTTTATTGCTCAAATCGGTGTAAACATAAGGTATTTTCACCTCATACTTACTGTTTTTTAGGGCATTTTTGACTTGAACTGCATTCCGTTTTTCTATTTCAAAATTCACTTCTTCTTTAAGGTTATCCGCAAATCCTAGTGCTAGCTCACATAGGCCCAATCTTTCTGCCCAAGAGGATTTGTCTGTTAACCAACGAACAAACTCTAATAAAATATTTAAATCATCCCTAATCATTGACTTGACATCGGGACGTAATAATTTGACAACAACCTGTTGATTGTTTTCTTTCAGTACCGCTTTATGTACTTGACCAATTGAAGCGGAAGCCAAAGGAATCATATCAAAATATGAAAATATATCTTCCATACTACATGGCAACGATTTATCTAAAATCTTTTTTACTTCTGATTCATGTAATGGCTCCACATTTTGCTGAAGCTTTTCCAGCTCTCTTATAAATACAGGAGAAAACAAGTCTTTACGAGTTGAAAGTACCTGACCAAACTTTATGAAAATACCTCCGGCTTGCTCTAGTGTATCGCGAAAGGCGATTGCCATTTCATAATCGTTATCTCTATGCTTGGTATATTTCAAAGCTCTAGAAATCCCATTCTTAGCAGCTATTTGAATTACTTGTCGCATTCTTTTTTGACCTCTCCATTGACTTCTTAGCCTTAAAAGAAAAGGTCTTTGTCGCATAGTACTTGATTTTCGTTCCCCATTATCCATCGGTCCAAATAATTCAAAGAATAAGTACAATAGCATAGAAATCAAAAGCATACTACCTATCCATATTATAGTGCTGACGTCCATAAATGAATAAACGAAATCCTCGGAAAGAAAGTCAATATTCCTTAAATAGGCATACCAGTAAACAAAAAAGGTAAACACAATGCTAATAAAAACAGAAAGGATTCTTTTCATAAAATTGATTTGGGAACCCATCAGCTTTCCACTTACATAGTAAATAAATAAAGATATCAAAATTATTTGTACAATTAACTTTGCATATATCAAAAAAGTATCCCCCTATCTTTTTTATCTCAGTTCAATATATATACATTCCCCTCTTCTACTTATTATTAATCTCTTTCACAAGCACTTTTTAGTACGATTAAGTATTTCAATTTTTTGAAGACAATATAATTTTTTGTTAACTAAATCATATTTCCCTTTAAATTCATTAAGACTTTTAGATTATTTATTTTATTGAAAGTTTTATAGATAAATTCATGGGTAAAATTTAAAAATTGTCTATAAATTTCTAAAGGAGGATTCTATATATGTCTTTAACAAAAAAGAATTGAGCTTTCATGCGGTACCGGACAATCCAGATCCAGTATTAGCAAAACACCAACAAGAAATTATTGGTGGTCAATTTGGAGAGATGAGTGTTGCTATGCAGTATCTTTTCCAATGCTGGAATACAAGAGGAAACGAAAAATATAAAGACTTACTCATGGATACAGGAACAGAAGAACTTGGTCACATTGAAATGATAGCTACAATGGTGGCAAGACTTTTAGAAGGCGCACCAGTCACAGAACAGGAAAAAGGCGCAGTTAACCCAGTAAAAGGTGCAATTATGGGAGGTTATGAGTCCAAAGGATGTATTAGTAGAGGGTATGAATCCTCAGCACGCAATCGTCTC
Organism: Psychrobacillus sp. NPDC093200; assembly: GCF_050280345.1. Classification (NCBI taxonomy): domain Bacteria; kingdom Bacillati; phylum Bacillota; class Bacilli; order Caryophanales; family Bacillaceae; genus Psychrobacillus; species Psychrobacillus sp. NPDC093200. The sequence continues at coordinate 595,184 of NZ_JBNNVC010000002.1, read as the reverse complement.
GGGCTTAGGTGCTATGCCTGTGAACTCAGTTGGAGTGCCATGGAATGCTGGTTATATTGTAGCAAGTGGTAACTTATTAGCAGATATGCGACATAACATGATGGCTGATTCAGAAGGGCGTTTACAAGTAGCTCGTCTTTATAGCATGACAGATGATAAAGGAGTTAGAGATATGCTGTCCTTCCTTTTAGCTCGAGATACAATGCACCAAAATCAAGGGCTAGCAGCTATAAAAGACTTAGAAGCAACACAAGGTGGAGTTATTTGTCCCACAACAATTCCCCCTGAGTGGGAAGCAACCGAATTTTCTCATACTCTATATAATCATTCGGAAGGAGAAGACAGTGCCGAATTGCCGTGGTTAGAGGGCAATGCTCCTGATGGACACCCTTTCTCCTAAGACCAAGGTAAAGCATTCGGTGAAAAACCAGTTCTTAGTCCTGCCCCTCCCTCATTGCACAATACTTTGCCTGCGGAAGATATGAAGTAAACTAAATTATACTGCAAACAAACGCAAGCCCCGTATAGTTTGTTTACAGTAATTTTTAATTAGCTATTTTTTAATTGTTGTGCCTCTTCAATTCCGAATTGAAAATTTTGAGTTAGTAAATCATTTACTTCTCTAGCTATTAACTCTTTAAATTCGACTAGCTGTTGACTTTGAAAGTTTGATTCGGATATTTTTCCTGTATATATGTTAATAGCTTGGCATACTAACGTTTTATGCTCTTCTGGTAAACTGTTGGCTCCCCATTGACCAGCCTCCAATTTAGAGCATATTGTACTCTCCTTTAAATAACGATAAACTCTTAGCATATTTAATATGGAATAAACAGGATCTATCTCTAAATCATTTAAACAATCCTTATAGTCTTGTAAAATTGCTGATGTATAGTGAATAGTGGGTACAGTTGGAAACACTGCTTTTATGGGTTCACCTCTAAGGCATATTCCTTTATAAGTAACAATGGTTATATGTGCAGCTAAATCAGCATCTACTTTTTCTCCTAATAACCATTTTTCACTACATTCTTCGTATCTTTCCCTCCAATATTCACTAAAATGATAATCATAGGATGGAGGATAGTCCCAGTTTTCTAGCTGGCTTCTATTCATAAAACTAATTTCAATTGGATAAGGATTATTTGAAATCTTTAAAAATAACTCAGTCAACGATAATTTCTCTTGGAATGACAATGCTTTTTTGGTTACCACCAAAATATCTATGTCACTCCTTGATGGATTAAAACCACCTATTGCCAGAGAGCCATGTAAGTAATAACCAACATTATTTTCGTCAACTATTTTCTGTATTTGGCCAATCACCTGTCTTATAAATGCTTTAATATTTTCTGAAGCATTAGCCCAAATCATTTTTACTTCCCCCTTTCATTGGCATATATATTTCTGGTTGGAGTCCTTCTGCCTCTATGACCATTGCTGCTAAATAAGTATCAGTTGTGGTTTCATGCCCCTCCCCCTTTTCCCAGAACACTGCATCGCCAGCTCTTATTTCAACCTTCGTTTGATTCGTACCAGATACCCTACCCTCTCCATTAACAATCAGTAGTAGCTGAGGAACAACTGCATCATGATATCCAATGACTCCTTTTTCCTCCAAATGCATACAGCCTATTACCGTTTCACTTTCTATTTTAGCGATCCGTGACATGATAAAATTCGAATTAAAGTGGTTAATCTTATGTCCAACCTGTTGATCAAAACGAAAAATTTTCATTAGACAACCCTCCATAGCCTATTTAAATTCGACTATAAAAGCAGATATAGCTTCTATTTATTAATATAGAAGCTATGATAAAGGTAAAGGTGGATTTAAAAATGCTATAAATAATGAGCTGGAAATGTACCTCCATGCTCATTACATTTTGCACCCATCAAATTAATACAAGTCTCTTAAGATTATTTAAAATTACTTGGAATTTTAACGAGAACATAATTTTTAGTCCACATTTGAGTGGTGGCAATTAATCTTTTTTCGTCTTTTTCAAAGAACAGGCCAGCACCATCTTTCCCCTTAAATTCCCATCCGGTTGAACCTATCATTTGTATTATATTTTCATCCGCAATCGAAATACCTTGGTTCTCACTACTTGTGATATACCAAATAGAATTGGCTTCTACGGCAATTTCAGCTATCTTACTATCCGATTCTTTTAGTAGTTCAATCGCTTGTTTTGCAGATAAATCATCTATCGGAAGAGAAGGATAATATAATTTATTTATAAATACGAACACTGCAATAACGGCTATAAATAAACCTAAAATAATTCCAATTTTTACCAATTAATTACCTCCCAATTAATGAAGTCGACTATAGAATCCTACGTACCCTTAGATTTGCTTACCTGCTCCTTTAGATTAATAAGAAAAAAGATTTACTCCTTCTTGAATTAAAGCACCCGTATATTTTTTAAGAACAGCTACTCTAATTCCACAACCTCACCCAATTGCTGAACGATTAATTTCATTTAATCCTCCCTTTCCCTCTAACCTGATATTCTTTTTGATTGCTAATTTGAATTAACTCATAAGCATAATCATAATCTTTATCTTTTCTAAAAGATCTCGCACTTATCATATACTCTTCATCTACTTTAATAAGGTTGTAAACCATTGCATCCTCAATAAAAATTTTATTACGTCGATTATCTTTTTCATCAGAATTGTTGTACCCAATAATCCACATTTCCGTATATTCTCCTGGTTTTGTGTAATCGTGTTTACTTTCAACTTTAAAAAGAACCATACCAATACTTTTGTTCTTTTCGGAATTGGAACTAGAAAAAAAGAAGAAGTACGACATTACAATTATCATAATAGCAATAATTCCAATCAAAACTTTCTTATTAGTAAACACTTTCAATTCCCTCCTAGAGTTAAACAAGAACATACTTCAACTAACCTGCAACGTTAGTAAATAAACTCCTTAATTTCTATAATTCTATTAAGTTGGCAATAATCCTTTTATTATTACTATTTATAGAGGGAATGGAATAGTTACTATCAGAAGCCTAGTCACTTGAAGCTTATAAACGAATAGAGGACTTTTATCCGAAACTTTGAAGACCAACCACTTACAGTCTTTACTACTAATTGATTATTTTAAAGATGTAACGATGGATTTTATTTGGTATTATCCATCCGCGATCGTTAGAAAAAAGCCGATTGAATTCATCCATGTTTAATTCTAGTCTCAAAATGTCCTGCTCTGTGTCAAATACTGCCATATAGTCTCTTAACCTATAAACCTCTTTAGGTACTATGCCTAATCCTTTAATAAGTGCCTCTGGTGTATCGCATTTTTCTCTTTCTCTAGAAGGAAAAGCTAACGTAAACAGATTGCCTTCCTTAGATACTTCTAAAAGTCCACTTTTTGTAGTAAATTTTATATTCTTTGGCTATGTTAAAGGTGAAGGTTGATTTAAGACACAAAAAAATGAGCTGGAAATCTTTCTCCAAGCTCATTTTACTTTGATGTTGTTTTTTACTAAGCACCCGTTAGCCATCCATGTAGCGCAAAATCAGCGCTACATCACAGAGGATGAAAATTGTTGCAGAGTGGGTATAGATTAGTATGGCTGGCGAAGAAGGTCGATGAACTATGGTGCCATTGACCCATCCGTTAGTCTGACTCCAACGACCACGGTGCATCACTGACTGTCGCACTTCATAAGAGTAGCACTCATGAGAGATTAATCCTACTTTGGTTACTGCACCAGCCTTGCCTTTATTATAAGAAGAATGGAGTTGATTCCTGATTTAACTTTCAACTTAATATAACCACTCTAAAGGCTCAGACTTTTTTAAAAAAGCTTTTTCTGAGTCTCTTTTGTTATGCAATTTTGTTGATTTTGAGTGTTTTTTAATTTTCATGGGAGTTCAAGAAGGAGGATCCCAATCATCAATTACTTCTTTAACAATTTGGTTCTTCTCACCTTTAGACTATAAGCATGTCAGATTTAAACAGTAGACATTCTTTAAAATTAAAGCGTCTAAAATCCTCTTTCTATTAAAGTAATTAGCAAATAAAAAATTAAAGTAATCACCAAAAAACATTAAACTAGATGTATCCTAAATCAATTTACGCATATATTCTTCAATTTTCAATATAGAATCTTCATATCGCAGTGACAATGCGGTCTTTCTTCCCTTTTCACTTAGAACTTTCCGTAGTTCTTTATCTTTTAATAGTCTTTCTAAATGATTAGCAAATTGTTCAGTGTCCCCTGGATCAGCTAATAGACAATTATACTCGGATACAGCATAATCCCTTACTCCTCCACAATCTGACGCGATGACAGGTGTTCCACATGACATAGCTTCTAAAGGAGGCATGCCGAATCCCTCATACTTTGATGTGAATAAAAGTATGTCGGCTTCTTGATAACATTGAATGAGCACTTCTTGGTTAGGATGTACAATCGTTTCGATTGGAAAAGTCGCATGAACAGATGGTGGTGATTGGCACACCCACTTCACATGAAAACGCAGTCCTCGACCCCAAGCTATTTGTAAAGCATTAATTGCATCATTAAAAGATTTAAAATGCAAATGTGGATTGCCAACTAATAACACGGTAAGTAACTCTTTATCTTCATTTTTCTCAATAGGTTTATATACATTGACATCTAATCCAATCGGGATGACTTCGGATGTTATGTCGAATCGAGCCATTAAAGCACGAGATACAAACTTCGAGATACTTGCAATAGGGATACCTGACGTGTAACATGACTGCAGATATGATTTAATACTATTAAAATTGTTGTAATCTGGAACATCCCCAAACAACAGCTCATGTCCTTGTTCATAATAGAATACAGGTGTATTAATATCTTTTAATTCTAATAGCTGTGGAAACCAGCCTGCTACTACAACATCACAATCCTCCACATATTTTTTAAAAGTCTCAAAAGGTGGAATAATCACTTCACGATCCGCTTCTACATCAGTCCATGACGGCAATGCACGCTGCCCTTCCATTCCTCTAAAGAAGGCTGTAACATTGTGCCCTCTATTTTTAAGCATTTCCATTTGTGCCAATAACATTTTAAGTCCACCAGTTAAATTTTGATGTGGTAACAGATAGCCTATTTTCATAGGTTTTTCCTTCATTTTAGAAGACGGCATCCTTTTGGTAGGATAAAATCTAAATATGTTGGCTCCATTATTGCCAACCTTGACTTGACTAAATTGAAAATCAAAATCAACAAAATCTACTATATTCCATCGACTTTTATGCGTCTCGAGAATATTTCCTAAGTACTCTCCTTGTGGTGCAGGCATAATTGGAGTGGATACAATTAAAGATTTATTAGTAACTTTCAATAATTCTTCAATTAAACGTAATCCCTCTATTTTACCAAAATGCTCTAACACATCAATTAATAAAAGTGTGTCATATTTCTGTTCTAGGGTAGGTAACACAGAAAAAATATTTCCATAGTACATTTTATTATATACATAATCATGGATTGGATTTCTATACCCTTCAAAACCTTCTATACCATCCAGTTGCAGATGCCAGGTTTCCTTATCATAGCGCTCGTATGGTATGTCAATGGTTTCACGCAGTAGTACACCATACTTACCAAATCCCACACCTATATCGAGGATCGATTGAGGACCATCCATATGAACTAAATCAATAATTGCAGGAACTGCTTGATACCAACTTGTCGGCATATTTACACCTCTTCTTTTGTTGAAAAGCATAATTTTTGGCTTCGCAAAATCTCGGAGCCCTTTAAAACGGGCAATAGTCTCTTATCTTCTTCATCATTTATGGTCATACAAAACTAGTTGTGAGCATCTTACACCTCCACATGGTCTACATCTATATGTATGTTTCCAAAACTTGTCTCGTGAATAAACTATCGTCTTTTTTAGATGACCTACTTCCAATATAATCGTTTTAAACTGTCGAATTTTCAAAACCTGAAAATACTCTTCCAATTGTTCGATCAAAAAGTCGTTTTAAATTAATACAAATAAATTTAGTTCCATATTAATCTCTAAATTTATCTCTAATCACAATACAATAGAAAGTAAACATATTAAAAATGAAACTATTCTCATCCATGGCAGATTTTTTTATTTCTAATTAATAGTTGTAGAGTTTTTTCTAATTTCTTTCAAACAAGAATACCTATCACACTCTAGATTTAATTTCGACTTTAATCTCCAAAGTCCTATCGAATGATAGTCCCAATCATTTATCATTTCATATGGTAAAGTATGTACTCGACTATCATTTAAATATAAGGGTCTTTTCTCAGTTTTTTTAACTATCTCAGAGACATTTAGCTTATCCCTTTTCTCCTTTTCTGAATAGATTATAGACAGGACAACACTGGGATTATCATTATCGATACACAGGATTGTTCCAAAAATTATAAAGGAGAGATAAAATGTCTCAACCGAATATACCTAATATTTCCCCGACCATTACAATCACTAGAGATGATGCTATTAACCTGCTCTTAAGTTCTATTGCGATGGAAGAGTTAGGACTAGCACATATTATTAATGCCGAAGGGGAAAAATTGCAATATGCACTCGGCACATTACCTGGTCTGACCACACCAGCTTCGTTAGAGGATATCTTATTAGTTAATACCAGTGTTCAAGATACGCTAGAATTGGCAATAAAAAAAGAGCTATTACTTGATAGCAAATTGAAACAAGTGACTCAAATTACTACTGGTAGTGGAACTACTGGGGCTACCGGTAACACTGGACCTGCTGGATCTACCGGTGCTACGGGCGACACGGGAGCCACTGGGGCTACAGGCAACACAGGAACTGCTGGGCCTACCGGCGCTACGGGCGACACTGGACTTGCGGGCGCTACGGGTGCCACTGGGGCTACAGGTAACACAGGAACTGCTGGACCTACCGGTGCCACGGGCGACACTGGAGCTACAGGCAACACAGGAACTGCTGGACCTACCGGTGCCACGGGAGACACTGGACTTGCGGGAGCCACTGGGGCTACAGGCAACACAGGAACTACTGGGCCTACCGGCGCTACGGGCGACACTGGACTTGCGGGCGCTACGGGAGCCACTGGGGCTACAGGCAACACTGGAACTGCTGGGCCTACCGGTGCTACGGGTGACACTGGACTTGCGGGCGCTACGGGAGCCACTGGGGCTACAGGTAACACTGGACCTGCTGGACCTACCGGTGCCACGGGCGACACTGGACTTGCGGGAGCCACTGGGGCTACAGGCGACACTGGACTTGCGGGCGCTACGGGAGCCACTGGGGCTACAGGTAACACAGGAACTGCTGGACCTACCGGTGCCACGGGCGACACTGGACTTGCGGGCACTACGGGAGCCACTGGGGCTACAGGCAACACTGGACCTGCTGGGCCTACCGGCGCTACAGGCGACACTGGACTTGCGGGAGCCACTGGGGCTACAGGTAACACAGGAACTGCTGGACCTACCGGTGCCACGGGCGACACTGGACTTGCGGGCGCTACGGGAGCCACTGGGGCTACAGGTAACACTGGACCTGCTGGACCTACCGGTGCTACGGGTGATACTGGACTTGCGGGCGCTACGGGAGCCACTGGGGCTACAGGCAACACAGGAACTGCTGGGCCTACCGGCGCTACAGGAGACACTGGACTTGCGGGAGCCACTGGGGCTACAGGTAACACAGGAACTGCTGGACCTACCGGTGCTACGGGTGACACTGGACTTGCGGGCACTACGGGAGCCACTGGGGCTACAGGCGACACTGGACTTGCGGGAGCCACTGGGGCTACAGGTAACACTGGAACTGCTGGACCTACCGGTGCCACGGGCGACACTGGACTTGCGGGCGCTACGGGAGCCACTGGGGCTACAGGCAACACAGGAACTGCTGGACCTACCGGTGCTACGGGTGACACTGGACCTGCTGGACCTACCGGTGCCACGGGCGACACTGGACTTGCGGGCGCTACGGGAGCCACTGGGGCTACAGGCAACACAGGAACTGCTGGGCCTACCGGCGCTACAGGAGACACTGGACTTGCGGGAGCCACTGGGGCTACAGGTAACACAGGAACTGCTGGACCTACCGGTGCTACGGGTGATACTGGACTTGCGGGCGCTACGGGAGCCACTGGTGCTACAGGCAACACAGGAACTGCTGGACCTACTGGTGCTACGGGCGACACTGGACTTGCGGGAGCCACTGGGGCTACAGGCAACACTGGAACTGCTGGGCCTACCGGTGCTACGGGTGATACTGGACTTGCGGGCGCTACGGGAGCCACTGGTGCTACAGGCAACACAGGAACTGCTGGACCTACCGGTGCTACGGGTGATACTGGACTTGCGGGCGCTACGGGAGCCACTGGTGCTACAGGCAACACAGGAACTGCTGGACCTACTGGTGCTACGGGCGACACTGGACTTGCGGGCGCTACGGGAGCCACTGGTGCTACAGGCAACACAGGAACTGCTGGACCTACCGGCGCTACGGGTACGACTGGTGCAAGTGCCATAATTCCATTTGCATCAGGCCTACCAGTTGCACTCACTACGGTTGTATTAAACCTTGCAAATACAGGTGCCCTTCTTGGTTTCGGTAGTTCTGTTGCTAGTGTCAATGTTGCTGGAGCAACATTAACTCTAGGTACTGGAGGAGTTCTTGACTATGCATTTGTAGTTCCTCGAGATGGAACTGTGAATTCAATATCAGGCTTCTTTAGTACTACAGCAGCTGTTGTACTAGGATCTGCTGTAACTGTTAGAGCACAATTATACCGTGCAGCAGCTAATAGTAGTAGCTTTAGCCCAGTGGGTACTCCGTTGTTATTAACACCTGCTCTTGGGCCAATTATTGCAATAGGCGATAACAGAAGCGCTAACTCTTTAACATCAATACCAGTAATTACAGGAGAAAAACTACTCATGGTCTTCTCGATTGACCCAACAGGAATTAGTCTAATATCTACGGTTACAGGATTTGCAAGTGCCGGTATTACGATTAACTAAGTGAAATCTTATTAGATAAAATAAGAATATTGCGTGAATTTATGCGAAGGGTGTACTCAAATGTACCCCTTCTTTTTATTAGAGTACATTTGAGTACTAAACAGACAATGTATTTTAGAATTTCAAACTTGCATCAGATTAATTACCCACAGAGTATTGCAACTAGATGAGACTGCGTACATCACTCATTATCGTGCAGCAAGTATTCAAATATTTTAAGGAGCGTCTTTTTATAAAAATCGTTTAATAATATCAGCTTACTTTTTCTATCAGGGGAATACGAATAAGGAAACCAAATCGAATGACCAAAATACAGATCAGAAAGATGGTCAGGTTTAACTAAACACCCGTTACTTGAAGAAGAGACATATAAAAATATTGCTAACTTAACCAAAGATTTGTGCAGTAATAGCAAATAACTCTTTATTCCTATATGGCATATTAATAGAGTTCTTTATCATTATCGGAGGATTACCAACTTTTACAAATCCACTTTTCTCCAAGAATAACATTAACTCGTCATTATTGGAGGGCACGTCAATCCTTAACTTTCCTTTATGATTAAGAATTAACCCATCGATTATTAAAGCAGCTGTTTGTGTATCTGGTGCTACAATAGGTCCTATTAATAGATTTATTGGTCCTAATATGGATAATCCGTATCCAATAATCTTCCCCTTTAGATTTCTAACAACTAAACATTTTTTTGATTGATTTATCCTGTTAAGAAGTAATTTTCTTCTCTTATCACCAAATGCAGCCGAATCTAATTCAATAATTTCATTAATATCATTCTCACTGTATTTCTCTAAGGTAATTTCTCGATTATTAAACAATTTAGTTGGAATATAGTTATCACTTAAAAACTTATGTACATGGTCGACAGTATTAAAACCCAATTTTTCATATAAGGGTTTCCCATCTTCAGTTGAAATTAACATTATTGAGGTATTTTGAGAAAAACTGTCTATACATTTTTGAGTAGCCTTTTTTCCTAAGCCTAAACCTCTATATTTTTCATTAACAATAACCATACCAATTGAAGCTAAATCAGTATCATAAGGTATTATTGCAGCACTCGAAACAATTTTCCCATCAGCATTTTTATGTCCGTATATTTTACCAGATGACATAACAGTTCTAATTTCATGCTCATCATAATCCCAATCAACTGATGCAGAAAGTTCTATTAAACCTAAGACATCATATTTATCAAATTCCACTAATTCTAATACTGTTTTATTGTCTGTATGCATTAGAAATCCCCCTAGTTTTAATACTATTCTTATCATAATTTCCTATCTAGCCTTATTCAACTAAACTGCACCGTTAGCCATTCATGTAGCGCAAAACCAGCGCTACACCACAGAGGATGAAAAAGTTAAAAATTTGTATAGGATACTATGGCTGGCGAAGAAGGTCGATCAACTATGGTGCCATTGAGCCCATCCGTTAGTCTGACTCCAACGACCACGGTGCATCACAGACTGTCGCACTCTATACGAGTAGCACTCATGGGAGATTAATCCTACTCTGGTTACTGCACTAGCCTTGCCTTTATTCTTACAAGAATATGGAGTTGATTCTTGATTTACCTTTTAACTTAATATAAACATTCTAAGGCTCAGCTTTTTTAAAAAAAGCAATTTCTGAGTCTCTTTTGTTATGCATTTTTGTATATTTTGAGCATTTTTTAATTTTCATGGGAGTAGAATAAGAATATAGACACTTATTAAACAATAACGCTCGTTTGCATGGGATTAAAGCGAATACAGTTCTATTATTTTGTCTATGGGTAATTTACTCGGATCACTCATATCAACAAAATAAGGCAACTGCCAGTTTTGAGTTTTCATCGCTTGCTCACTAGTCGGTTTATCCCAGCTAGAATAAACTCTTATTGCCATTTTCCCCTTTGTTGAACTGGACCTAAGAATATTATGTTTGAAAAGAATTTCTTTTGGAAAAATAAATTGTCCAAAATCACTATCATCTTTAAAAGTAGTTATAACTAATAAATCAGGTGCTTCCTCATATGTAAAGGGTTGGTTTTTATTATTTTCGTCTATTTCCCAAAATGCAACAAACTGCCCTACTTTGGTGGGGGTTATATTTGCAACTCTGAAACGAACTGTTCTCGAAGATAACCGAAATGTACCAGCACCATACTTAGAATTTTGCTTTTCTTCTTGAACCGACTGTACAGTTAAGTCATTTGGCTCGTAAATCATTTTATTTACATAATTTAATGCTGTATAAAAATCATTCATTATTCCACCCCTTAAATTTCCAACAATCGAACCCGATTGTTGAATACAAGTTAAACAACACTCTTAAACTAACCTGCCCCGTTAGTTTAAGTGTAACATTTCACAATACTTCACAATCTTTTTTACGCCTTGTTCAAAATACTTCCAAACCGTTGTTGTAACTGACTTTCAAAGAACTTGCATAAAACCGTGTATAAATAATGTTCATAGGAAAAGCCACAAAATGTTGATTTAACAATATTTTGTGGCCTTTTAATGTACTCCCAAACTTTCATTTTGGAACGTTTTTTGTATAGAAAATTAATGAAATTTTACTTATGAAGAGAATTCAAATTTCAATCTAATCACACAATAGATACCTGAAATTTTACTGTTCCACTATATAGGTTTGAAATTCATCCGTAAATTTATTAGCAATCGTTGTTAATGGATAATCATTGATACTAATAATACATGGCGTAATTTCTTCCTTTACATTTTCAATCGATAAGCTCTTTACACCGTTTTCAAACACTGTATGCACTTCTGATTGTGGAAGTACAGCAATCCCAACTTCTTCTGCCACAAAATTAAGCAATGTAAAGACATCCTTGCATTCTAATACGATATTCGGTTCTAAATTTTTACTCGTAAAATAATTGAGTATAGTTTCATGTGCAAAATAACCATCCATTGGACCAAGCATTAAAATGGGGTAATCGTTTAAATTTTCTAATGACATAACATCTAAATACCTATCCTCATACCATTTAATCGGCATAACGACTTTAAAAGATTCAGCATGTAATTTAATGACATGGTAACGTTGCGTATTCAAAGGCAATACCATTAACGCCAGCTCAATTTTATGATTGGCTAGTAAATTTTCTAAATAGCTGGAATCACCTTCATATATCTTAATGTACACATTCGGATATTTGTTACGGAATGATTTGACTACTTTAGGCAGTAGCTTCAAGCAGCTCGATGATACACCTATGGCTAACGTACCTTTTACGCCTTCTTCAACCATTAATATCTCATTACTAATATGTTCCATCTCTAACAATGTTTTTTTTGCAAACTCATACAACATACGACCCGTTTCAGTAATCTCCCAATCCGAACGATAGCGCTTAATTAAAATCGTATTTAGCTCAACTTCTAATCGTTTTAACTGCTGACTTAATGGTGGTTGCGCCATATGCAGTTTATTTGCTGCATGCGTAATACTACCTTCATCCACAATCGTTTTAAAGTATTTTAACTGTCTTAAATCCATGATTGCACCTCGTTCATATCAAAAACATTATAGATATACAACAATATCAATATTTTTAATATATATAATTTCTTGTTATGATAATAACATAAGTTTTTATCACATACATGATTTCATACTTTGAATTTCAAAAAAGGAGACGTTATTATATATGAAAGAAAAATTATGGACAAAAGATTTTGTCAGCATTACGCTCATTAACTTTTTCTTAATGCTGACTTTTTATTTATTAATGGTCACCATTTCTGTTTTCGCAGTAAATGAATTTCAGTCAAATGCAAGTGCAGCTGGATTTGCATCGAGTATTTTCGTTATTGGGGCATTAGTTGGACGCCTATTCGGTGGACGCTATATTGATAAATTAGGTCAGAAAAAACTTTTACTAATCGGCATTGGTATTATGATTATGACAGCCATTGTCTATTTCTTCGTTGAGAGTTATATAATGCTTAGTATTATACGTGTGATTCATGGGATTGCCTTTGGGATTGCCGGTACTGCGACAGGTACAATCGTCGCTCAAGCCGTTCCAACAACGCGTCGTGGTGCCGGTATTGGCTATTTTGCTTTAAGTATGACCGTCGCTACGGCGATTGGTCCATTTATCGGAATGTTTATTTTAGCTCACTTTGCATTTAACTATATTTTTATTTTCTGTTTAGTATGTGTAGTCATTAGCTTCCTCTTATCTTTAATGATTAAAGTAAAAGAACTACCAGAAGAAAAACATGAAGAAGAGCCTGGTCGTGGTATTTTCAAATTCATTGAGAAAAAAGCAGCACCTGTATCATTAGTCGCTGCAGTAACAGCATTCTGTTATGCGGGAATTATTTCTTTCCTATCATTCTTTGCGAGTGAACATAGCTTAACGGAAGCTGCTAGTTTCTTCTTTGTTGTGTATGCCGTTGCGGTTCTTGTTTCTCGCCCGTTCACCGGTAAATTATTTGATAATAAAGGGCCTAACTCGATTATGTACCCTGCCATCATTTCATTCGCTATTGGGATGTTTATGTTAAGCCAGGCGAATAATGCCATCACCTTATTAATTGCAGGGGCATTTATTGGATTTGGTTATGGTACGTATATGTCTAGCAGCCAGGCAGCAGCGATTAAAGAGGTATCTGCACACCGTGTTGGCTTAGCCACTGCCACATTCTTTATCTTAACAGATATTGGTTTAGGCGTTGGACCTTTCCTTCAAGGTTATCTCGTGCCATCAATAGGCTATAATGGTTTATTTTTAATTCTTGGGATTCTTTTAGTGTTATGTCTACCATTACATTATTTCTTATATGGTAAACACGCTAAATTATCATAAATAATTTCGAATGCTGCTTCGAATAAATCTATCAAGAGCTACGCTTATCCTTCATATTGAGGACAAGCGTGACTCTTTTTTGTCAATGATTCATATCACATAAATGAAGTGTCTTTCATACAGAAGTATTAGAGGGAAAAAGCTACCAAAGCGTCGTTTGGAAACGTTTCTTTACTTAGTAGTTGTAAATCTGACTATAATCCTTGTTCAACTAACCTGCTCCTTTAGTTTAAGTGTAACATTTCACAATGCATATCTGGGATCAACTTGATATTTTGGACATAAAAATAGACCATCTAAATGATGGCCATATTTTGCTAAGTACCCGTTAGTGGAAGAAGAAGGGATATTTTAAGTTACCACTTTACTTAAAGTCATTTACCCAAAACCAATATCGACCAGTGTTTATTTTATTGTTTGCTATTAATAATATAATGGGAATAATGGCTAAGATAATATATAAAGCTATAAATGTTGATGTTTGTAGAATTTCTAATTTTTCAACTATTGTCATACAAATTATTAATATTCCTGTAAATAAGTTTGGAAAAACTAACCCTTTCTGATAAGATTGAAACTTTTCCTCACCTAAAAGAATTCTTGTTTTTTTGGATAAGAAATAGTCACTCTTCATTAGTTGTTAGTAATTAGTCCTATCTTTTGCTTCCATAATTATTATATATCTGTTAAAGCAAAAACTTCTTCCTGTATTTAACCAAACTATTTTTTATTGGATTAGGTCAACTATAATATCAACTAGAATCAATTTTATTATTCGATTCGCTAGCTTATCGTAATAATTTTAATAGGTCTTGAATGATGCTTTAACACAACAGTTCAAAAATGAAATAGCTTAAATCTTTGTTACGTAGTATCAAGTCAATTATGTAATAAATTGATATTGTGTTATTGAACTAAACTGCACCGTTAGTGAAATAATTTAATAAGAAATCAAACATTATAATTATGGCAATTAAGATTAAAGCCCCCTCGCTAATAGTTAGGATATATTGTTTGGGGTTCTGCGAATATTTACATTCAAAAAATGCCCTTACTGCATAATCTAATACAATGTAGAAAAACGATGCATTTATTATCAGGTTTATCGAATAATCTTCAATTATGATTAAGATATTGATAACGATAAATGCAATCGTAGAAGTAATTCTGATAGCCCAATCAATTTTTCTATGCAATTCGTTTATGTGATTGTAAGAAAAAAAGGATTTTTTTTCTTTCTCTATTTTCAATAATTTTCTCAAAAGTAACTTAACTATTGTATTTAAAACAAACACAATCAATAAAAAAAATGCGAGTTTTAACCAAATCATACAATACCCCCTTGTTAAACGAAACAGCACCATTAGCTTAAGTGTAACATTTCATAATGCATGTCTGGGATCAACTTGATATTTTGGACATAAAAATAGGCCATCGAAATGATGGCCATATTTTGCTAAAGCACCCGATACTTGAATAAGGCTTATTATTAAGAATTCCTGTTTTTCCATTGTTCATCAGTCCAAGGAAAACTTGAATATTGGATT
The DNA here is from genome assembly GCF_050280345.1 of Psychrobacillus sp. NPDC093200. NCBI lineage: Bacteria > Bacillati > Bacillota > Bacilli > Caryophanales > Bacillaceae > Psychrobacillus > Psychrobacillus sp. NPDC093200. The sequence goes on along the minus strand of NZ_JBNNVC010000002.1, from coordinate 579,768 downwards.
AGATGAAACCCATTTATTTTTAAAATTCTTTGTGCTTCTTCTGAAAAATTGTAGGCAATAGCAATTTTTTTACTATCCGAGCTTTCTAGTTTTTCAATACCTTTTGTAGCTTGTGAAAAGGTAACTACAAATTCATCCTTAGGGTAATATATTGCAGAGACAATCTCATCACTATGCTTCATTTGATTTCCGTATTTTTTTGGCAAAGCGTTAATTATTTTTGTAAATGACTGATTTTTAAACAATGAGAATTTTATATTATATTCCCCTTTCTCATACTAAGTTTTATTGAAGACTAATGCCCTGGTAATTCGAATTTCACCCTTTTTATATCTCGTTTTATATATTTTTTTGTTAAACTAACCTGCTGCGTTAGTTGAAGAACAATAAAGGCTGTCTACTGACAGACCTGTTCTACTAAGTCATCGCATTAGTTGAATAAATCAGAATTACTTATGTTGATTTAAAGTAAATTATCTCTGGATCACCTTCGTCTAAATTTTCAACAAATCCACTTTGGATAAATCCATTTACTTTAAATACCTCTTGCATTCTTTTATTTGATTGATTGGTTGAAGAGAATATTTTCTTAGTTGGCGATATGCTTATAAAATACTCCAAAAGGGATGTTGCATATCCCTTTCGTCTTTCAGTCGATTTAACTATTATCAAGGATATGAAGCTACAATCAAAGAAGTGAGTATCAAAAATTAAAAATCCTACAATTGAGAACTCGTTTTTAACAACTATACACCTTTCTTCCTCAATAGCTTTTCTTATGTATTTTCGTCTGCTATCACTACCAGTTACTTCTCTATCAATATTCACTATTTCATCTATATCGTTTAGTTGAGATTTAATCAAAGATTCCATATTAAAGTTCCCCTCATTGAAATTTGACATTATAAAAACATTTCCTTATTGAACTAACCTGCTGCGTTAGTTCAATAAGAAAAAGCTACCCTTTCAGGCAGGCATTTGTTCAACTAAAGCACCTAGTTAGTCTAGTAATTCAACAAAAAGTAGTGCTAATAATATTTTGATTTGAGCCTTTAGTTTTCTATAAAATTATCATTGATTTCTAAAATCAAATTTATCCCTTTTTACATCTAACGTATGTCCATTAATTTCTACTGTGTTATTGTCTATCCAAGAAATAGTTGCGGTGTCTTCTCGATTGTTCCAATAGATATTTTTAGTTTTATTATCTTTATCATTTAATACCAACTCACCACGAACAGAATATGCCGTTGTTGCCCCCCCATTGGTGACATATGCTTTTAATGTGTACTTTCCATCAGGTGATATCTCTTCTGTTAGATATTCTCCAGTTGGTAACCTGTTCATATCAAAAAAAGCCCAGTAAACTCCGTATCCGACAAGTGCAATAAATAACAAACCAAAAATTAAGAGAACCTTTAGCAATGCATTAAATTTCTTTTTCTTATTTACATTTGATTTATTATGTTCCAAGTCCATATCCCCTTCCCGTTGAAATTAACTAAAAATTCTAACCCATATAATGTATACGTTAACTAAGCAGTAAAGTTCCAATTACATAAATTCTTAATCAACTAAACTGCACCTTTAGTTGATTAAGAAAAAAGGCTTTACTCCTTCTTGAAGTAAAGCACCCTAGTTGAATTAGATTTTCTTGTACTTGCTTAATTAATCTACATTATATGAATTATATTTTAATATAGACAGAATATTCTTTCATATTAATAAAACCTAATTTACTACCTAAATTGATTGAAGCAACATTATCAACATCACAATCCCAACGAGGTTGAATATTTCGGGAAAGACAATGATCTATGAATTGTTCAGCTACAATATTTGCTAACCCTTTTCCTCTATAATTTGAGTCGGTTATTATATCTACTTCCGCATAATTTTTAGATTTAAAAATGGAAACTCCTTCACTAATAACCCTCTCTCCATCCTTCACACAAAAACCAATCCCATTTTGAAGAAAATTATCTGTGGAATCCCAATATTCATCGTAGTATTTTTTATCAAATTCCAAACAATGATCTATAAGATATTGATTAATATTAGTTACGTCAAATTCACTAATATCACTTCTTTTTCTATTTTTATATGCCATTAAATCAAAAGAAAAACCATAACGTTGTATTTTTCTTATTTTCTTCTCAAGGCATTTTTCAATTGCCTGATTCCAAGTAGGTTCAGAAGAAAACAATGTAAATCTTTTCCCCTGATTAACTGATGCCTCGTTTACTCTAACTATGTTCTTAAGAAATAGCTCATCAGATGATTGCCCTGTAACGTAATACAATCCTGAATCGGTGTTAATAAGCAATGATTCATAATTGGTGGAATCTGCACGCACCGTTCCTTTAATAATGCAATCTAATACGCTAAAAACAAATGTTGGTGCTTCTTTAATTTTCTCCTTTATTAAATTAAAATCTTCTTTTGGTACCGTAATCATTTCGTTAAACCTCCATCAAGCCTACAATAGAATATTTTTAGTTCTTATATTTAACACACCTGCTTCGTAGTTTAAATGAAACCCTTCTCAATACATAGATATTTTACCATAAACATCCAACAAAAAAATCACCTCTCAGTTAACTAGAGAGGTGATTTTAACGTTCTTTTATAAATAACAGTGACCTACTTTAATGTTAAGTTACTAACTATAAAATTCCCCCATAAACCTGACATAATCAATAGAAAAAAATCCTGAACTAGTATATTTGCATCTATCGAATGGCTAATTTTTATGTTTAGTTCAATAAGAAAAAGCTACCTTTTAAAGGCAGCTCGTCGTAATGCTTATTTCGAATTTGTTTATGTAGATATTCGTATATAGCCCGAGGGGTAATAATTTTGAAAAATATAAAGTTATTCCTAATGTATTTTGTTACTTGTTGATGTTTGAAGAAATCTTCTATATTAATCATTGTATCCCTAAAACAAGATATCTACTTTGATTTGAGTTTAAATACTAAGGTTACATAACCAACAATAGAAGACCCAATAAAAAGAGTATAATATCCTGATAGATCAGCTATTACTCCTGACAAAATAGCCCCTATAGCTTGTCCGAGTGCAAGTGTTAAGAACGGCACACCTAGCCCAAAGGATGGATTAGTCTTAAATACGGAAATCCCCCATACTAATAAGACCCCTGTCATGAAAATATAAGAGCTTCCAAAAAGAACTGGTGATAGGTACCATATTATATTGTTCTCTGGGTAAATTCCAAGGATTAGGGAGGAGGTAGAAAGTACTAAAATAGAAATCCTGTACGCACTCATTAAACCAAACTTATCTATAAAAGCACCAGAAGTTCCACCTAATAAACCTGCTAGTCCAATAATCACCCAAAACCACTCCCCCCTTTGTTATTACTTAATGCTATAGTAAATAGAAAACTTATCTTACTAAACTCCCCATTGTATAAATTCGAAAAAAAGGTGCAGATGCTTCTCCTTCTCTAAGGTTGGCACCATTTAGCATAAAACTAGAGTTACTATTTCTTCGCTTTAGATTTAGATACAAAATACATTAGTGGTCCTCCAAAAATAAGTCCCGCTGCTGCTATACCAAGAAAAACAGCTGTATACGAAAAAAATTCAATATCCTTTCCTAAAATAAAATCTAAAAAAATACGAAGAACGGTAATAATTGTAGGTAATATCAGTGTCCAAAATTAATTAGTATACTAAATAAAACCATCAGAAGAGTTTTACTTTTATACAATTTCATCACCCTTAATTATATTTAGGGTTAGTTTATCCTGTTCAGTTAAAATCATTCCTTGTTAAACTAATGTTGCTTTAGTTTAATAAGAAAAAGGCTTTACTCCTTCTTGAAGTAAAGCCCCTGTTTGTTTAAGTGTATTCCTTCACAAATTAACCCTTTTTATAATTCTTTTATTACAAGAGTGCTAATGTTTATCCTGAGCAATTAAGAAAGAAATTATAAAAAAGAGCGAACACCTTTTAAGTGTTCACTCTAATCGCAGTTGTGTATCTATACCAATGGATGTGGTACATAAAGTTCTTCTAAACTCTTAATCTCTTCAGATGTCAATTTAACTGATAAAGCCGACACTGCATCTTCGAGATGGCTTATCTTGGTCGCCCCTATTATCGGTGCTGTGACCTCTTCCTTTTGTAACAACCATGCAAGTGCGACCTGTGCGCGTGGAATACCTCGATTCGCAGCAACCTCTGCCACTCTTTCAGCCACTTTACGATCGGCTTCTTCTGTCTTGGTAAACAGGGCCTTTGCTACTTGGTCATTCTCTGATCGAGAGGTCTGCTCATTCCAATCTCGAGTTAATCGACCTGCAGCAAAAGGTAAATATGGCGTAACGCCAACTCCATCATCTTTACAAAAAGGCAGCATTTCTCTTTCTTCCTCTCGATAAAGCAAATTAAGTCTATTTTCCATTGAAATGAAACGAGTCCAACCGTTGCGTTCCGCCACATGTTGAGCTTTTGCGAACTGCCAAGCTGACATGGAGGATGCCCCGATATATCTTACCTTTCCTGCCTTAACTAGATCATGTAGTGCCTCCATTGTCTCTTCAATCGGTGTGTTAGGATCATATCGATGGATTTGATACAAATCGATGTAGTCTGTACCCAAGCGTCTTAGAGTATTATCAACTTCCGTCATTATCGCTTTGCGGGAAAGCCCCATTGCATTTGGACCTTTACGCATCGGAACGAATACTTTTGAAGCAATTACAACTTCGTCACGGCGAGCGAAGTCCTTTACTGCTTGTCCAAGAATCTCTTCACTTGTGCCGTCAGAGTACATATTTGCAGTACTAAAAAAGTTTATGCCTAATTCAAGGGCTTTTTTTATGATTGGTCTGCTCTTTTCTTCATTTAGTGACCATGGCGCATTTCCTCTTTCAGGTATTCCGAAGCTCATGCTTCCAAGACATAGTTCTGAAACATCCAAGCCAGACTTTCCGAGTTTTATATATTCCATTTGTATAACTCACTCCTTCTGTAATTATCGAAAAATTAATGATTATCTTTTTTTAAATCAAGTCTTTGAAGGGCTATAAACTGCACCGAACTTTTCACGATGCGTATTGTTCGGTGCAGCGTTGAGTGTCAGCAATCCTGAACCACTAGATACGTTGACGATGCTTGTAGCAGGTGGTTTACGAGGAAGCCATAAACATCGCTTTTGTGATAGCAATTACACCAAATACGTTTGTCTCCAACACCATGCGTACCTCTTCGATAGATGCAACACTTGGTTTCCTGACTTACCTACCTCTTCAAGCTTCCTTCCAGGTTCCCTCCATGAGATATACCCGAATTGTTGATAAGTACGTCGAGACGACCTAACTCTCTACGGATACATTCTGCTGCGTCGATAGAATGCTAATCGGTAACATCAAGCTGGATGGCCGGTGCATCTGCCCCAACGCTAATTGCAGCTTTTTTCCCTTTTTCAAAATTTCGTGATCCAACAAGGACAGTGAATCCGTGTGCCGCAAGATCCGTTGAGATTTGAAGACCAATCACTTTATTGGCACCAATAACCAAGGCGACTGGTTTATTATGCAATGTTAAACTCTCCTTTCTGTATGCTTCTTTTGTCGTTAGAGATAAATTCTTCTAACATATCAGCCATTCCATTTAAGGTTGACACGTCAACCTTAGTACACTTTACCACCTTGTGGTTGACACGTCAACAATGTTATACTCCATTTATGAATAAAAAAATGATAAGTAAAGAAGAAATGCAAATATGGCATATGTGGAAAAGTTCTTATAAGAACATTTTTGGAAGCGTAGTAAAAGACATGTTCGAGAAAACTGGGCTATCGGAGGGTGACTTTGGTATATTAGACCGATTGGATCTTTATGGAAAAGGTAGACTACGCCAACAAGAATTAGCAGACTCGATGGATTGGACCAAGAGTCGTTTATCCCATCATTTAACGCGAATGGAAAAACGGGGACTTGTTTTAAGGGAACCAATAGAAACTGAGCGAGGAGTCCAGGTAATCATTACTTCGGTGGGAAAATTAGCATTGGATGATGCCCGCCCTGTAGTTTCCATGGCAATACGCGAGTATTTTTTAGATTTATTAACCGAACAAGATATTGAGTCGATTACTAATCTGGCGGAAAGAACAAAAGCAAAGTCTTCCATTGGCTTGTAAAGCCCCACCATCTTAATTGTGTTTTTTGATGTTCTTTAGACGATAGGTAATAAAAAAGCTGATTTTCCTAATTTGGAAGATCAGCTTTTCTACTTTATGAAGAAATGTACTTAAGCTATCCTGCCCCTTAAGTTAAATAACTTCCAGTATATCGGTTGGTAAAGCACCCAGGAAAAGAGTGATTCCGTTACTGTCTGATATTTCAACTTCGCAATGAGTTCCATCGTATACTTCTAATATGTATCCAACTTGTCCCTTTGAGAATTTTAAGTCAGATATGTCTTTTAGAATTCTTACTTTATCAAATTGGTTCACCACGTACATATCCTGCATAAAAAATTATTCAATAAACCTTCCCTCTAGCACATTAAGAAAAAAGATGCTGCCCCACTTATACCTTTAATTAACAAGCACCCATGTTAGCACAATCAAGAATTGCTTATTTAGTAAATGTACAATGGATGTAAATTTCATTTTGGGATCAGATTTTGCTAATTCTGCTATCCTTAATAGTTTTGTTTCCATTTAGTATTCCTACCTCCGCGTGTAGTAAATGTGTCCCTAGTAAGGGTGATAACTTGGTAGCAGCCTTTCCTCCATCGGCATTACCCAACTTCATTGATACTATGCTGCTATCCGACTCCCTACAACGGCATTTGGTTTCCTTGCTTATTATCACTTGTACACCATACACCATACTCTTCTATAAGAAGAGACCGGTAGTATCTCCCGAGTTGCCGTATTATATCCATGTGTGACGTGCCAAGGTCTCTGACCCCAGAGAGGTTTTATCCTTCTTGCCTCTATCGAAGAATAAAATGTAGCTTTCTACCGCAGGTAAGGCATCAGCCCTCTCGATTTACTAACATGATGGAGCTCAATCCCTTCAACCATTTGGCTTTCTCGGCCCGCCACCTAACTGTCTTCCCTTAAAGGCTAATGTTACCATTAGCCCTCCAAGACTCGCTACGAGTGAATGGCTAGTTCTTTCTCGACGGGAATCCCACCCGCTATATGATACGACCTAGGCTCGGCCGCACACCTGCACCGTTAGTTTAATAAGAAAAAAGGTTTTATCGAACTTATTGGAGAACAATTGTAGGCGGGCTGAGGAGAGAGAAACTTGTGGAGAAGTTTTAAAATAAAACAAATGGGTTAAATGATGAAAAAGCTTATTTTTAACTATATAATATAAGAAACTCAAGTAAATTGGACGTGAGATGCATGGAAGAAATTCATATACCAGCAGATGCTATTCGTATTATTAGTACTTCAAGTAAAGGTGACCAATCAAAATGGTGTGTCGGAGATAAGTGGGTTAAACAAAATACTCGTGGCTACGAGGGACAAGCCGAAGTATTAGCATCACTTGTGTTAGCATGCTCTACATTTCAAGAAAAAGATTATGTAAACTACTATCCTTGTAAAATTATTTTACCAAATGGTGAAACTTCCATGGGCTGTTATTCGCAGGATTTCAGAGGTAAACTACAAGAAGTCACGCTTGAGCGTTTATTTGAGGCAAACTTTACAACGACCGACCATATCCTTAACGATAAATCTCTTTCTACACAAGAAAAGTTTGAGCAAATTATGCAACAAGTGCAGGACTTTACCGGACTGAATGTACGAGAAGATATTGCTCAACTACTAGCGTTTGATGCACTCATATTAAACGAAGATCGTCATACGAATAACATTTTATTCTTATACAACCCTGTTAACAAAGTATGGAGGCTCGCACCGATTTTTGATAATGGACTAAGTTTACTATCCGATGAAAAGGACTATCCACTAGGTAAGCCTTTATCAATTTTAAAAAGAAAAGTGAAAGCAAAACCATTTAACGCAAGCTTTACTAAACAGCTCGCACTCTATACAGGTTCAGCATTCATCTATAAAGCTAAATTATTAGAAACACTAAAAATAAATGCAATTGATTTTGGTCGAGCACAACAAGTGTTACTATCACAGTTAAACGACCCTATCTTCAAACATCTTTTCATTGAAGGAAGTGAATCAAATGATTGATTATATGAAGTTCGACGTCATGTGGATGGACGATGTAATTGCCACAGTTGATTTAAAACCCGCAAATGGTGGCACACCTTATGTCGTGAACTATATAGTAGACTTTAATAAACAATTTTCACCGATTATGGAAGGTCATATTACGCTAGAAGAACTGGAGAAGTGGCTTAAATGGCGTACGTTTCCACCAACACGTGCCAATGCCGATGAGTTACTCAAGAGTCTTGGTTTGCAAACGTATAACCGGTGGGGAATTGTGCGACAAACTCATGGTATTATGGCAGATGATGAAATTTGGCTTCGTTTTAATGGCGAAACTTTAACACATAAGGATGTTTGCCTCCGTAAAGACCTTTATTATCCTGATTCATCAGGTGAAAATACCCAAATAATTATCTAATTTAAAAGCCGCTGCTTCAATGAGCAGCGGTCTTTTTGTAGACTAATAATCTACAATCTAGTAATTAGTATCAATATACATTTAGGCTATGAGTGCTTTTCCAACCTTATTAACCGAAATTGTGGCTATACTCTACCTTAAATTAAAATACCAAGTAGTTGAAAAGGTAATATAACTTCAATAAATTCTCATATCCGCAATCTTCTTTTAAGGTATATTTAATGAGAAGAGAGATACGAATTAACTATCTGTTAAAATGAACTATAAAAAAATCTTCCAATTTTGTTGAGGTGAAAGAGTGGAGAAAATCAAGTTTTCCAACACAGGTCATAAAGTAAATTATCGTTCCGAAGAAATAATTTTTCTACCGAGAGAATTTCAATTGTTTAAATTTTTATATCAATATCCTTCACGAGTTTTTTCGAGAGAGGAACTTTTGAATGCTGTTTGGCCAATGGAAGATCCAGTAGATAGAACAGTGGATGACCATATTTATAGAATTAGAAAAAAATTGAACCTCTATCATCAGTGGTTAATATTGAAACGGTCAGGGGGCAAGGTTACCTTCTGCTAACCAAAGTGGTACATGAGAGTCCCTTATTAAAGGATGAAGAGGTATCCATACAAGTTAAAAACCTTTTTCAGAAATATCATCGCTTTGGGCAGGGAGATGCTCTAAAGCTGTTACAAGAAAACCAGGATGTGTTCAGTTTTCAAATCGATTTGCCTAACCTTCTGTATCTCCATTTCATGAAAGGAGATTTCAGTTGGTTCCTTGAGCAACAGAAGGATATCCCCTTTTGGGAAAAATGCTATTATTTGTTACACATCTATTCATTAATTGGATTAGACAAGACAAAGTGTCTCGATTATTTTACGTTTGCTCTATCTGTTGAAGAGATACCTGAATATCATCGATTAGAAATAAAGTTGTTTAAATCGCCTCTCATTATTGATATTCACAAATCAACTTGGAGAATCAGTTAACCTTCTTCGTCAGTCTAAAATAGAAATATATGAAAAAAATATCGAAGAATTCATACCGTTGATTTCACTCTCGGAACTCTATATTGCCTTACTTCAAAAGGATTTTGAGGAGATAAAGGTAAAGATAGAAGAAACGGAAAAAAAACTAATAAATTATCCCTATTTAAGAGAAAATGCGAATTTTTCAATCGTTAAAGGGATTTACTGCCTTCTTAAAAAGAAAAAATCTAAAGCTGCAGATTATTTTAATGAAGGATTTCAACTGCTTCAGGAAGCAAAGTACGTACCAGGTATGTTAATAAATATAAACATTATTTTGTTCTTCATTGAAGAATATGGATTGAATGGGAGATTACAGACTTACTATCAAGAGTTACAGAAAAAGTATATGAAAGATTACAACTTAAATGAATTACATAGCAAAATTGAAATTCAGTTAAAACACCACTTAAAATAATTGGTCAATATTTTTTTATTTTTGTTTCCTCTGATATTCCTCTGATATTTACACGTTATGCTCTTATTAGAGTTACTAACCTGGAGGGATAATTGATGAACAAGGAAGTATCAATATGGCGAAATGGAAATTTTATCAAATTCTTTTCTGCTAATACTTTAGCCAACCTAGGAAACTGGTTTGACTTTGTTGGGGTACTAATCTTATTCAGGTATACATGGAAGGCTGACCCTATGCTGATTGCTCTAATCCCTATCATGTATGCCATTCCTAGTATCCTTTTAGGACAATTTGCAGGTGTATTTGCAGACAGAAAAAATAAGCGGAAAATTCTTATCTATTCTGATTGGTTTCGCGCAGTGTTAACTTTGTTGCTTGTTTTTACTCCTACACCCTGGCTTGCTCTGCCAATTCTGTTTCTACGAAACACTGCGGGAGTGATAAGCCTTCCTGCACAGCAGGGATTGATGAGAAATATAGTTGACGAAAAAAACATCATGAAAGCAATCACTATTAATGGTAGTCTGTTACAGTTAGTAAAGGTTATTGGACCGCTCATGGGGGGGGTCAATCGCAGGAATTTTTTCTCCAAACTTTTCAATTGCATTAAACGCGATAGCTTTTACTATTTCTGGAATACTTCTTACCCGAATCAAGGTACAAGAAAACGAAACAAGTGTAGAAATAGAAGCCACACAATCTGGGGTTCTTCGCTCTTGGAAGGAAGGTTGGTATATTGTTTTAAAAAGCAAAATCCTTTTGGCAAGTATCATATTTGGGATATTCAGCACCCTAACCATACAAATGATCGACGCACAAATTGTAACTTTGTTCAGTGAGGTGTTTCCTAACAAACCTGGGTTTACCGGTTGGGCAATTTCCGGTATTGGAATCGGATCGCTCTTTGTGGTTATAATACTAAGCAGACTAAAAAAAATCTCTAATGGTTGTTTTTTTGGTATCGGAAGTCTTCTAATTGGTGTGATGACTGGAGGTTTTGGATTCCTATTGAATTACAATTTCATAGCACTGGCAATATTTCTTTCAATTATCGGTGGAATTGGAAATGGTTTAACTTTTACTGCCATAAATTATCTCATTCAAACTGAACCACCTAAGGAAGCAATAGGAAGGGTTACCGGTATAATAGATTCACTAATGAGTATCCTTTTTATTGCTGGACCTCTTTTCGGCGGACTATTAATAACACAATTAGGGGTACTATCCGCCTTTAAAACAATCGGTCTCGGACTATCCCTTATTGGTATGATTGGTATATTCCTGCAAAGTCTTATCTGGAAGCAAAACAAACCAGAAAAAGTACAAATTAAAGTTAAAGTGGGAAATAAATCGTGTTGAACCGAGGTAATGTTTTCAATAATATCAATATTCTGTCCTGCAATAATCAGAATATTGCCTAATTATTTACCTGCGTAAAAAAGCCTGTAAACCCTTTTGTGTTTGCAGGTATTTCTTATTGATGATTCAGCTCTATTCGGTTCGGGGCTAACAGTCTGATGATAGTTAATATCTATATCAGGATACGAGCGAAGAATATTACCATCAAAAATTATATAATTTAACCCTTTTACCTCATTAAACAATAATTTTTTTCTAATATTTACAGATGCATCTGGCATTTCTTTAATAAGAATTATCCAAATGTATTTGCTGTTGCTTTGAAGTCTGCTTATATCTTTCATAAAGCTCCTGATGTATAGGATACTCTCTCTTAATGCTTGGTAAAATTCATCCACAGTTTCATCATTATTCCTTCTTGAAGTAAAGCACCCGTTCGTATAATAACAAAATTATTATTTTATTTTTTTAACCATTTTAAAATTAGTCAATTTAACACCTTTACGTTCTACTATTTGTGAACAAACAATATTGTAACCTCGATGTTCAAAAAATGGCTTAGCTGTAATACTTGCTTCCACATCAATTTCTAAAAGATTTAATTTCTTTGCCTCAGATTCAAGCATATCAACTAAAGCAGTAGCTATACCTTGTCCTTGATAATCTTTATGAACGAACAGTCTATCTAAGTACCCAGTTTGCGTTAAATCGCTAAAACCAACAACCTTATCATTAGTTTTAGCTACAAGCGTTATATTTTGACCCAATGATTCCTTCCAAGATTTCATTTTAGATTCTTTTTCATCTATTGGTGCCCAAGCATCCAATTCTGCTTGGGAATAATCTTTTGAATTTACGGAATGAACTGTTTCATAAAACAAGGTAACAATCTCTTCTGTATCAGGTTCCTTAAACTTTGTAATCTTCACTTTCTGTTTTGCCTCCCGTTATTAGGATAAGCATCCTAATATACTTTAAATTTTACCACCAATTTCTTCTTGCACTAAACTGCTTACGTTAGTTTAAGTGTAACATTTCACAAACCCTATCACATTTACTTAACTTCAACTAGCACCATTTACTTTAATTACAATCCGTCACAATAAAAAAGGAATTTCAAACTTATATTTCTTCTGTATACCATTTAGGTTTTAATTCACTGAAGTAATCATGATCTTCTAAATAAGTGTAAACTTTACCTAACATATCATTTATTTTTTCTGGAACAGTTTTTAATGTCCATATTACATTAGAGAAGACACACATTGCTAGATAAAGTGAATAAAGCCTCCAAAAATATTCATCGGGTTCAGTATTATTAAAATAACCCCTTAGTTGTCCAATTGAAAAAGGAATGCTTACTTCCCGACTGAAGATACCAATTTTAAGAAATTCATGAATTGGATCGCCCCAATCATACCGGTTAAAATCTATAACTCCCGCAAATTTTTTATTATTTACAATGATATTTCCAACATGAAAATCATCATGTTGAAACACGCTCGGACGTTCTTTCATGAGATGTATATTTTCTTCAATAAAATTCATTATTTTATGGTCATTTTCAACTCTAATTCCACATGCTAAATAAGCATCAATATAGTTCTTATGTTTTTCCTCTTTCCTTGAATGCCACGAAGAGACATGACTTGGAGCCACAAACTGATAGATTTTCCTCAATTTTTTCCCAGCTTCAAAGCCAATATTAAATTGCTCTTGTTCTGAGTATTTTTGGATTTCTTCCTCGGCATCTTTACCCTCGATGTATGATGTGATCATGTACCCCCGACTCCCTACCTGCCCCATAGAGATCGGCTGTGAACAAGTAACGTTATATTTCTGCAACTTTTCTAGAATAGAATATTCTTTCTTTTTTGATTCAAACTCTTCTAACTTAAAAGTTCGAAGAAGTAACTTTTTGCTTCCATCATTCATATGTATTAGATATTTTTCATCTGTGGAAAACCCTTTTTTAATCTGAATAACATCCTTACAATTACTTATTAGAGGAATATGCTTTAATAGTGTTTCAATCATTTTCTCGCCCCTGTTCATTAAATTTTGAGAACAAATCATTGATTTATGATAGATTTATATTTCTTCTTTCACTAACCTGCACCTTTAGTTTAAGTGTACTACTTCACAATCTTAGAGATTTTCCTCTTTAGAACATTAATAAATAGCGTCAAACCTGCTAGGCTTAACGCTATTATTTATATCAATACTACTTTAAATCCATTCTTTTCCATGTTCACGAATGAATTCAAGTTCCTTTTGATAATGTTCATAATGTCCTTCATCGATCATCTTTTGAAACGCCATATCTCCTTCTTTAGCTTTCCTTTGTATGGTTTTACATAAGCCTTCAACGCGTAGCAAGACCATTTCTAAAAAGCCTTCCTCCATTCCCTCAATACCATATGACTCAAAAAACAATTTAACCCTTTGTTTTGTATGTTCAGCATCTTTTGATGGATCATAATAAACAGTCTCATATGTTTCAGTATGCCAATGTCTGCTTAATGGAACGCAAGTATAAAGAGCATAAGCTATATCCCAAAGTCTTGGACCAGGTGCAACTAGATCAAAATCAATAATCCCTACTGGCTTTTCGTGATTAAAAATAATGTTATAGACGGCAAAATCATTGTGACATAGCACCTCAAATGGCTGAGGTGTGTTATCGATTGGTTGCCAATTTTCTTCGATTGGAAAATCACTCACAGCATCATGAAATAAACGAAGCATTTTCGCTATCTCTTTTAAAGCATCATCAGACCACATGTATTGTTTTAAAGGATAGTTACCAGCTTCTCCTTCAATAAATGAAAATATCTCTCTATTTTTTTCATCAATACCTAAAAACTTTGGTGCGCAATTGAAATCTTTTTTCTCCAAATGTGTTAATACTTTATGAATTTTGGCACTATCTTCCTTTAAGTCTCGACGCACAGTATCTCCCGATCGATATACGTTTGAGACATTCCCACCTGATAGCATTTCTTCGTTTTCGTACTGACTTTTCATTAAAATTCCCCCAATATAGGGACTCTATGATTGTGTCAATAGAGATGTATTTTTACCCATAAGTAAAAGCAGATACAAAGGTATCTGCTTGGCAATGGGAATTTATATTGTCCACACCATGTAGCCCTTGAATGATTTCAGATCAACAAATAAACGTATCCTTAAGATGCAAGGAACGCAACTGTCTGTATCCATTTACCTTTTCATTTCAAGTTATTCCACATGTGTAATATAGATCCCCTTTATTTACATCTCTATTTTAGATAATACTAAAGATACTGAAATTGTAAAGAGAAATTAATTTATTTGTTAAATTTTTCTGTCTCCTCGCAATACCTCCAAAGTGTCCAACATTTATAATTTAACAACCCCACATAAAGCTTCTTATTCAACTAAACTGCACCTTTATTTCAATAAGATAAAAGGCTTTACTCCTTCTTGAAGTAGAGCACCCGTTAGCCATCCATGTAGCGCAAAATCAGCGCTACACCACAGAGGATGAAAATGTTTGTAGAATGGGTAGGATACTACGGCTGGGAGAGGAAAGTCGATCAACTTTGGTGCATCACACACTGTCGCTCTCTTACGGGAAGCACTCATGGGAGATTAATCCTACTCTGGTTATTGCACCAGCCTTGCCTTTATTCTAAGAAGAATGGAGTTGGTTCTTGATTTAACTTTCAGCTTAATATAATCAATCTGAAGGCTCAACCTTTTTTTAAAAAAAGCTATTTCTGAGTTTCTTTTGTTATGCTTTGTTATTGAATATGAGTGTTTTTTAATTTTCATGGGAGTTCAATAAGAACTTGTTTTAATTCGCACTTAATCTTCACCATACACTTCTTACTGAAAAAATAAAAGAACGTTCCGGGGAACGTTCATAAGAGGTGCTAATAGATTTTTGTTACAACGAATTATGTTCATACTTCAACATAAAAATCCGATAGAACAATATTGACTTAAATTCTTCTTAAACGAAGCCTCCGTTAGCCTCAATAAGAGTTATTATTATATAGATTTTTTAATGGAATGCTTATTCTACCATTAATTAGACTTGAGTATTTTTCCAATCTTTTCTAAGTATACCCATATAATAAATGTCGTGATAGCTTCCAAACCTGAATAGTTCCTCTTTTAAAGTCCCTTCCAAGAAAAATCCGCATTTTTCATATGAAGCAATTGCCCTTTTGTTGTAACTAAATACTTGAATTTTCACTTTATTTAAATTCATATAATTAAAAATAAAGTCTACCAATACTTTCATTGAGTCGGTTCCATAGCCCTTCCCTTGGTAGTCAGCTCCTATAGATACACCAACGTGACAAGTACCGTTTTTCCAATTCACTGAGTAAACAGATATCGTCCCAATAAAGATTTTTTCATCTTTAAGTTCAATCCCAAATATGTATTCATCCTTTTCAGGATTTATTTCACTAAGGAATTTTTCATGGTCCCTTTCTGTAGGTGGAAATGGTATCTCATCATTCATTAGTAACCGACTTTCCATTAAATCTTCAATTGCAAAGTAATCTTGATAATCCTCTTTTGTAATTTTACGTAAAGCGACTTTATCTCCTGTTAGAAACCTTTTACTATATTGATTAATCATTTTTATTTCCCCCAATTAAGTGCAGGGGTTAGTAGTAAGGGTTATTCTACTGAACCCTTGCGAAGTTTTTGTTGCTTTAATCCTTTTAAAACTTCTAGTGCAATAGATGCCATCATGAGTTCATCTCCCTTTTGTTAAGATAATGAAAGTGTATATTAAATTACTTTTTTATTCAAATAAATTTTAGCTGGTGCCATCTCACTATTTCTATAAGATAAAACATTATTTCAACAATTTTGAAGTAACATACTTATCTCAACAAGATGTAAAACCGCTTTCTCAGACTTTGGGTCTCCGTATTGACCTCCAAAGATAATATATTGCGATTCAATTTGTATGCACTAATTTCACTTATAATTTTTAAATAAGACAATATCCCTTATTCAACTAAACTGCCCCGTTACTTCAATAAAAAATAGAGTTGCCTAAGCAACCATGATCTTTAACTAATAATATAGACAGTATATTCTCTTGGATTAATAAAAACTAATTTACTACCTAAATTGATTGAAGCAACATTATTAACATCGCAATCCCAACGAGCTTGAATATTTTGGGAAAGGCAATAATCCATAAATTGTTCAGCTACAATACTTGCTAAACCTTTTCCTCTATAATTTGAGTCGGTCATTATATCTACTTCCGCATAACTTTTAGATTTAAAAATGGAAACAGCTTCACTAATAATTCTCTCTCCATCCTTCACACAAAAACCAATCTCATTTTGAAGAAAATTATCTGTGGAATCCCAATATTCATCGTAGTAGTTTTTATCAAATTCCAAACAATGTTCTATCAAATATTGATTTTTCTATTTTTATATGCCATTAAATCAAAAGAAAAACCATAACGTTGTATTTTTCTTATTTTCTTCTCAAGGCATTTTTCAATTGCCTGATTCCAAGTAGGTTCAGAAGAAAACAATGTAAATCTTTTCCCCTGATTAACTGATGCCTCGTTTACTCTAACTATGTTCTTAAGAAATAGCTCATCAGATGATTGCTCTGTAACGTAATACAATCCTTAATCGGTGTTAATAAGCAATGATTCATAATTGGTGGAATCTGCACGCAGCGTTCCTTTAATAATGCAATCTAATAATCTAAATACAAATGTTGGTGCTTCTTTAATTTTCTTCTTTATTATATTAAAATGTTCTTTTGGTAAACGCTCTGAAATCAAAGGAAAAGTGGCGTCCATTCAGAAAAAAGAAAATAAAAAACAACCTCCCATGAAAATTAAAATTATTCCTGCACGCTTTTTACCTTTTCTTGATGCAGGCTCAGTTGTTTCCGACATTATGGGTGTCTCATCCCTTGATATGCTTCGTGCGATCGCCGATGGTGAAAACGACCCAGAGAAACTGGCAAGCTTTGCCCGTCGAACAATGAAGAAGAAAAAGGATGAACTTGACCTAGCGCTTCGAGGGTATATCAATTTACACCAACGACTAATGTTAAAAACCATTCTGACTCATATAGAATTTCTTACCGAACAGATTGACCTGCTAAATCAAGAGGTGGCTACTAGATTATCCTCCCACCAAGAAGATATTGAGAGGCGCAGCTGCTTTATTAGGAGTTACTCCAAAATCATTTATAAAGTTTAGTACATCCATTTTAAAGTTCCCATCATAATTTGTATTGGAAGAATCAACAGCTTCTTCTCCATTTGCGTTATACAGGGCCATCCAATCCTTTAAGGGGGTTAAACTAATATTAAATTGATCAGCTATAGTTTTATAGGAAGCTGTTCCTTTTAGATAGGTTAAAACAGCTTGTATTTTTAATTCTGAACTATATTTTGTCATAGAAAAACTGCCCCTCCAATTGTTAGATGGTGTCTAACAATTGGGGTGCAGTACATATCCTTTGTCTTTTTTAAATTAAGATATATTCAACAGTTCTTTGTCTTTCCTACCATGCAGCAGATGGTATAGAGGAATGCAAATGACGATTAAAACGACCATGGAGAGGAAAATCGGACGATAACCACTATAAGGCACTATAAATCCTAATAGAAATGGACCAATTCCTAATCCAATATCATATAAAATGAAGTAGGTTGAGGTAGCAAGTCCAAATCGATGAGGTGGAGTAACTTTCACCGCAACGCTCTGAGCTATCGAATTAAAATTACCGTAGCCGAATCCAATCAGCGCAGCAGCAAGTAGAAGCATCCACCCTGCTGTAGCTTGGCTAAATAAAAACATACCTAGTGCAAACAAAACGAAACAAGGATAAGCGACAATATTAGCTCCTTTAGTATCTAGCAATTTCCCTGTGAATGGACGAGAAATAATAACTACTATCGCATAAATTAAAAAGAAATAACTTGCTGCAGATACAAGGTCTACCTCTAATGCATAGAAGGATAGAAATGACATTACGCCAGAATAACTAAAGCCTATTAAGAGTGCCACCATAGAAATTGGTAAAGCTCTTGGTTCTATGAATTTCGAGATAAGCGAGCTTTTTTCTAAAGGCTGGGAACTAGATTTCGGCAATGACACATCTATTTTTACAACTGCATAGATGATTAAGCATACAAATGACAATACAATATTTAAAGCAAAAATCCATTGAAAACCATTTTCAGCTTTAAGTAATAGAATACCTATAAACGGACCAATGGCAGTTGCTAATATTGCACTTAAACTGTAATAACCTATTCCCTCTCCCTTTCTAGTATTAGGTAAAATTTGCGCTATGATTGTTCCGGTTGCAGTACCTGCAATACCAACAGCAATTCCTTGAAGCAATCGAATAATAATTAGAAGGCCAATATTGAAGGCCGCAAAATATAAGATAGATGTAATAGTAAAAAATACTAAACCTGTCCATAGTGTTTTTTTTGTCCCTAAATCGCCTATGACTCTTCCTGTTCCTAACCTTCCTATTAATGAGCCTATTATAAAAATACTAGATACTAGACCAGCTGTACTTGTAGAGGCACCGTATTTTGATTGGGCATAGGAAGCAATTGTAACTATTAATAAATAAAACATTAAAGTGATCATAAAATTGATCAACGAAACGATTAAAAATTGCTTTGTCCATAGTTTTTCCTTTGTCACCGTCATCATCTTCCCTTTAAATTAACAAGTAATTTTTCCAATACTTGTTCTGTAATTTGTCTTTCTTGCTCAGTAATACCAATCAGTAAATTCTTTTGTAGGGTATCCACTATTTGTTTCGTCTCTTTATACTTTTCTACCCCGTTACTCGTTAAATGCATTACTTTTTGTCTTTTGTCTTGACCTATTCCTATGTAAATTAACTCTTGCTCAACTAGTTTTTGAGCAATTGGAGTCACCGAAGGTTTTTCAACTCGCCAGTAAGTAGCTATATCAGTGAAGGTTGAAGGTCCTTCTTCGTAAAGAATACGTATGAGTCCCCACTGAACTTCGGTTAAGCCAAATGGCAGTAGTAAATCCTGCATCTTACTACTGTATGGCCTAGAAATTAGTTTTAATGTCGTGAAAAATGGTTGCATAAAATTACTCCCTTGTTGATTAGTTACAATAGTTAGTTAGACTAACTAATATTAATTGTTTTCGTTCGATTTGTAAAGACAACTATTGTATATTTTCGTCTTAAATTTTACTTGTAAAGTACAAGTAAATTATTTATATTCTTTACAAGGGGGAATATAAACGTGGAATATATATGCAGATTATCTAGTGAAAAAGACTGGGAGCAAATCAAATATATTTATGAGGCTGGCATTGCTACAGGTAACGCAACATTCGAAACGTCTGCTCCTTTATCCTATGAGAAATGGATCTCAAAAGCCGATCAGTTTTGTACCTTTATCATTTATCATGGTGAATTAGTGTTAGGTTGGTGTAGACTTTGCCCCGTTTCAGACAGAGCAGTTTATGCAGGGATTGGTGAAGTGGGTATCTATGTTCATCCCAAAGCCACTGGAATGGGAATTGGAAATAAGTTGCTTCAAACACTGATCACTAAGTCAGAAGAACAAGGCTATTGGACGCTGCAGGCAAGTATTTTCCCAGAAAACAAAGCTAGTATACAACTACACAAGAAAAATGGGTTTAGAGTAGTAGGTCACCGTGAACGTATTGGTAGACTGAATAATAAATGGAGAAATAATTATTTTTTAGAAAGAAGAAGTAGTATAGTTGGACAGGAATGATCTTCTATTAAACAATTGCTCGTACAATGTAATAGGAATTAGTTACAGACAAGCCATTAGTTTTGTTTGCTTCAAAGATTTCTGTAATCTCTATTAAATCTTTTTTTATAATTTTTTCCATCACAGTTGGGTGCTGTCCAAAGCACCTTTTTCTTATAATATCCATTGGGCTATGGATTAACTCATTACTGCTAATAATTTCTATCTCCCATTCATAATAATTGGCCTCTATTAATCTACTTTCAATAGTTTTTTCAGTAGAATCCAATGATAAATTGGCGGTAAAAAGATTTGGAAATAATTCAGATAGTTCATTCTCTTCGTGATTTCCAGGGTGCAGCCCAAGTATAATTCCGCCTTTTTTTACAATATGCTTTAGAGCAGGATAACCTGAAGTTGGTCCCTTTCGAATGTAAGCACAATTAAACTCATTTTCTTTAAAAGGTAAACCTTGTTTAGTGCTTCCTAACACAAAAGAAACATTCTTTGGCTTATTCATTTCCCCATAACCGATAAAATGATTAGTTACATCAAATCCTACTACTTCTTGTGCAATAGAGCTACAATGGATCGCGAATTCACCATGCCCACACCCGACGTCCAAAACCTTTTTGTGTGAAACCAAGTTTATAACCTCTTCATCAAAGATTGATTCTCCATTAGGCTTAATAATAGTGGAATTCCAAGGGTATAGATAAGTTCCTTGAAACTTCCCAATCTGGTCGTACCAATCTAACGAATGTGGTGCGATCCATTCAGCAAATAAAGTTGGATTAAGTAATGTCATATCTTACATCCTCCTATTTTGTTAAGTGGGTAGTTTGATTATAATCCTTTACTTTCCAACGATCTTGTTTATATTCTAGATTACTTATACAGGCATTTAACAATTTTGTCTTCCCTGAACCAATTTTACTATCTGAAAGGAGCGCTAATATAGCATTAATGACAGCTCCGTGAGCAACCAAAATTATTTTTTTATTGGGGTAGCTTTGGATGATATCCTTTAAACCTGAAACAATTCTTTCTTGTAGGTCCTCTATGCGTTCTAAATTGGGAATCTGTCCATTCACATAGTTTTGCGCCCTTTCTTCCCTAGTTAGTCCTTCTGCATCCCCGTAGTTTCTTTCTATAAATTTATCCATTGTATAAATCGGAAGTTGAAGAGCCCTATTAATAATTTCACCAGTTTCTTTTGCCCTTGATAAAGGACTTGTAATGATTAAATCAAACCTTCTATTCATCAAATAAGAACTTGTTTCCTTGGCCTGTATTTTTCCTTTGGAATTTAAAGGAATATCGGTTCTTCCCTGTATTTTCCCCAGGTCATTCCAATCGGTCTCTCCATGTCTAATTAGGCATATGCTGTTATTCATGTTGCTCCCTCCCCGTCCAAAATTATAAACTGATTATTAATATTACTATAATTTCGGTTGATAATCATCCTATTAATTTAGAGTGTTCGGAGATAAGTCACATTTTTTCATCAAACAACATAAACGATGCGAAAAAGACAGTTCCGTAAAACTCTCATGGTAAACAAGTCTTTGGGATGTGAAATCTTATATCTATGAAAATTTCCATTAAGTTCTTTAGAAATAATACAATTTTGTCAGAGAGATTAAGGTTCGCTACTAAGGTGTATGAGTGATACAAAGTTATACTTTCATCTATAATATTAATTGTACAACCCATAATACAGTACCAATTACAATGTTTTGCTATTATTGACGGTCCACTGATACTTTTTCTCCTAAACCACCATCATCCCTTATTTCAAACTTCCCAATTTTTCCTGGTTCCGAAAGAATCGCCATGCCCTTTACTTCGTGCTGAGAAACTTCACCTGTATTATTAGTATATTCTAC
This sequence comes from Psychrobacillus sp. NPDC093200, assembly GCF_050280345.1. Lineage (NCBI taxonomy): Bacteria > Bacillati > Bacillota > Bacilli > Caryophanales > Bacillaceae > Psychrobacillus > Psychrobacillus sp. NPDC093200. The sequence goes on along the minus strand of NZ_JBNNVC010000002.1, from coordinate 557,700 downwards.
CTTAACGATAAAATCGTAAAATTTGGGTGTGTTATTATTCTCACTTTTAGTTACTTGTATATCTCTAATCTTCATTTCGTACCTAACATTCTCGTCATAGCCTAAATATCCATAATGGAAATGAAAAGCAATAATATTTGAAATAAGAGTATCAAAAGCATAATCCATAAAGTAAGGACCATACTTTTTTTTCACTAAGCCCTCGTATGCACGCCATTCTTCTGAGACTCCCGTTTCTTCTATTCCATTTACTTCATTAGCCTCAGGAGTGCTACTCCCTATTTCTGTCATTTTTTTATCTATATTTTTAACAACAACCAAATATTCTTTGTTCGGAACTGTAAATTCTGATTCAAGAACAGCTTGGACTGCTTCGATATTTTTCTCTTCTGTTGTAATAACCACTTCTTCTAGTTCATGTATTTCTTCCGAACAGCCTCCAAACAAAAAACACATGCTAATAAAGAATAAGATGCTTCCCATTTTTATTTGTTTATTACCCATAAATAATCCCCCCTTATTATTTATTTCACACTAAAATTATTTAAATCTAATACGTTTTAAAAACTGAAAAGTTACATTTTTCTCTCATTTACATAAAACTTACAAGGTTCCTTTTAATAAAATTAGTATTATATCTAAAGTCGATTGACTACATAAAAAAACACCACAACTGACACATACCTTATTAAAGGTTTGTATCAGTTGCGGTGCTTTTATTTAACATTATTATTATAATTTCAAAAACGTTTTTTTAATAGAACCAGTTACTTTTAACCCTTTTTTAAACTGGTATAGTTATAGTAAATATAGTCCCTTTTCCTTTTTGACTTTTTACTTCTACATTTCCTTTTAATGTGGAGATTGTACCATATACCATTAGCATACCTAATCCTGTACCCTCTTTTTTATTAGAATAATAAGGTTTCCCTAACTGGCTTATTTCTTCGGAAGTCATGCCTATTCCTTCATCCTCTATCGTAATGATTAGATTTTTTCCTTGCTGTTCGGCCCGTACAAGAAGAAGTCCCCCCTTGCCTTTCATTGATTCTACACCATTTTTTAGTAGATTAATTATGCACTGTTTCATTTGATTTTGATCAAATTTAATCTTCACTGTGTTCTGAAATAATAGCAAGATTTCGACTTCATGGAATTTAGCATAAGGCATCATAACATTTTTAACGTATACTAATTCCTCTTCTAATGTAGATTGAACCATATGAACCGATTGAGGCTTAGCAAATGCTAAAAAATCATTTAGTATGTTTTCAGCTCTATTTAACTCCTTCAAAGAATAATCAATATAAACTTTATCATTTGGAGTAATATCTTTTGAGACGCTTAATAATTGTAAAAAGCCATTTGTTACAGTTAGAGGATTTCTTATTTCATGAGAGACACTCGCAGATAATTCGCTCATCACATGCAACCTCTCCGCTCGAAGAAAATTATCTCGCTGTTTAATATTAGATAAAATTTTCTCGACCATACTCAAGTTAAACAACATAACTATGACATATGTAACAATAATATAAGCAGCAACAGTCCAATATTCAGTAGTTAGTTTGTCAAAAAAAGTAGTAAGAGAAATTAAATAAGTCAAATCGTTGATTAATACCATTAAAATACCAGTGAATATTCTCTTCTTAGGGGAATAATTAATAAACCTTTTGTGCATTAGTGGAACAATAGCAAAAGCTACAGTTGAGAAAATAAAGGATTGTATAACTCCTTCTCCCCCTACAAAAAAACGTACTATATTTAAAATAATATAAAGTGGAAACAATTTCTTATAGCCACCGTAAAGAGCCAAAGTGAAAAACGGTATATATCTTAAATCAACTGTAAAACCTAATTCTAATCTAATTGGATAAATCATGCATAAAATCATTGATATTGATGAAGATAGTATGAAAAAGTATATATATTCTTTTCTCTTTTTGTTATCTAAAAAGACGACAAAAAGTAGAACAGGTAAAGTAATAAATAATATATTAATCAGAAAAGTTTGTAGCAACCGAATGCCTCCTTTCAGCATCAAAAATTCTCATAAGAATAAATTATATCATATATATTATCCATGTTTTTATATTACATTTTTTCTAATAATAAGATTCTTGAAGAAAAAAGTTTAAAGTTATTATAATGAGGTAGACATAAAGTAGGCCTAACACATTAAGTAAATAAAAGAACAATTTGAATGGAGGAATTTAAGATGAAGAAAAGAATATTCGCTTTACCAATAGTTTTAAGTTCAGCATTATTGTTAGGAGCTTGTGGAGATGATGATGATGCAGATATCAATGATATTGAAGTAGAAGACCCAACTCTTGAAGATGACGGACAAAACGATTCTGGTTTGGATTCAGAAAATGAAGGAGAAGTAGATACGCAGGACGACCAAGATAGTACAACAGGTACTGATGGAACGGACGACACCACTGGCGCAGAAAATAGTGAAACAGAAGGCACTGAAACAGAGGCTGTTCCAGATAGTTCAACTGAAGCTAAATAATAACCAAACGCTCCAAACCTTAATGGTTTGGAGCGTTTTATTTTTCTTTATAAACTAATTACTATTAAAAATCATTTTTATTGTAAATTCATTTCATTCGTTCTATTAATTATTAATGATTTCTGCTTCTCTTAATATAGTTATAATTAGTTCATGATCATCAATTACGTATGGTACTTCCTCTGGTTCGACCCAAATACGTGTAGTTGCTTCATTCTCTCTTAAAAAGGGAAAGCAATCTTCAATATCTAAACGATAGAATAATTGATAGCCGATGAGAGGGTATTTACCATTTACTATATAAAAAGGATTGTCTTTGTGGTTAACCTCAATCGCTCCAATATAAGTTGCATCTCCTTTGACATAGCCTTCTTCTTAAATTTCTCTATGGAGAGTTTCTTCAGGAGTTTCATTAGCTTCTACATGTCCGCCTGGCATATTAAATCCTCTATTTTTCACTCGAACTAATAACACTTTTCCTGCATGAAAACAACAACCGTGAACACTAGTCACAATATCTTCTTTCAGGACTACCTTTGAAGGCTGCCATATTAGCTTGACTGGATGCCCTCCCCACACTACTGTTATTTCATTTATCATTACGAGCTCCTTTTTTCAAGTAAAGAATTCTCCATTTAATTGAGGACATTTTATGTAGAATGTATGTATATAATTACTTTTGTTCTAATTACTAAAATATATTTGTACATAAAAATGAATACTGAAGCATCCACTTCAATTCCTACGCTTAGAGATTAGTAACATTACACCCTTTTATACATAGCGGTATGTAAATTTTTTAAGGATTTTTTAATTTGAAGCTGTGTATTTATACTTTCTCCACGATACGATAAACGAAAAAACAGTGACTTTAAGAAGTTCATGACATTAGACCTATATTTGTAAAAGGTTAAGGAATTCTCTTCACGACTTACTGTTGGGTCTAATAATTTTTCAAAGTGATGCACCCAATCTATAAGTATCTCCTCCGATAATCCTTTTTCTAAAAGTGCCTCGACTGCAAAGAGAAGCCGCTCATCCTCATCGTCTTGGAAAACAGAATCCTTCCAAATACATGCAGTTATTGTTGTAAGGCATTTCTCACTATTTAACAAATTGAAGGATGGGTGGCTAATAAGAGTTTCTAACAGATCTGCTCCATGGGCAATACTATGCGCCCATCCTTTCCCTTCTAAATAACCTCTTACATCTTTTTCTGATTGTAAGTATATAATCGTTTTTTCAAACACTTCTTCTAACAGCTGTTTTTCCAAAAATCCTTTTGTTTTATCCTTTTCTACTACCAAAGCTATTACTAATGACGAAAACGACCTTGTAAACACAGTGTCAGTTTCTACTTCACCTATACCTTTAAACAAATAGTCCTTCGATAAACAACTAATCAGGACTTTTTCCATGAGTTCATTCGATAATCTATTGTCCTCTATTAAAAGATAAAATGAAGAGTAAATTAAACTGTCTCTTAGCTCAGCATCAATTGTTCCTATATTTTTAAGCATTTCTGTTACTAGTTCTTCTAAGTTATCTATCTCTCCTTTTTCACTTTGCCATTTTCTTAATACAGATTTTATCTCCATTACCATTCTCCTTAAAAACATTCTCTTTTATTAAATTCAAGACAAAGGGATACTTTTCCTGCTTGTTGTTCTAGAGGGAAATATTTTTCCCACTAAACGATATATCTTTTCTGTACATTTATCAGAATATCATCATTATTACTTAAAAAATTATTAACAACTCTTTTATCACCTAATATTTTTCCCAATTGTAAAATTATACAATTAAATTAAAATTATAGATGAATTAAAAATATGAAAAAGGAGTTGTATTATGAAAAAATCATTCGCAGCTTTATCATTCACGGCAATGTTATTAGCTTCAAATTCCTTTAGTGGTGCCTCTGCCAACAGTTACTCGTACCTTGACGAAATTTTGACACTCCAGCCAGACGTTTCTAGCAATGAATTAATGTCCAGCGTAGAAGAAATTGCAAAAAACACTGGAGAAACAGAGCAACAAATTTTAGAACAAATCTACAAAGAGTTAAAGAACGATCAAGCTCAGGGGTTGGCAGAAGCAAAATCCAATCAAACAAACGGTGATAGTGGCGGGACTGTAAGCGTAGGCAACAGTACAAAAGGTAACTTCTACTACACGCCTTCACAAACTGCTTACCTTGATCATGGACACGTAGGCTTATATTACACATCCACAACCATAGTAGAATCCGTCCCATCAGCTGGGGTACGTACTATTTCCACTACAGCACGCAAAGTGGATAGTTCAGGCGCATTAGTCAAATCAGTAAGTACTACTACAACCAATAGAAACAATGCAGCGAACTGGGCATACTCACAAGTAGGACAGAGTTATTCATATAATTTCGCTACCAATCGTTCTACTGGTCACAATGGAGCTAAAAACTGTTCTAAACTTATCTGGTCTGCTTATAAACTTAATGGTAATTTAGATTTAGATGATGATGGAGGCCTTGGTGTATATCCAAGAGACGTTAGAGATGCTCCTAGTACAAAATTAGTTAGAAATATTTAAAACAAAATGACAATAGGCACAAATAACATTGCTGCCTATTGTCATTTAACATTTAGGAGGGTTATATAAATGAAACGAAATATTATAACTATTACTGGAATGTTTGGCCTAGGGGTTATCTTTTATTTTACTTACACTTTATTTTTCAACCCTACAAGCGCAGATAGTAATTTGCTTCTATCTAAAGCTGATTTGGAGAATGAAAATTTTTTACATAATAAAAAAGCTATTATCTACCTGTCTACTACCGCTGATCAGGATATTGACGGAGAAGGATTTAGCTTTGCGGTTTTTATCGATCAGAAAGGTAAGGCACAAGCGCTAAAAATGGAAGGCTTGGAGTTAGGTAGCACGGCTGTTTATGAAAACAGTGTTTTTCTAGAGGAAAAAGACAAGGTACGGATAGTTGGGGAGGATTATAAAGAATTTCCAATGAAAACGGCCCAATACACTGGTGAGCGTACTGGTTTTATCGAGAACAAAAATATATTTTTTAGTATTTATAATAGTGGATTCACTCAAGACGGAAGCGGCTATCTTTCTGATGTCCGTTTTGGAAACAAAGAAAAATTTCAAACAGATAGCATTCCCTATTATATTGCTTCCTCTGGGATAGAAGGCGAAAAAGTTAATATACTTACACAGGATGTTGATAAAAACCAATTCGATTTAAGGCAAGTTACTTTTGATAGTTCATTAGAGGTCGATCATTTGACTATGTTAGACACACCAAAGAATGAATTTTTTAATTCATTGGCTCCTTTGCTTTCAGACAAAAAAAGTTATTATTTGATACTTTCATCTGTAATTGATGATTTTAACGAAAAAACTTCCCTTTACCGAATTGCAAAAGATACTTATGAGCAGGAGGTTTATGATTTTATAGAATATAAAGACATGAAGGATTTGGTGTCCACTATTCCTTATAATTTTAAAAACTCTGCTCATATTCACCAAGACGTTTTGTATTTTATCAATGGTCTAGGAGATGTATATACATTCGATACAAAAAACGAAGAAATTCAAAAGAAATTTTCCATAGAAAATGCTAGTAAATCAAAAATCAGACACAACGAGGAAACTTATTTTAAAGATAACTCACTTTATGTGCTAAGATATAGCGATGAAAAAAAAGAAAAATACTATTTAGAGGAATATAATTTAGACAATGGTAGCCGTGTAAATACTTTAGATATTACTGGTTTCCACGATTTATTATCGAGTGTTCAAAAGAAAAGTATTTATTCTTACGATCTAAAAGTTTTAGATTAGTTAAAGACAGCTCCATCTAAAGAAAACAAAAAGGAAGCACCAAATTGGTTCTTCCTTTTACTCATTTATTCATTTATATATTTGACAACGGCCATCTCTTTTCCGAACCTATCGCCATTATCGATGAACCCAAGTTTAGAATATAGATTATGTGCTCCTAGATTGTCCGGGTGATAACCAACTACAATTTTTTTCACATCAGGTAGTTTAGACATTTCGAAAAGCATCCGTTCTGAAGCAATCTTTCCAATGCCCTTCCCTTGAAATTTCTTATCAATCATTATTCTATATATCCAGTAGCCATCAAGCTCTTCTTTAACCGAATTATACATTAGAAATCCAACTATAGCTCCATCACAAATAATCGCATATGGCTTTAAGGTAACTTCAAACTTGGACTGTGCGATTGAGATTGCATTTGTATCTATATATTCTTTCTGTTCCTCAGAAATTTCTAGTTGGCAGCATTCATACCAGTTTTTTGAACTTAGTTCTTGTAATCTTATTTCCACAAAATTTCCCCTTTTTGATGGTTGAACGCTAAATTTAACTAATTTAAATAGGACGTTCACCTTTTTTGTTTTGTAATCCCAAACTAATTAGTTTATTTATCATATTGAACGCCCCCCCTGTTAAAAATTAAATTAATTATACTTTCCGATTATAGCATAAGCTAGATTATAATCTTTCTATCCATTATAAATTTTCAGACTCTTGAAATTTAGTAGCTTTTTCGTCTGCTTAAACAAGTTAGGTCGATTTCTCTAATAAAGTCTGGCCGTTAAGATAAAATGAAGTTCTTTATTGTAATTGTACCTAGATCGGTTTATTGACCCCATGCTCATAAAAAAACCACCTTTATTTTAATAAAGGTGGTTCTACATTACATTTGTTGTTCTTTTGTTGGTCCCATTACTCCTGGAACTTCTAAACCAGCTTGACGAAGTAACACGGTCATTTGACCACGGTGATGAGTTTGGTGGTCAACTATTTTACGTAAAATTTGCCCACGCTCTAACGTTGTACCGAAAGCTGGAACTCCCTCCACTAAATCTTTGTCTGTTAAAGAAGAGGCTGCATTTACAAGTGATTTTGCCATATTTTCATAAGCTGTCACAATTGCTTTTGCTGATGCTGGTATTTCTTTAGGATTACCCACTGTAGGTAATTCAAGCTTAGCAAACTTTGCTAAGAAAATTGGTGCTGTTGTTAAATGCCAAGCTAACCAACCAAGTGTGTTATGATTTTCTACTATTGCTTGATCTAGCTTATCGTCTGTCATAGCCTTAAAAACATTTGCTGTTCCTTCCGCCGACATTGTCCATTCCTGTATAAAATCCTCTACTTTACGATACATTAATATACGCCTCCTTCATAGTTTCCTTTTTAATTTTAAATAAAATAATTGCTTATTCAAGGAAAAGGACTTGAATCAACATATATGCTTGTTAGGCATTGTTAACATTCTTATTCAATTGATCAAGTTCATCTTGAATAACCAAGGTGTCAATTCTTTCAAATAGAGGAGTAATGTTTTCTATCGTTTTCCCTTTGACATGAACTGGCTCCCATTGGAAGTTGTCCATTCTCAGTATCTTCCGTACTTCTTCACTAGAAAATGGAAAAAACGGGAATAACAATTGAGCGACATTTCCAATTATATAAACGCATGTTGTTATAGTATTTTTACTTGTATCCTTTTCTTCTTTAATTTGTAACCAAGGTTTTTGCTCATCAAAGTATTTGTTAGCATCTCGAATATAGGTAAAAATAGTTTCTAAGGCTGTTTTAAAATGAGCCTCTTCTATTAATTTGCCGATTCTAATATACAAGCTTTCGGTTTGTTTTATGATTAAATCATTAATTTCTTCTTCGGGTATCTGACCTTCATATGATTTTTCTATAAACTTTAATGTGCGGTTGATAAAGTTGCCATATGCACCTAATAGCTCCCCATTATGACTATGAATAAATTCTCTCCAGGAAAAATCTGTGTCTCTATTTTCCGGAGCATTAATTGTTAAGAAATACCTTATAGAATCAGGATGATATTTTTCCAAAATATAAGGAGCCCAAACTGCCCAGTTTTGGCTAGTAGATATTTTTTTCTTTTCCAATGTTAGATATTCATTAGATACGATATGTGTTGGAAGAGCTTTATGACCGATTCCCTTTAGTATTGCTGGCCAGATAAGTGTATGAAAAGGTATGTTATCCTTTCCATGAACGTAGTAAGATATTGTCGCTTCATCCCAAAAGCTTTGTACATCCTTATTATTTTGTAATCCCCACTCCTTACTCGCTGAATAATATCCAGAAACAGCTTCAATCCACACGTAAATTTTCTTTTCCTCATAGCCTTTTATAGGAATACTTACTCCGTTTGGAAGATCTCTTGAAGCCGCCCGATCTTTAAGGCCCTCACTCAAATATCGCTCTGTCAGTTGAACGGCATTGTCTCGCCATGCATTGCTTTTCTTAGAAACCTTCACATAGTTCTCCAGTTGCTCCTGAAAGCTGCCTAGTTCAAAATAAAAATGTTCTGTTTTTCGTATACTCGGTTCATTACCACAGAGTTTACAGCTTCTGTTTGTTAAATCTAAAGGGTCTAAAATTAAAGAACAGCTGTCACATTGATCTCCTCTAGCCTTGCTTCCACAGTTCGGACAAGTTCCTTCTACATATCGATCCGGTAAAAACTGTCTATCCACTTCACAATACGTTTGTTCTATTTCTTTCTTGTAAATATAACCATTCTTCCATAGCTTTAAAAAAATATCTTGTACGACAGCGTGATGATTGGGGCTATCTGTTCTGGTAAACATATCATACGTAAAGCCCAAACGTTTAAAGGTATCAACAAACTCATTATGGTAGCGATCTGCTATTACTTTTGTTGTACTACCTTCAGAGTTAGCGCGAATGGAAATTGGCGTACCATTACAATCACTCCCAGAAACGTATAATACATCTTCTCCTTTTAACCTAAAATACCTAGCTAATATATCGCCCGGTAACAATGCAGCTATGTGCCCCAAATGTAACGAACCATTGGCATACGGCCACGCTCCCCCTATTAAAATACTCATTTTTATCTCTCCTTATTTAAGATACTCTTTTATAAAATCTAACGTTTAAATCATTCCATAAAAAAAACCTCCCCCCTATCGAATAATCGATAAGGACGAGGGTTAAATATCCCGTGGTACCACCTTAATGCTCAAATAGCTCACACTATTTGACTCCATAAGTACATAGCAAGAATGCCTTTATACTTTGACATTGATAACAAGTGTCAACTCTTGTCGTATCCTACTAGTCGCAAAACGTTCAGTACGAAGCTCCGAGATCATGTTCAAATAATTAGTTTGCCTCATTTCCACCGTCAGAAGCTCTCTTTATAACATCATTATTTTACTTTTCCTCTTCAACGCTTTTCATATTAAGAGAATTATATTGACTTTCTTTGAAAAAATCAACACTTACTTTCCATTTTTCTAGTTTTAAGTTTAAAGTATGTAGAAACGTAGAAAGGTCTAACTAATTTTATTTACAATTTCCTAAAACTTTTTAGTTTAATTAATGTTAGCTAGATTTATAATTTGTATCTAGAAAACTATTCATAAATTCCTCAACGGATTTTTTTATGTTTTCCTCTGTTGGAACCTTATCAAGCAAGTCGTCCTGTGAATATACGGTACCACCTTTGATAATAAAATGAATTTCTTTCGTATTACGTATGTCTTTTAATGGATTTTTTTCAAGTACTACCATATCCGCGATTGTGCCTTCTTGAATAACCCCTATATCTTGCCTATCTAGTGCTTCAGCTGCTTTAATCGTGGCAGTTCGTAATGCATCTATTTCAGATAAACCAATTTCTACAAATAATTCTAGCTCTCGGTGTAATGCCATACCAGGAAATGTAAATATACCAGCAGGGGTATCAGATCCAGCAACCACTGTCCCACCTAATTCGAAATAAGCCTTTGTAATTGCCTTGTTATAAGTATGTTGTATGCCTAACGAATTTAATGAGCTAGTATTTTCTATAAATCTTCTCCAATGTTGCATCAACACAGCATTCTCTTTTAGTTTGTTCATTATTTTTTCTTCTGGATACCAGTAATTCCTCATTAAATTTACTTGATCATACAAAACCATTGTCGGACAAAGCACTACTTTATTTTCCACAAGTATTTTACATACCTCTATAATTTTTTGCATGTCAGGATTTTTCCAATCAATTGTCTCCCATATATTTTCGTCTGCTTGCATAGTCCAGTTAGGAAAAATATTTTTTATAATACCTGAAGCATGCTCGTTCCATTTAATACCCATTTTTGCTGCCTCTGTGGCAGTAACCTCTATTGAATGTACTAAATCACAGCTAACTTCCTTATGAAGAAGTTTTGCTTCCTCCACGACTATTTTCATCATTTCTTTTTTCAACCAACCATACACTTTGATAAAATCTGCTCCCGCTTCAACCTGTCTTTTAACCTCAGCTCTTGCACTACAAGCATCATTAATATTTATGTTCCAAGGACTATTCTCTCCCCATAACCCCGGTGGTCCATCAATAATTCTATCTGCTGAGATAATTCTTGGGGTAGGTGCCCCGCTGGATGCGTTAATTATTTTTTTTAACTCTCCGATGTTACCTCCTGTGTTTCTAACTGTTGTAACACCAGAGGCAGTGAAAATAGGGGCGTAGTCCCCTTTCATATGTACATGCATATCAATCAAACCAGGAATAACAAATCTTCTTTTCAAATCATAAATAACTGCTTTTTTATGAATATAGCCAATAGGCTTAAGTGCAGAAACAATCTTTGTAATAAAACCATTTTGAATAAGAAGATGAGAATAAATTGTTTTACCAGTTACAACATCGATCACATTTGCATTTTTTAATAACAATACAGAATTCTCCATGGCACACTTTCCTTTTCTCCCAGAATATGTGTAGCTTCTAATCTAATTAAAAGATTTATATCTTTGGTTTCAAAGGCAAACTGATTGATGGGCATTTCATTATATTTGAATATTTGTTCCTATATAATAAAATGCCTTCTTCTTAAAATCTCAGATAGTACATCCTAAAAAGAAGCTTCTCTTTCTTTTCCCCTTGTATGAGTGTTTATAAACAATATCTGAATTTTTTCTTGTTATAAAATTTGGCTATCATAGGCCATTCATCAATTCTTTTTCAATAAATTTAATAACAAAACAGCAATATTCTTAGCATATTTTGTTTGTATATCAATATTATTTTGGGCTTGAAATTAACTATTTATTATTATTCTAGCTTACATATTTATTTTCCTTTAAATAAATTAAAAACATAAAATATAATTAATCCTTGAAAGAAAACTCTTTATCTACAACTAACTTCCATTCTGTGAAGAAATCTACAATTGAAGAATAACGATTGTCTTTTTCAATCTCTACTGCCCTTCTAGCAACACTATATTCTTTTCCTGCTTCCCACTGGTTATATGAACGGTCAAGAGCACCACATAAAATATAAAAAGCGATGGCACCCATATTAAAAACATTCGAACGTGCATCAATTTCTGCACACATCTTAAACTCTTCTGGTGACATAAACCTTGACGAACTCCAAAGCCTACCTTTTTCATTATAGAATGGTTTAGAATGGTACAAATCTACATCACATATTTTTGTCTTATGCTGTTGAAAATCGTATAAAATACTTCCATCATAAAAGTCTATTGCTGCATAATTACTTTTTTCTACATGTACATGAAACTCAAAAATAGTAGAAAGAGACTTTATTCGTACTTCTAAAGGCAGCTGCTTAAACCTCTGACATGCTGGACGATGAGCCATATTCCTTTGTATATTTAGACCATCAAACCATATCCTTCTTCCATCTCTCGGTGTTCTACTAGTTTAACTAAATGTGGATGATCTAACGCTTCGTACACAACTTTTGCATTTTTAAGTTTATTAATTGCTTACCCTGGTTTTCCCTTGTAATATACAGGAGTGGCGCCAGCATATTTAACGAAGTTCTTTAAACCAACTTTTATCACCCCAAAAGAGAGATTTCCTGAATCCTGTCGGTCAAACACACAAAAAACCTCTCCATAATCATGTATCCATCGAAAATCATGGATATCTTTTAATGGAAAAGATACTCCGTCTAATATTACCGTTTGCCCATTTCTCATATTAAATTTGGTAACTCCTCTCTCAGCAATCTTTATAAAAAGTCGAGTGCATAACAAGAAGAATACCGATTTTCTAAAAGCTCAAAAAATATCCTCTTATGAAACAATTGTCTAGCAAAAAGTATTACCCTTATTTTTCTTTTGTTTGTTAGAGTACGTTAGACAGAGGAATTACATAAACTAATCTACATACTTACTTTTAGCTAGTATTGGTTTTACTGTTTCCTCTGTGCATCCAGAAAATATTACAAACATACATATTAAAATAACAAGCTTCATCAAATTATTCATAGCTTTCCCTCAGATTCATTAGTAACTATGCTACTACTATTAATGGGCAGAAATATTTTGTAGTAGATTATTATGCACTAATATATTCTCGGTAATAAATACTTCTACCACTATCAAAAAAGCTTACAAACCATTTTATTTAGGATTGTTTCTTGTAGAATATCGCCTTAACCAAATAGGCGTGGCAGTAAAAGGGTAAAACATACAAGTTAACTTCCATTTACTTGGTTGATGAAAATCATCTATTTTAAATTAGTAGAAGAATCAACTTTATAGGTTTCCTTGCCTATTAATCTCTCTTCAATTAGCAGAGTAGGATTTTCTTCATTGTAACTTACTGATAACCGTTCCAATGGAAATAAGTTAACATTGTAAAAACTAAAAGAATGGTTAAAACACAAAGTATATCAATCTTGGAATTGTATTTTGATTTTTTTTCATTTGCCAATTTTCCTCATCAACGATTAAAACCACCCTCTGAATGAATAACTTGACCAGTAATCCAAGCTGCCTCATCGCTAGCAATAAAGGATACGACCTCTGCCACATCGCTAGGCTGACCTATTCGGCCCATTGGAAAATTCGGTAAAAGGTGTTCTCTTATTTCATCGGTCATCCAAGTTGAATCGGTGGGGCCAGGGTTTATTGCATTTACTGTAATTCCGAGGGGTGCGACTTCCGCAGATAATGATTTTGTAAAAGCTGTTATAGCACCCTTGGTGGCAGCATAAGCAAGTTCTCCTGGCATTGCTCCTAAATCCTGTCCTGATGTCATATTTATAATTCTTCCGTTCGCTCTCTCTCTCTTAAAGCGACGGACAAATTCGACACTAAGCAAAAATGTTGTTCTCATGTTTACTGCATAATGAGCATCCATTGTATTGCCGTCTAATTCCAAATAACCATCTCTTGTCGAATGCGCTGCATTGTTAACTAGTATAGAAGGCGTTCCCAACTCCAGTTCCACTGAATCTAGCACCACTTTGTAAGCATCACTCGGTGATAAATCGATTTCCATTCCTACACAACGGACCCCTAAATTTTCTATCTCTTGCTGTAACCTATTGATCCACTCATTGTCCGCCTGCCAGTTAGTAAAGAATATATCTATTCCTTTAGAAGCTAATTTTCTACAAATTGCAGTTCCAATATCCCTGGGATGACTTGCTCCAGTGATTATTGCTATTTTATTGTTCATAGTTTTTCTCCTATTCTACTTTGAAACTCGATGATAAAAATATATAATTGGAGATTCAAAAAGTAATAATTTCAATATATATGTAAATGAAAATCTGTTATTCTACATTCCGTATTAAGATTTTTTAGACTCTGCATAATTGTATTGGTCTGAAATCTAAAATAATTGAAGTTCACCACTCCAATAACATCTATAAATACCATTATATAACAGAATAATTTGAAAATACACGAAATATTATCTTCTATTTAATTGCTGATTAGAAGTCTTTGTATTATGCCATACTCCCCTTTGCGTATTTACAGTAATGTATATCCACTGATTTCCTAGTAAAGTTGCAGGAAACCAATTAGGGGTATGTTGGCGGGGTAGGTTAGATTACGGTCTAACTGTCCTTTCCAAAGTTCGGTTTTCTCCACATCAGTTTATTCAATTTTTCGGTATAAGCACTCTTCGGATGCCAGAAAATTACCTTTAATTGTAAAAATATCCACATTAGGTTAACCTTTTATAGAAGGGGTGTAATTAATATGAACGGTGATGCTATTGTTTGGATTGTTTTATTATTGTCTCTTGTAATCTGTGATGGTTTAGCAGTGTATTTATACCAAAAAAGGAAAATTCCTTTATGGGTTTCTTCAATTGTTATGGCCCTTTTAGTTCCGGTGATAGTCTATTGTTTTATCGCTTTCGGAATTTATTATGCTAATAAAAACTATGATCCAGATGACACAAGAGAAGGAATTGCTTTTGCAGGAGGATTTATGGTTTTAGTTCTTGCATTGAATGCAATTATTATGTTTGTCATAGGAGTTGTTTTAAATATTTACACATTCATCAAAAATAAACAAAAATCATAAAAAAGTCATGTGTTTTATAACACATGACTTTTTATATTTAGCAAACTAAACACATAACAGCTTCGACTATCTAGCGATATAACCAATACCAGATGCCTGAGAACAATCCCATTATGCGTCACGCAGACAATGTGGGTGGGCAGCTAACAACATGTTTTGTGTAACAACAATAGCGGCAGAGATGGCTTATCGCTCCGCTCGCAAAGAGTACACCAAAACGGAAATCTACAATACTTAGTTCAATATGATTTCTTTTTATTTAAGTATATATAGAAAATAAACATTTGACGGATGCTTCTGCATTATTACCTCTATTACTTTAATTCCCCTACATAAATGGATTGTGGGCGGAAAATGGTGTTGTCTCTTATTTGTTCAATAGCATGTGCAGTCCAGCCTACCATTCTAGCTACACTAAATGTAGGTGTGAATAGTTCTGCTGGCATATCTATCGAGCGCATGATTGCAGCAGCATAATACTCAACATTTGTGTATAGCTTGCGTCCAGGCTTATGCTCTGCAAGTAAATCAATAATTTCTTTTTCTGCTATAGTTGCGATATCTAACCAAGGATCCTTTCCTTGGAGGTTTAAGCATTTGTCTCGAAGTAAAATGGAACGAGGGTCCTCTGTCTTATATATTCGGTGACCAAAGCCCATTATCTTTTCGCCATTTATAATTTTATCTCTTACAATGTCTCTAATCATTGTAGGATTTTTAAACTCATTGAGTAGTGAAATTACCCCTGAAGGCGCTCCTCCGTGCAACGGTCCCTTCATTGTTCCTAACGCTGAAGTTACTGCAGCTGTAAGATCTGACTCTGTCGAAATCGTTACTCTAGCAGCAAAGGTCGAGGCATTTAAACCGTGCTCCATCGTTAGCTTTAAATAGGTTTCAAGCGCTTCAACTTGTACATCTGTTGGTACTTCACCATTTAGCATCCATAAATAATTGGCAGTATGGCTAAGTTCTTTTTTATGCTCTACTATTGCTAATCCTTTTTGGTTTCGATAATGTCTAGCAACTATGACCGGCAGTGCTGCTGTTAAAATTATCGCCTGCTCTTCTAGTGATTTTTCTTTAAATTCTGCATGAGCATAGCCTGATATCGCCGTTCTCATCGCATCCATCAAGGACACTTCCATTGGAAGAGCATCAATAATTGCAATTATGTGATTTGGTAGTTCTCTAAATTCATTTAAAGATGGAAAACTAGTGTTTGTTCGTTCCCCTGTCCACAAAAAATTGGCGATATCTTCAAATGACCCTTCATTTACTAGCTCATCTACTTTTACCCCACGGTATCTAAGCTCTCCTATATCTCCATCCACCGATGCGATTTTTGTATGAACAGCAACTACATCTTTTAATCCTTTTTGAAACATATGAAACGCCTCCTTTTTCTTTATTATATTTAAAAACATTGATAATAAAAATTAAATATATATAATTAACTTAATTAAAAAAGTTAATCAAGTAGGTGAATATAATGGAATATCACTGGTTAAAAACATTTTGTGTAGCTGCAGATACCTTAAACTTTCGAAAGGCATCTGAAAAATTAATGGTCTCTCAGCCAAGTGTGACCGTCCATATTAAATTACTGGAAGAGTATTTAGGTACCCCTCTTTTCGATCGAATAAACAATCGTGTAACCCTTTCGGAGGCTGGTAAATTTTTTCTTCCAGAGGCTAAGCAGCTAGTTCAACAGTCGGAGTCAAGCGTCAATAAAATACGATCATTTGCACAAGGGTATCGGCGTAAATGGACAATTGCTATTTCTCCCCTTATGGCGGAAACCATTCTTCCTTACTTTTTAAAAACATTCTTAAAGCGGCATCCGGATTTAGAAATAAATATAAGGGTAGAGGAATCCCATCTTATAGAGGAATTGGTTGATACAGGGGAAGTAAACGTTGGAATATCTGCGATTGATTCTCAAAAGAAAAATATAGAATCAATCTCTATTTACGAGGACCCAATTTTGTTTTTAATGCCTTTTGATGGATTTGATGAAGAAAATGGACCACCAATAGATGTGAAAGAGATACTTCAGAAAAATTATCTTTTTACTCACCATCATCCTGTTTTTTGGGATGAGCTACTACTGAAGCTAAATAAGCATGTAGTTGGATTAAGAACCATGAAGGTCACACAAGCCCATATAACTAAACGCTTTATTCAGGAGGGGCTCGGTGTATCCTTTCTTCCTCACTCTATTGTTAGAAGAGAATTAATAGAAGGAAAGATGATGCAGCCACATTTTGATCTGTTCGACCTGCCTACTGTCTCAACATTTATCATTGTTAAAAAAAAGAGCGTGCTAGAAGAAGAATTTATCGCACAAATTTCCAAATATTATTTTGGATAAGTTAGACGCGTTAGCTAATGGGCTAACGCTTTTTCTCTAATATGTGTTAAGGATTCTCTTTTGTTATCGCTTGCAGAGGCTGTGGTTGCGTTAATCTTTTGATTTCTTTGTAAATATTTAGATAGAACCATATGAAAACTGCTGCAAAGACCCAACCAGTTATTCTCAAGTAAATCAACATTGTGCCATAGCTATCCACACCATACCTGTCCAAAAGCCATGCCTTAATGCCTGCTAGGGTCAGCCCTCTTATGACAAACATTAGCGTCAACAGCTGAAACCATTTAAATAATTCTTTACGATAGAACAGCTTTCTACTGCTCTCACGGTCATATCCCTGCAAGAATGCCACATCTATAAAGAAAAATAACGGGAGTGGCTTTTTAATGAGCATGGAGACCAAATAGACGAAGCTAAAAGCAACCCCTAAATACACTTGGTTCCATAGCATCCTTTCTGCAGATCCTGATAATATATCAATCACAGTTCCTACCAATAAACTGAATAAGATAAAAATGCCCGTCACATTAAATTCTCGATCTACAATAAAACGTACTATAGTATAGGCAAATCCAGGTGCAGTGGATAACAAAAGTGCCCAATAATCACCTAAACCTTCTCTACCATTAGTCCAAATTAAGTATGGTACTACTACATAAAACAAGATTTCTAAAAAGATATAGTATTTCTTCATTGCCCCTTTATCATCCTTTGCTGTTATCCCACTCATCATACCCTTCTGTAATATATTCCCTATGGATACCTATAATCCTCTTTTATAGTAAAAGGAATTCATTATCATTAAGGTATTTAGCAAATCTAACATTGAATATATCCCAAGTGATTCATCAGTTATCTTGTCTATAATTATTTTATGTTTGAATCTATTTAGACTTAGCACTTCCAAACAATAAAGACCTCTATAAGGAGGTATGTCAGAATGTTTTTATTCTAATATCGTCACGTCCACAATTTCATCCAATTTCACTTCAAAAAATTGGAATGGATCTTCTAATTCGATAATGCGCCTAGTTAAATCAATCCATTGAATTGTCCCTCGATGATATAAAAATTCTCCATCTTTCCAACGTTTAATTTTTATGTCTACATTTCTTTTCATCGCAAGTTCAATTTGTTCTTGAATTGCTTCATAGTCGAACTCATTTAGATCTGGGCGCGGAACTTTTTTTATCTCCTCATGATAGTCTCTCAACATCTTCACGTGTTCAGGCAACATCATCGCCACCCACTTTTTTGAACCTCTATCACGGATTTTAGATAAATCCAACGCGTTCCAGTCTTCCTCGAAATTAGCCATCTCCATCACCTTTCTTTTTTATCATTATACAGAACGTTTGTTCTGTTATCAACCGCCAATTTAAAGCAATTCATGTTATAAAGTATTATTCTTGTTTTTTCCTGTTAGCAAACAATCTATACTAGAAAGCAAGCAAGGCAAAAGTATGTTTTTTGAGTTGAGAATTGTAATAGTACGAACGAAGTCAATTCAAAAAGCGAGTAAGTGAACGACGAATCGTTCACTTACTCGCTAAAGATACCAAGAAGCTCAGTCAGTATTAATATAAAAGAGAATCAAGACACTACAACAATTCTTTTGCTAACAATCGATATACATCTAAACGCTTTTGCTGAGAATGCGGTATACTACAAATCATCGCCTCATCAAACCCATAATGCGCCTGTTCTTCTTGAAGAGTAGTAGCTACTTCTTTTGCAGAACCAACTAAATGGATTTTACGATTTTCCTGGATCATCATGCGATCCATTTCAGATAAATGATAGTTTTGTGCTTCTTCAGGTGTCATAAGCTGGCGAATTTGTCCCTTCATCAGAGAAAGTCTAGATATATCCTGTGGAAGTGCTTCAAATTCTGCCTCTTCTTTTGTTTCAGCAACTGTCACTAAATACGTTACGTTAATCTCAGGCTTTTCCATTAATGCTGAAGGCTTAAAATTTGTACGGTATGCATTTAAAATAGCAGGAGTCATTCCTCCCTGAAAGAATTGTGCAAAGGAATATCCCAAGCCCATCTTTCCTGCCTGAATCGCACTGTTCCCTGTCGAGCCAAGCAACCAAGCTTCGGGAAGCACGATATTAGATGGAGTAGCAATCGTTTTATTGTATACACTGTCCTCGGGAACTTCGTCATTTAAAAGCTGTAATGCAGTTCCTAGTTTTTCATACATATTGTTCACCATTGGTGGACGGCCCTCAGAAAGAGCATGCATCGCATAGTTATCCCCGCCAGGAGCACGCCCCACTCCGAAGTCTATTCTCCCTGGAGAAAAAGCACTTAACGTCTTAAAGACCTCTGCAAGCTTAAGAGCTGAATAATGCATCATCATAACGCCGCCAGTACCAATACGGAGCTTTTGAGTTTTAGCAGCAAGATGGGCTGCAATGACTTCAGGAGCTGAGCTCGCAAAAGCCCCGGTTCCATGATGCTCAGCCATCCACATACGGTGATAGCCTAATTCGTCAGCTAAAAGGGCTAATTCTTCTGCTTTTTTTAATGCATCTGCTGCAGTATTTCCAGCCGTGATCGGTGCTTGATCTAAAACACTTAATTTCATAATATATAATCGTCCCTTCATAGAAAATTCATGTGTATCTCTTTCCTTTTAAATGCTATAGAAATAGTTTAAAAAAGTAAACGAAAGGGACTTAAGTTTTATAAATAAAAAAAGGCGAGAGCCCTTACTGAGGGACTTCTCGCCTGAATATTAATATACAGATGTATTTTCCTTCGAAATATTTTCTAATATTTCTTTCACACGAGCTAAGAAGCGACCACAAACAAGGCCATCTAGCACGCGGTGGTCTAAAGATAGACATAGGTTCACCATATCTCTTGCAGCAATCATGCCGCCATCCATAATAACTGGACGCTTAACAATAGATTCCACCTGAAGAATTGCTGCTTGTGGGTAGTTGATGATACCCATTGATTGAACAGAACCAAATGAACCAGTATTGTTGACTGTGAAAGTACCACCTTGCATTTCATCTGATTTAAGCTTACCAGAGCGAACTTTTCCTGCAAGCTCATTAACTTCACGTGCAATCCCTTTAATAGTCTTTTCATCTGCTTGTTTAATCACTGGAACAAACAATGCATCATCTGTTGCAACCGCAATCGAAATATTGATGTCTTTCTTTTGGACTATTTTGTCACCAGCCCACATAGAGTTCATCATCGGGAACTCTTTTAATGCTTGTGCTACTGCTTTAACGAAGAAGGCAAAGTATGTAACGTTAAAGCCTTCTTTTTGTTTAAACTCATTTTTAATAGAGTCACGGTATTGAACAAGATTAGTTACATCCACTTCTATCATTGTCCAAGCGTGAGGCGCTTCATGCTTACTACGTAGCATATTAGCTGCAATTGCTTTTCGAACGCCTGTAACAGGAATTTCAATATCACCTGCTCCGACTGGAACATTAACAGGAGCAGACTTTGGTTGGGAATTCGCAGGAGCAGAAGATACAGCCGGCGCTTCTTCTACGGCAGATTTTGCAGCAGGAGCAGCCTTTGGAATCTCTCCACTATCTATGATTTTTAGTAGATCCTTACGAGTAATCCTGCCTTCATTACCAGTACCTGTTACTAAAGAAAGGTCTATGTCATGCTCCTGAGAAAGTTTAAGAACTGCAGGAGAGTAACGAGCTTTTATTCCTTTATCCCGTTCTGCCGGTGCTGATTGGATATGTTTATTCACTTCAGCTGGTTTAACTGTTTCTGCAGTTGGTTCTTCTGGAGCTGCTTCCTTCACTTCTACAATTTTTTCCTCGGTAGAGCCGCCTTCTGTTTCAATTGTACAGACGATTTCTCCAACTGCAAGCGTATCTCCTTCATTTGCAACAAGTTCTTTAATGACTCCTGTAAAGGAAGAAGGTACTTCTGCAGTAACTTTGTCCGTATTGACCTCTGCAAGTGCATCATATTTGTTTACATGATCGCCTGGTTTAACTAACCATTTTTCGATTGTTCCCTCGGTTACACTTTCCCCAAGCTGAGGCATTTTAATTTGTTCTAGTGCCATATGGGTTCCTCCTTTAATAGATCAAATTCACCTAAGCATATTTCCAATAACTTAATATTCAGCTAGCTCACGCATTGCTTTTTCTACTTTGTCTGGATTAATCATAAAGAATTTTTCCATTGTAGGGGCATATGGCATAGCTGGAACATCAGGACCAGCAAGGCGCATGATCGGAGCATCCAAATCAAACAAGCAATTCTCGGCGATAATCGCTGCCACCTCACTAATTATGCTACCTTCTTTGTTATCCTCTGTTACAAGTAACACTTTACCGGTTTTGGAAGCAGCCTCGATAATTGCATCTTTGTCTAAAGGATAAATGGTACGTAAATCTAAAATATGCGCAGAAATGCCATCTTTTTCTAAACGTTCTGCTGCTTGAAGAGCAAAATGAACAGCCAGACCATAAGTAATAACTGTTATATCTTCCCCTTCACGCTTTACATCTGCCTTTCCAATTTCAATCGTGTAATCTTCGTCCGGAACCTCTCCTTTAATAAGGCGATAAGCACGCTTGTGCTCAAAGAACATAACCGGGTCTTCATCACGAATAGCCGCTTTTAATAATCCTTTGGCATCGTATGGAGTAGAAGGAATAACGATTTTTAGTCCAGGTTGGTTAGCAAAAATAGCCTCTACAGATTGAGAATGATAAAGCGCACCGTGAATTCCGCCACCAAAAGGCGCACGAATTACTATAGGACAAGTCCAATCATTATTAGAACGGTAACGAATACGTGAAGCCTCTGAGATAATTTGGTTAACAGCAGGCATGATAAAGTCTGCAAACTGCATTTCAGCAATAGGACGAAGACCGTACATTGCAGCCCCAATCCCTACTCCCGCAATAGCAGATTCTGCAAGAGGAGTATCTAGAACCCTGTATTCTCCAAACTCATCATAAAGTCCGTTGGTTGCCTTGAACACTCCACCCTTACGTCCAACATCTTCACCAAGAACGAAAACGCGCTCATCACGAGTCATTTCTTCCTTCATTGCAAGTGTTATTGCATCGATATAAGACATGATTGCCATTATGCGTTCCCCCCGTCTTTTTCAGCATAGACATGTTTTAATGCATCTTCCGGAGCAGCATATGGTGCAGCTTCTGCATAATCAGTCGCCTCATTTACTTCCTTCATAATGCGATCATTTATTTCTTTTTCAAGATCTGTTGACAGAATGTCTAAATCTCTTAAATATTTTGCAAATGTAATAATAGGATCTAATGCTTTCCCTTCTGCAATGTCTTCTGCAGTACGGTATTGTCTATCATCGTCATCTGATGAGTGGGCAGTTAATCGGTAAGTCACTGCCTCAATAAGACTAGGACCTTCTCCATTTCTTGCACGATCAGCTGCTTCTTTCACTACTTTATAAACCTCGATTGGGTCTTTCCCATCTACTGTAACACCTGGCATTCCATAGCTGCTGGCACGATCTGCGACATTTTTGCTAGCAACTTGGCGCTCAAAAGGAACAGATATAGCATATTTGTTGTTTTCTACCATTGTGATACAAGGTAATTGATGCACCCCTGCAAAGTTCAATCCTTCATGGAAATCACCTTGGTTAGATGAACCTTCGCCTAGCGTTACAAAAGTGATAAAGTCCTTCTTTTCAATCTTAGCAGCTAGAGCGACTCCAACTGCATGGGGAAGCTGTGTTGTAACTGGAGAGGAACCAGTTAAAATACGATTCTTCTTTTGTCCAAAATGCCCCGGCATTTGACGTCCGCCAGAGTTCGGATCCTCTGCTTTAGCAAATGCAGATAGCATTAAATCTTTAGGTGTCATACCAAAATGCAGTACTACTCCCATATCGCGATAATATGGTGCAATATAATCCTTTGTGTTATCTAGAGCAAATGCCGCTCCCACTTGTGCTGCCTCTTGTCCTTGACAAGAGATAACAAATGGAATTTTACCCGCACGGTTCAATAACCACATACGCTCATCAATACGGCGTGCCATTAGCATCGTCTCAAACATTTTTAATACATCTTCATTTGTTAACCCAAGCTCCTCATGACGATTGTTTGTCATATAGAAATCCCCCTTTTTTTACATATGAATAGCTTTACCATCTACAGCTAACGCTGCTTCTCCCATGATTTCACTCAAGGTAGGATGTGGATGAATTGTATGTGCCATTTCCCAAGGAGTAGCATCTAGAACCATTGCCAAACCAGCCTCTGAAATCATATCCGTTACGTGAGGTCCAATCATATGAACGCCTAATATGTCATTTGTTTTCTTATCGGCAACAATTTTCACAAAGCCATCCGATTCACCGTATACAAGAGCCTTTCCAATTGCTTTGAAAGAGAACTTGCCTATTTTTACATCAAACCCTTGTTCCTTTGCTTGTTGCTCTGTTATTCCTACACTCGAACTTTCCGGACTTGCATAAATACAGCGAGATACAAGATCATAATTTATAGGAATTATGTCTTCTCCTGCGATGTGCTCTATTGCAGTTATCCCTTCATGACTAGCTACATGGGCTAATTGTAGACCTCCGATTACATCACCAATTGCATATATATGTGATTCTTTCGTTTGAAATGTTTCAGAAACCTTTATGAATCCATTTTCTATAACAATATCTGTATTCTCGATACCAATACCTTCTGTATTTGCCTGTCTACCAACTGATACAAGCATCTTTTCAGCACTAAAAGATTGCGTTTCACCGTTAACCTCAGCTGAGATTTTGACAACATTGTCTACAGTATTTAAAGTATCAGGAAGCACTTTTGCGTTTGTTGCAAATGTAATTCCTTTTTTGCTTAAAAGTTTTTGCATTTCTTTAGAAATATCTTTATCCTCGGTAGGTATAATTCTATCTGCATATTCAATCACAGTAACTTCCACACCAAAATCATTTAACATCGAAGCCCATTCAATACCGATTACTCCTCCGCCGACAATAAGAATAGATTTTGGAAGCTCTGTCATTGATAATGCCTCATCTGAAGTCATCACTAAGGAACCATCTATAACTAAACCAGGTAAGGAGCGAGGACGAGATCCTGTAGCAATTACAACATTTTTAGGAATAAGCATTTCATTTTCTTCACCGTTATTCATCTCCACAGAGATTGTACCACCAGGTGAAGGTGAGAATATAGATGGACCAAGCATTCTGCCAGTTCCTTCATAAACATCAATTTTCCCTTTTTTCATTAATCCCTGAACCCCTTGAAACAATTGGTTTACAATGGATTCCTTACGTGCTTGCACTCTGCTAAAATCTAGTGTTACTTCACTAGTATTTACGCCAAAATCGGCTGCGTGATTTTTGGTAGTGGAGAAAACTTCTGCACTACGAAGTAAGGCTTTACTTGGTATACAGCCTTTATGTAAGCAAGTACCACCTAATTTACTCTTCTCAACGATTGCTGTTTTTAACCCTAACTGTGCCGAGCGAATGGCAGCTACATAACCACCAGTCCCTCCTCCAATAATGACTACGTCATATTCTTTTGCCAAGTAAGTCCTCTCCTTCCAAATAAGAAGACCGCTTTACAAAAAATCTATAAAGTCGGCCTATTTACAACTAAGATGAAATTATCGATTAACGGCCATTTAAAATATGTTTTCCGTTTTGTAAAAATTGGCTGCGAGATTTACTTACACGAGCAATACGCTCTTCTGCTAAACGATCAGCAGCTACATAAGTTGGTATACCGTCACGTTTAGAAATTTCAAAGATACGTTCGATTTTATCGTAGATACCTGCCACACGTTTCATCGCACGATCATGGTTATATCCATATAATTCGTCTGCAACGTTAATAACTCCTCCAGAATTGATCACGTAGTCTGGTGCATAAACGATACCCATTTCATGGATTAAGTCACCATGTGTTGTATCTTTCAGTTGATTGTTTGCAGATCCTGCAATAACCTTAGCTTTAAATTGTGGAATAGTATTATCGTTTACAATTGCTCCAAGTGCACATGGTGCAAAAATATCTACGTCTTGTGAGTAGATCTCATCTACCCCTACTTGAACAGCTCCAAATGCTTCGACTGCACGATCCACTGATTTTTGGTTAATATCAGCAACTACTAATTTTGCTCCTTCTTTATGTAGGAATTCACATAGAGTATAAGCTACGTTCCCAACACCTTGCACTGCAACTGTTTTCCCCTCTAAAGAATCAGAACCAAATGCTTCTTTAGCAGCAGCTTTCATTCCTACGTATACACCATAAGCTGTTACTGGTGATGGATTACCTGAAGAACCAAATGCTTCTGAAATACCAGTTACATAATTTGTTTCCTCATGTATAAGGTCCATATCCGCTACTGTTGTACCCACATCTTCTGCTGTAATGTAACGACCATTTAATCCTTGGATAAAACGTCCAAATGCACGGAACATTTCTTCGTTTTTATCTTTTAATGGATCACCGATAATTACTGTTTTTCCTCCACCAAGGTTGAGTCCAGCAGCAGCATTTTTGTATGTCATCCCTTTAGCAAGACGAAGAGCATCTTCAATTGCTTCTTCTTCTGAAGCATAATTCCACATACGAGTCCCACCAAGTGCTGGCCCTAATGTAGTGTCATGAATTGCGATAATCGCCTTAAGTCCTGAAGTTTTGTCTTGGCAAAATACTAATTGCTCGTAATCATAAGTTTCCATATATTTGAAGATTTCCATTTGTAAGTTCCTCCTAGTAGTTAAATTGATGCATGTTTAAGATCATTTATAGTAAATACCCCTATTTACTTGAACATTTTCCCCATTAAACGAGATTATATTTTTCCAGCTTATAATACAGAGAACGTAATGAAATATTAAGTCTTTTAGCTGTTTTAGATTTATTACCCTCACATGTATTAAGTGCATGGGCAAGTACTCTTTTCTCCATTTCATCCATTTGCTCCGATAAGGGAGCAATCGAATCTTCATCTTCTTCCGTTGATAACTGAAGCATTAATTTTGGTAAATGCCGTTCGTCTACTAAACGGTCATTCGGTTGAAGAAAGATCATAGAGCGACTTATAATATTCTCTAATTCTCGCACATTACCTGGCCACTCATAAAGACATAAGATTTCAAGTGCCTGACTGGTAAATCCCTCGATATTGCGACCAAACTCTTGGTTAAGTTTAACTAACAATCGTTCCGCAAGAAGCGGAATATCTTTTTTTCTTTGGCGTAAAGAAGGAATATAGATAGGCATTCGATTTAGTTGAAAATAGAAGTCCTCTCTAAATGTACCCTCTCTCATTGCTTTTTCCAAATTAAGACTACTTGCAGCAATAATTCGGACATCCACATGCTTAGGTGCGGTACCCCCGACAGGTACAAAAACATTTTCTCTTAATACCTGTAAGAGCTTCGCCTGAGTTTTCTTAGTCAGTTCCCCAACCTCGTCTAAGAAAATAGTTCCCTTGAATGCTTCCTCCAGTTTACCTGGATACGTAATACCTTCTTCTTGGTAACCAAACAATTCTCTTTCTAAAAGGTGCTCTTCTAGTGAGCTACAGTTAACTCGTACAAAAGGATACATAGAGCGACTGCTCTCTCCGTGAATAGCATGCGCAAACAAATCCTTTCCTGCACCGACCTCTCCCCTTAAAAGAACGGTTATTGGAACATTCGCTGCCAGCTTTGCTTGTTCTATTGCTAAGTTGATCTCATCAGAAATACCAACTATGTCTTCAAAGGAATAAGATGATTCAAGCGTTCGAATAATAGTCCTAGCTCGATCCAATTCCTTCATAAGACCTCGCATTTCAGTCATGTCATGAATTACACCGACACTACCTTTTAACTGATTGTTTACTAAAATAGGTGCTACGTTAACAATGACGTCCTTCTCTTCCTTACCGACTCGAAGATTTACACCTCTAATAGGCTTTTTAGTTTGAAGTACCTTTAGATGAATACTTTCACCTTCGGATATATCGGCAGTAGCAGGTTTCCCAATAACTTCCTCTTCACTAAACCCCGTGATTCGGGTATAGGCAGGGTTAATAAGAATCCCCTTGCCATCTTCGTCTACTACAGATATTGCATCTTCACTTGAATAAATGATTGCTTCAAGCATTTTTTGTATTTCTGTTAAATTTGTAATTTCTTCGGCTAGACGAACTACTTCCGAAATATCCTGAAATACTGCGAAGGCTCCGATACGTTTACCCTCATTATTGACCATAGGATACCTAGAGGTAACTATTTTGGTACCGCTTTCAAGAGTAAGTTCTTTGTTCAGTTCGACCTTACCTGTTTCGTATATTCTTGGTAATTCACTTAAGGAGATAACATCAACCACATGTTTACCCATGGCCTCTTCTACAGGAATTAAGGTCATTCTTTCTGCGCTCTTATTAAAAAAGTTGACGATGCCTTGGCTGTTAATGCCAATCATCCCTTCTTCTATGGAGTTAAAAATGAGATCCTGTAAGGCCTTTCTTTGGTTGATAATTTGAATATAGCTATTTTTTTCTTCCAACAACGTAACGATTAAGTTGGCTATCTCACCAGGTATCAATACAGCGGTGGCAGGTCTATTCTGAAGTAATTCATAGAACACTTCCTTCTGACCAGTCACATCAATAATGATTTGAATATCCTTGCTTAACAAACTCCTCCACTCATTATAAGTTGGTATGTTATGTTGTTTAGCGTAGATTATTCCAGGAGCCTCATCGTTAATATCTACAATAGCGGTAACCTGAAGGTAATCCGCCTGCGCTATTAACTTGAGAAGTGCATATCCACCGTTACCTGCACCTACAATGAGTATGTTTTGCAAAAATATGCACACCCCCACTTTTTTTCTGCAACTTATTGCATTTCTTCTATATCATAACGTAAGTTTCAATCATTGACAATCATAAACTTGAATGTAAAATTAAAATAGAAGGAACAGGAGTGAAGAAAGTGGCTCGTTTATTGGCTTTAATCGTGTTATTAATACCGGGAATATTGGCAGCTTTTGGAATCAAATTAATGAGAGATACATTTTTTGGATTACAAATACTTCCTATTGGAGGACTAGCCGTTCAGTTTATTTGCGGATTAATCTTTACAGTTCTAGGTCTAGGCTTCTTTGCAGGTTTTTTATTAAATAGAGATAGAAAAAACGGAAAAGTTGCACCACGATTTCAAAAGAAAAAAGACACAGACTAGAAAAGCCTGTGTCTTTAGACTATAGACAAATTCAAAGAAATTTGAAAATGTCTATAGTCTTTTTGTTATTTAGAATACATAGTAAGAAATTTTTCTGTGAGGTGGAAATTTCATTTTGGACAAAGATGTAACTTTATAAACGATTTTGTTGCTCTATTACTTTCAGTGGAAAATCAGTAATCCACCCAATAACCGATTGGGGCGGATTTTTCAAATATTTCTCCGTTCCTTTTATATTATAAAATCGTATAGGAAAACCTGCCTCCCATATCCTATCCATTAGTTCAGTACCAAAGAATTTTTTGTTAAGGTGTATGGCATCATATGAGCGATTAACTAAAATTTCATCCCAACTGGAATTTTTCTTTCCGATAAAAGCAGTTTTTGTTTTTATAGGCATTCTTTGTATAGTTTCTAAAATGCTTTCTTCAAAAGAAGAGAAATGAACATCCTTAATATTTTTTGTCTTGTACACTACTTCTTCAATTTTTTCTGTTTTTCCAAGAAAAGATTCCTTAAATTCCACGTTTAGCTTCAAATTTGTTTGTTCAAAAAAAGATAGAAATTCGTCAAAACTAAGTACTCTTGAATATAAAAATCTTCGAAGAAACGTTTTCCCTAGTTTTAGCTGAAGAATCTCCTCAGCAGCCATATCTGTTATTCTTCTGTTTATACCCGCTAATCTAAAAAAGTCTAAATCATGGGTAACAAAAGCCACTCCATCCGCTGAAAGTTGCAAATCCATTTCAATTCCGTCCACGCCTATTTTCTTTGCATACTCAAAAGACCTAAGTGAATTTTCGACATACTTTGTAGCGCCACCACGATGCGCGTATACCGGTAGATTAGACATTTAACTCCCCATTTTCTAACTTAAATTTTCCTTTTGTAATAGTTGTTAATAAGGAAGATTTATTTCCAATTTGTATAATGGTACCCGGATTTGCCTCTTTTGTAACATTAACATAGTATTCTACGTTACTTCTTAGCAATTTTAAAATACGTTGTATTTCTCTATCTGTTTCTTTCACATCCTGCTGTAAAAGATTGTATTTTTGTTTAGTTTTCTCATATATCCCGTTCTGCTGAGTAGTCATATTGTCTTTCAATTCGCCAAGCTGATAGATTTGATAGTTTAATTTAGTTGCTTCCTCTTGCAGCTTTACCATCTTTTCTGCCAAAGTTTTTGCATTTTCGGTTAAGATTTTGCGGTCTATACCTTGCACGACAAGTTCTGTTTTTCTTTCCATGCTATTTCCGCTAAATGCTGTTGTAATTGAATTGACTGCTACAGCCTTTCCTCCAATAATTTTCCCTTTTCGATCATCTAATATAATTTCATGAGCAAAAATAGTTGCACCAAGTGCATAAAAGCCGATATGAACCTGTTCTTTTGCCTGTAGTGTACATTCGTTGGCATGTTTAATATATATATTATTATGTGCCTCTACCTTGGTTATTCCACGACCAAAAATGCCCCCTTTAATAAAGACATCTCCTTCAGCTGATTTTATTAGCTCTGCGGAATTAACTCCTTCTTTACCTTCGATTGAAATATCACCTGAAGCAATAACAGAGTACCCAGCCATCACAGTACCTTTAACTTGAATAGAACCATCAAACTTTAAATTTCCTGTTTCTATTCCAACATCCCCATCTACAATTAAATGTTTTAGTACGGATAACACTCCATTTACTTCACCAATTACACCCTTTGTTTTAGAGCGAAGTACGATTTTCCCATCCTCTTCAATTTCATAGGCAGATTTTGCATCGTATTTAAGTTGGACGTCATCTCCAGGACTTGCCGGCACATATTCCCCATAGACATTTATACCGTCTATACCTTCTTTAGCAGGAACTTTTTCTCCTAGCCATGATCCCTCTTCTATCTCTTTGATAAAATTCATATCAAAATAATCTGCCTTACCATCTTCGTTTATCACAGGCTTTTTTTCGGCTTGCTCTAAATAACTGACATGCGCATTTTCTCCTTTTTGGGGAGGCTTTCCTTGTGCAATTATAAAAGGCTTGCCAGTTTTTAAAGATAATATATCTAATGTTTTCTTGCCAAATTTAATATTATGTTCTTCGAGTAGCTTATGTATGTGAGTCTGCACTTCTATGATATTTTCCTGAATATATGTAGGTGATTCGTTTATAGTTAAAAGTACTTGCATATAATCTGCACTAATGTCTATTTCAATTAAATCTAGCCAATTTCCTATTTCTTGAGGTTCTGTAGATTTAGCCGAGAGTGCTTTTTTTAAAGCTGTAAAACTTGTGATTTTAAAGCGTGGGTATTTTCTAATATATTCTTCGAACTTTTTTAAACTAAAACCATCTTTTTTTGTAAACAAAAAGACCTGTCCATTCTTTTCAGTTATGGTTAAATTATCATTATCTTCAATAACCAATTTCTTCTCAACCCTTCTAAAGATATATTATCTTCTTCAACCTTGAAAACTTGCAAAACTACTTTAAAAATTCATTTTTGAGGAGGGATATTTATTAATCTATTAAACAATACATGTTCCAACATGACATTGATACTACATTAAAAAATATTTTTTCAAATCTTTTCACCTATTAGATCAGTAATAAAGTTTTACTGATTTAATGTATAATAAAACCTGGAGCAATACCATGAATTTTCTGCCAATTTTCAGTATAAATATATTTTACCATAATACTTCAAACAAATATCTATAAGAAAAAAATAATATAATGATTTTACTTCTTCTTAATTTCTAAATCTACTGAATAACTATACTAAGTTATTTACCATTCTTAAAATAAAAAAAGACCCACTCTTAATAGTAGGTCGGGCAACGATATTTAGTTGCTACGTCAAAATTAAAGTTCATTGGAATGGTGTTAAAAATTCGTTGCACCGTTCACTATTATTTTATATCTGGAAGCTTGATTCTTTCACTTTCAACTAGCCATGTTCTCCATGCGAATTTTATCTGCAATCATCGCGATGAACTCTGAATTTGTAGGTTTAGACTTTAAGTGATGAACTGTGTAGCCGAACATTTTCGAGATAGTTTCATAGTTTCCACGATTCCATGCTACTTCAATTGCATGACGAATGGCACGCTCAACACGAGAAGGAGTTGTTTGAAATTTTTTTGCTATTTCTGGATATAATACTTTCGTAATGGAGCCTAACAGTTCAATATCAGCATATACCATTTGAATTGCTTCACGAAGATAAGAATAACCTTTAATATGCGCAGGTACTCCCATTTCTTTAATAACATTAGTAATAGTATTATCAATCATGCGCTTATTTTGTAATGCTTCTTTTTCAGGATTGGACTTTGCAGGTGCTTCCTGAATAGAGCCCTTTCTTCCAGCAACCTGAATAATTTGTGTCACTAAACGGTCAAATTCAAAAGGCTTCAGCATGAAATAAGAGGCCCCAAGATCTACAGCCTGTTTCATCACATCTTCCTGACCAAATGCAGTTAACATGATGACTTGTAAATCCTTCAGCTTGTTATTTTTCTGTAAAGAGTCTAAAACAGCAATTCCATCAAGATGCGGCATGATAATATCCAACAGCAAAACGTCTGGTTTGATTGATTCTAACAATTCCAAACATAATTTTCCATTATAAGCAGTACCGATAACCTCTATTTCAGGATGCTGCTCAAAATAAGAATCCATTGTGCGTATTAAATCTTTGTTATCGTCGACTATTGCAATTTTTATTTTCTCCATATAAGTTCATCCACCTTTTGTAATTTTTTACATAGATATTATTCGCTATCTTTTTCCCACTTCCTTTTTATAAAATAAAAATGATTCTTTCCTATTATGATTACGTGGTATTACGACAAATTGTAAATCTTTTCTTATGCTTTGTCGAATTTTATTCATTAACATTTTAAACCTATGTATCGTAAAAACGCAAGACCTTATATCCACCTTAAGACACAAAAAAGGCTACATCCAAAATAGGATGTAGCTTTTTCATCTATACTTCATGGATTTTTTTTCATCATCTCAGTTATTGCTAAAGCTGCACCGTTTTTGGGTTTGTCGACATACATATGAGTTACGACGCCAATAATTTTGTCTGCCTGGATGATTGGGCTACCGCTCATTCCTTGGAGAATTCCACCTGTCTTTTTGATAAGCTGTTGATCGGTCACAGTGAATTGAAATAAATGTCCATCGACAGAAGAGATGTTAATTGTAAAGTCTTGTACTTTTTCACCATCGATTGAAGTACGCATGATAGCTTTGCCAGTCGTAATTTCTTCTTTTTCTGCTACTGCTACCTGATGCATTGGAATATTGGCTAATGCTTTGTTTTCTAACTTACCGAAAACTCCATAAACGTTATTTTCATTTACTCCTCCAATGGGAGGACTATTGTTTCCGTGTGAAGTAATTTTATATCCAGGTTTGCCAGGAATGCTTTTTTTAATTTGCTCAATAGAGGACAAATAAATAGAGCCCTCTGAAAATTTTGGCGTAACACCAGATGTATGATCGACAATTTGGTGCCCTAATGCGCCAAATTCATTGGTTGACGGATCGAAATAGGTTAAAGTTCCAATTCCTTCTGTTGCATCACGCAAGAAAGGAAAGAGTTTAATCATTTGATCAGCACTCATATCTTTCGTATACATTGTTTTGTTGCGCTCATACTGAATAATAATTTGTTTCTTGTCTTTCAATTGTCTTTTTAAGTCATCAATACTCGATATCGTTTGGTCGTTTATTTGATGAATTGTATCACCAGATTTTAGCCAATAATCATCTGTTATCAAGACATCATGACTAAGAAATACAGATCCGTATTGGAGGTCGATCTGAATAGATTGCCCAAGCGGGACAACGGAAACTTTAGAAGCAAATGCAGTGGTGCTTAGAAAGAATAAAGTCAAGAAAATAATTGGCAAAAGCGACCAAATTCGATAGCTTTTTTTCATATTTCACCTCCCATACACTTTACTATGTCCTTCGCTAAGAACTCTATGTGAGGTAAATAATTGATAAAAAAAGAAGACCCAAAAGTAATGGGTCCTCAAGAGTTTCTTAACACTTTTTTTCGTTCATTTGCAATTTTTAGTAATTCTTTGGAGTGCTTTAAAGTAGTAGTTGTGATTTCCGTGCCTGACATCATTCTGCTTAATTCCTCGGCACGTTGGTCATCCGTTATTTCTTCCAGCAACGTATAGGTACGATTTCCAGAAACTTCTTTTCTAATCAATAAATGCTGGTCAGCCATCGCTGCAACTTGGGAAAGATGAGATATACACAATACTTGTGAATTTGTCGCAATGCCCGCAATTTTTTCAGCGATCGCTTGGGCAACTCGGCCGCTCACACCAGTATCTACCTCATCAAAAATAATAGAGGTAATGCCTTGATGCTTCGAAAAAATACTTTTTAAAGCAAGCATCATTCTAGATAATTCGCCACCTGAAGCAATTTTAGTTAAAGCCTTTAACGGTTCACCAACGTTTGTAGATATATAAAAGGATAAATCGTCTATACCATCTTCATTATAGATAGGATTAGGATGATCATGGAACATAACAGCAAAAGTTGCTTTTTCCATATAAAGCTCCTGAAGCTGCTCCATAATAGCGCTACTCAACAAGGAAGATGCGGCCTTCCGTTTATCGGTTAACTCGTTAGCCTCTAGCTGAAGATCTATTTCAATTTGACGTATTTTTTCTGCCATTTTTTGAATTTGTTCATCTCGATTGACTAATTGGTCCAAGCTATGTTGAATCTGTTCTTTGTATTCAAGAATTTCTTCAATCGAGGCTCCATATTTTCTTTTTAAAGTCTGTATTAAAGCCAATCGATCTTCTACAATTTGAAGTTGATTGCTGTCATACTCCATTTCATCTAAATCATTTTTAAGTTGATGTGCTGCGTCCTGCAATATATAAAATGCCGAAGAAACGCTTTCGCTTAAATCCTTCATATTCTCGTCTACATCCGAAATATCTTGTAAATCAGACATAGCAGAACCTATATAGTCTAATCCTTTAGATTCTCCTAAAATAGCATCATATGAGCTGCTGATTTTATCAAACATTTTATGAAAGTTTAATAGCTTTTTCTTTTCATTCTGAAGAGATTCTTCTTCTCCTCTTTTTAATTGAGCTTCATCAATTTCTTCTACTTGAAATGTGTACAGGTCAATTTTATGGGCAATTTGCTGCTCATTTTCCGTCAATGTAGCCAATTCTTTTTTCCATTTTTTGTATTTACTAAATAATTCCCTATACGCTTCTTTTACTGCCTTCAGGTCGTCTCCAGCAAATTGGTCAAGCAAGTGAATATGTGCCTTGTCATCCATTAGCTCTTGGCTTTCATGCTGACCATGGATATCTATTAAACTGGCACCAATTTCTCTTAAAATACCAATTGTTACAAGTTTCCCATTTACTCTACAGACGCTTTTTCCAGACTCATTTATATCTCTTCTCAAAATGATTGTTTCCTCATCTTTATCAATACCAACATCTAGCATTTTCTTAAAAACGCTATGCTTTGGATCTGAAATGATAAATAGTCCCTCTAGCTCTGCCTTTTTTGCGCCATGTCGAATAAATTCCTGTGATCCTCTACCTCCGCAAAGCAGATGAACCGCATCAATAATGATTGATTTTCCAGCTCCAGTTTCACCAGTTAGCACAGTTAAACCTTCTTCAAAGCTTACAGTAAGTTCATCTATTATCGCAAAATTTTTAATGGAAAGTTCTTTTAACAAACCTATCACCTCTATTTAAAGATAGAACAGCTTGAATGTATAAGTGAAGTAGATTTCACTTATACATTTAAGTGATATTCCTATAACATTTCAAGCAATCGGCTTTTAACTGCCTCACAATCACTTTCGGCTCTGCAAAGGATCAGACACGTATCATCGCCACAAATTGTGCCCAATATTTCTTCCCAATCCAAATAATCAATTAAAGAACCTATTGCGTGAGCATTTCCTGGCAGTGTCTTCATCACTAAGAAATGGCTAGCTCCATCAATGCTAACAAAGGCATCTGTTAACGCTCTATGCAGTTTTTGCATAGGATTGAATCTTTGGTCTGCCGGGAGGCTATACTTGTAGTTTCCATTTGGCAATGGAACTTTCACTAAATGTAATTCCTTAATATCTCTAGAGACAGTCGCTTGAGTTACGTTAACACCTGCGTTCTTAAGATGATCTACTAAGTCGTCTTGAGTCTCGATTTCATAATTCGCGATAATATCTCTTATACGAATATGCCGTTGTCCTTTGTTCATAATTATCTCCTTGCTGTATAAATATTCTATTTTAATTATACCTTAGCATTTCATTGCAAAAGTAACAAGAAAAAACGCGACTCATGATGAGTCGCGGGTTATTTTAACGAATTATGTGCCTCATTAACTAGTTTTTCAAAGTCTATGTCATGTGAGGTAACTTCTCCCTCGTTTACACTAACCAGATGAAATAGAAATTCTATATTTCCCTCTCCCCCGGTTATAGGCGAAAAGGAAGCATTTTTTAATTGGAAGTTTTGGCTTTCAGCAAAATCTGCTATCTCCTTCAAGACTTCTATATGAACAACTTTTTCTCTAACTACACCTTTTTTGCCTACTCGATCTTTTCCAGCCTCAAACTGCGGCTTAACTAATGCAATAACGTCTCCACCAGGAAGCAAGATCGTTTTTAATGTTGGAAAGATAAGCTTAAGCGAGATAAAAGAAACATCTATAGAGGCAAAGGATGGTAATCCTTCTTGAAAATCAGCAGGTGTGGAGTAACGGAAGTTTGTCTTTTCCATTACAGTTACACGTGAATCCTGCCTTATTTTCCATGCCAATTGATTACTACCGACATCCAGTGCATACGCATGTGAAACGCCATTTTGGAGTCCACAATCTGTAAATCCCCCAGTTGAAGAGCCAATATCGAGCATGATCTTATTCTCAATCTCTATGTCAAACTGCTCTATTGCTTTTTCGAGTTTCAAACCGCCACGGCTGACATATTTCAGCACCTGACCCTTAACAGTTAGAATAGAAGTGGTTTCAATCTTCTCTCCCGGTTTGTCTATTCTCTCTTCGTTCTTGTAGATGAGACCTGCCATAATAGCACGTTTAGCTTTTTCTCTTGTTTCAAACAAACCTTGTTCTACTAAGAGTATGTCTACTCTCTCCTTTGGAATCTTGCTCATAAGGAGATATACCTTGGGCTTTCATTTACGGAAGTTTTTACAAGTTCCACAATGCTTTCAGTTGTAATATTAATCTCTTGCAGCAACTGATTTACTTCACCATGTTCAATGAAGATATCCGGAATACCGATGCGCTTAACATTTGCTTGTAGGTTTTGTTCATTATAAAACTCTAGGACAGCACTGCCAAATCCACCTTGTAATGCACTTTCTTCCACAGTAATAATAGGGATGTTGCGTTTTTGAATATCTTTAAGCATTTCTTCGTCTAAAGGTTTAATAAATCGAGCATTTACAACTTCTACAGAGATATTTTGTTTACTTAATTCGTCCGCTGCTTGTAGTGCCATTGAAATAGTTGTACCAAAAGTAAGAATCACTGCTTGACTGCCTTCTTTTAAGACTTCCCAAGTGCCGATTGGAATTGGATGTAATTCTTCGTCCATCATAACACCAAGACCATTACCACGCGGATAACGAAGAGCAATTGGACCATCAGAGTAGTCAAATGCTGTTTTGACCATATGTTGTCCTTCATTTTCATCTTTTGGCATCATGATAACCATATTAGGCATATGTCTAAGGAAGGAAATATCAAATACTCCTTGATGTGTTTCTCCGTCTGCCCCAACTAATCCAGCACGATCTATTCCAATTACCACATTTAAGTTTTGACGACAAATATCATGAAGCACCTGATCATATGCACGTTGAAGGAATGTAGAATAAATAACTAATAAAGGTTTCATACCTTCTGCTGCCATTCCTGCTGCCATTGTAGTGGCATGTTGTTCTGCAATACCTACATCGAACATTCTATCTGGAAACTCTGATGCAAACCCTTCCAATTTGGAACCTACTGGCATCGCAGGTGTGATAGCAACAATACGGCGATCATCACGAGCTAGTTTCCTTGCTGTCTCAGCCACTAGCGCACTCCAGGAAGGGGCTTTTGAAGAAGACTTAACGAAATCTCCAGTCTCCATTTTATAGGGACCTGTACCATGCCATGTTCCAATTTTGTCTTGTTCAGCAGGTTTAAAACCTTTACCCTTTTTAGTGATAACATGGATAAGAACAGGACCTTTCATCTTTTTGGCATTCTTCAGGTTTTCTTCTAAGTCTTCAAAGCTGTGGCCATCAATTGGTCCTAAGTAGGTAAAACCTAATTCTTCAAAAAATGCACCTGATACAAGTAGGTATTTCATAGTATCTTTAAGACGTTCAGCTGTGCCAGCTAATTTGCCGCCAACTGCTGGAATTTTTTTCAGAAGTGACTCAATTTCATCCTTAGCTTTGTTATATGTGCCATGAGTACGTAATTTTCCAAGGACATTATGCAAAGCTCCCACATTAGGTGCAATAGACATTTCGTTGTCATTCAAAATGACAATCATATCGGTTTTTTCGTGTCCAATATGGTTCAATGCCTCTAATGCCATACCACCAGTTAGAGCACCATCTCCAATAATAGGAATAACATAGTTTTTCTTTTTCTGTATATCCCTAGCCTTAGCCATTCCCATTGCTGCAGATAGCGAGGTTGAACTATGCCCTGCCTCCCAAACATCGTGCTCACTTTCAATCATTTTTGGAAATCCACAAAGACCCTTGAATTGGCGAAGAGTATCGAATTGATCTGCACGACCCGTAAGAATCTTGTGAACATAAGCTTGGTGTCCAACATCCCAAAGAAATTTGTCATCTGGACTATTAAACGCCTTGTGCAGTGCAACCGTTAGCTCTACTACACCTAAATTCGGTCCAATATGTCCACCTGTTACTGATAATTTTTCTATTAAAAACGAACGAATATCTTCACTTAAGTCCTTTAATTGTTCATTGTCTAAACTTTTTAAAAAGGATGGACCAGAAATTGAAGTTAAATCCATTGCCATCACACACCTTCTTTTAGATTTCCTTAAATACAGCTAGGTATAATCATATCAATATTTACTCATAAAACAAAATTATACGCTATTTATTTTGACCTTTTTGTTATGTAATTAGCAAGTTCTATTAAAAGTCCATCGTTAAGATTTACTTGGTTAAGTGCCTCAGTTGCTAAATCATACTGTCTTTTTAGTTGTTCTTTGGCACCAGCCATTGTAAGTATAGAAGGATACGTATTCTTTTCACTTAATATATCTTTTCCTGCAGTTTTTCCTAATTGTTCGGATGTACCCTCAATATCAAGAATATCATCTTGAATTTGAAATGCCAGACCAATGTGGAAAGCATATTGACGCAAAGCATCCATGACTGCCTCGTTAGCTTTTGCAATAATTCCTCCTGCTATAATACTGAATAACAAGAGTGCACCGGTTTTGTTAATATGGACCTCTTCTAATTCCTCTAAGGATAAAGTTTTACCCTCACCAAGAATATCTAATACTTGGCCACCAACCATCCCTTCAGCTCCTGAAGCAAAGCTAAGACGGTCGATTAAGAAGACTTTTTGTTCAGCATCCAGATTTTTTAGTCTCGCAATAATTCCAAAAGCCAATGTTACTAAAGCATCTCCAGCAAGAATCGCCAAAGCCTCTCCAAAAACTTTATGGTTAGTTGGCTTTCCTCTACGAAGATCGTCATTATCCATGCTAGGTAAATCATCATGTATTAAAGAATAAGTATGAATCATCTCTATTGTGCTAGCAACTTTTATGGCATCTTCGTTTTTAACGTTTAGTTCCTGTAAAACCGCTAGCGTATATAAGGGACGTATTCTCTTTCCACCAGCTTTAAGGGAATATAGCATTGCTTCTTTTAGTTGAGAAGGTGCTTGAATTTCATTAATCATCGATTCCAGTTGTTGTTCAATAAGCGGTTGGTTGGCTTGGATAAATGTATTTAAGTTACTCATCAGTTTTCCCTGCTTCTTCTTTATTTT
This sequence comes from Psychrobacillus sp. NPDC093200, assembly GCF_050280345.1. Taxonomy (NCBI): domain Bacteria; kingdom Bacillati; phylum Bacillota; class Bacilli; order Caryophanales; family Bacillaceae; genus Psychrobacillus; species Psychrobacillus sp. NPDC093200. The sequence goes on along the minus strand of NZ_JBNNVC010000002.1, from coordinate 518,112 downwards.
CGCCCATGAAAGATACTAATTGTTTCTCAGCGCTTTGTAATTTATCACTGCACAATTTAGATAGTTCCATTCCGTTTTGATAAAGTTCAATCGCATTTTCAAGAGGAACATCCCCTTGTTCTAGCTGTCGTACAATTTGTTCTAATTGTAGCATTGCCTCATCGAATGGAATTTCTTTTTTTGCCATGCTATTTTACCCCCTCTTTACTAACTGCTTGTTGAACTGTAGCCTCTATTTGACCATCTGATAATGTTACAAAAATAGAATCACCCTGTTGGACATCTTCTACAGACTTAACTAATATGCCTTCTTTGTAAGTAATACTATATCCGCGATCCATAATTTTCAAAGGATTTAACGCCTGCAAAGTTCTTAACGAACCAGTAAACTGTTGTCGATTTTTTTCAAAGGATGCAATCATTGCTTGTGTGAGTTGATTGGTACTTGTTTGTAATGTTTTTGACTGTATCGTTATAAGCTTTTGTGGGGAAAGTTGTTTAAATCTATTTTCTAACTGAAAAAAGTTCCTGTTTTTTTCTTGTGATATCCGTTTAACTTCTTTATGAAGTTGTTGTTCTGCCCGAATATACCTTTCTATAAAAGGACGATACAGTTTTTCTGGAGTTGCCATTACAGGCGAAGTAATAGCCCTACGGTATCTATTTTTTTCATCGGCAAGTCTTTTCGTAACAAAATGAAGACTAGCCGATTGGTAAGACAAAATATTCTTCATTAAGTTCTCTTTACTAGGTACTGCCATTTCTGCAGCTGCCGTAGGAGTAGGTGCCCTCAAATCAGATACAAAGTCAGCAATAGTCGTATCTGTTTCATGGCCAACAGCACTAATAATGGGAATTTTGCTCTCTGCAATAGCACGAGCAACTATTTCCTCATTAAATGCCCAAAGATCCTCAATGGAGCCTCCTCCTCTTCCCACTATCATCACATCAATATCACCTAAGGCGTTTGCCTCCCTAATAGACTTCACTATTGAAGGCGCTGCCTGTGGGCCTTGAACGATACTTGGGAAAACGAGTACCTCACTAATTGGATAACGTCTTTCCAAAGTAGTCAAAATATCTCGTATCGCTGCTCCTGTCTTTGAAGTAACAACACCAATCTTTTTAGGGAAAGCTGGCAGCTGTTTTTTTTTGCTAGGATGGAAAAGACCTTCTTGTTCAAGCTTTTTCTTTAACTGCTCAAAAGCAAGAAAAAGTTCACCTATCCCGTCCGGCTGTATAGAAGATGCATATAGCTGATATTGACCTGCTGCCTCAAATACATTTATATCCCCACGCACCAACACATTCATACCACTCTCAGGTACAAATTTAAGACCTCGAGCATTCATAGCAAACATGACAGATGTTAAACGAGCTGACTCATCTTTTAGAGTGAAATAGATGTGACCACTAGAATGTACCTTCACATTGGAAAGTTCTCCTTTAACGTACACATCACGCAAATGGGTATCTGCATCAAATTTTCTTTTTATGTATTTAGTTAAAGCTTTTACAGTTAAATATGTATGAGACATAATATCAACTCCTACTACTTGATGACAAGCTAAAAGCTGTTCTACTGTAGAACAGCTTTTAGCTTATTTATCTAGTGTATTCTCAGCAGCCAAGCATGTATTTTCCATTAACATAGCAATAGTCATTGGTCCTACTCCTCCAGGAACTGGAGTAATTTTAGATGCTACTTCTTTTGCAGAAGCAAAATCTACGTCACCGCATAACTTGTTGTCTTCATTTCGATGTATTCCAACATCAATTACAACTACGCCTTCTTTTAAGTAACTAGAGTCAATCATTTTCGGCTGACCTGTAGCCACTATTAATATATCAGCTTGCTTTGTATGGTTATGTAAGTTCTTCGTTTTTGAGTGGCAGTAAGTTACCGTAGCATTCTTTTGTAAAAGGAGCTGACCCATTGGTTTTCCAACGATGTTACTTCGCCCAATAACCACAGCGTGTTTTCCTTCTATTTCAACGTCGCTATATTCTAATAGCTTCATCACACCAAAAGGTGTACAAGATAGGAAGGTCGGCTGACCAATCATCATCTTTCCTACGCTTACTGGATGAAATCCATCTACATCTTTCAATGGAGATATAGCTGCAATTACACGATCCTCATTGATTTGTTTAGGGAGAGGCAACTGAACTAGAATGCCATGTATCTTTTCGTCCTGATTTAGCTTTTCAACACTATTTAAAAGCTCTTCTTCAGATATAGTTTCTTCCAGCTCAATCATAACCGAGTACATACCAAGTCTTTCACATGTTCTAGTTTTACTGTTCACATAGGTTTGAGAAGCTGGATCACTACCAACTAATACAACAGCTAATCCTGGTGTAATACCTTTTGCTTTTAGATTATCTACACGTTCTTTTACTTTTTCTGTAACTTTTCCAGCTATTTCTTTTCCATTAATTAGATTATCTGCCACTATAAACGCTCCTTAATGTTGAAGATTATTGCTCTGTATATTTGGATAATACTCCATTAACAAATCGACTTGATTTTTCGTCTCCATAAACTTTGCATATTTCTAATGCCTCATTTATAACTACTTTTGCTGGAGCTTCGTTTGCATATAATAATTCATAAACAGCTATACGAAGAACTGTTCTTTCGATTTTTGGCAATCTGGATAAAGACCAGTTTTCTAGCTTGTCTGATAAAGAGGCATCGATTTCTTCTTTATGTTCAATTGTACCCTTTACTAAATCTGTTAAAAAAGGGTCATTTTCTTCAGTAACATGCCCTATAGCTTCTTCTATTGTAATTTCATGATTGTCTAGCTGGAATATTGCCTGCAGTGCTAGCTCCCTTGCTTTTCTACGTTTCATTATTTGTTCTCCTTTAAATGTAGCTATCTAACCCATAATAGCATATTTTTTTAGAAAGTGCTTATTAGAAAGAAGAAAATAAGAAAAAGAGCCCCCTAGGGAGCCCTTTTCTATTATTCTGTAGCTTCAAATTGCACACCAGTAATATGAACATTTACTTCTTTTGGAACTAAACTAGTCATATTCTCAATTGCTTGGCGTATTTGGGATTGGACTTCTCTTGCAACAGTTGGTACTGAAGCACCGTATTTTACTAGACAATATACGTCAATATACAAACCATCATTTGTTATTTCTGTTTTAATGCCTTTACCATGCACCTTTTTTCCTAATCTTTCTACTACTCCTGCAGCAAAGTTTCCTCGCGTTCCCGCGATACCCTCTACTTCATTTGTAGCAATTCCAGCAATTACTGTGATTACTTCAGGAGCAATTTCAATTGTTCCTAAGTACTCTTTGCCTTCAGGAGTCATTTGAACAAATTTTTGTTCGGTTGTTTCTGTCATATGGCTCACTCCTTTTTATGAATTCATCACATCGTATTTCTCTAAAAACTTTGTATCAAAATCTCCAGATACAAATACCTCGTGATTCATGAGCTTTTCATGAAAGGCAATTGTTGTTTCCACACCTTCGATTGCAAATTCTCCAAGTGCGCGCTTCATCTTAGCAATTGCCTCTTCTCTCGTTTCACCATACGTGATAAGTTTAGCCACCATAGAATCATAAAACGGTGGAATCGTATAGCCTGGGTATACTGCTGAATCCACTCTTACCCCCAGTCCACCTGGCGGTAAATAAAATTCAACAAGTCCTGGAGATGGCATGAAGTTTTTATCTGGGTTTTCTGCATTGATACGACATTCTATAGCCCATCCATTAAGTTTAATATCTTTTTGTGCGAAAGGCAATTTTTCTCCTGCTGCAACTTTTAACATTTGTTTTATTAGATCTATGCCAGTTATCATTTCCGTAACAGGATGCTCCACTTGAATTCGGGTATTCATCTCCATAAAGTAAAACTTTTGGTTGATATGGTCAAAGATAAACTCAACCGTCCCAGCGCTTTCATATCCAACAGCTAGGGCAGCTTTAACTGCTGCATTACCCATTTCAGCGCGCAGTTCCTCAGATAGTGCTGGAGATGGAGCTTCCTCTACAAGCTTTTGCATACGTCTTTGCACGGAGCAATCTCTCTCTCCTAAATGCACTGCATTTCCATGAGAATCTGCTAGCACTTGAATCTCTACATGACGAAATACCTCTATATATTTTTCTAAGTAAACGCCAGGGTTACCGAATGCTGCTGCCGCTTCTTTTTGTGTTATTTTAATCCCTTTGATCAAGTCTGCTTCATCTTTTGCTACTCGTATTCCTTTACCACCACCACCAGCGGTCGCTTTGATGATGACTGGAAAACCTATTTCATTTGCTACTTTTAGTGCGTCCTCTTCGGTTTCAACGATTCCCTTAGATCCAGGAACAGTCGGTACTCCTGCTTTTTGCATAGTTTCCTTAGCAACATCCTTTATACCCATGCTTTTAATCGCTTGTGATGTAGGACCAATAAACTTAATGTCGCACTCCTCACAAAGCTCTGCAAATTCAGCATTTTCGGCTAAGAATCCATAACCCGGATGTATGCCTTCGCAGCCAGTTAACTTGGCCACACTGATAATATTTGAAAAGTTCAAATAGGAGTCTTTCGATAATCTAGGCCCTATACAATAAGCCTCATCTGCTAGTTGTACATGTAAAGCCTCTCGATCCGCTTCAGAATATACAGCAACAGTTTCAATATCAAGTTCTTTACATGCTCTAATTATACGAACAGCTATTTCGCCACGATTGGCAATCAACACTTTTTTCATGATGCTTACCCCTTTCCTCTTTTGTTTTCCTATTTATGCTTTTACTAGGAACAGAGGTTGGCCATATTCTACCAATTGTCCGTCTTTAACTAGGATTTCCACAATTTCTCCGTCTACTTCTGCTTCAATTTCATTGAATAGCTTCATCGCTTCTACGATACATACGATTGAGTCAGCAGTCACTTTACTACCAACTTGTACATATGCAGGCGTATCTGGAGAAGAAGATTGATAAAATGTGCCGACCATTGGAGAAGTAATTTTATGTAAAGAACTATTATCTTCTTCAACTGGAGCTAGTTTTGCTACTTGATTTTCTGTTTCTACTACTTTTGGAGCCTCGTTAACAACCGGAGCCTGTATTGTTTCTACTTTCGAAGCCTCTCCAACTGATGAGCTTTCTAATGATTGAATAGTCGATTTGTGAGAGTTTTTATCCCCTCTTTTAATCTTAATTTTAGTTCCTTCTGATTCATATGAAAACTCATCTAGTGTAGACTGATCAATTAGCTTAATAATTTCTCTGATTTCTTGGATCTTCATTTAGCCCATCTCCCTTAATTACTATTTAATACTTCCCTTTTCATTTTAGTCGTTTTTAGTTTAATTGGGAATAGAAACGTTTAAATGTTCATTACTTTTAGGGAATAACAGACTTAAACAAACCAAAAACTACCTTTTATACAGTAACTTTAATACGCTATATTAGTGAATTTATTTAAAAAAATTAAACCATAAATTGTTATATATAGTATAAACAGAAAAAAAGTGCCCGTTATAGGCACTTCTCTTACAGACCATCAAATTTTACTTCTACTTGATAAGCTTGAGGATATTCTCTCTTCACTGCATAAACAATATCAGAAGCCTTTTTTGAGGATTGCTCATTTGAAACTACATCAATCAACACTTTGTTGTCCTCTATACGAACTAAGGCATCATCATAGCCTAGGGACTTTATGATAAGCTCCAACATCGCTTCTGTTGAATCTATTTTCACTAACTGCTCAATTTGAGAATATGCCTCATTTTTTTGCTCAGCTGTAAATTCAGTTGAAGCAACCTTAGATTCAAGTTGCTCATGGAGTTGACTACGTTTTTCTTGAACTTCCATACGTAACTCTTCATAAGCATTACTGTGAGAAACAAATGATTCTTCATTTGTGGAAGCAGTTTCTACTAACTTAACATCCTCTACCGAGTCATTTGAAAATAAAGCAATTCCATCAAAAGGGGATGGTTTTTCTGTTGCGTAATACACGGTTACCACTGCAACTAAGCTTAATAAAGTTAAAAACCAAACGGATCTCTTTTTAATATTCATTATTATTTATCCTCCAATTCCATTTCTTCTATCACTATTCGATGTGGAGATATTTGCAAAACAGATGAAAGGGTTTTTATAAGATTGTTTTTTATACGATTATCGCTCGCTCCTTCCGCAACTACCAGTATTCCAATCAGTTCTTCTTTTTCCATCTTGCTCTCACTTGTCCATTGGAAAAATGATGAATCACTTTCCTTTTTATTTTCAGATCGTTCTGCGTAATGAAAGTAAATAGACACCTTGCCAACCCCATGAATTTTTTCAAGTATTTCTGAGAGCTCATCCTTCGTTTGAGCTTCTGGAGGGGTGGAATTGTTTTTTACGTCATCCGTCAGCCCAAAAATCTCTGAAAATAAGAGACTAATGACTAATACTGCTAAACTTATAACTACAAAACGAAAAGTGGGTTTTTGTTTTAATGAAATAGTAGTTCACCCTTCTTTTCATATTGGATAACATACTTTATGCAACACAATCTATTTATATGAAGAAAAAGGAGATAATCCATACGATTATGGAAAGTTTTACGAAAAAGCCTGTTCTCTCCTTGTCCAATTGCTCGATTAAGATAGATAGAATTTCTCCAATTATGACAATCAGGAGAATTCCATATAGCAATGCTGAGAAATCTACCATTAACCCTTCACACCTATCAATAGTTTGGCAAAAAGCATGATTAAAATTATTGTAAAGAAAAACGCAAAGGCTATTAAAACGGAGATAATCGAAAGTACAAATAATGTTTTTCCAATATCATCTAATAGACCGCTAATCTGCCCATCAACAAAAGGTTCAAGAATTGCACTGAGAAAGCGATATAGAAACGCAATTAGAATTGTTTGTATCGTTGGAATAGATATTAAAACTAATATAGATACCAAAATAGAATTTCCTGTTATAGCAGAAGCTGTAGATGAGTAACTTTTCATTGTACTGATACTTTCGGTAAGCAAAGAACCAACAAAAGGAATATTGTTAGAGATCAATCTTTTTACTGTTTCATTTACAGCCCCGCTCACTGACCAAGTAATCACACCATTGACCGTTATAAATAGACTGTATAACAGAAGCATAATGGAAGTGGCTCCCACCAAAGTCATACGGATTAAATCTGACATTTTAGAAAAAGAAATGGCAGGTTGAATCCTAGTGATTAAATCAAAGAGAAAGGCTGCTAATAATGCAGGAATCATAATTTTATCTACCAAAATAGAAGTAAAGGTTGAGAACAGCAAAACGACCGGGTTCCATAGAGTGACTAGAAAGGCCCCTCCAGATAAAGCTATCCCTGCCGTTAATACTGGATAGACACCCAAAAACACGTGTACCAGCTCACCTGTTACTACTTGAACCATTTTTACTGTTCGAAAGGCAGGCTCCAAACAGTAAAAACAAATAATAAAAATAAACAATAATTTAAATAATCTTTTACTGCTGGGAATAAGCCATTCCAAACACATAAACGCAAAACCGAACAGGAGAATATAAACGAACGTTTGTATTACTTCTTTTGCTGGTTGCAAAATTGTTGCAATAATTTCATCCATTACTGCTCATTCCTTCAAGAGAGTAGTCCCATAACTGAAAAAAACTTTTCATAAAATTGTTTCATATGTTGGAGCCATACGATAAGTAAGATTGCCTTAGTCGTGAATGTAATCAGTGACGCCAAACTAGTGTACTCATAGTCCTCTAAGAGTTCTTCTACAATTTGCGAAATAAATAAGAGGATAACTGAGAACAATAATAGTTTTACTATCGGTAGAATCGCTTCTGGAACACTGGAGATATACTGATTAATAAAAGGGATAATGATTGAAGTAGTTAAATACGTTAAAAAGAGAAAAATATAAATGGTATAAATAAGGGAGTGAAGTTTGGGGTAGATTTCTTTAACTAACTGCAACAAGCAAAATGCTATTATAATAGTAATATAGACAATCATTTGCTAACTCGTCATAACAAGCCATTCTAAAAATGAGGAGATTTCATAAAAGAACAGCCTTAGTAAACGAAGCAATTCTATTGTCATGTAAATGTATCCTACAAAAAACAAAAAAAATGCAAACTCTTTTTTCCCTGTCGATTCAAAAAACAAGTGAAGAATTGCTATCAATAAGCCTATACCCGCAACTCGAAGTACATCGTGAAGTTCCACAATGCCTCCCCCTTCCCTATTACGTACTATATGTGGGACAGGTGGAGAATATGAACGAATAGTAAGGAAATACCTAGTCCGCCATATGTATCAAATTGAATAAATTCATAGTTTCTATTTATGTATAAAAATACGAACAATAAAAAGTAAACAATCATATATATATATACTTTGCAATGTATAAATATAATTGATTTTTACTTCAGGAATATATGTTCCGCAGCGTGAACGATAAGCCAGCATCGTGGCTTAACACAAATTCGCTGCCTGTCATTTCAATCAATAGTCTGAAAAATGATCGTTTTTTATAGAAATGCTATTTTAGAATTAATTAAATTCAATAAATTTAGCGATTATCTTGTACTAATTATGGATAAAACTATGAATTAAAAAGCTAGCTAATGTCATTGTAGGAATAGGCAGCTATAGATTGTAAACTAGTGTAAAAGGAAACAAAAGTGCTCTACTCGGAAGTTTTTAGCTAGCTGTATAATCCAACCCGTTCGCTTACCGTAAAGAATACTTACATCCGGTAAAGGGAATAATATATTGAGCTAATCCAACAAACGCTCTAAACTTTCCAATTAACTACAAGAGGCATTGCGTTAGAAAATAGAATATGTTTCTATTTCAATATAAAAAGGTACCAGGAGGTTTCCCTCTTGATACCTTTTTTCGTTATGTTATGCTCTTGAAACGTACGATCCTTCATCAGTATTAATGATAAGTTTATCACCCACATTAATAAATAGTGGCACTGTAACAACTAAACCTGTTTCTAATTTAGCAGTTTTTGATCCACCACCAGAAGTATCTCCTTTGATTCCTGGCTCAGTTTCTATAACTTCTAGTTCCACTGATTTTGGTAACTCTACACCAAGTGTTTCTCCTTGGTATTGTATTACTTGTAATTCCATATTTTCACGAAGGAATTTTAATTCATATTCGATTTGGTTTTCATTAAGCTCTAATTGCTCGTATGAATCCGTGTCCATGAAGATATGTTGATCTCCGCTTGCATAAAGGTATTGCATTTTTTTGTTATCGATTTGAGCTTTCTCCACTTTTTCTCCAGCACGGAAAGTTTTTTCATTCACAGAGCCGTTACGTAAGTTTCTCAGTTTTGAACGAACAAATGCAGCACCTTTTCCCGGCTTTACGTGTTGAAAGTCTAGAACACGGTAAAGAACGCCGTCTACTACGATTGTTAAACCTGTTTTAAAATCATTTACTGAAATCATTTAATTTCCTCCAAATTACGATAATATTAATAATTCTTTTGTAGAGTGTGTTAGCTTTTCTAGGCCATTCTCAGTCACGAGTGCATCGTCTTCTATACGAACTCCACCTATGTTCGGTAGATAAATCCCAGGTTCTATTGTAATAACCATGCCTGGTTCTAAAACAATGTCCGATCTGAATGATAATCCAGGTCCTTCATGAACTTCTAATCCGATACCATGACCAAGTGAATGGCCAAATGCTTCCCCGTATCCTTTTGAAGCGATATATTCTCGTGCGATCGCATCTGCTTCTTTTCCAGTCATTCCTGGTTTAACCTTTTCAAGAGCTAATAATTGAGCATCTAAAACTACTTGATAAATTTCTTTTAGTTTTTCACTCGGCTCTCCTACTGCAAGAGTACGGGTTGTATCAGAGATATAACCATTATAAAGAGCTCCGAAATCTAATGTAACAAAATCTCCAACTTCGATTACTTTGTCTGTTGCTACTCCATGTGGCAATGCAGAACGTGTCCCTGAAGCTACAATTGTATCAAAAGAAGAGGAAGTAGCGCCACGTTTACGCATAAAGAATTCCAGTTCATTCGAGACTTGTAGTTCCGTCATGCCAGGTTTTATGTAAGTCACAATATGCTCATATGCCTCATCAGCTATACGACAAGCTGCCTTTATTATACTAATCTCTTCGTCCGTCTTTATCAAGCGAATTTTTTCAACCACTCCCGACAAAGGTACAAGATCTGATGAAACAGCTTGCTTATATAATTCATAAACGCTGTAAGTCACATCATCTTTTTCAAAGCCTAGTGATTTAATACCCATTTCTGTTACTTGGTTAGAGACTTCCTCTAATAGAGTTTTAGTATGCTGAACAATACGAAAATCCTTCACTTGACTAGCAGCCTGTTCGGTATAACGGAAATCTGTGATAAACACTGCATCATCTTTAGATACAATTGCGACACCTGCCGTACCAGTAAAGTCGGTAAGATATCGTAGATTGTACCCGTTTGTGATTAATAATGCATCCACGCCTCTTTCTTCTAATGCTAAACGCAGCTTTTCTAATTTCATCATTAGCCCTCTTCTCATTATCAAAATAAACTCTATTGTCTATTTTATCATAGGAAAGGGAGTGGGTAAATTTTCATTTTCCAATCGGCTGATCCTTGGAATGGAATATGGCTGACTCCATTAGAAATCGCACACCTATAACGACGATGCAAATAAAGGGAATGGATGTTTTTTTTATCGTTTTAATCATTGTAGCATCACTAATCAGCCACTCTACGATAAATGCTAGTATAATCCCAAAAATGATACTTGAAATAGCAACTGGAACTTTCGCTGTCAAAATACTTATATAATAAATCACTAAACTTATTGCCCAAATAACTAGAAACAAAACTAACCAGCGAAGATAAACATTTGTATCATCGAACATCTCGAAGGATTTTGAATAACCTACTGGATTCCATTTAACAAAGTGAAATAAATGTAAAAATTTAAGCAATGCAGTAACTACAACAGCAGCTGCTAAGCTCGTAAAAAAAGATAAACTTTTCATGCACAACATCCTCCTTTTTAATCAGTTTGTGCCTTTCCTAGTTTTACTAAACAAAATAAGAAAAACATTTCCTATAGAAGATTCATAAAAAAATAAGTCTTTAAAGCAGTAGTTTTACATGTAAAAAAAGAGCATATGCAGAATCTGCATATGCTCTCTTCTATAATATTTACAGTCCACATTTTAGCTGTGCATTGCAATTTGTACAAGTGTTACATCCACCCATTTCCTCTACCGTACCTTTACGACAGACTGGACAAGTGTTTCCAACTTCAGATCCTATTGTTACGTTTGTAGAACGTAAATCCTGAATCGTATCGATCAAGACAATCGGACGTTTTTCCATTACTTTTTCTTCTTTTACTGCATCATCATCTACTGTGTTTTCTTCTGCTTTTAGCGTTAATACCTGTGAATCACGACTTCCATCTACGTAAACTGTTCCACCTTTTGCTCCACCGCTATACAATCGCTCATAAACTGCCTCTACTTGTTCTACAGTATAGCCCCGAGGTGCATTTACTGTTTTCGAGATAGAGCTATCAATCCAACGTTGGATGATACATTGCACATCTGCATGAGCTTCTGGTGGTAATTCCATGGCAGTAACAAACCAGTTTGGCAATTCATCTTCTTTTACAGTTGGATTTGCATCTAAATATTCCTGTACGATATCCGCTTTTACTTCGATAAACTTACCTAAACGGCCACTTCTGTAATACGTGAATGAATAATAAGGCTCTAATCCTGTAGATACTCCAACCATTGTTCCAGTAGAGCCAGTAGGAGCAACCGTTAATAAATGAGAATTACGAATTCCCTTTTCAAGCACTGCTTCACGAATATCTTGGGGCATAGTTTGCATAAATCCAGTTTCCGTAAATGCCTTACGAAGTCTGTTCGTTTCTTCTACCGTCTCTCCAGTCAAGAATGGGAAGCTTCCTCTTTCGCTTGCAAGCTCCGCAGATGTTTCATAAGCAGCTACAGCAATTGTCTTAAAGATTTCGTCCACAAGGAGATTACCTTCCTCCGAACCATACTCTTTTTGGCAATAGATTAAAAGGTCTGCTAATCCCATAACTCCAAGACCCACACGTCTTTCTCCTAGAGCTTGAATTTTGTTCTCTTCTAAGAAATATGGAGTAGCATCGATGACGTTATCTTGCATACGAACACCAACACGAACAGTTTCTTTTAATGCTTCAAAATTTACTGTTTTAGTATCTTTGTTAGCAAATTGCGCTAGGTTTACTGCTGCTAGGTTACAAACTGAGTATGGTGCAAGTGGTTGTTCTCCACATGGGTTTGTAGCGACAACTTTTTGTCCATATGCAGTTGCATTCGTTTTTTCGTTAGCATTATCGATAAAGAACACACCTGGCTCTGCAGAATAAGTTGCACAGATATTGATCAGGTTCCATAATTCTTTTGCTTTCACTGTACGGTATGTACGAACCTTGTAGCCCATACGCTCCCACTCGCGAACGTCACCAATTTTATGCCAGTTTTCATTATAGAAGGTCATTTCTTCTTCTGTATAGGATTCTGTTGCTGGGAATCGAAGGTCGAAGTTCCCGTCCTCTTCCACAGCCTTCATGAAATCATCTGTAAGAGTTACAGAAATGTTTGCTCCAGTTAAAAACTCAGGGTTATGAACTGAGAAAGTACCTCCGTCACGCAGTTTTGTTTCTGCATCGCGGATAATCTCATCGCTGAAGCCTCCTAAGCCTGGAATGTTTTTATAGTTAACAATTCCCTGGTACATAGCTTCTTCTTGTGCAGTAAGAGGCTTAAATTTAAGCTTGTCCTTTGCAAGTTGTTTAATGGTTTCATCCTTAGTGTTCTCGATTAAAAAGCGAAGAATACGTGGATTTTGCATTTTAGAAATGATAAATTCCGCAATATCTGGATGCCAATCCGCAAGCATAATCATTTGTGCTCCGCGTCTTGAACCACCTTGTTCTACTAGGTGAGTAAGTTTAGCAATATCATCTAACCAAGATACAGACCCTGATGATTTACCGTTTACACCACGAGCCAATGTATTACGTGGACGAAGAGTAGAACCATTTGTACCTACTCCTCCACCGCGACTCATGATTTCCATTACTTGTTTACGGTGATCACTGATTCCTTCACGTGAGTCAGCAACAAAAGGCATAACATAGCAATTGAAGTAAGTTACATCTGTTCCTGTACCCGCTCCATATAATACTCGTCCAGCAGGTATAAATTTAAGGGAAACTAATTGTTGATAGAACTTTTCAAACCATTCAACTCTCTTTTCTTCCGTTTCTTCTACAGAAGCAAGTCCAGTTGCATTACGCTTAGCAATTTGTTCATAATAAACCTCTAACGGTTTTTCAATTACACTCAAAGGACGGCGAACGATGCCTGATTTTATCTTAGAGCTATCATCTATTGCACTGCGATAGTCTTCTTCGATTAATACTTCCGCCGTTTTATCTTCATCGTTAATAGAGACAATATAACCGAGACCTCTAGCAGGAAACTTAGGGTCTTCCTTTACTGTTAAAACGACAAAATCTCCTACTTTTAGCGTTTTCTTTTCAGTATCCTTGAATGAATATCTGTCAATCATTACCAATCGAGATACACCTTTGTGTGTTAGATTCATATCTTCTGTTATTGGATGGACTTGAGGAAATAATTCGATATCTCGATTTAATTCTTTTACATTTAATTTCATATTAGTTTCATTAGTAGTAGTTACCAATTGTTTTTCCTCCTTTCTACAACTCGTATTGACACAAGATGTAGTAGCTTTATATATCATACGGTACTACATATAGAGGTGTAAAGTGATTTAATTTGGCAAATTAAATTTTAAGCATTAATTCCTATTCCTCATTTTGACCATATGCCTTTAAGACTTTTATTTTTTAAAATTCCATTCGTCATTTGCATAACGCCGTTTTTCCAACGTTTTCACATATTCAATTTGTTTCTCATTTAAGCTAAATGGCACCAATTCAACATTTAAAGCTTCTGAAAATCCATCCCTAAAAGCAACCTTGCATATGTCTATAGGTATCGGTTTTTGTAATAATTTGTTTATAGCGACAGCTTTTTGATTTATACTTTTTTTCACCTTTTCACGTGCTTCATCCGTAGAAAATTTAAAAGTTTGAACTAGTTTCTCATCGTCTAAATCTAAAAGTATCGCTCCATGCTGTAATATAACACCTTTTTGTCTAGTTTGAGCACTACCTGCAACCTTTTTACCTTCCACCACTAGCTCATACCAACTAGGTGTGTCAAAGCAAACGGCAGTTTTAGGATTCTTTAGAGCTTGTAGCTTATCAGGAGTGTTAGGAATAGAAAAGTAAGCTTCTAATCCAAGACTCTGAAATCCTTTCAACAGTCCCTCACTGATTACTCGATATGCCTCCGTGACTGTTGCTGGCATATCTGGATAGTCTTCCGAAACAATGACGCTATATGTAAGTTCATGCTCATGAAGAACTCCTCGCCCACCTGTTGGTCTTCGAACAAATCCTAAACCAAGCCTGCGAACTGCTTCCATATCTATCTCTTTTTCTACCGATTGAAAATAACCAATTGATAGAGTTGCAGGATTCCATTCGTAAAATCGAATCACAGGTGGAATCAAACCTTCACTATGCCAGTCTAGAAGTGCTTCGTCAAGCGCCATATTATAAGATGGGGCGCACGGACCTGAATCAATAAAGTACCATTTTGTTTTTTCCAAACTTCTCCCCCCTAACAACGCTATTCATTTTACCAAAATGATTGAATTGTATCTAGCAAATCTTTTATAATAGATATTGGAAGTATAGAAAGGGGAAAGACCGTGTTAGAGACTCTTTATATTATCATAGCAATATTGGTCGTATTATTAGTTTATGCTGGAATTTCAGCATACCGACTAAAGAAAACAGTTACAAACCTTACGCAGGAACAATTCATCGAGGGTTATCGAAAAGCTCAGTTAATCGATGTGCGTGAACCAAAGGAATTTGATGGAGGTCATATTCTTGGTGCAAGAAATATACCATCATCTCAATTGCGTCAACGTCACAAAGAAATTCGACCAGATAAGCCAGTATATCTTTATTGCGGAAATGGCGCAAGAAGTGGACGCGCAGCCATGTTCTTAAAGAAAAAAGGCTACACGCAGCTTAACCAATTACAAGGTGGTTTTAAAAGCTGGACTGGAAAGATAAAATCCAAATAATATAACATAAGGTTCTTCTTACCAAGAGGAACCTTTTTTGTTTAGAGCTTTTACATAGGGGGATTGGCTAATGAAGGTATTATTTTCTAACGAAGAACAATTTAGAGAGTTACACCCAAACTATGAGGATTTTGCTATTTTACACGGAGAGTCATTAAGCTCTTAAATGAAAATTATGAGGGCAATTGGCAATTAGTGGATATAGGAGATCATATAATTCAATTAGATAACAGTCTAATCGAAATGATGGAAAATGAACTGATTCAATACAAAATTTTAGGAAATATTTATGAAGCAAAGCCATTAAGTAAAATTGCCAATAAATCTTCACTTTCGATGGAGAGCAAGCTAGAGATTGTCAGTACCTTTGAAAATACGGTTATTTTATTTCCTGAATATCAAGTGGCTGTAACGATGGCCTTTAATTTTTCGGGAGGGAATGCTTGGCCTGAATATTTTTTCTTTTCCACTTCCCCTGAAGGTGCCCTTTACTTTTTAGAAGAAATAAACGAAAAGCTACGTGAACTTCTCATGCAATCTGTCACCTATTTGGTAGACACGGAACACGGGGTACAACGAAGAAAATATGGGGAGCAAGCTGCCGTTCAAAGAGAGGAAGTTTTACTCGAGAACCATATTAAACAAGATATTTTTCGTTCTATCGATGAATTTTTTAATGAGGACGGTCATTTTTTCAAGGAATACGGTCTTCCATACAAAAGGGGTATCTTACTTTATGGTTCCCCCGGCAATGGAAAAACAACATTAGTTAAATCTATAACAGGATCTACAAAGGCTCCGGTGGTGTATTGGCAAATCACTGAATTCACAGGAAGCCATTCAATCCAAGAGGTTTTTGGGATAGTTACAAGATTAGCACCAGCTATTCTTGTAATAGAGGATATTGACTCGATGCCTGAGTATACACGCTCCGTCTTTTTAAACACGCTAGACGGAACACAATCTCGCGAAGGGCTATTTATCATTGGAACCACTAACTACCCTCAAAAGATTGATCCTGCACTTATTAACCGAGCTGGAAGATTTGATCGTGCCTATGAAATTCCTTCACCACCGCAAAAGGTAAGAGAAAATTACTTACGTAAGGTAGATAAAAAGAAGATTTTTACTGAAGAAGTATTGACAGATATAGCTAAACGTTCAAAGGGCTTATCTGTTTCCCAATTAAACGAATTGTACATGTCCATTGCATTGAATTGGCATTACGATGGGGAGCTTGGATACGAAAAACGTATTAACGAATTAATTCAACAAAACAAACGTACTCTTAAAAATGACTGGGAAGAGGACGATCATTCTATCGGCTTCTAATTTCTGCATAAACACTCCTGGATTTTAGTAGGAGTGTTTACTTTATTTATATAACTTTATATACATAATAAATGTATGAATATTATATTTCGACTTGAAAAAATATTGAGTTTCTTCTATATAGAATGATATATAGTTTATGAGAGAGACATCATACTTAAAATCGTCCTATTATATGCGCAGAATGGAGATATTACCTCCCGCTCCATCTCTAGTAATTAAACGAGAGACTATCTAATCGATAGACGAATATTACTTCAGTTTATCTCTGGAGTACTCCCACTTCTCTTTATTTCCTCCGTGTTTGTAAGTACATTCCCTCCCTTCAACCAATTTTCTAATATATCATTGAAAAATTCTGGAGCTGCTAATGGAATTCCATGGCCTATACCACTAATAGTAATCGCATTTGCACAATCATGTTTGTTTAATAGGTCTCCCGCCGAATTTTTCATCACTTTTTTTTCTTTATCTCCAACAGTTATTAATAGTCTAGTTTTTACATTAGAATATTCGAATGGAATATGAAAGGACATATTCTCCTCAAGAACTCTTGTAAGGGTGTTTAAAGACATTTGGTTGCTCTCTGTGAAGTATTGTTCAAATCTATCTTCTCCTATATACAAAGTCTTTGCTTGGAGCTTAGAAAAGGTTCTACTCTTTATGAACGGATAAGTTAACTTTAACGAAGGTTTAACCATTTGCTTTCCAAGCGGTATCTTTCTTACGAGTGCACTATTAATCATTGCACAGTTTATTAAACTTTTGTTAATACATAGCATTTGAATAGCTATTTGTGCTCCTAACGAAAAACCAACAACAATTTTCTTCTTATCTTCATGCTGTTCCTGAAGTAAATGTATGAGTTGAAAAGCGCAATCCTCTATAGAGACAAATTCGCTCTCATTATTTTGGCCATGACCAGGGAGATCTGGTACAATACAATGATAGTTTTCTTTAAAGTACTGAACCTGCTTATCCCACATCCACCCCGCTACTCCTCCACCATGTAGAAATAGGATTATTTCGTCGTTTTCTTGGCCAAATTCCTTGTAATATAGGACCATTTTATTTCCCGCCTTTTCTTTTGTCCTCCAGACTGTAATTGTTTATCTGAGATGCCATCTGCTATCTTCTGAAAACAAAAAATAAGTAACATAAATATAGCTAACGGAGGTATTATGAGCCACAATTGTTTTGTTAGAAATACTTCCTTCGATATGGAAATCATTCCTGACAATTCGTAAATTTCTCGTGATAGTCTAGGGCTATCAAGAAAGTTAATTGCTCCACCAACAAAAATGGATAAAACACCTAAATGTACGAGTGTTTGAAGTACTTGCACTATGTGCTGGGCCCAATATAACCAAAGTTTCCTACCTATTTGTGGATTAATATGCTTTAGTACAATCCATATTAAAGACCCTCCCATTACAGCAGAGTTTTGTACATATTCTTTTTTAATCGCCTCATTCATTTCGTTGCCAATAAGACTAGTAGTAATCGGAAGCACTAGCACAGACATGATAAAAACTTGGATAAACAATCTTTCCCACAGTGTAGTTTGCCATTCACCAGAATAGGCGATTAAAATCGGTAGAAGCAAAATATACATTAATAATGTTAAAGGTAAAAAGTGCATCCCGTCAGCTATACTATTAATGGCTTTTCTCCATTTAGCTTTTAAATAGAAAGCATAAACAAAACCAAAAACATATCCTCCAAACACTCTAACAGTAGCGACTATAAGAGTTAACACAATAGTATATTTTGTTCCAACAAGTAGTTGTTGGAAAATGGAATATCCATGTGAATCCGTGCCTAAAAGAACACTACTAGATGGAGGCAGTGGCGACCTCCCGATTAGAGATCCGTTCTCGTCATATAAAAAATTTATCTGTTCCACATGGTCATCATAGAAAAAATAATATGCTACACTTACACTTAGCAGACAAAAAACAATCATTAATGGAATTGTTATATTCATATACTGAGTGAGGTGAGCGAATATGCTCACCCTTTTTTTAGTTTTATAACGAAAAAGATTCTTCCACTGGAGGGAATCCATGAATGAAACTCGCAACCCTTCGAAAAGAACACTTTTTTCTCGCTGACCCTTCTTAACCGTATTTTCTCCAATCGTATAAAAAAGAAAAAATGGTATAAATATAGATAGAAGTATGTACGCAATGCCCTTTGGAGTGAAATCATTTCTTAAATAATGCAGAATTCCCGGAATCCCAAAAAGATACTCTATGATAAATAAGGAAGACAGAGTAAGCCAGACAATTGACTTTGATTGAAAAAAGACACTTTGTAAGACGTTAGAGGTACAATGCCTAAGCAGAACCTCTAGCTTGGATAGACCCTTCGATCTAGCAAGCTCTACATATGGCTCTCCCATCTCTTGATTAAATAAAAGGACAAATAATTTATAAAAAAGAAGGGTCGGAATTACTGAAAGACAAATAACTGGCGCAGCATAAATAATTTCTCCTCCTAAGCTATAAAAGGAAAGAATGCGATAACCAGACATTTTATATATCTCGACTACTGCTATTTGGATAAGAAATATGTATGCGAAATCGGGTACAGCAGTAAGTAAGTTTGCTAATTTTAATAAGACTTTTTGAATTGGCCCTTTTGAAATAGTTGTGAGAATAGCCAAAATAAAGGAAACAAACAAGGAAAAAACCAACGAGGCAATCAAAATAGTCATAGAATACAAATATGGCCCTTTAAAATAATTACCTAAGCTTATAGGAATAGATTCACCTGTTTCAATAACAAAATAACTAAGAGACCATTGAGAAGGTAAAACTAAACTTTTGATCACCTCTAGCACTGTATGAAAATATAAAGAAAAATCGAATATGCTACCTATTTGAAACAAAACAACAGGGACACTACTAATTAAAACAATGCCCAAAACTCCTAAAAGAAACTTTCCTAATAAATTGAAACATTTACGCATATTTTCCCCCCTAGAAAAGTCTCTTTTAATGTTCTAAAGGGTTATACGTAATTTTTAGCTAAAAGTTTCAAAAATGTTAAAATTTAGATTTTATGCGGATGTTTTTACATTGTTAGTAAGATACATAGCTATTATATATATGACTTGTTCCTATTCATATCTGTAACTAAATTAGGATTTTCTTTCTTCATTTTTTCGACTAAAATTTCTGCATTTGTTGGATCCTTTATTAACATATCTAATTCTCTTTGCGTGATTCCTACCAACTGTATAAAATCTATTCTTCCATGAATGCTATCTATACCTAGAATCTCTGTGTCTTCCACAATAAGCAGAGCTGTAATTGAAGATTCTACTCCAATATGCAGAGAACCTCCATTACCTGCTACATACTGTAAAGGTTCAAACGGTCTTTTCTGTGTATTGGTATACCTAGCGAGATTAGAAAGCATAGATATTGCCCATAAACAATCTTCTGTCTCTTCCTCCGACAGCTTAATAGTCATTTCATAACCCCAACCACTCCATTCACCACCAACTGCTTGTTCGTCCACGTATAACTCGGTCATTCCATAAGTCACAATATGCTTATATCCATTAGGAGATTGATAAATACTATACCCGTCAATATATTCATCTCCGCCAAACATAGCCCTAGAATGTAGATTAGTTCCAAAATGAGCTGGCTCCTGATTTGGATAAAGCTGATCAAAGACTACATCTATTGCATCCCAACCCGGTGACCAATCCTCTTTTTTTGCTGCTCGCTTTTTATATTCTTCTAAATTCATAGTACATCCATCCTCTCATCTGTAATTATATTAAAAGCTATCTGTATAAAATAAATGCTTCACTCCCTAAATGGGTGAATAAGTTATCAATTCTACGAGAAATGGGAACATTAAGTTTCAGATTTGGCAGATTTCAATATGGAAATTGCGTGGAAAAGTGATTTATGACCGAATAGATTTTTTTATGACCGTTCAGAGAGGTTTTATGACCGGATAGAATTTTTTATAACCGTTCACGACGGTTTTATGACCGGATAGAAAAATTTATGACCGTTCAACAAACTAAAACCACTTGGAGAAATAAAAAGAACGTATCAATAAGACCAATACGTTGTGACCTTGCTTCTTCTCGATTATGAAACAACACACATCAATAATATGAATTTTAAAAAAAATGATAGAATTGTTACAATAGATTTTTTGTACTTTAATAGTAATCATCAATAATATAGGTGGTGTCTTTTTGGAAAAAGAAGTGAAAAAGAGCCTTATTAAAATTTATCCGTTACTGTCGTAGGTGTAATTCTAATATTAATGGTTCCTATTCTTTTTAATTTTTTTTCTATTAACTGTTTTCACATTATTATCTTCTACACAATTTGGCTCGTCCTTTTAAGAAGGAATGGGGAACGTTATTCCCCCCCTTCTTCGACTTTTTCTATTATGCCCTTAACTTCAGATATGCAATAAGGTAACCTTATTATTTTCATGCATCTCATCTCCACATATAATTACTAAATTACAACTATTCGTATAGTCATTTTAAGCAATACTCCTATAAAAAAAGTGCGACCCCTTAGGATCGCACTTGATAATTATGATTTTGTGTATCTTAAAACAGGTTTACGAGCTGCCTTTGTTTCGTCTAAACGATTGATTACCGTCGTATGTGGTGCATTTTGAACGATTTCTGGATTTTCTTCCACTTCTTTAGCTATTTGAATCATAGCGTCGCAAAATGCATCTAATGTTTCTTTCGATTCAGTTTCAGTTGGCTCGATCATCATGCCTTCCTCTACATTCAATGGGAAGTAGATTGTTGGTGGATGATATCCGAAGTCAAGCAGACGCTTAGCCATATCTAATGTACGAACTCCTAATTTCTTCTGGCGACGGCCACTTAAGACGAATTCATGCTTACAATGGCGGTTATAAGGAAGGTCGTAATAAGCTTCCAAACGTCTCATCATATAGTTAGCATTTAATACTGCATATTCTGTTACTGCTTTTAGACCATCTGGACCCATAGAACGAATATAAGTGTATGCACGAACATTGATACCGAAGTTACCATAGAACGGCTTAACACGGCCAATTGTTTGTGGACGATTGTAGTCAAATGTGTATTTGTTGTCCTCTTTAACTAGAACTGGGCTTGGAAGGAAAGGAATTAAATCTGCTTTCACTCCTACTGGTCCAGAACCTGGACCACCACCGCCATGAGGACCTGTAAATGTTTTGTGCAAGTTTAAATGAACGCAGTCAAAGCCCATGTCTCCTGGACGTGCTTTAGACATAACAGCATTTAAGTTTGCACCATCATAGTAAAGCTTACCGCCTACACCATGGATAATTTCAGCTAGCTCTAAAATGTGTTCCTCAAATAATCCTAGTGTATTAGGGTTAGTAAGCATTAGGGCAGCAGTATCTGGACCTACGACACGACGAAGATCCTCTAAATCTACTAAACCATCTTCATTTGACTTAACTGTGATTGTCTCAAATCCTGCTACAGTAGCAGAAGCTGGATTTGTACCATGTGCAGAGTCAGGCACAATTACTTTTGTCCGCTGTGTATCACCATTTGATTCGTGGAATGCACGAATCATCATAAGAGCGGTCCATTCACCGTGAGCTCCTGCAGCAGGTTGTAGTGTAACTTCATCCATACCTGTGATTTCTACTAGAGATTGCTGGAGATCATACAACATTTCCATTGCACCTTGCACTGTTGATTCATCTTGAAGTGGGTGTATGTTCGCAAATCCTGGGAAGCGTGCAACAGATTCATTGATTTTTGGATTGTATTTCATCGTGCATGAACCAAGTGGATAAAAGCCTGTATCCACTCCATGGTTACGGTTAGATAACGCTGTATAGTGACGCATAAGGTCAAGTTCTGATACTTCTGGAAGCTGTGCCTCTTCTTCACGCATCATCCCTGCAGGTAATATTTCGGATAAATCTACTTCTGGGACATCTAATTCAGGAAGACTATATCCTACTCTACCCTCTTTTGTTATTTCAAAAATTAGTGGTTGATTGTCCTTATGCATAAAGAGCCCCCATTTCTTGAACGAGTGTATCTATTTCTTCTTTTGTGCGTTGCTCAGTTACTGCGATCAACACATGATTTTTTAGATCAGAATAAATGCGGCCAAGATCAAACCCACCAATCATTCCTTTTTCAAGAAGCTTACTATTCGCATCAGCTATTGAGCCATTAACTTTAACTACGATTTCGTTAAAATGTGCCCCTTGGAAAGGAACCTCAAAACCAGCTTTTTCAAATGCTAGCTTCGCATAATGAGTCTTAGTAATATTTTGAATAGCCATTTCTTTTACACCTTTTTTACCAAGGGCAGTCATTGCTACAGATGCGGCAAGAGCATTAAGGGCTTGGTTAGAACAGATATTGGAAGTAGCTTTATCACGACGAATATGTTGTTCGCGAGCTTGTAGCGTTAATACAAATCCACGACGACCCTCCTCATCAGTTGTTTCTCCAACAAGACGGCCTGGTACCTTACGCATTAATTTAGAAGTTACTGCGAAGAAGCCACAGTGCGGTCCACCAAATGCTTCAGCAATGCCAAAAGGTTGCGCATCTCCAACTGTAATATCTGCTCCAAATTTACCTGGAGGTGTCAAGGCACCCAAAGCAAGAGGATTAGCAGAAACAACAAACAATGCGTTTTTTGCATGTGTTATTTGTTCAACTTTCGTTAGATCTTCAATTTGACCGAAGAAGTTCGGATATTGAACCATAACCGCCGCAGTATCCTCATCGACAGTTTCTTCTAGCTTAGCTAGGTCCGTTACTCCATTTTTCATCGGTACAGTTACCACATCCACATTTTGACCCTTTGCATAGACTTTAACTACATCAATGTATTCAGGATGGATTGCCTCAGAAACAACTAATTTCTTGCGTTTTGTGTGTCCTGCCGCAAGGTTACCTGCTTCAGCTAAAGCTGTACCACCGTCATACATTGACGAGTTTGCAAGGTCCATTCCAGTCAATTCGCAAATCATTGTTTGAAACTCAAAAATAGCTTGGAGCTCACCTTGAGATATCTCTGGTTGGTATGGTGTATAAGCTGTATAAAATTCAGAACGTGAAATAACATGATCCACAACGATTGGCTTGAAATGATCATATACTCCGGCACCTAAGAAAGAAGCGTACTGTTTACTATCTGCATTTTTAGCAGCTAGCTGGCTTAATTCTTTTAAAAGAGCAGATTCTGCCTTTGCAGGTTTAATATTATACTCACCTTTAAAACGAACCTTCTCTGGGATATCAGCAAACAATTCATCAATAGAAGAAATGCCGATTACTTCTAACATTTCCTTTTGATCTTGTTCAGTCATTGGTAAATAACGATGCTTCATCAATGGACAACCTCTTTCTTTGGCTTATTTTTCTCTTTTATAAAATGGAGTAGGTATAGTAACTGCTTTTAGTCGCTTGTTGCGAATTTCAACCTCTACCTCTTGACCAATTTCTGCAAATGTTGCGTCAATTAAAACCAGACCAATATTCTTTTTCAAAGTAGGAGATTGAGTTCCCGTAGTAACAAATCCAATTTGCTTATCATTTGCAAAGATTGGATAACCCGTACGAGGAATTCCTTTATCAATCATTTCAATTCCAATACTCTTTCTAGGCACACCATTTTCTTTTTGTTCTACTAAAACTGATTTGCCATTAAAATCTTGTTCTTTATTTAACTTCACAACAAAGCCAAGCCCTGCTTCAAGAGGAGTAATATCCTTCGACAACTCTTGGCCATATAACGGTAGGCAAGCTTCAAAGCGAAGTGTATCACGAGCACCTAGTCCACAAGGTAGTAAACCTTCTTCTTTACCTGCTTCTAGAATACTGCTCCATAAATCTTTCATATCATTGCTAGCTGCATAGATTTCAAACCCGTCTTCTCCTGTATAGCCAGTTCGAGAAACTAGTACTTGTTTGCCAGAAACGTCTATATTATCTTTAAATCTGAAAAATTTAATTTCAGTTAAATCCTGAGAAGTTAACTTTTGAAGGATTTCTTGTGCTTTAGGACCTTGCAGAGCTAACAGGCCATAATCATTTGATCTATTGTCCAACTCAACACCATCAATAGTATTTTGTTTCATCCACTCAAAGTCTTTTTCAATATTACCAGCATTAACAACTAACAAATAATGTTGATCTTCCAGTTTATAAACTAAGAGGTCATCGACAATTCCACCGTCTTTATAGCACATCACATTGTACTGTGCTTGGCCATTCACTAATTTTGAAATGTCATTGGTAACAAGACTTTGTAAATAGCTTTCACTGTTCGGACCTTTTACAAAAACCTCACCCATATGGGATACATCAAATAATCCAGCTTTCGTACGTACTGCCTCGTGCTCTTCTTTAATACTTGAAAACTGAACTGGTAGCTCCCAGCCACCAAAATCGATTGTTTTCCCTCCGTAAGATGAATAGACATCAAACAAAGGCGTACGTTTTAACTGTTCTGACAATTTAAATTCCTCCTTTTAATAGGTAGAAAAAGCATAAGTGAAAAAAAGCTAAATGGTTTCTTAATCGCAAAAAAGGACAGAAAAACCCCTTTAACGTAAAAAGGGTTCTCTGTCCTGGCACCTGAAAGTTTACCATAAATGGCTTTCCCCTTTGGTGGCTTTCCGTTCATAACGAAAGCACTCTCCAGAGTTGCGTCCTATACGAGTTCTTTTGCCTGAGAGATTCATAATAGTAATTACTTGCTCCTTCGGCGACGCAGCTGATGCGTTCTCTCCCCATATATTCATCCGCTAAATATAGACAAAACACTAGCTTTGTCTATATCCTAACATTGAACCTAAGAGAGCGCAATCATTTTTGATAAACTTATTAAAAACCGAACGAAAATATATAAAACCACTGAATCATTCGCCTTTAAGACGATTTACTTGAAATCCTGCATATTCTGTTATTTGACGAAGATGCCTGTTTTCCGTACGAATCGTTATGTGGGCAGCCTTTTTGTAACTTCTCCTACGGGTGTTGAAAAGTAGCTGTAATTCTTCCTTCGTGCTTCTTTGAACGATTGGTCTATTTTTATCGTTCTTTATGCGTATCCAAATGTCTTCAAAGGTAGCATCAAGAAACAACACCAATCCATTGTTTCGCATAATTTTAATATTTCTATCGAGTGTCGCTACACCTCCACCCGTAGAAATAATACAAGATTCTTTTCGAAAATTTAGTAAAAATTCGGTCTCTAAATTTCGAAAATAGGCCTCTCCATGCTGTTCAAATATTTCAGGAATCGACATTTTCTGTCTTTTGACAATTTCTTTGTCCATGTCATAATAGGGCATCTTCAAGAGATAGCTCAATCTTCTCCCGACAGCACTTTTACCACTGCCCATAAAACCCACTAAATAAATCTTGTACATTTTTTATCAACTCACTACATACCAGGATTATTTTCACGCTCTATAAAATTACTTATTTTATTGATAGTATCACTAATATGACGGATTTCCAACGAATCATATGTTCGATATTTGGATTGGTATGCTGCAGTTATAGTTAAAACCGAAAAACAAACTATAGATAGCAGGATAGTGGAAGCTAATAATAATGCACCTTTTTGGTCAAGTAGAATACGTAACATAGAAAGTATGCTCCTTTTGTTGTCCATTAAAAAAAGTAACGAAAAATGTAATCTTTTGTCCTTCAGCAATCACATTTAATGTTTGGACATTTAATAGAAGTGGCTCATGACCAAGTTTTTCTATTTGTTTTCTTACGACATTAGATGAGTATTCCACATCATATTCTATACCCTGCTTATAAAAACGAATTCCAGGTTGCTCACTTTGAACTATAAAATTCTCTACATCATTCAAATAAGCTTCCACATATTGTATAAATAATGCCCATTCAATTTCGGATGGATCAGCTACCTTCTTTTCTGTTGTATATAACGACCACATAATAAGCGCAAATATTTGAGCAAAAATGATAAACACACTAAGCTGTAAAATTCCGTCAATAAAAGTATAACCTTTTTCGTTACTTAGTTTGTTTGTGAGGTATCTACGCAATTTACTTTCTCCCCCCGAACCCCCTTGTACTCAATACAAATTTGCTTGAAATCTACACGAAATTGATATTCAATATTTTCAATGGTGAGTGATCCACCTGTTATATTTTCAGTTATGAACATTTTGGCAGCTTCATTCATGACCACAGCCGAATGGTATTTCCTCTTTTTATCCTCTAGCTGCACACTCATCTTCGTAAGAAGAGGTATTAACATAGTAGCCACCATAAATGTTATAAACAGTGTCAATAATGTTTCTGCCCAAGAAAATCCTTTACAATTCATAGCTTACCCTGCCTGAACCAATATGAACTGTCACTATTTTAGTTCCCTTCTTAGTAAGGAATGAAAATTTCCCAAATTGATTGACAGCACCATTAGTTTGAAAGCGTAGTCCCTTTAAATAACTATCTATAGACAAACTCATATGAGATGGCAGGCTACATTCCAGTAGTAAAGTTCCCGATTGTTTTACGGAATAACTAGTTCTATTCTCGTCAAATGCTAATGTGATCAATTGTTGATTACCTATGGCAATCGATTGAGCTTGTTGTAAATCTAGATGAAACTGATGTAAAAATCTTTTCTCTTCCAATTCCTCTATTTTATCGTTTGCTCCATAAATAACTGCTGACGTAATTACCATAACGATCAATAGCATCAAGATAGCCTCTATTAAGGTATAACCATCTTGGTTTAACTTAACCGCCACCATTGCCTGAATCCTTTATTGAAACTTTCCCATCTACTATAATAACTTCTTCCCCTCCCGGACAATTTTTGTTGTTCTCACCTAGATACTCTGCCACACTTAAATCATTCAACGTAGGGGTCACATTTTTATCTATTTTATATGCTTGTACTTGGCCTTCTACCATTTTCACAAATGCCTCACATCCTTTTTTATCTATGTTGGCAGAATGTTTGGTAACGTTAGGAATAGAGATTAATATTAAAACAGATATGATTAGCAATACAATCATCATTTCTATTAGTGTAAAGCCCCGCTCATTTTTTAAGATTATCCACATAAACTTGCTCCTTTAAATTATATTTATCATTTCATAAACTGGTAGTAATATAGCTAGATAAGCACCTATTATAAAGACTGCTAATATTAGGAACATTACTGGTTGGATGATACTAAGGTATCTAGATAGCCTTGCCTCCATTTGTTTATTCATAAAATCACTGTATAAAGTCAATTCCTTACCTAAGTATCCGTTGTTCTCCCCATGTACGATAAATTGATGAAAGTCTACTGTGAAATTATCTACTAATACAGCCCCCTCAGAGAAGGAAGAACCGTAGATCACCTTTTCCTTCATCTCAGATACTATATGTTGAAGTAATTTGTTTTCCTTCTGATTAATTAATGCTCCAAAGGATTCTTGAAGAGATAAACCACTTTCTAGAAGTACACCCATTTCTCTCGAAAATACTCTAGTTAATAGTAAACGATACCAGTTATTGATAATCGGTGTTTTTTTAAGAAGTGTTATTTTAAATTCCACACTTTTGTTTCTAAATATGAACCATAGCAATACTATAAAAACTATCATGAAAATTAAAAGTGTAAGGAATATGTTAGGAAGGTTTAATAACGTATTGGTAAGCGCAAGTGAGCTTTGAGGTTGGAGTTGATTTTTGGAAAGTAAAGATTCCATATTAGGGAGAAAATATATTCGAAAAACAGTAAACAATAAAAAAATGACAACAAACAAAAAAAGAGGATACATTAATAGGCTCTTTAACCGCTTTCTTGCTTGCTCCATAAATTTGGCATTGATACTTAAAATTTCAGTAGTCTCTGCAAGATGGCCATGCTGAGATGCTAAATGAAGAGGGAGCAATAACCGATTAGGAAATCCAAGCATCCTGAATACCTCTACTATACTCTGCCCTCTTTTTTGAATGTCCATCACCTTCATTTGAACTACATTTACATTTTTAACATGAAACGGCAAAAGCATCGTAACAGCTTCATGAAAAATATAACCCTCCTTTAGTAATTCGCTCAATCTATTAAGGAAGGTGGCTTGCTGTGATACCGGTACAATTTCATCCTTTTTATGAAAATAAGCTTTAAGTGTTTTTAATAACACCTTCCCTTATCCCCCTTTCAATTTGATAAGAAAGAGTTAGCGGAAAAGGTATTTTAAAGCTACTGCCATAACTCAAGGAAGTTAGAGCTTCTTCCAACATATCACCAGATATAATTTCGAATATAGCTGATAATTCAGGCGTATTAGTTTTAATTACTGTAACTAACCTTTGAGTAACAATTCCAGTTACTGTTTGTTTCAGCTCATCTAAGCTAATACCTAAATCCATTAATCTGTATAAGGCACCTATTCCGTCCCTTGCATGAATTGTGGACACTACTAAATGTCCCGTTAAAGATGCTTGAATTGCAGCCTTAGCAGTATCTTTATCTCTTATTTCTCCTATCATAATTACATCTGGTGAATGCCTTAAAATAGCCTTTAGACCTTTGGCATATGTCACACCAGATCGCTCATTCACTTGAATTTGTAGTAAATAAGATTGACTGTTTTCTACTGGATCTTCTAGCGAGATAACATGCCGATTCATATTTTCTGCGCAATACTTAGTTAACGAGTACATCGTCGTGGATTTTCCTGAGCCAGTTGGTCCAACAAAAAGGATCATACCTTGACGCTTGTTTGCTAATTCTACGATTTGTTCAGAGGCACCCCTGAACAAGGATAGCGAATGAATAATTTTGGCATTATCATGCTGCTGTAGACGAATGACAAGGCTTTCCTTTCCGTATACGGATGGTAAAGTGGAAACGCGAAATGAAAACTTTTGGGAGTTAAATATGTGTTGAAAGGAACCGCTTTGTGGTTTGCGTTTTTCGCTAATATCAAGAGAGGATAAAAATTTGAAGTATGAGATGATTTTTTCACCAAGATTTAATGGGAGCTGACCTGCCTCAAACATTTGGGAATTTTTTCTAAAAGAATATGTGTAGATTTCTTCATTAGGGATCATATGAAAATCTGAAGCACCAAATTGATGAGCTTTCTTTAATAGCTGAAAGCATTTTTGTTCCACTATATTTTCTTCCTGTTGCATTATCTATCCTTTCCCCAGTTACAAGCTTGGCCGCAAAAGCTTGTACAACATAGTATACTTCCTTTCTCAAAATAAATAAAGTGATTTTTTAAAATATTTGTAATTGATAAATTAAATAATACTGGTATTTAAATACACAAACGTTTTGCACTTTCTTGATTGGAACTACTAGCAGTGCGACAGCAACCGATGAGGATTATCAGTTATCTCACAGAAAGCTTCTGTCTAAAGCGAAAATAAATTATACTTCATGATATAATCTTTATTCTATCTTCGCCTTTATCATATTTTGTAAAATAAATAGGAATTATTAAACTGTTTACTTTATATTAGTTTATCATTATTAATTTCTCCCTTATAATATAGTTAATGGAAGGTGGGATTTACTTGTCCAACACATTAAAATTAACTGGTACCCTTGCTGATGAGACCAGGTACTCAATCTATCAATATATTACAAAAGAAAATAAAGAAGTGAACGTTCAGCAAATTGCACAACAGTTCGGGATTCACCCCAATGTTGCTAGACTACATCTTACGAAACTAAACGAAGCGAAGCTGCTGACATCTAAATTTGTTAAAAATGAAAAAGGCGGTCGTCCTGCACGAGTTTATGTGCTTGCAGAGGATCCTATCCACTTAAGCTTTCCCAAACAGGAGAATCATTTATTACTTGAATGGTTATTGGAATTAGTTGATGCTATGGGTGATGCAGCTATTGATAAAGCAAAGGATATCGCTTATCAAAACGGTCACAAAGCGATAAATCATAAACAAGTGGATACACTAACTTTTGAAGATAAACTAGAAATTATGAAAGAAACAGCCCATTCGATTGGTTATATCCCGAACGTAACTGAAAAAGAGAATAAAAAAATTATTACCTTTTCCATCTTTAATTGTCCTTATAAGGATTATTTGAATAAATATCCACATTTTATATGTATATTACATGAATCTTTCCTAAAGGGACAATTTGATACTCTTTTCCCTGAAAATACCTTTGTTCAATTAGAAAGTAAACAGAATCACTGTATTAATTGCGTATATCATGTGGAAGTCCTATAATGAGGTGAAGATGTATCTTATTTGTGACAAACTTATGTTATTCCAATGTAGATGTTTAATAATCAGTTTACATGTAAGAACACTTTCATTTATAATGAATAGGAGAATTATTTGTATTCTTTGCAAAAGGAGGGACTACAATTGGGCAATATGTATAAAGTAATGGCTTTCTGGACAGGGATTTTTGCAGTTATGTTTTATTTAGGTGATATGTCAGAAGCTTCTTTACTATTTTTAGCAAATACGGGGTTATTCCTTCTTTTAGGGTTCTTAAACCTATCTGAGCGTATGTATATGTACATCTTCGGGGCTTACTTAATGTTCTTCTTCGCCGGCTTTACATACTACACTACATTCATACATGTACCAGGTGGACATTAATTAAGTCCAAAAGCAGCTTCCATATTGGAGGCTGCTTTTTAAATTCGCTTTTTATTTGGGGTTAAACAACCCTTGTTGAAATTTACTTTTGATTAAAATCCATTCAAGAACGGGTTGGAGTTCATTTCATCCTGGATAGTTGACGCAGGTCCGTGCCCAGGATAGATTACAGTTGCTTCTGGGAGCGTTAATAGCTTTGTGTGTATGGAGTGTAACAATTGCTTCTCGTTGCCTCCTGGGAGATCGGTGCGACCGACGCTATTTTGAAATAACGTATCTCCTACAATAGCAAATTCGTCTGTCTCAAAGTAAAAAGTTAAACTACCCGGTGAATGTCCTGGGGTGTGAGAAATGAAAAATTCAAAATCGCCTATACTTGTTTTCTCCTCTTTACTTAAATAGAAGTCTGCTTCCTTGGCAGAAATATTCGGAATTTCGGCGTATTTAGCAGATCCATTCTTTCCTGGATCTATTAACCAAGATTTTTCTGAAGGATGTATATAAACTGGTACACTGAATACTTCTCTAACATCATCTACAGCTCCAATATGGTCAAAATGTGCATGGGTTAAAAGAATGGCAATCGGCTTTAAATTTAGTCTTTTTAACTCCTTTACAAGCTGCTCTCCATTTCCACCAGGATCAAAAATTAAGCACTCTTTTTTTGCATTAGAAATGATATAGCAATTCGTTTGAATAAAACCCAATGGATATGTACGTATATTTAACATAAATTCACCTCCCTTCTATTTTAAACGAAAGTGCATCCATTGTTCAATCTTTCGCCACTTTTATTACTCGACAAAAGAAGAGATAACAATTACAATAGAAGAGGAATATGCAATCGCGACATTCATTTAATATGTCGGAAGGAGTGTCTTTCATGAACTTATTAATGGTTATTTTTGGTCTTGTTGCAGTGCTAGGTATTATAGGCACTTTCCAAGCTCTCAAAGAGAAAAATTTACTAAGTGTTTTATTTAACTTTGGTACATTTGCAGTTTTTGGTTTCTTTACTGTTATGACAATAATAAACCAAGGATTTCCACCAAGCTTACACTAAAACGCAAAGAAAAAGCTGCTATACAACTGTATAGCAGCTTTTTCTATTCGATTATATTTAACCATTTTGCTTCTTTTAGAGGTTTCAATGAAATCCATTGCTCTTTCTCATGTCCACCTAAACAAACCTTACCACTCGGTGAACAGTCTATTGGACGCTCGTTAATATCGCCAAATAACTCTTCCCCTTTTACTGTGTAGCCTGCTATAATACTTTTTTCGTTCGTTTCGTCCATATTCCCTGCCTTTTTTGATTGAAAAGCAATGAAACTGTTTGGGGAAGTTATCGATATTGTAGGAATTACCCATTCTGAATAATTACTTACTGCAGGAGAGACCCATTCAAACATTTCCCCACTATTTTTGTCTTCTAAGTGATACTTAAATTCCATCTTTTCTTCATCTACTTGGATATATAACATAGATTCACCAAAGTTCTGGACATCTATTATATGTTCCCATTTTGTATCTTGAATCTCATGATCAGCTGTTGAATAAAGTTTCAATGAACTACCATCTAAGCTCGATCCACTCCAGTCGAAGACCATTAAATTTTCCTCATCAAACCATTTAACAAAAGGATTTTCAACATCTATAGCTTTCAATTCTTGTGTAGACCCTTCATAAACAAAAGCATTATAAGTCCAGTCCTCATAAAACGTAGAGAACACTATTAAATTAGAGTTAGTTGGATGCCAATCCATATAAAGCTCTGCTGATTCAAAGGAGAGACTTTGTTCTACAACTCCACTTTTATGTAATAATTGCACCTCTGCAGATGAAGAATTGTTAGAAGTATGTAATAGAATCATTTCCTTGTTCGGGTGAATTTTCCCTTGTATAATTGGGACGTTCGTTCTATAAATTTCTTTCCATTCCTCTTTAGATATCGAGTAAGACTTCAATATCCAATGACCTTTATCTACTAAAACAAATAAAATTTCATCATCTGACAACCAACCGACCACGCTGTGAAATTTTGAACGCTCCAAGTGGATTGATGGCATTTTTGTTTCATTGGACTCATTTTGTACTTCTTTAACTGGGGTTTGTTGCTGGGAGACGTCATCAGGGGTTTCTACCGATGGCTGCTCTCTTTCTTTACACGCTTGTAGTAGAATTACACAAAAAATCAAGAACACAATTTTTTTCAACAATCTCCCCCCTCACCTTACAAATTAGACGTTTCAAATAGACTTTTGTTTCATAAAAAAGCACAGACTTTTTTGTCTGTGCTTTTAAAAATAACCTATTTTGCCGACTCTTTAGTTTCATCAATCAAGAGGTTACCAGTTTTTAAATCATAAAATCGTAGTAAGTCTCCATTGATAATTTTATCGGAGTAACCTAGCTCCTGAGTAGCTCTGTCAATATACGTCTGACAGTTTTCCACATCTACCTCTATACCTGAACCATTCTCATAACAAGTGTTTCCAGCATATACGTAGTCCTCAGTAATAAATCCACCATTTCTGTTAATAACAAATTCCTCATGATCTTCAGAAAAAATGTCTGCACCTAGTTGCATATCTTTGTTCGTTTCAACACCTAACAAATGTAAGATTGTAGGTCGCAAATCAATTTGCCCTGAAATTTCACTCACTTCTTCTCCAGCTCCACTATTTGGGATATGGATAAACATCGGTACACTTTGTAATTTAGCAGATTCATATGGAGTAATCTCTTTACCTAAATACTGTGACATTGCAGCATTATGATTTTCAGAAATTCCATAATGATCACCATACATTACAATAATAGAATTATCATATAATCCTTTTTCTTTTAAATCATCAAAGAATATTTTTAAGGATTCGTCCATATAACGAACTGATTGGAAATATCTATTTAGTGTTCCAGAGTTCGAATCATATTCAGGTATTAACATATCTTCTTCATCTAATGTAAAAGGATGGTGATTAGTTAAAGTGATTAAACGTGAATAAAAAGGCTGTGGCATATCTGACATTAAGTCGGCAGATTGCTCAAGGAAGGGAATGTCCTTAAGACCCCAGTTTACTGAATTATCATCACTCACATCATAACTCATGACATCATAGAACTTTTGAATGTTAAGTGACTGATACATCATATCACGGTTCCAAAAGCTTTTCTTGTTTGCATGCATTACATTTGTAAAGTAACCCTCGTCATTTAAACGTTCAGCCATTGAATGAAATGTATTTTCTCCGTGTGTAAAAAATACTGCTCCTCCGCCTAAACCATAAAGAGAGTTCTCTACTAAAAATTCTGAATCGGACGTTTTACCTAAACCAGTTTGATGATAGAAATTGGAGAAGTAAAAAGTATCCTTATCATTTGTTAGAGAATTTAAAAATGGTGTTACCTCATGTCCGTTCATATCGTTATTTAATACGAAGGATTGTAAAGATTCCATCGAAACAACAATAAGATTTCTATCCTCAGCTAAACCAAACGTTTTTTCATTTGGATCTGCTTGGTTTGAACGTACATAGTTATTAACTTCGACTAATTCACTTCCATCTGCAAGTGCACGCTGTGCGTGTGACTTAGACTGAATAAAGATGTCGTATAAGTGGTAGTTATATGAACCAAGATTTTTTACTAGCATTTCACGGTCAAAGCTTCTTGTTAGAAGCTGTGGTCTTTCAATTTCAGCAAGCCCTAAATTTAAAAATAGAATAGCAGCAGAAAGTACAAAATACGCTCTTCTAGTTGAAGCTTTAATAACCTTACTTTTTTCACCTATTTTTAACCATTTAATTGCTATTAAAATAATCGCAACATCAGTGAAATAGAAGATATCAGTCAAGAAGATACTTGCTGCAGCTGAAGATCCCAAATCACCAAAGTTACTTGTTTGGAACAAGACTGGTATGGTGATGAAATCTGTAAAGAAACGATAAAAAACTGCGTTTGCATAAAGTACTATTGAAAGTATCACACTAACAACTACTATATGTCTATTTCTGGCCTTCGTGGATTTGTAAAATAACGAAATTCCATAAACGATAAGCAAAAAGCTTAAAGGGTTAATAAATAAAATAAATTGTTGCATTATATTCTCGATTTTCATATCAAAGCTCGTGTGGTACACAGTATACGTTTTTATCCACGTTGCCACAATTGCAATTACAAGAATAGAATGTGTTGGCCAGGTTTTCTTCATTGCCTACATCCTCCCCTATTCACTCTTTCTATGAGTAAAAGTAACAGTGTATATATTAATCCTTTCATCAAAATAAATCAATATTAATGAAATGGAATTTTAATATAAAATTTACAAAACCTATTTTTACTTACCCTATGTTAGACGGATTAAAACCTAATAAGTTTCATTTAATTTAGAAGATAGCTTTTTTATCACATATTCATATAGCATTTGTAGTTATAAAGACTTACTTAATTTACCTTTTTCCTGTCTTAATAACAAAATGGCTAGTTGAAAATCTTGTGCTTCAATCATCTGCATAGAATACAGTTCTTTTATTTCTTCTTCCATTATTTCAAGATCCGCGATTCGGTCTTTTGTATATACAAATATCCCAAAGCGTTTTAACAGTTGCATAACATCATATACGGATTTCAAGTTAATCCACCCATCTCCCTATTTTCCTTACACATTATTGTTGTACGCTCGGTAATAATGCTATCTACTGGAAGATCAAAGTCTTCTGACACAATTTCATCAACTAATTGCATGTCAAAAGCCAAAGACATAGACTTTCCCTTGTAATTGGATAAGAAACGGTCATAATATCCTCCGCCATATCCTATCCTATACCCTGATTTACTATACACAATTCCAGGCACTATTAGCAAGTCAATTGAACTTGGTTCAACTGCTGTGGTCAATTTAGGATTAGGCTCTTTTAAATTCATATAAACGGTCTCCAGTTGACTGTAGTCTTCTATACGATAAAAGGTCATCGAACGATCCTGCGGAGTACATTTTGGCACAACAACTGTTCTTCCCAACTCCCAAAGAGCATGTATAATCCCTTCAGTATTTACCTCTGGGAAAGCTGATATGGTTAATCCAATAGTACGAACATTTAAGGATGAAATTTCCTTTATAAAATTTGTTTTAATTTGCTCGGAATATAATATGTATAAGTCGCTGTCTAATCTAGACAGTTTATCCTTCATGTTTTTTCTCATTAATTGTTTGGACATTTTAATACCTCCAATAGCATCTATTTGCGAAGAAAAAAACCAAAACCTTTATGGTTTTGGTTTAGGTTATTATTTAGTTTCTCTATGAAGAGTCATTTTCTTTTCACGAGAGCAATATTTTTTAAGTTCAAGACGTTCTGGATTGTTACGCTTGTTTTTCTTAGAAATATAGTTGCGCTCTCCGCAATCTGTACAAGCTAATGTAATATTAACGCGCATGGTTGTCCCTCCCACTCTTTGCCAGGATTAAATATAAAACTTGAGCATGATTTATACGACTAACCAATTATAGCACACAATTGAAGAAAATCTACAATATTATAGAAGAATTTGTTTAAAGTTTTTTAGGATATGGTAGTATGAGTACAGGATATTTAAATTTGAGGTGAAAATTATGGACTTTTCTATCATTATAATAATCATTGGAATAATTTTAATGGCACTTTCTTTCTTTTTCAAAGATGGTTCAAAAAAAGTGGAGGACGAGGTCGAGGATCTTTCTTTTACTCTCTATCAAGAAACGAGCGCTCTAAAACGTAGATTAAAGGTAATCGAAGAGGAATTGCTAATTGATCCAATAAAGACAGCACCTAAAAAAAATGTTGCTACAAAACCAGTAGTTCATGCAATCATTAAAAACCAGGTGTTAGAACTACATAAACAGGGGTATTCTTTAAAGGACATTAGTAGCCGCTCCTCTTTGACAGTTGAAGAAGTTAAATCTGTGATTGGTGGTACACGCTAATGAAAAAAACAGCCATACGCTTTTTAGGTATCGGATTATTCCTAGCAGGCACAATTATACAATTAGAGCACAGATTATCTAATGAAGATATTTCTTCAGCAGGCGACGCACAAGCATATAAACAATCACAACAAGAGCTGTCTGAGGTAAAAAAACAACTTGCCCAGCTGCAGCTCAATTTAAACAATGCTCAAAAGGAACAACCTAAACAGAATGAAA
This sequence comes from Psychrobacillus sp. NPDC093200, assembly GCF_050280345.1. Classification (NCBI taxonomy): domain Bacteria; kingdom Bacillati; phylum Bacillota; class Bacilli; order Caryophanales; family Bacillaceae; genus Psychrobacillus; species Psychrobacillus sp. NPDC093200. The sequence continues at coordinate 480,721 of NZ_JBNNVC010000002.1, read as the reverse complement.
CAGAGGTAAGCAAACAAGAAGTTTCCTCCCCTACTGTTAATGCTTTTAGCTTAGCTATAAAGTCTGGTATGACCTCTTCTGATATTAGTTTAGTATTAGAAGAAGCAGGAGTTATTCAAAATAAAATGGATTTTGAAAATTATATTGTTGACCAAGGATTGTCTTCACGAATTCAAATAGGAACGTATGAAGTGGATTCCAAAATGACCATCAAGCAAATAACTGAGCTGATAACAAACTAAAAGGTAGACATCCTATAAATGGGATGCCTACCTTACTTCTTATTATAAAACGTCTGATTAGTTGTTTAACTCGTAATGTCTTCCTTTTAATAAATATAAAAGACGTTCTGCCATATTAGTAGCATGATCCGCGGATCTTTCTAAGTAACGACACACAAAGGAGAGCTGTGTCACTTGACTAAGATGAGCTGGTTCGTTTACTCCTACTGCTAATAAGGTTTTAATCGCGTGCCCATACATTTCATCAACTTCATCATCTAGCTTAGCGATGGCTTTTGCCTCTTCCATATCTTCTTTGATAAAAGCTGTTAAGGTTTGTTCTAACATCGAGATAGTTTTTACTCGCATCTCATCTAACAGATGAATAGGAGCTATATGCTCATCTTTTCCTATGCGTATGGTTTCTTTTGCAATATTAACTGCATAGTCCCCAATACGTTCCATATCGGCTGCAATCTTCACCAACACCATAAGTCTTCGTAAGTCTGTAGCTACTGGCTGTTGCTTTGCAATCAATAAAATTACTCGATCATTAATTTCTTCTTCCATACGGTTAATATGGATGTCATTATTTATAATGGTTAATGCGCCTTCAATATCATTAGCCAGCAAATAATCCATCGCTTTGTCAATCGTTTGAATAGCCGTATTACTCATTTCTAACAAAAGCTGCTGGACATGTTTAAGTTCCGCATCAAACTTCTCTCTTCCTACCATAATCATTTGACCCCTTTCTTTTATCCGAAACGTCCTGAAATATAATCCTCTGTTCTTTTATCCTCCGGAGTTGAAAAGATAACATCCGTTTTGTCAAACTCAATTACTTCTCCATTTAAGAAAAATGCCGTTTTATCAGAAATTCTAGCTGCTTGTTGCATATTGTGTGTCACGATGATAATAGAATAATCCTTTTTTAACTCCTGGATTAGCTCCTCTACCTTTAATGTAGAGATAGGATCAAGCGCAGATGTAGGTTCATCCATTAGTATTACGTCAGGTTCAATCGCTAGACAACGAGCAATACAAATTCTTTGCTGTTGGCCACCTGACAAACTATATGCATTCGTATTTAATCGGTCCTTTACCTCATCCCATATAGCTGCTCCACGAAGACTCTTTTCTACAATTTCATCTAGTAATTTCTTGTTTTTAATGCCGTGGATTCTTGGACCATAGGCGATATTGTCATAGATGGACTTTGGAAAAGGATTAGGCTTTTGAAAAACCATACCTACCCTTGTTCTCAATTCCTCTACTCCATAGCCTGCGTCAAGGATGTTTCTATCTCTATATATAATATGTCCGGATGTTTTTACTGTTGGTACTAATTCTACCATTCTATTCAACGTTTTAATATACGTAGATTTACCACAGCCTGAAGGTCCAATAATAGCTGTTACTTCGTTTTCATGAATCTGAAGGTTTATATTTTTTAAAGCATGATGAGTACCATACCATAAATTTAGTCCTTGTGTATCGTATACAATTTTAGATATTGAATGATTCGTTGTATGTTTGGTCGTTTTAGTTTTAAGCATTTAAGAGTCCCCCTAATAACGTTTTTGGAATTTGTTCCTTATAAAGATTGCTATTGAGTTCATGATCAATAAAAACATCATTAATACTAAAATCCCTGCAGAAGCTACATATTGAAAATCTAACTGTGGTCTTTTAGCCCAATCATAAATCTGCATAGGAAGTGCAGTGAACTGACTCATTACTCCATCAGGAAGAAAGTGGATAATTACAGGAACTCCAATTACTACTAAAGGAGCTGTTTCTCCAACTGCACGAGACAATGCTAATATTGCTCCTGTTAGAATGCCAGGAATGGCTGAAGGAAGAACTATTTTTAAAATAGTTTGCCATTTGGTTGCTCCCATTCCATAGGAAGCTTCTCTTACCTCTGTTGGAACTGCACGAATTGCCTCCTGTGAAGCAACGATAATGACCGGTAATATTAGTAAACTCATTGTAAATCCTGCTGCCAAGATACTATTTCCTAATGCCAACGCACGGACGAAAATTGTTAAACCGAGTAGACCAAAAACTACAGAAGGAACTCCAGCTAAATTGGATATATTCATTCGAATAAAATCATTCCATTTGTTTTTCTTTGCGTATTCCTCAAGATAGATTGCTGTCCCTACTCCTAATATTAAGGAAACTGGAGCAACCACACACATTAACCAAATAGAACCAACTAAAGCCGCCTTTATACCAGCTTTTTCAGGAAAACGAGAGCCAAAATTATTGAAAAATTCAGGGGTTATATATCCAATGCCTTGTGAGATTATTCGATAAAATAATATACCTAATGCTAATAACGCAAACATAGTAGCTAAAAAAAAGATAAACTTAAAAATTCTATTTAATGTTAGTCTTCCTGTCATTCTCTTAATCACTGACTCATGATCCACGTATCTCATTTAATATTCCTCCCGAAACTTTTTCGAAATAACGTGAGCTAAGTAGTTCATGAAAAGTGTAAATAAGAACAATGTGAAGCCCACTGCGTAAATGGAATAATAGATGGTTGTTCCATAGCCAGCATCACCCGAGGAAACTTGAACAATATAGGCTGTCATTGTTTGAATAGATTCGGTTACATTCCAATCAAACTTTGGTGTAGACCCACCTGCTAAAGATACAATCATCGTTTCACCGATTGCTCTAGACAGTGCAAGCACGATAGAGGCTATAATTCCAGATAATGCTGCTGGCAATACAACGCGCAAGGAAACCTCCAATTTTGTAGAGCCCATCGCCAGGGCCCCTTCTCGGATTGACTTTGGAACAGAAGACATCGCATCCTCTGATAAGGACGCAATCATTGGCAGAATCATAATTCCAACGACAATTCCAGGGCTTAAAGCATTAAAGATTTTTAAATCTGGTATAAGCTGTTGTAAAAGTGGTGTTACAAATGTTAAAGCAAAAAAACCATAAACAATGGTTGGAATACCAGCTAACACTTCTAAGATGGGTTTGATAATTCTTCTTGTACGATCACTGGCATATTCACTTAAGAAAATAGCTGATCCAATACCAAAGGGCACAGCTACAATCCCTGCAATACATGCTACCTTTAAAGTTCCAGCTATTAAAGGGAGAATTCCGAATACTTGCTCTGTATTAGCAAATGGAAACCATTCTGTACCTAATAAAAAGTCGGTTATTGGTACTTTAGAAAAGAAAATACTAGTTTCTACAACTAAGGTTAGAATGATTCCAAACGTTGTAAGGACAGAGACCGATGCAATTAGCATAAGACCTATTGGTATAACCTTCTCTATTAACTTTTTCGATCTTTTCTTGTTAGATTTTGCAATTAGATCTTGAACTGATGTGCCATCCATCATCTTTTTTTGTACCACTGTATATCCCCCTTTTACCAAACGAAAGAAAAGAGTAGCCGGGAAGCTACTCATGTCTTTCTCCATGAAAATCTTCTGTTTATTTAAGAGCTTCTAAATCTGCCAAGCCTTTTTCATATTCTTCTTCAGGTAGGCTTACGTAACCTACTGCTTCTGCCATTTCTCCTGCTTTTTCAATCGTGTATTTCATGAAATCATAAAATGCTGGATTTTCCTTGATGGCACTATTTTTAGCATAAACAAATAATGGACGAGATAGCGGAGAATATTCACCTGATTCAATTGTTTCGTTTGTTGGTTCAATACCTTCCACTTTAACAACCTTTAAAGTATCTTGGTTGGCTAGGTAATAAGCATATCCAAAGAAAGCAATTGCATTTTTATCTCCTTGTACGCCTTGAACCAGCACATTATCATCCTCTGAAAGCTGTGCAGATTTCACTAAATCTGCCTCATCTAATACTACTTCGTCAAAATAGTCATAAGTACCAGAGTCTGTGCCTGGTGAATAGAAAACAATTTTTTCATCTGGCCACTCCGGATTGATATCAGACCATTTTTTCTCTGTTCCATCTTCAATCCACATTTTCTTCAATTCTTCTATTGTTAAAGAGTCAACCCAATCATTGTCTTTGTTAACTACTAACGATAAACCGTCATATGCAATTTGGAACTCCGTGAATTCTACTCCTGCTTCATCTAATTTTTGCTTTTCCTCTTCTTTTATAGGGCGTGATGCATTGGAGAAGTCTGTATCTCCAGCTATGAATTTCTCAAAGCCTCCACCAGTACCTGATACCCCGACTGTTACTTGTACTTTTGATTGCTCTGTTGAATATTCTTCAACTACTGCTTCCAGTATAGGTGCTACTGTACTAGATCCATCTCCAGAAACTTTTCCTTCTAAGACAGCTTCTTCTTGAGAATCTTTCGATGCTGAGGATGCGGATTCTGTATCCGTTTCTGCCTCTTCTGTTGAATCTGTTCCACAAGCCCCTAGAGCAAGTGCTGATCCTACCATAGTTGTCATTAATAAGTACTTCCAGCTTTTCATCAGGTAAATCCCCCTAAAGTATGTTTTCTGTCTTACAAGTTTTACTTTAAGGCTTTGATATTGAGTCTGTATAAAGGTAGTGTAAATATTTTGTAAATTAAAATTAGATAATTTTTAGAGAATTAAGTTTAAATTATAGTTATTAATCAACTTCGTATTTCTACTTCTTATGGAAGAATCACTATAGATGTATCGAAAGTTTTAAGCATCTTTACTCTGCTATTGAGAGACCAAGTGTTGAACCCTATTTGTTATTTAAAGTGACCATTATTCAATATGTATTGGCATACTTACGAAGCAATAAACAATAAAAGAGATTAAAATATATATGGCGTGTAGCTTTTTTGAAGATTCATTTTGGATACAGAAGTACCGCACATAAAATTCAAGAGGACTTGACTTAAATAACTTCAAAAATAGACAAAGTACCCCGAGAGGCGAACTCTCGGGGTACTTTGTCTGATTTTCCATCTAGGATCAGTTTTCATTATTCTTCATCTGTTTTATTTTTTTCATCACTTTCATCGATTTGATCATTTGTAAAGGCAGGTTTTATAGAAGGTGTAGAAGTAGAATCATTAGTTTCTAATTCGTTCTTTTTCTTCTGAATATCAAAGTAAGTATCTACAACTTCTCTTGCCATCGCACTTGTATAATTTGTTTTATAGGTGGATTCAGTGAATGCTTGAGGCACTACAATCGCATAAGCAATTTCAGGATTATCATATGGGGCGAAGCCAATATGAGTTAAGTTAACTGTTTGCACTGATTTCTCCATTGTACTATCTTTATAATACGATTGAGCAGTCCCTGTTTTACCTGCAGCAGTGAATGGAGCACTTCCAAAAGCTCCTCTACCTGTACCCTTGTCTCCAAAGTAAACTCTTTGCATCCCTTTTCGGACTTGGTTAATCTCTTCCTGAGAATTATCTATCACATTTAAAACTGTAGGAGTTATTTCCTTCACTAACTTACCAAGAGTTACCCCATCCTCAGAAGGCTCTCTAATTTCCTTCACGATATGTGGCTGTATACGTGTACCGCCATTAGCAATAGTTGCAGTATATTGAGCTAATTGCAAAGGAGTATAAGTATCATATTGTCCGATACTTAAATCTAGTAATTTACCAGATTCATTTTGACCGATAAAACCAGTGGATTCTCCTGGTAAATCTATCCCAGTTGGAACTCCCAATCCCATCTGCGCATATCCATTACGCATTTTCAAAAATGCATCCTCTCCAAAATAAATCGGTTGGTTTGGCTGATACGTCTTACCTGCCAATGCATACGCAATTTTAAACATGTACACGTTGGAGGATCGTTCCAATGCCGTTAAATCATTTAATCGGATTCTGCCGTTTCTATTAAATACAGAACTTTTAGGACTCGAACCCTTTATTCGAATAGGTTCATCGACTAAATACTCCCCAACTTCAATTGCATTTTCTCTATATGCAGTCAATACGGTAGCCGGCTTTACTGTGGAGCCAAGCTCATAGCCTGTTTTAAAAGCTCCATATGCATAATCATTAGCTACCCATTTGCCATTTTCTTTTTCTAATTTCTTCCCAACTAAAGATAGAACATCACCAGTATAAGGATCTAATATGATTAAAAAAGCACTGGTTAAATAATCCGTTCCCCTATTGTTTTTCATTTGAAGCAACTGTTTCTCTACAATAGCTTCCATTTCTAGTTGAACTTGACTATCTGTAGTTAGAACAAGCTCATTTCCGGGCTTTCCTTCGTATACTGTTTCTACATCCATTACTCGACCTTTACCATCTGTAATATTTTTTACAACAGATTTTTGCCCTTGCAGTACTTCTTCATACTGTTGTTCTATATAGGAAGTACCTACACGATCATTACGTGTGTAGTCTCTAGATAGGAAATAATTCAGGCGCTCATTAGGAAGTCCTTTTTTCGGGGAAGAAACGCTTCCCAAAACAGCTAAAGTGGAGTTTTTTACTCGTCTCCAGTCAGTTGTCGTATTTACACCTGTCATATCCGCCTCACCTAGACGCTCAGAAACTCTTGCAAATTCTTCCGCTGTGACCTCGAGTATATCTCCTTCCTCTTTATTCATTTCGTCACCTTTAATAATTTGAGGGGATAATGCGTAGCCGGTAGCCATTTCTCTATAGATAGCAATAATTTCCTCTTCCTCAGGTGTAAAGGAATTAAGCTGTTCTTCCGTAAGCTTACTACGTTGAAGACGGTCGATTGCTCTATTCTTTTCAGCCTTCGTTAACTCTTCGTTATTTTCTATTTCCTGTCTTTCTTTATCTGTCACAAGTTTTTTAGCTTCTTCGTCATTCTTTTGCAACCAATAGTCTTGTCGATCGCTTTTTGTAATATTTTTCGTATCTTTTTCAATTAACTTGCTCAATTTTTTAGCGGTTTTTAACATATCCGCAGAAGTAGTTGTCTGCATCTTAGTATAAGTTATTACCTTTTGAGGCTTATTATCAACTAATATTCGTCCTTCACTATCATATAATCGTCCACGGGGAACGCTTGTATTAACAGCTACTTCCTCGGTCCGCTCTAGATCACGTGCATAGTTCTCCCCTTTTACAATTTGAAGGAAGCCCAGTCTTAATATTAAAATTGTAAAAAGTAAAAAAATAGAAAAGAAAAGAATGTTCATACGAAAAGTTAGATTTGCTCTTTGTTTCGCCTTCATACTCTGTACACGTTTTTTAGTTGTTTTTCGCATGATTTCACCTACTTGTTGAATAATTTTATCTTATTTTATTGTAACATAAAAAGCACACACTTTTAGACGAAAAAGTGTGTGCTAAGTTTCATTTTATAAAATATATTCCTATTGCAGGAAAAATTATTTTGCAGCTGAATAGCGTTTTGAAACTTCATCCCAGTTTACAACATTCCAGAAAGAAGAAATGTAATCAGGACGACGGTTTTGATAATTTAAGTAGTATGCATGCTCCCATACATCTAAACCTAATAATGGAGTTTTACCTTCCATGATTGGAGAGTCTTGGTTAGCAGTTGAAGAAATTTCTAATTCTCCGTTTGCTACAGATAACCAAGCCCAGCCTGAACCGAAACGAGTTGTAGCTGCTTTCGCAAACTCTTCTTTGAAAGCGTCAAAGCTACTGAATTTAGCATCGATTGCTTGAGCTAGTTCGCCAGTTGGAGTTCCTCCGCCGTTTGGAGAAAGAAGTTGCCAGAATAGTGAGTGGTTAGCATGCCCACCACCATTGTTACGCACTGCAGTTTTGATGTCTTCTGGAAGAGCATCAATGTTAGCAATAAGTTCTTCAACAGATTTGTTTTCCAAATCAGCTTTTCCTGCAACTGCATTGTTTAAGTTAGTTACATAAGTATTGTGGTGTTTCGTATGATGAATATTCATCGTTTCTTTGTCGATATGTGGTTCAAGTGCATCGTAAGCGTAAGGTAATTGTGGTAATTCGTAAGCCATTATAGTTTCCTCCTAAGAAATAATATAGTAATTTTCTATCCATTTATTAGCGTATCAAAATATGAACAAACGTTCAAATAAAAAAGACTAAATTTTTCTCCTACTTTTGACTGAGTTAAATAAAGAAAACAAAAATTACAATCATAATTGTTAAAATTACTATTTTAGCAACAGAGGATGTTAGGAAACCGATTAAAGAACCTATTCCAGATTTGGTCGCTTGTTTAAATCCTTCTCTTGTCACTATTAGTTCTGCGATAACAGCTCCTAGGAAGGGTCCGATAATTATACCAGCAACTGGGATAACGAATGGTCCAAACAACAATCCAATTGTACTCCCCCAAACTCCCGCCTTCGTTCCTCCGAACTTTTTAACTCCAAATGCGTTCGCTGCCATATCTGCTCCAAACAAAAGAACGACAAATAATATTTGAATAGCCCAGAATAGCCAAGTCAATTCGTTGAAAGAGAAAAACAATCCATACAAGATATAACCCAATAGCATAAAAACTACTGAAGGAATAATAGGATAAAAAGTACCAACAAAAGCTATTATAAAACTAGCTATAACTAAAATCCAACCAATAATCTCTATCATAAACGTCTCCCTAATACGGCCTCGGCCACATTACATGCATGGTCTCCGATCCGCTCTAAATTACTTAAAATGTCTACGAACATTATACCAGCTTGACCCGAGCATTTCCCTTCATTTACACGTAAAATATGATTTTTTCTATATTGTCTTTCCATTTTATCTATAACATTTTCTTGTTCAGCTACTTCAGTCGCAAGTTTATCGTCGTTAGTGTTCAAAGCCTCTATCGCTTTTTCGACTGTTTGTATAGTCAGTTCAAACATTTCCGATACATCTTCCAATGCATCTTCCGTTAAAATAATTCGATGAACCTCTTGATAATCGATTAGCTCCAAAATATTTTCGAAGTGGTCTCCGATTCTTTCTATATCCCTTACCGTATCCATAAGCATATTATGTCTTCCAGAATCTTGATCGGACAATGGCTGAGAAGAGATTTTCACTAAATAATCTGTAATTTTTTGATCTAAATTATTTAATGCATCCTCTATTTGATAAGCTAGATCAGAATTTCGTTTGTTTTTTGTTTTTAAATAAGCGTATGTATTCTCTAAACCTTGAACACTTAGAGCGCCCATCCGCAAGATTTCTTCTTTAGCCTGTCCAATTGCGATAGATGGTGACTGTTCGATAAAATTAACATCTAAATGTTTTGGTTTATATTCAATGGAAACATCGTCTCCCGGTATTAACTTAGTTACTAAATATGCCCAAGCTCCTATTAATGGGAACTGTATAATCGTATTTGCCACGTTAAATGAACCATGTGCAAAGGCTATTTGCATTTTACTCTCTAAATCAAGAACACCAGATATCCATTCAATATATATAGTAAACGGTATTAATAAAAGTATAAAAATTACTGAACCTACTACATTAAACAAAACATGGGTCGCTGCAGCTCTCTTTGCAGCAACAGAAGCACCTAAAGATGCGAGAATCGCTGTAATAGTAGTTCCTATATTATCCCCGAAAAGAACTGGTAAGGCACCTTGGAGAGATAGTAGATTTTCTGCATAAAGCCCTTGAAGAATAGCAACGGTGGCACTTGAACTTTGAACTATTAGAGTAAATATTGTTCCTGACAATAAACCAAGGAATGGATGGTCACTCATCGCCAGTGTAAAATCTGTAAACGCCTCTAACTCTCTTAAAGGCTGCATGCCTCCACTCATTAATTCAAGACCTAGAAATAATCCCCCAAATCCAAAAATGACTTCCCCAACATTTTGTACAACATGTTTCTTAAAAAAGAAGATTAAAAAAGCTCCTACAGCCATAATTGGAAGTGCATAGCCACCTACATCAAAACCAATGATGAATGCAGTAATGGTTGTTCCTATATTAGCACCCATAATAACACCAATTGCTTGTCGCAGCTTCATAAACCCTGCACTTACTAGTCCAACAGTAATAACAGTTGTACCTGAACTAGATTGAATTAATACGGTTACAATAATACCAACTAAAACCCCCATAAAAGGATTGGTAGTATAGCGATCTAATATATCTCTTAACCGTTCTCCTGCTGCTTTTTGTAAACCGTCACCCATATACTTAATGGCGAACAAAAATATACCTAGTCCCCCAAAAAATTCAAATAGCATTTGTTGCCAGTTCAATTCCACGATGTGCTCAACTCCTATTTCGGAAAATTAATACATTTCTATTATGATGAAATTATTAAGCTTATGTAAACACATACTCACCATTCTTTACAATATCTTAACAAAGCAAATAAATTACTTTGTTTTCTTCATTCTGAAGATGATATTATGAAGTAGGAAGGGTGATATCTATGAATCTATATCAATTATTTAAAGCAAGCTTACATAGCCCTAAAAAAATTGCGGCATTTCGACTTATACCTATTGGAAAGGTTATGCAATACATATTCATCTATGTATTTCTAATGACAGCTTTCTCCTTTTACGGATTTATAAATGGTATTTCAGAACAACAACAAAATGTTGACGGACTTATTGAATATTTTGCGGATATTCAATGGTTGATCTATCCGTTCGCTTTTATATTTTTGTTTGTATTAAATACTATGTTGATATTTGTCCGTATTAGTATCTTTGCCTATATAGGTACCCTAATACTTCATTTATTAAAACGACGTGGCGAATATCGTCATTTATGGAGAACGACTCTATTTGCCAGCACTGTTCCAATGTTGCTTTCCATCCTTTTTGCTTTACTGCAATGGTCTAATGATTATTTTCAATTAGTAATCTATGTCATTACGTTTGTCTATTTATTTATGTCTTTAAAATATTATCCTATCAAGAGATAATGCATAATGTTCCCTCCTGCGACATAGAGTTCGTTAGGGGGGATTTTTAATGAAACTATTTTTAGCAACCATCGCGCTACTTGTTTCGTTTTATATTATTAAGGTAGATTTGTTTGAGGGAACTATCCCATTAGCATATTCGAGTGAGATACAAATGGAGAAGTGCATTGAATCTCCTAACTATATTGTTGCAGAGATTATGCCTGGGGAAACTATCTATTCTTTATTTGCGATTTATCCTACTAGTGAAGATATTTCATTTACTAAACGTTTAAATGATTTTTATGAGCTAAATCCTCATTTAAAAAACCAGTCATTCCATGTAGGAGAAAAAGTACTTTTACCTGTTTATACATCGCAAACAAACTGTAAAAAAGAAAATTAGAGGTTTCTTCCTTGTCAATTCATTTGAAAGACTGATAAAATGGTGGATAGTGACGGCATAAAGCCTCAAGAAGGAGAGAATTTCATGAGTGAAATAATTCATCGTTCCAAAACTCGTCCTGTGCGAGTTGGAAACTTGACTATAGGTGGCAGTAACGAGCTTTTTATCCAAAGTATGACTACAACTAAAACACATGATGTAGAAGCAACTGTGGCGGAAATTTTACGCCTAGAGGAAGCTGGTTGTCAAATCGTTCGTGTAGCTTGTCCAGATGAACGTGCCGCTTATTCGATCGGCGAGATAAAAAAACGTATTAATATTCCATTAGTAGTGGACATCCATTTTGATTATAAATTAGCGCTAATCGCTATCGAACAAGGTGCTGATAAAATTCGTATTAACCCAGGTAACATTGGGCGCAAGGAAAAAGTAGAAGCTGTAGTAAATGCGGCTAAAGCAAAAGGTATTCCAATCCGAATCGGTGTTAATGCTGGTTCTCTAGAAAGAAAAATTCTAGAGAAGTATGGCTATCCTACAGCAGATGGTATGGTAGAAAGTGCTCTTCACCATATAAAAATTCTAGAAGACTTAGATTTTCATGACATTATTGTTTCGATGAAGGCTTCTGATGTTAGCTTAGCAATTGAAGCTTACCGCAAGGCTTCTGAAGCATTTGACTACCCACTTCACTTAGGAATCACTGAGTCAGGTACATTGTTTGCAGGTTCTATTAAAAGTGCTGCTGGCCTTGGAACACTTCTAGCGATGGGTATTGGTAACACAATGCGTGTATCACTAAGTGCAGATCCAGTTGAAGAAGTAAAGGTTGCAAGAGAGCTTTTAAAAGTATTCGGTCTTTCTTCTAACGCTGCAACACTTATATCATGTCCGACTTGTGGACGAATCGAAATAGACCTAATTTCTATTGCAAATGAAGTAGAAGAATACATTTCTCATATTAAGGCACCTATTAAAGTAGCAGTATTAGGATGTGCAGTAAACGGACCTGGTGAGGCTCGTGAGGCTGACATAGGTATTGCAGGTGCACGAGGAGAAGGTCTTTTGTTCCGTAAAGGTAAAACTGTTCGTAAAGTTCCCGAGGAAACAATGGTTGAAGAGCTAAAAATCGAAATTGATAAAATTGCTGCTGAGTATTTTGCACAACAAGAGCTAGATAAACAACAAAAGGATGCTGAAACACAACAAGCGTAAGGAGAGATACAATGACGAATGTACGATTCGGCATAGATATAGATGGGACAGTTACTTGTCCTACTTCTTTGCTTCCACATATAAATGATGTTTTTAAATGTAATTTACAGTTAGAGGATATTAAAGAGTACGATTTAACAAAGGCATTTGAAGTAGACCAAAAGGAATTTTATGAATGGTTTAAGTCGTCTGAGTCAGTAATCTACGCTACCTCCCCTATTCAAGCAGATGCTAAAGCGGTTTTATCTGCTTGGAAGGAAAAGTATGAGCTATACTTTATCTCTGCTCGTGGAGAAAATGTCATGGACGTAACTTTAAACTGGTTTAAAGAGCAAGAGCTACTATATGATCATATCGAATTGATCGGTACTCACAACAAAATAGAAACTGCCAGAAAACATGGCGTACATGTATTCTTTGAAGACAAGCATGACAATGCTGTAGAAATTAATGAAGAGCTAGATATTCCAGTTTTATTGTTCAACACTCCATATAATCAACAACCCGCTCCTAAGGGCGTCATCCGAGTGAATAACTGGATTGAAGCAAATAATTGGATCGAAAAAGAATTTTCGATGACTATTAAGTAATATGAAAAGGGGTAACCTGTTAAGGGTTATCCCTTTTTTTAGGTAAAATAGTATTTTCAAGCTTCAATTGAAATGTTACTTAATCAATACAAACTTACTTGTAATCGGACATAGGTGTTTCCTGATTATAGGCTAAGTAATACAAAACATTAGAAAAGAGGAAACAGACATGGATATTATTATATTCGGAGCAAATGGCGGTGTAGGCAAACAATTTACTAAATTAGCATTAGAAAAGGGTCACTCTGTCACAGCATACATACGGACCCCCTCTAAGCTAGCGATGGAGCATGAAAATCTGACTATTATTCAAGGTGACGCTTTTGACAAGAAAGCCGTCGAGGAAGCTATAAGTGGCAAGGAAGCAGTTATTTCATGTTTAGGATCCACTACTGGGATGAAAAAATCTACTCAACTAGAAAATATGATAAAAAATGTAGCTGATGGAATGGTTGCGAATAATGTGAAACGAATTATTTATACTGCCTCTGCAGGTGTGGAAAATGAAATACCAGGGATAATGGGCAAAATGATGATGAAAATGCTGGGTAACGTGTTAGCCGACCATAAAAATGCAATTGATTACATTAAATCGAATGATTTAACTTATACAATTGTTAGACCAATGGGACTAACAGATAAAGCATTTACTGGTAATTATAAAGAATCTACTACAGGTGTTCCTAATTCAGGGCGATCTATATCTAGAGCAGATGTTGCTGAATTCATCTATAAGGCATTAACAAATAGCGAATACGAAAACACTTCTGTAGGAATTAGTAGCTAAAACCTTTTAAGATAAATGAAACTAACAATCGTGGACACATACTTGAGAAGGAAATAAGCCACAACAAGCAGCAAATAATAGTGGCTTAATTCTTCACTCCCCATTCTTTTCCTGACTACGCTTTCTCTCAGAGAGTTTTACGACAATCCGAGCTCCGATTACTACAATAGGTCTCTATTTTACGACAATCCTACGGAAATTTACTACAATCCCCTGCATGTCCCTTCTCTCGAGAAGGTTTTACGACAATCCGTGCTCCATTTAAGAAATTTACTACAATCCCCTGGCAACAAAAAAAGTGTAAACCATTAAAGGCTTACACTTCTCAATGACATTCTGGACAGTTTCCGTAAATCTCAAATTTATGATTTTCTATCTCATACCCCGGTATACTATTTTGAAGCACTTCCATTGGGCAAAAATTGATTTCTTTAATGTTGCCACATTTTAAACAAATAAAATGGTGATGATGATGATCTACTTCACATTGCATTCGAAAGTTCTTTTCCCCTGCCAGCTCTGTTTCTTCTAAAATACCAAGCTCTACGAAAGTATTAAGATTACGGTAAATTGTATCGTAGCTCATACCCGGGTGTTCCTCCATCATGACATCTAATATATCTCTAGCTGTAATATACTTACTTGTTTTAGAAAAAATATCGAGAATCTGTTCTCGCTTATCGGTTTTCTTAAAGCCTTCTTTTTTTAAAAGATCCCATGCTTTTTCTATGTTCATGTTGCAACCGCTCCTTTTCTTCCCACCTTTTTAGCTAAGATAGCTAGAAGCAAGATAATAATAGAAGTAACGACAATAGTTCCACCTGGGGCTAAGTCCAAATAAAACGCGCTTACTAGTCCAATGACAACAGCTAGTTCGCCAAAAATTACAGATAGAATAAGAGCCTGCTTAAAGCTTTTGGATATTCTCATTGCTGCTGCCACAGGCAGTGTCATAAGCGAAGAAACAAGTAATATACCGACAATTCTCATAGATGCAGCAATCACTAGAGCTGTTACCACCATGAAAAGCATATGGATCCATTTAGCAGGAAGACCTGAAGCCTTTGCATATTCTTCGTCGAATGATAAAACAAAAAGTTCTTTAAAAAATAGCCCTAAAAATAATACCACAACAATTGAAATGCTAATAACTATCCATAAATCTTGTCTGCTGACGGCAGATACGGAACCAAATAAGTAACTAAACAAATCTGAACTGAATCCCTCAGCTAAGGAAATAAATATAGCACCAAAACCCAAGCCTGCTGACATAATGATGGGAATTGCCAATTCTTCATAATGTTTATATAGACGACGCAGCCTTTCGATAAAAAGTGAGCCCGTAACCGAAGCAACTATTCCTAAATATAATGGATTAAGTAGCGCTAATGCCCCAATCGATTGGCTTAAGTAAAGACTACCTGCTATCCCTGCAAGGGTCACGTGGCTCAGGGCATCTGCTATCAGTGATAGCCTTCTTACAACGATGAACACGCCCAACAGAGGAGCAATAATTCCAATAATCAACCCCGAAGCAAATGCATTTTGAAGAAATTCGTATTGAAAAATAGATTCTATCATGACTGTACCTCACCTTGGTGCTCAACTTTACGGACCGAATGACCGTACCATGCTTCCAATTGTTCTTCACTCATCAATTCCATGTCTTTTTTAAAACCATGAAAGTGCATTCTTTGATTTAGACATGCCACATGACTGATGCTAGTTGAAACGGCGTCAACATCATGGGTAACTAGTATGACAGTAATATTATGTTCACGATTCAAGTGTACTAACATATTATAAAATGAACGAACATTTTTGCTGTCAATTCCAACTGTAGGCTCATCTAATATTAATATCTTAGGATTACTAATCATTGCTCTTGCGATGAATACTCTCTGTTGCTGGCCACCAGAAAGCTCTCCTATATTTTTATTAGCGAAATCTTCCATTCCTACTGCCTTTAATGCTTGTCGAACTTGAAGTTTAATATTCTTAGGGAAACGCTTAAAAAGACCTGTTTGTTTAACAATTCCGCTTCTAACCACTTCACTTACTGTGGCAGGAAAGCCCGTATTAAACGAATTCGACTTTTGAGATACGTAGCCTATCCATTCTCTCTCTTTAAATTTATGAGCAGGCTTTCCAAATAGGAATACCTCTCCACTTGTTGGCTTTAACAGTCCTAGCATAATCTTTAGCAGAGTGGACTTTCCAGAACCGTTAGGACCAATAATAGCTAGGAAATCTCCTTCCTCAATGACTAAGTTAATATCGATTAACGCTTGTGTTTGTTCGTATTTATAAGAAATATTATGTAATTTGATTAATGGTAAGGACACTTTGTTTCCTCTATTCTAATTCAGAATGATTACGATTTACAATGATAAAGTATAGAGGATAAATCGTATTGTGTAAATAAAATTGCTTGAAAGGATGTTTATATGGATATTGGGAAGTTTATAATTCAACTACAAAACTGTACTAAAAAAGAATTTAAACAAATCCTAAAAGGTTTTGACGTGAAGCTGTCGGATAAAGAAATAGAGGGAGTTCATCCATTGCTTCAAGAAATTTCTATAACTTGGCTAGTATTAGGAGTACCTAATGCCATCCAGCAAAAACTGATTCAAATTTTAGGTGAAAAGCGCGCTATTACTCTTTATGAGCAGTTAAAAGAAAAAGGCCCCTCCTCTTTTCGTTGAAAAGAGAAGGTGCCAGACAATTTAAATATTACACAGTAAGTAATTCTAATGCCTTAGGGTCAAATAATTTAGAACGAAGCATCTCAATCTCCATTTTATAAGGAGCTTTTTTCGATTTAGCATCTACACCAACAAAAGGCGTCTCTAGTATTTTAGGTATTTCTGTAAGCTGTGGATGATGCACCACATATTGAAGTGCCTCAAATCCAATTTCACCAAATCCAATATTTTCATGACGGTCTTTAGCTGCTCCACAAACGTTCTTACTATCATTAATGTGCAACACTTTTAAACGGTCAATTCCAATAAGTTTGTCAAACTGATTTAATACACCATCAAAATCATTTACTACGTCATAGCCAGCATCATGTATATGGCATGTATCCATACAAACTGACAATCGATGATTATTTGTAACACCATCGAATATTTGAGCAAGCTCTTCAAAAGTCCTTCCACACTCTGATCCCTTACCTGCCATTGTTTCTAATGCAATTTGGACAGGGTGTTCAGTTGTCAAAACTTCATTCAAGCCTTCTATAATTTTTTGTATACCTGCTTCAGCTCCAGCGCCTACATGAGCTCCCGGGTGAAGAACAATTTGTGTTGCACCTATCGCAGCAGTACGCTCCACTTCTTTTTGGAGAAATTCTACACCTAAAGCAAATGTTTCTGGCTTTGTGGTATTTCCTAAATTAATAATATAAGGTGCATGAACCACAATATTAAAGATGTCATTTTCCTTCATATGCTGTAATCCAGCCTCAATATTTAATTCCTCAATTGGTTTTCTACGTGTGTTTTGAGGTGCTCCAGTATATATCATAAATGTGTTTGCACCGTATGATGCTGCCTCTTTACTAGATGCCAGAAGCATTTCTTTACCACTCATGGAAACGTGTGATCCTAGTAGCATGAAAGTCCCTCCTTATTTCTTACGGTTTTTAATGCGACGCTCTCTTTTCTTCACTTTGTCCATTTCCCATTTCATATTACGCTTGTAGCCTGGTTTAACTTTTTTAGGTTTACGGACTAGCGCCTTCGCTTTCGCATCGATTTCATTTTCTACTTTTGTTCTATTCTTTCTAGCATGGCGTTCTTTTAGCTCTGTCCATTCACCGTTACTTACATCTTTGTGTTCAAATGTAATCCCCATTTTTTCTATACGGTTTAACGCATCCTCATCAGATGGTTCAAACAATGTGATTGCTGTCCCAGTTAGCCCTGCACGAGCCGTTCTACCAACTCGGTGAATAAAGAATTCTAAGTCCTCTGGAATTTCATAATTGATGACATGGCTTACTCCAGGAATATCAATTCCACGAGCTGCTAAGTCTGTTGCAACTATATATTGATATTCTAATTCATGAATTTGTTTCATCACGCGTTTACGATCACGAGGAGAGATATCTCCATGTACAACGCCTACTTTTACGCCGTTACCTTGTAAGTAATTTGCAACTTCATCGGCATTTTGCTTTGTATTAGCAAAGATAATTGCCAAATAAGGATTGATACCTTCAATAACATCTAATAATCGTTTTTTACGAGATTTACTACGTACAGGTACAACAGTAAAGTCAATACCATCTGCTACTGGGCGTTTGTCACCTATTTTAATATGCACAGGAGAGTCCATATATTTTTTCAAGAATGGTTGTAGTTTTTCTGGAATAGTTGCAGAGAATACAAACATCTCTAATTGATCAGGCATACGTGATGCGAACTGATCTATTTCGTTTATAAAACCTAAATCAAATGCTAAATCTGCTTCATCCACTACTAATACATTTGCAGTATGAACTAAAAGCGCTTGTTCAACAGTTAAATCACGAAGTCGACCTGGTGTACCAACGACTATTTGTGGCTGTGTTTTTAACTTTTCGATTGAACGAGCCTTGTCTGTTCCTCCTATGAATAGCTTAGTTTGAATCTCTGTACCCTCTATTAACTTGTTCAACTCTTTATATATTTGAGTTGCAAGTTCTCTTGTTGGAGAAGTTATGATTGCTTGTACCTCTTGTTTACTAGCATTTACTTTTTCAACAATCGGTATCAAGAAGCTATGAGTCTTTCCAGTCCCCGTGTGTGCTTGACCAATCGCACTTTTCCCCTTTAATACTAAAGGAATGATTTCTTTTTGAATTGGTGTTGGTTCCTGGAAGCCTAATTTATTTATTGCTTCTTGTAAAAACGGTTGAAAATTATAATCTGTGTATTTGGACATTTGAGTCCCTCCCTATCATATCTTTATTGTAACACGATTGTACATAAAACGGATAATTTGCATAGAATAGAATAGTCTGTATGTTCGAAAGGAGATGAAACAAATTGCGCTATGAATCTTTTTATCCATTCGCTCAAAGAGGGAATGACTTTTCTAATTTTGGCAATCAAAATTCCTTCCAGAATGCCCCTCCTCCTCCACAAAATTTCGGTGAAGCTCCAAGTGGTCCTAGTAATGGACCGGCTAGCGGACCTCTTACTAATTTAGTAAGACATTTCCAAGGAGGCAATGGTGGTTCTTCAGCTCCACCTACTGGAGGCGGTTTTAGCCAGGGTCCTCCCCCTGGAGCTGGCATGTTTGGGCAAGGACCTCCTCGTGGAGGATTTAATGCGGGAGGACCGCCAGGTGGTCCTCCCGGAGGTCCTCCCGGAGGTTTTGGACCAGGACCACAAGGCTTTGGGCAAGCCGCAGCAGCGGCTGGCGCTGCTGGTGCCGCTGGAACTGCTGCTGCAGGGGCTAGCGGTCTAAGCAGTAAAACGATGTCTTATTTGCAGACTGCTGATAAGTTTATTAATACAGCTCAACAACTAACACCTATGGTCAAACAATGGGCACCTATGATACAGAATGTACCTGCACTATTGAGACTTTATCGAGGCTTCACAGCTGCTCCTGCTGCAGGAGCAGCAGCAACTGCAGCCACTACAGCTTCGGCGGCTGCTGCAGCCCCAGTAGCAAGAGCAGCAAGCGCGGTAGCTTCCACTGGAGGTGCCTCGCTACCTCGAATCTTCCAGCCGCCGTTTTAATACTTTGTAATCAACCTTAACCTCCGTTATAATATGAGTATGCTCGTATTGAAGGGAGTTTCTTAAAAATGATTGTACAAAAAATTTCGCCTAGAGGATATTGTTATGGTGTGGTGGATGCTATGGTTATTGCACGTAACGCTGCGATGGACTCATCTCTTCCACGGCCAATTTATATATTAGGAATGATTGTTCACAACAAACATGTAACCGATGCTTTTGAGCAAGACGGAATTATTACACTGGATGGAGAAAATCGTTTAGATATCCTATCCAAAGTGGAGAAGGGTACCGTTATCTTTACTGCTCACGGTGTTTCCCCAGAGGTAAAAGAACTGGCACGTAAAAAAGGTTTAGTTTCTATAGATGCCACCTGTCCTGATGTTACTGTTACCCATGACTTAATCGAAGAAAAAACAGCAGAGGGCTTTGAGATTATTTATATCGGGAAAAAAGGACATCCCGAGCCAGAAGGCGCTATCGGAGTTGCTCCAGGTAAAGTACATTTAGTACAGACAATTGAAGACATTGAAAATCTATCCCTACCTGACGAGAAATTATTAGTGACGAACCAAACTACAATGTCTCAATGGGATGTTGTTCATTTGATGGATAAATTAAAAGAAAAATTCCCTAACATTGAAGTTCACAAAGAAATTTGTCTAGCCACTCAAGTAAGACAAGAGGCAGTTGCTGAACAGGCTGGCAAAGCAGAGCTTCTTATTGTGGTTGGCGACCCAATGAGCAACAACTCTAACAGACTCACTCAAGTTTCAGAGGAGATTGCAGGAACACCATCGTACCGAATTGGTGATATTTCCGACCTAAAATTGGAATGGCTAGAAAATGTCAATCATGTTGCGGTTACTGCTGGTGCATCCACACCAACTCCGATTGTAAAGGAAGTTATTCAATTTCTAGAAAAGTTTGATCCGAATGATCCATCAACTCATGATACTTCAAAGAAAGTACTTCCTGAAAAAATTCTTCCAAAAATTAAGATTCCTAAACCAGTTATTCGAATTGAACCATATTCTATAAATTAACAAAGCTGCTTCCTTGAGAAGCAGCTTTTGTTTTAGTGTGGACACTTAACCCTTAAATTATTCGAAAGGGCTCAGTAGATAATTGTGATGCAATAAAAATACAGTCCAATTTTTTTTCCTCACATTTAGCATTCATGTAATCTGAGACGCCTTTTTTCATGATCTGCTCTATGTGATGTCCAGGATCAATAATAGCAAGGTCTATTGCCAGTGCATCCTGTGCAATATGGAAATATAAATCACCTGTGACCAATACATCTGCTCCTGCTCTTTTCGCTATTTGTATATATTTGTTGCCATCTCCGCCTAATATTGCAACCTTTTGAACAGGTTTTTCCATTGATCCCACTACCCTAACAAATGGAACATTTAATTGAGATTTAACGGTGTTTGCATAATCCCCCAATGAGACTGAATTTGGTAGTAAACCTATTCTTCCAAGTCCCTTTTCATTGACTTCTATATCAAGTTCCATCAAATTGTATGCTGGTTCTTCATATGGATGAGCATTTAGCAGGGCTTTTAGGACTCTATTTTTCTTTGTAGCCGGGAACACTACCTCGATTTTATCTTCCTCAACTACTGCTAGTTTATTTGCCTCTCCTATATAAGGTTTTGCTTCACTATTTGGCTTAAAACGGCCCTCTCCGGGAGTTGTGAAGCTACAACTATCATAGTCACCTAGTTTACCTGCTCCTGCCTCCCCAATCGCTTTTCTCACGGCTTCAGTCGCTTCTTTAGGCGTAAAGACCTCTAGCTTCATTAGCTTCTCAGAAGTAGTCGGCTCTAAAATGGATACGTTCTCTAACTTCAAGGCATCGGCCAATAAATCATTTACTCCCCCTGTTGCAATATCCAAATTAGTATGAGCTGCGTAGACTGCAATTTCATGCTTTATCAACTTTTCAAATAAACGTCCTTGAGGTAAATCAGTTCTAATATTTTTTAGTTTATTATAGATAGGCGGATGATGAGCAATAATCAGCTGACATCCTTTTTCAATTGCTTCATCCACCACTTCGTTATTGACATCTAATGTTACAAGGACCTTAGTAACTGGCTTATCTAACCTTCCAATTTGAAGACCTACAGAATCTCCTTCTACTGCTAAAGAGCGAGGAGCCCATTCTTCAAAAAAGGAAATAAGATGCTGTCCATTTGTTTGCTTCATACTCACAACAGCTCCTTAACGATTGACATCTTGTTCTCTAGTTCCATTATTTTATGTTCAACTTCAGTGGAATTAGAGATAGTCTTTAATTGTGTCCATATTCTTTCCCATTCCTTCACTTCAACTGACCATTTTTTCTTAAATATATTTGTTCTGACTTGCATTAATATTGGTCCAACTAAGAGCTCCTGCTCAGTAAGAGTCATGCTCCCTTTTTTTAATACGATTACTTCATATATTTTAGAATGCTCCTCTAGAATAGTTTCCTCTTCAATTTTCCAGCCTTCTTTGACTGCCCATTCACGGATTGCCTTTGCGTGGATATTAGGTTGGAGAATTAACGTGTGGACATTCGTAAGCTTATGCTTGCCAGCTTCTAAGATGGAAGCGATTAATGGACCACCCATCCCAGCAATAGTAATCGTGCCTACGTGATCTTCCTCATTAATAACTTGTAATCCGTCTCCAAAACGGACCTCTATTTGATTTTCTAAACCTTCATTTTTAACTTGCTTTAAGGCAGATTCATATGGTCCTTTTACAACTTCACCCGCTATCGCTTTTTTGATAGTGGATTGATGCACTAAATAACATGGTAAATAGGCATGGTCACTTCCAATGTCAGCTAAAATAGTATTTTTTTCTACGTAGGAAGCTACTGTTTTTAGTCTATCTGATAAATTTTTTGCATTCATTCTTTACACCTCTAAAGTTATTATAACAAAAATAAAAAATGCGTTCGAGTACTTGCAGTGATAGTTTTCATTTATATAAAAGTATAACACTGCCCTAGTTTGAGATTTAACATGTCGTTGATTGGATTCTTAATTACAAATGAAATTTTATCGAAGAGCTGTATTGATAGATTATCGCTTTTCCACACTTTTAACAAAAATCATGTCTTACGATTCTTGCTCAAATTTTAATCATTTAATAAAATTCACATGAATATGTAATTTTATATTCTTTCTTGTCATTCATAAAAAGCAATACTAAAAAAAGACCTCGATTCTTAAAAAGAATCCGAGGTCTTTTATCGAAATATTAGTTACCTAAAGATTTGATCCAAGTAGCCATTTCATCTAGGTTTGCTTCTGGTACTAAGCCAGCAGGCATAGCGCCTTTACCGTTTGCTAAAACGTCTTTGATTTCATCTTCAGATAGTGCAGTACCAACTAATGATGGTCCCATTCCACCTTCATATGAGTTACCGTGACAGCTAATACATTTTCCTTGAGCAAGTGCTTCAGGATCGAATTCTCCAGCAGCAGCATCTTCTCCGCCTTCAGCAGATTCTCCACCTTCAGCAGATTCATGTTCTGAAGTGATTTCTTCTTTGTTACCTACGCCATCGATAGATAGGAAGAAAATTAAACCGATACCAAATGCCATAATTAATATAAATGGAATAATTGGATTCTTTTGCATAGTTAACCCTCCTTCTTTGATACATTCTTTTCTAATATAGAATTAGTCAACACTCATATTGTACTCCATTGTGTCGAAAACGAAAAGTGTTATTGAAGAAGTTTTATAGCTTTGTGACAAAATCGACATATTTTTTTAAAATTAACAACCAATATGTCTAGCAATTACCATTCGTTGGACCTCAGATGTACCTTCTCCAATTTCAAGTAGTTTTGCATCTCTCATAAAGCGTTCCACCTCATACTCCTTCATATAACCATATCCTCCGTGCAGTTGAATTGCTTGATCTGCCACTTCCATTGCAATTTCGGACGCATATAATTTACACATAGATGCCTCTTTACCAAAAGCACGTCCTTGATCCTTCAACCAAGCTGCCTTATAAACCATAGTTCTTGCTAATTCTATTTTCATGGCCATATCGGCAAGCTTAAATTGCGTAATTTGAAATTCTGATAAAGTTTTTCCGAATTGCTTACGCTCTTTAGAATATTGTAGAGCTCGATCAAAAGCTGCCTGAGCAATACCAACTGCCATTGCTCCTATACCAATTCGTCCACCGTCTAAGGTAACTAAAAACTGTCTGAACCCATTTCCTCGCTTACCTAACAAATTCTCTTGAGGTACTCTTACATTATCTATTACCAATTCCGTTGTATTAGATGCATTCAAACCCATTTTTTCATAATTGTCGATAACAGTGAACCCTTTAGCATCTGTAGGAACTATAATTGCTGATATTTCCTTTTTACCATCCTTAATATCCGTTATTGCAGTCAAAGCAAGATGCTTTGCATAGCTAGCATTTGTTATAAATGCCTTACTACCATTTATGACAAAATCATCGCCTTCTTCTTTGGCGGTTGTTTGAGTTCCTCCTGCATCAGATCCAGCGTTAGGCTCCGTTAAACCAAACGCACCGAAGGATTCTCCTGTACAAATTGGAACTAAATACTTTTGCTTTTGCTCTTCTGTTCCAAACAAGCTAAGCGGAGCTCCTCCTAGTGAAATATGTGCCGAGTAGGTAATGCCTGTAGAGGCACATGCACGGCTCAATTCCTCTGTTACAATAGCAAAGCTCACTGTATCTGCCCCTGCTCCACCATACTCTTCTGAAAACGGTAAGCCCATCATCCCCATGTCGGCTAACTGTTTAAAGACTTCTTTCGGAAAATGCTTTGTTTTGTCACGCTCAATAGCTCCAGGAGCTACAACTTCGTTAGCAAACTCCTTAATAGTCTTGCGAATCATCTGTTGTTCCTGAGTTAAATCAAAATTCATTTTATTCCATCCCCTTTGTAAATAAAAACGCTTACTTTTTTATTATACAAAAGATTGCGGAAATTAGCATATTAAAAAGCGATTCTATGTAACTAGTAATAATTATTACACAATAAATTGAAAGATTTATTATACGAATTGGTCCAAAGAAATAGGAAGCCAAGCCTTTCCTGCTTATTTACAGGCAAGAAGGTTTGGCTTCCTATTAGAATTAAAATCAAACTCAAAATTACCAGATTTCCAATTAATACATAATTTATCTATACGATATATATATAAGCTATATACACTAGTATGAAGATTATTCCCACTATACCGGAGATAGTGAAGTAAATTAGCTTCAAAAAAACTCCAGAAAGAAGCCATAAAATACAATTAGCTATAATCATGAATAATAATATATTTGGTTCACTTATAAAGTAGGCTTCCCAAATTTTAAAAGTAACCCCTAGCAAAAGCAACGCAGAAAAAACAAATAAGAGTGGGGTTAAAAGAGAGTTATTTTTTGCTAGTTTAATAGCAATGTAGACAAATGATATCACAGCAACTCCAGCAAATACAATCGGTAATATGTTTGAAGTCATAGTTAATAATGCGGTTAAAATCGCTAAAGTAATTAGTCCTATGAGAAAAATAACTCCATTCATTTTTAATGATGTTTTTTTCTTTTCCTTTTGCAAAACTGCTTGATTGTTTACTTCTATTTCTTCTTTCTCCCCTTGTGCATAAAGAGCAGTAAGAAAATCACAGTAATGCTCCGGGAGAAGTTTATTTTGCTTCCAGAAAGCTATTTCATTCAGTATTATTTGCTTTTTTTGAACTGACATACTAATCCTCTTTTCCATTCTCTACCTTATGCCAATTGGATAATCTGTGTTTGAAGACTTTGAGTTTATATCTTTCTATGTATCAGGTTGATTGCAACTTTTGGAAATATTTCGTATTTTATTACTGTAAAAAAGGCATCCTTTTTAGGATGCCTCTTTATTATTCTAAGAAATCTTTTAAGCGTTTGCTTCTAGAAGGATGACGTAACTTTCTTAAAGCCTTCGCTTCAATTTGTCGAATACGTTCACGTGTTACGCCGAACACCTTGCCAACTTCCTCAAGAGTTCTCGTACGCCCATCATCTAATCCAAAGCGTAAACGTAATACATTTTCCTCACGGTCTGTTAAAGTGTCTAACACATCTTCTAATTGCTCTTTAAGAAGTTCGTATGCTGCATGATCAGAAGGTGATTGTGCATCAGCATCTTCAATGAAATCTCCTAAATGAGAATCGTCTTCTTCCCCAATAGGTGTTTCTAAGGAAACTGGTTCTTGTGCTATTTTTAAGATTTCACGTACTTTTTCTGCTGGAAGATCCATCTCTTCTCCGATTTCTTCCGGTGAAGGCTCACGTCCTAAATCTTGTAGTAACTGACGTTGAACTCGAATTAGCTTGTTAATTGTTTCAACCATGTGCACTGGAATACGAATTGTTCGAGCTTGGTCAGCAATTGCACGAGTTATCGCTTGTCGAATCCACCAAGTTGCATAAGTACTAAATTTGAACCCTTTACGGTGGTCAAACTTCTCTACTGCTTTAATAAGACCCATGTTACCTTCTTGAATTAGATCCAAGAATAACATTCCTCGTCCCACATAGCGTTTAGCAATACTAACAACTAAGCGTAGGTTTGCCTCTGCTAGACGTTTTCTAGCTTCTTCATCTCCTTGCTCGATTCTTTCAGCAAGTGCGATTTCTTCCGAAGCCTTCAACAGATCTACTCGGCCAATCTCTTTTAAATACATACGAACAGGGTCATTGATCTTAACGCCAGGTGGAACACTTAAATCATTGAGATCAAAGGTTTCTTCTTCTTTCC
Source organism: Psychrobacillus sp. NPDC093200 (assembly GCF_050280345.1). Taxonomy (NCBI): domain Bacteria; kingdom Bacillati; phylum Bacillota; class Bacilli; order Caryophanales; family Bacillaceae; genus Psychrobacillus; species Psychrobacillus sp. NPDC093200. The sequence goes on along the minus strand of NZ_JBNNVC010000002.1, from coordinate 454,185 downwards.
CTTTCATCAAACGATCTAAATCCTCTTCATCTCCGTCTTTACGACCAAGTTCAATTCCTTTGCCCTCTAAATGCTCAATGAACTCTTCGATTTGATCTGATTCCAAATCGAAAGAAGCAAGTTTGTCGGCTATATCATGGTAAGTTACCTCACCATTTTTTTTACCTAGTTCGATTAATTGTTTTTTTGCATCTTCTAATGATAATTCGATATCCGTTTCTTTTGTACGTTCAGACTTGTCCGCCATAAGAATTCCTCCTTTTACTACCGGATGATTATTTATTGAAAATCTACTAAAGATTTCTTTAACTGAATGGCCTCTTGTGCCAGCTGGAGAGCTTTAGTTATATCCGACATTTTTTCAGCCTCTTTAGCTTCATGTAGCTTACGTTCTATTTGCTGCTCAATCCGGTATTTTCTAATATGGCGCAAACAGTCCATGACTTCTTCCGTTTCATGCTCTGGATCACGTTCTGAGAGCGCTGCTTCCATAACTATTTTTCTTAGTTCACCATCATTTAAAACTTCTAAAAACCTTTGATAATCACCATCGGGATAATCTTCGTAATAACCCATTAAGCGAACATATGCAGCTTCATATGCATCTCTTATAAAACATGGGCCATCATTGATGTTACTTATTGCAATATCAATTACTTGAGGGTTGTGAAGCATATGTGCCAACAATATTCTTTCCGCTCTTTCATCCGCTGAAATGGTTCGTTTCTTTTTCGGCAGCTCTTGAGGAGACGCAATAGGAAGAGAATGATTGCTTTTAGTTTCTTTTGCTTTTTTCCCCTGTATTTTGCGCAAATGTTGATATATCGCTTCTTCTGATACGTTTGTCTCTTGAGACAGCTGGCGAATATAGAGATCTCGCTCTACAGTAGAGTTTCTATCACTCAGTATTTCCAATATCTCTTGAATATACTGAAGCGTATCATTTTCGTTATTAAAATTCTTGTCCCTCTTTGACACAATCATCATAAATGAAAGATAAGAATGAGGTTTGTCAATAATTTTTTCCCTAAAGGCTACTTCTCCATAATTTTTTATATAGTCATCAGGATCCATTGCATCAGGAATAATTGCAACCTCAGTTTGAATACTTTGGCCTTGAAGAGATGTTGCAGCTTTACGAGCAGCCTCCATTCCAGCTTTATCACCATCGAAGCAAAGAGTGACATTGGTAGTTAATCTCTTGAGCTTGGTTATATGTTGAGACGTTAAAGCGGTTCCCATTGTTGCAACACCGTTTGTTATACCCGCTTTTGATGCTGAAATAACATCTAAAAAGCCTTCAAAAATAATCACATTGCGTTGCTTACGTATATCAAGTCTTGCTTTATCTAAGTTATAGAGAATTTGGCTTTTCTGAAAAATAGGAGACTCTGGACTATTTAGATACTTTGCTTCGTTTTCTTTCTTGTGTAGTATCCTTCCAGAGAACGCCACTACGTGTCCGGTTTCATCGAAAACAGGGAACATAATTCTTCCGCGGAACCGGTCAAAATACTTCAGCTCATTTTCTTTTCTTATAATAAGTCCAGTTTTCTCAATTTCTTGTAAATCCATACCTTTTCTCTCTAATAAGGTAGTAAGAGCATCCCAGCTAGGTAGTGACCAGCCTATTTTATACTTTTCTATAAGCTCGGTAGAAAACCCTCTTTCTTGTAAGTAATGTAATGCATTTTCTCCCTCCTCCGTGTGAAGTAACAGATGATGAAAATATTCGCTAGCAAACTCATGCGCTTTTTTCATAAGAGATACTTCTTTAGAGACTGGTGCTTTTTCCTCTATACTATGAGCTGACTTATGTTCAATCTCCATACCGAGACGACTACCAAGCTTACTAACAGCTTCATGGAATGAGAGATTTTCAATATCCATTAAAAACGTAATTACATTTCCTCCGGCTCCACAGCCAAAACAATGAAAAATTTGCTTTTCGTGTGTGACTGAAAAAGATGGGGTTTGTTCACCATGAAAAGGACAAAGGCCGAAGAAGTTTCTACCTCTCTTCGTAAGTTGAACATACTCACTGATTACATCTACAATATCTGTGTTATTTCTAACTTGTTCGATTACTTCTTCTTCTATACGATTCGTCATTATTTCACCATCTTTACTTGCTACTTAGTATTAATTCGAGAGACTTAAGAAAAATCCTGCAAGAATCGACAAAATAATTACACAAAAATACGAAATAATTCTTTTTTCCACAAAGAATTATTATAAAACATTTCAATATATTAATCTATACTTTATTCGCTTTCGTACATAAAAAAACCTTTTCACATTCGTGAATCGGTCTTTAATATTTCAAATTATTTTTGTTGGATTTGATTTATGACTAGATTAGCAGTTTCTTCTACTGCCCTATTAGTCACATCTATTACCTGACATCCAATTCGATTGACGATACGTTCAAAGTGTTCAATCTCTTCATTTATACGTTCTATCTTCGCATAGCTCGCATCATCCTTCAAACCAATAGCGATAAGTCTTTCTCTTCGAATCGAATTAAGTTTATCCGGAGTAATAACTAATCCAAAGCACTTCAATGGATCTATTTGAAAAAGTTCCTCTGGTGGCTCTACCTCGGGAACAAGTGGTACGTTAGCCACTTTATATCTTTTATTAGCTAAATACTGAGATAATGGAGTTTTAGAAGTTCTTGAGACACCAATCAATACTATATCAGCTTGTAAAAGCCCTCTAGGATCTCTTCCATCATCATACTTGACAGCAAATTCCACTGCTTCTATTTTTTTAAAATAGTCTTCATCTAGTTTGCGAACAAGACCAGGCTCTTCAAATGGCTTTTCATCTAATTTTTTTTCGAGCAGACTGATAACAGGCCCAATTAAATCTACGCATTGCAAATCGTACTTCTTGCAATACGTCACAATTGCCTCTCTCATATCATGCTGAACTAATGTATATAAAATACAAGCGTTCTGTTCTTTAGCCAAAGCAGTTATCTCTTTAATGTGGTCCATGGAGTCAATATGGGTAAATCTTTTTAGCTTTGTATGTTGCAAGCCAGGTCTAAATTGGCTGATTGCAGCCTTTGCAACTAATTCACCCGTTTCTCCTATAGAATCTGAGACGATAAACAGGTTTAACATTTTCATTTTTTCACTCCTCATAAATCATGGTCATCTGCTAAAGATAAGAAAGCTCGTGTAATATTTGTCTTTGTTATTCTCCCGACAATCTCTAAACCATCTTTAGTTTCTTTAACAACTGGTAAAGAATCGATTTGTCGACTCATTAGTTTATTAGCTACTTCTATCAATGTATCTTCTTTTAAACAATACGTCACATTAGGCATTCTTGTCATAATCATATGTACCGGCATTTTGGTTAGATCTTGATTTCCAATACTTGTACGTAAAAAGTCTTTCCTTGAAAGAACTCCCGACAATACAGACTTTTTATCTACCACGAACAACGATCCAACATCCTCTAAAAACATTTGACATATTGCATCGTAAACTGACATACCTTCTTCAACAACAACGGGGATAGATTGAAAATCCTTTACTAGCATCTGTGCAATATTATCTGAAATAGCCTGACTGGTTTTTTTACCAGAATAAAAATATCCAACACGTGGACGAGCATCTAAAAAACCAGCCATCGTTAAAATCGCGAGATCCGGTCTAAGTGTAGACCTTGTTAAACTAAGTCGTTCTGCTATTTGTTCACCTGTAATAGGCCCATTCCCTTTTACAATGTCCAAAATTTCGACCTGCCGTTTGTTGAGTTCGATTGGACTCACCGCCTCAAAATTATACTTATTCTAAATAATTATATACCATTATGCATCACATTGCTAAATAAAGAAGCATATGTTACAATCATCAATAATATTAAAGCGTTGAAGAGCATTATAAGTACTGTTATTTTAGCGAGTGGTGATAGTGTAAGACCACACCTACAGGAAACGGCAGCTCGGAGCTTAAGCTTTTAAAGTGGATTGTACAAACAATCAATCGGGGTGGAACCGCGGGTTATAAACTCGTCCCCGGGCTATTGTAGCCCGGAGACGAGTTTTTTTGTACTCATTTTACTTTAAAAGAATATTTATCAAATAGGAGGTATGTCAAATGGAATTTTCAATGGAAAATGTAGTTAGTTTAGCAAAACAAAGAGGTTTTGTATTCCCAGGCTCTGAAATATATGGAGGTTTGGCAAACACATGGGATTACGGTCCTTTAGGAGTAGAACTAAAAAATAATGTAAAAAAAGCTTGGTGGAAAAAATTCGTTCAAGAATCACCATATAACGTTGGTTTGGATGCAGCAATTCTGATGAATCCAAAAACTTGGGTTGCTTCAGGACATATAGGCAACTTTAATGATCCTATGATTGACTGTAAAAAATGTAAATCACGCCACCGCGTAGACAAAATTATTGAAGATGCATTAGATAAAAAAGGAATAGAAATGGTTGTAGACGGTCTTTCCTTTGAAAAAATGGAAGAGATTATGAAAGAACATGAGATTGTCTGCCCTTCTTGTGGTGCTTATGATTATACAGAGATCCGTCAATTCAACTTAATGTTTAAAACTTTCCAAGGAGTAACAGAATCGTCTACTAATGAAATTTTCTTACGTCCAGAAACTGCGCAAGGTATTTTTGTAAACTACAAAAATGTGCAGCGTTCTATGCGTAAAAAAATGCCATTTGGTATTGCCCAAGTAGGTAAGAGTTTCCGTAATGAAATCACTCCTGGTAACTTCACTTTCCGTACTAGAGAATTTGAACAAATGGAATTAGAATTCTTCTGTAAGCCTGGCGAGGATATGGAATGGTTTGAGTTCTGGCGCAATTATTGCAAAGAATGGCTTTTAAATTTAGGTGTTTCTGAGAATAGCATACGTCTAAGAGACCATTCTGACGAGGAGTTATCACATTACTCCAATGCAACAACAGATATCGAATATAAATTCCCATTTGGATGGGGAGAGCTTTGGGGAATTGCTGACAGAACAGACTTCGACTTGAAGCAGCATATGGAACACTCTGGTGAGGACTTCAATTATATCGATCCAATAACAAATGAAAGATATGTCCCTTATTGTATCGAACCATCTTTAGGAGCTGATCGTGTAACTTTAGCATTCTTATGTGAAGCTTATGATGTAGAGCAACTAGAAGGCGACGATCAACGTACAGTTCTGCGCTTCCACCCTGCTCTTGCTCCTATTAAGGCAGCAATCTTACCTTTATCTAAAAAACTTTCTGAAGGCGCTACTGCTTTGTTCTCTGATCTTAGCAAGCATTTCATGGTGGACTATGATGAGTCACAATCAATTGGTAAACGTTACCGTCGCCAAGATGAAATTGGCACACCATTCTGTATCACATACGACTTCGATTCAGAAACAGATGGCCAAGTTACAGTTCGTCACCGCGATTCTATGGAACAAACTAGAATGCCAATAGCAGATGTAAAAGCTTATATTGAAGAGCAATTACAATTCTAGTTAATGCATAAAAGGAGAGAAAGTGAAAAATTCACTTTCTCTCCTTTTTCTTATTTTTACAAAAAAATGCTCCTTCGAAATTACTCTTCCGAAGAAGAATCCTTTTGAGGATTATTATAGAACTCTGGGGTCTTTTCCATTTGGTCCAAAAACCCTTGAGATTTTAAACGTACTCCTACTTGCTCATTATAAATTGTTCGCACAATTTTTTTTATAAAACCTTTTGTTTCTTTTTTTAAGGAAAGCTTACCAACCTGATCTATCGGGACCGTATAAAATGTTCTGATTAGCTTAACCTGAGCTGGGGTTAACCGAATTAAGTATGGATCAATCGAAAAGCAACGATGACATAAGAAACCTATCTGAGCGAAGGAAAATGCAAATTCTCCATCTGTAGATCCACAATTTGAACATTGATGAAGTACAGGATATATGCCCGCAACAGGTAACATCTTCCATTCTACAAACAAGCTAATTGCCTCTGGGTCATAGCCTTCAGTTATAGCCTCTAACGCTTGCTGTAAAATCGTAAATACATGCGGTTTTGGTGACTCATCATCTATTAACTTATCAACTAACTCCATGATAAAGCTTGCATAGGCGGTGGTAAAAATATCTTCCCGGATTACACGCATCGAGTCAATAATTTCTCCTTGCTGCAGAGATCCCATGCCTCTTCCTTGCTGAATTAAGAAATATGCATAAGTAAATGGCTGAGAAATAGAAGAGAGCCGGCTCGTCGGCTTTTTTGCACCACGAGCCATAGCTGCCCTTTTCCCTAATTCTCGTGAGAAAATAGTTACTATTTTATCTGTTTCTCCGTAAGATGAGGTTCGTAAGACAATCCCTTCTACCTTTTGAAGCAAAAGCCTTCCCTTCCTTCTAAGCTTGCTCTATAAGTCCCATTCTTAATATTCGTCTTCTCTAAAACCATAGTCTCTTAAGTGGGCGGATTTATTGCGCCAATCCTTTTGTACCTTCACCCATAGCTCTAGAAATACTTTGGTTCCTAATAGCATTTCTATGTCATGACGCGCTCTTGTTCCAACCTCTTTAAGAAGAGCACCTTTTTTACCAATTACAATACCTTTTTGGGAATCTCGCTCTACAATAATTGTAGCCATTACACGAATCATATCTTTATCTGTGTCTTCTTCTTTTTTAATTTTATCTATCACTACTGCAATTGAATGTGGAATCTCTTCCCTTGTTAAATGTAATACCTTTTCTCGTATTAACTCAGAAATAATAAATCTCTCTGGATGATCTGTTACTTGGTCAGCTGGATAGTATTGTGGGCCTTCCGGCAAATACGATTGAATCGTCTCTAGCAACCTTTCCACATTATTACCCTGAAGAGCGGAAATTGGAACGATCTCAGCAAAATCATATTTGTCTTTATAAGACTCAATGATTCCTATCAAATCATCTGGATGCACCTGGTCAATTTTGTTAATAACTAAAAATACAGGTGTTTCATTTTTTTCAAGCAAATCTATGATAAACTCATCACCTTTACCTCTTGGCTCTGTAGCATTTACCATAAATAATATTACATCAACCTCGCGTAATGTGTTTTTAGCAACCTTTAACATAAAATCTCCAAGTTTATGCTTTGGTTTATGGATACCGGGCGTATCGATAAAAATCATTTGACTTTCATCTAAAGTAAGAACCCCTTGTACCTTATTTCGAGTGGTTTGAGGCTTATCACTCATAATTGCTATTTTCTGACCGATAACACGGTTTAAAAAAGTAGATTTCCCTACATTTGGACGTCCAATAATTGATATGAAACCTGATTTAAAACCTTCATTGTTTTGCTGCATAATCTAAATCCTCCGTTGTAAAAGCTCCTGGTAATAACTCAGATACCGTTGTTTCTGTTACATTTCCTTTTAAATTTGTTAAAAATACTGGCATATCCGCATCGCAAAATTCAGCTAAAACTTGTCTGCAAGCTCCACAAGGAGAAATTGGCCCCTCGGTGTCACCGGAAACAGCAATAGCAGCAAAGTTCTTTTTGCCTTCAGAAACGGCTTTAAAAATTGCTGTTCTTTCTGCACAGTTTGTTAATCCAAACGACGCATTTTCAATATTGCAACCTAATATGATTTCACCGTCAACAGTTAGTAGAGCTGCACCTACTGGGAATTTTGAATAAGGAACATATGCTTCATTTCTCGCTGCTATAGATGATTCTAATAATTTCTCTTTATCCATGATGAACACACCTTTTAAAATAAGATTACCGACCATTTCGGTATAAATATGATTAAACCTATAATTACTGTGCAGATTGCATAGACTAGACAAGCTCCAGCAGCAATATCCTTTGCCTGCTGAGCTAATAGATGATAGTCAGGTGATACAAGGTCTACAACCCTTTCAATCGCCGTATTAACCAATTCTATCATGAACATCCCAAAAATGAGCATGACAATAATGATCCACTCCCATTTAGAGAGCCCGGTGAATATACCCGCTAACGAAACTATACCTGCTGCCAGTAAATGTAAGCGAAAGTTTTGTTCTGTTTTAACAGCCTGTAATACTCCTTGTGTAGCATAGACGAATGACTTACCAAATTTATGAAAGTTCATGGCCTTCACGCTTTAAACCAAAAGCTTGTAAAATATTTTCCTGTAAACCAAACATTTCCTTTTCCTCTTCTTCTGTTCCATGATCGTACCCTAGCAAATGTAAAAATCCATGAACAGCTAAGAAGGCAAGCTCTCTTTCAAAAGAATGTCCATACGACTCTGCTTGCTCCGTTGTACGTTCTACTGAAATAACTATATCTCCAAGCAATGTAGGAAGGTCTGCATCTTTTATTTCTATTTCTCCTTCACCCATTTCTTCCATTGCAAATGAGATTACATCTGTAGGCATGTCTTTGTTTCGATAGTTTTTATTGATTTCTTGAATTACATCATTAGTTACAAAAGTGACACTAACTTCACTTCCATCTTTTACATGTAATTGATCTGCTGCTGATTGAAGTACTTTCTCAACTAATGCAACTGCTTCTTCGGATAATGTATTTGTTTCGTCCATTAAATCCATTACTAGCATGTTTGTTTACTCCTTACTGATTATTTGGGGTATTCTATTCTGGAATGGAATGTACCATTCATCGTTGAACAGAAACTTTCCTCAATTTTCTTTATTTCCTTGAATGATAAATCGCATTCATCAAATTGTCCATCAATTACCTTATCTTTAATAATTGATTGGATTAGGCGGTGTATTTTTTCTGCATTCGGTTCCTTCATTGAGCGAACAGCAGCTTCTACGCTATCAGCTACAGAAATAATAGCTATTTCCTTTGTTTGTGGCTTTGGACCAGGATACCTAAAAGATCCTTCTGCAATATTCGGATTCATTTCTTTTGCTTTATGATAAAAGAATTTTAATAGGCTTGTGCCATGATGCTGCTCAGCAACATCAATAATTTCTTTAGGAAGCTTATTTTTTTTTAAAATGTCTGCTCCATCTACTGCATGAGAAATAATAATATCCTTGCTTGCCTCCGGCGATAGATTATCGTGCGGATTATAACCATTAACTTGGTTTTCTATAAAAAATCCTGGACGATTAGTTTTACCGATATCGTGGTAATAGCAACCAACTCTAGCAAGTAAGCCATTCGCCCCTATAGCCTCACAGGCCGCTTCTGCTAAGTTTGCCACCATTAGGCTATGATGATACGTACCAGGTGTTTCTGTCAGTATTTTCTTTAACAAGGGATGATTTGGACTGGAAAGTTCAATCAACCTCATAGTGGAAAGTATACCAAAAGCTGACTCAAAAAAAGGCAAAATACCAAGAGTAAGTGCACCTGATAACACTCCAGAAACTAATGCTGCCCCGATATAGAATGCAATATCTGTAAACTCATAAGTGGTTTTGGTCATCAACAAATAAAATAATATAAACGTTAAATTAACTGAGGCCACTATTAAGCTTGAACGCAGAATCTGTGAAGTGTTATACATATGCTGCATAGCAAAAATGCCCGCTATCCCACCAAAAAGTATGTATAACGCCACTTCCATTTGAAAAATATTCGTATATCCCTCTTGAAAAATAATACCAGCATAAGCAGCTACGACAAAATTAGAAATAAAGGCTGCTCGTTCATTGACTAATATATAAACTAACATGGATACCATAGCAGTCGGGAACAAAAATGCAATAATGATATCAAAATTGTACGCTACTGATTGTAGCACTTTCATCATCAACACGGATACAATAACACTAAAAGCCACAACAATCAGATTTTTTGCGTTGTGAAGGTTAGATTCTTTTACACGAATTGTTTGTCCAAAAAGAACCCACATCGTAAGTAAAACAAATAGCGATACACCTATGTATGGCTTATAGGATGATTTGTTTGTCAGCATACCTAATAACTCTAGTTGACGATATACCTCTTTACTAACGATTTCACCTTTTTGTACAAGTATTTGACCTTGTAAAATTCTTGTAGGCTCAACACTGGCCTTAGCTTGTTCGATACGTAGATCGGTTAATTCATCATTTTTTATTTCTGTCGCTATTATGGAGCCACGAGCAATTGATATGAGGACATTCGTTACGTCATCAGGAAAATTAAATGTAGTACGTACTTTTTGAACGACTTTATCTCTTTCTATGGCCAAGTTTTCCGTTCGGATTGGTTCATTTAAAGTCTCTTCTACTAAAACCGGCAGCTTTTCTTTCGCCTCGTTAAGCGTAGCGGGATTTTGCTTTAGTAATATGTTTAAAGCATCATCTGTCAAAGGCACAAAGCTATCATTTTCTGTTAGCACGTTCATCTCTTTTTTTAGTTTTTGTAAACTTTCAACTGCTGATTCAGGTTCATCCGGGGAAATCTCTCCTTTTACATCTAATACACTGTCAAAGATAGATTCGGCAATTGTGGATTGATTTTCTGCCGTTTCTTCTTGAAATTGGTATACAGGAGATACTTCAGCAGCCGCCCTTTCTTTTTCCTCCTCCGTCTTCACAGGATCTTCCATTGTTTTTACGGATCGAATAGTTTCAGGGGCTAAATTCATTAAAGATATATCGTATGTATTTTCTTGTACGCTTCCTTTTATTAATAGGAACATACTGATAGAAGTTAGAAGGATAATAATTATAGGGAGGTATTTATTTTCTCGCCATCTTTTCCATTTCATTATTAACGACTTCATCCATTCATCCCCTTGCTCTACTATTCTCTTTATTATACCTTATATACAAAACAATTGGACAATTAATCTATTAAGAGTGTTATAGCTTTAAAAAAGGTTAGCATGAATGTAAATATATATCTTTAGGAAAACGTATGTGAATCAGTAAACAAAAAACAGCCGTCTATTATTGACAGCTGTTTTAATATATTATTGATTTTCTTCATATGCAGAAATAATTTTAGCTACTAGAGGATGACGTACTACATCCCCTTGCTCTAAATATTGGAAATGGATTCCTGAAACTTTATGAAGAATTTTTTCAGCAACAATTAGGCCTGACTCGGCACCCTTCGGTAAATCGATTTGGGTTTTATCTCCAGTAATCACCATTTTAGATCCGAAGCCTAGGCGGGTTAAAAACATTTTCATTTGAGCTTTTGTTGTATTTTGAGCTTCGTCCAAAATCACAAATGCATCATCTAAGGTTCTCCCACGCATATAAGCAAGAGGAGCAATTTCTATAGTTCCTCGTTCCATTAGGCGATCTGTTTGTTCAGTACCTAACACATCATGCAAAGCATCATATAACGGGCGTAAATAAGGGTCTACCTTCTCTTTTAGATCTCCAGGTAGAAATCCTAGACTTTCACCTGCTTCGACTGCTGGACGTGTTAAAATGATTCTCTTAACGTGTGCATTTTTTAAGGCTTGGGTTGCCATTACTACAGCAAGATAGGTTTTCCCAGTTCCCGCTGGCCCGATTCCAAATGTCAAATCAGAATGTCTAATACCTTGAATATACTCTCTTTGACCAATTGTCTTCGCTCGAATTGCTTTCCCTTTTGTATTCCGAGCAATCTCTTCATCATAGAGGCTTGCGAAATACTCAATAGTTCCATTAATGCTCATTTCAATTGCAGTTGAAACATCACGAAGGTTAATATTAATACCTTTTCTAATTACAAGTAGTAGCTGTATGATTAACTGTCTTGCATCTTCCACATTTTGTTCTTCTCCAGCAATTTGTATCAACTCGCCTCTAGTAATCAACTGCACCTTTAGCTCTTCTTCAATAAGCTTAATATTTTTATCTGAAATACCTAGCAGCATAACTGCTTCGGTTGGGTCTTGCAGATTAATGTCTAGTTGTTTTTGTTGGCTCATGTGTCGTCTCCTTGGGGTATAACTTGTGGTGTTGCAATATTTTCATTTATTAGTAATAATATCTTCCCTTTCACTTTATCATTTTCAATAGACATCTGTAAAACTTTATCTTCTAATATTTGAGTGCCAATAGGTAATTCATTCATGATTTTTTGAAATAATAAAGGACGTACTAGATGTTTAACTGATTCCTCATTTAGATCATACGAAACCACCTCACTACCTTGTACATACCCTGCTTTAAAATAAGGCTGCAAAAACCGTGGCATAGCTATTTCCTTCCAAAAGTCATTCTTATCATCTGTCTTTTTTTGAATGAGCACTTCTCGGGTTGTAGGCTTTATGATAGTGACCTTTCTTGGAAGTTCAAAGTTAAGCTCTATCCAATAGCTTGCGTACACTTTACCCTCAGCACTTGTAATTATCCGTTTGTCACCTTGAGTAACAAATCCATTAACAAGAATATCACCTTTTTTAACTGAAGTATTTTTTTCTACCGCTCGTACCCCTTTTACTAATTCAAAGTCTGTAATTACTCCACTTCTTTTAGCGATAAGATGAGATGGCGGTGCATTTTTTACTTCTCGCTCATTTGTTACCGGGGCAAGCATAGGGGTGACTGTTAAAGTTGAACCAGATTGAGTAAAATGAATCCAAGAAAATTCCTTATGCTTCAGTAGAAGTTTCTGCCTAATTTCTTGTTCAGATGGTAATGAAGAAATAAGCATCCTTTCTTTAATTTTCATTTCCTTTAGCTGTTCCGTTATCATGATGTTACTCTCTGGCGTATATGAATCAATGTTGACCTTCCATATAAATTGTGCAAAGATCAGCGGTATTATGAAAAAAAAGATTACCCCAATAATGGAATAAGAATATATGGAAATGGTGCCGCTTGTTGTTTCGTCCTTTAGCTTTACAGGAAGTTTCATCGTTTTTCGTATTTTCCTAAATTGCTTCAAATCTTTTTTCTGAATGGAGAAGAACAAACTATCCTCCGTGCTATAAACTCGATACACTTCGATATCGTGAGACAATAATTTCTGAAACAAAACAAACTGATCAGTGGTGCTTGCTAATTGGATACGTACTAGTTGTTTTGACATTAGCCGTTGTCCTTCCTAGTAAGTTTAAAGCACTGGAGTTTATCTACCTGAAGATGAAGGCGTTCCATTGACATCGACTTTATAAATAATCGTTCAGCTTGTATTTCTAGTAGATGATGATTGTAGGAACAGACTAACTCCGTATCTGATAATCGAAGAAGCGAAATTTCATAATCTAAAATAATGTCATCAAAATTATCAATCATAATACTCGCGTGGAGTGGAAATAATTGTTTGATAAAAAACACCCCTTTACATGAATTTATGCATGTAAAGGGGTGTTCATGATTTATCTTTTTGATTTTGGAGGAGCTAATATCTCCGATAAAACTATAGCACGCATAAGCTCTTCTTTTGTATCGGGCATAATATTTTGAACAACCGACTTTTTAGTGGCATTTTGTTGGCTGACTTGATGCACGGAAAGACGGCCAGTTGACCTCGGAACACCTTGGTCTCTTCCTATTTCCCTTCCGACCTTTTCTATAACCGGAGGAGCATCTACCCGTATTTCTTTAGGTACAGAAAGAGGTTTTCTTTCCATTTTGGTTTGTTGCTCCTGTTGAAACTCTTTCGCTAATTCCCCTAAGCTTTTAAAAGGATTTTGAGCAACCGGCTTTTGCTGTGGAGCCCTTTGTATATTGGGCTGTGCAGGCTTAGGTGCAGGTTTTTCTTCCTGCTTCTTTCTTCCAAACAATGAAGTAAGAATAATAATTATTAAGGGTAGTATTAAACCTTCCAAGGAGAAGTCCTCCTTTCTGCGCTAATACTAGTCTTTTAACTCATCAGTGGAAGGTTTATCATTTCCAACCTTGCTGATAGAGTCTCTCATACCAGTATCTGCTTTGATGTTGTTATAATTCATATAATCCATAACACCCATATTACCTTCGCGTAAAGCTTCAGCCATTGCACGTGGCACTTCTGCTTCTGCCTCTACGACTTTAGAGCGCATCTCTACAACTTTCGCTTTCATCTCTTGTTCTGAGGCTACTGCCATTGCACGACGTTCTTCTGCTTTAGCTTGAGCAATCTTTTTATCTGCTTCTGCTTGCTCTGTTTGTAATTCAGCACCGATGTTTTTGCCGACATCAACGTCCGCAATATCAATCGATAGAATTTCAAATGCTGTACCAGAATCTAGCCCTTTAGACAGAACTGTTTGTGAAATTAAATCCGGGTTTTCTAATACGCGTTCATGGCTTACACTCGAACCAATTGTACTAACGATACCCTCACCAACACGAGCTACAATTGTTTCTTCACCAGCACCACCGACTAAACGGTCAATATTGGCACGAACTGTAATACGTGCTTTTGCTTTTACTTCGATACCATTCATCGCAACACCTGCAATAAATGGTGTTTCAATTACTTTCGGGTTAACGGACATTTGTACTGCTTCTAGTACATCACGGCCTGCTAAATCAATTGCTGCTGCACGTTCAAATGATAACTCAATATTTGCACGATGTGCAGCGATAAGCGCATTGACAACTCGATCAACGTTACCACCAGCTAAGTAATGGCTTTCTAACTGATTGATAGTTACATTCAATCCAGCCTTATGTGCTTTAATAAGAGGATTTACAATACGAGATGGAATTACTCGACGTAATCTCATACCTACTAGTGTAAAAATACTAATTTTAACTCCTGCTGCAATAGCTGAAATCCATAATGCTATCGGGAAAAATGTTAAAAATACCGATAATAGGATGAAAGCTATGACAATTATTACTATTGTACCTATCATGCTACCACTAATCATTGTGTTGCCTCCCCTTCTCTTGCTTCTCGAACAACTATTCGAGAGCCTTCAACCTTAATAATAACCACTTGCTTATCCTTTCCGATAAAACTTCCGTCGGATACAGCATCGATGCGCTCGTTCTCAATACGTATAGTCCCAGAAGGTCTAAGCGGTGTCATCGTTTCAGCTATTTTTCCAACTAAATCTAAACGATTATGATTGGACACATATCCTTTTTCAGTAGTAGTTGCATCCGTCAAAATCATTTTGTTTAATAACCTAACCTTTTTTCCGAAGAATTTCACAATAATCACCATTCCTATTATAGCTACTGTTATTGCTATTAAAACCGCAACGCTCATATAAAAAAGATTACCACCTGCTAATATTATGCTAAATAATATAGCTACTAAACCTAATATACCAATAATCCCACCAGGAATAAAGAATTCGGCTATTACTAGCAGGATTCCCAGTGCCAGTAAAACAAAGGTTTCATATCCTGCTAATCCTGCTACAAGATGCCCGTAAAAGAATAGACCTAAAGAAAGTAAACCTACCGTTCCAGGTACTCCAAAACCTGGGGAATATAACTCTAGGATTAGCCCTAAGCTTGCAAGAGATAATAAAATCGGCACTACTACTGGGTTAGTAACAATTCTTGCTAGCGTTTCTACAAAAGCTTCCTTTGTTTCAACTACTTTCGCTCCTGTTAAATTGCTTTTTGTAAGCAATTCATCAAAAGTAGCAACCGTTCCCTCTGAATAACCGACTTCTATTGCTTCTCTTGCTGAAAGCGTTAACAATTGTCCTTCTCCCGCTCTGTACTCAGGAAGATCAACAGACTCGTCTGCCATCGCTTGAGCATAAATAGGTTCTTTGCCGGTTCTTTCAGCTGCATTTCTCATTTTAGCCTTCCAGGCACTAGTTGCCTTCATGTCAGCAGCATTTCCGGCGCTATCAATAACTGCTGCTGCTCCCATCGACCCATTAGGTGACATATAAATCTCGTCTGTGTGTAGAGCTAAATAGGCTCCAGCCGATAATGCCTGCGAATTAATATAGGCTATTTTCCTAATAGGTGTTGAATCTAACAAATTCACGATTTTCTCTGCCGAGTCTACGAATCCACCAGGAGTATTTATATCAAAAATTATAGCATCTGCTTCTGCTTCCTCCGCTTCCTTTATAGACCTTTTTAAGAAAGCATATAAGCCGTCTTCTACTTCTTCGTATATAGGAACCTTATAGACAGTCTGAGTGTCTGCTGAAAAAGAGGGTACAACCATTGCAAATGCGGCAAGTAATAAGCAAAAAGAAATAAACAGCCGCGCTAATCTCACACTTAAACCTCCCTTCTTCTATATGTATATTACTGTTTACGGTTGAAAATCAAAAAAGTTTCAATAAATTAAAATAAACCGAGAAAATAAATTTTCTCGGTTTACATAATTGTAAATTTTAATCATACAGTACGTGTTTTGAACGTAGGGATGGTTGGGATTAAATTACCACTTACGTTTACGTGCAGCTTCTGATTTCTTTTTACGTTTCACGCTTGGTTTTTCATAAAACTCGCGCTTTCTAACCTCTTGAATTGTACCACTTTTAGATACAGTACGTTTGAAGCGGCGAAGAGCATCTTCAAGCGATTCGTTTTTGCGAACGACAGTTTTTGACATCTCTCTTTCCCTCCCTCCGAACACACGTCAGTACATAACCAAGTGTTATGTACTAAAAAATTATACCGTATAATAAAGTCTTGGTCAATACTTTGGCATTAATTAATAATCAGATTTACTTTCTAATCCGTTTACAATCTCAACACCAGAACTTGCCCCTATTCGAGTAGCTCCTGCATCTACCATCGCTTCAAGATCTTCAAGGCTTCGAACTCCACCAGAAGCTTTGACACCAAGGTCTGGTCCAACTGTTTCACGCATGATTTTCACTGCGCTGACTGTTGCTCCTCCAGTAGAAAAACCAGTAGAAGTTTTGACAAAATCTGCCCCAGCAGTTTTAGATAACTCACTAGCTTTAATAATTTGTTCATCCGTTAACAAGCAAGTTTCTAAAATTACCTTCACTATTGCCTTGCCTTTTGCAGCATTAACTACTGCTTCTATGTCTTTTTGGACATAATCATAATCTTCATCCTTTAAAGCACCTACATTGATAACCATATCAATTTCTTCAGCACCGTTATCGATAGCATTAGTTGTTTCGAAAGCTTTAACTTCACTAGTAGTAGCTCCTAATGGAAAGCCAATAACTGTACAAACTTTAGCAGGTGAATTTTTTAATAAAGATGCGCTTAATTTTACCCATGAAGGATTTACACAAACAGAAGCAAAGTTATATTGTTTCGCTTCCTCGCAAAGTTTTTCAATTTGTGTTTTTGTTGCGTCTTGTTTTAATAGAGTATGATCTATTAATGCGGCTATGTTTTGTGTCATCATATAAACTCCTTCCAGTTGTACGTACCTCTTAATATTACTGATAAAAACAAAAAAAAGCTAGTGTGAAAGCCATACTAGCTTCAGACTGTAAACAAAACAAATAGTTTTTTTATTTTTACTACATAATATGTAATCGTCGATTTTAGTTTCAGGCGTCTTGCTTTTCACAGGCATGGGCAAATCCGGATGCAACGGATCCGCGAGCTGTCCGCTTAGGATTCTTAGCTCCTTCCACTTCAGTGGCGAGAGTTTGCACATCAATAAGTGTTGAATTTCTAAATCTACTAATACGTTAGGTTTAACGTGTTAAATATCATGAGGACAATAAACCAAATCAATGACCTTGAACACATGCTACCGATTGAGCAGTTTGACCGTCTGACTTTTCGTAGATACTACTAACTCTTAGAGTTCAGGGGAGATATGAACTCAATTATCTTCAAAAATGACAAAGTACCCCGAGAATTGAACTCTCAGGGTACTTTGTCTAAGGTTAGAAGCTTAGTATGAATGTCACACTAGTTCTTTTACTTCTTCTAATATTCGTACAAACTGTCCTTCATTTTGTGGATATCCAGCCCGTGTTATTTTTACGCGCACTAATTTACCTATTAACTCTTCTGTACCTGGAATAATAACTTTTAAGTAATTATCTGTATATCCTTCTACAAATGACTCTCCTGATTCATTGTTTACTACTTCCTCAGGAATAATTTCAAGTACCTCATCTTCGAAACGAGAAGCATAATCTACCGCCAATTGGTCATTCAGTGTTATTAGGCGATGAACACGTTCATTTTTAATCTCTTCATCTACTTGGTCTTCCATTCTAGCTGCTGGTGTACCAGTACGTTTTGAATATGGGAAAACGTGCAATTCAGAGAATCTTTGGTCACGGATAAAGTTATATGTTTCCATAAATTCTTCTTCCGTTTCTCCTGGGAATCCTACAATTACATCTGAAGTGATTGCTAAATCGGGAAGAGCATCTCTTAGGCGATCCAAGCGATTAGCGAAGAATTCCATCGTGTATTTACGACGCATTCTTTTAAGAACAGTATCGGATCCTGATTGTATAGGAATATGCAAATGCCTCACTACAATCTTAGATTCTTTTAATACATCAATCACTTCGTCTGATAGCTGACTTGCTTCGATGGAACTAATTCTTAAACGTTTCAAGCCCTTAACATTCATCTCAATATCTCGTAATAATTGAGCTAAATTATAGTCCTTTAAATCTTCTCCATATCCACCAGTATGAATACCAGTTAACACGATTTCTAAATACCCTGCATCAACCAGTTGCTGGGCTTGTCTTACTACTTCTTGAGGGTCTCTGGATCTCATCAAACCACGAGCCCATGGAATGATACAAAATGTACAGAAATTGTTACAACCTTCTTGGATTTTCAAGGATGCACGAGTACGGTCAGTAAATGAAGGCACATCAAGCTCTTCATATACACGATTTTTCATAATGTTTCCTACTGCATTGATCGGTTTACGCTCCATTTTATATTGTTCAATATAACCAAGCATTTTCGTACGTTCTTGAGTACCGACAACAATGTCTACTCCTGGAATAGCCATAATTTCAGCAGGAGAAGTTTGAGCATAACATCCAGTAACACAAATAACAGCATCAGGATTTTGACGAATAGCACGTCTAATGACCTGTCTGCTTTTTTTGTCTCCTGTATTCGTTACAGTACAAGTATTTATAACATACACATCAGATTTTTTTTCAAAATCCGTACGTTCATAACCATTATCCTTAAACAGTTGCCAAATAGCCTCTGTTTCGTAATGGTTTACTTTACAGCCTAATGTATGGAATGCAACGGATGACATATCCTTACACCTCTTTCATTCATATTCATAGGAAATTGCAGCAAGCGCATATAATGGCGCCGTTTCTGTTCTTAAAATTCTAGGTCCAAGTGCGATAGGTTTAAAATCATTTTCTAATAATTGTCTTACCTCTTGTCTGTCCAATCCACCCTCTGGACCAAAAACAATCAGTATCGATTGTTTATCATACACCTTTTTTAATTGGTCGGCAAACTTTTGTCGTTCTGTTAGTTTAGCATCTTCTTCATCTGCTACAAATTTAACATCATACTGTTTAGCAATTTCTAAAAGTTCCAACATCGTTACAGGATTATGTATCTGTGGAATAAAAGATCTATGCGATTGCTCTGCTGCTTCTTTAGCAATTTTTTGAAGTCTGCCAATCTTTTTATCATTTTTTGCCTTATCCCATTTTACAATAGATCGCTTTGCTTCAAATGGGAAAAGTGAATGCATACCAAGCTCGGTTCCCTTTTGAGTTATAAGTTCCAGTTTGTCTCCTTTAGGTAGCCCACAAACAATTGAAACTTGCAAAGGCATTTCGTTTGTAACTTTCAGCTTTTCAACTACTTCTAGCAATACTTCTTTAGAGGTCCCTTGTACAATCGACATAATATAAGTATCTTTTTCACTTACTATATATACATGGTCACTAGGAGACATGCGCATCACCTGAATCATGTGATGCGCGTCTTCTCCAGTTATAGTAATAGTATTATTTTGGTCTACAGGCTCTTTTGTAAAATAACGTTGCAAGATAATTACCCCTTTACTTTACAGGCTTTCTAGAAATAATTGTAACCCAGTCTTCCATCATCATGACTTCATCCACTTCAAAGCCTGACTGCTGTAAAGATTCTCTTACATCTTCTTTCTTTGTCGCAATAATACCTGAAGTGATAAAAAGTCCACCAGGCTTAACAATAGAATAGGCATCATCTGTGAAGGTCATAATAATTTCAGCTAGTATATTTGCGACAACAATATCTGCTTGTTCAGTTACATTATCAAGTAGGTTCCCATGAGTAACTTGAACGATATCATCCACTCTGTTAATGGCAATATTCTCTTTTGCAGATTTTACTGCTACCTCATCAAGATCCAAAGCATGAATCGAAGAAGCACCTAGCTTTGCTGCTCCTATTGACAGAACTCCTGAGCCAGTTCCAACATCAATTACTGAAGTATTTGGCTGAACTGTTTTCTCGAGCGCTTGCAAGCACATAACAGTCGTTGGATGTGTACCTGTACCAAAGGCCATACCAGGATCCAACTCAATAATTAACTCATCTGAGTTAACTCTTTCATATTCTTCCCATGTTGGGACAATAGTAAATCGATTTGAGATTTTTACAGGATGGTAATATTTTTTCCAAGCCGTTGCCCAATCTTCCTCGTCAACTTCTGTTACAGTGATTATATTATGTCCTAAGTCGATATTGAAATTTAGCAAGTTGTTGATCGCAACCTTAATCTCTTCTACTGTCTCTAATAAAAAGCTTGTTTCGGCTAAATAAGCTTTTATTCGCACACCATCTACCGGAAAATCATCTGGATTTAAGCTATAGATTTCTCCAAAGATATCTTCTCTATCTCTAACCAATTCTTCTGAATCCTCAATAACTACTCCGCTTGCACCAGCCTCATGCAAAATATTGCTTACCGCTTCCACTGCCTCATTAGTAGTGTGAATAGATAGCTCCGACCATTTCACTTGCTCCAACTCCTTATTCGCCTTTTATTGTTCTTTTGATTTTATCAAATAATGAACTACCTTGTTCTTCCGGAATATCTCCACTGATTTCCGCAAATTCACGTAATAATTGTTTTTGTTTTTCTGTAAGCTTTTTAGGTGTAACTACTTTTACGATAACATGTTGATCACCGACACCATAGCCATGTACATTTTTCACGCCTTTTCCTTTAAGACGGAATGTTGTTGAAGACTGTGTACCTGCAGGAATTTTAAGCTTAACTTTTCCTTGAACAGTTGGAATCTCTACTTCGTCTCCTAGTGCTGCTTGAGCAAAGGTTAAAGGTAGCTCGTAATAAATATCGTCGCCATCACGCTCAAAGCGAGGATCGGCTTTTACACGGAATACTACATAAAGGTCACCAGCAGGACCACCGTTTACTCCTGGCTCACCCTGACCACTTACACGTAGTTGTTGCCCATCATCTACACCAGCTGGTACAGTAACTTTAATCTTTTTGCGCTTATTAACCGTTCCTCTACCATGACAGGTTGAACATTTTTCTTTGATGATTTTCCCTGTACCCTCACAGTAGTTACATGCACGCTTCGTTTGAATTCGACCAAAAGGAGTGTCTTGAGTGACATTCACTTGACCATTTCCGTTACAGTGCGAACATTTTTCAGGATGAGTACCTTGTTTAGCTCCAGTACCACTACATGTATCACAAGTTTCTTCCTTAGATATTTCAATTTCTTTTTCCATACCAAAAACTGCTTCTTCAAATTCTATAGTCATAGAGTATTGAAGATCGTTCCCTTTTCTTGGCGCATTTGGGTCTCGACGTCGTGTTCCTCCGCCTCCAAAGAATGAACTGAATATATCTTCAAATCCAAAACCATCTGCACCACTGAAACCACCACCAAATCCTTGGTTTGGTCCCGCATGACCAAATTGATCATATTGTGCACGTTTTTGGTCGTCACTTAAAACTTCATACGCTTCGGAGATTTCCTTGAATTTCTCTTCTGCATTAGCTTCCTTGTTTAAATCTGGGTGATATTGCTTAGACAATTTACGATATGCCTTTTTTATCTCGTCCCCAGATGCACTCTTGGCTACACCAAGTACTTCGTAATAATCACGTTTGCTCATAGTTCACTCTCCTGCTCTGTTAACTTACACATAAAGATAATTGTAACATGGACAATTTCGTAATAGCAAAACAATTAGCGTTTTTCTCCATATTACAGACATTGAAAAAGCCAAAGCCGAAAACGGTCTTTGACTTTTTCTGGTCGACATTACTTGTCTTTATCGTCGTTTACTTCTTCAAACTCTGCATCGACTACGCCGTCATCAGATGGTCCGCCTTCTTGTTGTCCATTAGCAGCTGCTTCAGCTTGTGCTTGTTCATAAAGCTTCATTGTAAGTTGTTGAACGATTTCATTTAACTTGTCTTTTTTAGCTTTAATGTCTTCTAAGTTTCCAGCTTCTAAAGCTGCTTTAAGCTCTTCTTTTGCATCTTCTGCTGATTTTTTCTCATCATCTGAAACTTTACCTTCAAGATCTTTTAGAGTTTTTTCAGTCATAAATACTAGTTGGTCTGCTTCATTTTTAACTTCCGCTTCTTCTTTACGAACTTTATCAGCTTCAGCGTTTGCTTCTGCTTCTTTTACCATACGATCAATTTCTTCGTCAGATAATGAAGTGTTTGATTGGATAGTTATTGTTTGTTCTTTTTGAGTTCCAAGATCCTTAGCTTTAACATTTACGATACCGTTTTTATCGATATCAAATGTAACTTCGATTTGTGGTACTCCACGTGGTGCTGGTGGAATATCAGCAAGTTGGAAGCGGCCAAGAGTTTTGTTGTCCGCTGCCATTGGACGTTCACCTTGTAACACATGAATATCTACAGCTGGTTGGTTATCAGCAGCAGTTGAGAAAGTTTGTGATTTAGATGTCGGAATTGTTGTATTACGATCGATTAACTTCGTGAATACTCCTCCCATTGTTTCAATCCCTAAAGAAAGTGGTGTTACGTCTAAAAGTACTACATCTTTTACGTCACCAGTTAAAACTCCACCTTGTACAGCTGCTCCCATTGCTACTACTTCATCTGGGTTTACACCTTTATGTGGTTCTTTACCTGTTTCTTTCTTAATAGCTTCTTGTACAGCAGGAATACGAGTAGATCCACCAACTAAGATAACTTTATCAATTTGAGATGAAGATAATCCAGCATCTTTTAATGCTTGTCGAGTTGGTACCATTGTACGCTCTACTAATTGAGCAGTAAGATCATCGAATTTTGCACGAGTCATTGTCAATTCTAAGTGAAGTGGACCAGCTTCTCCAGCAGTGATAAACGGTAGTGAGATTTGTGTTGATGTAACGCCAGAAAGATCTTTTTTAGCTTTTTCAGCTGCATCTTTCAAACGTTGTACTGCCATTTTATCTTTAGAAAGATCAATACCATTTTCTTTTTTAAACTCTTGTACTAAGTAATCCATGATTATTTGGTCAAAGTCATCCCCACCAAGACGGTTGTCCCCTGCAGTAGCTAATACTTCAAATACTCCATCACCAAGTTCAAGTATAGAAACGTCGAAAGTACCTCCACCAAGGTCATAAACAAGAATTTTTTCATCATGATCCATTTTATCTAAACCATATGCTAGAGCTGCTGCAGTAGGTTCATTGATAATACGTTCTACTTCTAGTCCTGCAATTCGTCCAGCGTCTTTTGTAGCTTGACGCTCAGCATCGTTAAAGTATGCAGGTACAGTAATTACAGCTTTAGTTACTTTTTCTCCTAGATATTCTTCAGCGAATCCTTTTAAATATTGAAGGATCATAGCAGAAACTTCTTGTGGAGTGTATTCTTTGCCTTCAGCAGAAACCTTTTCACTTGTACCCATTAAACGTTTAACTGAAGAAATTGTATTTGGATTTGTAATAGATTGACGTTTTGCTACTTCCCCAACTTGTTTTTCGCCGTTTTTAAAAGCAACTACAGATGGTGTCGTACGATTTCCTTCTGGATTTGGAATTACTTTTGGTTCTCCACCTTCTAGTACAGATACACATGAGTTTGTTGTTCCTAAGTCAATACCGATAATTTTTGACATACAATTTTCCTCCTAATAAATACTGTTTATATGCAATTTATAATATAATTGGTGACCAAAATGGTACCAATAAAAATCTGTTTGAATTTACTATTCGTTTACTTTAACCATTGATGGTCGTAGTATTCTATCTTTCAATTTATAGCCTTTTTGTAATTCTTGAAGGACAATGCCAGATTCTTTTGTGTCATCCTTCTCTTGCATAACTGCTTGATGTAAATTCGGATCAAAAGGCTCTCCCTCAGCTTTCACTGCTTCTAATCCTTCTTTTTCAACTGCAGTCACTAGAGAGCGGTAAACCATATCTACACCTTTAGCTAAAGAAACTGCTTCTTCTGTTTTTGGTTCCACTGCTAGAGCACGCTCTAGATTATCTAAAACCGGTAAAAGATCATTCAACAATGCTTGGGCACGATATTTATAATCTGCTTCTTTGTCTAATTGAACACGTCGTTTGTAATTTTCAAAGTCTGCACGAATACGAATAACTCGATCCTGCTCTTCTTCCAATTGTTGTTTGAGAAGAGTTAATTCATCTACTTCTTCTACCTCGACAGCTTCATTATTTTCAGTCGACTCTGTCGTTTCGTCTACTACTTCTTGAGTAACAGTCTCTTGTTCTGTTTTTACTTCTTCATTTACATTTTCGTTTTTGTTTTCCATTTAGCAGCAACTCTCCTTTATCCATGTTGACCACGTAATATCCTAGACAACTCTCTAGACAAGTCCCCACTTATCACGTCTAATAACGATACTACACGCCTATAGTCCATTCTTGTGGGGCCTATTATAGCAATAGAGCCACTTTGTTCCTCTCCAATATCATAAGAGGCTGTAATGATACTACAATTGTCCATTCCAAATTGATTGTTTTCAGAACCAATACTGATATTGATGCCTTTTTTGTTCAAATGGAATAGTCCTGGGAACTCATTGACGTGTTCCATCCAGTACATGATACTTTTTGCTTTTTCTACATCATTAAATTCTGGTTGGCTTAAAAGTTGCATTTTACCGCCATAATAAACTTTATCCTCGTGCTCAATAGTCATAGCTTTGTTTAAAGATCCAACTAGAGCGTTTAAACGTCCACTATTTTGACGAAGCACTGATTGAGTCACAATCTCTAGCTTAGATTGTAGTTCGTGTAAATGAACTCCAACTAGATGCTCATTAATGATATTGACCATACGCTCAATATCTGAAGCAGTAAAATTTTCAGGTATAGAAAATACACGATTTTCCACATGTCCACTGTCGGTAACAATAATAGCAACTGCAGAATCATCCGTTAATGGCACAATAGATAACCGTTTGACCCGATGCTTTCTGACATCTAAGCCTAACATAATAGAGGTATAGTTCGTTAGCTCAGACAAAATGTTTGCTGACTTTCGAATTATTTGCTCTGTCTCTACCATTCTTTCTTCAAAAATAGAACGAATTTGTTTGATCTCATCTTTGGAAATAAGCTGTGGAGTTAATAAATTATCCACATAATAACGATAGCCCTTTTCTGAAGGTACGCGGCCAGAAGAAGTATGTGTTTTCTCTAAGAAACCCATATCTTCTAAATCCGCCATATCGTTTCGAATAGTCGCAGGACTAAAAGGTACTTCCTCCTTCTTCGAAAGTTGACGAGATCCAACTGGCTGAGCAGTTTCAATAAAATCATCTACCGTTACTTGCAATATTAACAATTGCCTGTTAGTTAGCATGATCATCACCTCTGTTAGCACTCATCTATAGAGAGTGCTAATACTCATATAAAACTTATCAAATCTAAAGAAAACTGTCAACGATTAAGTATTAATTATTTTAGAAAATATTGAAATACTTCGTTGCCAACAAATCTTCCACGATTAGTTAAAAAAACGTAATCATTTTTTATTTCTAGAAGTTCCTTTTTTAGAAGCTCCTCTATTTCGTTACCGTAAGCCTCGTAAAGACTTTTACCGTACCGTTTGTCAAAGTTGGATAGGGAAACTCCCTGGTTCTTTCTAAGTCCGAGGAACATTTCTTCTTCCATTTTCTCTTCATAAGTCACTTCTTTTTGCATCATTACAGGCTTTTCACCTATCTCTAGCTGCTGCATATATTTTTTTAGGGGGCCATGATTAGAATATCTAATACTGTTCACATATCCATGTGCACCTGCTCCCAAACCAATATATTCATCATTATTCCAATACAGTAAGTTATGTTCTGATGCCTTTCCCTCATATGAGAAGTTGCTAATTTCATACTGTTTGTATCCATTTTTCTTCATTTCATCCATTAAATAGCCATACATTTCAGCCTCTAAATCCTCTCCTGGTAAGGAAAGTTTGCCTTTTGAAAGGAGATTATAAAATATTGTTTTCGGCTCTACGAGTAAGGAATATGCTGAAATATGAGGAATCTTCAAACGAAATGCCTCCTGGAGTGATTCTTTCCACTGCTCCATGGTTTGATTAGGTAAACCATACATCAAGTCAATACTTATAGAAGGAAACTCCGTCTGTTTTGCGTATTGAATAACATCATAAACGTGATTATTAGAATGTGTTCTTCCTAAGATTTTTAACAAGTCCTGATTGAAAGTTTGCACTCCCATACTTAATCTATTCACACCAAATTTTCGCATTAGCTGCATTTTCTCCAGAGTTAGCTCATCTGGATTTGCTTCCGAAGAAAATTCCTTTACGTGTTCAAGCGGAATATATTGATGTATCAGAGTAAGCAAACGTTCTAACTGTTCAAGCGACAAGGCAGTAGGTGTTCCTCCTCCAAGGAAAATTGTCTCTATCTTAGCTTTCGCTAAATCGTCTTGCCAAAGCGCCATTTCTTTTCCTAACGACTCGATATACTCATCGACTGGCTGATTATGAAAATAGAATTTATTAAAGTCACAATAATTACATATTTGATGACAAAAAGGGATATGTATATACACTCCACGGACCATTCTAAGCCTTCTTTCTATGTTCTTTTATAAAATACGAAGAAGGAGGCAAACAGTGCCTCCTTCCCCATGTTATTTATCAAAGCATTAAAATTTGTACGTTTTCAATCTTTGTATACATAAATTATAGCGTATATTCTATGTTCCTTCAAACTATTGAAATTAGCGTACTCGCTAGATGAATTGAGCAAATTATTCTAATTAAGCTATTTGTTTAATTCTTACAGGAAGAATGACTTTAAATAATATGCTCATCTTATATAAAAAGGAGCTGAAGTTTAATGTTTAGAAAAATCTGTTTCATCCTCGGACTACTTATAGCTGGAGTCTCTGTTCCGATTAGTTTATCAACCAATGTAAATGCTCAAGAGGCTGTTCCAGTCTATGCTAAATGGGGGAAGCTTGCAGTAAAGGAGACTCAGTCAAAATATCCAAATGCGTCTATTATTGACTACTTGTACGAAGGAAGGGAAACAAAAGAGAATTCAACAATTGAGAGATTTAAGCTCTGGATAAAGGATGACATCAAAGAGTTTGGTGTTTTTGTAAGTATTGAATATACTACCTCTACGGGAGAATTGATTAAGATAGAGTTCCAGGAAACTCCCCAATAAATATAAAACCATGGAGAGCTGATGCGCCTCTCCATGGTTAGGTTAACAAAAATTATTTATTTGGCTCATCCATTTTTAGAACTGCCATAAACGCCTCTTGCGGTACTTCCACAGATCCTACTTGTTTCATACGCTTTTTACCTTCTTTTTGTTTTTCAAGAAGCTTACGTTTACGAGAAATATCTCCACCGTAACATTTAGCTAAAACATTTTTACCCATAGATTTGATAGTAGAACGAGCTATAATTTTCTGTCCTACTGCTGCTTGAACAGGTACTTCAAACTGCTGTCTTGGGATTAAGGCTTTCAGCTTTTCTACAATAAGCTTTCCACGCTCGTATGCAAAATCCTTATGAACAATAAAGCTTAATGCATCTACTTTTTCGCCGTTCAATAAAATATCCATCTTTTGAAGTTTAGATTCCTTGTAGCCGATAAGCTCATAGTCAAAGGAAGCATATCCTTTAGTGCTAGATTTTAACGAATCAAAGAAATCATACACTATTTCTGAAAGTGGAATTTCATAAATAATATTTACACGTGCAGATGATAGAAAGTCCATTGTAATAAAGTTACCACGTTTACGTTGGCAAAGCTCCATAACTGATCCTACGTAATCTTCTGGAACCATAATAGAAGCTTTTACATAAGGCTCCTCGATCGAGTCAACCTTTTGAACATCTGGCATCATAGAAGGATTATCTACTTTAAGTGTATCACCGCTAGTAAGTTTTACGTTATAGATAACACTTGGCGCTGTAGTAATAAGGTCAATTTTGAACTCTCTTTCAATACGCTCTTGAATAATTTCCATGTGTAATAGTCCTAAGAAACCACAACGATAACCAAATCCTAAAGCTTGAGAGGATTCTGGTTCGAATTCTAATGCAGAGTCATTCAGCTGTAGCTTTTCTAAAGCATCACGAAGGTCATTATACTTTGAATTATCAATTGGGTATAATCCACAGAATACCATCGGGTTCATTTTTCGATAACCAGCTAATGCCTCTGTAGCTGGATTATCCGCTAAAGTAATGGTATCCCCAACACTTGAATCACCGACATCCTTCATAGAAGCTGTTAAGAAGCCAACATCCCCTACTGTCAGTTCATCACGTTGTGTCGTTCTTGGTGTGAATACTCCAGTCTCAACCACATCGAATTCCTTGCCAGATGACATCATTTTAATGCGGTCTCCCGGTTTAACTGTTCCTTGCATGATTCGGATATAGACAATTACACCACGGTAAGGGTCATAAAGAGAATCAAAAATTAGTGCTTGTAGTGGGGCTTCCGGGTCACCTGTTGGTGCAGGAACCTTCTCCACAATTTGCTCTAAAATCTCTTCTATACCAATTCCAGCTTTTGCTGATGCATGCACAGCTTCAGAAGCATCTAAACCAATTACCTCTTCAACTTCCTTTTTCACACGTTCTGGATCAGCAGCTGGCAAATCTATTTTATTGATAACTGGTAAAATTTCTAAATCATTATCAAGAGCTAGATATACGTTTGCCAATGTTTGAGCTTCAATACCTTGTGCAGCATCGACAACCAATATAGCACCCTCACAGGCTGCTAAGCTTCGAGATACCTCATATGTAAAATCGACATGTCCAGGAGTATCAATTAAGTGGAAAATATATTCTTCCCCATCTTGTGCCAAGTATTTAAGCTGTACTGCATTTAATTTGATCGTAATTCCTCGTTCTCTTTCAAGATCCATAGAGTCAAGCAGTTGGTCTTTCATTTCACGAGATGTTAAAGTTTTCGTTTTTTCTAAAATACGGTCCGCAAGTGTCGACTTCCCATGGTCTATATGAGCGATAATCGAGAAATTACGGATTTTTTTCTGTCGTGCCAATCTTTCTTCATTATTCATGCATGTTCACTCCTAATTAAACTATTATGAATTATACTATGAAAAGAATGTATATTACAACAACAACAAGCTTAAAACCCTTATATTTCAATGTTTTGAATGAATGGAGGAATATCATTCTATGGAAAATTACATTCTTTAATAAGCATAATCGAGCTATATTGGGCAACAAAAATATATATAACAGGGGCGAATGTACAGGAATGAGTAAGTATTTTATTAGAAATTATGATAACTAACTTTTTTAATCATTAGGTATTCACTGAAATTTTCGATCATGTGTTGACAACAAAAATAAATGCACTTCGAGATTACATTGTACAAATGTTCTTTTTGGGGTATTCAAAATACAGGTTTAAAATGATTATTTTTTTAAAACTCCTTCTTCAACTAAGCACATTTTAGTTGAAGAGAAGCTTTAATTTTGTTTTTCTTTCAAAATCACTTTCTTAAGCCTAACTGTCTTCTTTTAGCTAGTGTAGTTCTTCAATGTTGTACACAGTCTTACAAGAAATGTGCTTTTTCAAAAAATATAGGCAGCTTGACTTCTCTAAACCTCAATTCAAGAATATTTCTTTTTATTAAGAGCTAAATACTTGGCGTAATGAATCGTATTTCTCGCTACATCTAACTCACTATTAAATATTATTGGAATTCCTGGCCGCCAATTTACTTCAAATAACCATAGTCTTTGGTTTTCATCGATTCCAACATCGATTCCTAATTCATCGAGTGGAGAACCATCGTATAATGCATCAAAATGGTTAGAAAAGCTTAACGAAAAATGCTCAAGTTCTCTTTTAATATTAAACCAGTCATCATTAAACTCTTTTTGCAAAAAGCGATCAAGAAAAGCAGTATAACCGCCACTACCTAAATTTGATGTAATACTTCCTAATGGTCCAATACGGGGGTAAATCGATGTTATGACCCATTTGCCTTCTCCATTTTTTTGAACATGCAAACGTAAGTCGTATACATGACCTGATTTTATCTGGCATGATATAAACCTCTGAACTATATATTCTTGTTCTTGGATTTTATGTGATACTAAGTCTAGCAACTCTTCTTTCGTATATATTGAGATTTTACCCGCGTCATTAATTTTGAATTCATCCTCTTCTTTTTCAATGAAGAGAATGCTCTCGCCTTGGTGTCCAGAAGTTGGTTTCATAATAATCTTTGAATATAAATTAATCATATCCAGAAAATCTTTGACACTTGTTAGTTCGAGTGTAGGAATCAGGTATTGTTTAAATTCCTCACCTTTCGTAACCCTTTTATAGACACTCAATTTACTTCCAATTGAATGACTTGTAAATGGGATGCTTTCAGATAAATAGTCGACTATTCTCTCTGCTTTTTTACTTAAGGGATAACTCGCATTATAAATAACGTCTGGAAAAGGGTATTCCTTTTCAATCCACATACCATTTTCATAATATTTACCCATTATTTTTTTGTTTTTAATATCCACTTTCCCTGGTGTAAAGTAAAAAAACTCCACCCCTTCTGCTTTAGCTACAACCGAATAGGCGTATGCCTTCTTTACTTTCTCTGGTTCCGCTCGATGATGCATCATACCGATTAAAGTCATGATGTCTTTCTCAACTCCTTTTACAAAATATCACTGATAATTATTTATAAAAAATTTATTTTTGTGTCACCATTTATCTCCAATTATTATACTTTGACGATTAATTAAGTTCGGATTGATGCACTGGATACTGCAAAAATCTTGAATGGATACAAACACATTAATTTGCGTTTTTTCTAAACCATAAGGCATGCGCATAGTATCACTATAATTACCTTCTATATCAAATGGATATAATAATGATAAATGGACAATCGAGTGGACTAGGTCTTCAACACGGAAAAAGCAAGTTCTAAATGAGGTTTGACAAGTTGAGGTTATACCGTAAGCAAAATAAGGTTCAGTAGCGACAGAAGAATTAAATACAATTGGAATGGTATCGTGAAGTATACCTTTAAAGATTGGTAATTTTGCCTTGACTTGCATTTCGTAGACCGTTTTCAATATGGATATAATGTTACTGGTTGATTCGCCCTCATTTGAGTTTGTTTCTCCGTTACTAATCATTATTATTCACTCCAAAAGTTATACTGGTTCAATATAAAAACGAATTTCTTTTGCGGCATCTTTCGCAATGCTCATTGCTTCCTCTTTATTGTCTGAAGAAGCCAATACATAACCATATCTATCCCCCATGGATAGAGGTGGATGGAGTATTTTCCCTTTTTTAGGCTTTATAAAAACTTCCTCTACTCCCGGTAGCCTGGAACTGCGATTTTTTCCTGTGACCTTTATTAATTTCCCTGTAGAATGACTCGTTAAATACTGAGCATACACAAACCTGCTGTATTTTTTTTCGAAGTTAGGCTCTTGTCCTAAAAATATTTTTATTGTCTCTTCAACCAAATTAATTCCATATGCTAGTTCAATTATTCTATTCATTGCGCCACCAGAAATACGAGGATTTATTTCAATTAATTTCCATTCATTATTAATTAATCGCATTTCTAAATGACAAGATCCATTTTCCATTTCAAAACGCTCTAAAATCAAACACACAGTTTTATATATATCGTTATAAAAGGCTTTATCCATTTCCCCTAACAAAGAATAACCTGTAATAATAAAACGTTCTAAGAAAGAAATTTCTTGTTCAAGGACTGCAATGATATGAACTTCACCATTGTAAACACAAGCTTCAATCAAATATTGAGGTCCATCTAAATATTCCTCTAATAAGACTTCATTACTTCCTTTTTTAAATAGATTATTAATGGAGAGAACTAATTCTTCTTCATCTTTGACAAATAAAACATCTTTAGAACCAGATGATACGGGTGTTTTTACAATGAGAGGAAATGACTCTTTTTGTCTATCGATAAAGTCTTCTAAAGAGTCATCTTTTACAATCCTTGCAAAATAGGGGGAGACAGGAAGATCTTTTAATAGTTCACGTGTTAAAAGCTTATCCTCCATTTTCGCTAAAGGTTCCGGGGGGACAGCAGTCAATTCAAATTCTTTTGAGAGTTGAGCCGCTACATGGACGTAAGGATCAATAAAACTCAATATAGCTTCTATTCTTTTCCCTTGTGATTGTATTGCTTTTATATTTTCCTTTAACAAATTATAATTAGTCAATTCAACAAAGACCAATTGATGAACATCGGGAAAATCAGGCCTGTTTTTAAATAGCAATTCCCTATCTGTTAACAATATAGTAAAAAAACCTAGCCTCTCAGCAGCTTTTATTGCCTCCCTACTTGAACCCGATTTATTACTACCTATAAAAATAATGGTTTTCATAATTTAGTATTATCAACCTTTCTAGTGACTTTCTTAGTATCTTTAGTCCTTAAGCAGTTTATTCGATAGAAGCTTGATTTGTTTAGGACAACTTAACTACATATTAAGAATAAATAAATGAAATATTTTAAAGTTAATTTTCATAAACAGCAATTATCATTAAAATACGAACTTTTGTCACTTGGTAGATTGTAGTGACATGCGCTGACTCTATGGAAGAAGTGAACAGTTAATACATAATCAAACGCAAGTGATTTTCGTACGACTTACCGTTCCTCATCGGAAATCAACTATGCATTATTATTTTTAGGGATACTTAAGACAAGTTTATTTGAACTGTCTCTTTTACTCTATACTGTTGCATCTAACATAGATCAAAATCTAAATAGAAAATAACAATTATACGACTCTATTAAAAGCCATTTTTAACTCAATACAAGATCACAAAAATTAGTTGGATCCATTTTATCAACTTATTTTTTATAACTCCGTAAAACGCAAATATAAGAGAATAGCGTACCTCTATGGTAGAACTTATTTAAATTTGTTATTAATGCTTTAGGTTGAGATAGACATACTCTCTCGAATTCTTTTCACTATAGCATTCAAAAAAGATTCTCTTCCCAAATAACATAAATACCTTTTCTTCGTGGTTGTTAATGTAAATATAGAATTATGAAACTAATAAGAGGCCCCACCCACGTTAAGTGAGCGAGGCTTTTCTCATTTCCCATTTAGTTGATCAAGAATTGCCTTGGATGGTGTTTCATATTTAATATATCCATCCATTTTTGTTACCCAATGGTTATCCCCAACATTATATTGACCCCCATGTAACTCTCGATAATTATAAACCCGATATTCCTCTCCTGGATTTAAAATTCGTACCTCTACTAGCTTTCCCCCTTTTTCTGTCCACAGATTAATGGGCTTCAAAATTGTGAGCTTACCTATTTGACCTTTTTTAAGCTCAGTTTTACCCCACATGATTTTAGCAGTGTCTGTAACTTCCTTATCATCTGCCTTAATCAAAGGAAAGATTGGCCTTTGCCCGGCCTTCAATTGAGCAATGGATAAACCTTTGTTATATTGCAAATGCGAGTTATCCTTAAAGGTTGTCCAATCTCCTCCCCATTCAAAGCCCATAGATTTTGCGATTTCTGCAACACGTTTCCACTTCTCATTAACTGTCCAAATTGATTTGTTTCCGTCATCAGTAACTAAAAAATAATCAATAGCCAGTCCATAATTGTGAATGGACGTTCCTGGGGCTGCACTGGAGATTATACTACCCTTTGAGCCATATTTTTTGCCATTCCAAATGAAGTTCGGTCTTCCTTGACCATAAATATATGCTTGGTCTTCTTTGGAACGAAATCCAGAGGATATTTGTATATAGATACCTTCACTGTAACAACGTTTTATTAGCTCAATTGTATATTCCTTTAGAGAAGGATGAACAGCTCCCATTCGATTAATGGAGCGTTTTATCAGTTCTTCAAGTGATACCACCATATTTTATTCACCTCAATTCACTTTAAGTTTGTAATCACCTTTTTTTAAAGGATAGATAGGCTTGCAATTTACAACCATCTGTTAATATAGCTAGCGTAAAAGCATCCCTATATTTATTGTATTCAGCAAAATCTATTAAGCTTAAGCTATTAACGCAACATATCGAATAATTAGTTTGCTAGTTCTAAATTGATTACTTCATAATGCAAAAAACTACATCAAAAGAGACACATTTATTTTCCACAAAAAAATACCGAGAACACTTGAGTTCCCGGCATACTTTTATTTATATGTTTTTCTTAAGATCCATTATGGGTTGAATTTCAAACTGGTGCCTCTTTAGCCCTTTAAACAATTCCACTACGCTAAGATACTACTTGTTCATTAAGAATATTTGAAATAGCTTTCGCTAATATAGCAATTGACCTATTTAACTCCACTTCTGTACTGTCAATTCCACCAAGCTCAATGAGCGCAGAGTTTTTATTGAGATCCTGATTATATACTCCATCTACACCATCACCGACTTTAACAGTTACTTTCCTAGCAATTCCCGGAACCAATGTATTTAGCTCTTCTGTTAACTTATTTGCTAGCTGGAGATTCCATTTATAATTTTCATGTTCTCCTCCAACGACAAACATAAGCTTGGCATAGCTCTCTTCTCCAACCTGTAAAGTAGTGGTTGCAGCCTTTGCAGAGTCTCTATGAATATCTAAAATAATATCATAGTTATTTTGGGATAATGCATCTTTCACAAAAGGTCTTACAGAATTATAGTTTTTAGTTTCAGATGGATTTACAAGTGATAGGAATTCTGTTTCTACTTGATGAAAAGCAAATTGAGCCGTAATTTGTTCTTGAAAGTTAGTAATATTCTTTTCTTGATGATATATCTCGATCTTTTCTCCACTGGCAGCTAATATTGGTTTAAATGCTTCTTGCCAATGTGTAAAATAGACGAAAGCTTTTCGAGGTGGCAAAATTTCTGCTACCGTTTGTGTCTGAGTAACAGGGGGTGTTTCAATTTGCGCTGCATATACAACAGGTATTTCCTCTTTTTTCTTTTCAGTTACTTTTTCCGTTGTCGTTTCGGTCATAAGAGGTGTTTGGATTATTGCAATGATGATAGGGGCTAAAAATAAGAGTAATAAAATGCTAGTCAGCTTCTTTAAGGTATTAGTCATAGGTTCCACTCTCCTCACACAATCGTATGAGAAGAGAAGGAATTTTAGAACGACCTATTTACTTGTAATCCATGTTTCAATGCCTGTGGAAAGCATATATGCATACTGTTCTACCCATAAATCAGTTTCTTTTGGTGTAACAAATAAAGAAGGATTTTTTCCAACAAAAACTTCCTCAAATAATTGTCTTTTCTCTTCAGTAGACCAACCAACCCATTCTCCAAAAATAGGCTCAAGCACTTTTTTATCGATGTTAGTCTTATTTGAAACCATTGGAGTAACAGATAGGGCAGAAGAAGGTTTTCCCTTTTCCTCCACGCGTGCTGCCACGTGATGAATGACTTGCTCAACTGCATCTGCATATAACACTGGACCGTCAACAACCATTGGTACTCCAATTGCTGTAACAGGAACACCATAAACTTCCTTTGATATTTCCTTGCGCTGGTTACCTACACCAGAGCCAGGGTGTATACCTGTATTTGTAATTTGTATAGTCTTACAAAGACGTTCGCTATTTCTTGCAGCTAAAGCATCCATCACAAGAATAAGATCAGGCTTAAATGCTTCGCTGATGGCACTGACAAAATCGCTTGTCTCAAATCCGGTTTGACCAGTTACACCTGGAGCATACATAACAACTTTCACTTTTTCATTATTAGTCAAAGAAGAATTTTGTAGGTATTCAATTGCTTTTGGTCCAATGGCATCCGGTGTGACTGTCGCGTTTCCAAGTCCAATTATTAATATTTTGGATTCTTCTGTTAAACTAAATTCCTTATGCATATCTCGAAGATAGTCAATAAAAGTCCTCGCCATGTTTTCAAAACTCTTCTCATCGTGTGGACTAAGGGTCAGATCAGTCAAGGTAATATACTTCCCTTGTTTCTTGCCAATCTGTTTTTCACCCTCTTCGTTCACTTCAATAGAAGTAATAAGTACCGCTCCATTGCGACCCTCATCAAATTTAATACCTTCTGAATTGTCTAATTTAGCTTTCTGACTTTCTGTACGGTGTTTCACCATTTCTTCCGATTCATCGATTAAATCTGTTCTTCCCCACATTATAATCACCTCTAAAATAGTTTGTTCAAAGTGTCAAGTAAATATTCTTTGCATTTATATATTGCAATTTGTTTTTTCGTTTGTTAAAATAATGCTTGTTGTATAAACTGTTACCAACAAAAAAATGTATCATCTCAGACCTTATTAGGAGGTGAAAGGTATGCCAAACATTAAATCTGCAATCAAACGTGTTAAGAAAAACGAGACTTTAAACGCTCAAAATGCAAAAGCAAAATCAGCTATGCGTACTGCTGTAAAAAAAGCTGACACTGCTGCACTTAATAACGATGAAAACGCAAAAGAACTTATTAAGACTGCAATTCAACAAGTTGAAAAAGCAGCTTCTAAAGGTTTAATTCATAAAAACGCAGCTTCTCGTAAGAAAGCTCAATTAATGAAAAAAGCGTAATAAAAAAAGACTGATCCGAATTCAAACTCGGTCAGTCTTTATTTTTTTGCTTTCTTATATTAATAATTCGACAATTAGTTTGATTTCAAAAATCTTTAATCTAGAGAATTAGATGACATATAAATGTAATTGCACTGCTAAAAATTAAGATTAGCGTTTGGAGCAGGCCAAAACCAGACTAATTCTACTACTTCAATAAAAACAATTCTAAAATACGATCTCTATTTGTACTTAAAGTTTTCAACTGAAGATCGACAGTAGCTAAATCATTTAATGTGTGAATCAGCTTCTCCTCTTGATGAAGCAATGGATTATCGAACAATAGCTTCACACGATATGGATGTACCTTCATTTGAGTGGCAATTTGTTGGGCATGATAGCCTTTTTTCTTCAAATGGCTTACTTGTATCATTAATCTCACCTGTGTAGCTATAAGCGCATTTAACTTTAAAGGGTCTTCTTTTCGCTTCAATAAGTCATGATAAATCTCAATTGCTTCACTTTTTCGGCCTGCTAAATAAGCATTCCCCAGTGTAAAAACATCCTCTTCAAGGGTACGAACCAGTAATGACTTAACAGTTTCCTCATCGATTTCTTGTTCCTCGCCAATATAAGTGGCAATTTTAGAGATTTCCGTTTTTAAGTGAACTAAATTTGTTCCTCCATTTTCAATTAAACGGTTTATCGCTTCCTCTGATATACTTTTCCCTTCATTTGAAGCTTCATGTAATACCCAGCTTTTTAAATCATGATTCTGTAAACTCATTGCCTCTATGACATTGGAAGCCTGCTTCATCGCCTTTGTGATTTTCTTCCGTTCATCCAGCTTCTCATACGGTGCTACAAAAACTACTATAGCGGAGGGAGAAGGATTTTTTAGCCAGTTCTCCAGCAATGCCGTATCATGAATGATTTTCTCTTTTCCCTTTTCGGTAGCTTTTAAGAAGAATGTATTTTTCGCGATAATTAACTTTTTATCTGAGAAAAAAGGAAGTGTATCTGCCTCGTATAAAACCTGCTCTACATTGCTTTCCTCTAAATCAAAGTAGATAATCTCTGGCTCTCCCTCATCCTCAAGTTTATATTTCAATTTTTTTATAGTTTCTTCTATGAAATATGCTTCTGTTCCGTATAATAAATATACATTTGAAATATTTCCTTTTGAAATCTCCATCCACTTTTCTGAAATCATGTTGGTGCTCCTTACTACTTTTAGATATATATATTATAGCGTAAATATGGTGAAAACTTTGTGACATTATATAATTAAAAGGAAATAAGAAAGTTTGTATGTAGATTTTTTGAGCACTATCCTTTATAATTATGTGGAAATAGGAGGGTTAACAATGAATGAATTTGAACAAAATGTACAGTCGAAACGTAATGACGCAATCGACTCTGGCGTAGGTTTTGTAGTCTCCTTTGGATTTTTTGCCATTATGTTTATTATTGCAGTAGTTATCGAGTTTGTTTCTCGATAATACACGAGAAGGGTTTTGTCTTTCACAGACAAAACCCTTTTTTCTTTTAAATTTTAATGAGTAGAAATAGTTACTTCTCCCTCTTTTGATATAATTATCTCTATAGCTCCGTCTATACCGGTCTGCAAAAATGGAATTTTTAAAGCATGCAATCGTTCTAAGACTTCAGAATGCGGATGTCCATACCTATTGTTAAAGCCTGCTGAAATAACTGCCAAATGAGGATTAGCCACTTCCAAAAAAGTTTGCGTGCTAGATGTTTTACTACCATGATGTCCTAACTTAAGTACAGTCTGATCCTGGAGGATGTCAGGATAAACAGAACTTAATACTATTTCTCCCTCCCTTTCTAAATCTCCAATAAAAAGCCCTTTAAAATAATCGTTACTCATCAATAAAACTAATGAATCATTATTTCCTTCATATATGTTATCCATCGGATATAAATAAGATAGGTTATAGTAAGAAGATTCAATGCTCTCACCTGTAAATTTTTCTATGACAGGTATTTGCTTTAAGTTTATTTCCTCTCTTAAATCATGCATAACAGCTTTTTCATAGGATCCAGGTGTAATGTGTATTTCTCCAACTTTAACTTCTTGAAGTACCTCCTCGGCGCCCTCCATATGATCTGCATCTGCATGTGATAACACCATTGTATCAATTTTCCTTATCCCTCTTCCCTTTAAAAAGGGAACAACAACTTGTCTTCCAACCTCGTACTTGTTATTAGACTCTTTCCAAGCCTCTTGGTCGAATCTAAGCACACCTCCAGTATCTATCATAATGACTGCTTCTCTATAAGGCATTTCAATAACAATAGAATCTCCTTGTCCTACATTTAAAAAGGTAATTCGAGTCGAAGAATCTAAATATGGCGCTAGTTGCAATACAATGATTGGGGTAAAAAGAATGAGCAAGCCATTCTTTATAGATTTCTTTTTTTCCAATAGAATAAAAAAGGTAATGACACTCACATATACTATTACTACATACCAAACTTTCGGTTGAATAGGATTCCAAACCTGATATGGAAACGATCCTATATAGAGGATAAAATCGTCCAGTAATAAGCGAATTGGTTCGTAGAATAAAAAAACAAGATTACATATAGATGGAGAAAGAAAGGTGATTAAAAGTAAAATAATATTGATAGGAAGTACAATAAATGAAAATAGAGGGACAAACAAAAGATTGGCTATAAAAGAGGATAGAGAAATTTCGTTGAATTGATATATTAAAATAGGATAAACTATAAGCTGACAAACAGCTGTTAAGATAAATGATTGAGTTATATAAGAGCGCCCTAGTTTTAACAGGCTCGCGGAAAATATTAAAGAAAAAGCAGCTAAGTAGGAAAGCTGGAATCCTACTTGATAAATTATCCATGGAGAATAAAGAAGAAAACCAATAAAGCTATAAGAAAATGCGTCAGAAATGACAAGCTTTCTTTTGAAAAGACCGCTTATTAATAGAATTTCTGTGACAGATACCGCCCTCCACACTGAAGGCGCTCCACCAGCAATAAGCCCATAAAGCGGCAAAAGAATGATTAATAACCAATTAGCTGTTTTTCTTCGTACTCCAAGACGTATTAACACTTCATGAAGAAGCAGCACAACTAATGCTACATGGAGGCCTGAGATAGCAAATAAATGAGTTATTCCTAATGTTTGATAGGCATCTTGAAGTTCAAGTGGCATACTTTCTCTACTGCCAATTAGTAGAGCCTCAGCCTCCGCTTGAAGAGAATTAGGAAAGGTCCTTTGAATATGCTGTTTAATCCTATATCGTTGCTCAGCCATATAAACTCGAAAACTATATTTTTTACTTAGCAGCTCGTATTCATCAATATTTAATTGACCAACCGCTCCATGGCTTTTTATATAGGATTCCATGTCAAACGCATATCGATGAGCTAGGGGTTGATCCAACGGTGAGTTAGCCTTGACTTGAAGCTCCCATCCAGTTAGAGAATAGTTTGAGAAAAAAACCTTGTCCTGCTCATCTGATATTTTAAGCTGTACATACCACCTTTGACCGGAATCAGAAGCTGCAAAACCTCTTATAAAGCCACCATTAATACGATAATTATCTGTCCATGTGATAGTGTTTACATCGTTTTTAGCTATATTTTCAGGATTATCTAGTTCTACAAAGAAAAATGTACAAATCCCAATAGCTATTATACTAGCAGATAAAAGTATAGGAATTTGCTTATAAAGAAACCAGCAAAATAGGATTACAAAAAAGAACAATAGCCATGTCGATTCAAAAGCAGCTATAGTGGCCAGTAAAATCGACATTGCAAAATATATTACATTGCCTCGGATTGCTCCAATCCAAATAATTCAGCCACCTTCCTTTCATATGGCAATAATTCTTCTTCACTTGCGCCCTTCTCCTTAAGCTTTACAATTAGCTCCATATAAAGTTTTACCTTTTCATCACTCAAAAAATCAATTTTGCGTTCATCAAAAGGAACATGAATAACATCTACTCCTGCTTTGTTAAGTAATTCAATCGCATAGTCGTTGTTTTTATAGTCTTGTGCATAATATAATCTTGAAATGCCTGCTTGAATAATCGATTTTGTACATGGCAAACATGGAAAATGAGTAACATATAAATCTGCGCCACCTACAGTAATACCATATTTTGCACATTGTAATAATGCATTCATTTCAGCGTGTACTGTTCTTACGCAATGATTGTCCACCACATAACATCCATGATCAATACAATGTTCTCCACCAGAGATTGAACCGTTATAGCCTCCAGCCATAATACGTCTATCTCGAACAATCGTTGCTCCAACTGCTAACCGAGTACATGTACTTCTTAAAGCAAGTAAATGGCTTTGTGCCATGAAAAATTGGTCCCAAGTGATTCGCTCCATATAAATACCTCCCATACTAGTACTTCTTTAAGTTTAGTGCTTTAGTGGCTAAACTTCAATATGGTCATTTAATTCACTTTGATATGGGGTTCTATTTTCTCAAAAGTCTTCTGACCTATTCCTGTCACCTTTAACAAGTCTTCTTTTACCTTAAAGCCCCCACTCTCCTCTCTATAGGTAATAATAGCTGCAGCCTTAGATGGGCCAACTCCTGGGAGAGTAGTTAAACTTTGTACATCTGCTTTGTTAATATTAACTAATTGGTCAGAAGAATTGGATGAGGTGATGTTAAATGAGTCTTCCATTACTTCACCTAACTCAGGAACATAAATAATCATTTCATCCTCCACTTTTTGAGCGTGATTAATCATTTTACTATCACTTTCTGGCTTATAGCCTCCAGCAAGTGAGATAGCTTCTAAAACACGGTCACCAACTTCTAGCTCATAGACTCCAGGCCTTGAAACAGCGCCCTTAATCTCGACAAAAATAGTGGTATTCTCTTCGTATTCAGTTGTTTCTTCTTCAGGGAATTTAGATTTAGTTAATAGGGAAGGTTGAATTTCCTCAGCGGAGGGGTTTGCTGAGTTAAATTGCT
This sequence comes from Psychrobacillus sp. NPDC093200, assembly GCF_050280345.1. NCBI lineage: Bacteria > Bacillati > Bacillota > Bacilli > Caryophanales > Bacillaceae > Psychrobacillus > Psychrobacillus sp. NPDC093200. The sequence continues at coordinate 412,403 of NZ_JBNNVC010000002.1, read as the reverse complement.
TTTGGATTAAAACAAACAGGAGAAAGGTTAAAACTATAATTGGTAGCAGAAATTTCTTAATCTGTATCAATTTAAATTTGGAATTCAATGCAATCATCCTCTTTCGAAAAGAGGTAAATTATATGGAGTTATACAAAATATACCAAATTTACCTCTTTTTGAAAAGTATTATTTTATTGCATGAATAAAATACCGCTCTACTTCATCCTCTGACTGCTCGCCAAAAATAGAGGTTGAAACAGAGACGTTAGAAAACCCACTCTTTTGGAGTAAGTCAAAATATATTTCTAAAGGGTGGCTGCGCTGAAAATGAGATTCCTCAAATCGCTCATAGTAGCCAGTTTCTCCACGTACAAAAAAGGTTATATCATGATAGATAGAATGAGCTTCCTCGCCTTGCTCTGTATGCCAAATATATGCCACTTGATCATCCTCGTAAGTAAAAGGTCCTTCTAGGAATATATTATCCATTTTAAATAATGAGTGGATATCAAAAAACAATTGACCTCCATCATTTAAACAATCATACACTCGAGCAAAGGTCTGTTCTGTCTCTTCTAAGGTCTCTAGATAGTTGATAGAATCTATAGCTATTACTGCTATATCTGCATCGTTTATCCCATCTATTTCAGCCATAGATTGGCACAAAAAAGAAATGTTAACGTTTTCCTCAAGGCTTCTGTTTTGGGCTACAGTCAGCATTGATTCAGATAAATCAATGCCGATAACCTCATAGCCAGCTTTTGCAAACTTTACACTTAGTACTCCTGTGCCGCAGCCTATATCCACTAGTCGTTTATTTTCCGAAACTGGTGCTTTATCCTGCACCCATTCGGCGTACTTGTCATATGGTATATCTGACATCAACGAATCGTAGATAAAGGCAAACTGATCATAAGTTGACATTAAGCATCTTGCCCTACTTCGATCATAGGAGCATCTCCCCATAGGCGCTCTAAGTTGTAATAAGAACGCTCATCCTTATGAAATACGTGAGCTACTACATCGCCCATATCCACTAATACCCAACGTGCTTCATCAAAGCCTTCCATGCGTTTAACGTTGTATCCTTCTTTGCTCGCTTGGTCAAAAAGTTCCTTTGCAATCGCTTGAACTTGACGATCAGAGTTAGCGTGGCAAATAAGAAAATAATCAGCAAGTAATGATACCCCTTGCATATTTAATATAACAATATCCTCTGCTCTTTTATCATCGGCAGCTTTATAAGCAATCTCGACTAATGTTTTGTTTGAAGTCATTCTTTCACTTTTCCTCTCTTTTGTATCAAGTCATTATAACAATGAAATGAATCCGGAAAAACCGGCTGTCTTTTTTTTATTAGAAATGCCATACTATGCTGCACACAACTTAGCATGCCCTCTTCTAGGTCTATATTCGCTATTTTTCGTAAATCCTCTACTCCTGGAAAATTACGACTAGGTTCTATCATATCGGAAATATAAATTATCTTCTCTAAATCAGACATTCCAGCTCTGCCAGTGGTATGAAATTTTATGGCATTTAGTATGTCCTCATCATCGATATTAAATTCTTTTTTCGCAACGTAGCTTCCTACCGGAGCATGCCATAATTCATGGTGAAATTCTAATAATTTTGCATCCATGTTTTCAGATATGATTATACTTTTCAACCACTCTTTTTCGGCATATTTCACACTGTCATGTAAAATCCCGGCAATTTCTGCTTTTTTTGTATCTGCTCCGTATTTATCCGCTAGTTCAATAGCAGTTTCTGCAACACCTCTTGTATGGATATAACGTCGCTCCGGCATACGATTTTTCATTTGCTCTAGAATGTGTTCAAATCTCATAAAGCTTCTCCTTTTCAATGTAATCTCTTACGTTATCCGGGAGAAGAAACCTCGTTGTTTCTCCGTTCTCCAAACGTTTTCGTATGACAGTAGAAGATATATCGATTTGGGGTATATCTATTGTAGTAATAGGATATGCAGTCGCTATAGAGGTGCTTGGTCTTGCAACACCAACAAGTTGAACTATTTTTAATAGCTCGTCTATACGATGCCATTTTGGTAAATATTCTACCTGGTCCCCACCAATGATGAAATAGAAATCAGTATTTGCTTCCCGTTCTGCTAAAATTTTCATAGTGTCAAATGTATAAGAGGTTCCACCTCGAATAAGCTCTATTTCTTCTATAGCCAGATAAGCTATATCAGTAACAGCAATTTCTAGCATTTTTAAGCGTTGTTCAGAAGTAATGCGTATATCTTTTGACTTATGTGGGGGAATTGCATTTGGCATTAGTCTCACTTCATGTAAACCCAGTGCATGAAACACTTCGTTAGCAATGATTAGATGGCCAATATGTGGAGGATTAAATGTTCCTCCCAATATCCCTACTTTTTTTTTCATGCCTTACTCGCTTTAGGAAGCTCAATTCGTTTATTGTTTTTAGAAGGCTTATAAAGAACTACCGTTAAACCAATTAACTGAACAAGCTCTGCTCTAGCACCTTTTGCAAGAGCTTCTGCAACTTCTTGCTTTTCATCCTCACAGTTTTGTAAGATACTGATCTTGATCAATTCACGCACTTCTAAAGCTTCACTTATTTGCTTTGTCATTGCATCATTAACGCCACCCTTACCTACTTGGAATATTGGTGAAAGGTGATGCGCTTGACTACGTAAAAATCTTTTTTGCTTACCTGTTAACATATTATCCTCCTAATTGCTCTGTCAATCGTTGAATCATATCATTGGTATTCGGATAACTTCCGTTCCAATATGAAAAGGCTAGGGCACCTTGATGTACAAGCATACCTAGTCCATTAATTGTTCGAACATTATATTTTTCTGCTTCCTCTAAAAAAGGGGTAACTAAAGGATTATATACAATATCAGCAACAATTGCATTCTCTTTTATCCCCTTTAAATTTATGGGAAGCGTTTTAGTGTTATTTTTCATGCCAAGAGGTGTAGTTTGAATTACAATATCAAATGTTTGCAATTGTTCCTCTGCCTCTTGAAAAGTTATAGCTTGTCCAAATTGGAGCTCATGTACGAGTTTTTCTGCGTTGGTTTTCGTACGGTTCGCAATAGATAGTTTTTGATAGCCCAGCTGCTTAAAGGCATAAACGATACCTCTTGCTGCTCCTCCCGCACCAAGAATTAATATACGATTTGTGTTCTCGGTCTGACCCAAAGAACGTATAAATCCTAAGCCATCGGTATTATAACCTACAAATTGTCCACTCTCTGTTTTTACTACTGTGTTAACTGCACCGATTCCTACGGCTGACTCATCTATTTGATCCAAAAAAGGAATAATTGCCTCCTTATATGGCACTGTAACATTCCAACCACTACAGCTTAGTAGCTTTAAAGATTGTACAGCCTGCTCAAGCTTTCCATCCTCGACTTGTATGGGAATATAGCTAGCATTAATATTTTGTGACGAAAGCCAATAATCATGCATATATGGAGATAACGAATGAGCAATCGGATTTCCTATAACTGCAAACCATTTCTTCATAGTATTTCCCCCTATATAAGAGATGGACGAATGGACACTTCTACTCCTGCAGGTGCATGAGCCGCTACAATTACTCCACCTTTTTGCACAGTAATCCATCCAAGTCCTGAAAACACGATATCTGTTTTGTCTTCTTTAATCTTGAATTCATGGCGAACTAATGGAGGCAGTAAATCTGTAAACTTCTCCGAAGGAGGTGACAATAACTCTCCTCGATGCTCTTTCCATAAGTTTTCAGCGTTATCCAGCTTAGTACGATGAATTGGAATATCATTTGCTATATAACAAGTAAATGCTGAACGATCGCCTTTAATAAAATCGAAACGGGATAATCCACCCAAATAAAGAGTTTGTTCATTATTAAGCTGAAAAACTTTAGGCTTTATTTCTTTTTTAGGCGTGATGAATTTAAGTTCAGTCGGATCTAAGTAATGAGCCATTTGATGATGATTAATAATCCCCGGCGTATCATAAAGTGCTTTTTTGTCATCCAAAGGTATTTCAATCATATCTAAAGTTGTTCCGGGAAAATGTGACGTAGTGATTACTGCATCTTCTCCAGTGGCCTGCTTAATAATTCTGTTAATAAAAGTAGACTTCCCGACGTTAGTACATCCTACAACATAGACATTTTCACCTTTACGATAATGTTCAATTGCGTCCATAGCTTCAGGCATTCCCGTACCTTTATGAGCACTAACAAACAAAACATCAATCGGAGAAAGGCCTAATTTCTTCGCTTCTTGCTTCATCCAATTGATTACTTTGTTTTTCTTAACTGATTTAGGTAATAAATCTGCTTTATTTGCGACTAATAGTATAGGATTGTTCCCGACAAAACGATGTAAGCCTGGTAGCCAGCTTCCGTTAAAATCAAATATATCAACAACTTTAACAATCAAACCTTTTTGCGTGCCTAAGCCATTTAATATTCTTAAAAAGTCATCGTCAGTTAATGATACAGGCTGTAATTCATTGTAATTCTTTAATCGAAAACAACGTTGGCAAATAATATCTTCTTTTTCTAGGGATGAAACAGGAGCGTATCCCGGATCTCCTACAACTTCGGTTTGGATAACTGTTCCACAACCGATACACTTTGGTGCTTCTGTCACGCTTCTTCCTCCCATGTAACTTGTCCTTTTTTGTCCAAGTAACTAAAAATTCTTCTTTCAACCATCCGGTTAAACTTGGTAACAAATCCATCTGATTTTGCAACCGGTATTACTAAAATAGTATGGAGCTTTTGTCTATTTCCTCCGAAAACGTCTGTTAAGAGTTGGTCTCCGATAACTACAACTTCCTCTTTTTTTACAGACATTATACTCAGCGCATGACGAAAAGCCTTTCCTAAAGGCTTTCTCGCTTTATATATAAAAGGAATCCCTAATGGGTCTGCGAACGATTTCACTCGTAATTCATTGTTATTTGAAACAATGGTTACTTGAATTCCAGCTTCTTTCATCGCAGAAAACCATTCAATTAGTTTAGGTGTTGCATCTGGACGATCCCATTCTACTAATGTGTTATCCAAATCTGTAATAATTGCTTTAACACCTTTTTCCTTCAACATTTCAGGTGTTATATGAAATACACTTCTAACGAACTCACTTGGTATAAAATTTGAATACAAAGACGAACACTCCAATTCGACACTTTTTCTTTAACGATTATAGCATATTTGCGACTTTCTCACCCATTTGAACAAACTTTCCTGGACCAATTTCTTTGGAGAACTCGATACTGCCTTCTTGAAACAATAAGACAACTGTCGAGCCAAAGGAAAAATATCCCACTTCCTCTCCTTTTCTCCATTCGGTGCCTTTGTTTGTTAGTTCGATGGAATTCACAAACATAGCCCCCACCTTAACATGGAAGCAGTGCTTTTCATTGGGCATCTGGAGCTCAGTCAACAAACGATAGTTTCCACTAATTGTTTCCTTTCCATATGCTAAGCCCCATTTGTTGACTGGATAAGATTTCTTTCCTAGCAAATATTGCCGAGTAACCTTACCGTCTACCGGGGCATGAATGCGATGATATTCAGCAGGACTAAGATATAAGATCATAAACTTACCATTCTCATATTCTTTACCTATTTTTGTGGAGCCGAGCATATCATAAAGCGTATACGCTTTTCCCTTAACATGAAAAATTCCATCATACGTTATATCACCAAAAGTTTCAATGGTTGCGTCGACAGGGCTTATTATTCCAGACTCACTTTGATCTATCATTCTACTATCTTTTTTTAATGAACGAATAAAAAAATCATGTAATGTCAAAAATTCATGGACATGACATGGTATTTCATCTATATCTATATTAAAATATTTAATGTAAGCGGGTATAACTTTTTTGCTAAGATTAGACTGGGCAAAACCTTTGAGTAAAGATGATGACCATCTACCATTTGTTAATTCAATCATAGATTGGTATAATTTTTCTTTCATTTTGGTCTCCCTATAAAGATTTACTTACAATTTTTGTTTACTCGAAGTATAATGAACAAATATGTTATTTGTAAAGGAGTGATTTGCAATGTATTTACAAAATGCTATGACTCAAACATTAAAAAAACTGAAAACCCAAGCTGCCAATATGATTACGATTGGCAATCTAGCGTTTGGTGGAGCAGCTATTATGGCTACAGTAAATGAATACTACTCTTTTAGCGTATTATTTATATTTATAGCAGGTTTATTAGATCGTTTTGATGGAATGGTAGCTAGGAAATTCAACTTGGAATCCGAGCTAGGCAAACAATTAGATTCTATGAGCGATATTATTTCTTTTGGAATAGCACCCGCACTTTTAATGTACTCATTAGTATTACAAAATTTTAGTGTTGCAGGAATGATTATAACTGTTATATACATCGCGTGTGGAGCTTTTAGATTGGCACGCTTCAATATTTCAGAGTCAAATGGATTTTTTACAGGTCTTCCGATTACCGTAGCCGGAGTTATTCTGACTCTTTCCTATTTTGCAATCGACTTAGTTCCACCTGTTACCTTTATGTTCTTATTTATTATACTTGCACTTTTAATGATTAGCACTTTTACATTGAGAAAAGTTTAATACAATTTCAAGAAATAATATTTTCTAGAAGCGACTGCAAATGCAGTCGTTTTTTTCATATTTTGTCGGATTTGCACATATATTGAATGTATAACTAGATGGAGGTGAAAAAGATTTCTGGTCTTCTAACCGCATTTATAAACATTGTCATCGATTTGCCACTTGTGCTAGGGTATTTGAAAGGGCAGGCGTTCCATCAACCACTCTCCCCGGAAGAAGAACAAGTAATGATTCAACGTTTTCTAGATGGAGACCTTACAGCAAGAGATGAACTAATAGAGCGTAATATGCGTCTTGTAGCGCATGTAGTAAAAAAATTTCACCCTAAACACGAGCTTTTAGACGACTATATATCAATAGGAACAATTGGTCTGATGAAAGCCGTAAATAGCTATACACCTACCAAAAAAACAAAATTAGCTACTTATGCAGCACGCTGTATTGAAAATGAGATTCTAATGTACTTACGTTCATTAAAAAAAGTACAAAAGGATATTTCTTTACATGAGCCAATCGGAATGGATAAGGATGGTCATTCCTTAGAAATAACTGATTTACTGCAAGGGCTAGACAAAAGCTCTGACGAACAGCTTGTTGAAGAGGAGGATACAAATCGATTATATAAACACTTATCCCAGTTAGAAAAACGAGAGCTTGATATCATCGTGCGTCGGTATGGACTATTAGGTCATGAGCCGATGACACAAAAAGAGATTTCCAAACAATTAAAAATATCCAGAAGCTATGTCTCACGAATAGAAAAGCGTGCACTCGTCAAATTATATCAATATTATGTTCATGAAAAAAACTCTCTTGATGCATCAAACACCAAAAGAGCTTAGAGGAACTTAATCTTCACTTGTTTCTGCAATCATTACAAATGCTAAAACAGCTGTAACTAAAACAGACATAGCCATAATAAAAACCATTTGATCTCCCCCTAGACTGATGTGAAAGCGTTTTGATACTTTCATCATAGCATATAATGGAAATGCAAATTATATGTATTCTATGCCTTAGTTTGTCAAAATAATGACAACTTAAATGTTCCCAATTACTTGTAATACTATTTCTGTCGAATGCTTTGCTGCTACAGGTAAAAACTCATCAAAACTGATTGATGATTCTTTACCGGCAATGTCAGATAATGCACGAATTACCACAAAAGGCACTGAAAATTGGTGACAAACCTGTGCAACAGCTGCCGCTTCCATTTCACACGCTTTCATCTTAGGAAAGTAGTTTCGAACAATTTCAACTTTGTCTGGGTTATGCATAAATGTATCACCTGTCGCAATTAAGCCAGTAGCTGCTTGGTGTTCACCAATTTCATTTACAGCATCTTCTGCAAGCTTCATTAAACGCTCATCGGATTTAAATGCAGGTGGTAGCTGAGGTACTTGTCCTATTTCATATCCAAAAGCAGTAACGTCTACGTCGTGATATCTCACTTCATCTGAGATGACTATTGCTCCTACTTCTAGATGAGGGTCATATCCACCCGCTGAACCTGTATTGATCACATAGTCGGGCTTATACTCATTCAAGAGAATAGCTGTAGACATCGCTGCATTTACTTTACCAATTCCACTTTTCAACAATATAATCTCATGATTTTTATATGTACCAGTTGTAAATTCACTATTTGCAATTTCTTTAGTCTCTGAATTCTCAATCGTATTTCTTAATAGTTCCACTTCTTCTTCCATTGCTCCGATTACTGCAATCTTCATATTAATAACCCCTTTCAAAAAGTACTTCTTTTAAAGTAAAGGAGAGCGGCACTTTAGTCAAGTACCGCTCCCAATTTATAATGTTATTTTACAGTTATGAGCTTTTCTTTTTTAGTTGGCTTCCATCCCTGTCCTTCAACCCATTCTAACGATATTCGATAAATTTCAGAACCATCCTTAGATGTAACAGTTCCTATAGACTTTTGAGGGCTACCTCCATTGCCTAGGAATTTAACATGCATACTAGAAGGATCTAAGTTTGCAGCGTAAGCTAGAGCATCGACCTTTTCCTTCCAATCTACCGAATCCTTGTCATAGCTTGAAACATGTTCACCATCTTGTGACGTGCCAATGGGCTCCCAGGACGAGTCTACCATAACAGATTCAACATTGGGATCTCCTGATTCTTCTGTCGTTACAAGAGAGCTATTGGTAGAAGAATCTGGTTCATTAGCTGAATCAGTGTCTTCCGTTGTGGGCTCAGGCTCATTTTGTTCACTATCTTCTTCAATTTCTTCCGTAGTCAATTCTTTATCTTGTTCTGTCACTTCTTCAGTGTCTTTGATATCTGAAACAGATTCAGTATCCTCTTTCTCTGTTGCACTGTTGTTTTTGTCATCATCACTTGTCACTAAATTAACTATAACCACAATAATTAACAGAAGTACTATTCCGATTAACACATTCAAAATTGTATTGTTTTTTTTCTTTCGATTGTTTAAGCGCGAATTAACTCTTTGGTTTTGGTCTGGCATACTCTTCCTCCTTTTAAAGATAGAGAACTATAATTTAATAGACGCGAATAAAAGGTTTAAGTTTCATTTTAATTACCCACTTTTGTCTATCAACTTTAATACTATCAAGACGGCAAAAAAGGGGCAAACATAAATTGTTTACCCCCTCTTGTATAAAATATCTTCCAATTATGAAATAGAGATGATTTCTACGTCCATTTCTCCACCTGGAGTAATGATTTTCACTTTATCTCCAGTGCTCTTTCCTAAAAGGCCTTTAGCAATTGGTGAATCGTTTGAGATAAGTCCTTCTAAAGGATCGGCTTCTGCAGATCCAACGATTGTATAGCTTTCTTCATCACCATCTGGTATTTCAACGAAAGTAACCGTTTTTCCTAAAGAAACGATATCATTATTGCCTTCCTCTTCGATGATAACAGCGTTTCTTATCATGGATTCAATGGTAGAAATTCTTCCTTCTACGAATGCTTGGTCTTCTTTAGCAGAATCATATTCTGAATTCTCGGATAGATCCCCAAAGCTACGAGCAATTTTAATACGTTCTACTACTTCTTTACGTTTTACCGTTTTCAATACTTCTAGTTCTTCTTCTAGTTTAAGCTTACCTGCAACGGTCATCGGAAATTGTTTCTCAGTTGACACTTCCATACACTCCTTTAAATACCCTCTTTATAAACATACATTTCCTATTCATATGCATTAAGTTAATTTGATATGAATTTAATGAAATATTTGTAAATCTTTCATCATCATATTATACAATAGCATTAGTTTCAAGAATAGTTTTTATTTTTGTAACCATTAAATCGATGGCCACCTCATTTTGACCACCTTCAGGGATGATTACGTCTGCATATCTTTTAGTTGGTTCGATAAATTGATTATGCATCGGACGAACTACCGTTAAATATTGCTCTACTACAGATTCTACTGTACGGCCTCTTTCATGAATATCACGTAATATTCTTCGAATAATGCGTAAATCGGAATCTGTATCTACGAATAACTTTATATCCATCAAATTTCTTAAACGCTCGTCCTCTAACACTAAAATTCCTTCTAAAATGATAACATCCTTTGGCTCGATTAAGATTGTTTCACTTGATCGAGTATGCTGAGCATAATCATAAATTGGTTTTTCAATAGCTTTGTCGTTTAACAAATCGTTTACATGCTGAATAAGCAAGTCATTGTCAAAAGCGAAGGGATGATCGTAATTTGTATTTAGTCTTTCTTCAAATGCCAAATGGCTTTGGTCTTTATAATAATAATCTTGTTCAATAACTACTACAGAATGGTCTTTAAAAACTTCACTAATTGCGTGGGTAACGCTAGTTTTTCCTGAACCGGAACCACCAGTGATACCAATGATAAGCGGAGTACGTTTAGCCATTATTTTAACCCCTTTCTCATCATGTTATTTGGATATAATTTTACAGGGCAATAAAATTGAACAATTTCCAAAGGATGTCTTGCCGCATCCAATTTCTGACCCTTTTCGTTTTTAATCTCTTCGATTACTAGACGTACGTTATCAATTTCAGGACCAAAAAACTCTACTTCATCTCCAGGCTTGAAATAGTTTCTTTGCTGTAACGTCACAACTTGTGTTTCCTCGTTATAATCAAGCACTAATCCTACAAAATCATATCCTAGTTTTTTGTCGTGAACTCCATACATTTGTTGTTCAACGCCAGGCTCTCCCTCGAAGAAAGCTGTATCTGCTTCTCGGTTTGCACATTTTTCAAGCTCGTCCAACCATTCTTGCTTCATTACAAAGTTAGCCGGGTCATTACAATACGAATCGATTACTTTACGGTATACACTAATAACCGTGGCAATATAGTGAATAGACTTCATGCGTCCTTCCACTTTGAGGGAATCAATACCCATTTCGATCATCTTAGGAATAGATTCAACAAGCTTCAAGTCTTTCGGACTCATTGCAAACGGAATATCTTCTTCCTCAAACAACGCTTTTTCCTCACCATTTGAATCTGTCTCATATAAATCATAGTCCCATCTACATGATTGACAACAACCACCCCTATTAGAATCACGAGCAGTCATATGGTTAGAAAGTGTACATCTGCCACTATAAGCAATACACATAGCACCATGGATGAATGTCTCAATTTCTATATCCACTTTTTCTTTCATTAGTTTAATCTCTTCACCGCTAGTCTCACGAGCTAAAACAACGCGGTGTAAGCCCTCTTCCTTCCAATATTGAACCGCCTTCCAATTTGAAAGCGATTGTTGAGTGCTTAAATGGATTTCAAGCTTAGGGGCCGCATTTCTACATGTTTCTATGATTAATGGATCGGCTACAATAATTCCTGTAACTCCCGCATCTTCTATAGACTTTAAATATGTCTCAAGTCCTTGCATATTTTCATTATGAGCAAAAATGTTAGTCGTTACATAGATTTTTGCCCCATAGCGTTTGGCAAATTCCACCCCTTCGCGCATTTCTTGAATAGAAAAGTTACCTGCGTTCGAGCGCAAACCAAACTCTTGACCACCTATAAAAACTGCATCTGCTCCATAATGAACAGCAATTTTTAACTTTTCTAGACTTCCTGCTGGCGCCAATAACTCAGGCTTTTTGGTAATAACACGTTTACCGTCGACTAATTCACTAATATGATCTATTCTGGTGCTTATCACATGTATTCTTTCCTTTCTAAACTGAAAATACAATTCAGCTACGAGCTAAGCAATTAATATACTGTTTCTTTAAAATAGAAACCGGTATCCAAAGGTCTAAGCGGCGGTTGAATAGCTTCGATTTTTTTGAGTAATTCTTTTTTAATTTCTTTGTATGCAGTTCGTGATTCGTAATATGCATCAATTGCCTGACGGTAGTAGCCAGTTACTTCTGTGACATAAGACGCCTCATGAAAAATACCATCAATTTTCAAACTATCCACTTCTGCATCCAAAAATTCGTCTAGCTCATCAATCATACAAATATCATTTGGACTAAAGATGTGTGTTCCATTTTGATCTTCGTAAATAGGATATTTATTCGAACGCTCTTTATCATGTAAAAACATATTATTGTTTTGAGAGCGATTTTCCACTTCCATTGCTTTATCTTGAAAAAGAAAGTAGTTACCGATTAATGAACGTTTTGATTGAAACATACATGTCATTCCATGTACTTGTGCCTCGATTTCTACTTCAGCGTTTTCTTTAATTTCAATAACTTCTTCCAAGCTAAGCTCGCGAGCCAACACTGCTCGAGTTGCTCCACGTTTTCCCCAATAATTTGCGGTAAAGAAGTTAGTTGCTGTTTGTTCAGTATTCCAATGAAGAGGTATAGTTACTTTTGCTTCTCTTTTTGCAATGATTACTGCTGGATCACCAAATACTATTGCATCCACACCGATTTCTTGCATTTTTTGCATATATGGACCTAACTCATCTACTTTATCGTTATGGAATATACCATTCATTGCAACATAGATTTTTTTATCATGTTCTCTTACTAGTTTAGTCGCCTCAGCTATTTCTTCAACAGAAAACTCCCCTGCTAACCTTAAGCCAAAATACTGCTCACCAACTAAAAAAGCATCTGCTCCTGCCTGAATTAGCTCGCGGATATGCTCAATATTTTTTGGAGTCACTAATAATTCCGTTTTATCCATAAATGTCACCTCTTTATACTGACTAGCATTCCATCTCCTACTGGGAAGAATGCTGTATCATAATCTGGGTGCTGCAATAGCCATTCTAAAAACTGATGCTGATTGCGCACCATCGTTCTTTTCCTTCTAGGAACATCCTCCATCGGAAGCTCTGAAAGGCCATTTAACAAAATGTTATCACAGTAAATAACACCTCTATCGTTTAACAAAGGTGCGTACTTTTCAAAGAATTTTTTATATTGTCCTTTTGCAGCATCTATAAATATTGCATCAAACCTTTGGTTATTTAAATCTTCGTCATTTATTTCTAACGCATCACCAGTAACTACTTGAATGCGATTATCCAAATTGGCTCGCTTTATATATTCCTTCGCGAGTTCTGCCTTATGCTCATCACGCTCTACAGTAACAATTTCAGTAGCTTCTAGCTTCATAGCCATGCGCATAGAGGAATAACCAATCGCTGTTCCTAGTTCTAAAATGGAGGAAGGCTTTTGAAGAGAGAGAAGCTGTAGTAATGCTTCCATCCCCGACAGTTGCATTATCGGAACATGGTTTTCTAGTGCATATTGCTCCATTTCAATTAATATGGACTCTCTCGGTTTAATAAGATTTTTCATAAAGTCTTCACTAATGTTCATTGCTTTGTTACTCCTTTTAGATGCCAGGTTGGTTCCTTATGTAGTGTATAGGGTCTTTGTACTTTCTCGAAATTCTACTCCTATAGACAAGTATATTCAACTGTTTAATATTACAGGGTCAATGAAAAAACCCATCTAATAATAACATAGCAGGAGAAGGAAAGCGATAACCTTCCTTCTCCTGCATGCTTATTATTTTAAATGTTCGTCAATTTTTTGAAGATGTTCCTCATATGTGACGGAGAAATAATTTTTTCCTTCTTTATCAGCTAGGAAATAAAAATACTCAGTATCTTCTGGGTCCAAAGCAGCTTCAATGGAGGACTTCCCGGCATTTGCAATTGGACCAGGTGGTAATCCTTTGTTTGTGTAAGTATTATATGGGTTTTCATATTCTAAGTCCTCATATAAAACGCGCTCTTTATGACTGCCTAGAGCATAAAGCACAGTTGGATCTGTTTGTAATGGCATATCAATCTCTAATCGGTTGTAAAACACACTAGAAATTTTCTGACGATCTGTTTGAGCAGTAGCTTCCTCTTCTAACAATGAAGCAAAAGTCAAAAGCCAGTGAACAGATTTTTCTTCTGCTTGTAATAACTCATAATAAGGTGCCATAGTTCTATCTGTCTGTGCTAATAACAATTCTGCAATCTCTTCATTAGTCGGTTTTTCTTCGAAAAAAGGATAAGTCGATGGATATAAATAACCTTCTAATGCGTAACGGACGTTTTCGCCTTTAATTTCTTCTGTAAGCAATGCAGGATATTTTGCCATCATTCTTTCAACAAACTCATCACTAGTAACTAGTTCAAAAAATTCCTTTGAAGAGTTTCCTGTTTTCTTTTCAATTACTTCTCCAATTTGTTCTAAAGTTAAACCTTCTGGAATTGTTAAAGAAAATAGTGGTTCTCTGTATATTTTACCAGTTTTTAGGCTTTCGATAATTTCATCTAAAGTCATATCCTTAGATAAATCATACGTGCCAGCCTGAAAATCAGATTGGTTATTAAATTTTACATAGTATTTAAATATCCTAGCATCTTTAATAATACCATTCTTTTCAAGTGTAGAAGAAATGCTATCAATGCCAGACCCAATAGGAATTTCCACCGTTACTTTTTCCGTCGAATCTGGATCCATCGGTGAAAGTGCTCCTTTAACATAGTTATAACCTATGTATCCGCCAATAGCTCCAACTAGTATAATGAATAAGGCGATTACTAATACAATTCTTCTAACAAGTTTTACTTCTTTTTTTTTGTTTTTCATTCGATTAAACATTATCTCTTTTTTAGATTTGTTTTCCACGGGCTTGCCCCCTTTTTTCTCCCTTATTATACATGATGCTGTACAAAAAGAAAAAGGATGGCTTGAGAATACTCAGTCCATCCTTTTTAAGCTTGAATTAGTCTTCGTCTTCTTCTGTTTCATCTAAAAACGTATTTAACATTTCTTCAATCATATCCCACTCAGCATCATCTTCGATAGGAAGTAAATCTCCGTCTTCTCCGTTTTCATTTGGAGTAAAGGAAGAAGCATGAATTTCGATTTCTTCGTTTTCATCCTCTTCAGCACCGATTGGATAATAAAGTACATAAGATTTACCAAATTCCTCTGATTCAAATGTAAATAGTACGTTACAAAGCTGTTCGTTCCCGTTTTCATCAACTACTGTGATATTTTCTTGTCCGTGGTCCATTTGTGGTCACCTCATCTGTTTTTTCTATCAAGATATCCCTGTAAAATCATTACAGCTGCCATCTTGTCAATAACTTGCTTGCGTTTTTTTCGACTAACATCCGCATCTATTAACATACGTTCTGCAGCCATCGTTGTCAATCGTTCATCCCATAATGTAACAGGAAAGTTGTATTTATCAGTTAACAGCTTGGCAAATTGCTCTGATGCCTCTGCACGGGGACCAATCGAGTTATTCATGTTTTTAGGAAAACCTACCACGAATTCACTTACTTGATGTTGTTTTACCAATTCATCAATCCGCTCAATTCCAAATTCTTGCACATCTTCGTTAATCTTGATTGTTTCTATGCCCTGGGCTGTCCACCCGAGAGCGTCACTTATAGCAACACCCACGGTGCGAGAACCGACATCTAAACCCATTATTCTCATAATTACGCCTCATTATTCTTTTTAATATAGAACTTGACTAACTCCTCTAAAATTTCATCACGTTCTAATTTACGGATCATATTTCGAGCATCTTGATGGCGAGGAATATAAGCTGGATCACCAGAAAGTAAATAGCCAACAATTTGATTGATAGAGTTATACCCTTTTTCCTCTAACGCAGAGTGGACCTGAAGCATCACATGTTTTACTTCTTGTTCCATCGATTCCTCTGGGAAATTAAATTTCATTGTTTTATCAAATGAGCTCATGATCAGCACCTCGCTTTCAATTTGGTAATGAAGTTTGCTTAGTTATTTGTTAAGTATACCCTATTTTCGGATAAGTTTAAACTGATTTGATATATTCGTAAACTGAGTTAAGTGCGGTTTCAAGTTGGCTTGCGTCTTTAGCCCCAGCCATTGCGAAGTCTGGACGTCCCCCACCTTTACCGCCACATTGTTCTGCTACTAGTTTGACGATATTTCCAGCGTGGTAGTTCCCGCCCACTAAATCTTTTGTCACGCCTGCAGAAATCATCACTTTTTCCCCATCCACTGCTCCTAGAACTATTACAGATTTATCCATTTTTTGTTTTAGATCATCCATCATTTGTCGCAGTTGATTGTTATCTTTTGCTTCTACTTTAACAGATAACACGGTAACATTGTTAATTGTTTGTGCTGATGATAACACAGATGCTGCTTCACTATTTGCAATTTTTGCAGATAAGGATTCATTTTCTCGTTGTATGTTTTTTAAATCTAATAGTATTTGGGAAACCTTCATAACTATATCCTTTGGCTGAGCTTTCAATAATGATGCTGCTTCCGAAAGAAGTTGTTCCTCTTCCTTGACAACCTCAAATGCGCCTTTTCCAGTAACAGCTTCAATTCGTCGTGTTCCTGCTCCAATACCGCTTTCAGAGAGAATTTTGAAGTAGCCAATTTCTGATGTATTTTTAACATGTACACCACCGCAAAGCTCTAAAGAATAAGTTCCCATCTGAACGACTCTAACTATATCCCCGTATTTTTCACCAAAAAGAGCCATTGCTCCCATACTTTTAGCTTCATCGATATTATGGTAGCCAGTTACTACCGGAATATTATCCCACACCTTCTCGTTAACTATACGCTCAATTGTTTCAAGTTCTTCCTTTGTAACTTGTCCAAAGTGAGAAAAGTCAAATCTAAGTCGGTCGGGTCCAACGTATGAGCCCGCTTGGTTTACATGGCTTCCTAACACATCTTTTAGTGCTTGATGCAAAATATGTGTAGCAGAGTGATTTTTAATCGTCAGTCCTCTTAGCTTTTGGTCCACTGTTGCCACAACCTCTGCTTCAACAATCATTTCTCCTGATTCAATTACTACAGTATGAAGATTCTGTCCGTTTGGAGCCTTTTGGACATCTTTTACAAAGCCTCGGAAGTTATCATTTTCGATTACACCATGATCTGCGATCTGCCCACCACTTTCAGCATAGAAAGGCGTTTGCGTTAATATAACTTTTACCTCTTCGCCTTCATGTGCAGATTTTACAAGATCTTTCCCCAAAACTATAGAAGAAACTTTTGTTGTTACACTAAGAGTATCGTAGCCTATAAATTCGCTAGCGTCTTGAAGGTTACTAAATACCTCTGACTGAACTTGCATGGAATCTACGTTTTGACGAGCTGCACGTGCTCTAGAACGCTGTGCTTCCATTTCCGCTCTAAACCCTTCATGGTCAACCGTCATATTAGCTTCCTCCGCGTATTCTTCGGTCAATTCAATAGGAAAGCCATAAGTATCATATAACGTGAAGGTTGTAGTACCAGGAATAAATGATTCTCCCTTAGCTCGTTGTTCTGCGATAACCTTTTCTAAAATGCTAAGTCCATCATGTAACGTTTCGTGGAATCTTTCTTCCTCCGTTTTAATAACTCGCATAATAAAATCTTTCTTTTCTGTAACCTCTGGATAGAAATCTTGCATAATTTCTCCTACTACAGGCACTAGTTCAAATAAAAATGGTTGGTCGATTCCTAGCTGTTTTGCAAAACGAACTGCTCTGCGTAGTAGCCTTCTAAGTACATAACCTCTTCCCTCATTTGAAGGTAAAGCCCCATCTCCAATCGCAAAAGCAACAGTTCGAATGTGATCTGCAATTACTTTGAATGCAACGTCGTCTACACTATTTAGTCTATATTCTTTTCCAGAAATTTGTTCTGTTTGTCGAATGATAGGTATAAATAAATCTGTGTCGAAGTTGGTTGGAACATTTTGCACCACACTAGCCATACGCTCTAATCCCATGCCTGTATCAATATTTTGCTTTGGAAGTGGAGTGTACGTATGATCAGGGTTATGGTTAAACTCAGAGAAAACTAAGTTCCAAATTTCTAAATAACGTTCATTTTCTCCTCCTGGATATAGCTCAGGATCATTTATATCATTGCCATAGGACTCGCCTCGGTCATAGAATATTTCGGAGTTTGGACCACTTGGACCTTCTCCGATGTCCCAGAAATTTCCTTCTAATCGAATAAGTCTTTCTTCTGGAATGCCGATCTCATCTCTCCAAATAACATATGCTTCTTCATCCTCAGGATGGATCGTAATTGATAGTTTTTCGGGTTCAAAAGCCATCCATTTTTCATCAGTTAGAAATTCCCACGCCCAGTGGATAGCTTCCTTTTTGAAATATTCTCCAATTGAGAAATTCCCTAACATTTCAAAGAAGGTATGGTGTCTTGCCGTCTTTCCCACATTTTCAATGTCATTCGTACGGATTGATTTTTGTGCATTGGTGATACGGGGATTATCTGGAATCACTCGTCCATCAAAATATTTTTTTAGAGTTGCAACACCACTATTTATCCATAATAATGATGGATCATTAATGGGTACAAGTGGCGCTGAAGGCTCTTGTGTATGGCCTTTTTCGATAAAGAAATCTAAATACATTTGTCTAATTTGTGCACCTGTTAACTGTTTCATCTTTCATTCCTCCTAAAAAAATAAAATAAAAAAAGCCCTCATCCCTAAAAGGGACGAAAGCTATTATTTCGCGGTACCACCCTAGTTACATAGCAGTGTATTTCTGCCATGTCTCTCAAGAAACCTTAACGCGGTTAAACGGCAGGTATTAGCTGCACTCAGAAGTAGCTTTCCTAATTGTTATAATCTGGGGATTCTTTCAGCCATGGAACCCTTCTCTAATCAGGTAACAATAGTACTTTCTCCGTCTACATTTTCATATATACAATTCTGATTATAAGTAACTATTTGTCCTCTGTCAATCCGAATCTAAGAACTGATAGGGATTTATACCCTTCATGCCAATCATTGGGTCAATCGAATGATAATTGTCTAAGGATAAATAAGTAGTGACTAAATCATCATGCGTAGATTGACTTGTAGCTTCTTTTGCTTCTATTTCTTCAGCTATTGATTTTGCATCTTCTACTGTTTCTTCGTCCGCAAGACGTTCCTTTAACGTTGTTAAACGCTGTAAATCATCCGTTCGTTTCACTCCAAAAGTAAAAACTTCCGGATCACCACAAAGAATTAAAAAGTTTTTTGCTCTTGTTATACCTGTATACAACAAATTGCGTCTAAGCATTTTCATATAGCTTCTAGTAACCGGCATAATAACCGTTTGGAATTCACTGCCTTGTGACTTATGGACAGAGCAACAATAGGCAAGAGTAATTTGATTCAAATCATTTTTTTCATATGTTACTTCATTGCCATCAAATGATACGACTAGCATCTCTTTCTTTTCCACTGTTTCGTTTGCTTTAAAAAGAGCCACTACCTCACCCATATCACCATTAAAGACATTACTTTCTGGTTGGTTGACCAGCTGAAGTACTTTATCTCCAATCCGATAAATAGTTTCTCCGAAGGTCATCTCTTTTCTTGTACCGTCTGGATTTGGATTGACCATTTCTTGAATCATCTTATTTAGCGTGTCAATCCCAGCCGGTCCACGATACATAGGAGCTAGAACCTGAATTTCTCGGATGGATTGTCCCTTCGATAATGCTGCTTTCAAAACTTGTTCTACTACTTTAGGAATTTGTTCCGGAGAAGCCTTGATGAATGAGCGATCCTTAGTTTTCGCAGTTAGAGTTGCAGGCACACTTCCTTTTTTCATCTCGTGTGCTAGCTCAATAATTGAGGACCCTTCAGATTGACGATAAATATCGACAAGCTCCACTGTAGGTATCCTTTTACAAGCCAGTAGATCCTTTAATACCTGACCCGGACCAACAGGTGGCAACTGATCTTGGTCACCTACAAATATGACTTGAGCGTCTTTGGGGATTGCCTTTAAGAGCTGATGCCCTAGCCACGTGTCTAGCATGGAAGTCTCATCGATAATTACTAATCTACCTTCAATCTCTTTGCCTTCTGTATCATTATCTTCTTGCCCATTAAAACCGAGTAGTCTATGAATCGTCATAGCTGGTAGCTCGGTCGATTCACTTAAACGCTTTGCAGCTCTCCCTGTAGGAGCTGCCAAAACAATAGGAAACGGCTTTTGTTCTTTCGCCCATTCTTTTGGATCTAAGGATAGTCCATGTAGCTCTGCATAGAGCTCTACGATTCCTCTTACAACAGTCGTTTTCCCGGTTCCAGGCCCTCCCGTTAAGAGAGTTATAGTAGAGTTCAGAGCGGTTTCAATCGCCTTAATTTGTGTTTTTGCATATTGAACACCTAAGCGCTCCTCTAATGCCCCTAAATGCTTTTTAATCTCCGACAACGGAAAATGATGAAGGTCCTTCTCTGTTAACAAGGTTTCCACTTTCGAACTGATTCCCACCTCTGAAAAATATAGAGAAGGAATATAAAATCGGTTAACTTCCCCAACAATACGGCTTTCCTCTGCGAGTTCAATACAGCATTTGGTTATAGCATCATAAGAGATTTCTTCTCTTTGGGCATTTTCAAGCATTCTTTTAACGTCTTCAAGAAGTTGCTCAGCATATTGAAAAACATGTCCCTCACTCAGTGAAGATGATTGAAGTAAATGGTAGATAGCAGCTTTTATGCGGTCCGGATGATTTCCTTTTATCCCAAGCTTATAGCCTAGCTCATCAGCACGAACAAAACCAACACCCTCCACATCTTCTATTAAACGATATGGATTATCAGTTAGTTTAGAGATTGTTTCTTCTCTATAGACCTGATAGATTTTCATCGCTATTTGTGGACCGAAGCCCCATTCATTTAGCTGAATCATTACTTTTTCCAAGCCTAGATTTTGCTCCAAGGTAGCTCTGATTGTCTGCTTCTTTTCCTCTGCCAACCTTGGAATAATATCCAATGCAGAAGGGTCATCTAAAATTCGATTGATCGCATTTTCTCCAAGCTTTTTCACAATCTGCTCAGCAGTCTTTCTCCCTATTCCAGGAAACATATCACTTGAAAGATAATGGACTATACCTGTCTCAGTAGCAGGAACTTCTTTTTGAAAAGTTTCTACCTGAAATTGAACCCCATACTTAGGATGATTTTTAATATAACCAGTAAATTTATATGCCTCTTCCAAAACCAATGGAGGAAAATAACCAGTTACAATTATTTCTTTCTCCTTATATACGGTATTTGTTGATTTTACTTTTAATTTAATGATGGAGAACAGGTTTTGGGGATTATGAAAAATAGAGACGATTGGTCGACCAGCAATAAATTGCTTTTCATTATTAATCATTTCATTTGTCATCACAACCGCCTCCTAACTTTTTCTTAATTACGTAGAGAAATCATATCGTACACATATCTTGCTTGATCATAGTTTGGTTGAATGGTAAAAGCTTCTTTCAAATGCTTAAGGGCACTTTCTGTGTCTGAAGTAGACACGGCATATAATACCCCCATATTGTAATGAGCATCTGCATTTTCTGGATCTAATGCTAAAATTTCTTTGAAGATTGGTTCTGCCACATCGAACATTTCTATACTTGCAAGTGCTATGCCATATGTTAGCTTAATCTGAATATCTTGGGAGTCCAATTCATAGGCTCTCTGAAGATATGGAAGGGCAAGCTTAGTTTGATCCACTTTTTGAAAGCTTTTACCAAGCATAAAATAAGCATCCGGGCCTTCTATACCATTTGTAATTGCTTTTTCATATAACTTGGCAGCCTCTTCAAAGCGTTCAGCATTAAAATACAAGTTTGCTAAGCTATAGTATGCAGTTGCAGCATTTTCGTCTAAAGTAATTGCTTTTTGAAAGAAACGCTCCGCACGTTCGTTTTCATTCATAGAAGCTAGTAAATTGCCAAAATTAATATAACCAATTGACTCTTCTGGGTTTTCTTCAATTGCTTTTGTAAATAACTCTGCTGCTTTTTCATAATTTTCTTCTTGAATCGCTTGGATTCCTAGTTCATTAAAATTCAAATCCATTACCTCCGTTAACCTACATAATCCAGTTTAAGACCATCTTTAAATACTTCGTCAATTGTTGCTCCCCCAAGGCATTCATCCCCTTTATAGAAAACAACTGCTTGACCAGGAGTTATCGCACGAACTGGTTGATCGAATATTACACGAACACGATTGTCAGCCAGTAGCTCTACATGAACTCCTACATCTTCTTGACGATAACGGAATTTAGCTGTGCAATCAAAAGATGCTGGCTTGTCTAATGTAGTTGTAAAAGATAAATCAGTAGCAGTAAGGCTTGTAGAGAACAAAGCATCATTATTGATATTTTGTCCAACTAATAAAACATTTCTTTTCAAGTCTTTTCCTATAACAAACCAAGGATCACCTGAACCACCAATGCCTAAGCCATGACGTTGGCCAATAGTGTAGTACATTAAGCCATCATGTTTGCCCATCACTTTTCCGTCCATTGTTTCCATCGTACCTTGTTTAGCTGGTAGATATTGACTTAGAAACTCTTTGAAATTTCTCTCACCTATAAAGCAAATTCCAGTGGAATCCTTTTTAGTAGCTGTCGCAAGTCCTTGCTCCAGAGCAATTTCCCGCACTTTTTTCTTTTCTAAATGTCCAATTGGGAACATAACCTTTTCAAGCTGTTCTTGATTCAATTGGTTCAAGAAATAGGTCTGGTCCTTATTATTATCTCTGCCTCTTAGCATCCTCGTTTGGCCGTCTCGCACTTCTACTTGAGCATAATGACCCGTTGCAAGATAATCAGCCCCAAGTGCCAATGCATGCTCTAAAAATGCTTTGAATTTTATTTCTTTGTTACACATTACGTCAGGATTTGGTGTTCGTCCCGCTTTATATTCCTCTAAGAAATATGAAAATACTTTATCCCAATATTGTTTTTCAAAATTAACAGCATAATAAGGTATACCAATCTGGTTACATACTTTAATAACATCTTCATAATCCTCTGTTGCCGTACAAACTCCATTTTCATCTGTATCATCCCAGTTTTTCATGAAAATCCCGATTACATCATAACCTTGTTCTTTTAAAAGATAGGCAGCAACGGAGGAATCAACTCCTCCTGACATACCGACTACAACTCTTGTATCTTCTTTTCTCTTCATCATTACTCACTCATTTCAGTTATCCAAGAATAATTTCACTTATTTTGTTAGCTGCTTCTACAGCTTCTTCTTTAGTATTGTTTAGCCCAAAGCTAAAACGTACTGAGTTTCTTAGTTCTGGAGAGCTCTCTCCGTACATAGCAACTAGCACATGGGATGGATCTATAGAGCCTGCTGTACAAGCTGAGCCGCTTGAGGCATCGATTCCTGCTAAATCTAATTGGACGAGGAATGTCTCTACATCTGTTTTCGGAATACTTAAGTTCACAACATGGGTTAGAACCTCGTTCTGCGTCCCGTTGATTTTAAAATCTACTCCATTTTTCTCCAACTGTTTGACAAAAGCATCCTTTAGCTTACGATAATGCGAATTGTTATCCTCTATATTTTGCTGTTTAAGCTCAACTGCTTTGGCAAATGCAACAACTGCAGGGACATTTTCGGTGCCTGCTCGTTTTTTTCGTTCCTGCTGTCCACCATACAATAATGGCTTTAAATAAATATCTTTTCGTTGATATAAAAAACCAATTCCTTTAGGTCCATTAATTTTGTGACTTGATACGCTTAGCATATCAATATGGAACTCTTGTACATCTATTTTGACACTGCCGTAGGCCTGTACGGCATCCGTATGGAAGTATGCTTGGTGATCCTTTAGGAGATTTCCAATTTCTTTAATTGGCTGAATCGTTCCTACTTCATTGTTTGCAAACATTACAGAAACTAAAATAGTATCTTCTCGTAATGATTTTTTCAAGTATTCAATACTGATTAAGCCAGAACTGTCTACGGGTAGGTAGGTTATTTCAAAGCCTTCTTTTTCAAGTTGTTCACAGGCATGCAAAACAGCGTGGTGTTCTATTTGTGTAGTAATAATATGCTTACCTACATCTTTACGGGCATATGCTGTCCCAAATATCGCATAATTGTCAGCTTCTGTCCCACCACTCGTAATAGTTATCTCTGTTTCATGGCAGCCAATAGAGTGAGCTAGAATTGCTCGAGCATCGTCTAGTTTTTTCCTAGCGTTTCTACCTGTTTGATGAATACTAGATGCATTTCCGTATATTTGGTTTATTTCTTCTACAAATGTATTGACCACTTGTTCTGCCATTGGCGTTGTAGCAGCATGATCTAAATATATTCTATTCATGATGAACTCTTAACTCCTTATATATAAAACATATACCCTTTTGTATCTGGGTTTTCTTCCGAATATTTTGATAGGTCTTCAATAGTAGTTGTATCGAGTACATTCTTGACCGCATCACGAATTCTCATCCATAACTCTCTCTGCGGTGGAGCTTCCTCTTCAATTCCTTCAACTATTTGAATGGGACCTTCAAGCACACGAATGACATCGCCTGCAGTAATTTCATTTGGCGCTTTAGAAAGCATATAGCCTCCATAAGCTCCTCTAACACTTTTAACCAATCCAGCATTGCGCAATGGAGATACGATTTGCTCCAAGTATGCTTCCGATAAGGAATGCTCAGAGGCAATTTGACGTAGCGCATGAGGTCCTTCTCCGTATTGCTTACCTAGCGCCACCATAATTGTAAGACCATAACGGCCCTTTGTTGAAAATTTCAACTGTCCCACCTCATTTTTCGTTTATCCATTCATTCTTATATTTCACTATAAAAGTATTTATAGGACTTAGATTGTTTCTATTTAGATTAACTTCATAGGTAAAAAAATTCTTTCCCTAGTATAGCATAACTCATAGGGCTAACGACTTCAAAATGACTTTTTGTCTCATCTTCTATATAATAAAGGAACAAATGTACGTTTTGTATAACCAAAGCACATTCGCTTGTACCTGCACTGACAAGTAAATGATTATCTTTTGACGAACACGTTCCAGTACAATCAATTTGTAATAGACATACATTCGTACTTGAGTGTCTTAAATGTAATCTAGGTGCCAGATCAAAGTCACTCAAATACTTTATTTACAATCAATCCTCTCTTCAAAAACAGGATTTCAAATACGAATAAAAAGGAGAGATCATTTTGCAAAATGAACCTTTAGCTTATCGAATGAGACCTCAAACAATCGATGAAATTGCTGGTCAACAGCATGTAATCGGTAAGGATACTGCACTATATAAAATGATAATGAATGGGCATGTACCATCTATGCTTCTTTATGGAGATCCTGGTGTGGGCAAAACCTCTTTAGCTTTTGCGATTGCTGGGACAACCAAATTACCCTTTATTGCATTAAATGCAACTAAGGCCGGAAAAAAAGATGTCGAGGATGTCGTAGCAGATGCTCGGATTAGCGGAAAGGTAATTTTGTTTTTAGATGAAATTCATCGCTTCAACAAGCTACAGCAGGATACACTTTTGCCCCATGTTGAAAACGGTTCTATAATTCTTATCGGGGCTACAACGGAAAATCCCTTCCACGATGTAAATCCAGCGATACGCTCACGCTGTGGAGAAATAAAGCAGTTAAAGCGTCTTACTACTGAGGATGTAGATGTTCTTCTAAAAAGAGCCTTAGAGGATCCTGACAAAGGGCTAGGCAAAACTCCTATTAAAATCACCGATGAGCAACGGCTAAAAATAGCGGATGCTTCAAATGGAGATGCTCGAAAGGCATTGACTCTATTAGAATCTACCGTTTTTGCCAGCTTTGAAGAAAATGGCGTGACTGTAGTGGAGAATGGCACTCTGGATAGCCTTATCGATCGTGTAGGCGTCTTTGGAGACAAAAAAGGTTCACACTTTTATAATCTGTTATCTGCACTGCAAAAATCAGTTCGGGGTAGTGATACGGACGCAGCATTATATTATCTTGCCCATCTATTAGAAAACGGAGATTTGGTAGCAGTTAGCAGAAGATTATTGGTAATGAGCTATGAAGATATTGGACTTGCCAATCCTTCAGTGGGCCCACAAGTATTAGCTGCTATACAATCAGCAGAAAGACTTGGACTCCCTGAGGCACGCATCCCCCTTGCCAATGCCGTAGTTTTAATGTGCTTATCAGAGAAATCTAATTCGGCATATGTAGCACTTGATAAGGCTATTAGTAGTATACATTCAGGTAAAACAGGAGAAATCCCAAGTCATTTAAAGGATACTCATTACTCTGGAGCCAAGGAGCTTGGACATGGTGGCTATGTATATCCTCATGATCATAAAATAGGAACCTTTGGCGGTTGGGTAAACCAAACCTATCTTCCAGATAATTTAGTCGGAACAAGATTCTACGATCCAATAGATGCAGGGGAAGAGAAACGTCTTTCTGCTATTTATAACAAATTGGAGAAATTTAAGAAGGAAAAGTAGAAAAATAGCTTTTGTGCCTGTTGGCAATGCGAGAAATAGAGAAATTCATATACTGCTTTACCATGAAAAAACGCTACCGAAAAAATCGGTAGCGTTTTTTGTTCGCAAACTTAAAGGTGTGCACCTTCGAATTTAGTAATTACACACCCATTTTTCTGCGTGTATTACTCACTTTCTTGGTTTGCTGGCTTTTCATTTTTTGGTTGGCTGCTGGACCGTTTCCTTTTGCTTTGCCGCCACCAGCTTGGTTTTTCTTTTCTTCAAGCTTTTGTTTCACAGCTTCTTGAAGAGTCATTTTTTTCTTTGGCTCTTCTTGATTTGTTGTTTCTGTCATAAAGTTTCCACCTCGTTTGAAATGTGATTAGTTTTAGTATAAGTGATGTGGAAAAAACTGCAACCAATTACTGCACTCGATTCACTGTAATATTTTTCGTGATATCATTTATTACCCAGCTAGCACAGATTAATCCAACTACAGAAGGTACAAAAGCATTAGATGATGGTGGCATTTTTGCTTTACGAATTGCTGCATCTGGTTTTCCTACTGTCTCTACTACATCTTCTCTTACTACGATAGGACTTTCATCCGAAAAGACTACTGGGATACCTTTTGTAATTCGATCTTCTTTACGAAGCTTAGTACGAATCACTTTTGCTATTGGATCGGTATGTGTTTTAGAGATATCTACAATTTTAAATCGAGTTGGATCCGTTTTGTTTGCTGCTCCCATACTAGAAATAATTTTAATGCCTCGTTTTAAACATTCCTTCATTAGATGAATTTTATATACAATGGTATCAGATGCATCTATTACATAATCAATATTCATCTCAAAAAATTGTTCATAAGTTTCTTCGGTATAAAACATATGCATGTCAATTACTTCACATTCTGGATTAATATCTGCTATTCTCTCTTTCATCACCTCGGATTTTGATCGCCCAATTGTAGACATATAGGCTACTAATTGACGATTGATATTCGTAATATCCACGTTATCCTTATCAACTAAAATAATACGCCCCACTCCACTGCGAGCACATGCCTCTGCTGCAAATGAACCGACACCTCCGACTCCTAAAATTGCAACAGTTGTATTTTTCAAGAGATTTACACCCTCTTTACCGATAGCAAGTTCATTTCTAGAAAATTGATGTAACATACTAAACACTCCATTTATATCAGATTAGTTGGTTTTATCTTTTCACTTCTCAAATACTAACAAAATCATTATGCCTACGCTAGTACATTCTAAATTTATTACTGTTGTACCCACGACTCATATTATAAACTAAATGCAACTTTTAAGTCGATGTATCTAATATGTCGTCTAACGATAGCTAATCCTATTTCAAAAAGATTTATTCATTTCTTGTTCTTTTTTGCTCAGATAGAGATTACTATTTGATTATAATTGAGGAATTGGGGCACATGCCGACCTCAAAGCTCACAAAAAACCTCCTACAAATAATATGCAGGAGGCTGACTGTTTAAAGATAGACGAATCCCAATCGTGCCGACTAATAGAGCTTATCGTTTTGAACCCGCACAGAGCAGGTGGGTGTCCTCTTCACTGTCTTTGAAGTCCCTAGACTAGAGGGCATGTCATCAACAATAAAAGTTAGACTCCCGACGATATAATTGTTCGGTCAAAACTGATTGGCATTTTGCGAACACATCAGGATTCGTATTACTTGTATATTATCACAGATATTAATGAATTTCAAATGAAACAACACACTATAATTTAACTATTCTGAATAATTATTTATAGTAAAATTTTCATACTCATACTTAATTCCTTTAATTTATGATTAAAGTCACCACTTAAAAATTCTATTGAAAACTAGTCCTAGATGTCCCTACCTGTGAATATTATTCATAGACAAGACATTTAACGGAGGTCTATTTGTGAATTCACTGATGACGTATTTTATTCTTGGTGTCTCCTTGGCGGCACCCATTGGCCCTGTAAAGGCTACCCTACTTAATACCGGTATAAAGAATGGATTTTTTCATGCATGGTTTTTTGGTTTGGGTGCCATTGCAACAGATATACTTTATATGCTTATGGTGTATTTTGGAGTGGGACAATTTATCGACAGTCCAATGATGAAAACTTTTTTATGGTCTTTTGGCTTCTTTGTTCTGATGTATACTGGCATTGAAAATTTACTTACGGTCAATAATATATCTATGGATGCAAAATATCGAAAAGTAGTACGTTTAAGACATTCTTTTTTATCGGGGCTACTCATGGCATTATTGAATCCTTTGACTATTTTATTTTGGCTTGGGATTTATGGCTCCATACTAGTTGGTGGCGCTAGTGGCTCGTTATCTGGACTAGAAGTTATTTTATATAGTATTACTATCTTATTAGGTATTACACTTGTAGACTTAACGATGGCTACTATCTCAAGTGGTTCAAGAAAATTATTATCAACTTCTCTTCTAAAAACGGTGTCCATTATTTCATCATTATCAATGATTGGGTTTGGAATTTACTTTGGCATTCAGGCCTACTATTCCTTATTTTAAGTTAAGGATTTTTCCTTATACATAATAATTAACTGTTAGAGGACATTTGTTTTGATGAATGCATAAAACAATTTCTCAAGGAGAACATACCCTTAATTGACAATTAAAATTGAGGTGTGTAGGTTGGGTAAGAAAGATGAAAATAATACAGTAAGCAAGATGTGTATTATAAGCATATCTTCCATTCCTTTAGTTATGACGTTAGGGAACTCTATGCTGATTCCAGTTTTGCCGATCTTAGAAAAAAAGGTGGATATCAGTTCTTTTCAATCGAGTATGATTATAACTAGTTACTCCATTGCCGCTATTATTCTCATTCCAGTGGCTGGTTATTTATCGGATCGATTAGGAAGAAAGAAAATTATTTTGCCCTGCTTACTTCTTGCTTTGATAGGTGGACTAATTGCTGGTTTTGCCTCTTGGAAAATGGAGAATCCTTACACAACTATTATTATTGGTAGAATTTTACAAGGGATGGGTGCGGCAGGAGCAATGCCGATTGTATTACCACTAGTCGGAGACCTTTTTAAAGATGATTCAGAAAAAACTAGCTCCACCTTAGGTATTATTGAAACATCTAATACGCTTGGGAAAGTGTTAAGTCCTATTATAGGCTCGGCGATTGCAGCAATACTATGGTTTTTTCCATTCTTTTCAATCTCAATTTTTAGTGCCATTGCTTTCGTTTTAATATTTTTCTTTGTCAAAGTTCCTAAAGGGGACAATGAAGAGCCAGACAAAATAAAAGAATTTTTAAGTAAAGTAAAGGAAACCTTTAAAGCAGAGGGTAAGTGGCTGACTTCGGTATTTTTAAATGGTATCTTTGCGATGTTCGTATTATTCGGAGTATTGTTTTACTTATCAGAAATACTAGAAAAAATTCATGATATTAAAGGTGTTAAGAAAGGTTTTGTCTTAGCAATCCCCCTATTGTTTTTATGTATATCTTCTTTCCTTACTGGCCGAAAAATTCAAGGAAAGCTCCAAACGATTAAACGAATGATGATCATATCTCTTATTATTAGTTCAGCTAGTGTCGTGTTTATTGGTTTTGTCAAGGAACAACTCATTCTGTTGTTAATAGTTACAAGTATACTTGGTATAGCTATTGGAGCCATACTCCCTGTCTTAGACACAATAATCACAGAAAATATAAAAAAAGAAGAGCGAGGCACCATTTCTTCTTTTTATAGTTCAGCTCGTTTTATAGGGGTTGCAGCAGGACCACCTATACTTTCACTTGTCATGAAAAACTATTTAAATCCATTTTATATCGGCTGTGGTGTTCTTGGCATACTACTTATGTTTCTTGTCTTTAAGCTAGTTAAAATAGAGGAGATAGAGAAGACAGAGAATGAAATTGCCTAGAAGATTATACGTCAATACTATAAAAACGACAAAGACCGATAATTTGCATTCGCATTATCGGTCTTTTTATTATTTTTTTACGGAGTCACTTATTTAATTTTATTAATACAACCATTCATGACAATTATTAGCTAATATTTGAAACTCCACTAAAGTTATACTAGCTTGGTATCCACCGCAAATTTTAACATAGCAAAAAAAATTAACACCTACTCCCTCTATTTAAGTAGAGACAATCCAGGTGCTCAATTTTTGTCAAAACTATATACTAAATTCTTCAAACTCTATTTAGAATTCACGCTGAACAGTATCAATAAAATACCCGCAAATAAGCATATTATTCGAGTCATAGATATTTTATCCGCTAGGCCCATTAAACCTATACCAGTTGTGACGATTAAAATACATGGTCCGACTAGAGCTAGCATGGAATTAATATAGAAAGCTTTTTCCAAGTTATTAAATTTCAGCATAAACATTGCTGCAGTGATTTCTACACTTCCTGAAAGAAGTCTTAATAAAATAATAAAGAGTAATGCTTTTTCTATAACTTCGATCATCCTTCCAATTATCAATCATTTAATAGAGTATATGTTAGCTCCTTCTAAATTATTTTATAACCTCTCCTAGATTCAATTTATTCAAAAACCACCTTTTATTGTATGACCTAACATACATAAAAGGTGGTTAATTATTATTGTTCTTACTTATTTAATTTTAAGTGCAATTCATCTAGCTGTGCTTCTGCTACTGGGCTTGGTGCTTGTGTCAGTAAGCAGCTTGCGCTAGCTGTTTTAGGGAAGGCGATCGTATCACGAAGATTTGTTCTTCCAGATAGCAGCATGACCAAACGGTCCAACCCGAAGGCTACTCCACCATGTGGAGGTGTTCCGTATTCGAATGCTTCCATTAAGAACCCAAACTGAGCTTTTGCCTCTTCGTCAGAAAAACCTAGAATCTCAAACATTTTTTCTTGTACTTCTCTTGAATATATACGCAGGGATCCTCCACCAAGTTCATAGCCATTTAGTACAAGGTCATATGCTTGTGCTTTTACTTGACTTGGATCTGTTTCCATTAAAGGTAGGTCCTCATCAGCAGGACGTGTGAATGGGTGGTGTGCAGCATAATAACGTCCTTCTTTTTCGTCATATTCGAATAATGGCCAGTTTACTACCCATAGGAAAGCATAACGACTTTCATCGATAAGATTCAAATCCTTACCTAATTTCAAACGTAACGCTCCAAGTGCATCAGCTACTACAGACTTTTTGTCTGCTACGAATAACAATAAATCTCCCGCATTAGCATCTAAGGTTTTAATAAGAGTGCTAGCCGCTTCTCCTTCAAAGAATTTAGCAATAGGACCTTTTATGCCCTCCTCGTCAACTTTTAACCAAGCAAGACCTTTAGCACCATAGCGAGAAGCATATTCTCCTAACGCATCAATATCTTTTCGAGAATAGTTATCGGCTGCTCCCTTGACGTTTATAGCTTTAACTTGGCCACCTGCTTCAACTGCTGAAGTAAATACTTTAAAGGCACTATCTTTTACTTGATCTGAAAGATCTGTTAACTCTAAACCAAATCGAACATCTGGTTTATCTGATCCAAATCTAGCCATTGCTTCGTCATAATCCATTCGAGCGAATGGTATACTAACCTCTACACCTTTAACATCTTTCATTATCTTTTGCATCATGCGCTCATTCATTTCTAAAATTTCATCCATTGATAGGAAGCTCATTTCCATATCAATTTGAGTGAATTCTGGCTGACGGTCAGCACGTAAATCTTCATCACGGAAGCAACGAGCAATTTGATAATATTTTTCAAATCCACCCACCATAAGCAATTGTTTGAATAGCTGAGGGGATTGAGGCAGCGCATAAAATTCTCCATCATGCACTCGACTTGGCACTAAATAATCTCGCGCTCCCTCTGGCGTAGATTTTGTTAAAATTGGTGTTTCTACTTCTAAGAAGCCTTCATCATCTAAAAATCTTCTAACAGTTTTCGTAATATCTGAACGCATTTTAAATGTGTCATACATAACAGGTCTTCTTAAATCTAAGTAACGGTATTTTAAACGAATATCTTCCCCTGCATCTGTTTGATTTTCGATAGAAAAAGGAGGATTTTTTGCTTCGTTAATAATTGAAATCTCTAATGCTTGAACCTCGATAGCACCAGAAGGAATATTAGGATTAATTTGATTTTCTGCTCGCGCTACAACATTCCCTTTTACCTCGATGATAAATTCGTTTCTTAAAGTATTTGCTACCTGGATTGCTGATTCTGAAATCTCTGGGTTAAATACTACTTGCACAATGCCAGAACGATCTCTCATATCAACAAATATTAATCCACCTAAGTCTCTTCTTTTCTGAACCCATCCGATTAATTGAACGGATTCTCCTATATGTTGTTCGTTTAGTTGTCCACTTGTATGCGTTCTACTCATTGTTATTTTGCCTCCGTTAACTTTTTTACTTCATCTATTAAGGATGTGAAAGATACAAGCTGTTGAGTTCCTGTAGATAGATCCTTTAACATGACACTTTGTTTTTCAAGTTCATCCTCACCAATTACAATAACTGCCTTTGCTTTTAAGCGGTCAGCTGATTTCATTTGAGCCTTTACTTTGCGTTCCAAATAGTCCATATCAGCAGAGATTTTATGCTTACGAAGCTCAAATGTAAGCTCTGTTACCTTTTTCTTGGCTTCCTCACCCATTGCTACTAAGTAAACGTCCAATGATGTAGTGTCTGGAAACTCAATTTTTTCTGCTTCCATTGCAAGTAATAGTCGTTCAATACTCATTGCGTAGCCAATTCCTGGAGAATCTGGACCACCAAGCTCTGCTACTAGTCCGTTATATCTTCCCCCGCCAGCAAGTGTAGTAATGGCACCAAATCCTTCTGCAGTGCTCATAATTTCAAATGCAGTGTGATTGTAATAGTCTAGCCCACGTACTAAATTAGGATCTACCTCGAAATCAATATTTAACATTGTTAAATATTCTTTTACTTTTGCAAAATAAGCTGCAGATTCTTCATTTAAATAATCTGTTAATGAAGGAGCCGTTTCCATCAATGGATTGTTTCGGTCTATCTTACAGTCTAAAATTCGAAGTGGATTTTTTTGTAATCGATTTTGGCAATCTGAGCAAAACTCTTCAATATGTGGCTCAAAGTGATTTACTAAAGCCTCGCGGTGAGCAATACGACTTTCAGTATCACCTAATGAGTTAATCACTAATTTTAAGCTTTTTAAGCCTGCTCTTTTGTAGATGGACATTGCTAGCGAGATTACTTCTGCATCAATCGCTGGATCGGAGCTACCTATTGCCTCCATACCAAACTGAACAAACTGACGATATCTACCTGCTTGCTGACGCTCATATCTGAACATTGGCCCCATATAATATAACTTTACTGGTTGGTCCGGATAGCCAAACATCTTGTGTTCAACGAACGACCGAACTACAGATGCTGTACCTTCTGGTCTTAATGTTAGGGAACGATTTCCTCTATCTTGGAATGTATACATCTCTTTTTGAACAATATCCGTTGTATCTCCTACACCTCTTGTAAAAAGCTCTGTATGTTCAAAAACAGGTGTCCTGATTTCTTTGTAGTGGTACATACGACATTGCTCTCTTATTAATTCCTCTACTACCTGCCATTTTGCTGTATCTGATGGCAAAATGTCCTGTGTTCCTCTTGGTAATTTAATATCCATTTCCTTAGACTCCTCTCAAATCCATATAAAAAAAGCTCTCATCCCTTGCATATAGCAAGGGACGAGAGCTTTTATAAGCTTCCGCGGTTCCACCCTAGTTGGTTAATACATCTATTAACCCTCTCAACGCTGGATAACGGCCAGATCCGTTTTTGCCTACTAAAGAAAACTCTTTCGACAAAAATCCTCTCGAATGTTGTTCACTGTAGGCGTATGTAGGAAAGATTTCAGCCACGTCTTTCCCTCTCTTGTCATCCCGTTCAAACAGTTACTTTTTCGGTCATCGGTTTGTTATATTTTTTAATTATACTTTATCATAATGACGTAAATGAAATAAGTCAACCTTTTTAAAGAAAAGGTAGTAATTTTTTATTTGACTATTTACAATATAGTTAGAGGTGATCCAATGAATAACAAATTAGTCCACAAATTGGCAATATTTCTGCTTTTAATTGTACTAATAATCCCTAATGTAAAGATGGAGGTCCAAGCTCAAGAACAGCAAGCTGTGGTCAATGTGGATTCTTTAAAAGTCAGATCTGGTCCAGGCCTCACTTACGATGCAATTGGATCGGTACAAAAGAACGAAAAGTTGACAATAATCTCTAAAGAAAACGATTGGTTAAAAGTAAAATACAAAAATACATCTGGATGGGTTGCAAGTTGGTATACAACTGAGGAAACATCAGATTTAGCTAACAAGCAAATTGTTTCCAAGGTAAACCGATTAAATGTCCGCACAGCACCTTCAGTATCCTCAGCTGTCATTGGACAACTAAACGAAGGAGACAAATATTTAACATCTCGTTCGGAGAAAGAATGGATTGAAATTGACTTCAACGGGCAAAAAGGATGGGTAAATAATACATACGTTACAATAGTTGATCAAACACCAGTGGAAACTTCTACACCATCCAGTACAACTGAGAAAAGAACCTTTGTTATTTCAGTTGATGTATTAAATGTCCGAGCCAATCCAGATTTGTCTTCTAAAAAGATTGGACAAGTGAACAAAGGCGAAGAATTTAAGGTGCTTGCAACAGATCATCAATGGATTCAAGTAGAGCTTAAAGATGGAAAAAAAGGATGGCTCTATAGTTTTTACGGGAATTTCTCTAATGCTGTAAAATCTAATTCCTCTATTCAAGCATCGGATACGATAACCGTTCTATATAGTGGAACTAATATCCGTTCGGACAAAAGCACTAATAGCGAGGTTTTAAAAAGAGCTTCTGCCGGTGAATCATTTGCTGTTTTAGAAACTATTGATGATTGGTATAAGGTGGAGTTAGGAAACGGTAAAGTCGGCTACCTTGCAAGCTGGGTAGTTTCAAATACAGGGGACTCCACTTCACAAAATACGGTTAAAGAAGGGGAAAAGAAGGAAAATTCTAAGCGGAAAAAAGGAACTCTAGATGGAGTTACTATCGTTATCGATCCTGGGCACGGAGGTAACGACCGTGGGACAACAGGTGCTCTTGGAACAGATGAAAAAGATATTACCCTTAAAACTGCAGAGTTACTTTCTTCCAAGCTTCAAGCAGCGGGCGCTAATGTTAGGATGACCCGACAATCAGATGAATATGTAGATTTACGAAAAAGAGTTTCAATAGGTCATCAAGTTGGAGCCGACGCATTTATAAGCCTACACTATGACGCTATCGATAATAGCTCTGTTCGAGGTTTTACAACCTATTACATGAATAGCTATCAGAAAGAGCTAGCAAAGCATGTCCATGATGGTCTTGGAGATATGATTTCTCTGAAGGATAGAGGGACTCAACCAGGCAATTATCTAGTATTGAGAGAAAATAAACAGCCTGCTATTTTAATAGAGTTAGGGTATTTGAGCAATCCAACAGAGGAACAGAATGTCACTACTCAGAGATTTAGAGAACAGGCGACACATGGAATATACAACGGGATTATTGATTATTTTGATAGTCAATTGAAATAAAAATAGTTAAGAAACATCAAAATAACTATAAATGCTATTTTAGAGAGGGAAGTAGTGACTAATGTCATGACTTCCCTCCTTTTTCATACATGGCTTTTGAAGCGCACAGCTGATTTCCGCTTTAAGAGGACGCTTTCCGCATGAGGAACAATAAGCCATCTCTGCCGCTTGTGCGTCTTGTGTGATGTCTTATCTATCTCCCTCCTCCTGTTGGACAAGAAACCTTACTAATCCTATAAACGAGGATTGTAGTAGGATAATGCGATACCAAAATAAAAACAGTGCCACTTAAAAATAGTAGCACTGCTTTTAAATTATGCTTCTAGCATGATTGTCACAGGACCATCATTTGTAAATGCCACGTCCATCATTGCACCGAATGTGCCGGTTTCTACTACAAAACCTTTTGAACGTAGCTTTTCATTAAATAGCTCCCAAAGGGGCTTTGCAATTTCTGGCCGAGCGGCTTCTATAAAGCTTGGTCTACGGCCACGCTTAGTATCAGCATATAGGGTAAATTGAGAGACAGAAAGAATAGAACCATTTACTTCCTTAATCGAAAGATTCATTTTGCCTTCTTCATCTTCAAAGAGACGAATGCCTTCAATTTTGTTCGCTAAATATTCTATTTCTTTTTCAGTATCTGTAGTCGTGATTCCTACTAACAACAAATAACCGTTGTCTATCTTACCAGTCACTTCACCGTCAACAGTAACACTTGCATCTTTACATCGCTGCAACAAAACCTTCATATACCATAACTCCTTTAATAATACGCTGTTGTTAGCTTTAATTAATAATACGCTGAACAGAGTACACATCTGGCAGCTGCTTAATACGATCTACCACTTTATGAAGATGAGCAATATTAGAAATAAGAATAGACAGATGAATGGAGGCAATATCATTATCCGATTTGCCACTTACTGCAACAATATTCGTTTTAGATTCGTTTACTACTTGAAGAACTTCATTAAGAAGACCTGTCCGATCAAATGCAGACACTTCTATATGAACTTGGTAATCCTTCTTGGTAGGTGAATCAGTTTGCTCCCATTCAACCTCTATAATGCGTGAATGAGCATTGTCATTTTGGACATTCGGACAATCTGCTCGGTGAACAGATACACCTCTCCCTTTGGTTATAAATCCAACAATAGCGTCCCCAGGAACGGGGCTGCAGCAACGAGAAAGTCGTATTAGAAGGTTGTCTATCCCCTTGACGACTACTCCTGATTCTGTCGTTTTCTTGGTAGGTGGAGTGTTCATTTCTGTATTAATTTTTTCTAACGCTTCCTCTTGGTCGCGTATTTTTCTCATTTTTTCTGCTAATCGGTTAACGACTTGCTGGGCGGTAATTCCATTAAAGCCCACAGCGGCATATAAGTCCTCTTCCCCAGCAAATGCATATTTTTCACAAACTCGTTTGATATTTTCGAGAGTCAAGACCTCTTTTATTTCAAATTCCTGTGCCTTGATTTCTTTTTCAATTGACTCTTTACCTTTGATAATGTTTTCTTCTCTAAGCTGTTTTTTAAAGAATTGCTTAATCTTGTTTTTTGCTTGAGAGGATTGAGCAATTTTAATCCAGTCTCTGCTCGGACCAAAGGACTGCTTAGAGGTCAGAACCTCTATAATATCTCCTGTTTTTAGCTTTGTATCTAAAGGAACCATTTTTCCGTTTACCTTAGCACCAATTGTTTTATTGCCAACTTCCGAATGTACTCGGTAAGCAAAATCAATAGGAACAGAACTAGCAGGTAATTCGATGACGTCCCCCTTAGGGGTAAAAACGTAGACCATATCTGAGAACAAATCAAATTTCAGAGATTCCATAAACTCTTCTGCGTTGGATGACTCTTGTTGAAACTCAAGTATCTCCCTAAACCATGTAAGTTTTGAATCTATTGTTTGCTTACCAGTCTCCACCTTCTTGCCCTCTTTGTAGGCCCAGTGTGCAGCAACCCCATACTCAGCAATATTATGCATTTCCTCTGTACGGATCTGAACCTCTAATGGCTCTCCATTAGGGCCAATTACTGTAGTGTGTAAGGATTGGTATAGGTTCTGCTTTGGCATCGCAATATAATCTTTAAACCTACCTGGCATTGGCTTCCAAAGCGTATGAATCACACCTAAAACCGCATAGCAGTCTTTAATGCTATTGACGATGATTCGCATTGCTAGTAAATCATAGATTTCATTGAATTGTTTGTTTTGGACTACCATTTTTCGATAGATGCTGTATATATGCTTTGGTCTTCCGGATATATCTGCATCTACCTCCATCTCGTCCAACTGTTTACAAATATCATTCATTACATCTTTTAAGTATGATTCACGCTCCGTGCGTTTTTTCTTCATGAAATTGACAATTCTATAATACTGCTGCGGATTCAAGTATCGTAAAGCTGTATCCTCTAATTCCCATTTCACTGCGGATATCCCTAAACGATGAGCAAGTGGTGCAAAAATCTCTAGCGTCTCATTTGAAATTCTACGTTGTTTTTCTTCGGGTAAATGCTTTAAAGTACGCATATTATGTAAACGGTCAGCAAGTTTAATCAGGATGATCCGAATATCTTGCGCCATTGCTATGAACATCTTGCGATGATTTTCTGCCTGTTGTTCTTCTTTAGACATATATTTAATTTTACCTAGCTTGGTCACTCCTTCAACCAAAAGAGCAACTTCTTCGTTAAACTCTCGAACAATATCATCTCTTGTATACTCGGTATCCTCTACTACATCATGCAAAAAGCCAGCAGCAACAGTCTCCGGATCCATTTGAAGATCAGCAAGAATACCTGCTACTTGTATGGGATGAAGAATATACGGTTCGCCAGAATTACGAAATTGTTCTCGATGGGCATGTTCTGCTAACTCGTATGCTTTTTTAACGAAGTCAACATGTTCCTTATTCATATAAGTAGAAAGTGTTTCAAAAACATCTTCTGCTGTCTTCACCTGATCTTTTGCCATGCTAACTCACCTGTTTTCGTTATTTTTCAAAAATAGTATATAGGCTATATTTTATAAAAAAAAAGAGGGACTTGTAAAGTCCACCCTTAAACTGTATAGTCGATTACTTTCTTATTATACACAAATTATGTCTATATAGAAAATGAATAATATTAGTATTGCATTAACGTACGAATATTGTAGTCTTTTAATTTGTCGCGTCCTTCTAAATAAGACAATTCTATTAAGAATGCACAACCAACCACTACACCGCCAAGTTCTTCTACTAACTTAATCGTTGCTTCAATCGTTCCACCTGTTGCAAGTAAATCATCTACAATAAGTACACGCTGACCAGGTTTAATTGCATCCTTATGCATAGTTAAAACATCTTTCCCATATTCTAATCCGTATTCAGCACGAATTACTTCCCGAGGGAGCTTGCCTTCCTTACGAACTGGTGCAAAACCTATGCCTAAAGCATAAGCAACTGGGCATCCAATGATGAATCCACGTGCTTCTGGTCCAACAATAATATCTGCATCCACTTCTTTTGCATATTCAACAATTTGGTCAGTCGCATATTTGTATGCTTCTCCATTGTCCATAATTGTTGTAATATCCTTGAATCGAATACCTGGTTTAGGCCAGTCTTCTACAATTGTTACATATTTCTTTAAATCCATTTTTGCTCCTCCTCAGGAACGGTTTGTGCTGCTCTTCGCTCTTCAAACCATTGTTTCAGCTCTTTATATGGTGCATACAAAAGCTTTTGCTCTAAACTTATCTGCTTTGTACGCTGTTGATAGGCTGGCGCTTCAGATAAATCTCTTTTTGGGAGATTTTCATTCAATACCAATGTGCCACCCTCTATTCTAACAAAATTTAACTCAAAAAACACCTTTGACATAAAATTTATTGTGTTTGGACTCCATCCAGTATGTTTGGATAGTTCGTGAATATGCTGTTTTAAAGCAAAATTTTTCCTTTTAGCAATGAAAGAAAAATACCATTTGAATTGTTCTCGGGTTGGTAATCCTTCAAAATAAGTAGACTCGTTTGCAAAAAAGTGAGCATAAATTCGTTGCCAATCATGGTGTTCTAACAAGTTTATTAAATCTTGCTCCTCTATTGGTAGATCTAGTAAACAAATACAATCGGAAACAATGCCTTCTTCTATTACGTTATCATGAAACCATATTTTGCCAGAAATAATAGATTCAAAATGAGCTAAAGATTCCTTGTTAAAGC
Source organism: Psychrobacillus sp. NPDC093200 (assembly GCF_050280345.1). Taxonomy (NCBI): domain Bacteria; kingdom Bacillati; phylum Bacillota; class Bacilli; order Caryophanales; family Bacillaceae; genus Psychrobacillus; species Psychrobacillus sp. NPDC093200. Next base: position 372,249 of record NZ_JBNNVC010000002.1, on the reverse strand, counting down.
AGACAAAGGTAGTATTTCCCTCTGGTATAGTAGGCAGCCATCTATTCACCTGGCGGATGCCTCTTATATCAAACAACTGCCACTGATTCGTTTTTGCATCTTGAATCATAAGCTGTGGTTTTTTTCGCCCATTCCACTCGTTGATTTGCAAGTCTCCAATAAAGGATAATTTGGTTGCCGGTGCTATCTCATCAGCAAGATCACCTTTTCCAAATCCGATAGCGTCTAACAAAACAGCACCCTGCATTAGCTCCATCTTCACATGGTTTTGGGCAGAGCCAATTTTCCTTACTGAGTTCACTTCTATATTTTCTAAACAATATACAGGTTTAGCAAAGCCCATTCCAAAAGGAGAAAGCATTTGAATGGATTGAATGGATTCCGTGGATATTTCATGCATTTCCAGTGGCACATCAATTGATACAACAGGTATTAACTGTTCCTCAGTCAGGCACGCCGTCGCTTGTTCATTAAGTCTGTTTCTAAATTCTTCTACATGTTCGAGAGGGAAGGTCATACCTGCTGCCATCGGATGACCACCAAAATGAGTTACTATATCGCTATTCTTAGCTAGCTCATTGTACATATGAAATCCTTCGATGCTACGTGCAGAACCTTTAGCAATTTGTCTTTCTACGTCTAACCCAAGAACTATGGAAGGATGATAATATTTTTCCACTAATTTTGACGCAACAATTCCTAATACGCCAGGATTCCATCCCTCTTTACCAACTACAATAACACTTGGACCTTTTAAGTCTAAGTTTTGTTGTTCGATTAATTCAATCGCTTCATCCGTGATTTGCTTTACAATAGCTTGTCGTTCTTTATTTTTATCGTTCAACATATTAGCTAGAGCAAGTGCTTTATTCGGTTCTTCTGTTAAAAACAACTCAACTCCCGGGAAAGCTTCTCCAAGACGCCCTACAGCATTGATACGCGGTCCAAAAGCGAAACCGATAGTTTCCTCATTTATCGCGCTTGTTTCAACTCCACTTACATTTGCCAAAGCCTCAATTGCAATAGAATCATTTTTCTTCATCTGCTTAATACCCTGCTGGACAAAATAACGATTCTCACCCTTTAACGATACGAGATCGGCAATTGTCCCAATGGCTACTAGGTAAAATAATTCTTTCGGTATTTCACCTAGTAATGCATGAGCAACTTTAAATGCCACCCCTACACCAGCCAAATGCGAGAAAGGATATTTTGTATCTTGTAAACCAGGGTGAATAATTACATCTGCCTTGGGAAGCACCTCACCAGGTTCATGGTGATCCGTTACTATTACATCCATTCCTAAGTTTTTAGCAAACTGAATTTGCTGTATGCCGGATATTCCATTGTCTACTGTAATAATAAGCTTGACCCCTTCATCAAAGGCCTGTTGGAATAAGCGCTCGCTTGGTCCATAACCATCTATAAATCTGTTAGGAATTTTAAAGATAACATCTGCACCCATAGCTTCCAATGTTTTCATCATGATAGTTGTGCTTGTTATTCCATCTGCATCATAGTCACCGTAAATCATAATTCTTTCTCCAGCATCTATCGCTTGATGGACTCTTTCAACCAGTTTTTCCATCCCTTCAAAGAGAAAAGGATCATGAACGTTATCTTCAGTAATATATATAAAGCTTTTAGCTTCCTCTACGCTATTAAACCCTCTAGATACTAGTACTTTAGCACAGACTCTTGGAATCGTGAGTTCTTGTTCAAAGGTTGTAACCAAATCATCATTAGGTCTAGAGATTCTCCATCTTTTTTGAGATTGTATCATTTTATTTCACTTCCTTAAGTTTTATTATAACGTAAAAACCTGGAGGGATTAATATTTTTACTTTACCAAAAGTGTCTGTGTAACTAACATTTCAAAGTCAGTCCATTTTTTCCAATAGCCTAGAATTCTACATAAATCATTTGCTTCCATGTTAAAAAGAAAAAAAGAGCAGAGAATGAATACTCTGCTCTTTTTACTGTTATACCACAGGCTCGTCTGAACCCCATTTTTTCTCTTCTTTTTCTACTTTTATACCACCTGTTTTACGAAGCTCTTTGGCTTTTAGATCAAACCATAATTGAGTTGCGATAAATAGTGATGAATACGTCCCTGCAACTAAACCGATCAATAATGCAATAGAGAAGTTTCTAATACCTTCTGCACCAAACAATAATAGTGCCACTACTACAAGAACAACAGTTAACACAGTATTTACTGAACGTCCTAATGTTTGACGAAGTGATTTATTTACAATTGTCGCAAGCTCTTCCTCCGTAGTAATTGCTTTACTACGGTGAAGATTTTCTCGAATTCGGTCAAACGTTACAATTGTATCGTTAATCGAGTAACCTACAATTGTTAATACAGCTGCTATAAATGTAATGTCGACTTCTAAACGAAGAATGCTAAATATCGCAATCATTAAGAATGCATCATGTAATAAGGAAATAATAGCAGCAACACCCATGCGCCACTCAAATCGGAACGCCACATAAATTACAATTCCAATAGCAGCGAATAGCAAGGCTTTCATTGCATTTGCTGCAAGTTCCTTACCAACCGTAGATGAAACAGTACTTACTTGTGGCTCTGCACCAAATTGTTCGTTTATATCTGCTTTTAAAGTCTTAATTTCTTCTTGAGAAAATTCGTCTTTATATCGAACGACAGCTCCATCAGCATTTTCTCCTGAAATTACAATATCCTCAGTAGATAACCCGATAGAATCCAATTTCTCCGATACTATTTCCTGCGTTAATGGAGTATTTGACTCAATTTGAACGCGTGTACCAGATGAAAAGTCAATTCCAAGATTCAGTTTAAATACACTTAATATAACAATCCCTGCTACCGTTAACACAATTGAAGCGATATAGAAAATTTTACGATTATGAACAAAATCTATACGATCAAACTTTGTTGTTAAATCTAATGTATCCACTTCTTCTTCAGGAGCATGAATACGTTTTTTCGGAATCCCAAACCAACCTGGTTTATTGTCAAAGTACCCACTATGCACTAAAAGACCTAATAAAATACGTGAAGCCCAAACAGCTGTAATAAATACAACCAATATACTAATGATTAAAAGCGTTGCAAAACCTTTTACTGAGCTTGTACCAAAATAGAATAATACGACTGCAGCTAAAAGTGTCGTGATATTAGCATCAAAGATAGCAGTAAATGATTCCTTTGCTCCGCTTTCAAAAGATTTCTTCACTGACTTACCTACACGCAACTCTTCCCTTATACGTTCATAGGTAAGAATGTTGGCATCAACCGCCATACCTACCCCGAGAACAATTGCTGCGATACCTGGCAGCGTAAGTACCCCATTAATCCAATCAAAAACTACCAAGATTAAGAAAATATAAACAACCAATGAAATTACCGCAATAAGACCTGGAAGGCGATAATAGAAAATCATAAACAAGAATATAGCTGAAACACCAATGATACTTGCTAGAATTGTGCTATCCAATGCCTGTTCACCGAATTGAGCTCCAACAGAAGTTGAGTAAATTTCGGTAAGCTTAACCGGAAGTGCTCCTGCATTTAGAATTCCCGCAAGGTTTTTAGTTTCATCCACTGAAAATGCTCCAGAGATTTCTACGCTTTCTGAACTGATTCTTTGCGTAACACGAGGGTTGGAAATGAATTTTTGTTCTTCCTTCAACACCTCAGCAGCGTAGGAGTCAACTCCTTCTTCAAAATCTAACCAAATAACTAACACATTGTCAGGTGCTGGTTTAGCAGCTATTTGTTCAGTTACTTCTGCAAATTTATTTGCATCCTTTAATTCTAATGTAACAATCGGTTGTCCTTGTTGATTAAAGGCAGATTTTGCTCCGCCTTCTTTTAAGTCCATACCATCTAGCATGATATTATCTTCTGAGTCTCGGAAAGACAGATTAGCCTGAGTAGAAAGTAATTCCCGCGCTGATTCCTGATTTTCTACTCCAGCGAGCTGAACCCTAATTCTATTTCCGTCTTCAATCTGAATACTAGGCTCACTTACACCTAGAACATCAATTCTGCTTGTAAGAGCAGATGCAGTATCAGCTACTACTTCCTCTGTGATTTTTTGTCCCTCGTTGAGTTCATCTACTTGATAAAGAACTTCAAATCCACCTTGTAAGTCTAGACCTAATTTAATATTGTTTAATACTCCACTAACTGTCGGGCTTATAGTCCCGGCAAAAATCACTAGAAGCAGTAGAAACGCAACTATGCGTCCTCTTGTTTTCATATGTACTTCCTCCTAAAAATAACCACAGACTTCCTTCGTCAGAAAGACTATTGCTAAAAACAATTACGTAATATTCTATCTGTTATAATTCCAAAAAATGCAACATGTTTATTATGAAACACGATACCCCTTACTGTCAAATGACTCTTTGCTTATTTTTCCTCTGTTTGAGGATTCAATAAGATTTGTAATTCTTCTTGATTGATTTCCGAGAACCAATTAGATGTTCGAGAATTTTCAATTTGTTCGTAGGTCATATACTCGGCAGGTGTTATGGAAAGAACGTCATTAACAATCTTATGAAGAGATAAGGAAAGAACATCTAGCTTTCTCCATTTCTTTTCTACACAATACTTCCAAATATCTGCTTCTGTTACAGTTTCGTACTGATAAACTTTAAACTCACTCTTTTTGCTCTCTAGAGCAGGTAGTACGTGTGTATAGATATGATTGTATGAGTTTTCCAAAATACTGCACCTCTTTATAGAATAATGTGGTAAGTAGCTTGCATATTATTATTGTAAACGAAGTTCCTGTATTTGAGAAGGAAGTGTTTAATTGTCAACCTATTTAAGAGGGTCTATTGTATTAATGTTTGCCATTTTTTTGTCCAAGTTCCTAGGTTTTATTTATCGTATGCAATTTGTTCGATTGACGGGAGAAGAGGCTGTTGGAATTTACAGCACGGCTTATCCAGCATTCATATTCTTTCTTTCGCTGATCCAACTGGGTATACCTATAGCTATTACTAAAATAGTAGCAGAGTTACGAACGAGGAACGCTATTTCAGAGTACTTTACCGTTATGAGAACATCCGTAATTGTCACAGTAGTCTCTATGATAGCTTTTACTCCCCTCTTTATCTTTGTTACTCCTCTAATTTCTAGTAACTTGCTAAAGAACGATGCTATTACAATGACTCTCTATGTTTCAATTGCAATTGTCCCTATTGCTGCAGCAGGTGGAATTCTTAGGGGATTCTTGCAAGGTATTGCGAGACTTGAAGAAACAGCAATAGCCCAACTTATTGAACAGATTGTGCGTATTTTACTGATTACCTTTGCATTACCATTGTTTTTAACTTCCTCAACTCCTCAGGAAGCAGCTGCTTACGCCATGTTCTTAGCCTTATTAGCAGAGGCCGCTTCTTTACTTTATCTGAAGTGGAGATATAACAAATGGAAGAAAAGCCAGACCTATAAGAAATCTAAAAAAGCATATCCCTTATCACCATTATTTGCAATTGCACTGCCTTCTTCGGGCAGTAAGCTTTTTGGATCGTTCACTTGGTTTTTAGAGCCTATCATCTTTATTAAAGCGTTAGCCATTACTGGAATTAGTGCCGTAGCCGCTACAACTCTTTATGGTGTCATCTCCGGTGTTTTAGTTCCTTTGTTGCTCTTCCCATCATTCATACCTTTTGCCTTGTCTATCGTCCTTATACCAGCTGTTAGCGACGCCTATGCAAGGAAAAATTATAGCTTATTAAAAGAGAGAATACATCTTTCATTAAAGTTCTCTACTTTAACTGGTTGTTATGCAGCTACGTTATTCTATCTACATGGAGGCGAACTTGTCTATGAATTGTTTCATGTAGAAAACGCAACAGTTTATATGAAAATACTTGCACCGATATTTTTCTTTTACTATATTCAAAGCCCACTCTTCTCCATCCTACAGGCGTTGAATAGTTCTAACAGTGCTTTTTTAAACTCTCTGTATGGTGGCGTAGGGAAATTATTATTATTGTTTTTCCTTGCCTCTCAGGTATCCATTCAAGAAAAGGGAGCAATTGTCGCGATTGGATTTGGTGTTCTCATCACTTCGTTTTTACATATCGCTTCACTTAAAGAAAAGAAAGAAGCCCAAATCGGATTCTCTTTCTTTGCATTGCCATATGTAGTTTTTATCGCCACGATTATTACCCGTCCAATGGTAATATCCATAGGGAGTCAGCCATTAATAATAGATTGTGTGATAACTTTGGTTTACTTAACTATTGGTCTATTGCTATTTGGACAAATTAAACGAAAAGAAGTTAGTGTCATTTTTAAAATTGCAAAAACAACTAAAAATAAATTTTAATATAAATTAATTATAAAGTGACTAAGAAGAATCTGGGACAAAACCCACCTTAGAAATTTAATAGTCCTGGAAATTTACCGATTAGTAAATTTTCAGGACTTTTTTTCTGCTCATAGTCAATGTTCTAGGATATCAAATGAAAATAGAGGATATCTTCCTTTAAATAAATGACTACCAAAACGAAATTCAATCAGATTGAAGTTTCCTCTTGTTTAAATATTGTAACAAGAATCTACTCACAACATTTTTACGTAGCATGAATCTACTTATGTCCCAGCCTCTTCTATCTTTTTAAAATGAAGTCTTTAATTGAATATATAGTTCATCGTCCTCATAGCTACAATAAAACACCTTGGTGGGATCCAGAATCATTTTCTTTTCAAGCTCTTCTAGTAACCATTCCTTACTTTTACCAATTCGTGTAAGGTGTTCTAGTTGTATATCGCCATCAGTAATCAAAGGGAAAATAAATTGTTCCTCATTTTTCTTAAAAACAGATAAGTTTCCAGAGGGTTCTAAGAACGCATAGGAAACTGAACGGATAGAGCCTATTTGTTGCTCCCGAAGCTGTTGAAGCAAATCGTCCATATTATATCTTTGTTTCCTCATCTCTTTTTCAACAATAATTCCATCCTTCATAATAATAGAGGGATGGCCTTCCATCATATCTCTAAATTTTTTACTTTTTAAGGAAGTATAAGAAGCAATTAACTGAATGATCAATAACGTTAACATTGGTAGTAAAGCATGCATAAATTCACTTCTTGGATCATCTATTGCTATTGCTCCAACTTCAGCTATCAATAAAAAAACGACTAAGTCAAAAATACTCAACTCACCGACTTCTCTTTTTCCCATCATTCTCAATATAGCTAGTATGATCCAATATAATGCTATCGTACGGAAAATAATAATGAGAATCTCGTTCACAAAATTCACCTCACTATTAGATTGCCCATAAAAAAAGAACTTACTCCTAAGAGTAAGCTCTTTATTTTTTTTAGATTGTTGAATCCGTTACAACTCGTCCAACTGCAACGCGTTCAAATTGTAAACGCGTACCATCTGCTACTACTACAAAAATAGTTTGGTCATCCACTGCGTCTACTTTACCGTGTAATCCACCAACTGTGATAATATGATCTCCACGCTTTAGATTGCTTTGCATTTCAGCTGTAGTTTTCTGTCTCTTTTGCGCTGGTCGAATGATAAAAAACCACATTACGACGAACATAGCAATAATTGGTAATAAACCTACTAAATCCACTAATATTTCCCCTCCTTTTCCTCATTATACAGTATACAAGAATCAGAAGTTTTTTGCATTTGGTTTGTTGTACCCATACTCTTCAAAAAACTCTTCTTTAAAATCAAGCAGTCTATCTTCTCTAATTGCCTGGCGAACATTCTCCATTAATTTCATTAAAAAATGTAGATTATGATAAGAAGCTAAACGTAATCCAAAGGTTTCATCTGCTTTAAATAAATGACGAATATATGCTCGAGAATAGTTTTTACAAGTATAGCAATCACACTTCTCATCTATTGGGCCAAAATCTCGGGCAAATTTTGCTCCCTTAATTACTAGACGTCCTTTATGTGTAAAGAAAGTACCATTACGAGCAATTCGGGTTGGTAATACACAGTCGAACATATCCACTCCACGAATAGAGCCGTCAATAAGTGAGTCTGGTGAACCGACTCCCATCAAGTATCGAGGCTTGTCCTCAGGCATTAAAGGAGTAGTAAAATCAAGAACACGGTTCATGACATCCTTTGGTTCACCTACAGACAATCCACCAATCGCATATCCCGGGAAGTCTAATGACACTAAGTCTTTGGCAGATTGTTTACGAAGCTCCTCATATTCTCCACCTTGAATAATACCAAATAAGCCCTGTTTTTCGGTATTCATATGTGCAGTTAAGCAACGCTCTGCCCAACGAGATGTACGCTCTACGGAAGCTTTCATGTATTCAAAGGTAGCTGGAAAAGGCGGACACTCATCAAAAGCCATCATAATGTCCGAACCTAGTGCATTTTGAATCTCCATTGACTTTTCTGGGCTTAAAAATAGCTTGTCCCCATTTAAGTGATTACGGAAATGAACCCCTTCTTCTTCTATCTTGCGCATATCACTTAAACTAAATACTTGGAAGCCCCCTGAATCTGTTAAAATTGCACGGTCCCAATTCATAAATTTGTGCAATCCACCAGCTTCACGAATAATATCGTGGCCAGGACGTAGCCATAGATGATAAGTATTGCTTAAGATGATACCAGCATCCATCTCTTTTATATCTTCGGGCGCCATTGTTTTGACAGTAGCTTGTGTACCAACCGGCATAAATGTCGGTGTTTCAAACGATCCATGCGGAGTGTGTACAATACCAAGACGAGCACCTGTTTGTTTATCTTTTTTTATTAACTCATACGTAATTGCTGCCATTTAATAATTCCTTCCTTTTATGAACATCGCATCTCCAAAGCTAAAGAAACGATAACGTTGCTCGATAGCTTCACGGTATGCAGATAGTATAAATTCTTTTGATGTTAAAGCACTTACTAGCATTACAAGGGTAGACTTTGGTAAATGGAAGTTAGTGATCATTCCATCAATACATTTAAATTCATAGCCTGGATAAATGAATATAGATGTCCAACCACTATCCTCTTGAAGAATACCATTAAATCTAGTGGCAACAGTTTCAAGTGTTCTAGTGGAAGTTGTACCCACCGCAACGATCTTTCCACCAGCTGCCTTCACTCCATTGATTAAATCTGCTGTTTCCTTTGTGATACGGTAAAATTCCGCATGCATTTCATGATCATCAATGGAATCCACACTTACTGGTCGGAATGTACCCAAACCAACATGAAGTGTCACAAAAGCAATTTTAACACCTTTTTCTTTTATAGCTTCCAATAATTCCGTTGTAAAATGAAGTCCAGCTGTTGGTGCTGCTGCTGAACCCTGTTCCTTTGCGTAAACAGTTTGGTAACGATCCTTATCATCTAGCTTTTCATGGATATAAGGTGGTAGTGGCATTTCTCCAAGCTTGTCCAATACCTCAAAAAATACTCCATCATATTCAAAACGGAATATTCTTCCTCCGTGATCCTTTAATCCTGTACATACAGCTGTCAACAAGCCTTCTCCAAATACAATTTTTGTACCAATTTTCACTCGTTTTGCTGGTTTGACAAGTGTTTCCCACTCATCACCCTCCATTTGAGTCAATAATAGAACCTCAATATTTGCTCCTGTGTCCTCTTTGACGCCCATTAAACGAGCAGGCATAACCTTCGTATCATTTAAAACTAGGCAATCCCCCTCATTCAATTCATCAATAATCATGGCAAAGCTTTTGTGTTCAAGCTTGTTATTCGGATAGTCCGTTATTAAAAGTTTACTACTCGTGCGATCAGCTAATGGTGTTTGTGCAATTAACTCTTCTGGTAATTCAAAATCAAAATCTTCTACTCTCATTAATAAGTACTTCCTTTTTTTAGTTGTTTGTATCAGTTGGTAATGGTATTCCTAAGTGTTCATATGCTAGTGGAGTCACAATTCTTCCACGTGGAGATCGTTGAATAAAACCAATTTGCATTAAATACGGCTCATATACATCCTCTATTGTAGTAGATTCTTCTCCAATGCTTGCCGCAATCGTATCTAATCCAACTGGACCACCTCTAAAACGCTCAATCATTGCGTTAATGAGTTTATGATCTATATGATCCAAACCTAGTGGATCCACTTGTAATAACTCTAAAGCATCTTTAGCAATACTTAAAGTAATCTTACCATTTCCTCTAACTTGCGCATAATCCCTTACCCGTTTTAGCAAACGATTGGCAATACGAGGAGTCCCTCTTGAGCGACGAGCAATTTCTCCCGCAGATTCATGATCGATTGTAGCGTTAAATAGCTCTGCACTTCTTACAACAATCGCCGATAGCGCTTCTTCATCGTAGTAATCTAAACGAAGCAGTACCCCAAACCTGTCACGTAGCGGAGCAGATAATGCACCTGCTCTTGTCGTTGCTCCCACTAATGTAAAAGGTGGTAGATCCAAGCGTACACTTCTGGCAGCTGGTCCTTTCCCTACAACGATGTCTAAACAAAAATCTTCCATAGCAGGATAAAGTACTTCTTCAATAGAACGATTTAAACGATGAATCTCATCTATGAATAGCACATCGCCCGGCTCAAGCGAACTAACTATCGCTGCTAAATCACCAGGTCGTTCAATAGCTGGACCGCTTGTCATCCGCATTTGTACATCCATTTCGTTTGCAATAACTGCGGCAAGTGTTGTTTTACCAAGTCCAGGAGGTCCATATAAAAGACAATGATCCAGACTCTCATTTCTCATTTTTGCCGCTTCGATAAAAATACTCAGGTTATGCTTTATTTTATTCTGTCCAATATATTGTGATAATAACTGTGGACGAAGTGATTGCTCAAATGGCTCATCATATGGAGAAACATCACTGGAAATCACACGTTCTGTCATACAAAGCCCCTCCTTTCTTATTTACCTGAAAATAATAGCTGCAATCCTTTTTTCATAAATTCGTCTGTAGTATGTAATTCATTATTTGACTTAAGTAATGGGCGTATTTTTGAAAGCTCCCGTTCAGAGTATCCTAGTGCTGTGAGAGCTAGAATAGCTTCTTCTAATTCATGATCCGATTCATTTTCAACAAATAGGCCAGGTTCTTCATCATCGAATTCCATTAACTCAATATCGATTAAGTCATTTAGCTTTCCTTTTAAGTCTAATATCATTTGTCTTGCTGTTTTTTTACCTACTCCAGGGAATTTAACTAAAAATGATTCATCTTCCCTTTCTATTGCTTGTATTACATGAGTAGGCTCTCCACTTGCAAGTATAGCCAGTGCTCCCTTAGGACCTATACCAGAAACAAGTATTAACTTTCGGAACAGCTCTCTCTGTGCAAGTGTAGGAAAACCCATTAACTGCTGAGCATCTTCTCTTATATGAAGATAAGTAAAAACTTGTATTATCTCTTCACTTTTTCTAAATGCATATGGGTTTGGCGTAAACAATTGATAGCCAATGCCCTGTTGCTCTAAAACAACATATTCAGGAGTCACTCTAGTGACCTGCCCTTTTATGTAATCATACATACTTTGCTTCCCACCATTTCCATACAATCATTATAGCATATCAAACAAAGAGGGCCGCCCATAGCTTGAGCGACCATCCTCCATTAAACTATTATAGCTGACTTAAATTATAGCATAAACTAGGCCAATTTGTTAAAGCTTTGTTCGTATACGGAATAAGCTGGTTAATAAACTTTTGTTTCCTCTCGCCGGGCAAGGCAAACGCATACAACCATTCTCTATACAATTCATTTGGGTACATGATTGCTTCTTTATATTTTGCAATAATTTTCTCTAACTCAGGAAACTCGTTTAGGAACAATTCAAGATCATACTCCATTTCAGGCAAAACCCGGTGAATCCAAAGGATGTACTCCGTCTCCTTAGGTCCTAACACCGCCAAGTCAAAATCAATTATTTTATAAGTAAAGTCATTTGCTAAAAAGTTATGATGTACGACATCCCCATGCAATAGTGTCGGATTCTTCATACTAAATGGTCGAATGTTTTGAAGTGCCATATCCCCATATTGCACTAGCAATTTTGTCTTATTAAAACCAATATAGGATTCTATAAAAGGAGCTATTTCATCTACTTTTAGAAATCTAGTTTGCCACTTAGAAATTAAATTAAAAGGATAAAGTAAATTACTCTTCTCCCATTCAATCTTTTTTCTAGTGCTATGCATTCTCTTAAGTAAAGAATAAGTCTCAGATCTATCCTTTTTGTCTTTATAACTCACTGTTCGATTATTTTTAAACCACGGCTGAATTATATAATCCTGCTGTGTTGAAGGAATTATAGGTAAGACAAAAGGTTTTTCTAATCGATATAGCTCCTCATGGATATAACGAATTTTTGCAGCTTGCTCTCCCGAAGTGTATTTTTTTACAGAAAAAACACCATCTTCGTTTTTCCACTTCCATACATTTTTCTTTATCTGCTTTATATAAGTATCCACATTTAAAAGTGCTGATGCGGATATGGTGGACACGGATATACATGTTGATAATATGGTTGTGGAGGGCAAGGATAACCACCGTGATACGGATTATGACTATACATTTGTGGCTGAGCATAGTTCATATGTGAATCTCCACATGATGCACATGGGGTTTGCTCAAAATGTGGTTGAATGTATGCCTGTTGAACATTCTGCTGTTGATATTGCTGAAAATGATCATTTTGCATATACTCGTTAGCCATTTCTAGAGCAGAAGAAGGTTCCTCCACCATCATTTCTGTCATCTGCGTCTCTAGAGTCTCTACAGCCGGCATACGAGGATGACTAGGCATAACACTGTACTCTACCTGTTCTTCTACATCTATATTGGAAGATTCGATAAGCATCCAACTATTTGGTGAAGGCATTTCATATTCTGGCGATGGCATCATTTGCATTGGAGCAAAATGGGTTGGTTGAATAGCCATTGGTTGATTTTGCTGCATATAATGCATCGGGTGAACGTGTGCACATGGATCCGGCGGACATGGCATAGGTGGACAAGGCATTGGCGGGCAAGGCACAGGGTACATAATAGGATGCTGCATTGGTGGACATGGAACAGGTATTAGCTTAGGCTGAACTGGTTGAATTTGAATTGGTTGTACGGGCTTAGGCTGCGGTTTTACCTCCGGTTTTGCTTGAGGTACTGGCTTTGGCGCTGGTTGTGGCACAGGAACTGGTTTTGGTACTGGTACTGGTTTTGGTTGCGGTGCTGGTTTAGTTTCATGTACTATTATCGGAATTGGTACAGGTACGGGGACAGGTATCGACTTTTGTATAATTTTTTCTTTTGGAGCAGGTACACTTGGCTGAATTGGTGGCATTGGTTGTGCAGGTTGGGCTTTTGGTATAGGGGCAGCTTTTGGTGTAGGTGCAGCTTTTGGAATTGGTTGCGCTTTTGGTATTGGCTGAGCCTTTTGAATTTGTTTAAGGTTGCCATCGTATGGCTGAGCTGTTCCATCACCCATCATCCCCTTCTTGTTTGGGCGATTCTCCCCATAAGGATGTACCATACTTTCTGTCTTCCTTGCTTCTGGTATGAAGATTTTCATTCCTGGTACAATATATTCGGGATTAGCTAAATGAGCATTTATCTTTTTTAAATCATCAAAAGAAACTCCATACTCTCTTGATATTTTCCAAAGGGTATCACCCTTTTTAACAATATGAATTTGCACAGTCTTCCTCCTTCCTTCACCTTAAAATATGTGTAACAACAAAAATTGGTCACAGATTTTAAAACATTGATAGTTCCCTTCATGATAAACTTATGAATAGCAACTATACTGTTATGCAAGGTTGGAGGAATTTACTTATGAAAAAATTAAAAGGGGCAGAGCGTAGAACTTGGATCTGTTCTTATCTCAAGGAACAAGACCAACCTATTAAAGGTTCTGAGCTTGCTAAATTAGCAAATGTGAGTAGACAGGTAATAGTAAACGATATTACCCTGCTGAAGGCCACCAATCATCCTATTATGTCTACTAACCAAGGGTACATTTTATTACCTAACCGCGAAGACTTTGGTTCTGTCAAAAAAAGCGTAGTATGTATCCATAAATCAGAGGAGACTGAGGAGGAGTTATTAACATTAGTAGATGCTGGCGTTACAGTAGAAAATGTAACTGTAGAACACCCAGTATACGGCGAAATTACCTCATCTATTATGGTTTCCAATCGACATGATGTGGAATTATTTTTAAAAAAAGTACGAGAAACAGAAGCTTCCTTTTTACTAGAGCTAACTTCAGGGGTTCACATTCATCGGTTATCTGCCCCAAGTGAGGAGATATTAGAAAGAGGAATAGAGGCTATTCGAAAAAAAGGGTATATAATGGATGAGCAAAATTAAAGGGTAGTTGAAGCCTCTTAAAGTGCCCACTATATTTTTGCTTTAAAACAATTAAGAACACAGTAAAGTTTCTAAATTAGTTTGGTTTAGGAGCTTTTTATTTTTGAAAAATGAAACCTCAACATTTGAAAATCTATACTTACTTGATTGATACGTATACTTTTCATGAATATTTCGTTGGTTACTTTGCCGCATTCTATTCGCAAAGAGCAATATCCAACATTTTTCTGTGTATTAAACAAGAATGCCATGAACAGAGAGTTCATGGCATTCTTAATATATAAAATTTCTGGTCTATTAAATAAAGGGTAATTTATTCAGAGGGTACTTCCGCTTTTGTTTCGTATGTATAATAGGAGCCAAGTGATTTAACCTCACAACCTAAAGCCTTCAACTCTTCAATTGCCCCTATCATCATTGGAGCTTTCTCGTCTTCGAGCACGTCTATGATGAAAAAATATTGTCCGAGTCCGGTTTTTAAAGGTCGAGATTCGATTTTACTCAAGTTAAGCTGACGCCATGCAAATACAGAAAGGACTTGATGAAGAGCTCCTGATCGATCATCTTTTGGTAGTGTGATCATTACAGTAGTTTTAACCTGTCCATTATGCCCTTTGGTTTCTATACATCTTTTCTTTTTCGAAAGCACGAAGAACCGAGTATGGTTAAAATGAAAATCATGAATATTATGTTCAACGATTTTTAAATCATATTCAGCTGCTGCGGATGTATTTGCGATTGCAGCAATACATTCATCTGCTCGTTCCGAAACATACTTTGCTGCTGCTGCAGTTGAGGAAGATTGCTCTAAAGGCACCTTACCAAATCGATAGTATAAATATTTGTGGCATTGAGCCAATGCATGTGGATGGGAATAAATGGTTGAGATTTTTTCCCATTTTTCCATATTATTTGGATGAACCATCAAATGCTGAGCAATCGGTGACAAAATTTCTGCAATTACGTTTACTTCAGCTTCATGAAATAAATAATCTATCGTTAAAGGCACCGTGCCCTCTAAAGCATTTTCAAGTGGAACAACTGCCACCTCAACCTGTCCGTTACTAACCATTTCAATACACTCTGGAATTGTTCGTATTGGTAGTAAACAATCTGTTGGAAATAACGCCTGTGTTGCTAAGTGAGTAAAAGAAGCCTCCGGTCCAAGGTAGGCAATCTGTAAATTTGTCAAAACCATACACTCCTTACAAAGCACCAGAGCTAATTACTTCTGCTGATTCTACAAAGTCTAGTCGCTTCATTTCGTTTATAAACTCGTCCAATTCCTTATTCATGGCAGTCACATCCAATGATAACGTGACACTAGCTCTTCCTTGAATTGGAATTGTCTGGTGAATCGTCAATACATTGCATGTAGAATCTGCCACTAAGGAAAGTAGTCGCGCAAGCGTTCCTTCTCGATCTTCTAGCTGTAAAAAAACAGTTAAGATTCTTTCTTGTACAATCGAATGGAACGGAAAAACCGCGTCACGATATTTATAAAAAGCACTACGAGACAAATCTACTTCTTTCACTGCATCCCAAATCGAGGAAACTTTCCCCGATTGAAGAAGATGCTTTGCTTCTAAAGTTTTTTGCATTGCTTCTGTCAGCACATCTTCTCTAACAAGATAAAAGCGCTGGCTTGTAACATCCTTCATGCGGTTCCCTTCCTCCTATTCGATAAATTCAAACTCGAATTGTAGTAATCGTACAGTATCTCCGTCCTTCGCTCCACGTTCACGAAGTGCATCGTCGATACCCATACCACGTAACTGTCTAGAGAATCTACGAATAGAGTCTTCTCGACTGAAATCAGTCATTTTAAACAATCTTTCTACAGTTCCGCCAGATAATACAAATGCCCCGTCATCGTCTCTTGAGATAACAAAGTCATCCTTAGAAGCCTCATGTTTGTACATTACAGATGTCTCTGTCTCTTCTTCTTGCATGTGCTCTAATGGATATTCAGGTGCATCTTCTAAAATATCTGCTATTGCAAATAGTAATTCTTGCAAGCCTTGACGAGATACAGCTGAGATAGGGAATATCTTTACATCTTTCCCTACTTTCTCTTTAAATAGCTCAAGGTTTTCTTCTGCCTCTGGCATATCCATTTTATTTGCTACAATAATCTGTGGTCTTTCTGTTAAACGAAGATTATATTGTTTTAACTCTTCATTGATTGTAACGTAGTCTTCGTAAGGTTCGCGGCCTTCCATGCCAGACATATCAATGACATGAACAATAACTCTCGTGCGCTCTATATGACGTAGGAATTGATGTCCTAGTCCAACGCCTTCATGTGCTCCTTCGATAAGCCCTGGTAGATCTGCCATTACAAAGCTTCGATGATCTTCCGTTTCAACCAAGCCTAAGTTCGGTACAATTGTTGTAAAGTGATAAGAAGCAATTTTAGGTTTAGCTGCTGATACTACAGATAATAATGTAGACTTACCTACACTTGGGAATCCAACAAGTCCAACGTCCGCTAAAACCTTTAACTCTAATGTTACATTTAATTCATTACCTGGCTCACCTTTTTCAGAAAGCTCTGGTGCTGGATTTGCTGGAGTTGCAAAACGTGAATTCCCACGTCCTCCACGACCACCTTTGGCAATAACTGCTTGTTGTCCATGCTCTACAAGGTCTGCAATAACTTGTCCAGTTTCTTCATTCATAACTATTGTGCCAGGAGGAACTTTTACGATTAAATCATCCGCATTTGCTCCGTGCATATTTTTACTTCCACCGTGAACTCCACGATTTGCTTTAAAATGACGTTTATATCGGAAGTCCATTAGTGTGCGCAGTCCCTCATCTACTTCAAAGACTACATCTCCACCATTACCTCCGTCACCACCAGCGGGGCCACCCATTGGGACATACTTTTCTCGACGGAAACCAACCATACCATCTCCGCCGTCACCGCCTTTTACATACACCTTAACGTGATCGACAAACATTTATTTCACTCCAATCTTTCCTTTGCAACCAACTTAAATTGCAGGTTTCCTTCTCTGTTGCTTAGTCTTTCCATGTTAAATAATTCATTTCCTGAATCGTCTATCCAAGAATAAGGAGTCCAATCTCCTTGAACCTCAATTAAAATCTCTAGTAATTCAGTCGAACTGATATGAACTTTTAGTATTTGTTCCTGATATCCTTGTAGTCGTGGATAAATAGATTGTACAAATTGATCCAATATACCATTTAAAGCAGTGTCATACTTTTTGGCACCGTATTTTTCTATAGTTGTTTGGACCTCTAATGTCATATGACCATACGTTATCGGAAACGTCTGCAGCCATTCATTCGTCTTTAACAATCCTATGTTGTTTAAATCGAAGAATTGAGCGCACTTCTGTGAATACATACGAATTAATTGCTTAGCCTCTTCTTGTCTACCCATATCCAAATTCATTTGAATCAAATGCATATTGTTTAAATAATCATGCATAGAATGACGAAGTACTTCATTAATTGATATATTTTTAGAATTCATATTAGTATACACGCTCCAACGTTTACTATCCTTTCTAGTATAACAGGAAAGGAATTATTTTGCGTAGAACGAAGAATACTTTTTAACTATTTTTAAAAATAAAAAAGGACTGCATAAATGCAGTCCTCTTATTTGTAAATTAAGCTTCTTGAGCTACAGGATATACACTTACTTTTTTCTTGTCGCGGCCGAAACGCTCAAAGCGTACTACACCGTCAACTTTCGCGAAAAGTGTGTCATCTCCACCACGGCCAACGTTTTCACCTGGGTGAATTTTTGTACCGCGTTGACGGAATAAAATTGATCCGCCTGATACGAATTGTCCATCAGCACGTTTAGCGCCAAGACGTTTCGATTGAGAGTCACGACCATTTTTAGTCGAACCTACTCCTTTTTTCGATGCGAAAAACTGAAGATCTAATCTTAACATATGTTCCACCTCCTACTTTTTGAAGGTTATTTTTATATACTTAGCGTAATCTTGCTCAATCGTTTGTAAAGATACAATCATTGACTCCAATATCAACTGCATACTCGCAGCTTTTTCAGAGCTTTCAATGCTAGGTACTTCAACGTATAAATACCCTCCGTCACCCTTTTGCTTAATAATAGGTGTAATTTTTGTAAGTGAGATGATGGCATTTACTGCACCAAACGATACAGCAGTAGCACCAGCACATACTAAATCCTTCCCATGCTCGGCAAAATCAGCATGTCCCTTCATTTCAAAGGAATGAATAAGACCTGATTGATCTCTTGTAACAGTCACTTTAATCATATTATAAGCTAATAGATTCTACTACTAATTTAGTGTATGGTTGACGGTGACCTTGTTTTTTACGATAGTTCTTTTTAGCTTTGTATTTGAAAACGATGATTTTTTTAGCTTTGCCGTTTTTTACAACTTTCGCTGTAACTTTAGCACCTTCCACGAATGGAGCACCAACTTTAACATCATTTCCACCTACGAATAATACTTTATCAAAAGTTACAACTTCATCAGCATTTACATCTAATTTTTCAATGTAGATTTCTTGCCCTTGTTCAACTTTGATTTGTTTACCACCAGTTTCAATAATTGCGTACATTTACCTGCACCTCCTCTTAGACTAAGACTCGCCTTCCAAAAGGTGATTCAGTAGACTGAATACTTAAAACCTTTTCAGAGCGGTTGTAGCAACGGGTGCTGCTACAAACAATAACATTAAAATGTTAACACATATAAAAAATCGAGTCAAGCATTTTTCGTAATACGATCAAATGCTAGCTTGTACCTTCTAAATCTCCAAAAAGATAAATTTTGTAATGCTATAAATAAAAAGATTAGCGAGACAAATAATCCTTTAGGAAAATAGTACAAACTTGTATAAAAAATTAGCAAACTGATCAATAAGGAAAAACTGATTAACTCGATATAAAGGTTTGGAAATAATGAATTAATTACTCGCCCTCCGTCAAGAGGATATATCGGAAGTAGATTTAAGCAAAGAATAACTAGCTGAGTATAGGTTAACAGCTCTACTTGTGGAAAATCGACTACCTTACTTACCAGTAGAACCACCAAAGTAAAGAAAGGTCCTCCTAAAATAACTATAAGCTGTTCTCTTTTTCCCCACTTTCCAAATTGCTCAATCTTTATCTCCCCACCATAGGGAAGTATAGTACAGGACGTAACCCTTCCTCCAACTGCTTTTGCCGCAACTAGGTGGCCTAGCTCATGAATGATTAAGGATCCAAAGACAATTGCATACACTGCAATCTCGCCAGAAAGGTAAAAAAATAAAAGAAAGGGAATCATAATAGGATGAATTCTGAAAAGCCTACTCTTCATAATTTGTTGCAAGCCAGTCGACAATATCCGTTGTCTCTAAAGTTTCTCCATCCTTCTCTACTTGAACATACAGAATATCTCTTTTTACTGATGCAAATATGTCTCCCGCATTTACGGTTGTATATGGTAGCTGATAGAATTCTTCCACAAATCCATAAGTAACCGTTTCTCCATTGTCATATAGAATAGAAATAGTCTTCCCAGTTTTTTTCGTATAGCCGGTAAATATAATTAAACCATTTTCAGAAGCACCAATTTTTTGGGAAGCACTGATTGAAAGCACTGCTCCTTGACCATATGGTTGGATGGTACTGTACTCAAGCATTGGATGTTCTAAAAGGGGTGCACTAACCGTCACCACGTCTTCATTTGGGGTAATCCATTCCCTAACTTTTTGATAAATTTCCGTCGGCTTTTGAGGTGCTAAAAGTGTATTTGAATAGTTTGTAGATAGCACATCGTTTTTTTCAAATTTGTCCATAACGATGAATAGAAATACTAATAGAATTGCAAGCATCCATTTTTTTTTCGATAGCATAACATTCCCCCTAAAAAAATATATGACTATCTGTCCCATTTCATGAATAAAAGAGGTAAGGGTATTTTTTCTTGAAAGTTTGAAATCAAAGAACATAACAACAGCCTGGACTAAATTTAACCCAACAGATTCATTTGAAGTGACAAGGTAACACAAAAATAAAATATAGATAATGTAAATAAGGCACTTTCTGTTCAAATCGAACAGAAAGTGCCTTATATAATCTTTATAAATAGCTTAGTCATTTTTTATTTAGAAAAAATTGATTTTATCTTCGAAATGACGCCTTTTTTAGGTGTATCCATTGACATTAACGGAACGGATTCTCCTAGAATTCGTCTAGCTATGTTTCTGTATCCAAGCGCTGCGCGGTTGGAAGGATCCATTACTACAGGCTCCCCCTTATTAGATGAGGTAATGACATTCTCATCATCAGCTATAATTCCAAGTAAGTCTATGGATAAATGTGTAGTGATTTCGTTAATATCTAAAGCATCCCCACTTTGCATTAAATGCTGACGGATACGATTGATGATTAATTTTGGTGGATCGATGGAATCCTCTTGCTCTAACAGTCCAATAATTCGATCTGCGTCACGCACTGCCGAAATTTCTGGTGTAGTGACAACAATTGCTTTATCTGCTCCGGCAATAGCATTTTTGTACCCTTGCTCAATACCAGCAGGGCAATCAATGAGAACATAATCATAATCTCTTTTTAGTTCTGTTACAAGATTTTTCATTTGCTCTGGTGTCACTGCATTTTTATCCGTAGTTTGTGCTGCTGGCAACAGGTATAGCTTGTCCTCAAAACGCTTATCTTTTACAAGCGCCTGATGTATTTTACAGCGGCCCTCTACTACGTCTACTAAATCATAAATAATTCTATTTTCTAGTCCAAGAACTACGTCTAAGTTTCTTAGACCTATGTCTGTGTCCATTAAACAAACTTTCTTACCTTGCAAAGCCAATGCAGTACCAAGGTTAGCAGTGGTCGTCGTTTTACCGACTCCTCCCTTACCTGAAGTTATTACGATTGCTTCTCCCACATTAGCTTCCTCCTTTAAATGTTGATAGATTTGGTCTTATTAATCTTAGCTCCTGTAAGCGATCGATAGCTATAGAGCCATTAGTATGTAAATAAGCACATTCCATTTCAGGCTGCTCAGATAAGACACTTAACTCATCTGTCATCGTTTCTATAACACTATCAATTATTAGATGGGTTGCCTCTAGCCATGATGCTGCGATGACAGCCTCTCTGTTACCATTTGAACCAGCATGCGCGATTCCTTTTAATCGTCCAAGTACAAACACATTACCGCCTGCAACTACTCGTCCATTCGGATTGACATCCCCTATGACAACGAGGTCACCTTCTGCTTTGATAACTTGTCCAGAACGTACTATTCCGACGTAAGTCTCTGATTGATTTTCTATTAATCTTCTATTACATTCTTCAACAGCCATAACCTCGCTCTGTATTTTCGAAACGCGAAGATGCTCTGTTTGTTGAACACAGTTGATAATTTCTTTTGCCTGCTCGTCATTACAATATCGATATCCAAGTTGTAAGAGTACTTCTGCCTGGCCTTCAAAACCTTCATCAGAAACCTTTTTCGTTAATTCTTCTAAAAGTTCTGTGTATGAACACTGATCGTCTAAACGTAATACAAGGCCCTCTTTCGTCCCTTTAATCGATATTAACTGCTTTTTTGTCAATCAAGTCACCTCAGATCTACTGTCAACCAAAAACAATTATTTTTGAAGAAGTAATGCTTTTTGATTAAACCGATATAGAAGAATATATTTAAAAGCCCACCCGAACATCAAAATAAAAATGAGATTCGCAATCATCGTTGGGATGAGATTATGTTGATAGAAAGTTGTAAATGTCATGAATTTAATACCGATGGCCGTGTAGAAAAAGAACAGTAAGGTTTCTACTACTGCCACCAAAACTAATGAGAGAAGTGTAGCTACTATCAGATGTTGATGGATAAATTTTACGATAAAGCTTGCCACTAAACACATTAGAGGGTAAATAAAAGAATATAATCCAATAATATCAATGAAAAAGACATCATACAAGAGGCCAAACAATAAACCATATAACATTGCTCTTTTTCTATTGTAATAAATGGAAACAAAAATCAAGTATATGATTAAAAATCTTGGAACTAATGTATAAAGTTGATCGTTCAGCTCAATCGGTGAGAAAAGACCAAAAATCGGTTCCATATAAAATAATAGAACCGAAATGATCACTACTAGATATCTTATCATGAGCCATCCCCTGCCTCTTCCGTCAAGTCAGCCTCTGTATTGTCACCATCCGAACCGTCTACCGGATTGATAGAACGCTTAGCAATGATTACATGTTCCAATATAGAGAAGCTTGCCGAAGGTTTAATATAAGCAAGTTTTGTTAAACCGTAATCATCGGTGGTAACCTCAGTCACCTCACCTATTATGATTCCTTTCGGGAATATTCCACCTAAACCTGAAGTAGTAACTTTTTGCCCTTTTTCCACTTTAAACTCTGAATCAATTCTTTTCAGTATTAATTCTTTTCTAGTTTCATCATATCCTTCGATTAGTCCAAAAACCTCTCCCTCTTCGCTAGCAATAACTGCTGAGACCCGGTAATTAGGATTTTGAGTAGACATAAGTTCAACGGTTGACGTGTAAGGAGTAGTTAAAATTACTTTACCTATAAGGCCTTTGGCAGTCATCACAGCCATATTAGGCTGGACACCATGAATTTCCCCTTTATTGATAATAATTTTTTCTTCCCACTGATCGGGATTACGAGCAATTACCGTCGATTGGATCGGATTGAAGTCTCGTAGATCGTCCTTTTTGTCTAGAATTTCTTGTAATCTTTCATTGTCAAGTTTTAAGGAATTAACATCTGCTTGTAAGGAGGCATAATCTTCTAATCTTGCTTTCAATCTTTGGTTTTCATCATATGTATTGAGTAAAGAATCTACATTATTAAAAATACCAGAAACATACTGAGTCGGCTTGGAAAACATTGTTTGTCCAAAACCGACTACATCTTTGATCAATTGCTCTGGCAATGATGCATGATTTCGATCGCGCAAAGAAAAGCTGATGAGTGCCACAAGAAAAATCATCCCTACAAGTAGCAAGATTAATCGCTTATTTGAAAAAAACTGTGGCATATCTCACTTCCCCTTAACCTTTTGTTTGTTGACGTTTTAATAATCCCATATGATCTAACGCTTTACCAGTCCCAATTGCAACACAATCTAACGGATTTTCAGCTATAAATACAGGCATATTCGTTTGATCGCTAATTACCTTGTCTAAGTTACGTAGCAATGCTCCACCACCAGTTAGCATGATTCCACGCTCCATAACGTCCGCAGATAATTCTGGAGGAGTCTGTTCCAACGTTTTTTTCACTCCATCGATAATTGAAGCAATTGATTCGCGTAAAGCACTAGCAATTTCCTTGGAGGAAATTTCAATAGTTTTTGGTAAGCCTGTTACTAAATCACGTCCGCGAATATCCATCATTTCTTCTGCTTCCATCACACGTGCAGAACCGATTTCCATTTTAATAGCTTCAGCAGTACGTTCACCAATCGTTAAATTATAAGTTTTACGTACATAGCTAGTGATTGCTTGGTCCATTGCGTCTCCGCCAACACGTACAGATTCACTAGTAACAACACCGCCTAGAGAAATAACAGCAACTTCTGTAGTTCCCCCACCTATATCAACGACCATACTTCCCGTAGGTTCCCAAACTGGCAAATTAGCACCAATCGCAGCAGCGAACGGCTCTTCGATTGTTAGAGCTTCACGAGCTCCAGCTTGCTTTGCAGCATCAATAACTGCACGTTGTTCTACAGAAGTGATGCCAAAAGGAACACAAATCATGACATTTGGCTTACTCCAAGACATTCCAGATGCCTTCATCGCATTTTTTAAGTAGTATTCTATCATTGCAGATGTAGTATCAAAGTCAGCGATAACCCCATCCTTCATTGGGCGAATCGCCACTATAGAACCAGGAGTACGGCCAATCATGTTTTTAGCATCATTACCTACTGCTACAATATCACCATTTTGTACGTTTTTAGCTACAACGGAGGGCTCTCTTAATACAATGCCCTTCCCCTTAATGAAAACAAGCGTATTCGCTGTTCCTAAGTCTATTCCTACGTCTCTTGATCCAAATCCAAACACTATTTTTTACTCCCTTTCTATCCCAAACAAGTTTCACTTATTCTTTAAGTAATAACACTTATTATAACGGAAAGAAAGGAAAATGCACAGTGTCACATATACCCCTTTTCTTTTAAGCTGATAAATTGATGATCTCCAATGATTACATGGTCAAGAAGTTCAATGCCCATCAGCCTTCCAGCCTCCATGAGACGCTTAGTCACATCGATGTCTTCTGTCGAAGGAGACGGGTTACCTGAAGGATGGTTGTGTGCACAAATAATGGAGGCGGCTGAACGTTTTACCGCTTCTCGAAATATTTCCCTTGGATGAACAATGGAAGCATTTAATGAGCCGATGAAAATGGTTTGCTTGTGTAATATTTGGTTTTTGACATTTAGAAACAAAGTTACGAAGTGTTCTTGAGTGAGGGAGGCCATCTCGGGCATCAAATAAGTGGCTGCATCTTTCGGGGACCTAATAGTAAACTTTTCATTTGTTTTTTGCTGAGACAATCTTTTTCCTAGTTCAACTGCCGCTAATAACTGAACAGCCTTTGCCTGGCCTATGCCTTTAACTGTCATCATTTCTTCCATCGTAGCATTTTTTAATTCTTGAATTTGTTCAAAAAAACCAAGTACACGATTGGCTAGGTGTAGAACAGACTCTTGCTTCGTTCCTGTACGAAGCAAGATGGCTAGCAGTTCTTGGTTAGATAAGCTTTCTGCACCCTGTCTGATCAATCTTTCTCTAGGCCTATCGGCAATATGTACATCCCTAATCATCAAAGAAGGCGGAGTATTTACAGTCATAGAAAATCCTCCTTATCTATTTGGATAACGTTTAAAGTAAGAAGTGTATGGAACAATCGGCTGAGTGGTAGACCTACCACATTATTGTAGTCTCCATTAATCTTTTCTACAAACATCCCACCCAGCGTCTGAATCCCATAAGCCCCCGCTTTATCAAGAGAATCTCCTGTAGCAACATAAGCATCAATTTGATCATCTGTCAGCTCATAAAATGTAACGGTTGTCGTTTCTGCAAAGCCGATTGACAGACCTGCT
This sequence comes from Psychrobacillus sp. NPDC093200, assembly GCF_050280345.1. Taxonomy (NCBI): domain Bacteria; kingdom Bacillati; phylum Bacillota; class Bacilli; order Caryophanales; family Bacillaceae; genus Psychrobacillus; species Psychrobacillus sp. NPDC093200. The sequence continues at coordinate 346,775 of NZ_JBNNVC010000002.1, read as the reverse complement.
CCGCGAATAGACACACCTGTAATTACCCTATGCTCTTTGCCGGACAGAGCCCGAAGAAACTCTCTCGCCTGATTATTATCTACAGGCTTAGATAATAACGTTTCTCCTAAGTAAACCGTTGTGTCTGCTGCAATCACAATTGCTTCCTTATTTCGTTGTACTATTTCGTCAGCTTTTTTTGTAGCAATTGCTAGAGCAAATTCCTCTGGTGGTAATTCCCCTTCGATTTCCTCCTTTATACCTGACGCCTTCACCTCAAAAGGCACTCCTAATCGAGAGAAAAGCTCCTTTCTTCTCGGTGACTCACTAGCTAATATAATTTTATTGTTTGCAATAACTTTCATTGTATCTCCTCCTTTTTCTAAGCATACAAAATAATGGAGAAAATGAAAATTGTATAAAAAACGCGACTATTCCATTTCGAACTGTTTTCAGGCTTAAAAACTTAATTTTACACAATTATTTTGTTCCAAATAATGTGTAAAAACATGTAGTCGGATGACTGAAGGATTGTCTGAAAACGTTGTTACCGCTTGCACGATTGTTGCTAGGTCTTCAGGATATTTATCCTTGCTTGCAATAGAATCAAAAAAATTTTTAGATAAGTTTTCTTCTGTTAATAGAGTCATTAAATTTTTTACTTTTGGATTCTCACACGCACTCGTGGATACATAGAAATTCTTTACAAATGAAGGCAATGCCTCTGAACTTACTGCAGACACTTCATTCACATATAAATCACTCCAAATGTAAAACTGTCCCTCTGCTTGAACTATTCCTGCTCTTTCTAAGGATGGCTCAACTGCCATAAAGGAAATTGCACTTTCTTTCGTGGAAAACATTCCATATTGCCTAGCCTTGAAAGTCAGCGATGGATTTGCAGATACATCTATCTTATCTCCCTCGGGTGCATTTTCCTTTCCGGTTACTGGGGTCTCTGTTTCGTTCTTTTCTTTTCCCTCTCCCTCTAACTTTCGATCGTTAGCCATATTCAAAAATAAACCAAACAATAAAACACCTACCACACCTATAACAAGTCCTTGTAATCCTGCCAGCAAAACCATTTTTTTAGGATTTTTTTTTCTAAATGGCATACAATCACCTCTTTTTGACCACTTTACCATTCACCATATAAAAAAGGACAAGACCTTTGTCGGCCTGTCCTTAAAATTTATCGAGTTAAAAAAACAAATTGATATACCAATCGACAATTGACTCTGCGTAAAAATAAGAAATAATAGCGGCAACTGCAATAGATGGTCCAAATGGAATAGGTGTTTTTCTACCTTGCTTAGAGATTCGAAGCGTGATAACCCCAACCACAGTTCCAATAATAGAGGCTAAAAATAATGTCACTAAAGTAGGAGTTGTTCCTAACACAAGGCCGATGACGAAAAACAGCTTAATATCACCACCGCCCATTCCTCCTTTCGACACAATAGCGATTAAAAATAAAATCCCGAACCCAATGACCGCTCCAACAATGCTATCCCACCAAGGGGTTAAAGTTGAAAAAAACCTACCAATCACCAATGGTATTAAAAAGAACAAAAGGATTTTATCCGGTATAAGCATATACGCGATATCTGAAACGGTGATAATTATTAATAATGAAATAAACAAAAGAGCAACAAGCAATTCCCATGTAAAACCAAGCTGAATATAAGCAAAGGTAAAAAATAGGCCAGTAGAAAGCTCAATAACAGGGTATACCCAATGGATTTTAGTTCCACAACCTCGACATTTCCCCTTCAAAAAGACATAAGAAAATACAGGCACTAAGTCTCTTGCTGTTAAATTTCTATTACATATAGTGCAATGAGAAGGTGGCCGAACAATAGACTCACCCTTAGGTACTCTTAGACCAACCACATTGTAAAAGGAGCCAAAAATCAATCCATATACAAAAATCAACACTGCAATTACTATTTCCATCCAAACACCCTATTTCCTGCTTTTTAAGCTTTCTTTATCTTCGTACATATTCAAGTCAGCTTCGTGAAAAAGATCCTCAAAAGTTACTCCTTGATCGGGGCAAAAGGATACTCCGATACTTGGTGTTATCTCAATCTGAATATTATTATATGTAAATTTATTTTCGCTAAATGTTCTACGCAATCTCAAGAGCCAAGCGTCAAATACTTCACGCGATGGAAAATTGTCTAAAAATAATACAAATTCATCGCCACCAAAACGTGCTATTAAATCTCTTTCACTTACTGCATCTTTTAATAATTCCGCAGTATATTGGAGCACCTGATCCCCAATATTGTGACCAAAGCTATCATTAATCGTTTTAAAATGATTTAAATCTAGCAAAATAAAATATGCCTCAATTGAAGGTCTTCTTGATAACTCTATGAGTCTCTTGTTAATATGAGTGACAAAAAATGCCCGATTATGCAAATCCGTAAGCACATCATGGTAGGCCATATGCATAATCATCTTTTCCTTTTCAACCTCGCTAGTTACATCTCGAAGCATAGCGTAGTATGTTCTTTCCTTACCCGTGACTACATACTTAGCATCTATAGAAAAATGTAAGATTCCATCCATAAATAGATTATCTAATGCTAAGGGGTAATCTCGAAGCGTTCCTGTTTGTTGAAGTTCGTAAATTAGCCTCCGAACTACATTTTTGTTATGATCCGTCTGAGCATATTTCAGCAAGTTCTTATCTATACTATCACTCATATTAAGGAGAAATCTGCCTTGTTTATTAATCTCTAATATATCTAAGTTTCCATCTACAATTATGATAGGAATAGGACTAATATCGAACAGTGTTCGGTAACGCCTCGATATATTCGGTAACAAATCATTATGCAGGAAGGAAAATGCGATAAAAACAGAGAATACGATTCCTTCGTAGAGAAACGGATAAGGTGGTATATACTCTCCAAAATTTGGATATCCCAGCCCAATCTTTATTGTAAGAGATAATACCGTGCAACCTATCAAGAAATGTAACATTTTGTGTCGCTGTATATTCTTCGCCTTACGCAACCCGAGTAATAGAATTACTAACATCGAGATATTCAAGATACCTGAAAAGGTCAACATGGTGTAATATACACCGTTAAATACAGGCACATACCAAATACCTTTATGCTCATGTATAAAAGAAGGAAGCTTTCCCCATAAAAGAACTTGAACAACCAGCATCAAAAAAAGTGGTAAATAAAAGATAAATGGATAACCAAACTTATGTAACCGCTTTTGTATGTTGGCAACATGGATATACAAATGAAAGGAGAACCCCACTATTAACAAACCAATAAGGCTAAAAACAACCCCTGATATTGGAGAGCTATATTCAATGGGGAGAAGATGCCGAAAGAACTCGATTAAAAAAAAGATACTGTAGGTTGTCAAAATGGCAGCTACCAATCTATTTTCCAGCCGCCTTGACTGCCGGGACATTACGACACATGCTAAACCAAACAAAAATAGGGCCGGAAGGATATATACAGCTATATAAATACACACTTGAGATATCGACATATATATTCTTCCAATCCATGCTTTATTATCTATTAAAATGAGAGAAGATAAGATTTACACAAGAAGAAGGTAAAATTATTCATCCCCATAATAGAATGTGGTGACTTGAATAGTTGCACTTACAGCCTCCTGAGTATCTCTATCATAGAGTTCTTCTTCTCCAGCTAGTGAAAATTCAATTTCATCTATCCGATAAATACGCTCTAAGCTTTCAATCTCTTTGATAAATGTACTTAGGTGATCATAGTCCTTCGCCCACACCGTAATTTTAAATGTGATTAACTTTAATTGGGGTGGGAGTGTAGTATTAGCTACTGGCGAGACTGGTGTATCAGGCGCTAACTCTCCATCTAAAAGTTCCTCCTCTGTTATAACTGGTTCATTTGAAGGTACCTCTGTTTCAGTAGTTGCCAATGAAGAATCTGCCACGATTTCATCATAATTATTAAAATCAATCGACGCTATCCTTGCCTCGCTAATTAGTTCAACTTTTTCAATTGATTGAACAAGCCTATCTAGTTCACGTGTAAGAGGAACTTTTTTTTCTAAAAGAAAAGTATTTTCTTCCTCCACTACCGATGTATTTAGCTGCGTACTAAGCAAGTCTATTTCATTACGGACATTGCTGATAATAACTTCTTTAGATTCCTTTTCTTCCTTCAATGGATTGATGAGAAAAAAGTATAAGGCACCGAGTAATACTGCTACTAGAGCAACTAACAGAAGATATCCTGTCTGTTTATTACTTACTAATCCATTCACTTTTGGGGACCCCCTTCTCGTAAATAAACATTCTCGATTTCTAAATATAAAATCACAGAATTTCTCCATTGTGCATCAAAGTCAATCGTTTCACTTTCCGTATCCTGTTCTCCTAAGGGCTCAAAGCTAGAAAGTTTTTCAACCTTAACATCATGGAAATAAGGGCTATTTAACAGCTTTTCAATAAAAGCAGATATCTCAGTTATTGTTTCAAAATCTGCCTTTAGTAAAACTCCTTCTTCATTAAACTCATAATTACGCAAATAAGTATTTACTACTAGTAAGGATTGAATTTCATCTATTAAAGGACTTACAGGGTATGAAACACTCTCTACAAAGGTAACGGAAGAAGAAAGACTTCCTTGATTTCCTGTTTGCATTGCATCAACCTCAGAGCTCAGCAAGTCCCTTTCCACAGAAATCTCTGTTTCCTTACTACTCAAAGATTTCAAATCACTCTTTAAAGAAAAGTATTGAATGCATAGAAAAATTAAGAGTAATCCTACTAAGATAGCTCCTATGATCACTAAAAGATTACTAGATTTTCGTCTTTCTATTGGAGGCAATAAATTAATTTCAGGAACCATTATAATGCCTCCTTATGTACAAGTCCGATAAGAGATATATATTTTGCTTTCAGATTTGGGTAAATCGCTTGAACATTACTATCATCTACAAATCGAATAGGAGTATCATAATTAACACGCATTTGCGAAACAATATAATCCATTTCCGGAGAATCACCTAAAATAATAATTTCATTTACTTCTTTTTCTCCTTTATATAAAGAAAAACGATAGAAGTTTAATATACGGTCAATTTCTGCAATCTGATCGATCAGCTGTGCACGATATTCTTCCAAGTCACCTTCAAAATAAAATTCTAGATTTTGCTCCGTCTTCTCACTAGGTTTCCAATCTAGTATTGAGGTTTCTATCGATTGGTAGCGTAAAAATTCAAGCTTACCAGGAGTATAAATAGAAATATTTATACCGTTAATCGACCAATCAGTAATTAGATAAATCTTACCTGTTACAAAACTTTTACTTTTATCCAAAAAGCGAATAGTTGAGAGGGCTTTTATATCTGCATGAGTTGGATGCAAAGACAAATCATCTAAAATGCCTGCCATTTTAGTCACTTCCTCAGAGGGAGCTGCAAAAAGTGTAGCTTCTCCATCGTTCGGTGTATCATCGTACACATCTATAAGAGGTTGCGTAAAGGGAAGATGTATTGTACGGCCAAGCTCCATTTCCACATATCCTTTTAACCTAGAGGATTCCATGTCTCCCGGATGCTCAAATGTCTTCATCATAATAGAGCTATCTGGAACAAAAAAACGAACATCGGCCTTTTTTATCCCCCATTTTTGGATAAGCTCTTTTAATAATTCAAACAAAGCCATTTCATCTTTAATGACATCTCCATCAATAATTCCAGGTGGTATACTAGACTCAAAAACCTCTCCTTCACTCACATTTGAAGTACTCATGACAATGGCTCTGATAACATATTCATTTATGTCTAAAACGACAAAACGTTTCTTTTTTTTATTGAACAATTTGGTCAATCCTCCATGGTCTTGCGTAAGTATGATTAATTTCACGTTTCAACAAATGAATGACTTCATTTGCTCAAAGGAGAGATTAATTGAATATTAATAGAAGTACAGCAGACTGATGCCTGCTGTACCAATTATTACTGGTTCATTGCTTGGTTTAAATCTGCTTCTGTAATAGAAGTCTGACCAACCGTGAAGCCACCATCAACCGAAAATTTTTCATCGTTTTCAATATCATCTAATCTTTCATAATTAACAGTCCAAACACCATCAGCAGATTTGGCAACAGAATCATCTTCGCCTATTGTAATACCTTCAACTACTTCCTCTAAAACAGTGTTATCACAGGTAATTCCTGTACTATCAGTTCCTTCACAAGCACCATCAATTACTGCTAATTTTGCACCAGCTAATATATTGGAAGCATCTGCTAAAATAGCTTTGTCTCTGGAATTATTAATAATATTCCCTATTGCTGGTACTGCGATTGCTGCAACTATGGCTAAAATTACGATAACGGCTAAAAGTTCAATTAAGGTTAAACCCTTTTGGTTTTTCAATAACTTTCTTGTCTTTTTCATTTTATTTCCTCCTTTAGTTGTTAACTCTAAATTTTCATGCATTCTATTCTTAGTAATTTTATTTCACCTCCTTAAATGGGAATTTATATCAAATTTGCTCGTACATACTAAACATCGGTATCATGATCGCCATTACAATTGTTCCTACTATTGCAGCTAAGAAGACAATCATTAATGGTTCAATTAAAGATTTGAGTGTATCAACCGTTCGATCCACGTCATCCTCATAAAAGTCTGCTATTTTTTCTAGCATGTAATCAAGTGATCCGGTTTGTTCTCCAATAGCTGTCATCTGCGTTACTAAAGGAGGGAAAATCCAACTTTTTTCCAAAGGTGCAGATAAAGTGCTTCCTTGTTCAAGGCTTGTCCTAGATTCACTAACTACTTTAGCCACAACAGGGTTACCTATTACTTTTTCAACTATTGTCAGTGCTTGTAATATAGGCACTGAGCTACTAAACAATGAGGAAAGCGTTCTAGTCATTCTTGCAATGGCTGATTTCTGAAGTAGCTTCCCAAACACTGGCATTTTCAATAAAAAAACATTAAAAGAATAATAGAATTGTGTATTCTTGTTATAAAGCAAGTAAAAGCTTATTAATATGATAAAAATTGCGGCAAAATAGAAATACCAAGAGTTTTGCAGTGATTCACTGAATCCCATTACCATTTTCGTTATTAGTGGTAGCTCTGCCCCCATGTCATTGAACATGGTGACAAATTGAGGAACAATTGTAAGCATTAAAAATACAGATACAATAATCGTAAGTACTAGTAAAATAACAGGATACGCAAGTGTAGATTGAACCTTCTTTTTCAAGTTAAATTGCTTTTCATAAGAAAAGGCTAGTCTTTCTAATGATTCATCTAGGTTACCCGTCGCTTCTCCAGCTCGAATCATATTAACAAACAAAGCGGGGAAAACCTTAGGGTATTTTGCTGCCGCTTCTGAAAAAGAAAGACCTGAACGTACATCTTCTTCTACATCTTTTAGACTTTTTTTCAAAGGCTTGCTGGAGGTTTGGTCAGCTAAAATTTTGGTAGATTCCAAGATGGAGACTCCAGCACGGATTAGTGTAGCAAATTGTCTAGCGTAGATAACAAAATGTTCATTTTTAACTTTGCCACCAAGGGATAATTCTTTGTGAAGAATACTTTTAGACTCCTCAAGCTCCCTAGGATTAATTCCTTGAGATCGTAATTTAGCTACAGCTGCTTGTTTATTAGTGGCTTCGATAATGCCTTTTTTTAAACTTCCATGAGAGGTTCGACCGTTATACTTGAAAACTACCATTAATATTCACCTACATTTAAAAAGGGCTTAGCTGCTTCTAGAGAAATCTTTCCGCTATTCAATAATGATTGAACTGATGATTCTAAAGTATGCATACCTAATGCTCGACTAGTTTGCATGACGTTCTGGATTTGATGTACTTTTTCATTTCGGATAAGGTTTGCTACAGAAGGTGTTTGAACTAATATTTCTGTTGCTGCCACACGCCCCATACCGTCATTTTGGATAAATAATCTTTGAGAAATAATGCCTTGCAAGACATTAGCTAGCTGAATACGAATCTGCCCCTGCTGGTGTGGGGGAAACACATCAATAATTCGGTCGATTGTAGTAGGAGCACTGCTCGTGTGAAGCGTTGCCATTACTAAATGTCCCGTTTCCGCTGCCGTAATAGCGGTGGAAATTGTCTCCAAATCTCTCATCTCTCCAACTAAGATTACATCTGGATCTTGCCTTAAAGCAGCTCTTAATCCATTTGCAAAACTTAAAGTGTCCGCCCCTACTTCTCGTTGATTGATTACTGATTTCTTATGCTTATGAACATACTCAATTGGATCCTCTAACGTAATAATGTGCATAGCTTTTGTTGTATTAATATAGTCAATCATAGATGCCAATGTTGTAGACTTACCTGAGCCAGTTGGTCCTGTTACAAGAATTAAACCCTGAGGCTTGTCCGCCAATGAATATAAAACATTCGGCATTCCCAAATTCTCTATTGCAGGAATCTTAGATTCAATCATTCGAGCGGCAATAGATACCTGCCCCTGTTGATGATATGCATTTATACGGAATCGACATAGACCTGGCAGCTCATAACTAAAATCGATTTCTCCTTTTTCTTCAAATTCCTCTATCTTAGAAGGCTCTAATACTTCTTTTAACATATCTGCTGTATCGTTTGTGTTTAGCTGTATGTCTCCAAAAGCTTTTAATGATCCGTTCATTCGAAATACAGGAGGCAACCCAACAGTAAGATGTAAATCCGAAGCTTTGTCCTCAAAAGATTTTTCGAGTAAATAAATAATAGAATTTTTCATTTTTTACACCTCAATCTACAGTTGCCACGCGTAACACTTCTTCAGTAGTAGTTAATCCAGCTTTTACCTTAAGCAGGCCATCCTCTAGCAGACTAGAGAATCCTGTTTTTTTCATATGCTCTTTAATTAATGATGGGCTTTTAGAAGTTAAAATTAGATCCTTAACAAATTCATCCACAACTAAAACCTCGTGAATTGCTAAACGGCCTCTATACCCAGTTTGGTTACAGGCAGGACAGCCCCTACCTTTTCGAATTTGTTCAATCTGTATGCCTCGTTCAGCAAAAATTTCTTTTTCTCTTTCATTTGGAGCTTTCATCTCTCCACAATCTCTGCAAATTTTACGTACTAAACGTTGTGCTACTATTCCTACTAATGACGAGGAAAGAAGGAATGGCTCAACTCCCATATCCTTAAGGCGAGACACCGATTCTACTGCGCTATTCGTATGAAGAGTACTTAAGACCAGATGCCCAGTTAGTGATGCTCTTACTGCAATTTGAGCTGTTTCTAGATCTCGTATTTCACCAACCATTACTATGTCTGGGTCTTGACGTAATATAGATCTTAGCCCAACAGCAAAAGTTAAACCTACTTCTTCCCTCACTTGAATTTGATTGATTCCATCCAATTGATATTCCACCGGATCTTCTACCGTAATAATATTCACATTTTCATCATTTAACTGATTCAATGCAGCATATAGAGTGGAAGATTTACCAGAGCCAGTGGGACCAGTTAAGAGAACAATTCCATTTGGACGCTCAATCATTTTGCTAAAAGCAGTTAAATTTCTATCATTGAAGCCTAGCTTTCCTAAGCTATTTAAAGCACTGCTTAGATCTAATATCCTCATTACAACCTTTTCACCATATATTGTTGGAAGAGTAGCTAATCGGATATCAATTGCTTTCATATTAACTGTCAGCTTGATACGTCCATCCTGTGGAATACGATTTTCGGTTATATTCAAATTCCCCATAATTTTTATACGAGCTAACACGACATTTTGCATATATTTTGGAAGAGAACGCTCTGATTTCAACATTCCGTCTACTCTGTAACGAACACGGAGATCATTCTCCTGTGGGTCAAAGTGAATATCACTTGCCCTTTGAGCAACTCCATTAGCAACGATTTGATTTACTAAACGTACGATAGGTGAATCCTCATCAGTAATCTGAGTATCATTTTCTATCTCTTTAGGTGACATATCGATCAATGCTTGGTCCATTGATTCCTGCAAGTCATAATATTTAGTTATAGTTCGATATATATCATCCTTAGCGGCAATACTAGTTTCGATTTGGCAGCCAGTTGCCATTCTAACTTCTTCAATTGCAAAATAGTCCATTGGATCAGCCATCGCAATTAATAATTTATTTCGGTCCTTTTTAAGTGGCATGATATATGTCCGCTTCGCCAATTCTTTGGGAACTAATTGAATCAATTCAGGTTCTATTGAATATTGATTTAAATTCACATGTGGAATTCCTAATTGGAATTCTAATACTTCTATTAATTGTTGTTCTGTTAAGAGGTTTTCTTTAATAAGAAAATCCCCTAACTTTTCTTCACGACTTTTATGTGTTAATGCATATTCCAACTGTTGATTACTAATAACATTGGATTCTACTAATAAATCTCCTAAGCGTTTACGGGCATTCATTTTCACAGTTTACCACCCCTAAAAATTATTTAGATCCATCTATGATGTTTCCTGCCTTGTCATAATAACTTCCCTCAGGTAGTTCATCTGTGTTTTCATTATTTATTGTATTGGAAATAGAAGGGTCCGTCGAAACCTCATCGCCCTCTGTCGAAATAGGTCCCATGTCTGCTAAGCCATCTCCATTTAAATCAATTTCCAGATCTGGATCCTGAACAGTAGGTGTTTCTGGTACAATCACTGATTTAATAATAATTCTATTTTTAGGAGGATAATAATCTTGTGATACGAGCTCTTCATTTTCAAAAGGTCCTATTTTATCTGAAATTGTACGATAAACAGATACTCTCAATCCTGGCTTTCCCTCTTCTACTAGCTGTTCTTCACCTGGTGCTAAGTCAGGCGAATATCTATAAATGGTTCTTGGTTTAATTTCCTGCCGTCCTCTAACCTGATACTTTCCTTCAGTTTCAGTGGGTACAGCATAGATTTCTACTAAGAAACTGTTGTCCTTCAAACTAAATTTTAAGCTAGCCGGTTGATCAGTCGTATTTATAAACTTAAAATCTTTACTATTACTAATTTCCGCTTCGATGCCTGCCTCCAAATAAGGTGGAAGCACTCCTTGAGAATGACGTTCCACTATATCAAAATCAGTTTTAAGTACTACACTGTATAGAATGGATGCCACATAATTTAACGTTTCATCAGAGGGGACAATATTTATTTTCTCTATTCTCTCTTTTAGAGAAAACACTTCCTCACTCCCGATAACTTGTTCATTAAGAACGGTAACAATATCATTTAAACTCGTAGTATTTATCATAATTTCTTCGAGAGTAAAAGCAACACGCTCTAATGGTATTAGGGATAAGTCTAATGGAACGCTTTCTATAGGCTCACTAGAAAGGATTCCTACTTTTTCTCTTATATTCCCTAAAGTTTGCTCTGCATTTAAGTGAGACTGTTTTTCTATTAGCCTATTAACCTCTTGACTCATAGTAAATTCTATTGGTAAATGAACTACTGATGAAGTTTTCCAAAAAGTGAACCAGGGTTTCTCTGTTCTTGACAAAAATTTATCGACAGTTCCTTCCACATTAAAAGTGAACCATTCTGCTTGCAGAGTTAATTCTTCTCCATTGTCATTAACTACAGGAATATTATTCTCCCATTCATTAATCTTTTCATTTAGGAAGGAAATTATTTCTGCCTTGTCTGAGGACTGGACCTCGAATCCTCCAATGGAAGAAGCAGGATTATTATTAGCTTCGGCACTCAAAGGAAACAAACTTCGAATAGGAATTGAGATTAATAAGAAAATGAATAGAAAATATAATAACTTTTTTTTAAAAATAAACTTCATAAATCGCACTCCTTTAAACCTATCCACGAAATAGTTAAAAAGAACCTCATAATTAGTCTTTCTAACTACATTTCTTCGAAATAAAGTACAGAATAATTTCTTTGATTCCATCTTTATAAACCTTTTTACTTATTTATATACGAATAAGCTGTCGAATACAAGTAATTTATGGAATATATAATACTATGATTACATAAAAAGCATTTAATTTACAGCCATATACTACTTGTGCTAGAAACTATAGTAGTAAAACTAAATAGGAATAAGTTATAAATTTACTGTAATATATCTAATAACTTTCTATTGTGAGAAAACAATCATGTATATCGGATGTATATCTACATCAAGGAACTTTTATTGAATAATTATGAACAAAAAAAAGGAATTAAAGTTATGAACCAGAAGGTTAACAACATAATTCCCATTTCCCTTTTATTTTTCTATCAATACTTCTCTTTCTATTAAATCAACTTCATTTTGTTTAGCAGGGATAAAAATCTCTTTTTTAGGTTCAAATTGAGGTATTACTTTTCCATGAGTAAGAACGGTACCACCACTTGCCGAGAACGTATTTGCAACTATCAATCCATTAACTTGTCCGCCACCTGAAAGATCAAAATGAGCATTAGGAGCAAGATATAAATTAGTATATCCTTTTACACCACCGCTGATTTTAAAGCTAGAACCACCTGTATAAATATCTCCAAAGTATCCGCCTCCACCAGCCCCTAGGTTAATATTGGCCCTTTTAGCATAAATGGAACCATAAATGTATTCTCCACCTGAAGTTTTAATTTCTTCAGCTCCACTGTAAAAGATTTTAATTTTGTCTACGTTTTTGCTATTGCTATTTATAGTACTTGAGCTATATATTCCAATGGAGTTTTTAACATATAACGTAAGTTTCCCTGTTCCTATAATTTCTATATGCCCACTTAAATCTAGTTTATCAATTACTAAGGCTTTATCAGTTGAGCCGACGTCAATAATTAATTTATTATTGCTATTAATAATTAGGTTTTTAAACTGTAAATTCCCGTTATTGTCACCTAATTCACTCATTTTCAATATATAATTATTTGTTAAGTAGTTACTGATTAGCAAATTTCCATCTTTAATAACATACGTTGATTCATGTGGGTTTTTCGACACTACCAAATCTTTCGGTATATTATAGGTGGGTATGACTGGATAATCTGGAAGTTCATATATTCTCTTTACGTTTGAAATAATTTCTCCGTTATGTTTTGTACCACCGCACATAATTACTTCATTTTTCCAGTCTAAGCATTTTTTGAAATTATCTTTTGCTCCTCCTAAAGCAACATTCCCATTGATAGTAGCACTTCCGGACAATTCAATTGTTTTATTCACATACAAGGCTAAGTTTTCATACTCATTATCTTCAGGCAAAGGATCCTCAGGAGAGCCCTCTTCAGTATCTCCGAGTCCTAAATCGACTATAAAGTCTTGACTAGCATTTCGGACCTGTTTTCCAATTTTACCTGTAGATTCAATTGTATATTCAAAGGGATCTATACTTTTTTTAATAAAATTAACTGTAGCTTGGGGTCTTACCAAGCTATTATTGTCATCATAATTTTCTTCAAAAGAATCAACTATGGTTACTTCTTTATCTTTAATTTGAGTATTAATTCTACTATTGAATTCATTCTTTAAAATTTCTTTAAAATTAAATCCAGTTTGTTGCTCCAAAGGTAGATTCTCATATATATTTTTTTTTCTAAGTGTTTCATCATAAGCTTCGTTATATATTTTTTTAATTTTTTCTTCCATAGCTGTTCTAGTTGTAACTATTCCAGCCTCTGCAATATAAAATGTTGTTTGATCAGCCCTCTCACTGCTAGATAATTTTGATACATTCCACGTAATTGATAAAATTGCAAGTCCGAGAACTGAAGTTAAGATCAGCAATAGCAAAGCACTTATGAGAGTAAAACCATTTTCCTTTTGAGTAAGATGAGCTCTATATTTATATTTAAACAATTCAGTCACCTCTTCTAATAATTATCTCAGTTTTTTCACTTTTATTTTGTAAATTTGTAACTTCTATATCCCATTTGTTATTTGATACCGAAACTTCAAAACTTTTAATATGATTGACAAATATTTTGTCATCTTTATTTATAGCTTGCTTATCTTCATCAAATGAATATGTAATTCCATCTAAATCTATTTCCTTTTCACTAATCCAAACAGGTTTTTTTGATTTCCTTATATCCTTTGTTATTGTTTTCAAAGCGAAAGATATATCTGTTAAATTCATATTTTCATTGAGTTGTTTTTTATGCTGTGTAGAGATAGAAAATAAAATATTAGAAAAAAGCCCTATGAACAAAGAAATAATTATAATTACTGCAAGTATTTCAATTAGAGTGAATCCATTATTCTCTTTTAGACGTTTCAACTTTTACTACCTCCACTCTATAATATTCTCCATTTTCACACGTAGAGGACCCTCTTTATTATCATAAACTTCAATAACCAAGTGGTATAAAGAAGTAGATTTACTTTGCAGTTTTAATTTAACTTTTATAAAACCATTATTTGTAACGTCAGCTTTTTCAAAAATTTCTTCTTCAGTATTTGCACTTACTACACTGTATCCTAAATTTTCAATTCCTAATATTCTATCACTGTTTTTTATACGTACACTTAACTCATAAAATCTTTCCATTTCTGTCTGGGCTAGATACGTGGCATCTACTATTTTTTCTGAACTTTTACCCGTTTTTGCTGATTGAAGAAAAAAAGTTAAAAATGACAATAAAATGATAGTAACTATAATTATAGCTACTAATAATTCAACTAGGGTTAAGCCTTTTTCATTATGTATATCTTCATGAATAAACACAATAATCAACCTTCCATGATAGTAATTAATGTTATTATTACAGATAAATGTAGCTATTACTATTGTAATCCATCATTTAAATAAAAAGACGAATATAGTCACAATTAAAGTGACAATATTCGTCTCCTATTCTATATTTTAAATAAATGTTTTTATTTCACATACTCCGCAACTCTATTCCGTCCCGCCTGTTTTGCCCCGATGTATAGAGCGCGATCGGCATTACGGATAAGGGAATTCCCCTCATCACTATCCTCAGGTGCTGTTGAAACTCCAATACTCGCTGTGATAAAGATAATCTCTTCTCTTGCTACATCTGCTAAACCCTGTTCTACTATGAAAGGAGTTTGCTCAATTTTCATACGGAGCTGCTCTGCTAAGTTAATAGCTTGTAATTTGGTGTAGTTTGGAAGGATAACAACGAATTCCTCTCCGCCATATCTCCCAACCGTGCCCTCTCCACCGATTTCTTTTTTTATAAGTTGGGCAAATTCTTTTAAGATTAGATTTCCACTATGATGACCATAAGTATCATTTACTGCTTTAAATTTATCGATGTCCAGCATGATTAATGACAGTGAATGATACGCCCCAGCTACTACTTTTTCCATTTCAGTAGCAATTTGTCTATCTAAATATCTATAATTATATAGCTTAGTAAGTTCACATATTTCACTTTGAGCTACTGCTTCTCTTACATATCTTGCTTTTTCTAAGGAAACAGCAAAGTAAGAACACAATAAATGAACAATATTCAATTGGTAAGGCTCAAATGCAAATTTACTTTTTGTTGCAAGAACCAATACACCTTCAATTTTCTGATTTCGATAAATCGGTACAGCCATCACGCTTTGCATCTCCATGGATAAAAACGAAGGTTTCATATGAAGCCATTCCGTTTGTTTATTATAGAGGATTGGTTCTCCTTTTTGATAGACATTCCCAACAAAGCTATATTTTATTTCTTCATGTGAGGATTCTAATTCTTTCTTAACCCCATCTTCAACTGCTCGTAAAATTATAAATTTATCGATCACATTGTCAACTATATAGGCAGTATCAATAGGAAACATTTTAGAGACTCGCTCTACAAACATATCTAATATTTCAGCAGAAGTTAATCTTTCCGCCAATTCGTGCCCAAACTCGCTTGCCTTGTTCAGATCATTATTTACTTTTTCAGAATCACTATACAATCGAACTATTACTGTGATTGTTATTAACGGTATTCCCATTAACAACAATGCGATTGGTCCAGTTGCCGTTTCAAATAAATATAGGCTTAAGCCAAATGGTAGTGTCATTAAAAGGCAAGCTGTTTCCCAATAAAAATCCTTCGTTAGAAAAAACGGCTTAAACCCACAAATAAGCTCTCTAATATACAAAATCACATGGTTTAACAATATATATGAGATAGCATATAGAGAGCCGTATAAGATTACATCCATTATAGCTATACTGCCGACTTCAAATCCTAAGCCCAAAATAAGTGATCCACAAATTACTGAAAGTAAAAAAAACATAAATGAATTGAAGAAGTATTTAAATAAGGTTTCACGGGTAATTTTCATATGGTATATAACAGGAAACATACTCAGCTGCATAGAAATTAGTTCAGCTAATAGACCATACTTCATAAATATCGCAGCATTTACCCATAATACAAGAATAATTGTAGAACCGGCTATAACAAATGGAAATACGCTAGATAGTAATGCTAATAGCAAATAGTATCCGTAATTTTCCCATTCGGTAGGTTTGGTTGGGGAGTTTATATATACTAAAAAAGTCCCAATTGGAACAAAAATGAACCAAAGTGAGATCATTATATTTTTAGCTCTCTGAGTAAATACCATCAACCATATCCCCCTTCCTTTTAGGCCATTACTTTTTTCGCAGTTATATTATATAAAAATTATATCACAAGAAAACAGAATAATTAAAATTACATTTTACCTGTTTATTCCTTTTAACTCGGTAATTAGATACAGAGAACCAGTGACTATAGTAATAACTTCTTCATTTTCTGAAATTAGGTCTATATTATTTATATCTTTAGTTATACGTTTCTCACTGTGTGTACAGTGTTTAAACAAAATATTAGCATCTAAAGCTCTTTCATGTTTAAAATCTACAAACTCAAAACTTGCAGCAATTTCCTCTAGTCTTTTTAAAATAAACATATAATCCTTGTCTTTTAATATACCTATTATAAAATGGATACGTTCGTTAGGAAAGTATTGCTTAATCGTCTCTACTAAGGCGTCAATGCTTGCCTTATTGTGTGCCCCATCCATATACGTTCTCTCACTCCACTTTTCCATTCTTCCAGGAAGTGCTGCCATACTAACTGCTCTTTGTACCTTCTCTTCATCTAAAGTGTATTCACTTTCAATTAATGCAGTAATAGCTAGTGCCATATTCGATAACTGATGGCTTCCAAGCATTTGTGGCATTAAATCACTAAATTGATGGTTGTGATATGTATAGCTTTTACCTATCATTTTAAAATCTTTGTTTATTTCAATAAGCTCCGCCTGTTTCTCTTTTACCTCTTTATCTACTACCTCTTTGGCACTTTGGGGGATTTCCCCTATTATCAATTTCCCATGTTCTTTTAAAATTCCTGCTTTATGCCAGCTTATTTTCTCGATAGTGTCACCAAGGAAGTTCGTATGATCAATAGATATACTCGGTATAACTGCTAAAGAATGTTGAATTACGTTCGTGCTATCAAGTCTTCCACCCATTCCGCTTTCCAGGAATACAATATCTAAATCGTGTTCTTCAAAAATTAAAAATGCAACTACTGTTAAAAGCTCAAAATCAGTAAGCATACCACTTATTCCTGCTAGTCTAAGCTTTTGAAACGCCTTGTCCATTTGATCCTCGGTAACATTATTGCCGTTTATTTGTATTTGATCGTGTACATCGATTAAACAAGGAGATGTGAAGCTACCATATGTTAAGTTGTGCTCCTTTGAAATTGCTCTCATAAAGGCAATCGTTGAGCCTTTCCCATTTGTGCCAGCAACATGAATTATTTTGTGTTTTTCCTGCGGATTTCCCAATTTATTTAAAGCTTCCTGAATACGCTCTAGACCAGGTTTAATCATAGTTTCACTAGTAATATCCCATTTTATCTTATAGTTATTAAATTTTTTTATTTCCAAGTCATTCACCCTATTCCGTCTTCGTTACTTTTCTGCTAAACTTCTTGTGAACACATTATAACACGTACCCGTGGAGGTCATTAATTATGCAAACTTGTTGGATCGTTTACAATGGTAGCCTAACTCATGATAAGTTTCTCGATCAGGCTCTCCTCCTGAAAGAAGCAGCAGAAAAAAAAGGCATACTAGCAGTTTTAGTAAAAAATTATGAGCTTCTGATGAATGTTCATGAAAGCTTATCAACAAGGCCTGATTTTGTCGTCTTTCTAGACAAAGATATTTTGCTTGCAAAATATCTAAAGAATGAAGGCATACCAGTGTTCAATGATCCAAGCGTGATTGAGATTTGTGATAACAAGGCGCATCAATATCTCGCGCTGGCAAAAGCTAACGTGCCAATGCCTCTGACGATTATAGCACCTAAAGTCTATCCTGAGTTCTCTATTTTGAACACTGGCTATTACGAGCAGGTTTTACAAGTACTTCAGCTACCTATGATTATTAAAGAAGCACATGGCTCATTTGGTCAAAGAGTTTATTTGATAGAAACAAGAGAGCAATTTTTTGAAAAGGTGGAAGAGCTAAAAGGGATTGAATATGTCTTCCAGCAATTCATCCATACGAGTAGAGGAAGAGATATTCGCGTCAATGTGGTGGGAGGTCAAGTTGTGGCTTGCATGCACCGTCAATCAGCTACCGATTTCCGTGCCAATATCACAAATGGTGGGACTGCAACTGAAATCGTTTTAACAGAAAAACAAAAAGAAGTGGCTATTCAAGCTGCTGCTGCATTGAATGCTGAATTTGCTGGGGTCGATTTGCTCTTTGGTGAAGACGAAGAACCACTAGTTTGTGAGGTTAATGGAGTAGCACATATTCGTAACATTTATAATGTCACTGGCATTAACGTAGGAGATGCCATGATTAGCTATATATTATCTAAAATCGGAGCTGTTGTTATATGAATGGCTTGTTGATATATGAATTAAAGGAAATCGAGAGAAATCAAAATTTCATCGATCGCCTTATTAAAGCTGCAAGGAGTCACGGACATACATTGAATGTGATAGATGATCAACAGCTAGAATTTCCAGAAGTAGATTTTATCTTTTTTAGAGCTCGTAATCCTGAGCTTTCCAAAAAGCTTGAACAACGAGGATTACCTATGTTCAACCGGGCTGAGGTCAACGTCATTGCAAATGATAAATACAAAGCAATTCAGCTAGTTCAAATGCTAGGAATTGCAACAGTACCAACGAAAAAAATAAAAGATATTCATGAGATCGATCAGTACCCTATCGTTTTAAAAACTATTGAGGGACATGGCGGCTTACAGGTAGAGCTTTTGGACAATAAAGAAGCTGCGGTAGAGTTTCTAACAAAGTACGGCTCACAAGAGATTATTGCCCAAAGCTATATAGAAACGAATGCAACTGATGTAAGAGTATTTATGCTGGGCACTGAGGTCATTGGAGCTGTAAAGAGAATCGGTGCTCCAAATAGCTTTAAATCCAATTTTAATTTAGGTGGAACTGTTGAAAATTATGAGCTTTCTGCAAGCCAAGAAGCAGACGTAGTAAAAATTGCAAAAGCGATTAAAAGTGATTATATAGGAATCGATTTCCTCCTTTTACCCGATGGGAGATGGCTTTTCAATGAAATAGAAGATCCGGTTGGTGCAAGATCATATTTCCAAACAACAAAAACGGATATTGCTATACCAATCATGGATTACATCGATAAACAGTTAAAAAAGCACGTTGAGCATTGAGCTCAATGTGTTTTTTTGTGTTTGAATGCTATGCTATGCGGTCTCTGCAAGTTTCTGCTCCATCTGTACAACATTTCATTCGTTCTCTGCAAGGTTTTACTCCTCCTCCGCAATGTTCTTCCTCTTCTCTGCAATGTTCTACTCCGTCTCTGCAAGGTTCTTCCACACTATCCGTGCTAAAACCCATTTCTAAAATGGTTCTCAATTACTCCAGTAGCTCTACTTGTATTTATTCATAAAAATAGCATAGCAAACACCTCTAGGGTGCTTGCTACGCTTACTAATTACAAGTTATTTAATTCCTCAAGACGTTTTAACACAGTTGCGTGTTTTTCTAGGTAATCTTGTTCTTTGGCACGCTCTTCTGCTACTACTGCCTCAGGTGCTTTTGAAACGAAGCGTTCGTTGGATAGCTTACCTTGAACTAACTTCACTTCTTTTGCCCATTTTTCTAATTCTTTTTCTAAACGAGCTTTTTCAGCATCAATATCTATTAAGCCTTGTAGTGGAAGGTACAATAGAGCACCTGTAACTACTGCTGACATCGATTGACCTGGATCTTCTAGGTCTTGACCGATCACTAGAGGCTCTGGGTTACAGAAACGCTCTAAGTATTTCGCATTAGCCTCTAACACAGCAAGCGTGTCGGCATCTTTCGCTGAGATGTATAGAGGCACTTTTTTGCTCATTGGTGTTTGTACCTCTGAACGTATATTACGTACCGAGCGGATAATCTCTGCAAGTAATTTCATGCTTGCTGCTTGGCTTTGATCAGAAAGCTCTTCGTTTACAGTCGGCCATGAAGCTACGGTTATTGACTCCCCTTCATGAGGAAGGTTTTGCCAAATTTCTTCTGTGATAAAAGGCATGAATGGATGTAATAAACGCATCGTATTGTCTAATACATATGCTAGAACGGAACGAGTCATATGCTTCGCTTCCTCGTCCTCCCCGTTTAGCGGTAGCTTAGACATTTCGATATACCAGTCACAGAAGTCATCCCAGATGAAATTATAAAGTGCACGACCAACTTCACCGAACTCATACTTCTCAGAAAGTCTTGTTACTTGTTCAATTGTTTCGTTTAAACGAGTAAGAATCCAAGCATCTGCTACAGACTTTTTGCCCTCTAAGTTAATTTCTTCGTATTTCAAGCCATCCATATTCATCAATGCAAAGCGTGATGCATTCCAAATTTTATTGGCGAAGTTCCAAACAGCCTCTACTTTTTCTACTGAGAAGCGTAGATCCTGCCCTGGAGATGAGCCAGTGCTTAGGAAGTAGCGTAGTGAGTCTGCACCGTACTTTTCGATTACATCCATAGGATCAATGCCGTTTCCAAGAGATTTCGACATTTTACGACCATCTTCTGCACGTACTAAACCGTGAATTAGTACATCGTCAAATGGGCGAGTTCCTGTAAATTCTACTCCTTGGAATATCATACGAGACACCCAGAAGAATATAATATCATAACCTGTAACAAGGGCATTGGTTGGATAATACTTTTTCATTTCTTCATTTTCTACATCAGGCCAACCAAGAGTTGAGAAAGGCCATAGAGCAGATGAGAACCATGTATCTAAAACGTCTTCATCTTGCTTCCAATTTTCTTCATCTGCTGGCGCCTCGTGCCCAACATAAACTTCTCCAGTTTCTTTATGGTACCATGCTGGAATACGATGTCCCCACCAAAGTTGACGGGAGATACACCAATCATGAATGTTTTCCATCCAACGTAGATAAGTTTTTTCAAAGCGATCAGGTACGAAGTTTACCTTGCCCTCTGATTCTTGAAGCTTAATAGCTTCTTTTGCAAGTGGCTGCATTTTAACGAACCATTGTGTAGAAAGGTATGGCTCAACTACAGCTCCACTTCGCTCTGAATGTCCAACGGAATGTGCATGCTCTTCGATTTTGAATAATACTCCTGCTTCTTGAAGATCCTTCACAATTTGCTTACGACATTCGAAGCGATCCATACCTTCATATTTACCAGCATTTTTATTCATAGAGCCATCTTCATGCATCACTAGTATTCTTTCTAAATCATGGCGGTTACCAATTTCAAAATCATTCGGGTCATGAGCTGGAGTAATTTTAACTGCACCACTACCAAACTCCATATCCACGTAATCATCTGCTACGATTGGAATTTCACGGCCAACGATTGGTAATTTTACTTTTTTACCGATTAAATGCTTGTAACGGTCATCCTCAGGGTGTACCGCAACAGCCGTATCCCCTAGCATTGTTTCTGGTCGAGTTGTTGCAACATCGATCGAACCAGTACCATCTGCAAGTGGGTAATGCATATGATAGAATGCACCCTGTATATCCTTATGAATTACTTCAATATCCGAAAGTGCTGTTTTAGTAGCTGGATCCCAGTTAATGATGTATTCGCCACGGTAAATCAAGCCTTTGTTATATAGATTAACGAATACTTCTTTTACTGCGTTAGAAAGGCCTTCATCTAATGTAAAACGTTCACGTGAGTAGTCTAAGCCTAAGCCTAGCTTTGCCCATTGCTGACGAATATGCCCTGCGTATTCATCTTTCCATTTCCATGTTTCTTCAACGAATTTTTCTCGGCCAAGGTCATATCTAGTAATATTATCAGCGCGAAGTTTTTCTTCCACCTTTGCTTGAGTAGCAATTCCTGCATGGTCCATTCCTGGTAACCATAGGGCATCATAGCCTTGCATACGCTTCATACGAATGATAATATCTTGAAGCGTAGTATCCCAGGCGTGACCTAAATGTAGCTTACCAGTTACGTTCGGTGGTGGAATCACAATTGTATATGGTTCCTTTTCACTCTCTGGATGCGCTTCAAAAAATTTGCCTTTTAACCACCACTCGTAGCGACCTTTTTCAATTGACTGCGGATCATACTTGGTAGACATCGTTGTCTCGTTTGTCATATCGTTTCCTCCTAAAAAAGAATATAAAAAAACTCCTATCATCACTAAAGGACGAAGGAGTTTGTTCGCGGTACCACCTTTATTCGCAGATGCAATAAAACACATCACGCTCTCAATTAGATAACGGCTTCAAACCGGCAATTGCTACTGTTAGTTCACAAAAGCTGCTCTTGGGCTACCTTCAAATGGTGGCTAACGGAAACATTTCAGCAAATTGTTTCCTTTCTTTAGATAACCGTGTCATTTTACTCTTCCCATTCATAGCATCCATATATAGCTGTTTTTATTGTATAGGATATTATTATATGCCGTCAAGCATAGTCTTGTGAAAGGAGGAAAACACTATGAAAAGAGGATACAACCCCTATCTTCTGCCAGATTGGCTACGAAGAACTCGTTTTTACGTAAAAGGCATCATTATACCAATCGGTTGCTTTCAACTTGTTCGTGTATTGATCGTTCCTACTACATGGGATTTTATCTTGCTAGTCTTTTTGGCATTTCTCGGATTTTTATTGTTTAAGGACATTATTTGATGGAAAGGAAAGCTTAGTATATCCGTCCTCTAAATCTAATATAAATTGCAGTTCTGACTCACCTTCGACTGAGCTTTCCGTTTCATTATGTTTTATAGCAACTTTAGGCAGATCCTGTTGATCATCCTCATTTGTAGATTGTTGCTCAGCACTCACTACTCTTTGTGTTGGCTTTAACGGCTCTACTGTTACTTCTTCTAGTTCTTCACTTTCTAATTGAACTTGCATTGTATCTTCACTTGACTCTTCATCCTGGGTAAAATTAAATGGTAAAACCTCTACCACTTCTGTTTGTTCTTCTTCCTCTTCTATTAGATCTGTCATTACCACTTCTGTTTTCAGTGGTCTTGACGTTTCGTATTCACAATTCACAAACCAGACAATTTCAATTCCATCCGATTCTGCTTTACAATTTATATTTTCTACACTAATACTTGGAGACGTATCCTGTTGTATTCTCTCCTTACTGATTTCTACGCTCATCGGAACAGCATATTCAAAATATCCCAGCTCTCCTTGTAAATCTAAATCCTCAATTTCTGTAAATTCGCTTGTTGCATGGTGTTCAACTTCTCCTTCTTCAAACTCCACATGACATGTAATATGATAAATACCGTTTATATGCACCATTTCGTCTATTTCCTCTTGAAAATATTGCGGAGTCACCTTAATTGTCTTAACTTCCTTTGGTACACCAAAACTTTGCGGAAAACAAAACTGTTCCTTTACTTCCCAACTTTTCACTTCCATTTTTCATCCTCCTTCGTATAGGACAAATTATGTTTCAACGTAAGAAAATATGAAAAATACCTTTCATTTATGCTTCGCTTTCCAAAACTTTGATTAAGGACTTATTCAGACGAGACCGCTAAGTATGAAATCGAGCATTTCTTGTTATTTTTGCTGTATTGTTATAATAGACCAGCCACGAATAGACCGAGTATCCCTTGTAAAGCAGATATATCTTTTCAAATAAAAAAATACCCCGTAAAAATTAGATTAGTGTCTAAGTTTTACGGAGCAGTTAAATTTTTTAGTTTGTTTGTTATTATCTAGCTAGCTTTTCAAAAACAGTATGGAAAGCTTGGATTGTTTTATTGATATGTTCCTCTGTATGTGCAGTAGATAGGAACATCCCTTCAAATTGAGAAGGTGGTAAATAGATACCTTCCTCAGCCATTAAACGATAATATTTTGCAAATAAATCAAGGTCAGCTGTTTTAGCTACATCATAGTTAATAACGTTTTCGTTAGTAAAGAAGAAGCCAATCATAGAACCAGCACGATTTACTGTATGTGGAATATTGTACTTGCTTGCCGCTTCTCTGAATCCTTTTTCAAGCATATCTCCAAGCTTAACAAAATATTTGTACGTGTCTTCATTTAAGCGAGATAATGTTTCATAACCTGCTGTCATTGCTAAAGGATTTCCAGATAAAGTACCTGCTTGGTATACAGAGCCTGCCGGTGCAATCATTTCCATGATTTCTCGTTTACCTCCGAAAGCACCTACTGGTAGGCCTCCCCCAATTACTTTTCCTAGACAAGTTAAATCTGGTGTAATACCGAAAAAGCCTTGTGCACAGTTATAACCCACTCGGAAACCAGTCATTACTTCATCGAAGATTAAAACTGTTCCATTTTTCTCTGTCAACTCACGCAATGCTTCAAGGAAGCCTTCAATTGGAGGCACAACGCCCATGTTTCCTGCCACTGGCTCTACAATTACTGCTGCTAAATCGTCACCGAAGTTTTCAAACACATAGCGAACGCTTTCGATGTCATTATAAGGAACGGCAATTGTGTTTTTAGCGATAGACTCGGGTACACCCGGGCTGTCTGGAAGACCTAAGGTAGCAACACCAGATCCAGCTTTAATCAGTAGACTATCTCCATGACCGTGGTAACATCCTTCGAATTTTAATATTTTGTTACGTCCTGTATAACCACGTGCTAATCTCAATGCACTCATGGTTGCCTCCGTACCAGAAGAAACCATACGGACCATCTCAATAGATGGAACACGCTCCATTACTAATTTGGCAAGCTTATTTTCGATTAAAGTAGAAGCTCCAAAGCTAGTCCCAGTTGCAGCTACCTCTTGAATAGCTTTTACTACGTTCGGTTCAGTGTGACCTAAAATAAGTGGTCCCCATGAAAGTACATAGTCGATGTATTCATTGCCATCAATATCCTTTAAGATGGCTCCCTTTCCACTCTCCATGAAAATTGGATCCATGTCTACGGATTTAAATGCACGAACAGGACTGTTAACCCCACCAGGCATTAGTTCCTTTGCTTCTGTAAATGCTTCTTTAGATAATTTATATGATTTTGACATTATTTCTCCTCCAACCAACGCACTACATCTTTAGCATGATACGTTAAGATAATATCGGCTCCTGCACGTTTCATTCCTGTTAAAGTTTCTAGAACTGTTTCTTTTTCGTTTATCCATCCGTTGATTGCAGCGGCCTTCACCATTGCATACTCTCCACTTACGTTATACGCAACGATTGGAGCATCAAAATTATTTCTAATATCGCGGATAATATCCAAATATGCTAGTGCAGGTTTTACGATTAAGAAATCTGCTCCCTCTTCCATATCAGAAGTTGCTTCACGAACTGCCTCCATACGGTTAGAATAATCCATTTGATACGTTTTACGATCTCCAAATTTAGGAGCTCCGTCCGCAGCCTCACGGAATGGACCGTAATAAGCTGATGCATATTTCACTGCATAAGACATAATCGGCACATCTTGAAATCCAGCTCTGTCCAATCCTTGACGAATAGCAGTAACAAATCCATCCATCATGTTTGAAGGTGCGATGATATCTGCTCCCGCTTGAGCTTGACTCACAGCAGTTTTTGCTAGTAAGTCCAACGATGGGTCATTTAAGATTCTTTCATGCTCATCAACTACTCCACAGTGACCATGATCTGTAAATTCGCATAAGCAAGTATCTGCGATAACCACTAGGTTTGGATGACGATCCTTAATAAAGCGGATAGCCTTTTGTACAATTCCGTGATCATGGTACGCTTGAGTTCCTTCAGCGTCCTTTGTCGCAGGCAAACCAAATAAAATAACTGATGGTATCCCTAATGTAACGACCTCGTCTACCTCTTCTCCCAAACGGTCTAAAGAAAATTGAAAAACTCCCGGCATAGAGTTAACGGGATTTTTGATATTTTCTCCATCCATCACGAAAATTGGATAGATTAAATCCTCTTTATGTAAGTATGTTTCTTTTACCATTGATCTGATACCAGCCGATTGTCTTAAACGGCGATGACGTTGAAAATATAAATCTGCCATTTCATTCATCCCTTCCATTGAGCTAGCGCGTAAACTACCTCTGTTAAAGTATATGTTCTTGGCATTACTTGTGTAGTAATACCTAATGATTTTAAATGATTCTTTGTTACATGGCCAATAGCACATACCGTAAAACCATGATAGCCTAGGTTCTTGCCTATCGTTTGGTGGAAAGCATTGACCGTAGAAGGACTAGTCAATACAACTGAACAGTTTTTCCCACTATTGAGCATTTCCTTAACTTTTTCTACGTTATCTTCCAACGTGACTGTCTCATAGACTGTCCATTCATCAACTGGATTGACCAAACCATCTACGATTGTTTTCTTTGCAAGATTACCTCGAAAGAACAAGCAGGACTCCTCTGGTGCTGCAACCTGAGGAAACTCTCGAA
This sequence comes from Psychrobacillus sp. NPDC093200, assembly GCF_050280345.1. Lineage (NCBI taxonomy): Bacteria > Bacillati > Bacillota > Bacilli > Caryophanales > Bacillaceae > Psychrobacillus > Psychrobacillus sp. NPDC093200. The sequence goes on along the minus strand of NZ_JBNNVC010000002.1, from coordinate 319,998 downwards.
TAAATACATCGGCACTAAAGATGCTCGGCATAAAGTCAATCGAGAAACCCAATTGCTCTAGTGCTGATGCAGTCCTAGATCCAACAACAGCTATTTTCACTTGAATATATTCAATCTCTAAATTGTTTCTAAGTATTTTTTGATGAAAGGCAGCGACACTTGCCTGACTAGTAAATATAAACCATTTAAAAGCATTACTGTTTAAGAGTTTATCTTTGTCATCCGTCTCTATAATCTCCTTAGTGGCTATAAACGGGGCTAGAATTGGTACCCCTCCTAAACTAGCAGTTAGTGCTGCTGCCTCTTCTGATCTATTCACCCCTGTAAAAATGACATGTTCATTTTGTAGAGGTGAACTTTTAGACATTTAAATCAGCCTTAACCTTCTGGATTAAATCATAAGCTCCCTGTTCCGTTATAATACGTGCTGCTTCTTTCCCTACTGACTCTGGGTTTGTTCCGGACACTACTTCCTTATATACAACAGAAGCATCTGGTGCAGCTACAAGTCCTGTAAATGTTATTTCATCGCCTTTAATGATAGCATGCCCAGCAATCGGCACCTGACATCCTCCGTCCATGGCAGCTAAGAAAGCACGCTCTGCATGAACAGCATCCCAAGTCTCTTTATCCGATAGCTTTTGAAGCTCAGTTAATAATTCTAAATCATCCTCACGACATTCAATCGCTAATGACCCTTGTCCTACTGCAGGGACGCAATCTTCTACAGAAATATATTCGGTTACTACTTCATCGCTCCAGCCAAGTCGCTTAAGCCCTGCTGCAGCTAAAATAATCGCATCATATTCTCGGTCTTGAAGCTTTTGCAATCTAGTATCCACATTACCTCGTATCCATTTAATCTCGATATCTGGACGTAGTAATAGTAGCTGAGCGCTTCTACGTAAGCTACTTGTCCCAACAACTGCTCCTTTTGGTAGGTCCTTAAATTTAACATGACCCGTGGAGATGAAAGCATCACGTTCGTCTACACGTTTTGGTGTACATCCCATTACTAATCCTGGAGGCAAGACAGATGGCATATCCTTCATGCTATGTACAGCAAAATCAATTTCCTTGTCATATAATGCTTGTTCAATTTCTTTAACAAATAATCCTTTTCCTCCAACCTTGGAAAGCGTTACATCTAAAATTTGGTCACCTTTAGTGACAATCTCTTTCACTTCAAACTCAAATGGAGCCCCCATATCCTTCATTTGTTGGATGAACCAGTTTGTTTGTGTTAAAGCTAACTTACTTCTTCTTGAACCTACAATAATTTTACGCATTGACTCGCTACCTTTCTTAATACCATAAGTGGAATTGTGATAATCGACTACCTAGTAAGAAATTTATTAAAACAAATAAAAATGCATATACGTGAATCCACGCATAGTTCGTCCCTTTAAACCTTGCGCGCCTTCTTATTAATAGAACGACAATATATATAACTAATAGAATAAAGGAATTAACTATCTTAAAATCAAATATTGAAAACTCATTTAAAGATATATAAGCCCATTGTAACCCAAGAACGAGACTTACAAACAATAAAGGGATTCCTGTAATGATTGACGTCGTCATTCCAGTTTCCGTATGCTGCAGAGATGGCAATCTAGTGAATTGCTTTGTCCATTTTTTCTGTTTCAATACTCTATACAATATCAAATATAGTACAGAAAAAACAAACGAAAGAGCAAATGCAGCATAAGCTAAAAATGCAAAAGTAATATGAATAAACAATAACTCTGAACGTAGGGCATCACCCACAGGCGATTGCTCCAATTGGCTTGGGGCAAATGTATGGATGGTCATAAATATGAATCCAATAATGTTTAAAAAGAATCCTGGTAAATCTGACTTAAAGACCAGCTGCATGATCAAAGAAAGCAATATGATGAGCCATGCATAGAAATATATACCCTCAAATAGCGATAGAATAGGAAATCGCTTCATCTCTATCATATACATGACTAAAAACACCGTTTGTAGTAGCCAGACGATGGATAATAGTCCTACCGCCAAGCGATGAACTTGCCGATCTTTGTTGAGGTAATCGATGAAATAGAAAACAAGGCTAACGGATTGGAGGACGACCATAATCTCGTGAAGCCGTGTCATCGTCAAATCAGCCATATCATTTCTCCCTTTATACAATAAAAAAGGTGCTTTTATATCTCTCTAGTTTCGATAAAGATACAAAAACACCTCCTGTAGATTAATTGAACGATAAGTTCTCTTTTAATTCTTGATTCAATAGCGATTGCTTTAAATTGATTTTAGCTTTTTCTGCTTGAACTTCTACTTCCTTCTTTACATCTTCTTCAATTCCAAAGATTTGTTGGAACAATTGGAGCTGTTCAGCAGGATTCTTAGATGTAGAAAGTTCTTTTGCTTGTAGAATCGGCTCTTTCAAAAGTTGGTTAACAATCGATTTCGTATGTTTATTTAATATCTTGCGCTCGCGATCCGTAAGGTTAGGCATTTTGTTTTCAATAGAACTCATTGTCTCTACTTGAATTCTATTCGCTTTTTGGCGTAGTGCGGAGATAATCGGTACAACCCCAAGAGTAGTTACCCACTCATTAAATTGATCGATTTCGGTCTCAATCATTTTATTAATTTGGGCAGCTGCACGTTCACGCTCAGCAAGGTTCGCTTCGACAATCCCTTGTAAATCATCGATGTCATATAAGAACACGTTTGGTAAATCACCTATTTGTGGATCTAAGTCACGTGGCACAGCAATATCGACCATAAACAAAGGCTTGCCTTTACGTAATCTGTCTACGAATTGCATTAACTCATAGTCAATTACATATTCAGTTGCACCAGTAGAGCTGATTAGAATATCAGCCTCAAGTAATGCACATTGAAGCTCATCCATAGGTTTAGCATTGCCTTCAAATTTTGAAGCAAGCTCCTTCGCTTTTTCATAAGTACGGTTAATAACCGTTACTTTTTCAGCACCGCTGCCGTGAAGGTTTTGGATAGCTAGCTCGCCCATTTTTCCTGCTCCTAGGATTACTACATGCTTGTGGTTTAAAGAACCAAATATTTTTTTCCCTAGTTCAACTGCTGCATAAGAAACTGATACTGCATTTTCCCCAATAGATGTCTCAGCATGAGCGCGCTTTGCAAACGTCACAGCTTGTTTAAATAATTGGTTAAATATTGTACCCGTTGTCCCATTTTCTTGCCCGTTTAAAAAGCTTTTCTTCACTTGTCCAAGAATTTGAGTCTCTCCAAGCACCATGGAGTCAATACCAGCAGTAACACGGAATAAGTGATTATTCGCTTCATTGTCTTCATGAATAAATAAATATCTAGAAAGGTTCTCCATTGGGATATCGAACCAATTCGCTAGAAATTGTTTTACATAGTATCTTCCTGTATGCAATTGATCTACAGTTGCGTATATTTCTGTACGGTTACATGTAGATACAATGACGTTTTCTAAAATACTCTTCTGTTCCTGTAATGCCTGCATCGCATTCGGAAGCTCAGCCTCGATAAAAGAAAGCTTTTCACGAATCTCAACTGGGGCAGTACGATAATTGACACCTACCACGAGTGTATGCATGGAGTCATGTCACCCTTTCACGTTCATTTCATAAGTCCTATTATAGCATAGGTTCACAAGTAGATAATTTGTCATTTGTGAACAAGCTATGAAATCTTAATTAGAATTATTATAAATTAATAATAACAAAAAGTATTACTCAATACAAACATTCTGTCCAAAATTATTAAAGATTAACTATTCACATAAAAAAAGATTAACTAAGGATGGTATTCCCTAATCAACCTTTTTTAATCTTAAAACTGTAACATTAACTTCCACCGTTTTTATTAGCTCTTTCTGAAGGAAGATAGTAAAATATTACATTCTGCTTTCGATTTCTGCCCAAGCTGCATCGAAGCCTAAACCTGTTTCAGAAGAGAAGATTACTAGAGGATCATTTTTGTCCATTTGCAGCTCTTCTTTGACAATCTTCTTATGCTTGTCCCATTTCCCTTTAGGAATCTTATCAGCTTTTGTAGCTATAACAATACAAGGTATATTGTAATGCTTTAAAAAGTCATACATCATACAATCATCCGTTGTTGGGGGATGCCTTAAATCAACAATTAATAAGACAGCCTTCAGAACCTCACGGGAGGTAAAATAAGTTTCAATCATTTTACCCCACGCTGCGCGTTCTGACTTTGATACTTTTGCATAGCCATAGCCAGGTACATCGACAAACAATAAATCCTCTTCCAGCTTGTAAAAGTTTAACGTTTGTGTTTTCCCCGGCTTAGAGGAAATACGAGCCATACTCTTACGACCAATCATTTTATTGATAAAGGAGGACTTCCCTACATTGGAGCGCCCTGCAAGAGCAAATTCCGGTAAATCTCCCTCTGGATACTGAGCTGGTCTAACAGCACTTATTAATAGTTCAACGTTATGAATTTTCATTTATTTTGCCTCCTCTAATGCCAGTTGAAGCACCTCTTCAGCATCGGAAACAAAATGGAACGTCAATACTTCGCGAACACTTTCTGGTATATCTTCAATATCACGCTCATTGTCTTTTGGACAAATAATTGTCGTTAGACCTGCGCGATGTGCACTTAATGTCTTTTCTTTTAAACCACCAATAGGTAGCACACGTCCTCTTAAAGTTACTTCACCAGTCATACCAACTTCCCGAAGAATTGGGCGTTTAGATAATGCTGAAACAAGCGCGGTAACAATAGTAATACCTGCTGATGGGCCATCCTTAGGAACAGCACCTTCCGGAACATGAATATGGATATCCTTGTTTTCATGGAAGGTTGGATCAATTCCAAAATCATTGGCTTTCGATCGTACATAGGACAAAGCAGTTTGAGCAGACTCCTTCATAACATCACCAAGCTTACCAGTAAGCTGTAATTTACCAGATCCGGCAGATAAAGACACCTCTATTTGGAGTGTATCTCCCCCTACCGTGGTATAGGCAAGACCTGTTGCTACGCCTACTTGATTTTCTGACTCAGCTTGTCCATAACGAAACTTGCGTTTACCAATCATGTCTTCCAAATTCTTTGCAGACACAGTGACACGTTTTTTGTCTCCAGATACGATTTGAAGAGCAGCCTTACGACAAATATTTGCCAGTACTCTCTCTAAGCTTCTGACTCCAGCTTCACGAGTATAATAACGTAAAACATCTATTAGAGCATCATCTTTAACTTGTAGTTGGGTTTTCTTTAAGCCATGTTCTTTAAGCTGCTTTGGCAGCAAGTGATTTTTGGCAATAGAAAGCTTTTCTATTTCTGTATAACCAGCAATAGAGATAATTTCCATACGATCTCTTAAGGGACCAGGAATTGTACTTAAGTCATTAGCAGTAGCAATGAAAAGTACATTCGAAAGATCATATGTTTCCTCAATATAGTGATCACTAAAGGAATTATTCTGTTCAGGGTCTAGTACCTCTAGCATGGCTGCTGCAGGATCTCCGCGGAAGTCATTAGACATTTTATCGATTTCATCTAGCAAAATTAGCGGATTAATCGTTCCTGCCTTCTTCATCCCTTGAATAATTCTTCCTGGCATGGAACCTACATATGTTCTGCGGTGTCCACGAATTTCAGATTCATCTCTTACTCCTCCAAGGGAGATTCGTACGAATTTACGTCCTAGTGATTCAGCGATAGATTTGGCTAGAGAGGTTTTCCCTACTCCTGGAGGTCCAGCCAAGCAAAGGATTGGTCCTCTGAGCGATTTAGTCAATTGGCGAACAGCCAAATATTCTAAGACACGCTCTTTTACTGTTTCAAGTCCATCATGATCACGATCTAAAATTTCTTCAGAACGTTTAATATCTAATTGGTCCTCAGTAGACTTAGACCAAGGGATAGAAACAATCCACTCAATATAATTGCGAATGACTCCACTTTCTGGAGCTTGCGTTGGAAGCTTCTCATAACGATCCAACTCTTTTAACACATTTTTTTTGGTCGTTTCCGGTAAACCAGCTTCTTGGATGCGCCTTTTTAATTCAGCAACCTCACCTGTCTTACCTTCTTTATCTCCGAGCTCGGTTTGAATGGCCTTCATTTGCTCACGAAGATAAAACTCTTTTTGCGTTCTTTCCATAGCATTTTTAACACGATTATTTATTTTTTTCTCAAGATTCAAAATTTCTTGTTCATTATAAAGCTGCACGATTAAGGTTTCCATGCGTTCTTTAACATCCATGATTTCTAGAATCTCTTGTTTGCCAGATATTTTGAGCGGTAAAGCTGCCGCAATCATATCAGCTAATCTACCTGGTTCTTCAATATCTGCTACAGAACGGTAAGTTTCCTCTGACACTTGCTTGGAAGCCTTAGTATACTTTTCGAAATTATGTAATAAAGTACGCATTAACGCTTGATCTTCTTGATCAGCTTTTTTTGGCTCGATATACGCTGACACGGTTACTTCATCCATTTTGTTTGTAACTTTATATTCATCCCAAATTGCACGCTGAAGTCCCTCAACTAATACCCTCATCGTTCCGTTCGGTAACTTCACAACCTGTTTTATATGCGCAAGAATCCCTACAGGATATATATCCTCTTGGCTAGGATGTTCTACACCCAAATCCCTTTGTGCGGAAATAAAGAGTTTTTCTTCGCGTTTCATTGCTGTATTTAAAGCATCAATTGAACGCTCGCGCCCTATATCTATATGTAAAACCATAGTAGGAAATATAAATAAACCACGAAGGGGTAAAACTGGGTAATATGTTTTTTCTGCCACTTTGGAATTCACCTCCATCATATTGTATCCTTTATGTATCCTAATAATACAGTAAACCTCATGATAAAAAGAGGTAGTTTTCATCTTATAAAGAGAAATAGCTGACATCCTTGCTCGCGCCTATGCACGTAGTTTGGAAGCCAGCTTTTTCAATGGCTATTAAGCCGATGTTTTTTCGTTATCTAAATCTTTTAGTTCAGAACCATCTTCTAATAAAAGTTTAGGACGTGCGTGCTCTGTAATTGTTTCTTTAGTAATCACACATTCCACGATATCTTCTCGTGATGGTAATTCATACATTACATCTAGCATTGTATTTTCAATGATAGAACGTAATCCACGAGCACCAGTTTTACGCTCAATAGCTTCCTTCGCAATTTCCACTAAAGCTTCATCTTCAAATGTTAACTTCACATTATCCAACTCAATCATTTTTTGATATTGCTTAACTAGTGCGTTCTTAGGCTCTGTAAGGATTTGCACTAACGCTTTATCATCCAACTGCTCTAGACTTGCTAATACAGGTAAACGACCGATGAATTCAGGGATTAGACCAAATTTCAATAAGTCCTCTGGAATTAACTGAGATAACACAGATTTTGCATCTTCTTGAACTTTGTTAGGATCTGCACCGAAACCAATTACTTTTTCACCTAAACGGCGTTTAATAATCTGTTCGATTCCATCGAATGCTCCTCCAACGATAAACAAGATGTTCGTTGTATCAATTTGAATAAATTCTTGATGAGGATGCTTACGTCCACCTTGTGGTGGAACACTAGCTACAGTACCCTCAAGTATTTTAAGAAGGGCTTGTTGTACCCCTTCACCTGAAACGTCTCTAGTGATAGAAGGGTTTTCAGATTTACGTGCAACTTTATCTATTTCATCTATATAAATAATGCCTTTTTCTGCTCTTTCAATATCATAGTCTGCTGATTGAATAAGCTTTAAAAGGATATTCTCTACATCTTCCCCTACGTATCCAGCTTCTGTTAAAGAAGTAGCATCTGCAATAGCAAATGGAACGTTGAGAATTCTAGCTAAAGTTTGAGCAAGTAATGTTTTACCGCTACCAGTTGGTCCGATTAAAACTATATTTGATTTAGACAATTCTACTTCATCAATTACGCTATTAGAGTTAATACGTTTGTAATGGTTATAAACAGCTACTGCAAGTGATTTTTTTGCTCGCTCTTGGCCAATTACATATTCATCTAAAATAGCTAAAATTTCTTTTGGTTTTGGAACTTCTTTGAACTCTACTTCTTCCTCTGTGCCAAGTTCTTCTTCTACTATTTCAGAACATAAATCAATACACTCATCACAAATGTAGACACCAGGCCCCGCAACAAGTTTACGAACTTGTTCCTGTGGCTTGCCACAAAAAGAACATTTTAAGTTCCCTTTTTCATCATTGAATTTGAACAAAATATTCACCCCTATTCAAGCCATTATCTTACAAGATTCTTTGTTCGGAATCAAATAATAAGTTTGGTCAAGTTTTTTTTACATCAGACGCTGTTACGTCTTATTGCAACACTTAGGTATATACAAAAGCACCATTACAAAAAGAGCCTCTGAATTTCTTGCAGAACAATATGCAATTTAAACTACTATACCACATAACATTGGGTAACAAACAAACAACGGTAACAGCGCCATACCTTTAAAAATATGTATGTATAAAACAAGGCACAGACAGATGCTGTACCTTGTTATATATTATAACGCGTTATGTGTAATTATGAAATTTTAGCGTTTTCTACTAAGAATTCCACAGTTTTTTGGAAGCGAAGGTCATTTGCAAGAACTTCTGTACCACCAAGTGCACGTTTAATATCGTCAGCTGACATATTGAATTGTGCACTCATTTTTTCTAGTTCAGCGTTGATATCTTCTTCAGACGCTTGAAGATTCTCTTTCTCAGCAATTGCTTCAAGAGTTAATGATACTTTCACACGATTTTTAGCATCTTCTGCCATTTGTCCGCGTAAAGCAGCCTCGTCTTGACCAGAGAACTGGAAGTAAAGATCTAAATTCATGCCTTGTTGCTCTAAACGTTGACCAAATTCTTGTAGCATACGATCAGTTTCTGTTTCAATCATTGCTTCTGGGATATCGATAGTAGCGTTTGCTGCAGCAGCTTCTACTAAATCATCACGTAGGTTTTGTGCTGACATTTGTTTTTTCTCTTCAGCAGTAGTTTCTTTAAGTTTAGCACGTAAAGCATCAATGCCTTCTACTTCAGCATCAATTTCTTTAGCTAGGTCGTCATTAAGCTCAGGAAGTTCTTTTCCTTTTACTTCTTTAACTGTAACTTTGAAAGTTGCTGCTTTCCCTGCTAATTCAGCTGCATGGTACTCTTCTGGGAATGTAACTTCTACATCTTTTGAATCGCCAGATTTAACTCCTACAAGTTGACCTTCAAAGCCAGGGATGAAAGAGTTAGAACCGATTTCTAATGGGTAGTCTTGACCAGCTCCACCTTCAAACGCTTCTCCGTCTACAAATCCTTCAAAGTCGATTACAGCAGTATCGCCTTCAACGATTGCATCTTCTTTTACTACTAATTCAGCTAAACGAGCTTGTTGAGCTTTTAATTGCTCTTCAATTTCTTCGTCTGTAACTGTTTCATCTACTTTAGTTACTTCAAGTCCTTTGTATTCACCAAGTGTTACCTCTGGTTTTACTACTACATTAGCAGTGAATACTAAAGGTTGACCTTTTTCCATTGATACGATGTCGATTTCTGGACGATCAACTGGATCAATACCAGCTTCTTCAACTGCTGAAGCATATGCATGTGGAAGAATGAAATCTAATGCATCTTGGAATAAAGATTCAACTCCGTACATTTTTTCGAAAATTTGACGTGGCATTTTCCCTTTACGGAAACCAGGTGCATTAATTTGCTTTACCACTTTTTTGAAAGCTTGATCTAAACCGTTGTTTACTACATCAGCAGCAACTTCAACTGTTAAAAGACCATTATTTCCTTCTTGTTTTTCCCATTTAACTGACATTTATTCTACCTCCAATAAATAAATTACAATAATTTAGTAGCCTGTATATTAAAAGTTTGAAACTTAACAGGACAGTTTTTCACTAATTATATTGACAACCTGTATATTATAGCATAATTGACTAGACTTTCAACATTATTGATATACAAGTATGTTCGTCCGATTACCTTTCGAAAAAAGAAAGGTTATCTTATTTCCTTCATACTTTATAATCCTTTAAATCGGATAGGTATGTCAACTATAAACAAAGAAAAAATCATTCGCTAATTTCGTGAAAAAAGCTTCTTTTCTTTTTTCACCATGCAATTTTTCCCATCACAACTTCTTTTGAAGCACCAGTTGCAGATGGAAGATTGTTCGTTCTTTTCTTAAAACATTGGTAACCCAACAGAGCAAAAATGACAGCTTCTTTAGCATCGGCAACCATTCCATACTCTTCAATTCCAACTACAGAGATATCCTTTGGAAGATATTCTTGAATACTATTAAATAGTGTTTGATTATTTCTTCCTCCGCCGCTGATTAAAACTTCTTTTACATATGCAGTTTTTCCATGAGTTAAGATTTCTTTAGCTATAGTTTTTGCAGTTAACGCGGTGACAGTAGCTATTCTATCTACTTGATTAATATATAAACTCTCCGCTTCCTGCCAAAGTTTCCTAGCAAAACCCACTCCGAACATCTCTCTACCCGTACTTTTAGGGTAATTCTGTTCGAAATAAGGGTGATCAAGTAGCTTATTTAGCCACCTTTCATCCACCATACCCCTACGTGCAATATCTCCATCTCGGTCAAAGGATTCCCTACCTGCAGTTGCCCATGACACGAAAGCATCAATAATCATATTTCCAGGACCAGTATCATACGCGATAACATTTGCTGCTATAGCACCCTTAGATAAGACGGTTATATTAGATATGCCTCCAATATTAACGAGGACTCTTCCATAATTTTCTTTTGCATAAAGCATGTGTTCTGCGTATGGTACCAATGGAGCACCACTTCCTCCTACAGCCATATCACGTGTTCTAAAATCCCCAACTGCAGTTATTCCCGTACGCTCGGCCAAGACTGCTATATCACCTATTTGTAAGGTAGATATTATATCCGTTCCTTCAATTTTAATAGGATCAGGTTGATGGAAGATCGTTTGGCCATGTGAACTTACAAGTAATATATCACTGGGCGTTAATCCTGCCTGTTGAATAACAGTTAAGGTAACTTCAGAAAAAACTTCTGCTAAATACATATTCATTGCACTAATGTTCTCTATCCTAGCCAGTTCAGGTATACAAAGCTCTCCAAGCTGTTCTTTTAGCTCTCTAGAGTATGGGACAGACAAATAATTCACTAGATCTATTTGTAAATAGTCCTGAGCATCCGATATTTTAACGAGTGCTGCATCTACTCCATCCAAGGATGTTCCCGACATAAGACCTACTACATAGCTTGTTTGTCCTTCCAATTGCCTCTCTCCCCATATGAGATTTATGTGCCCATCAAAACATATTAAAGCAGCTTTCGATATGAGGTATATCCTTTCCATACCTCATAATCTAATTTACGATAAAAATCGACAAGCCCAGTCCAATCTATGACAATATTTTTAATATTTCTACTTCGTAGAAAAGCTATAGCAGCCTCAACAATCGCAATGCCATATCCACTGCCTCGTTGTGTAGAATCAACTCCTAATGGACCGATTCCTCCTAATTCTCGGTTAAATAGAGGAGCCCAATAAACGTTTTGTGCAATCATAGGTGAAGTAGCATCATTTATTCTTGAAAAACCAATAATTTTGTTTTCTTTTTTGAGAACGATAAACTCTCGACCAGTACCTCCTCTTTGGAAATAATGAAGAGCCTCGTACTCCCATCTACCTGGGAAACAACGATGAAGAAATGCAAGGAAATGCTCTCTATCCTCAAGATTTAATAGAGAGAATTCTACGTTGTCGAAGGAAGGCAATACTTTTGTGTCCTCATCCTCATACCTACAAAGCATGTCGTACTCCTTTCCGAATGCTTGATATCCCCTCTTTTCAAACCAAGTCTCCTTACTTTGAGAAGGTACACCAGGGAAATAATGCCACGGATCTTTACCTAACAATATCTCATGCATACCAGCTGTGTGTAGAGCTTCCTCTGCATGCCTCAATAGAGCAGATCCGACCCCCTGGTTACGGTATTCATGATGAACAAGAATTACTTGTATCCATCCCGTTTTGTCTTTCATCGGGACTGACAATTCTTCCTGCCACCTTTTGCCTACAATAAATCCGATTACTCTATCCTGCTCATCGACAGCAATTCGCGAAGCCTCATGACAGACATTTTCATCATGAAAACTATTTTGTTCAAATAGCTCCTTACGCATAGGAAACTCACTACCTAGCTCTATATTCCATAAATTCACCAGTTCATCTAGCCTTTCCACATGCCACGCTATAAGTTTCATTATTTCACCTCTTCTACTTAGTTTGTTCTATTAAATGTTTCTAAAAAAAACTCATCGATGTCCACTTTTTCTTCTAAGAGAGCAGCAACCACAGCTCCACCAGCCGGCAATATTTTAGGGAAAATCATTTCCACCCTGACACCTTTTTCTTTAATGGTTTGCTCAATGGATTCCTTCAAAATGTCATATCTACTAAACAAGCCTCCTACTAAAACAACTGAAATGGCCTTGTCTCCTTGAGTGAATAATTGACTTACAACTGTAGAAATTGCTATACCAAGCTCTGCTCCATTTTTTTGTATAATCTTTTTGGCTGTTATGTCATCTTGCTGTACTGCCTCCATAACTAACATGGTTAACGAAGATATTAGCTTTTTAGGGTTTTCAGACTGATAAATATTTGGAATAATATCTGGTAATTCATCTTTGCCAAAATGCTTCGTAAGGAGTTCGCACAAGAGCGTTGGTTTAGTAATACCATCTCTTGCTTTAAATGCTTCCTCTAAAGCATCTCTACCAATTGCATAGCCGCTTCCCTGATCCCCAAATAGGTGGCCCCAGCCTCCTACACGCGCTCTTTCGAATATTTGGTTAACACCATATGTAATTGCTCCTGTCCCTGCAATTTGTACTATTCCAGGTCTACCTATAGTTCCGGAGTACAGTGCTGTAATAGCATCATGATCTATAGTAATATTTACTCCTGATGGAAAGAGGGAAAGGAGCATTATTTTCAAGGCTTCTTGATTGGAGGTATTGCCTGCTCCTGCCATGCCAGCAAATACTCGTTTTACCTGTTTGAAATCATCTGGTGCAGATTCTTTTAAATTAGTTACAAGCTTTACTAATTCTGCTTGGACAGCTTTCTTTCCTGTACTATTTATATTGGTCCCACCAACTGTTGCTTTTGCTACTACTTCCCCCTTATATGTAGCAATAATTCCGGTTGTTTTCGTTCCTCCACCATCAATTCCTATTACATACATTTTGTCTCCACCCCTTTTTGACAATAAACAAGCCAACTCCTAGGAGAGTTAGCTATGTAATAAATTATTTTTTGGAATCCTTCGACAGAAAATTGACCGCATCTCGTGTGGCATCAAGATACTTAACAGTTTCCTCGTATTGTAGAGATGCAACTCCCATAAATAGAATATCCACCACCTGAAGCTGTCCAATTCGAGAGGAAGTAGCGCCACTACGAAATGTTGACTCTCTTGTTGCTGACGTATAAAGCTTTATATCCGCTATCTTAGAAATAACTGAGTTTCCATATTTGGTTATACTAATAATAGAAATGCCTTTTTGTTTAGCTAGCTCCAATACTTTAGCTACTTCTGCTGTTTCTCCAGAAAATGAAACAGCTACTACAACGTCTCCTTCCTCCGCTGTTGCTACTAAGGTCATCGCCAAATGAATATCTGGAAAGGCATAAGCATTCTTGTTAATCCGCAAAAACTTTTGTTGGGCATCTTGCGCAATTATATTAGAGGCTCCTACTCCAACAAAATGCACTGTATTTGCAACTTTAAGAAGTTGAATAGCCTTTTCTAGTTCTTCTGTATTTAACATTTCTGCAGTTTCACGTATCGTTTTGATACTATTATTTGTCATCTTGTCAATAATGGATAAAATAGGTTCATTGGGCTCAATATCTCTAAACCCGTGCTCTGTCGTCTTTTGCAAATCTCCTGCAATACGTAGCTTTAGGTCTTGTAAACCTTTTAAGTCTAATGATTTACATAGCCTAATGACTGCGGCTCCACTTGTAGAGCTTCTTTTACCTAATTCGATTGCCGTTAAAGAAATTGCCTCTTGAGGATGATTTAATATGTACTTTGCAATTTTTCTTTCAGAGGGCGGCAATGTGTTCACCATTTCGTTTAGCATAACTAGTCCACCGTTGGCAGATGACATAATAATCAACTCATTTCTTTATAAAATATGGCTTTTTAGCTAAGGCACTACAGCATCTTTCTTACTGATGAAGGACTTCAAGAATATGGTTTGTATTCATAACATAAACCTTCCGCTCTAATATGAAGCAACCCATAACCGATTGTATTTCCTTGGTTTTTACTTACATATCCTTTTGGCGCAGAATTACCTGTAATAATAAAACGAACTCCTCCATACTCCCACTGATCAAGCGTATGTAAATGTCCAAACAAAACTACAATGTCACTTGAGGGCACTTGTCTCTTATATTCAATTAGAATTTCTTCTAATTTCTTTGTATCTTTCCTATCCATTTCATGGGCAGTTCCAAATCGATCCTTAGTTGGAACATGTGTAAGAATGACAATTCGCTTTTCATTGTTAGATGCTAAAACTTCCTTTAAATAAGTAAACTGGGTCGAATCAGATTGTGTAATACTTTGCTCTATCGCACTGTTTAATATAATAAATAGTACATTCCCATAATTGAAATGATAGGCTGGGGAACCCATGAAGTTCCGATATAGTTTTAAATTGCCTTGAAACGCCTCATGATTGCCTGCTAGAGTCAATATCGGCTTCTTTGCGTTAGCCAGCAGAAACTCTTTAAAAAGTATGTATTCCTCTTCTGTTCCTTGATCTACAAAGTCACCCATATGTATCACAAAGTCCGAGGAGGCTTCCATAGAATGTCCTAGCGCAGCCTTTCCGTATTCAAGTGAATGTGTATCGGGAATAATTGCTATTGAATAGCAGTCTTCAACCTTTGGTGAATTGAGAGTTTGGATAAAAAACTCTTGCTGAAAGAGGTCCATTTCATTCCCAGCTCGATCCCTTGCATAAATTGAGAAATGATGGTTCCCATCTTCTAATCTAACGTTAGCAATTGCGTAACCCCAGCCAGTTTCTTCATCATATATAACTTGTTGCTGTCTATTGTTAATAGTGATGATAATTTCTTTTCCTTCAATCCCACTTTGATCATCTAACAGTCGAAAATTTATCCGGGGTGTGGCTGTGTACACCACGGCTGAATTGGTTGGCGTTACATTTGATAATATAGGTTTTTCAAGATCTTGACTTAAATCTACTCTATAAGTTTTCTCTAGATGTGGTACTGACCAATTACCTGCCAGATCCTTTGCATGAACACTTATAGTATAGTTCCCTTCAGGAAGATCTTGTAAATGATAAGAAATCTTGTTCTTTTGAATGGAATGAATAACTAATTCATTGTTTACCTTCATTATAATAGAATTCAGGTCTACTCCTGACATAAAATCACTCACTACGGCAGAAAAAACAAACGAATTTGAATAGACCTTTTCTTTTTCAGGTAATATGTCACTAAATACGGGTCCAGAAAGATCCTGATCATCCACATACACAAAAAGAATTTGATCTAAATAGAACTTTCCATTAATACTGGAGTCTTTTTGGTAAATCATATTTGTTTCTACCGCATATATTTGCTCCAACCTTAATGGAAGCTTCCAGTTTTGCTCTATCTCTGCGTCTAAGTACTTCCAACCTCTCCAGCTAATGTTACCGTCTGTTAGGTTTACTACTTTTCGCTCATTGTCCCCATCTATAATAGTTGCTCGGAGCCATGGTGTTTTCCCATCGCTATGTACCCACATAGCTATCTTTTTAGGTCTCTGCTCTGTCAATAATTCCTTCTTAAACTTAATATACATGGCTCCATTCCCTGTAACCCAGCCTCCGAAGTTAAAGTTAATTTGCAAACTATGATTACCATGTTTTACGTAATCCTTACTTAGAGATAAATCATAGGAGGAGACAAAAGAACGGTTAGTGTCATAGTCACTAAGTTTGGCACAGTCAAAATCATCCAAGATTAGCTTCTTTAGTTCCTTCATCATGCACCCTCCTCTTATGATTTCGTTCCGGCCAATTCAATTGCCTTTCGAACAAATCCATTTGCTTGTTCAATATAATCCTTAGCCGCTTTATAATCTACATTCGCTTTCATCATTACTATCGCAGGTTTTACTTCCTTATTTGTTAGTCCTAAATATTTCTCTGTCTCTTCATAAGACTGTTGAGTAATAGTTTGGATGATTCCCTTCGCTCGCTCTTCTAGCTTTTCATTACTAACTGAAACGTCCACCATTAAATTTTCATAAACCTTTCCTAGCTTGATCATTACTGTAGAGGAGATCATATTTAGGATTAACTTATGAGCAGTTGCTGCCTTCATTCTAGTAGAGCCAGTAATTACCTCTGGTCCTGTTTCTACTTCAATTTTTATAGCTGCATATTCACTTATAATGGAATTTTTGTTTGCAGTTAGACTGATGGTTTGTGCTCCAATCTGACTAGCATACTCTAATGCTCCTATCACATATGGTGTTCTGCCACTCGCTGCTATTCCCACTACTACATCACAACTAGCTAAGTTTCTTTCTATTAAATCTTCTTTACCCATTACCGGGCTATCCTCAGCGCCCTCTACAGCTTTTTCAAAAGCGTTCAATCCGCCAGCCATAATAGCTTGTACTAAATTTGGTGATGTTCCAAAGGTAGGAGGACATTCCACAGCATCTAATATTCCTAGCCTTCCACTGGTTCCTGCACCAACATAAAATAATCTTCCACCAGACTTCATGGATTCATATACAACATCTACTGCCTTTTCAATTTCCTCCAAGACTTCCTGAACACATTTAGCGACATTTAAATCCTCATCATTAATCAAGGTTAAAATGCCTTTGGTAGACATATTATCAATATTAGTCGACCTATCATTTCTCTGTTCTGTTGACAGCTTAGTTAAATTAGCCAAATCCTTCATTTTAATCATCCTAGTTATATAAGTCGTATATTTTCTTTTCCTTCTGAAATCCTTCGATAAGAGCTAGACAGTTCTCTATATATACCTCGGTGGTTCCTCCCCACACTCTGTCCCTCAGACTTTTAGTTCCAGCCAATAAATCGAAAAAGTACTTCTTTTGCTCATTTTTTATGAATGAGAAGTCAGTTGGGTACATTTCCGCTATTGTTTCTAAAAGCAATAGCCCAGTTTTCCAGGAATTCAATGTATTACGATTTACTACATGTAACTGTATGCCACTACAGATTACATCCTTATACTTTTGATACGTCGGCTTAAAAGAAACTGGCCTTGCTATAACTCCTTCTACCCCTCTATCATTAAAAGCTTTTGAAAGACTATTACCGTCAACATAAGGAGCGCCAATCCATTCAAATGGTCTCGTAGTTCCACGGCCTTCAGATAAATTGGTACCTTCTATTAAACAAGTTCCAGCGTATAAAATATTCATATCAATGTTAGTTGTATTTGGAGATGGAGGGACCCAGAACAAAGGTGTATCATCGAAGTACATCGATCTCTTCCAGCCCTCCATTGGTACAACAGTTAATTCACAATCATAGCCAAATTTGTATTTAAACAGCTGTGCAAGTTCTCCAACTGTCATGCCATGTCTGTTCGGAATCGGTAATAGTCCAACAAAGGAACGGACATCTTCTTCTACTAAATTTCCTTCCAAACGCTCCCCAGAAATAGGATTTGGTCGATCCAAAACGACAAATTGTTTTCCTTGCTCTGCACAGGCTTCCATCACATAGGCCATTGTATAAATGTATGTATAGTACCTCGAACCAATATCCTGCAAGTCAAAAACTATTACATCGATAGATTCCAGCATTTCCTTCGTCGGCTTTCTGGTTTTACCGTACAGACTGTATACAGGAAGATTAGTATATGGATCGAACGAAGACTGTACCTCTTCCCCCTCCTTGGCATCCCCACGTATACCGTGCTCTGGACCATATAAGGCTTTGAGAGAAATGCCCGGATGTTCATAAAACAAATCAATCGTAGGAGTAAGCTTTTGATTCACTCCTGTCATATTCGTAACAAGACCAATACTTTTTCCAGTAAAGCGTTTATATTCTCTGTCTAAAAAGACTTCTAATCCTAGCTTCATTTGTTTCCTCCACCTATTTAGACATTTGAGGGCTCATATTTTGTAAAGGTTTTAGATGCACCCCACGTGAGGATAAAGGCAGTAACACTTCCTCCAAAGAAAAAAAGTAGTGCAGGGATGGTCATGAAAGCTACATAGTGAACAAAGCCCAATATAGCAATCATTGCAATTGTAAGTACTGGATGAATAACGCCTATTACGAATGCCCATTTAATATTTTGTAAAGCATTAACATTAAAATGAACAAAAATTGGAAAAGAATATAACAACACTATCAACAACACTATATAGAGCGCAATAACCCCATAGCTTGCAACAAAATAAACCATATTTTCCTGTGCTCTTAATATTTGGAGCTCAATATATAAGAGATAGCCTACTCCAGCAAGGAGGTAGCCAAGCAAATTTGCTTTAAAAAATTCCTTGCTATACGATTTCCAGAAGGTTTGAAATATTTTAATATCTGTATCTCCCGAAACCCATTTTCTCACAACTGCAAACATGCCAGCTGTAGCAGGCATCAGCCCAAAAAAGAACAAACCTACTAATGTGAAGACAAACCATAATATGTTAACGTAAGCTAATCTCATCGCCCACAAGGAAAACTGATAGTATCCATTTACAAAACCATTCATAGTAGTCTCTCTCCCTTCATGGATGGTTTGAAGTTACTTAAGTTAAGACAATCTATTATTCTTTAATAGAACCGATTAATACACCTTGAACAAAGAATCTTTGTAAAAACGGATACACGATTAAAAGTGGTAACGAGGAAATAATAATAACGGCGTATTTTATTAATCCGCCTGTTCTCACTTGCTGGATGAGAGACTCAGTTTGCTCTCCTGAACCTTCCCCTAATTGGGCCTGATTCACTACTAAAATTTCCCGCAGTATGAGCTGAAGTGGGTATTTGTCACGGTCTGACAAGTATATTAATGCATTAAAATATTGGTTCCATAAACCAACTGCATGGAATAATGCCATAACCGCAATAATCGGCATAGAAAGTGGTAATACTATCTTGATAAACATATAAAAATCTGAGGCACCGTCTATTTTTGCAGCCTCTACTAATTGGTCAGGTATACTGCTCTGAAAGAATGTTCTAGCAACTAGAATAGACCAAGCACCAACTACTCCCGGGATTACTAATGCCCACATTGTGTCTAGCATTCCTAATGTTTTAATCACTAAATAGGTCGGGATTAAGCCACCGCTGAACATCATAGTGAATAGCACTAACCATAAAATATATTTGCTTCCCATTAATTCTTTTCGAGAAAGCGCGTATGCACATGGCAATAGTACAAACAAATGTAGGAGAGTCCCTACTGCTGTGTATAAAATTGTATTTCTATACCCTAGCCAAATAGAATCATTTTGTAATATTTTCCGATATCCTTCGAACGTGATATCTACCGGCCATAGCCACATTTTCCCTGAGCTAACCGCTAAGGGGTCGCTTATAGAAGCACTAATTACAAAAACAAGTGGATACACAATTAGGATTACAATAACTGCTAAGAAAATTTTGTTTAGCACATCAAAACCCTTGTCTGACAAACTAAATTTATTCATAGGAACCCCTCCTTACCATAAGCTATTATTACTAGTTTTTCTTGCAACATAATTGAAGGTAATTAGTAATGCGATATTGATTAAGGAGTCAAATAAACCAATAGCTGCAGCAAAGCTATATTGACCTTCTAATAACCCTGCTTGATATACATAGGTCTGTATGACATCTGATGTTGCAGAGTTTAAGCTATTCTGCAATAGTAAGACTTTTTCAAATCCTACTGACATAAAGCTACCAATATTTAAAATAAGCAATACAATGATTGTTGGGAAAATGCCTGGTAAGTTGATATGTAATATGCGTTGAAATTTAGATGCTCCGTCGACTTCCGCTGCCTCATGTAGCTCAGGGTTAATCCCCGCCAAGGCTGCTAAATAGATTATCGAGCTCCAACCTAAAGTTTGCCATACTCCTGACCAAACAAATATATGTCGAAACCAACCTGCATCATCTAAAAAACGAATTTGGTCTCCACCAAATAGTGTTATTATTTGATTCACTAAACCATTTACTGGGTCTAAGAATATAACGATCATTCCTACTACTACCACTACAGATATAAAGTGAGGAGCATATGTAAGTGTTTGAGCCCATTTTTTAAACGCTCCATTTTTTAGTTCATTTAACGAAAGAGCTAAAATAATTGGCAAAGGAAAAAGTAGCAATTGATATAAGCTAAGTAATATAGTATTTTTGATTAATCTCCAAAAATAGTACGAATTAAAGAATCTTGTAAAGTGATCAAATCCAACCCATGGACTTCCCCAAATCCCTTGATTGGCCATAAAATTTTTAAAGGCTATTTGCAATCCATACATCGGAACATAATGAAAGATTAAAAAATATAAAAGGGCAGGAAGTAAGAAAACATAGAGTTGCCAGCTTTTCATAAAATTTCTTTTGAATTTAGCAAAACGGCTAACTTTTGGAATCACCACATGCTCCTGTAATTTTGTTTCATTTAATTGCATTTATTTACCCCCTTCTCCACTCCGTTGTTCTAGAATTGCCGAGGAAAAACATTCCTCGACAACTTTAGAAGGCTGCATATTCTTATTACTTTTTGTATCTTTCATATGCTTTTTGTTGAATCTCCATGAATTCCTTTAGTCCCATTTTTTCAATAGTTTTCACATAAGAATCCCACTCATCTAGAGAAGTTTCACCAGTAATGAATTTTGCCTGCATTTCCTGTACATATTTATTGATATCAGCTTTCAGGACATTTACTTGATCGTTTTCTTCAGCTGTGTAAGTAAAATTAGGCCAAACTTCATCAATTAGATATGGCTCAAGCTCTTTAGTAGCCTCGATATCTCCTGGTGCATTTTCAGAACCAGTGAAATAGTCATCTGTAATCATTACAGGGTGATTTCCACCTGGATTGATTAAATATTTTGCAAGCTCCTGTGTCATCGTTAAGCCATCTTTACTGTTTGTAATTTTTTCTAATAGCTTCGGTCCATCTGCAGTCTCTTCATAGGTCTCTCCTTCGATACCCATAAAGAACATCAATGCTCCTTCATCGCTATAGAAATGATCTAACCATCTAACCGTTTCAGCAGGATACTTGTTCTCACTCGTAATAGCAAAGTTCCCTAAGTCTCTTAGTGGCGACGTAACTCCTGTATATAGCTTTTCTCCATCTGGTCCAACCAATGCGTTACCTACCACGTAGTCCTTACCAATTTCCTCACCAAACAATTCTACAGGATTATAGAATTGAGTAGCTCCGTATAATTCCTCTGCTGCACCAGCCAAATATTTAGGTACGTCAATGGAATAGATGCCTTGATCAATCAAACCTTCTGAGTACAATTTATGCATATACTCTAACATTTCTTTATATTCTGGAGCAGTAGAGAAGAAACGTAGATCACCAGCTGAGTCTGTATCTACCAATGTATGAAGTTGTCCTTTGTTTTGTATTCCGAACGCCCCTGAAATCCAATGTAGGATACGGGTCATAGAGACACTACTTAAAGGAATCTCATCGTTTTTACCATTTCCATTTAAATCTGTTTCTTTTACAGCTTTCAAATAAGCATATAGTTCATCTGTCGTTTCAGGATTTTTCATCCCTAATTGATCAAGCCAATCTTTTTTTATCCATGGTTTAGCTCCTATTAATAGAGAAGTAAACTCAGGAGAATAAATAGTAGGGAAGGAATAGATTTTACCGTCTGGGAAAGTAAGTCCTTTTTTAATTTCAGGATTGGCTTCCAAAACCTTGTTTAGGTTTGGTGCATACTCCTCGATTAAATCATTTAATGGGATAAACGTTCCTTGCTGACCGTATTTTTGTAAATCCCCTACGGGTATCGTCGCTGCATAAAAAACATCTGGCAATGTTCCACTTGCTAAGGCGAGATTACGCTTTTCTTCTAACCCATCAGCAGGGACTTGTTGCCATGTTATGTCCATATTTGTCATTTTTTCATATTCATTCAATATTAAAACGTCATTCCAATCATCAGCTGTAGTCGCTGACTTACCAGCAAAAATATCCAGTTTAATAGTTTCGTTGACTATTGGCATTCCTGTTTTGTTAAAATTTTTACTGTCTGGTTCAACTTTACCTTTCGCTTCATCATCCGAACAAGCTGCTAAGGCTAAAGCTGCGATTAGAGCTAACGATACTATTTTCTTACCTCTCATTTGTGATACCCCCTAGTTTTTTTGAAATAGTTTTGTTACTAAATGACCAACTATTTTGTAAACACTCTTCCCTCCTTACACTATGTATCCCTCACCCCCTTAAAGAGTCCCATTTACCGTTAAGGTAACTGGAAGGTCTCCACTAACCAAGGATTTTCCTAATATTGCTTTAGCAGCGGTTCTCAAAGCGAGATAAGTAAATTCATAGGTTGCTAAGTATGCTGCTACTTTTGGAAAGTACCTAAGATCATAAGGATTTCTCATTGCTACCCCTACCACTGGTATGCCTAATTTTAAAAGCTTTTCATATAAATCTATTTCGTAACTCTTAGATGAAACTGATAATGTGCCAATAACTATCACTTCAAATTTCTTTGCCCTTTCAATGAGCAATTTCATTTCTGTTATATTAAATGTCTCAGAAATATCATAACCCTCTACATGATCACTAATTTCCTTCATCGCATCACTAAGTGTTGCTTTTATTTCTTTCGTATCCTCTACCCCGTATATATAATGATTTACAGGATTAATAACTAATATCTTTTGATTCGTTTTCAAGGGTAATAAGCTTTCATTTTTTACAATCGTAACGCTCTCTTGAAATACTTTCTCAGCTAGCTGTCTATGTTTTTCGCTCCCTAAAGTCGCAAATGTAGAATGGAAGGGAGTAGTTTCCCATGACAAATACTTTTCCTTAAGCTTATTGAGTCGGTCAAGGGAAGCTTTAATAGTTTCTTCTTTCAACACACCTTCAGCTAACGCTCTTTTTATTTCTTTTATCGTACTTATCTGCACATCAAGTGTATGAGAGACCATTACCAAGTCTACACCTGCGTTAAGAGCCTCCACGGCACCTTTTTCAGTCCCGATAGTTTCTGAAATAGCCTTCATTTCCATACAATCTGTTGTTACCACCCCATCAAATCCTAGTTCCTCTCTCAGCAAACCATTAATAACTTTTTTGGATAAGGTAGCAGGAACATTCTCTCTATCTTCTATTGCGGGAAAATAGACATGTGCAGACATAATAGTATCTGCTCCTTCATTAATACATTCTATAAATGGTACTAGTTCTACTTCATTTAACCTTTTTCTGTTATGACTGATAACAGGTAGTGCTAGATGAGAATCAACATTCGAATCTCCATGTCCAGGGAAATGCTTAAGAGTCGTTATTATTCCCGCTCTTTGCATTCCTTTCATCGATTTTTTCCCAAATTCAGCAACTAGGCGAGGATCCTCACCAAAAGAGCGAACTCCAATAACCGGATTATCTGGATTATTATTAACGTCTAATACAGGCGCTAAATTCCAATTTACCCCTAATTCCCTCAGTTCTTGTCCTGTTGCAAAGCTAACGTTGAAAGCGTTTTCAATATTACTTGTAGCCCCAATAGCCATGGCCCCCGGAAATGCTGTAGTACCATTTCCCAACCGACGAACTACCCCATTCTCTTGATCCAAGCATATAAGAAGAGGATATAGGTATCCTGCTTTTTTTGCCTCTAGTTGAAGAGTAGAGGTTAAATCTAGAAGTTCATTAGGTGAACCAATATTGTGACTAAACAATATAATTCCACCAATACGATTCTCATGTATAAGTTGAATAATACTTTCTGGTACTGTCTTACCTTTAAATCCGACGACCATTAATTGCCCGACCTGAGTAGATATATCACTTTTCCCCAAATAAACACCTTCTTTTTCATAATAAAGAAATTTAATTGTTCATAATATAATGAAATATCATTTTATCGATAAAATCTGAATATTTAATAACATAACATATTTATTTTTAAAATGAAACATAATTTTTGAATTTTTATATTTTTTTCGTTTTAATATTTCAAATAAAACAAGATTGTGAATGCTAGTGCGAGATAAGAGCAAATAAGCCTCCTCCCACTCCAATTACTATAGGATTCTGTTTCAAGTACTAATTCTTATATTTTCTTGTTAATCCTCTTTCACTAAATTAGAATGACTTTTAGCTCGTTAAACAACAAAAACCTAAAGTCCTTTTTCAAGGCTTTAGGTTTTTGTTTAATCGCTTACTTTTTAATCTTTGTTTCTTCGGCATTTTTACTTTCAACACCGGTGTATGAAATAGTTGTTACGCCATAAGTGTATTGCTTATTCGTATCTACCTTTTGATCGGTGAATGTTGCAAGACCATTTTTGTCATATACAACACCTACTATATTCTTTGGATTACTATAATCACCTGCTTTATTACCTTCAAAGCGATAGATCACATATTTTCTAGCATCAATACGTTTTTTGTTGTCTATCGTAACTTGTATAGATTTGCCTTGTTTTTTGGCATTAACTAATATAGGTTTTTTAGGCTCTGCGGGACCATTCCACGCCGTAGAAGGAGTCAAGGCCTTCGTTTGATAAATTTCATTTTCAACTATATCAGCGTATCCAATCTTGTTTGCCAGAATATCTCTGAGAGTAAAATGCATCTGGCCATTCGTCTTTCCGTTTGCTCGGTTGTCCAAAATCTGCTCTGGCAATTCATATGGATTATTCCATGCAGTATCAAAATTAGCATTTACCTTATAATCTGCCATTCCAATGTAAAGGTTGATTGGATAGCCTTCTGTCTGGCTGCTCCACCAATCCAAAAGTACAGAATAATTCGCAATAGCTAACTGTCGAGACCAGTATACCTGTGGGGTAATATAATCGATATATCCTGATTGTATCCACTCTCTACTATCAGCAAAAAGTGAATCATAGTGAGCAGACCCATTGGTATCGCTACCTTCCGGATCATCCTTGCTATTTCTCCAAATACCTGACGGAGAAATTCCAAACTGTACCCACGGCTTAATATTTTTAATGTTAATATTGATATTCTGAACAAGCTCGTTTACATTATTACGTCTCCAGTCGCCAATATCATCAAAATTACCGCCGTATTGTAAATAAGTTGCTGCATCATCAAAATTTACGCCTGGATAGAAATAATCATCCATGTGAACAGCGTCTACATCGTATTTAGTAACTAGTTCTTTTACAGCGTCTATTAAGTAGCTTTGAACACCTGGAATGCCCGGATCCAAATAATATTGAGTTCCATTTTTCACCACCCATTCAGGATGAAGAGAAGCAATGTTATTTGGTGCTAATTCCTCTAGTTTTTGATTTGCCATTGTAACGCGATAAGGATTAATCCAAGCATGTAATTCCATGCCATGTTCATGTGCTGTATCTAGCATTATTTGCAGAGGATCATAGCCAGGGTTTGTCCCTTGTTTAGACCCAGTTATATAACGAGACCAAGGCGCCAGCTCAGATGGATATAGAGCATCTGCTGTCGGTTTTACCTGAAAAACAATTGTATTAAAGTTTTTTCGCTCCAACTCTTTTATTGTAGAGCGAGCCCATGATGTATAAGCAGCTTCATCCAACCCTGGCTTCAAATCAATATTTGCGACGGTAGATATCCATGAAGCCCTCATTTCCACTTTAGGAGAAATTGTACCCACCGCACTTCCTGTTTCTATACTTGTAAAGACTAGGGTGAACATAAGCAACACAGCAAAAAAGGTTTTAACATACCCCTTATTCATTCTTTTCCTCCTTTTTTATACTTCCTTTTTTCTTTTTTTAACTTAAACTATGATTTAAGACCTCCTTTTGAGTTAAACTTTATATAATACTAAGTTAATAGTTTGAAACCAGAAGAAAATTGCCATAACACCAAATTTAAATATGTAAAATTATTGAATTTTATTAAATATTAGCAATAATTTGTATATTATTTTAATCAGTAATAAAAGTCAATGAAATTTTTGTCTTAATAAAATGTAATTTCAAATTCTTTCAAAAAAAAACTCATTAATTACTACTGAATTCCAGTAATAAATAATGAGTTTTCCTATTCTTAAGAAAAGATATTTTGAATAACTAAAAAAAGTATTTGAAAAAGAATTTATTTTTCAATCGAACTTTCTACTGTCTGTATAAAATCCAATAAAGGATTAGTGTTCAGATTTTCTTCCCCAAACATTATTTGCACAAATTGAATGTAAGCCGTAGCAATCTCCTCATCTTTATAGCCTTGCCAATCAAATGGAAATAAAGCATATGCATGACGATGAACAAGTTCAGTCGTAAGCATTAGCTTAGTAGGATCTTTTTGCAGATATTCTTGGATATGCTGGTTTATCTCTTCCATTCGATCAACACCAGTATGTGGAGGTGGTGAAGAAGGAATAACCTTTTGTGATAAACCAAACTTGCTAATAGAAACTTCTTCCGTCACACCTGCACTACCTAATAGCAATAGGGCTAAGGTTTGGACTGTTGGAGATATGTCTGTACATTCTGTAATAGCTTTAATCTCAGGAATTGCTTGTAAAATATTTTTGTAAAAAGCTTGTTGCAAAATCTGTTCTTGTTCCGTGAAACTTAACTGTGTGAATGACTTTAACTTAAGTTTGTCCTTTTCGATAGGGTCAAGAGGAGCTTCATCCTCCTCTTCTAAAATATTCGTTTCGTTTGAAAGTCTATTGCTTAAATCTCTCAGCTGATGAAAATTTGTCTTCCGTTCCTCTGAAAAATTATATTCCTTTAATATTCTGTTTATCACTCTATTTAACTCTCCGTACTCCTTCAAATCTAACAGAATTGTCAAATAGAGCTCAACAATTTGTTCAAATACGGGAGATTTCTCTTCTAACAAACCTTCGCATATTTCCTTCGCTTCAATTGCTCTTCTAGTTTCTAGCAAGGTAAGTACATATACACTTAAAATTATGTCGTCCAGCTCTACATATTTCTTAGCCTCATCGAAGCAAGCTGCTGCTTTCATATAATTATTCTCTTCAGCAAATGCAAGGCCGTCACTTATTAAGGTTTCCACCATTCCCGGAAACACGATCAGATTCTCATTTGTCTGGAGGTTATGTTTTTTCTTTTTCACTATGTTCAGCCGCCTTTTGTATTCTATGTATATGTTTTATTTTATACTAACTCTTACTTATGTTCTAATTACAAGATGAATTATTTGTAAAATTAGTAATTACATTCAATCTTCTATGCATAATTGCGTTAATTTCATAATTCCAATTATTATATAGAAACACGAACAATTGAGAAGAGAATAATGAAATCTAAATGCTTTCAACGAGTAAAATGTTATTGATTTGTACTTTAGGCGGACGCTTTCCATGGCATGAGTGATAAGCCACCACCGCCATCTACGGGCACGTTTGTGATACCTTATCTTTCTCACTCACCCCACTGGAGTCGCGGCTGCCGCTCCAATCATCCATGGACAAAAGTTCGTGTTTTACTGGTAAAGTGCTATTTATGAAATTAACTAAATTAAAAGGATATTCCTATTTTTTTTTATGGAATATCCTTTAAAATCTAATTTGTTTTGCTGTCTTTTTGTCTGCTAATTGTATCATTCATCGATATTTTTTTATCTTATTTGCTATCTTTAGGAAGAGAGTTTTCAAGAATTGTGTGATTTAAATCCTGCTCCTGAAAGCTATTTGGTTGTCTCATGTCCATATCTTCGTTGTGTTTAACTGAGTTTGAGTTACTTGGACCCTGCTCCTGAAAGCTATTTGGTTGTCGCATATCTTTATCTTCGTTTTTTTCAGCTGAGCTTGATTTACTTGGATCCTGCTCCTGAAAGCTATTCGGCTGTCTCATGTCTTTCTTCACTTGTTTGTCCATTTAAATCTCCCTCTTTCTCTATATGGATTTATTATATATATTCCCTTTAATACCAGTGTGAAACCTGACCTTTTTTAAGTAATGTATAATTGGGGAGAAATAAAATATAATTGTTTTCCTTTGGGTCACCTACCAGAGCGCAAGATAGGTCCGATTTAAAATAAACTATGTACTATTATTAAATTAATCAGTTTCTTATACTAATAAAAGCCATCTGCTAAACTACTATACAGATGGCCATCAATAATTATGCAATTTGTTCACTTGTTTCTTCTATAAGAAGGTTATACAGGGATTGATCTGCTTGGTATGAATCTGTATAGGTAGACAAGCTATGTTTCTTTACTGTTTCAAAATACATAGGTTCTACTATATTGTATATTTGATTGAGTTTCTCCGCATTCGACCAAGCAGTTTGCTCAAATGAGAGATTCATTTCATGTTCTTCCAGAAGTATCTCTAATAGATTTACATCATTATAGAGCTCTTTTAGAGTATGAGTTTGCTTTATGTTATATATTTCAATTGTACGGTCTAAAGTACTCATTAATGCATTGCGATCAATAGCATGACCTAATTCATGAATCGTCAATATTTCCACATATAATTCCAAAGAAATTAATGCCGGCATTTCGCTTTTGGCTATAAGTAGCCTATTCATATCTACTCCAATATAGTTTCCTATAAAGTTGTAGCTCATATTAATTCCAGAATTATCTTTTCTAATTTCTATCTCCATATCTACCGCTTTTACAGTAGATTTGATCAGTTCTTCAATTCCAAAGTTTATTTGAAAATCGTTCATTTAGTTATCTTTTCCCCTTACTTGAATTTTTCCAAGGACAAGTTGACCAACGACTTATACTATATAATGATAAATGCATTTTTACAATTAGTTTGCATCGATATTTCAAGAATATGTCGTTATCCTGATATCATTTCCAAGGAAATAATAAGAAGACTCCAATGCATGATTTTACTAATGCAAGGAGGAAAATAGCTCCTATTCATAAAATAAAGTTCCTGTTATAGGCATAACTAAAAAAATACCCAAGTCATTTAAGACTTGGGTATAACATAATTAATTTTGTTGTAAATTATTAATTTTAAATGGAAAGTTAATTATTTGAGCCCCGTCGACTCGCTTCGCCGCCTTTGCGACCTGCTTCTTCTCAACTCATTTTGCCATTACTTCCACTATTACCGTTGTTGCCGGAGCCGCTGCTTGCTTCTCCGCCTTTACGTCCAATCTCCTCGTAGAAATCTTGGCCATGGTTTTGAGAGGTTGCTTCTCCACCCTTTTGACCTATTTCTTCATAAAACCCACGATCATGATTATTGGAGGTAGCTTCTCCGCCCTTACGTCCCGCTTCCTCTACTGACATGCTTCGTCCACGTTTGTTTTGGTTGTTGTTAGCCATTTTAATCATCCTCCTATAGTGTAATCATTTTAGTTTTTTTTAAGACTTCTTCTAAGGTTCAACATTGTTTCAAAGGTATAATATTCTAATTTAGTTGTTGGAGCCTTGACGACTCGCTTCGCCGCCTTTGCGACCTGCTTCTTCTCGACTCATTTTGCCATTACTTCCATTATTACCGTTGTTGCCGGAGCCGCTACTTGCTTCTCCGCCTTTACGGCCAATCTCCTCATAGAACTCTCGATCATGATTATTAGAGGTTGCTTCTCCACCTTTACGGCCCGCTTCCTCTACTGACATGCTTCGTCCACGTTTGTTTTGGTTGTTGTTAGCCATATAACAATTCCTCCTCATTCATGTTTTGAGCTATTGATTCGAGCTCACTATTCATATTCCCATCTGAAAATAGCTAAAACATTTAAAAGCTAAAATAGGAGGTTTCTCTTAGCTCTTATGAATATTTAATATGTTTTTTAACTGTTCTAGTACTTTTTTGAATGCTTCTCCGTTTTCTACATGCCAAAAGTTGTTAAATAGATTTCCGTGCTTTTCAATTCTTTCCAAAGCAATTGGTATCGAAAAAAAAGTCGGACTTAGTTGTTCGTTAACCTCCTCCCACTTTAAGGGTGTAGCGACAAAACCACCTTCATTCCCTCTAGTAGAATATGGAGCAATTATTGTTTTTCCTTCGTGATGTTGCACATAATCCAAGTACAACTTGTTATTTCTATTCTTTTTCATTCGTTCCGTAGTAAAAATATCGGGATTTTGTTCACATAAGAAATCGCAGACAAACTTTGTGAAAATCCTAGTTTCTTCATAAGAAAATAAATTTTTAGGTAAAGGTATATATATTTGTAATCCCTTGCCTCCAGATGTTTTGATAAATGAAATAAGAGAAAAATTATCAAATATAGCTTTCATTTTAAGAGCTGCATCCACTGCCATCCAAAAATAATCCACTGATGGTGGGTCTAAGTCAAACACAATTTCTGTTGGCAATTCTGAATGAATAGTTTGAAATGGTATATGGAATTCTAAAGCTATCTGATTCCCTAACCATAGAAGTGTTTCGATATTATTACAAAGGACATACCTATTATCTTCAAAGAACTTAGTCTTCACATAATTGGGAACGTTATCCTCCCAGTTCTTTTGATAAAAAAGTTCATCTGAAATTGCACCATGAGGATAACGAATGACAGTAAGTAAACGGTCTCGTAAAAAAGGAAGCATATAGGACGAAACCCGCTGAAGATAGTATAGGTAGTCTTCTTTTTTTATATCATTTGAAATCCATAATGGCTTATCAGGATGGGTAACCTTCACATTTTCAGGAAGTGAATATAATTGTAAATAAAATTTTCTTCTCGTACAGTTTAACGGATCACATTCAAAATTAAATCGATGGAATCTAGGCTCTCTTAAGCTTTTTCCATCAAAATCTATAGAGGCAATATCCACACATATAGAAGGTTCAATTTGCCACTTATTTCTCCCAATTTTTTGACCATTGCTATAAAAAAACTTTTGAAGAGTAACTAGCTCTTCTTCCATTAAACCATGACTAAAATTGACCACATCTACTAATTGTCCTTCGTCATAAATCGCACCAAAAAAATAATTATTACTCTTATCAAAAACTGTTAAGATGATGGTTGTAATCTTCCAGTTTTTTATCTTTATCCAATCAGTGGAACGCTTGTCACTTGTCCATCTGCTTTTTTCTTTCTTGGCAACCATTCCTTCTCCATTGTGAGCTACAATTTTCTCCCATAGTGGCTTACTATCCTTATGTAACTCAATCATTTGTATACGATTATTATCCTCGCTATTTATGTTTAATGGCAGTTTAAGATTTTTGAATAAAAGAGAGAGCTTATCCTTACGGTCAGCAAGTGTTTTGTTAGTAATGTCCTTGCCTTTATATATTAAAAGATCAAAAATAGCAAGATGACAAGGGAAATGTAATAGATGGCTTTCAATTGCCTCTTTTTTTCTCATTCTTCCCCTTGTTTGTACGATTGTAAAATGGCTTTTGTAACTATTAATCAAATGTACGATTTCTCCATCCAGGACTAGAGGTAAATAGGGTTTTACTTGCTCTTCAATGGTATAACAAAATTGTATAATTTCCGGAAACATTTTATTGAGGATGTTTTCATTTCTACTTTTTAAAATAGGCTCAACCTCCCATTCTAAAATACAGCGAAATCCATCATATTTAGTTTCATAAAGCCAATCCTTATCCAAAGGAATATTTTCACATGCAGTTAAAAGCATCGGTTTAATATGATTCCCCTTCTTTCCTTTTTTGTTAGCTTTTGATTATTTTATCTTCCTAATACATAAAACGAGTCAAAAGATTACATAGTAAGGGAAAAGGAAAAGCAGGTGGAAATATATGCATACAGTTTGGAAAGGAAGCATTAGCTTTGGTCTAGTTAATATTCCTATTAAGCTTCATGCTGCAACTGAAAATAAAGACATTAAACTTCGCCAGCTTCATAAGGAATGCATGAAGCCCATTTCCTATAAGAAAGTTTGCGAGGGCTGCAGTGAAGAAGTGAAAAGTGATGACATTGTGAAGGCTTATGAATACTCTAAAAATAAATTTGTAATACTGGATGAAGAGGAACTTGAAAAACTGCGTAAAGAAAATGAGGATAAAGCCGTTGAAATAATTGATTTTGTCAAACTTGAAGAGATTGATCCTATATTTTTTGAAAGAAGTTACTTTATGGCTCCAGACAGCGGTGGTTCGAAGGCATACTCACTATTAAGAAAAGCACTAGAGGACTCTGGAAAAATCGGAGTGGCTAAAATTATTATTAGGGCTAAAGAGCAGTTAGCAGTGGTTCGAGTTTATAAGGAAATGCTAGTGATGGAAACCATCCATTATCCGGATGAGGTGAGAAATGCTTCGGATGTCCCGAATATTCCTCTTGAACAAACTGTAGTAAAAAAGGAATTAGAAACTGCTCTATTATTAGTTGATCAGCTAACTACTGAATTTAATCCTGACAAGTATACGGATGATTATCGAACGGCACTTATGGAATTAATTGAAGAGAAAAAAGTTAGTAACCCAACTGTAGAGGCTGACAGTAAACAGCCCGCTGTTGCATCAAATGTTACTGATTTAATGGAAGCACTACAAGCGTCCTTAGACAAAACGAAAAAGAAAAAGACTCCTGCCCGGAAAAGAACTCCAAAGGCAAAGACGTCTTAAGTTTAATCATTAATAAGTAAAGCCTTCCTTTATAGGGGGCTTTGTTTGTTCTTTATTCATTGTTCACTTGTTCCATAAAATAACGTAACTTCCTTCATCGATTTGTCTCAGACAACACTTAAAATTTTTTATCCCAAAGTGGTTATTATTTCCTTTTGTCTTTTTGAGATCTGCTTGTTGTAATGAAAACAATCAAAAGCGCAATAATTGCTATAAAAGCAAGGATGCTAATAATAAGTAGAAAACCTGGTAGCGCAATTGTTGGCATTATTAACCTCCATGAATTATTAAAAGATACCCTTTTAATTTACATACTAGAGATAGCTTAGTAAATAGTTTTTTAGAAACTCCCTCAATAATTTTTATTGTTTTATCAATTCAGTAGTCATAAGAATTATTTATAAAAAAAACCGTCCCCTTATAAGTAAAGGTAAGGACGATTGTAGGGCTGACTATTCGTTTACTCAGTAACTATTGTATATTTCTACTCTTCTATTTGTATACAAAACCATTTGTTATTCACTCTGCAATCCTGTAACTTTATTTGCAATCAATACATATGCAAAGACACTGCACCCAGTAGTCCAGCTTTGTTACCAAGCGACGCCTTTACTATTTCTACCTCGGAGTAGCTTCCTATTATTAGTTCTTTAACTTTACTATTTACCAATGATACTAATTTGTCCTGCTCCATTATTCCGCCACCTAAAATAATGGCGGGTGGATTAAAGATATGTGTTAATGAAACTAAGCCATAAGCTATATCAATTATCCACTCATTTAATATTTTCTCTAATTCTATATTTCCTTGTTCAAGCTCTTCAAAAATTACTCGACCATTCACATACTTTTTTTCAATCTCTTTTGCTTTTTCCACTAATGCTCTAGTGGAGGCATACATTTCGTAGCATCCAAGACGTCCACAAGTACACTTCTTGCCACCCGGTTGTAAAATTATATGACCAAACTCGGCTGCACAGCCATTAAAACCCTTGTATACTCCTGATTTTAAAACAATTGCACCGCCTATACCTGTTCCATAGGTTAAACATAAAAACTCTTCAAATTTTTTACCTACACCATAATATTTTTCTCCTAATGCAGCAGCATTAACATCATTTTCAACAAACACAGGGACATCGAACTTAGCTTCAAAAATATCCTTTAACTTCAACCCAGTAAATTTAGGTATATTTTCATTTGCATAAATGATTGAGCCATCTTTGCTATTAACTTGCCCCGCAGTACTAATTCCAATGGCTTGAAAATCCTCATAATTGCTCGTTATTAACTGCATTATTCTTGTAATTAAATGGTCTGCTCCCATGTTTGCTTCTGATTCGTATTCTCTAAAATTTGATATGCTCCCTCTTTCATCAGAAAAGCAAAGCTTAATTGATGTTCCTCCAATATCTATAGCTAATATTTTCATAAAGCTTCATCCTTACCCATTGGATTTCATCGCTTCTACAAATCTTTTAGTAATATTCATCGGTCTTGTTATTGCAGTTCCAACAACCGCTGAGTATGCTCCTAGTTCAAACACACATTTTAGTTCCTCTGGTGTCCAAATCCCACCTTCTGCAATAACTGGCATAGGAAAATCTCTCACTAGTTTTTCTATTAGCAATTTATCGGGCAGTACTGTACCTTGAGTATATTCTGTGTAACCACTAAGTGTTGTGCCTAAGCAATCAAATCCTAATTCATAAGCTTGTTTTCCTTCTTCATAAGTAGAGCAATCAGCCATGAATAGTTGATCACTATACTGTTTTCGAATAGCTGGAAAAACCTCGCTTATTACTTTACCGTCTGGTCTCAATCTATTAGTAGCATCAATCGCTATAATATCGACGCCTTCTCGATAGAGTAGGTCTATTTCTTTTTGAGTTGGTGTGATGAAAACATCTGATTTACTATAGACATTTTTTATAATTCCTATGATTGGCAAATTTACGGTTTTTTTTATTTCTTTAATATCTTCAATACTATTTGCTCTAATCCCTTTAGCGCCACCCATCATCGCTGCATAAGCTATTCTTGCCATAATGTATGGACTATGCAGCGGCTCATCAGGAAGAGCCTGACAAGAGACGATGAGTTCATGATGGATAGAATGTAAAATTTCCTGTTTAGTTTTCATTTATTAACATCCCCACACTAAATCGTTTGATATTTCACAATTGCTTCTTCAATTTTCTTTTTAATGTCGTCAATTTTTTTAATATCTTCTCCAGTTACTGCCTCTAAAGGACCTCTTACACTGCCGATATTTATTCCGCTTAGTTTTAAAACACCTTTTATAACGGAATACATTGAACCATTCAATGAACATAGTGCGATAATAATGTCATTAATATCATGTTGAATTTTTCTGGCATCTGAGAAGTTACCTGCTGAAATAAATTCCTCTGCTTTTAGGAATAACTCTGGCATCACTCCATATGTCCCACCAATCCCACCCTCTGCACCTATTAATCTACCAGACACATATTGTTCATCTGGACCATTAAAAACGATAAAGTCTTCATGGGATGCTGCTTTAAATCGCTCGATATCCATAACTGGCATAGAAGAATTTTTCACGCCGATTAGTTTGTCATTTGTTAATAATCTTTTCAGTAACGGAACAGAAAGATTATAGCCAGTTGTTTGAGGAATATTGTAAATGATAAAAGGCAAATCTGTTGAATCCATAATTTCCGTCCAGTACTTTTCAATTGCACTTTCAGGGAGCTTGAAATAGATTGGAGGAATAGCAGATAACGCATCATAACCTACTTCTTTTGCATACCTCGCTAGTTCAATGCTTTCCTTTGTTGAAGGTGCTCCGACATGTGCGATTAGTGTAATTTTTCCCTGCAGGTTTTCAGCAACACATTTTAGTGTTGCTTTTCTTTCATCAAGCGTTTGATATATACACTCTCCGGAGCTTCCTCCTACATAGAGGCCTCGGATACCTTTTTCATAGAGATGGGTACTTAAATTTTTTATTCTTTCTAGTGATACTTCTCCTGCCTCATCATAACAGGCATAAAAAGCAGGTATAATTCCTTTAAACATATTTAGTTGCATATTCTTTCACTCCTTATTTGATAGAACCCATCGTAATTCCTTGTGTAAACGACTTTTGGAATAACATGAAAATGATAATCATAGGTACTGAAGCTAATGCAGCACCTGCCATCATGACTCCATAATCTGTTTTATATTCTCCTTGCATCGTGGCAATGCCTAAGGGCAAAGTCATCATATCAGTCGAACGTGTAATTACGAGTTGACTAAAATAATCATTCCAACTTAGCATGAAAGTAAAAATCGCCAGTGCACCTATAGCTGGTTTTAGCATCGGTAGTACGATATAAAAAAAGGAACGAATTTCACCACAGCCATCTATTTTTGCTGCTTCTAAAAGTTCATTTGGTATTGTTTGCGAGAATTGCTTCATCAAAAAAACACCAAATGGCCAGCCGATTGCTGGAATGATAAGTCCTTTATATGTATCAACCCAGCCCAAATCGGTTAGCATCGTAAACAATGGAACTAAAATCACCTGTTTAGGTAGCGCCATAGCAGCGATCAGTGCGATAAAAATCAGCTTGCGACCAGGGAATACTTTTTTAGCAAGTACGAAGCCTGCAGTTGCACTTACAAAACATACGGCAATCATCTCAGCACTTGCGATAAAGAAACTATTAAACGTCCAACGCCAAACTGGATTGCTAAATAATGTTATCCAATTATCAAGTATAGGATTAAGTGGAAACCATTCTGGTGGAATCGTGATTGCTACAACTTGAGATTTGAATGCACCAGTAACAATCCAATAGAGTGGGAAAATAAAGAACAGTCCAGAGAGGACTAATATAATAGTTGAGATTATTTTAAAAACGCTTAATTTACGTAACCATTTTAAATTTCCAAGTACATTATTTTTCTTCTTAATCTTTAATGGAGATGTTATTCTCAAAACGTTCCCTCCTTTTAATACTCCACATCATTTCCTAAGTATTTAAATTGAATAATTGAAATTATTCCAATGATGATGGCTAGAATGACACCCATGGCAGAAGCTATACCAAAATTACCTAGAAGGAATGCCTGTTGGTAAACACCATACATCACTGTCGAAGTACTATAAATCGGTCCACCAGAGGTGAGTAATTGTATAAGAGCAAAGCACTGAAATGAATTTATAGTCGTAATGACAATTACATATAAGCTTGTAGGCATTAATAATGGCCAAATAATTTTCCGGAAAATTTGCCCTGGTGTAGCTCTATCAATTTGTGCCGCCTCTATATAACTTGTAGGAATATTACCTAAGGAAGCAACATATAAAATGATTGGCTGACCAACAGATGTCGTGATTAATATTACGGTTATGGCCATTAATGCAGTTTTTGGATCACCCAGCCAGGATTTTGGATCCATACCGAAAAAGTTTGTCACATAGTTAAGTAATCCAAAGTTTGGATGATAGATCCAACCCCAAACTACTGTAACACTGACGACAGAGGTAACTGCTGGTAGATAAAATATACCTCTACAAAATGATCGGATAAATTCACTTTTCTTGTAAATCGACATCGCAACAAAAATAGAAAAACCAATTACTATAGGAACTGCAACAGCAACTAATACAATCGTATTTATAACTGACTTATGGAAGGTTTCATCATGATATAGCGTTACATAATTTTCCAAACCAATGAATTCAAAATTCGTAATGCTATAATCAAAAAAACTCATGTATATCCCTCTTAACATTGGATATACAACAAAAATGAGGAAAAATGTTAACGCTGGTAACAAGAACAAATAACTCATCAACCAATCTAGCAATTTGTTTTTGTTTGGCTTACGAATAGTTGCTAACAATTTTCTACCACCCCAATCCTAATTCTTTTATAGAAAGGAGCAACACATCAAAGATGTTGCTCCTTTTTTGTTTTTCCGTTTTAGTTTGCAGACTTTGCTTTTTCAATCGTTGCATTTGCTTTTTCCGCAAAATCATCTAACGCTTCTTTTGGTGTTTTCGTTTCAAGAATTGCTTCCTGCAACGCTGGGAACCAGAAAGTACGAATCTCTGCATAACCATCTGCAGTTGTTGGAGGATCTGTTATAAACTTACGTGCTAGTTCTGAATAATCATACTCAGAACCTTCATACAGACCAGTAACTGAGTTACGAGCTGATAATCCTCCTGTTTGGATAAGGTTTTTCTTGCCCCATTCAGGATCGTTCACGATGAAATCAATTAGTTTCTTAGAAGCCTCTATTTTTTTGTCGTCCTCATTATTGAAGACAGCTAAACCCCCAAGAAATGGCTCTAGCTTCGGATCTGATCCATCAGGAGTTGGATAAGGTAGTAAAACATCTTCAAAGTCTTCTGTTTTATTTGGAGCAAACAATGATTTTAGTACAGCAGAATAGTTAATAGCGAACGCCATTTTCCCTTGTAGGAATAAATCGTTATGATCTCCTGCCTCAAGTGAAGCAGCACCAGGTGCAACTAGACCATCCTTCGAAGCCTGCACTACCCACTCAAGTCCTTTCACGCCTTCGGCAGAGTTAATCGCCACTTTACTATAATCCTCATTTAAAAATCTGCTTGCACCTAAGTTTGTAATATAGCCTCGTGTTCCCTGGTCTCCTGCTACACTCTTTGCATAAAACCCAGAGGGAATAATACCTGGTGCTTTTTCTTTAACCGCATTTAATGCTTTCTCGTATTCCTCAACCGACCATGTACGATCTGGTCGATCTAAAGGTAACAAATCTAGTTCACCGATTTCTTCGAATAATGTTTTATTAACAGCCATCATGAATGGTCCTGTATTGAATGGGTACATATATACTTGGTCACCGACCATCGATTGCTTTAATAGAGCTGGAGAAATATCGTTCATTACATCAGTTGGCATCATGTCATTCAACGGTGCAAGCAA
This sequence comes from Psychrobacillus sp. NPDC093200, assembly GCF_050280345.1. Taxonomy (NCBI): domain Bacteria; kingdom Bacillati; phylum Bacillota; class Bacilli; order Caryophanales; family Bacillaceae; genus Psychrobacillus; species Psychrobacillus sp. NPDC093200. The sequence continues at coordinate 281,278 of NZ_JBNNVC010000002.1, read as the reverse complement.
ATCTTTCTTGCCCCAGTCAATAATTCTTCCAGGAGCATCGTAAATTACATCAGGTGCTGTATTCGTAGCAATTGCTACATTCAACTTTTCAGGTCCGCCTTCAAAAGTCAGCATTTCTAAATTCACTTTAATGTCAGGATTCTTTTCCTGAAAAGCAGCTATAATTTCTTCCTCATACTTTCCTACTTTTCCATCTAAAGCCTGGAAGTTCGGGAAATTCCACCATGTTATTTCTACTGATTTGCCGTCGCTAGATACCGGAACTTTTGTTGAATCATTCTCCTTTTCATTGTCGTCCCCAGCCTCCTGACTACACGCTGCCAAAAACATTGATACGACAAATGCAATTACGATAAACAAAATGAACCTTCTTTTTGAACCTTGCATAGTATCCCCCCTAATACAATTATGGAAATATCGGTAAACGCTTTCATTTCCTGTTTTTATCTTAAAGTCAAAAATAAAACTTCACAATCCTTTGTATTTTACATTCATACACCTATTCTGACATGTATACTTGAAAAATATATAATTATTGGAATGTTCATATAATTAGTATTGGGAAAATCTTCTTTATCGTGTACACTATAGCAAATACAAAAAATGCTCTAGTTACAAAATCTTCTAAAACAATAACTACTAATTAATCATTTTGGGGGAATATGATGTATAAATTGATGATTGTTGAAGATGAACCTATCATTCGTTCTGGATTAAAGCATTATTTCGATTGGAAGGAATTAGGCATACAAACAATTGTTGAGGCAGAGAATGGCAAAGATGGTGTAGATATAGCCTTAGTTGAATTGCCTCATTTAGTCATAACAGATATTCGAATGCCGGTGATGGATGGTCTTGAGATGATCGGTAGTCTTCGAACCAAACTCCCTGAAACCTTGTTCATTATTTTAACTGGCCATAGTGAGTTTGAGTATGCACAAAGGGCCATTCAATATGGAGGTGTTCATGATTACTTACTCAAACCGTTACAATATGAAAATAGTTTTTCAGTTATTAAGGAATGTATAGAAAAAATCCGTGTCAAACAACTTGAATCCAAAGTAAATACGGAGAAAAATATAGATTTACTTGGGACATCTCAACTTTTGAAAAAGATGGAGTTCCTTACTCAAGAGGATCTACAACTTTTTAAGAAAATTGAATCCTATATAAAAAAACATATCAATCAAGAATTAACGCTCAATATGGTTGCTGAGCATTTCTTTTATAATCCATCCTATTTAAGCAGGTTATTTAAAACAAAACTAAACATGAATTACATGACCTTTGTAAGCGAAATCAGAATTGGATATGCTTTAGAATGTCTGAAAGAATCTAAATACTCCATTACCGAGGTTTCTCTTATGTGTGGATATAAAAGCTATAAGCACTTCGTAAAATTATTTAAAAGTGTCTCGCAAATGACACCTACGGAATATAGAAAACAGTTAAGGATATAATGTGATGATCCTATTGAAGCGACTTTTTCAACTTTTTCAGTTTAAGCATGTTAATTATCAAATCTTTGTCATGATGATTATAACAATTACTATTCCACTACTCATTTTGTCTGTTATTATTTATATTTTTTCTATACAATCAGCTAAAAATGAATATCAAAATAGTTCAAACCTTATTCTTAATAATTTATCATTTAATTTCGACCAATACTTACGAAGTGTAGAGATCGGTGCTCTTACGGCTCATATGGATAGTAGGCTTCAAAATGCACTAGAAAATTGGGGGAAAACTGACTCGGAAAAGGACTATGTTCAAAGTATAGAATACGAGAATGCAATTGAAAGCTTCATAAGTAGTATTGAAATGACTATTGAGAATGTTGATAGTGTGCAGATCTTTTTAGATAATCGCGTTTTTTATTCTAGCTTTAAAAGAGCTGTTTACGATGTTAGTAGCCTTTCGAGTGAGGAATGGTATCAACAAACTATGGAACAAAAAGGTAAGGTAGTTTTGTTTGGTACACATGAGCCATTTCATCGACCAAATTCGAATGAGTCAGTTATATCCATCGCCAGAGTCATAAACAAAAGCGGTACTAGAAATCCTTTAGGTGTTCTACTTATAGATATCCGTTTAGATTCATTACGGAATATCTTAAACTTATCCGAGAATAGCAATCGAAATTTTATCATTCTCGATGATATCGGCAAGGTTGTCTATGCCTCTGATCTAAATCAGATCAATTCTGATAAGACATTTAAGACACACACTTTGTTAGGCATTTCTGACTCTAAGGAGGATACCGGTAGCTTCTATGCGGAGATAGGTGGAGTTAATTCTTTTTTTAACTACGTTACTTCTCCATACTCACAGTGGACAGTTATTCAATATATTGATGAACAGGAAATGACGAAGCACGCGAACCTACTTCGTCAGGTTATTTTGTGGTTGGCACTATTTTCACTAGCAATGGCTATGTTATTCATGGTGATCTTATATTCCCGTGTTACAAAACCGATTATCTTTTTAAGTAAGCAAGTGAAAAAAATAGGGAGCGGAAAATTCGATGTAAACCTAACTAGCGACCGTCAGGATGAGTTTGGAGGCCTATATCAAGGGATTAGCAAAATGGTCACTGATTTACAGGCGTATATTGAGCGAGCCTCTTACTTAAAAGCACAACAGCAACTTGCGCATTACCGAGCACTAAAAAGTCAGGTAAATCCACATTTTTTAGCAAATGCCTTAGAATCCATTCAAATGAAAGCAGTTATAAACAAACAAAGAGAGATAGCTGAAATGATTGGATTACTAGGACAGTTATTTCGAATCACTATACAAAGTGGTAAAGAGACTATCACAGTGGAAGAAGAATTGACTCATATCCGCTTGTACATACAAGTACAGCAAATGAGGTTCGGAGATAAAATACAGTATTTAGAAAACTTAGCACCACAAAGTGGTTCAATACAAATAGTACATTTTTCTCTTCAGCCTCTAGTTGAAAATGCAATTGTCCATGGCCTAGAGCCCAAGCTTGGAGCCGGTATATTAGAAGTATCTACTACTTTCTTGGACAAGGATCTTCTCATCATGATTCGAGATGATGGAGTCGGGATAGACAACAAGCAACTTCGACAATTACGAGCTTATTTAGACGAATCCTCTAACACATTAACGGAAAAGCATATCGGGCTCAAAAATGTACATGAACAAATTCGCTATTATTTTGGAAACAAATATGGAATTACCATTGATAGCGTTTTAGGTGAAGGCACTACTATAACTGTACGAATTCCAGCACTTTCGTGATACGAAAACTCTATTATGGATTCTATTCTTCATTTATGGGGACCAATTATTAAGAAGTGACCTATATATTCGATATTAAATAAAAAAGCGCAAACACTTGAAGTTCAAGCGTTTGCGCTTTTAGGATTCTATTGGTTCCATTATTTTATTTAAATAGATTAATTGTTGTAATAATAATTGGCATTCCGAAAACATCGATTAAGAATGCTCCTACAATCGGCACGATTAGGAATGCTTTGCGTGATGGACCAAATTTAGAAACAACTGCAGACATATTGGCCATTGCGTTAGGCGTTGCTCCTAGGCCATGTCCAAGGAAACCCGATACCATAATTGCTGCATCGTAATTTTTTCCGAGCAATCGAAAAAGAACGAACACTGCGAATAATACGATGAAGATTACTTGTACTAAAACGATGATAAATAACGGTAAGGCTAAATCTGCGATTTCCCATAGCTTTATGCTCATTAATGCCATAGAAAGGAAAATACCGAGGGAAATATCACCAATTAAATTGATTTCTTTCATGTTGATTAATTCAGGCTTGAAACGATCAACGATATTACGAACGATTACTGCTATGAACATAGCACCTACATAACCAGGTAATACAAACCCTGTTAAAGTAGAGAACAATTCCCCTGCATATGTACCTGCCGCCATACAAAAAGTGATTAAGAAAACTTGCATCATGAATGATTTTTCTGTAATCGGATGTTCTGATTTCTCAACATATGCTTCCGTTTCTTCTGAAGATGGCTTTAAGTTAAATTTGCGGATTAAGTACCCGATAACAGGACCACCAACAAGTCCACCAGCTACTAGTCCACATGTAGCTGCTGCCATTCCAATTGATACGGCAGAAGGAACGCCTAAGCCTTCAATTGTTTCCCCAAAAGCAGCAGCGGCACCATGTCCCCCTTCCATGGATACAGCTCCAGCCATAACACCGATTAATGGATGAAGATCCATTACTTTCGCTAAAGAAACGCCAATCACATTTTGCATTAAGGCTAAGAATCCACAAGCCAACCAATAGATTACTAGCAATTTTCCACCTAACTTAACAAGTTTAAAACTCGCGCCGAGTCCAATGGTTGTAAAAAATGTAATCATGAAAATAGATTGTAGTGAAGTATCTAATGTAATTTCGATAATGTCGAAACCCTTCAAAATCGTCGCTAAAATAGCGAATAGTAAACCTCCCACAACAGGAGCTGGAATACAAAAACGATTTAAAAACCCAACTCTTTTAACTAAAAATGAACCTATTAGAAATAATGTTACTGCTAGACATAGTGTTGTAATTTGATTTATAGCCATATACATTCCCCTTTGGTTATTCGAAGCTATTCATAATTACTTCATTAATAAAGTAAGCCCCCAATTTTGCTGTTTGATTGTTTATATCGAGTGTCGGATTAACTTCACAGATACTGAAACTTACAGTGTTTTTATGCGAAATCATCTGACGTAAAATGTCACGAACCTTTAAAGTGGATAAACCAAATGGAGATGGTGCACTGACGCCTGGAGCTTCTGCAGCACTTAAGACATCCATACAAAGAGTAACGAGTAATACATCATACGCATCCATGAACTTATTTAAATCCTTAGTAAACTGAGGTGAATCCAATTGTTCATCTAAAAAATACTGAACATTATAATTAGCCGCTGTATCAAATAATGCCGTCGTGTTTCCATATTGTTGGATGCCACACACAAAATAATGTGCATTTGGATCCTCGTCTAAAATTTGCTTAAACATAGTGCCAGAAGAGGTTTGATTGTCATAAGAACGCATATCAAAGTGCGCATCAATATTAAGCAAACCTATGGAAGCGTCTGGGCCTACTGCTTTACGCACCCCTAAATATTGCCCGTATAATGTTTCATGCCCGCCTCCAAGTACAATTGCCTTTCCCTTAGTTAAAATGTCAGAAACTTTATCTCCTAGTTCCCGCTGCGCCTGCTCTAGTTCATGGCCCTCACAAACGATATCTCCCAAATCGAATAAGGAATTTATATGAATATGATTACGCCATGGCAACGATGATAACTGCTTGCGTAAAGCAAGAGGAGCTTCTTTTGCACCAGTACGCCCATTGTTACGTCGAACACCTTCATCGCAAGAAAAACCTATCAATCCAACTATTCCTTGTTTAGTTATGGATTCCGTTTTAACAATTTGATGATAACGAAAGTAAGTCGGTTCCGTTTCATGATCTATGCGGCCTTGCCAAACACTCAAATCAGTTTTTTTTAACAATATGTTTCGACTCCTTATAAACTGAAAAATTCATGTTTTCATTATATTTATATATATTTATAATAACAAATACTATTTTTTTATATTATAATAGTTTAAAACTATAAATGAGGTGTGAAATGGATTTACGAAGGATGTATTACTTCAATGCTATAGTAAAATATCAAAGCTTTTCAAGAGCAGCAAAAGCCTTACATATATCACAACCTTCATTAAGTAATGCTATAAAAACACTGGAAACAGAAATCAATGCACCGCTCATAGAACGTACAACCAAACAATTTCGATTAACAGAATTAGGTTTACAATTCTATGAACGTTCGAAAAGTTTACTTGCTCAATTCGAAGTAATGGATACCGAGTTAAAAGAGTTTGCAAAAGGCGAGCAGTTAGAAATTCGATTAGGCATGATCGAGTCAGCAAATTACTGGTTTTCACAAGTAATTATTACCTACCAAAAACAATACCCACAAAACCAAATTACATTAATGGATACATTGTATAATCAAACCGTCCGTCAAGCGTTATTGGGTTTAAACGTACATGGTGTCATAACTAATCAGTATATTGTAGATCAGGAAATAAAAAGTGAATTGTTATATACCGAGCCTTACGTCGTGTTAAGTAAAAAAGATCATCCTTTTGCTACGAAGGAGAAAATATCACTAAAAGACTTTGCAGAAGAAGCATTGATAATAGGTATGCCAGAATTTCAAACGAGTGCACAAATACTAAAAGCTTTTGAACAGGAAAATGTCACGCCGAATATTCAATATAAAATAGAAAGATTTGAAATGATAAAAGTATTGGTAGAGGAAGGGCTAGGAATTGCCCTCCTGCCTGAACACTATGTCAACCACCATTTATCAAAAAGCTTAATATCACGCCAAGTACAAAGTAAGTTTCTAAATCGAAATGTGTATTTAAGCACTATGAAAGACCGCACTTTTCCGGAGAGCATATTAAAGCTATTTGACCTAATAAAGACAATGCACTAAATAAATACAGCAATAATACAAACGCTCTAGAGAATTACTGAGCGTTTGCTTTTTTTAATGAAAATGAAAAAAATCTTACGGATTAACATAGTTAATTATATAAAAAACCCTTCAAATTTTCTTTCTTATAATGGGAGCGAGCAGAACGTTTAATATTTCAGTCTGATATTTTTAAAAAAATTTCTATTCTTTATGATTAGCTTTGCCAGAAGGCACTTTTGCCAATTGGTAGATTGCAGGAGTAATTAGATTATATTTTGGATCTAGCAATACGGAAATTTTACGTTTGCCTCCCAGAAAGAATGCAACAATAGCAAGACAAATTCACTCAATCGAAGTCAGTGTATTGTAGTATTATAGAATAACAGGCATCCTGAATAAAAACAGGGCAAAATGAAAAGTATATGTCTAAATCCACTTTTCTTACCGAAGGATGATAACAGGAAATCGCTAATGAAAAAAAGATCAGGAAATTAAAACAAGACTGTCTATTTTCACGATAAATAGATTGAACAGGAGATGATTTTGTTTGCGCTTATGGCACCAAAGTTTACTAAGGAATTTGCCAAAATCTCAGCTGTTGGCACAGTGGCGTGAGTTAAATAGTATATTTGCTAAGGAAGACAGACATATTTTGATAAATTATATTTATGACTATCCGAAAGAGGATTTGTTTGCCTATACACAACTTGTTCTAAATGAAATGCGTGCTCGCAACATTAATATTAGGACGCTAGATAAAATGGAGCGTTATTTCACAGATGTACCTTTTGAACAAATAACGGATCCATTCGTTCATCATCATAACGAGGAATATTTCGAGATATGTTATTTTAATCTAAAAGAAAAATACATGCGAGGACAAAAGGATTTTGATGCGGAGCGGTATGAGGCTTTAACGGAAAAGTATGAAGAAATTTGTTCGTCCCAGTGTAGTAAACAATCATGAAGGTTCGTTTGTTCGAACTAACACGATTGTTTCTAACACAGAGACACCTTTATGAGTGAAGTTTATTTGTTTTTCTTTTTTAATCTGTCCTCATAAAACACATTAAAGTTAGGGTCTACAACACCTATGTTTAAATATCTAGCCTTATAGTCTCTTAATAATTCAAAGAATTTTTTACTTAAAAATAACAAGACAATTAAGTTTACAAAGGTTGGAATTGCTGTAGTGATATCCGCAAAATACCATACCGCTTTACCTGGTAGATTATAAGTAACCGCATACACAACCATTAAAAACCCTGGTATTGGGTAAAGCCATTTAAACCATAGTAAAATCTTATATTTTAACGTTAACTTCTTCTCATCTCCAAAGACGTGTCTTAATAGAATTTCATAATACGTATACCAACCAGTAGATGTAGTCAGGCCAAAAAGAAATATTGAAATAGTGATAACATATCTACCTAATTCACCAATCCCTATTTCAAAAGCAGATAGCGTTAAGGCTGCCCCATCCAGTCCAGATGACCAAACACCAGTAATAATGATTGTAAATGCCGTAATAGTACAAACGATGATTGTATCTACAAATACTTCCACTGCACCCCACATTCCTTGTTTAATAGGATGACTCGTTTTAGCTGTAGAGTGAATCATTGGAGAAGTTCCCCAGCCCGCTTCATTACTGTAGACAGCACGAGCTACCCCCATCCGAATTACTTGGGCAATTGCCGCTCCAGCGAATCCACCTACAGCAGCGATACCAGTGAAGGCACTTTCAAAGATTAAACTAAACACCGGAATGATCTCCGAATAATTCTTAAAAATTATAAACAGCCCTGCCAATACGTAGAAAATACACATAAATGGAACGAGTCTACTAGCAATTTCACCAATACGTTTAATCCCACCATAGATAATAATATAAATGAGAACTAAATAAATAAAAGAAGCTGGAATCATACCAATATCAAAAGAAGAGCTTAATGCCTCAGAAATCGTATAATTTTGAAGAGTGATAAAGAATGTAGTAAAAATTCCAATTCCGAAAAGTATAGCTGGTACTTTCCAATATTTAAAGTTTTTTTCTTCACCAAGTCCCTTTTCCATATAATAAGTAGGTCCTCCAAAAGGATCACCTTTTTCATCGGTATTGCGATAATAAACCGATAGAGTTACCTCTACAGTTTTAGTAATCATCCCTAGCAATGCAGTAAGCCACATCCATAATACAGCACCTGGTCCTCCTATTGCTATAGCTGTTGCCACTCCACCTATATTCCCTACACCGACACTGCCACCAATAGCTGTACTTACAGCTTGAAAAGGTGTCAGTATACCCTTAGAATCCTCTGATTTATCTCTTTTCTTAAATAAATCGCCGAAAGTCACCTTAAAAATATGAGGCAAATAACCAAATTGGAATAGTTTACTACCAATTGAAAAGTAAACTCCTACAAACAAGACCGTGAAAATTAGTGGAAGACCCCAAAGCCAGCCTACTATTGTTTCTAATATCGCGTCCATGCTTCATCCCCCTATTAAATTATTTACATACGCTACTTTCTGTACTTGATAACACCGCCAATTACTGTCATCTCAACTTCTGTTTCTAAAAGTTCATCTGCACATTCCATACTAAATGGATTTTTGTTGAGTACTGTCATATCTCCAAGCTTTCCTCTTTCTAGCGTTCCTTTCATATTCTCTTCATTCGTAGCATAGGCACCCCCTACCGTAAAAATTTTAAAAGCTTTATACATGGAGAGTTTTTCTGCCTCATTATAACCATTATGATTTTCCCCAATTTTTTTACGGGTAACAGCTGCATGAATTCCTAATAAGGGATTTAACGGTTCGATAGGTGCATCTGAGCTTCCGGCTGTAATGACACCTTTTTCTAGCAACGTTTTAAATGGATAAGACAAATTAGCTCTTGACTCTCCTAACCTATCAACAATCCAAGGATAATCGCTTGGTACAAATCTAGGTTGTATATCGATTATGCGATTAGGACTTTTTAATCGTTCGATTAATTGGTCATTTAGAATAGACACATGGATCAATCTGTCCCTGTAGGCAACTGGCTTCAGTTTGTCGAGATTATCCAGAACATCTATCAAAGCCTGGTCACCGATGGTGTGGACAGCAATCGGCATATCAAATTCTCTACAATTTCTCATTAGTTGCAATAGCCCTTCCTTCTCATACATAGCGTTCCCGTAATTACCTGGACTATCTGCATAGGGCTCGGACAAAAGTGCCGTTCTACCTCCCAATGCACCATCTGCAAAGAACTTTATAGCACCAATCATCACTTTATTGTTTCCATACCCTGCATACATTCCTGCATCCTTTAATTCTTCCAGGTATTTATAGTCCATTAAAAGATTGCTTCTAGGACCAATCCCCTCTTGATTTATTAGTTCATTAAATAGCTTGTAAGTTTGCTTAGCACCATTCAAGTAAGTTGGGTCGTTCGTATGAATACCTGTTAAACCAACTCTTAAAGCATCCTCCAGCCCCCACTTTAAAGCATGCTTAAGCTGTTCATAGCTTTTAATAGGAATACGATCTGTAATAATAGTAGAAGCAGTTTCAAGTAATAGTCCAGTGGGTTTATTTGTTTCGGTGCTTGTAACTACTGTTCCTCCATACGGTACAGACAGCTTATCATGATAACCACTTTGCTCTAGAGCTTTTGTATTCACTAGAAATGCATGACCACAAACTCGCGGAAGAAATAATGGAGAGTCGGGTGAGACATAGTTTAGTTCGTCAATTGTTGGAATTTGTTTATCAGGAAATATATTCTCATCCCAGCCCCTCCCTAATATCCATTCTCCAGGTTGAATTGACCTAGTCTTATTGCTTATTACATTAAGAAGCTTCTCTTTTGACTCTATACCTGTCAGATCTAGCTCTTGAGCATTAATACCAACGCTCGAAATATGTAAATGACTATCTATTAACCCTGGAAACGCATATTTACCGTCCAAATCTATGACTGTTGTATTATCCCTTCCCCATTGAAGCATCATGTCTTCATTGGTTCCTAAATCTATAATTTCTTCATCTTCGATTACTATAGACTGTACAAGAGGTTCTTCTAAATTCATCGTAAAAATATTTCCGTTTGTATACATTATTCTCATATGACATTTCTCTCCCCTTTTCATCATAATTTGATTCTATTAATTTATTTTAATATTCAGATAAAATTAATTCAATTTATATTATAGAATTTATTAAGAAGAGCAGATTAGAACTAGGTAGAAATATATCTACTATAGCTAAAACACTATGCTGTTATAGGTGAATGAGGATGGGGTTTTGTTTTTCTAGCTATGAGACTAGTTGACAGAGCAACAGACAAAATGGTCATGATTGAAAGCAAAAAGGAATCCATAGACAGCAATAATCCACCTACAACTAATACTAGTGAGTCAATAACAAAAATATTTATACCTACGTTTACACCCGTCTTTGCACTTATAAACTGTGCAACTAAATCAGTCCCCCCAGTACTTGTCCGATATCTAAGCATAAAACCTATACCGATTCCCACTAGTGACCCACCAACTAAAGCACTAGGAACAGATTCCAAGATCACTAGCTGACTAAATGGTTTAAATAAGTCAATAAAGAAAGAAGAAATGATCATTCCATGTAGACTGTTATAAAAATATTCTCGATATTTATACCAAGCGACAACAAAGATGGGAATACTAAATAGAATAATTGTCGCACCAGTCTTAACTCCCCACAAATAGTTAAAAATTAACCCTATACCTATGACTCCACCATCTAGTATTTCATAGGGAACTAAAAACAGATTGATACCCAGGGCTATAAAGATACTGCCAAAAATAATAACTAAACCCTTTTTAAATAAATACATATTAACCTCCACTGTCTGGATATGTATTTAATTTATGATTGGAAAGAGGACAAAATGTCTAATTTCAAATCGTTATTCGGAATATAGGCTAATAAACCAAATAGAAAGAGATTTATATTTGTGTGTTGTAGATAAGATGCTATTAAGATATTAACTCAATTAAAAAAAGGCTAGCTGTGATAGTCACTAGCTAACCTATTAATAGCAGAAGTAATTAGATACAATCGCACTGATAGTATGCACCGAAAATGGATATTAACTTTGAATTGTTCCCCTGATAAACTTGGAGAATAAAGATCTTTCACCATTCCATAAACCCCTTTCTTTTTTTGCATAATTAGATATCAGAATTTTTTAAGATGATATCTCTTGACTGCTCGTCACTGAACTAACCTCCTAAAGCAATTTACAAAATGAATAATATATCTTTTGATGCAAGATGCTATTTTTAAATCTAAATAATGTATACATAATTTTCTATTTATTCCATCATAAAGTCAAATATTTCTATGAAAAATTGTAATATCAAAGATAGGCTAGTCAAAAAAAATTGCCTTATCCTCTATCTAAAAAAGCTTTCCATCCTTTTCAGGATGGAAAGCTGATTATTTTAATATATTCTTTTTATGCCATTTAAAGTACTTTTTATTTTCTTCTTTTCTATTAATGCGCATCTTCGAATGAATTCGATATTTATCGTAATCCCTTTCTTCTATACGGTTAGAAATATGGATTTTTCCTTGACCATCAAATGCTATATACCCCTTCTCATATAATGCCTCATGATTATAACAAAGCAATATTCCATTATAAGGGTCTAGCCTTTCTTCCTCAGTACTATCCTTCCAAGGTTTTGATGGGCAAGGATGTAATAGTTCAGGAGAGTCGATGTTGCAAATAGCACATTGGTTATCCCATAAAGGGGAAAGCGTCTGCTTAAATTTCTGAAGTCCTTTGCGAATTTTTACTTTTGCTTCAGACTCCATTACTGCAATAATTTGTAGAAGTCGATTAGTTTCCTTTAATAGAATCGAACTAATAGCAAATTCAAGCTGCTCCTGTTTTTCGAAATTTGCATTGTTGTCAGCTATTAACTCTAAAAGTTTAATGGCCAATAGTTCATTACACGGGTAAAGATATCCTTGGTTACCATCCCCGTTTTCTTGAAAGGCGTAATATTTTATCGGAAGAAATAGCTCTATCTCCTGAAAATTATCCTTAATATTTAATGGAGTATTTAGTTCCTCGTATGAAGTTTCTACCTTATTACCAACTTTTTTATAAAGAGCATCATAGGGACTTTCTGCTTCGTAACAATCTTTTTTAGCAATACTGACAGCTACAATGTCACCTTTTACGTAATGAAAAATACAATCCCCTGCTTTGACTTCCTTCATTCGCTCCCAAAAATGTGGATGCATACCACTTTTATCGACCTGTTTAGACCAAATAATGTTATGTTCTTTTTCTTCTATATACGTTTGTCCTTGCATGACGATATAAAAATTCATATATATGTACCTCTACTCTCTTAATCCATATATATATTATAGCAAAAAATTATCAATGCATTATACGATCAGCTCTCTTCCAATTTTAGTTAGATTGATTTGGTTAGAAGGCCGCCTTCGCTATAAGATATATGAACACTGTCTTTGTTGAAAAGAGCAGCTAGCGGTTATACTCTCACTTAGCTTTAGGCGGATTCATCGGATTCGCTTGACGAAAATACTGAAACAAAGGGCGAACGGTCATAAGTCTTTGTTCATTGGATTTAATACTTTTAAAGAAACAGGTTTCTCTTACCATCCTTAACAAAAATAAGTGAAAAAAATATATGAAAATAGCTTCGAGAATATGATATGGTAGAATATCTAGAACTCTAATATAGAAGGTGAAGAAGTGTTAGAAGTAAATGAAAGTAAGTTAGATCGATATATAGTGCATTATGTAGGCGATTCACTTGTTTTAGGTGACGAAATATATTTACAACCAGAGGTTATGCTAGAGGCTGCATTCACACAATTGGCATTTAACAAAGTAGATTTTGAGCAACAATATGATTTCTTCCATCAAACAGACCTAGGGCTAAATGAAGTTTACACATATGTAAATAGCATTTTTGATAACAAAAATAATTTCCTAGAGCAATCAAAAAATATTGCAGTTCATCTACAAAGCGTTTCTCAGCATCCTAATATAAAAAACGGAGAATTATTTATTGGATTGTTTGAAAACTGCATATGGAATACAGAGACTAAAAAAGCTCTTACTATCGTTAAAATCGATGAAAAAGAGATGTATTTAGATATTAAAAATGAACAAGACAAAGTAATAGTAAACGGTGTAGATGGGATAAACGTAAGGAAAATTAACAATATAGCAGTAATCATTGATATGGGTCCAGATGCAGCCCCTGCAATTTTCATGAAAACAAAGAAAAAGGAAGATGTTGTTTACTGGCAGGAACGTTTTCTAAACATTAGAGTGGCAGATGAACACTTCCATAAAACTAATTTAGCGTTAACAGAATGCAAAAAACTAATTGTTAAAGAAGAGAGCTTCACTAATACCGAAAAGCTTGGACTACTAAACAAAACGCTTGATTACTTTAGAAATGAAGAAGCATTTGAAGTTGACGAATATATTGAAACAGTATTTGACAATGCAGATCAAGCTCAAAAAGATATAATAGTTAATTCAGTGAAGCCATATGAAACTGTCATTTCAGAAAGTGCAATTGCTAAGGCAGAAAAAATTTATAAGAGAAAAATTAAGCTGGATTCCAACATTGAAATTCAAGTGAATGTTCGGGATATTGATCAGGTAGATCAGCTTATAGAAGTTGGCTATGATGAGGTTTCCAAGCGAAAGTTTTATAAGATTTATTTTCAGGAGGAAGTGTAGAATTATATTGTCACTGCTGAGAAAAGCTAGGGGCTGCCCAAGCTACAATATAATTTTAACAGAGTATTACATGGGATAAAATAATCATGATAGCTTTTCTCGAATCAGCGAAATAACCCTTTATACTTGCCATGTCAATTTCTCTCCTCGCCCGAGTTAATAACGTTAAATCTAAAAAAAAAGCTATCTCAAGGTGTGATTAAGTCATCCTTGAAATAGCTTTTTTCATATTATTACTTAATAATCGTAGAAGCAGATTCCACTGTTCCAGATTTCTGATGTTTCTTTTCACTTTCAGTTACATATAGGGCACATGTTAAGTCACCTGTACAATTGACCATTGTTCTTGTCATATCAAGTAATCGGTCTATACCTATGATTAATGCGATCCCTTCCACTGGAAGATTAACAGACTCTAGCACCATCGCTAGCATAATCATACCAGCCCCTGGGACAGCTGCTGTACCGATTGAAGCAAGCACGGCTGTCAAAACAACAGTAAGCATTTGGACAAACGATAGATCTACTCCATATACCTGAGCAATAAAAATTGTCGCAACCCCTTGCATGATTGCTGTTCCATCCATATTAACTGTCGCTCCCAGAGGCTGAACAAAACTACTGATCCCTTTTGGCACTCCCAATTTTTTTTGTGCAATCTCCATAGATATTGGTAAGGTCGCACTGCTACTAGAAGTACTAAACGCCACTGTTAAAGCAGGTAAATATTCTTTAATGACCTTCAACGGATTTTGTTTTGCTAAAAACTTAAGTGCGGAACCATAGACGATAACTGAATGAACTAGTAATGCTAAAAAGACAACTACCATATACATAAACATTACTTTTAGAGCATCAAAACCTTGCTTCCCTACAGCTGAAGCTAGTAATCCAAATGTGCCAATTGGTGCAAACTTCATCACTAATGTCACTAAAAACATCATTAATTCATTGGCCTGCTCCATAAATCTTTGGACACTTTCCACTTTGCTTCCTAAATAGCTAATTCCTAAACCAATAAATACCGCAAAGAAAATAATTTGTAGCATGTCTCCACTAGCCATTGCTTGAACAGGGTTAGCTGGAATTATTCCTAACAATGTTTCAGAAACTGGTGGTGCTTCTGCAGCTTCGTACTCAACTGATCCTACATCAAAATTTTCACTGTCCCCTGGTTGGAAAACGAGTGCTAATACTATCCCTATAGTAATCGCTACAGCGGTTGTTGCTAAAAAGAAAAGCATTGCCTTTCCGCCCATACGCCCTAACGATTTTGGATCTCCTATATTAGCAACCCCTACAGCTATTGAGAAGAATACTAAAGGCACTATTAACATCTTAATAAGATTCAAAAAGATTGTTCCTAGTGGTGTAAACAAATAACTATCTGCCGTTTTAAAAAATTCTGGTGCTACGATATTTAAAATTACTCCGACAACCGCACCAAGTACTAAAGCCCACAATATCCTAGTTGCTAATTTCATTCAATCACCCTTTACTAAATATATAATCAAAAAATTATTGGCAGCTTAATAGAATATTAGCTAAATAGATTATTCATTGTTCTAGTTGAAGTATTCTGCATTAAGTAATTTTTCCGACAAATTATTATGTAAAAATATTATAGTTGAATAAATTTCATAATTTCTGTTTTTATGAAAAAACACGAACAATTACATGCTTTTCTAACAATATAAACTATTTCATTGAGGTGAGCGATAAGCCAACACCGCCCTCCGCTACAATGAACAAATAAGAAATGTGCATGTTTAAATGCTTAAGTGTTATTTATGAAATTAACTCAGCCAACTTTACAATATTGTATTATCACCTAGAATCAACGAGTAACTAATTTTTGTAATGCTAAATTTCCATAAAAACCAATAATCTTCCAATAACAACTAAATCTATACTTACTAATATATAAGTACCACAATTAACTACAATCTAATCTAAAAATAATAAAAAAATTAGAAATCTATTGGTTACTTCATTTTTGTTAAATAAATATCTCAGTTCGATACACCTCTCTATAAAAAAATAGCATCATTCCCAATAAAGAGAGTGACGCTATTTAAGATTGAAGCTTAAATAAATATCCCAACTAAGGTTGCAGTTAAGAAAGAAACCATGGTAGAAGCGACTAATAACTTAAGACCATGTTTTGAAACGATAGAAGCTTTTTCTCCGTTGATAGCTTGTAGAGAGCCACTAACTATTCCAATAGAACTGAAATTCGCAAAGCTAATTAAGAATACCGAAACTACTGCAACTGTTTTCTCAGAAAGATTAGGAATTTGATCTCTGAACTGAAGCATTGCTACAAATTCGTTTGTTGCAAGCTTCGTACCCATCGTTTGACCAGCTACTAAAATTTCGCTTGCAGGTACACCCATTAACCAAGCAATCGGCGCAAATACATATCCTAAAATTTCCGTAAACGTTAAACCGATCGCAGCTTGGAACCCTGCGTCTATTAACGCCATTAATCCTACGTAAGCCACTAGCATAGCTGCTACAATTAAGGCCACTCTACCTCCATCTAATGCTCCCATTGAGATAGATTCAAAAAGAGATTTTGCTTGAGATGCTTCTTTAATGTCGATAACTTCTTCTTCCTTAGAAGAGTCAGGAGCAATAATTATACCAATAATCAAACCTGACAAAGCATTTAGAGCCATTGCACCTAAAACATACTTAGCAGGTAACATAGTGATATAAGAACCCATAATGGATGCAGATGCAGATGCCATAGATGTGATCGTCATGACAAACAACTTGTTTTTGTCCATTTTAAGCACGTGTGATTTAATAGCTAAAATTCCTTCTGATTGACCGAAGAAAATATTATTTACAGCATGGAATGTACTAACACGTGAAAGCCCTGTAATTTTAGACAAGAATCCTCCCAAATATTTAATAATAAGTGGTAGTACACGTAAGTAAGTTAAAACTGAAAGTAACATAGAAGTAAAAATTAAAATTACTAATACATTTATAAAGAATACTGAGCCGCCTTCTGGGACCCAACCTCCAACTACGAAGTTTACCCCTTCACGCCCTATATTAATAACTTTTGTAAAACCATTACCAATACCTTCTATTACAGTCAGTCCGACAGTTGTCTTGAACATGATTAAAGTTAATACGACTTGAAGAACTAACATAACTCCAACAGCTTTAAAATTAATCGCTTTCTTATCATTACTAATTAAGTAAGCTAATCCAAAGACTACAATTAATCCTATTATTCCTATTAAAATTGACATTCTCTATACCTCAATTTTTATTATTTTTTTTTGATCATACAACTTGTTGTATTTTCTTAGCTCGTCTTAGCATCAAGGTATCAAATGAAGAAATTATAAATTTTTAGAAAACCATTTGTGACCGCTTTCAAAATGATGTGAAATGCATATTTTTGTTGACTTAACTTTGCCTACTCGTTTCACTTATCTTGTAAGACAGCAAACAAAAACGCTTACAAATAATTCGAATGAGGCTTCCTTTAAAAACCATCATTTTACCTTCAATTGCTTTTGATACTTTTACGTCATTTTGTCATTCTACATTGCGAATATTATAGAAGTCAAATAATTGATATTTTAAAATCTTTAGAATGACTAAATGCCTAATATTCTAAATTTTCCTTTGAATTGATATAAACGAATTAGTTATTTAGTCTTTTTTCTAATTATTAGAGTATATATTAGTTCAAATTTCTCAACAAAAATAAAGGAAGAATGAGTATTTGCCATACATCATTCTTCCTTTATAGGTTTATTTTTATATTTTTTAAGCCATAACTTTTCTTTTACCAACTAGATAATATACTAAAAAGCCAAAAATATTCGATAAAGCAAATATGATAATCCAAGCAATATTTAACCTCTTCTGATGATAAGCGTTGATGGTTGCCCAAATTGTGAACAAAGTCCAATAGATTGTTACTCCTACAAATAAAATGATTGTCATCACTTTACTAAACACTCTTTGCTCCATACTAACGAACCACTGATCATCTCCATTCCCATATGGATAAAAGGCTGGCTTTAGCCATTCAGGGGACCAAACTGCTTGATTAAATTTATAGTCTGGAGTTGCTTCTTCAACATATTCAAATACATTCGAGTAGTCGCCAGGTTTCTCACCCTCTTTGACTCCCCTCACATCAAATATCTTAACAGTAGTTATGAAATCAGTTTTTATTATAGAGTTCTCTATGGCCATTATCATTTCAGGTGTAATAGTGGTTTTGTTTTCTAAAACTGTTGCTATCTCTGTTGCTACATTAGATATTTGAGACGATTGCTCTTCTGCATTTTGCCAAAGCCAACCAAAAACCGATAAAAATAAAACAAGGAAAGCTAGTGATAAATATAAAATCCATTTAGCAAATACTTGTTGGGCTTTAAACATTTCACCTAGAATGGTACGAATTTCTTTTTCCTCTCCGAATCTGGATATGGCTATTTTAACAGCTTCCTCTTCAGTTATACCTTCTTGTTTTAAATCATAGACAGCTTCTAGTAAATGAGTTCTCA
The DNA here is from genome assembly GCF_050280345.1 of Psychrobacillus sp. NPDC093200. Lineage (NCBI taxonomy): Bacteria > Bacillati > Bacillota > Bacilli > Caryophanales > Bacillaceae > Psychrobacillus > Psychrobacillus sp. NPDC093200. Next base: position 262,437 of record NZ_JBNNVC010000002.1, on the reverse strand, counting down.
TCTCAGCTTTCATTTCAAGAATCTCTTTCTTATTTCCTTTTGTGTTTTGATAAACAGAATTAACAAATAAATCTACTTGTTTCAAATTAATCTCCTCCTTCCAAAAAAGAATCCATTATTTTTTTTACAAATAACCATTCATTGCATTTTTCCTTGTAGCCCACTTCTCCAAGGGAAGTAAGCTTATAATATTTTCTTCTTCCACCGGGCCCTTGTTCATCACCCCAATAGGACTCTATCCAATTGTTTTTCTCCAATCTTTTTAAAGACAAATAAAGTGTTCCTTCCTTTAGTTCAAAAAGATTGTTACTTTTCTCTCGAACGATTTTAGCGATTTCATATCCATAGCGATCGTTTTTCTGTAACAGAGATAATATGAGTGTATCAATATGCCCCTTCAACACCTCTTTATTTATTTCCATTTTTTACACCACCTTACTATTATTTATAAATTATATTACCTAATAATACAAGGTATTATTTATTTAGTACTAACCAAAAAAAATAGCATTGCGACTGCAATGCTATTTTTATTAAACTATTTTACATAAAGCCCTCTAACCACAGTCCTAAGAAAGTACCCACGTAGTTTCCAATTATATATCCCAGTGTTCCAACAATTAAGATTGGTCCTACTAGATTACTCCATCCCTTTGCAATTGCCAGTGCTGCGGCTGTAGTGGGACCCCCGATATTTGCATTTACTGCTAACAGTGTTTCCTCAAGTTCAAATTTAAAGACCTTCGCACCTACCAAAGAAACGATTAAGTTGATTGCTACAATGATAAAAGCAAAAATTAGCAATAACGGTGCATTTTCAATGATCAATGGAATGGAAGCAGGAATACCAATCACTACAAAGAAAATATGGATGAGATAAGTTCCAATCTCTTGGCTTCCACTTAATGAATCGAAGAATTTTGGAAACAATAAAAGAGCTAGGAAAGTGAATGTCGTTAACATTAAATACTGATCTCCTATTAATCCGTTTAACAGGTTTAGTAGAAAGTTTACATCTTCTCCAGAAGGAATAAGAGTATCAAACCAAGTAGATACCTTTTTTGCTAAAATAACTAATGCAAATGCCGTTCCTACTGACAAAGCTATATCCTTTAGGGATATCTCCTTCGCCTTCCAATAGGCTTTTGACTGATTAACTTGATCCTTATTACTTCGAGATTCTAACTCATCTATATGTGGCGTTTTATACTTTTTACGGAAAAAATGCATAGTAGGAATAATCATTAATATAACAAAAAGAAGCGCCATATTTAAGTTGTCTGCAACTACCGCCGATGAAACTAACTCCCCCGGCGTTTCAAACTTAGCAGACATTGCCGCAAAGTTAACCCCTCCACCTATGTAGCTAGCACTGAACATAGCAGCAAGCTTATTGAGTAATGGTATATGATCCTTTAATATAAAAAATGCTATAATTGTTCCAGCAACAGTACCTACCGAACTTATTAAAAATATCATTAAAAGTCTGCCGCTTTCCTTAAACAGCTTTTTAATATTCACATGAAATAATAGTAATGGTATTGCAAGTGGAACAATAATGCTCCATACCGAATCATAAACAGCGGATTCAGTTGGTATGATCCCCGTGTTAGATAAGAGTATGGCTATCAATAAAGCGATAATGGCACCAGTTATTTTCGCCGCCCAGCTAAATCTTTGCTCCAAAAAAATACTCAATGAAGCAACGATAACAATGATTCCCCAAAGTGTAAGTGTATCATCTGCTTGGATTAGTGTATTTCCCATAAATTCCTCCTAGTTTAGTTAATTTCATAATAGTACTTTACCAGTAAACACGAACTTTGCTCCACGAGTAATTGGAGCGGCAGGCGGTGATGGCTTATTGCTCACCCCACGGATAGCGTCCGCCTAAAGCGTAGAATCAATTACATTTTACTCGTTGACAGCATTTAGATATTATTATTCTCTTCTCGATTGTTCGTGTTCTTTATAATTATTTGAATTATGAATTTAACTCATTTGAATATAAATTTTATGTATTATACTTACCCTCTAGAAAACACCAACTTTCTTTTCCTTTTATTCTATTATATTCGTAATATTTAAATTTTCAAAATTTTATTTCCCTCGAGTTATTGGATAGCTTTCAATAGTTGTATTATAATTTAGTATGCTATATTAATGCAGAACTAAATTAGTTATATAAGGAGCAATACATATGAAAAAAATCATGAACCAACCTGAAAACCTTGTGATGGAAATGTGTAATGGTTTAGTCTTAGCACATCCAGAGCTAGAATTTTTAAAGAAGTACAAAATTATAAAAAAGAAAGCTATCGATCACAACAAGGTAAGTATTATTAGTGGTGGCGGTAGTGGACATGAGCCCGCTCACGCTGGATTTGTAGGTAAGGGTATGCTTGATGCCGCTGTGTGTGGAGATATATTTGCTTCACCATCTCAAATACAGGTTTATCAAGCCATTAAGGCTACGGCTGGCCAAAAAGGTCTTTTGATGATTCTCAAAAATTATAGTGGCGATATGATGAATTTTAAAAATGGAGCTGCTTTAGCTTCTGAAGATGGCATTCACGTTGAATACGTTAAGGTGGATGATGATATTGCAGTAGAAGACAGTCTTTATACTGTAGGTAGACGAGGAGTTGCAGGTACTGTTTTCGTTCATAAAATTGCTGGAGCAGCTGCGGAAGAAGGTAGAGAGCTATTAGAGGTCAAAAAGGTAGCTGAAAAGGCAGCAGCTAATGTAAGGAGCATAGGTGTAGCTCTTACCTCTTGTACCGTACCTGCAAAAGGTACGCCAACCTTTAAATTGGCAGAGGATGAAATAGAGTACGGAGTAGGAATTCATGGTGAGCCAGGAATAAAGAGAGAGAAAATGCTTTCCGCAGATGAATTGGCAGAACGAATGACCATGGACCTTTTAAAAGATCTCGGCGTGAATGAAAAGGATGAGATTGCGGTATTAGTCAATGGGTTCGGTGCAACTCCACTACAGGAATTGTATTTGTTAAATAATTCAGTTGTACGAGTGCTATCACGTAAAAATATTAAGGTAAATCGCATTTTTGTAGGCAATTATATGACAAGCATTGATATGGCTGGTGCCTCCCTTACTTTCATGAAGTTAGACAATGAATTAAAAAACTTACTGTCTAGTCCTAGTGATACACCCTCATTTAAAATAGTTGGACCGATTGATTCAGTCGAATATACTGAAGTTTTTGAGGAAGAAAGCGAAATGCCAGTCTCATTTAAAACAGAAACTAATGAAGATTTTTCTGTGATTCAGAATGAAAGATTATCATTACCTAACATGATCTACCTTGTAGATAAAATGAGTGAAGTAATAATAGATAATGAAGTACCTTTCTGTGAGTTAGATTCTCATGCTGGAGATGGAGATTTCGGAATGAGTGTTGCAAAAGGATTCAAGCAATTGAAGCGAGAGTGGAGTGATATTATACAACAGCCCGAACTTACGATCGGTTCCTTTTTACACTCATGCTCTCTCGTTATTATGGAGTATTGCGGTGGAGCATCAGGCCCAATTTGGGGCTCAGCTTTCCGTGCGGCTGGAAAAATAACTGATGGCAAGATGGAATTAACTATAGCTGAGTTTGCTGAAATGCTACAAGAGGCAGTGAAAGGAATTCAATCGACTGGAGAGCGTTCATTTGGTAGAGGGGCAGAAGTTGGAGATAAAACATTGATTGATGCGTTAATACCTTGTGCTGATTCATGGATGGATAGCAGTTCATCTAGCACAACATTTAAGCGAGCATTTGAACAAGGAGCTGCTGCTGCCGTCTTAGGTGCAGAAAAGACCAAAGACATTGTAGCTCGTATGGGTCGTGCTGGAACAGTAGGTGAACGAAGTCTTGGTTATCCAGATGCAGGTGCTTTTGGATTAGGGGTCATTTTTAGCGAGCTTGCTCGTTCCATTAAATAGAAAAAAATAAACAGACCTATCACTTGATTGTACTAGTGATAGGTCTTTTCTTTATATAGGAAATCTAAAGAATTAAAGCCTACTTTAAGACAGCCTCTTTAGTTACTCTAGTTTTTCTCTTTCTAGACAGAAACCTTTCTATACGAGGACGATTATACCGTTGAACTATAATAATTGGTAAGTTAAACAAAAAAGCATATGCTACCATAATCCAGCCTGCCCATGCAGGATTCCAAAGGAAAAATAGACCGGCCGGCACGATTGAAACCCAATGGGTCAACTCTGCTCTTTTAGTCTCAATAACAAAAAGTTTAAGATAACGTTTATCGTTGCTAGCCAGAATGTTCTTTTCAAATCCCTTTCGTATTATCTTTGATCCATCAGGGATTAAATGCTTCCACAGCCTTACACTAAAAAGTCGTTCCCATAATTCACCTGATTCTTCCCATTTCCTCAATTTATATAAAGAATTTTCTTTTTCAAAAAAATGAACAGGAATTAGTGCCATAGAAAGCGAAATCACAATATGGAAAAATGCCCATGCTCCAATATCTATTAAAATAGTCCAAAATACAGGGAGATGTATTATTTGCATTCAACCACCCCTACAATTTGATTTTTCTACCCTTCCATGTTACTACACGTAAAACCTTAGTTCGAAATAGGGACCACATAAAAACACCAGTAAAAAAGAAGAATAGAATAGGATAAAAGATAAATATATAAAACTGAAAATTACCCGTCCGACTAGCAAGATAATAGGCTTGAGTCATGAATCCAACATAGCAAATTAGAGCTATGGAAATCCATGTTAGAGAATTAACATAAGCAGCCGTTATAAACAAAGCTAATGGAAGGAAACCTCCACTCATCCATATGCTAATAAGTGTCATAACAAACGGATGGGTCGACTGGGAAGCTGTTCCAAAATTCTTTGACCAGCCTTCTACAAGTGACTTCATGCCTTCTGGATACATTTGAAAATGAAGTACACCCCTTCCCCCCAAACAATGAACTGGAAGACCAATTTTTCTAAAGGCTTTCGCAAGCACAAAATCATCCATTATTGCTTCTCCTACCACAAAATGTCCGCCTGACTCCATATAATCCTTTCTAGTAGTCAAAATACATGGACCAAATGCTCCTGCACCTTGTAATCGATTACTCCAAAAAGTAAATAGATTCATACCTGCCATCACCATAATATTGAAGATAGCCGAAAAGTTTTCATAAAGTTTATGGACCTTGTGATAAGGCTGAATGGATAAAATCCCTCTAGCGCCTTGCGTCTGAAAACTTATAGCCAAAGATTTCAAATTATCCTTATGTTCTAACCTTACATCAGCATCTAAAAATAATAACCATTCACCAGTAGCTGCCTCAGAACCTATCCAGCAAGCTGCGGATTTTCCTTTCCATCTTTGGTAATTTTCATGAGTTTGTTTAACTATAGTCCCAAACTTTTTTGCAATTTGTACAGTTTTATCTGTAGATTCATCATCGACTACTATAATCTCCTTTGGGATAAGTGATTGTATTTGTAAGGACTCGAGCAATGGCTGTAATCGCCCCTCCTCATTTCTTGCTGGGATTATCACAGATATAGTAGGCTGTCCAGATAGCTCTTTGTCCGTTTGTCCCGAGAGAGGGATTTTCCATAGCATAAGAAAACCACACACTATAGCCATAATGATTATTGCTAATGCAATTATGAACAGAACGTCTATCATTAGCCCCACCTCTTCCTTATGACTCTTTTCTGTCTCTCTCCAAAATCATCTCACTAACCTGCTGACCGCTAAGTGTAACCATGGGCATTCCCCCACCCGGATTGACAGTACCACCAACAAAGTACAAATTGTCATATAGCTCACTATGCTTTGCATTTTTAAACCCATGATTTTTCTTTTTAGAGGAAACCGTCCCGTAAATAGAGCCACGGTGTGAATAATACGTTCGCTCTATATCATGTGGGGTCCACATATCTTCAGTGACAATATGCTGCCGAAGACCTTCTAATCCCATATTTTCTAGCTTAATGAGCACACGTTCTCTTAAAGCCATGTAATCTTCTTCAGTAAATGGCTGGTCCTGGAGATAAGGAATATGAGGCAATATTTTAATGTTTTCGTGACCCTTTGGAGCCTGTTTCGGATCAGTCTTGTTTGTATTCACTAAGTATATTGTTGGATCCTGGGGCAGCTCATAGCGATGGAAAACTTGATCCATTTGCTCCTTTAAGTTATCGGAAAAGAAAAAGTTATGATGGGCAAGCTGTGGGTATAATTTATTCACACCTAGATGCAACACTAACCCCGAGCTCGAGGGCTCAAATTTCTTTTCTAGCTTCTCTATATACTTTGGCTCTTCCTCCAATAATTTTTCATATGCAGGAATGACCTCCATATTAGAGATAAAATAATCTGCTGTTACCTTTTTACCATCCGCTAGCTCTGCTGCAGCAATTCGTTTATCTCCATCTCTATGTAAACGTTTCACTTCTTCTCCAGTATGGAAGGATACACCAAGCTCCTTCCCAAGCTTCACCATTCCACTTGCAATTCCATGCATACCTCCTGGAACATACCAAACACCTTGTGCATGCTGCATGTAAATCATCATATTTAACACAGCTGGTGCATCATATGGGGAGGAACCAACATATTTGATAAAATAAGAAAGCATCGTACGTAAATTAGGGTTGCTTACTCTTTTCTTTATAGCATCATACATAGTCGAAAAATAATCAAAGCCTCTTAGTGACTCTATAAAACCATGCTGCCGAAACACATCCATTGTACTGTCCAACCCTTTTCCAAGATACCCTTCTTCTGTCACATCATAAATCTTTTTAGCGTAATGCAGAAATTCTTGGTATTCCCTCATATCCTTTGCTGAGAGGTTCATGTTTTCCTGTGCCATTTTTTCAAGGTCCCCGTAAAGGTCAATTGTTGTTCCGTCTGTAAAAAAAGATCGCCATTCATGCTCTAATCTATAGGCAGAAATGTAATCTGACATTTCGCGGTTGCTGCGCTTAAATAGTCTTTCAAAGATATGTGGCATAGTGAGAATGGATGGGCCTAAATCAAACCCGAATCCCTCCTGCTCCAACCGATTCAGTTTGCCTCCTAAATGTTTGTTCTTCTCATAAAGGGAAACGGAGTAACCGTTTTGAGCAAGAGAAATAGCAACAGATAACCCCCCTAGACCACCTCCTACTACAACTACAGTTTTTTTACTTTTGCTCATTAAGATGACACCTGCCCTTTCATATCATAGCAAGTTGCTTGATGAATTTTCTTCATTTCTAGAGGGGATACAAAATTTCTAGTGTGAAAACAGTCATAATCATTTTTACGGATTGTATTTAATATGCCGCGATAGATTCTAGCAGCAAGTAGCACCTGAAAACGGCTATCCTCATCAAAGTAAAAGATTGATTCATAGAAATGATCATATAATTCTTCTGCACGATGAGCTAATAACTCCCAAATTCGAATGAATTGGATGTTTATTTTTGCATTTTTCAAATCATACTCACTATATAACTCTGATTTTAATAAAGATTCTGGTAGATAAATTCGGTTCTTCCTACTGTAATCTTCCCCGATATCACGAAGAATGTTAGTAATTTGCATAGCTATTCCAAGACTGATAGACTGCTCCCTTAAATCTAATGTTGAATCCTCAGCAATTATAGGTAAAAGCATTAACCCAACTGTTCCAGCAACATAATAGCTATAATTCTCTAGTTCTAAGAGGGTTTTTGGCTTTTTAAAATCAATATCCATTCTTTGACCCTTCAATTGGTCATAGAAAGGCGCTATATCCATATTGTATCGATTAAATACATCCCGAAGCGCAAGCCACATCGGATGGTCGATTTCCTTGCCTTGCTCGAATAACCGTAACTCTGCTTCTAACTGATCTAATGATACCTTCTGGCTAACCTTTGTATTGTTTTCGTCGACACTGTCATCAGCCTTCCTACAAAAAGTATAGATTGCAAATACTGCATTTGCTTTCTCCTTTGACAATTGTTTAAATGCAAAGTAAAAACTTTTCGAGTTACGTTTAATCATTTCTTCACAATAGCGATAGGAATCTTCTATAGGTGAGACCCTTTTTGCAACCAAATCTTTCGCCTCCTTCTATCTTTTCGAAATTTGAAAACTATCAAGTATTCACTCTATTTTTATATAAATAGAATCTTTTAATTTGTCACAAGTTCTGGTAAACCAGCTTCATTTTTTTCTTTAATTCCATCATCTAAAAGCAACTCTTCGGTAGCAATTTTAGCAGATAGTAAAACTATCGGTACTCCTGCACCCGGATGAGTACTACTTCCAGTAAAGTACAGATTCTCACAGTTTTTTGCTTTGCTCTGCGGTCTCATGTGATTACTTTGTGTAAGAGTTGGTTGTAGCCCAAAGCAAGCACCATTATAAGCATTGAACTTAGACTCAAAATCCCTAGGAGTCATATAAGTTTCTGCGACTATTTCTTCTTCAATATTTTCGAATCCTTTAACATTCTTTAATGACTGCATTACTTTATTTCGATAATATTGAACCGTCTCATCGGTCCATTCATATTTCGAGGAAGATAGCTCAGAAACTGGAACAAGGATATACAGACCATCCTTTCCTTCTGGTGCCAGACTTGGGTCTAATTTAGAGCCAACGTATACATAGAAAGAAGGCTGTTCTAGCTTGTTACCATCAAAAATATCGTTTAAGTTCTTTTCTAGCTCATCGGCTATAAAGAAATTGTGTACATTGTCTAATTCCTCGTATTTCCGATCCATTCCTAAGTACATAACAAAGCACGAACACGAGTATTTCATACTATCGATTTTTTTATCTGTATATTTTCCCTTCGCTTTAGTATCCTTCACTAAATTCTTCATAGCGTAAGGAAAGTCTGCATTGCACATAACGTAATCAGCTAGAATTTCTTTTCCATTGACGCGAATACCATAAGCTTTTTGTTCTTTTATAAGCACCTCATCTACAGATGCATTGTAGTAAACTTTGCCACCTAATTCCTTGAACAAACGCTCCATCGAAGAAGCCATTGTATACATTCCACCCTTGATAAACCAAACTCCGTAGAGCATTTCAATCATTGGAATAATAGTATACAAAGAAGGTCCATTGTAAGGTGACACTCCTATGTATAAAGTTTGAAAGCTAAGAATTTGTTTAATACGCTCATTTTTTACGTATTTCCCAATAAAATGGTCTGCACTATCAAACGTTTTTAACTTAAACATTTGTCGAATCGTTTTTGGATTATAAAAATCCGTAAAATTTCGAAAAGGTCGTTGAAGAAAATGGTTTTTTGCTACAAGATAACGCTCGTATATTTCCTGTAAATATTTTAAAAATCCCTTCGAATCTTCCTCAGAAATATTCTCCAGTGTTTTCATCAACTCAATCAAATCAGAAGAAATATCATATTTTTCCTGTGCTTTTGCTCCAAAGTACGTAGAATACATTGGGTCCACTTTTTGCATAGGTATGTAATCGTCGGGATCTCTTCCAGTTAGTTCAAACACTTCTCGGTATAGCTCAGGCATCATGACAATACTTGGCCCCAGATCAAATTGATAACCATTCATGTCTATTCGGTGCATTTTCCCCCCAGGTAATGCCTCCTTTTCATATAGCTCTACTTCATATCCTGCATGCTGGAGACGAATAGCACTCGCTAAACCAGCAACACCTGCTCCTATTACCACGACTTTCTTTTTACTATTTGGCATTGTACATTCTCCTTCTCTTTTCTTTTAACCTGTCTATACTTTTAGCTTGGATGTTTGGATGTTTGGATGTTTGGATGTTTGGATGTTTGGATGTTTGGATGTTTGGATGTTTGGTTATTTTATTTAATTATTCACAAACCTTATACAAAAGTCAAACCTTTTGTATAAGGTTATTTTAAAATAAGTTATACAAACATTATATACGAATTATTAATTTATCGTGTCAGGAAAATAAAATATTTTCAAGAAGACAAAAAACACCACGCTTTTTAAAAGCATGGTGTTCTTTATAAAAGTAAGTTAACTTACCTTTTCTGTTGATCATTTTTTGATGTAGCTTTATCAGCCTTTTTAAATTCTTGCTGGTACAAAACCTCTTGAGTTGAAGTCAATCCATTGTCTTTTACGGTCAGTTGCTCATGTGGCGGCTTACGATCTGGCATTTAAACACTCCTTTCTAAGTATTCATATTATGTTGTTCTTATGGAAAGATAGATATACAAATAATATGAGGCAAATAAAAAAGGTGTAATACACATTCATTTATCTTAAAGGTGGATTAAGTTTCCTAAATAGAAAAACCATCTCCAGAAGTGTATATTAAGTGTTACGAGAGCTTAGACAACTTCGCCAAGAAACTTCAAATAAGACATAGATATATAATTACGGAGAATTTTTGTAAACATAAGTTAAAAAGTTGGTCTTTTAAAATATAGTCTTTACTGAATTTTTTTCTAAAACAAAGAATATAAACCAATCACACGAAATGGAATGAGTAGGTCTAGAAAATAAAAGATTAATCTCCAATAGAACTTTCTTTACCAATAAAATATCGAGAGGTTGTACTTTTTAAGACATAAAAAAAACACCAATTCTATTTTGATAGAATTTGGTGTTCTTTAATAAACCATTACGGTCCAATAGGGCAAGGTTTACCTGGAATGCATTTTATAGGAGTACCGCCGCCAGCTTCCGGTGCAGGTACTTGTGCGCTAGCACTTGTTCCAAACGATAAACTCAAAACTAATAAAATACCTAAAATTGAAAACATCGATTTTTTCTTTTTCATGAATTAAACACTTCCATTTCCTTGATATTTTGTCTTACACTTCTAATTTCTACATTATTCGTTAAAACCCTTTTTATTTTTAGAATATTTTTAATTTTAACTAAAAAAAGAAAACTATAACCTGTAAGCACCTTATATAAATATATTAGGTTGGTATATTCACCATGCACTCGCTTTCTTTAGTTCAGTCTTAAACTAATACAAATTTTATCTCCTAAATTTGACTTACATTTTGCTGCGAAAAGATCTCCATTACATCTCTAAGTGTTACCTTGTTTTTTAATGGGTTGTTGCCTTACTGCCTTGTAGAAATAAGCTAATTTCTGTGCTTACTTCAAAAATACTGTTTGTCTTTGATTGTGTATAACCTGACGGCGCGTAGTACCTTAGAATACATACACTCGAAAAATATCAATAATCGGCAATTTGAACACTAATTTGCGACGCTATGTTACGAACTTTGTATCATCATTCTTTAACCCTTACCTTTTTAAGGACACCCTAAAATTCTAGGGCCTAGTGCCCGCAAAAGCTGTGATTTTCTATTTTAAAGTTCCTTTAATTGTTTACTCAATGTATAATAAAACTAAACTCGAAGGGACTGAACTATGCGCAGATGGCAATATTTTTCATCCAACTGATTAAAAAATTGGAGGTAAAAGTATTGATAAATGAACTACAAACTCAAAGATTACATTTAAGGAAAATGGAAACATCAGATTCACCTAGCTTATTTAAAATTTGGTCTGACCCAGATGTTACTAAATTCATGAACATCTCTAGCTTTACACACGAAGTTCAAGCAGAAGAAATGATTGAAATGTTTAAGGAATTGGCTCAATCTAGCAAAGCTATTCGTTTCTGTATAATTGAAAAAGAATCCAGTGAAATAATTGGCACGTGTGGTTTAAATTCGATAGACTTTGAAAATGAGAAGGCCGAAATAGGTTATGAAATTGCTAAAACCTATTGGGGCAAGGGATATGCTACAGAGGCTATTTACACGTTGAGTAATTATGCTCTAGAAACATTAAAAATAAATAGAATTGAAGCCAAAATAGAACCTGCAAATGTAAATTCAATTAACGTTTTAAAAAAATTAAATTTCACATTTGAAGGAACATTAAGACAATACGAAAAATCAAAAGGAAACTTAATAGACATCAATATTTATTCACTATTAAAAACGGATTGAAGTTAAATTTTTCTTACCTATATCTCTCGAGATATAGGTTTTTTTCTCATATTGTTGTCCTATTAGGTGCCCTTATTTTCTATCCTAAGTTACTTCACAGTTTGGTTCTAATACGCCTTAACACTACAATGTTTTTAAAATTTTCATCCAATTATCAATACCTGCATAGGTTTGGATTACTACATTATTTTTATCTATCATGATATTATGTTCTCCTAAAACTTATACTTATTCCACCAATGTTAACCTTAGATATGATTTAGTCGTTTGTAAGGTTTGTTTGATTGGATGACCTCATGGGATTCAACCACAATTACATTGTATCTGTTGTAATATCCTTTTTAAAATCTACTCTTGTAATCTCTAAACAGTTTTATGTATCCATTGTATTCTGTAATTGTTCTTTCTCTAAATCCACTTAACTGCATTTACTGCTACAAGATCTCCATTACATCTCTAAGTGTTACCTTTTTTTTATGGGTTGCTGCTTTACTGCGAGTTGAAATAAGCTAATTTCCTGCTTACTTCAAAAATACTGTTTGTCTTTGTCACACTGATTCCTCCATAAATTTAAGATAGAAGAATCAGTGTAGGGACAAAAAAAGGATACTGTCACAGTGTTATAATCTGTGTTAGCATCCTTTATCTGTATCAAGCCCTGTCACATCAAAGCTTGAATTGTGTTTAACTGTACGTCCCAGGAGAGATTCGAACTCCCGACCGACGCCTTAGAAGGGCGTTGCTCTATCCAGCTGAGCTACTGAGACAATATTTTCTTTCCTTAATAAAATATTGGAAAGACAATATATATTATCTAATAATAATAGGATAAAGTCAAGAGGAATTCAATTTTTTTATAAAATAATTGGAAAGGAACTCAACTTTATCCTTACTCTCTATCGCACTACCTCTAAAATATTGTAAAATTCCCTGCTGAGATTCTGCACCTAATCAAATAATCATTAATCTATTCGACAGTTTCTCTGAATGATTTTCTACCTGAGTATACCTTATTGACATCTACGGTAAGATTACTAATCGAGTTCTCTGTTAACGGTACTTTTCCATCCTTTTGGATCTTTCTCCAAGCTTCTAGATCCTTTCGATACATATATTCTGACAGTCGATATATATCCACATCTATATCCAATGCTTCTAAGTAAGTTTCTTCAACTTCTTTTTTTATTTGCTTCTTTACAAAAGAGCGTACCTCCTTCTCTGTTATTGTACCTTCAAAACCACTTAACAAAGCGTTCATATTTAATTTAATATCAAATTTTACTTCTTCCCCTTGTATTTTCGGCTCTACATCTATTTTCAGATTATCTATTACAATCGTAACAAACTCATCCTCCCGAGGAACTGTGATTTCTCCTCTTTTTGTTTCCTTGGACATCCATTGTAGACCATTAATTTTATCCCCTGTTATAAATCCTTTAAGATCCTTTGGTGTAAGAACACCTACACCATCAAACTTTGGCAATTTATCTTTTTCTTTTTCAGAATTCCATTTTTCATCTATTTTTATAAACGGAATGTTCACTTCATGGCTAGGTTCATTTAATCGGATAACTAGTTTTCGAAAGTCTATTGGCTCTACAAAAGACTCTTGCTGATAGGAGCTCATCGGGTCTGCAAGCTTAAGTCGCGTCATTGCATTATTGAATAATGGATTAAGCAGTAATACTTCCTCCACAGGATCTTTCGTCGCATAAACCCACGTTTGGTATCTAATCTCTCGGTATCGTAAAAAAGAGTTTATGATTGTATTCGCTCGCCCTTCTTTTAATGCCTCTTCTGAAAAAACTAAATACGTCATATGTCCCCAAAATAGTTTTAAGTCCATGGATTGATATAAATCAAAGAAAGCCTCTTCTACGGTGTTGCCTTTAGCCCTACCAACTTCCGCTTGGATAGCATCCTGATTTGGTTGCTCTGTTTTTGCAATATTAACGAAATCTACAATTTGAGCAAATACCTCATATTTACCGTCTTTGTAATCTATACCTACTCCGTATATATACCGAATTTTGTTAGGCTCATCCGAGTCCCAGCAGCTTGTTAATAGAGGAAGGATGCAGCAGATTATGCATAATTGTTTAATTCTTCTTTTCATCTTCTGCTCCTCCGGTTCGTGTTGCATCCTGCGGATCAAGTGAATGAGGACGGTCCTTATATTCAGTAGCTCGTGGCCTGAATAAAGACTTTTTAATAGTTGACCAGCTGAGGTCCGTTGCAATATTCATATAAGACACACCGAATATTCTCATGCTTGATAAGTAGAGAAGCAAGAGATACAACGAGACGAAAAAACCAAACAATCCAAGTATAGATGTAATGAGAATCATAATGATTCGTACAACACTAACAGAAGTAACAAGGGATTGATTGACAAGTGTAAAAGTAGCGATAGTAGATATAGCAATAACAACAATCATTGCCGGACTTGTTAAACCTGCACGAATTGCCGCGTCCCCAACTATTAGCCCACCTACTACGCTGATAGTTCCTCCTATAACACTCGGTAAACGTAGACCCGCTTCTCTAAAAAGCTCAAACATGACTAACATTATAAGCATCTCTAACGCAGAGGGCAGCGGGAGCCCCATATTGTTTTGGACAACTGTTGCCAGTAACTGAAAGGGCATTTGATCTTGATGAAATGTAGTCAACGCTAACCAAAAAGCTGGTAATGCAACGCCTATCATAAGACCTACTATTCTCAGCACCCTTTCTGCCGTGCTAAAAGCAACTGGATATTCTATATCCTCTCCTGCCTTTAACAGCAAAAATAAATTCACAGGAGTAATTACAACATAGGATACTCCATCTACTAATATTAGAAACCTTCCCCTTACTAACGCTTGGATTGCAAAATCTGGCCTTCCTGTATAATCATTTTTAGGAAAGATAAGTGACTTCTTGTTCACTCTTTCCATAAATAACTCTCCACCAAAGACGATATCTATATCAATCTTATTAATCTGGTCTAAAATATCCTGGAGTATATCCTTACTAGCAATGTCTTCCATATAAAGGATAGCTACGGTTGTCTTAGACCTTTTACCTACTTCCATTTTCTCAACACTTAAAGAATTGGTAGGCAATCTTTTTCTTATTAAGGCGATATTAACCGATATATCCTCAATGAAATTATCTCTTGGTCCCTTAATTAGTACTTCCATTCTGGACTCTTCTGGACTTCTATTGGGCTTCTTTGAAATATTGCTTGAAAACGTTAGATTTCCATCCTCAAAATATAATATTAAATAACCATTAAATAGCTTTGTGATAACTTCTTCCTTTGTGTTTAGTATTTTTAGTTCAGGAATATGAAGTTTCTCTAATATTGTTTCCTCAACCGATGTTTGCTCTATCTGAGTGCATGTCTCTTGTACTCGTGGGACAATGACTTCATTCAAAAGCTGAAGATTTACCATAGAGTCACAGGTGATAAAATGAACTTTAAATTGTCCATAGGTATACAATTGAAAATTTACATCTGCATTCTTTTTAAATAGATTTTTGTATGTTTGAAGATCCAGTGCTTCCTCTGTCGGCTTCACTATGCTTCACTCACTTCCCTACGTTTTTTCTTTTTCTTTTTCTTCTTCTTTTTCTTTTTCTTTTTCTTTTTATTAAATAAAGCTACGATAAACAAGAAAATGGATACTAAAAAAAAGAATATGAAAGTTATTATCAGAAAGTAATTACCTTTAAAGTTAAGAAATAAATTGTCACTTATTATGGTTAAAACTAGGCATATTGCGATGAACACTGGAGTAATGATAAACCATACATGTTTAACTTTTTTTATATTAAGCAGTTCAATAGCAATGAATAGGAGAAGTCCCACGCGTATAAATGCTCCTGTCAACCATTGATAGATTGAAAAAAAGTCTAAATGCTCGATAAACTGACCGATTGACACTAAACCCCATTCTTCATAGGCTGGATAGATTTGTTTACCTGCCTCTGTTGGTCCAAACTCTGTAATAGCGCCAAGTAATGGTCCCAAAGTTAGCCCCATTAACAAAAACAATATAATGGCAAAATGATACCATTTCATCTTTTCCTTCATATGCTGCTGTAAAAATAGAAGCAGTACCAATTCTACAAATCCGGCCGCAGGATAAACAGTCGCTTTAATCACGGGCTCCCATCCATGTTCCAAAAATGGTCTTAATAATGAATAATCTTTCACTTGAATATTGACGAATGCTACAAAAAAACCTAATACTAAAACACCAAATAAAACAATAACATTTAGGATTGCTATAGTTTGAATGTTAGTAGTAGCTAATAGGATGCACAAAACAATATAAATTATTAATAAAACAAGAATTGACGTGGTAGGTAAAAATGTTGTTTTCATCCATTGAATAGCTTCTCGCATCGTTACTGCAGCCAATACGATTAAGAAAATACTTACAACATATCGAAATAGGGTACTCATTTTGGGACCTATCGCTTCTTTTAACCATTGGGTTAACTTTTGCTGACCTATTTGTTTATGAACATAATAAAGTAGAAAAATCCACCCAAATATAATAATCGTTGCTAAAATGACGGACATCCATCCATCTCTACCTCCAATTTTTAAAATGGGAGGTAAAATTGTCACATGATTTTTAAGCCCAATCATAGTCATTGACAAGGCAACAATATGTATAATACTAATCGGTCCGACTCTTTTCATTTTCATACCTTCTAACGTTTTATAATACTTACCAGTTTTGACAACTTTCGAAGTGTTTATAAGGATGAAATGTAAATTTGCAAATTAAATTTTTTATAGCAAACTGACTTAAATATTCAAATTAATAATTTAATCCCTATCATTTTCACTTTGCTATTGCTTTCAGGCTTGATGGAAATGAATGCTAGCTTCCCTTAATGTTTTATCTAAAAAAAGAACGTATTCGGAATAGAATCACGAATACGCCCTTCAATTTAAAAAACAAACTAAGTTCTTTACCTATTTTCTTTGTAAAAACGACGGAAGATATTTTCAAAGTCCTCTTTAATAAATGTTTCTTCATCACTATAGTCCATAGACTTATAAGTGAAGGGAGAGTCTTTTTTATACTCTTTTAATATTATTGTTTTTCTTGGCCAATCATTGTAATCATGATAGGTTTTAGGTAAATCAAGTGTGACCGGCTCCATAAAAGGAATATGTCCCTTTTCAGACTTCAGGAATAGGACTTTCAATTCCTTTTCATAAAAAGCATCAATATATTCTTTTTCTGATACACTCTCTAGATGATCCTCACCAATTACAAGTAATTGAAATGTTTCCTTTATAATATCATTAGTCAATAGTTCTTCTACACTGATAGAAGTGTAGGTGACATTATCGTATTCAGGAAGTGACACTTCACCCACTACTCCAATATCAATCGGTTCAGTAGAAATTAAATTCCCTTGTGAGCAACCTACAAGCAATATTAAAATAGAAATAATAATAGCATAAAATAAACCCCTCATTTTTTTAGGAATTTTAAAAATATCGCCCATTCTCCCACTCCCTTTATTGGTTTATATTGTAAATTCAATTATATATTATCATGTACTAAATTTATATTTCTTTAGTTATCTATTTCATAATATAATCCAAACAAAAAGAGCAAGTTGATTTTAGTCAACTTGCTCGTGTACATTCTATTATTTTATTCAACTATTGAATAATTACCATGCTCAGTAGAGATCACATACTCAGGCTTAGGTGGTTTTCCACCATGCTCTTTAATTTTATTTT
The DNA here is from genome assembly GCF_050280345.1 of Psychrobacillus sp. NPDC093200. Taxonomy (NCBI): domain Bacteria; kingdom Bacillati; phylum Bacillota; class Bacilli; order Caryophanales; family Bacillaceae; genus Psychrobacillus; species Psychrobacillus sp. NPDC093200. The sequence continues at coordinate 244,693 of NZ_JBNNVC010000002.1, read as the reverse complement.
TGTGTCCTGCAATATGCTCCGGGCTCTTCTCCCATGCCTTCCATGCTTCTTCAGATTCCCAGCGTATAATCATCACTACTTCTTCCTCACCGCGACGAACATTTTTCACTAACAGCTCACGGCTGATAAAACCTTCACGTTGCTCTATTAAAGAAGGTCCTTGATCTGGTTTTTTCTTGAAACGCTCCAGCACCTTATCTGAATTTCCTTCTGTCACTGTCCACTTGCGAATTTGTACGAACATTGTCATCCCTCCATGATATATTACTATTAAATTTGAAAGTTATTGTTTTGTTTCTAAATCCTGCGATTCTATACCAGACTCAGACGCCTGACTTTCTTCAACTTCTACTAATTCAAATAACTGTGCAAACTCATCCATTAACATCTCAACCGCCTTCAACTCACCCACTAAAACTGGATTAATTGATTGCAATTCAGGTGTTTCTAACTGTTTCTTCAAAGAAGTAGATTTGGTATTCATCATTTCATAAAAGGCAAGAGCTCTACCTCGTCGAAACGTTTTGGCACCTCTTCTTAAATCATGCTTACCTTCCTGTTCATTTCCTTCTTCGCAACGGCCACCACGTCTACCTCTATGGGATTCATTTTTCATTTAAGAACCTCCAATCGTATACATTTGTATACTAATGTTATTGTATACAAATGTATACGATAAGTCAATTAATTAAAAAAACTCTCCTGTTTCATAATTTCACCACTACTCATCCTTTTTAAAATTCTCAACTGATTTATTTATCACTCATTCCCTAAATATATAGTTCATTACTAATTATCAGAAATGATGTGGTCGAAAACCTTGGCAATTAAATTGAAATCCATTTCAAGGTAAGAAATACTTTACTTTATGTCCGGTATACTTTACATTTAATGAAATGAATCGCGGGAGGGAAAAAATGGAGGTCAAGAATCGATTAAAAGAACTGAGGGCTAGATCCAACCTTACGCAAAAGGACTTGTCGGAAAAAGTAGGTGTAACACGTCAAACCATTGTCTCACTGGAAAAAGGGACCTATGTCCCTTCGCTGTTATTGGCAATGAATATATCTGAAGTATTTCAGGAGCCGATTGAGAAAATCTTTTATAAGGGGGATGGCAAGTGAAGATTGTTTTATTTGAAAGTATCAGCAAGATCATTGTTATAAGCGTATTTGCATATGCAGTGGCATTTGCGTTTGAAAACATCTGGTTAATGGACGAATTCGAACGGGGTTTGGCAAACGGTGAAATACTTTTAGTTAACGTGAAATTTAGTTTATGGCCATTTATAATCAGCATCTTGTTAATGTTGCTCCACTCCATTCTGTCTGTAAAATTGAAACCAAGAAAACGGGCTGACATCCTTTTGAAATTCGGAGAGTTTCAAGAAGCTGATGAACGGGAGTTGATCATCACCAATAAAGCAACCAAGGCTTCTCATGTTACTTTTACACTGACTGTAATGTCGGCAATGGTAATTATGATACTTTTCACAAGTCACATTTATCTTCATCCTGCATTTCCTATATATTTATTTGCAGGAACAATAGTGGCTTCCAGCATTGCTTATGCTATTACATGGTGTATAGAATATTATAAGTAAAAAAATTGCACTGAGGGTAAACTCAGTGCAATTTTACCATTATATTCCATAATAAAAAACATTATAGTATTGGAAATCCTCTTCTACAATTTCTTTTACAAATGAAAAGAAAATTTCGCCAAAAACTGCCTCGTTAGTTTAAATAGTAAACCACCATGAAATCTACATTGTTTTAATTAAATATTATCACCTTACTTTTTAACCAAAGCACTCACTTGTATTTAACTGATACAAGTACATACCATCAAGATATTACCATCAGGATCTTTAAAGGAAAACTCTTCTAAATCAGGATGAATAATAATTTCAGTTACTATCTCCGCACCCATTTTAGTGACATGGGCAAACGCTGCGTTAATGTCAGAAGCACTAAGATTAAAGAGTGGCTGATTTGATGGGATAAATTTATAATTTTCCTCAAAAATATGGTTATCAAGGGTTATTCCAGGGCGTCTGTCACCCATATTTAAAGTATATACAGGTCCTATATGATTCCCCTCTCTTACTTGCAACCCAAGTAATTCACTGTACCATTTTATTGAACGTTCTAAATCCGACACATGAACAAAAATTGTATCAATCCTATTTTCAATTGTTTTAAACAAGTGAGCACCTCCAAAGATTTGATATCAAATAATTCTATATAACTATTAAACAATCCTGCTAGTAAATTTGATAATCAATTCCTGAATGCTAAACATTTCGCTTACATTGTTATGAGGAGTGATAGTACAATTTGTATCCGAAAAGGCTGGTCATAAAGATGTAGAAACGCATTTAATTATTATTTTCTAGTGTTAAAAGAAATGACTAAAAAGGAGGAAAAAAATCTTTAGATACTCCCCTTCCAACACAGACGTAGGCTATAGAATATGTTACAAATATGTAGTATTGGTATTCAAAATATAATAAAATCCTCTAATGTTAAATAAATAGAAAAAACGCTTTAAAATGTTGTTACAACAACATTTTAAAGCGTTTAATCATTTTTAAAACCTATTCAATTACATTTATTACGTCCCAGGAGAGATTCGAACTCCCGACCGACGCCTTAGAAGGGCGTTGCTCTATCCAGCTGAGCTACTGAGACCAAGTACTCCCCCACCACACAGATAGGAAAGACAAGATTTATTATATAATCATAACAAAAAAATGTCAACGGTATTTCAAGAAGTTTTTAAATTAACATTTTCAATCAGTTTATGTTCCGAAGAAAAGAATAGAACTTGCCAAAGGTTTTCTTTCTTTTCTACGATAGAATAACTTTTTTCTTTGCGTCCCCTTGGCTCATGTAGACTTCCAGGATTGACGAACAGGATACCGTTTTGTAACTCTGCACCTAGCATATGAGAATGCCCAAAACAGACTACAGTAGCGCCCACTTCCTGCGCTCTATAACTCAGTGGCAATATTGTAGATTTTACTTGGTGTCGATGTCCATGTACGACCAAAATCTTTTCATTGTCCAAAGTAATGAGTTCCTCTTCGGGAAAGCTAGAATAGTAATCACAATTACCTCCAACAATGAAAATGGATTTCCCCTCAAAGTAAGAGGCATCTAATTCACTGTCTCCACAATGAATTATTGCTTGTACTTCATCTTGATGGACTTGAATTACCTCTTCCATCGTTACAGTATCCTTATGTGTATCACTCATAATCAATATTTTCAAGAAAATTCACCACCTTATAATAAAGCGGTTAATTTGGATTGTAATTGCTTGATAGCATTTCCTCGGTGAGAAATTGCTCCTTTTTCTTCAGCTGAAAGCTCGGCCATCATTTTATTCTCGGATGGAACAAAGAATACAGGGTCGTATCCGAATCCGTTGTTTCCTTTTCTCTCTTGAGCAATGGCACCTTCGCATGTTCCTCTAACAGTAAAAGGTTCCATAGTTGGTGATGCTACAGCAATCACGCAAACGAAGCGGGCTGTTCTTTCGGATTCTTTTGTGTCTCTAAGCTCTTCTAGCAGTTTTGTAATGTTTGCCTCGTCACTCTTCTCTTCCCCAGCATAACGAGCAGAATAGATGCCTGGACGCCCATCCAGTGCATCTACCTCCAGCCCACTGTCATCTGCAATGACGATTGACTGTAAATGTTCAGCCAAGGCAGTAGCTTTTAAAAGTGCATTTTCTTCAAATGTAGTTCCTGTTTCTTCTACATCCATGTCCTCTGCAACGTCATGTAAAGTCAGAACTTCATACCCTAATGGGTTGAATAATGCTTCAAAATCCTTTGCTTTTCCTTTATTTTTTGTTGCAATAATAATTTTTTTCATTCGGTTATCGATCCTTTCTCTCCAATTTTAGATGCAAGGTCTCCTAATGCAGATCGTTGGATATCCATTAATTGTTGAATACCTATTTCTCCAAATTCAAGAAGCTCTAACAGTTCTTTTTTCGAGAAGGTTGCTTCTTCTCCGGTGCCTTGTAATTCCACATACTCACCGCCGCTAGTTTGAACAATATTCATATCAACAGATGCTGAAGAGTCTTCCACATAATTCAAATCAAGAACGACACCAATCTCATCGACGATTCCTACACTTGTTGCAGCTAAGAATTCTACGACCGGGAACTTAGCCAGCTGCTTTTGTTCATAAAGTTTTCCTAATGCAATCGTTAAAGCAACGAATGCTCCAGTTATACTTGCAGTTCTAGTTCCACCATCCGCTTGAATTACATCACAATCTACCCAAATTGTTTTTTCGCCTATTACTTCTAGGTCCACTACAGAGCGCAATGCTCGTCCAATTAGACGTTGTATCTCCATTGTACGACCTGTAACCTTCCCTTTGGATGATTCACGCTGAGTGCGTGATTCTGTTGCACGTGGCAGCATAGAATATTCTGCAGTGATCCAGCCCTTGCCTTGTCCTCTTAAAAAAGGTGGTACTCGATCTTCTATTGTTGCATTACAAATTACCTTTGTATTACCAACCGTTATCAATACTGAGCCCTCTGGATGCATTAAATAATTTGTTTCAATCGTTACATTTCTAAGCTGTTTTGATTCTCTTCCATCAAATCTAATCATAATTTTCTCCTTTTTCTCACCTGAGCAAAAGAAAACCCCGCTATTTGAGGATTCTCCTAACAGGGTCAATTAAATGAAATTGTTCTAACATCTGCGTTCGACATTTCTAACCACTTTTCTACAATTGTTTTAAAGATAGGAACAGATCCGGTTGTATAGAAAATCGGTTCCTTCGCTTCTTTAATAGGGTTCTGTAAATGATGATACTCTAAGTACTCCAGTACATCCTGGGCAGTTTCTTCTGCTGAGGAGAGAACATGCACGTTCTTTCCAACAACACTCTCGATATGTTTTTGTAGTAAGGGATAGTGTGTGCAACCAAGGATTACTGTATCAAAATGCTCTGATTTTAAGGGCTCTAAAGCCTCTATAACCATTTTGTGAGCAAAATCACCCTCATATTCATTACTTTCTACAATTGGCACAAAAGTAGGGCAAGCAAGGGGAATTACCTTACTTGATGTATTTAAGGCAGCAATCGCCTCTTCATACGCCCCACTTTTAATAGTACCGCTTGTACCTAAGACTACGATTTCGTTTTTTTTAGTTGCCTTAATAGCTGCTCTTGCACCTGGGAAAATAACGCCAATTACAGGAAATGGCATTTTTTTACTTAGTGAATTAAGAGCCACTGCTGTCGCAGTATTACATGCTATCACGAGCATTTTTATATTCATTTTAGACAAGGCAATTGCCATTTGCCATGTGAATTTACGAACTTCACTGCCAGTTCTAGGTCCATAAGGACATCTAGCTGTATCACCTATATAAATAATTTCTTCGTTGGGAAGTAGTCGCATAATTTCTTTTGCAACTGTCAAACCTCCCACACCAGAGTCTATCACACCGATTGGGGCTTTCACGTCAATTCCTCAGTTCTTTTTCATCTCTTGATGTAATTTTGCTAATAAAGTTGATAATGCTGTTGCTTCGTCTTGATCAAATTGTTTTAGCACGTCTTTTAAATACTGCTGTCGTTTGTCAATTACTTCTTCGATGATTCGTTCGCCTTCTTTTAATAAATGTATCCGTACGACACGACGATCTTGCTCGTCTCTTACTCGCTGGACCAATTTGCTCTTCTCCATACGGTCAATTAAATCCGTTGTGGTACTAAAAGCTAAATACATTTTATTAGATAAATCCCCGATTGTCATGTCTCCAATTTCAAAAAGCCATTGAAGTGCCACAAATTGGGGAGGCGTTATCGTATAAGAATTAAGGATTTGTCGCCCTCTCTGTTTGATAATCCCTGATATATGCCGAAGCTCTTTTTCTAAAAAAGCAACATCTTCGTGATTTAACTCAACTTGATTTTTTTCTTCTGCCATTAATAACTTCACTCCTCAAAACAATGCGTCCTACTTATTATTGTGACTTGTTCTGAGGAAAATGGCAAGGATTCAAATCAATTCAATGATAATTCTCCAAGTCTTAATAGTTCAACAATTGCTTGTGATCTACCTGATACACCTAATTTTTGTATCGTATTAGATATATGGTTGCGAACTGTTTTTTCACTAATAGACAGCTGAATTGAAATGTCTTTTGTAGAATTATCTTCTACTAATAACTGAAATATTTGACGCTCTCTGCTCGTCAATATTGATCGTTGCTGATTACCATCGTACAATGCCATAGCCCCCTATCCACTCTCCTACTAACGTATGTAGCAAGGGGATGGTAGGTGACGGCTAGCTGATACTCTTTTGAAAAACTTCTCTTTCCTCTTCCGTCCATTTTGCAGCTTTTCCAGTTCTTTTATCAATTTGGACGATAGAGCCTCTACCTGTGAATACGATTTCCCCTTTTACATTCTTTGCCATGTAATGTATATCAACTGATGATCCCCCAACGGAATTAGCTTTTACATAAACCCGAAGCTTCTCATCAAAAAAGACTTGCTTCTGGTAATCGCATTGTAAATCGGCAACAACTGGTATCTTATCCCCTTTAGGATTTAGCCAGTCATTCATAAGCATTATATTTTTGAAGTATTCAATACGCGCGTATTCGAAGTATGCAAAAGTAACCGTATTATTTAAATGTCCGTACATATCCGTTTCTGAAAACCGTACACTCACCTCTGAGTAAAATGAAAATTCCTTTTCCCATGCTTCTAAGTTTTCTATGTATGCTGCTCTCATCTAATAATCCCCTTTATAAAATAGTTAGCCTATATCCATTAAATGAATAGCCATTCATTTAATTATATCAGAAAATTAAAAATCTAACTAATGCTTAGAAATAAAATTTTAAAATGTTACAGCTATTTAGCGACTCCAATCATAAATAGTTCTATCCGGTTATAAAATTTCGCGAACGGTCATAAATTTTTCTATCCGGTCATAAACCTACGGCGAACGGTCATAAATTTTTCTATCCGGTCATAAACCTGCGTTGAACGGTCATAAACAACTCTGCTCATTACTCACGGTAATCTAAGATTTTCCCCATAAGAAAAAGCCTAGAATCTTAAATTCTAGGCTTTTTCTATCTATATTAGTCAACCATATTGTCGCTTCCGAAGAAGTTTTTGAACATTTGAACTGTAGTATCACGGTTCAATGCAGCGATAGAAGTTGTAAGTGGAATACCTTTTGGACAAGCAACAACACAGTTTTGTGCGTTACCACAGTTTGCAAGGCCTCCGTCTCCCATAATTGCATTCAAACGCTCGTCCTTATTCATAGCTCCAGTTGGATGAGCATTGAACAAGCGAACTTGTGATAGTGGTGCTGGCCCGATAAATGAAGCATTATCATTTACGTTTGGACAAGCCTCTAAACATACACCACAAGTCATACACTTAGATAATTCGTAAGCCCATTGACGTTTACGTTCAGGCATACGTGGACCCTCTCCAAGGTCATAAGAACCATCAATTGGAACCCATGCTTTTACTTTTTTCAAAGCATCGAACATGCGGCTTCTATCTACTTGAAGGTCACGTACAACAGGGAAAGTACTCATAGGTGCTAATTTGATCGGTTGAGTCAATTGGTCAATAAGTGTTGAACAAGATTGACGTGGACGACCGTTAATAACCATAGAACATGCTCCACAAACTTCCTCTAAGCAGTTCATGTCCCAAGTTACTGGAGTAGTAGCTTTACCATCTGTGTTCACTGGTCTTTGACGAATTTCCATTAAAGCGGAAATTACGTTCATATTTGGACGCCAATTAACTTCGAATTTTTCCCAGTAGGGATCAGATTCAGGAGTATCTTGACGGTATACTTCTATTTGAACTTTTTTGGTTTCAGTTGCCGTCACCATAATTAGTTTGCTCCTTTCGTTGATGAGTAATCACGTTTACGAGGAGCAACAAGTGATACATCAATTTCTTCATAATGAATGATTGGAGCCCCTGTAGCTGGATCAAACTTAGCCATAGTAGTTTTCATGAATTCTTCGTCATTACGTTCTGGGAAATCAGGTTTGTAATGTGCTCCACGGCTTTCATTACGTTGAAGTGCTCCTAACGTGATAACACGTGCTAAGTATAACATATTTTTCAATTGACGCGTAAATGAGGCACCTTGGTTAGACCAACGTTGCGTATCATCCATGTTAATATTTTCGTATCTTTCCATTAACTCTTGGATTTTCTTATCAGTTTCTTCTAGCTTGTCATTATAACGTACTACTGTTACGTTATCGGTCATCCACTCGCCTAGTTCTTTATGAATTAGGTAAGCGTTTTCTGTACCTTTCATAGCTAGTGTTTGATCCCACTTCTCTTGCTCAAGTTTTACTTCATTTTCATAAATTGAAGCATCCAAGTCTTCTGCATGAGTTGCAAGGCCTTTCATGTATTTAACTGCATTAGGGCCAGCTACGCTTCCTCCAAATACAGCAGAAAGTAATGAGTTAGCTCCTAAACGGTTAGCTCCATGTTGAGAATAGTCACATTCACCAGCAGCGAATAGACCAGGAATGTTAGTCATTTGATCGTAATCTACCCATAATCCACCCATTGAATAGTGAACTGCTGGGAAAATTTTCATAGGAACTTTACGAGGATCGTCCCCAGTAAATTTCTCATAGATTTCAATAATTCCACCAAGTTTAACGTCTAATTCATGCGGGTCCTTATGTGAAAGATCTAGATAAACCATGTTTTCACCATTAATACCTAATTTTTGGTTTACACAAACATCAAAGATTTCACGAGTCGCAATATCACGTGGTACTAGGTTACCATATGCAGGATATTTCTCTTCTAGGAAGTACCATGGTTTGCCGTCTTTGTATGTCCAAATACGTCCACCCTCACCACGAGCTGATTCTGACATCAGACGTAGTTTATCATCTCCAGGGATTGCAGTTGGGTGAATTTGAATGAATTCCCCGTTTGCATAGTAAGCTCCTTGTTGATATACGATACTTGCTGCAGAGCCTGTATTGATAATAGAGTTAGTTGTTTTACCGAAGATGATCCCAGGTCCACCTGTTGCCATGATTACTGCATCTCCACGGAAAGCACGGATTTCAGATGAGTTAAGGTTTTGCGCTTTAATACCGCGACAAGTACCTTCATGGTCTTTTATAATACCCAGGAATTCCCAGCCTTCGTACTTCGTTACTAATCCTTCTACTTCATAACGACGAACTTGCTCATCAAGCGCATAAAGTAATTGTTGACCAGTTGTTGCACCAGCAAATGCTGTACGGTGCATTAAAGTTCCTCCAAAACGACGGAAGTCCAATAAGCCCTCTGGAGTACGGTTGAACATAACACCCATACGGTCAAATAAATGGATGATTCCTGGAGCGGCATCAGCCATTGCCTTAACTGGGGGTTGGTTTGCTAAAAAGTCTCCACCATATACAGTATCATCTAAATGCACTGCAGGTGAATCACCTTCACCTTTTGTATTTACAGCTCCGTTAATACCGCCTTGAGCACAAACAGAGTGTGAGCGTTTAACAGGAACTAATGAGAATAGATCTACTTGTGTGCCTTCTTCAGCAGCTTTCATTGTTGCCATTAAGCCAGCTAATCCACCGCCGACAACAATAAGTTTACTTTTTGCCATGCTATTTCACTCCTTAAATTTATAGTAGCTTAGGTGTAGAAGGGTCTTATACGAATGCTAAAAGTGCTTGTACACCAACTACAGATAACGCTAAGAAGATTACTAATGTTACATAAGTTGAAATTCTTTGAGATTTTGGTGATTGTGTAATTCCCCAGCTTATAAGGAATGACCAAATACCGTTAGCTAAGTGGAATGTAGCTGAAACTACCCCAACAATATAAAACGCTAACATCCAAGGATTCGATAAGATTTCATTCATCATATTGAAGTTAACTTCTTTTGCACCAATTGCTTTTTGGAAACGTGTTTCAAAAATGTGCCATGCAATAAACACCACTAGGAAAATACCTGTGAATCGTTGTAAAATAAATAACCAGTTTCTTAATGTGCCATATCTATTTGGATTATACTTAACAGTAAATGCAATATAGATACCATAAAATGCATGGAATAATAAAGGAATATAAATTACGAAAATTTCCAGCAATAGCACAAATGGAAGGCTTTCCATAAAATGAGTAGCTTTGTTAAAAGCCTCTTCTCCTCTTGTAGCAAAATGGTTAACTACTAAATGTTGCGTCAAAAATAATCCGACTGGAATAATCCCTAGTAAAGAATGTAATCGACGCATGTAAAATTCGCGATCTTTCGACAAAACAGTAACCCCCCTCAGATTTCCAATTAGCGATGATTAAATTATTGTAATAGAACAATAAATCATCACATGTTCACACCTTCTTGTTACGAATTTATGACATATCCATTGTACTCTCATCATTTTGGAGCGTCAAGGTATGTTTCTTTATTTTATTCATCTTTCAGACACATTTCCCTATAATGATTAGATTAACTTTTCACAAAGTATTCCATCCCCGAGAAAAATTTTATGTTAAAATAGATTCATAGTTTTTTATTTACATTTTCTTTTAGAAAGAAGGGTTGCTACTTGAATGAAAAAGAACATTCACATGTAACTTCCTTTGGATACGAAATAATAAGAGATCACGTGCTTGCTTCTATTCTCGGAAAACATGAAAAAGATATTTTATACTGGGCAGGTAAAGACCTCGCTCGTAAATTTCCTCTCTATTCAATGGAAGAAGCCATCTCTTTCTTCCAAGAAGCTGGTTGGGGAAAGCTTGAATTAGAAAAAACTTCGAAGGATTCGGCTCATTACATATTAGAAACCTTTAATTTGCCTCAAAGTGGGATTAACAGAAGTCATAGACTAGAGGCAGGTTTTCTTGCGGAGCAGCAACAAAAAATTGGCGGCTATGAGACCGAGTGCTATGATGAGCTTGTCAAAAAAACTGGAATGGTCACTTTTCATATAAAATGGGATTTAAAAAGTTCGCGATAAAACAGCATGTATACAAAAAAGAGGATTGTAGGTAAAACGACAATCCTCTTTAAATATAGAATTATCGGCTGATAGCCAATTCAAATTCATTATGAAGGGCATTAGCAGCTTGGATCATATTCCCCTGAGGTACTACTACAGAAACTTTAATCTCTGAGGTGCTTACCATTTTGACAGGTATGTTCTCCCTACTAAGACGGTCAAACATTTGGGCAGCAACACCTGGATTAGATACCATTCCCGATCCTACTATCGATACTTTAGCTAGGCCAACCTCAAAATCAGCAAAAGTAAAACCTAAAGTTTTTTTATTTGTTTCTAAAACCTCAATTGCTTCTGAAAGTGATTCCTTTTTGATAGAGAACGAAACTGTTGGCTTAATGCCCTCAACGATTGATTGGACAATAATGTCTACGTCTATATTATTATTAGCGAGTGTAGTGAAAATGGAAGCTAGCGAACCATTAAAAGGCACTTCATACTCTATAGTCAAACGTACTATATCTGATTCAAACGCTACCCCACGTACTACTAAATTTTTTTCCACATCTACTTCCTCCTTTAAAATTGTTCCTTCTGTTTCTTCATAGCTTGATCGTACTCTAAGTGGTATTTTATAATTTTTTGCAAACTCCACTGCTCGGGGGTGCAATACTCCAGCGCCTAAATTGGCTAACTCTAACATCTCATCATATTCCAACTGCTCTAGTTTTCTAGCATCTAATATATAACGAGGATCTGAAGTATAAATGCCATCTACGTCTGTGTAAATATCACATATTTCTGCATCTATCGCAGCTGCAATAGCGACGGCAGTAGTATCTGATCCTCCTCTTCCTAAGGTAGTGATTTCCCCCTCCAAAGAAATCCCTTGAAATCCTGCGACAATTACTACTTGATTACCATCAAGATATTCATTTATCTTGTTGCCATTTAGTTGACTGATTTTCGCATTTCTATGTACATCGTCTGTTTGGATGCCTGCTTGCCAACCTGTGAGAGATAGGGCTTCCACACCAAGTGAGTTCAATTGTATTGCAAGCAAGGACATCGTCACTTGTTCCCCTGTTGACAACAACATATCCATCTCTCTTTTTACAGGACTATCGGTGATTTTACTTGCCAACAAATTTAAATCATCAGTTGTTTTACCCATTGCAGAAACAACTACTACAATATCGTGGCCTTTTTCTTTTTCATTTTGAATCCTTTTTGCGATATTCGTTATTTTGTCGAGAGTGCCTACAGAAGTTCCGCCAAATTTCATAACAATTTTACTCATTAACCTATCTCCCCTTTTGTCTCTGTCAGGATACAATAAAAAAAGCTTTCCACAAGATTGCGGAAAGCTAACTCTTCTCATACACGGTCAAAAAACAATTGCCCATGTGAGATAGCCCTCCAGAATATATATTCTGACAATCCTGCATCTCTTAAATACAGAACCAACATAGAAAAGGAAAAGCTTTTCTATATTTCGGCGAACAACCCTTTCCTAACCCCTCAATGGATCTTTCATCCTCATGATTAGTACTATTGCAATTCGCACCTCTATCTTCACTGTTTGAATAGTGAATATTAAATTGTTTTAAAGATAACACAAGATTATTCAGAAGACAATAAATTTTTCTGAAAATGAGCAATTAGATTATCTGCTAATTTACTAGGAAGCCCAGATTCGATTAACTCTTCCTTAGATGCAGCTTGCATTCGTTTAACGGAGCCAAAATGCTTGAGTAGTAGTTTTTTTCGCTTTGGTCCGATTCCTTCTATTCCATCTAATGAAGAAGCAATAGTATGCTTCCCTCTTTGTTGACGATGGAATGTGATAGCAAAACGATGGACCTCATCTTGAATCCTTTGTAATAAATAGAATGCCTCGCTAGTTCGCTTCATAGGTATAATCATTAAGGGATCACCATAAAGCAAAGAAGAAGTTTGGTGTTTCGTATCCTTGGCTAGTCCTGCAATAGGTATATCTAAGCCCAATTCATCTTCAATAATTTCGCGAGCAGCCTCTATTTGTCCTTTACCACCATCAATAATGATAAGGTCAGGAAGTGGCAGTCTTTCTTTTAGTACTCTTGTGTATCTTCTTCGAACAACCTCGCGCATCGCTCCATAGTCATCATGCTTGGCTGCTGTTCTAGTTTTATATTTACGATAATCTTTTTTATATGCTCTGCCATCAACAAAAACTACCATGGCTGAAACTGCATCTGTCCCATGGATATGTGAATTATCAAATGCTTCGATTCTGCTTGGCATGCTAATTCCCATCAATTGACCTAATTCCTCTACAGCCCCAACTGTCCGCTCCTCTTGACGTTCGATTAAGTGAAATTTTTCTTTCAATGCAATTGAAGCATTTTTTTGAGCCAGATCTACTAAGTTCTTTTTTGCTCCCTTTTGTGGAATAATGACCTTCATTTGCAGCAGCTCAGACGCCAAATCCAAATCGGTAGTATTTGGGACGAATATTTCCTTTGGCTTGATGTGTTCAGGTTTGGCATAAAACTGGCCTAGAAACGTAAGAAACTCTTCCTCCGGGTCACGATACATCGGGAATAGCGACACATCTCTTTCTATCAGTTTACCTTGGCGCACAAAAAAGACTTGGACGCACATCCACCCTTTGTCTACTGAATATCCGAAAATATCACGGTTCGTGAAATCATTCATCGTCATTTTTTGTTTTTCCATAACTTGATCAATGTGGGCAATTTGATCGCGGTATTCCTTAGCTCGTTCAAACTCAAGCTGTTCCGCTGCAGCATTCATTTTTTCTGTCAGTTCTTTCTTGACCTTTCCATGTCCACCATTAAGGAAACTAGAGATTTCGTGAATTATTTCTGTGTATGTTGGTTCATCAATTTCCTTTACACATGGAGCTAAGCACTGACCAATATGATAGTAAAGACAAACTTGACTAGGTAGCTTTTGACACTTTCTTAATGGATATAGTCTATCCAGCAGCTTTTTCGTTTCATGGGCAGAATGGGAATTTGGATAGGGTCCAAAATATTTCCCTTTGTCCTTTTTTACTTGTCTTGTAATAATTAGCTTTGGGTTCTTTTCCCCTGTAATTTTTATATATGGGTACGTCTTATCGTCCTTGAGCATGATATTGTATTTTGGATCATGCTTTTTGATCAAATGGAGCTCCAAGATCAATGCCTCTAGCTCAGACGATGTAACGATATATTCGAAGTCCACTATCTCTTGTACTAATCTTTGAGTTTTTCCATCATGTGAACCGGTAAAATAAGATCTTACACGATTTTTTAATACTTTTGCTTTTCCTACATATATAATAGTGCCTTTTCGATCCTTCATCAAATAACAGCCCGGTTGATCTGGTAGGATTGCACATTTCTGTTGAATTAGTTCGTTCATCTCATCACCTGTTTAAAAAAACCGGGCGCCTTAGAGGACCCGGTTTTTATTATTATGCGTTTTTCTCAACGAATTGAACTAGTGCTTCTTTTGGTTGGAAACCAACAGCTTTGTCTACTGGCTGACCATCTTTAAATAACACTAATGTTGGGATTGACATGATACCGAATTGACTTGCAGTCGCTTGGTTCTCATCTACGTCAACTTTAACGATTTTAACTTTCTCGCTCATTTCAGCATCCATTTCTTCTAGAACTGGAGCAATCATTTTACATGGTCCGCACCATGTTGCCCAAAAATCTACTAATACTAATCCTTTTTCAACTTCTTGTGAGAAGGTTTGATCTGTTCCATGAACAATTGCCATATATAATTCCTCCTTTATTAACTCTAAATAGATTATAGCAGACAAAAAATGCTTCATCTACAATTTAGCTTACACACGTAAATTTCATTTATTCACACAAAAACTCGGCCCATAAAGAGCCGAGCATTTTTTATGCATTCACTTTAAGCTTTTTGAATTCTTCTGTTAGCATCGGGATAACTTCAAACAAGTCTCCGACAATTCCATAGTCAGCGACTTTAAAGATATTAGCTTCTGGATCCTTGTTAATCGCCACAATAATTTTAGAGTTAGACATACCTGCTAAATGCTGAATTGCTCCAGAAATACCAGCCGCGATATAAAGGTCAGGAGTTACAACCTTACCAGTTTGGCCGATTTGTAGTGAATAATCACAGTAGTCAGCATCACAAGCTCCACGAGAAGCTCCAACTGCTCCACCTAACACGTTCGCAAGCTCTTTTAATGGTGCAAATCCTTCCTCACTCTTCACTCCACGTCCACCCGCGATAACAACCTTCGCCTCTGATAAGTCTACGCCTTCCGTAGATTTACGTACTACTTCTTTAATGATTGTGCGTAGGTTTGTGATGTCAACTGATAGAGAAGAAACGTCACAAGATTTGCTATCGTCTTTTACAAGTGGTGCGATGTTGTTTGGACGAATTGTGATGAACTTAATACCTTCTTTAACTTTAACTTTTTCAAAGGCTTTACCAGAATAGATTGGACGAATATATACTGCATCTTCCCCTTCTCCTTCGATAGCTGTTACATCGGAAATTAGACCGATTTGTAATTTACTAGCGATTTTAGGAGATAGATCTTTTCCAAGAGCTGTATGACCAAATACAATTGCTTCTGGGTTTTCTTGATCGATTACAGCCATAAAAGCTTGACCATAGCCATCAGAAGTATATTGTTTCAAGTGTGGATGCTCTACAGTAATCACACGGTCTGCACCGTATTTTCCTAGCTCAGCAGCTAAATCTTGAACTGCATCTCCTAGTAATACTGCTACTACTTCCCCACCGTCAGAAATTTGCTTTGCTGCAGCGATTGATTCATATGATACATTACGAAGTGCACCTTCACGTGCTTCCCCTAAAACTAATACTTTTTTAGACATGATTTGTTCCTCCCATTTAATAAATGATTCGAACCCTCTTTACTTAACAAGACAGTTCATAGATTACTAGAAACTTAACCGTAAAAAGTTATACTACTTTCGCTTCTGAATGAAGTAGGCTCACTAGCTCTTTTACTTGATCAGCTAGTTCTCCCTCTAAAACTTTTCCAGCTTCCTTTTTAGGAGGTAAGTAAATTTCTATTGTTTCTGTTTTTGCCTCTATGTCATCTTCATCAATATCAAGGTCATCTAATTCTAGTTCTTCTAAAGGTTTTTTCTTAGCCTTCATTATTCCCGGTAAAGAAGGATAGCGTGGCTCATTTAAACCTTGCTGTGCAGTAACTAAAAGAGGTAAAGATGCTTCTAAAATTTCTGTGTCCCCTTCAACGTCACGTTTGATCGTAGCGGTTGTTCCATCGATTTCTAGGTTAGTAATAGTAGTTACATAGTTTATACCTAATAATTCTGCAACGCGTGGTCCAACTTGACCTGAACCGCCATCGATAGCAACGTTTCCAGCTAAGATTAAATTTACATCCTTGTCTTTTAAGTATTCGGAAATTATATGAGCCGCAGTGAATTGGTCCATTTCTTCAACATCATCTTCTGTATTGATCAGAACTGCTTTGTCAGCACCCATTGCTAAAGCTGTACGTAGTTGCTTTTCAGCATCCTCGCCACCCATTGTAATGACTGTAACTTCACCACCGTGTGCGTCGCGAACTTGGATAGCTTCCTCGATTGCATACTCATCGTATGGGTTGATGATGAACTCAGCACCATCCTCTTGAATTTTTCCACCACTTACAACAATTTTCTCCTCTGTATCGAACGTGCGTTTAACTAGAACATAAATATTCATGTTGAAGTCCTCCCAATATTGTTATTTACCTTTAAAGACAGGCTGTCTTTTTTCAATAAATGCTGAAATACCTTCTTTGGCATCCTCTGAAACAAATACTGTTCCAAAAGCGTTTGCTTCTGCTTTTACCCCTTCGTGATAAGATGAAGTCTTCACAAATTGAAGCATTTCCAAAGCAGCCTTCACGGCAACAGGGCTTTTCGTAGCAATTTTGTTTGCTAGCTCCCCTGCTTTTTCAAACAATTCTTCCTCTGGATAAGCATGATTAGCTAGCCCAAATGCTGCCGCATCCTTTCCACTGATTGGTTCACTTGTTAGTAGCATTTCTGCCGCCTTAGCAAACCCTACATATCGTGGAAGGCGTTGGGTACCAGCGAATCCTGGTATTAAACCTAACTGTAGCTCTGGCAAACCAAGTTTAGCATTTTCAGCGACCAATCGAATATGACAGCTCATGGCCAACTCAAGTCCCCCACCAAGTGCTGCACCATGAATGGCTGCAATCACCGGTTTTGGAAATGTTTCGACTCTTTCGAATATAGTTTGTCCGCTAGAAGCTAGCTTCGAGAACTCCTCTCCAGAAGTCACAGTGGTAAATTCTTTAATGTCTGCTCCTGCAGAAAAGAATCGACCTTCCCCTTTTAGAAGGATAACACGAACATTTTCATCGTGCTCCACCTCATCTAGCAAGCTATTAACCTCTAAAATAACACCCCTAGCTAATGCATTTGCAGGAGGACGATTCAGCGTAACGGTTGCTACATGATTTTCGACATTCCATGACAAAAACTCCATCTACCCACATCCCTTTTAGGTTGTTATACCTTTTAGTAATAGACGATGTACTTTTTCTGTTAGTCCGACTAAGTCATATTTATACTCATTCATCACCCAGGAAGTAGTCGTCTCATCAATTGTACCAAAAACCATTTGTCTTGCTAAGCGAATATCTACAGAATTTTCGAATTCCTCGTTTTCAATACCTTCTTTTAAGATAGTGTCGAGTAATGTCAAATAATTTTTTAAGATAGCATTTATTCGCAAACGTAACGCTAGGTTAGATTGACGTAGCTCCAATTGAGTTACAGTTGCTAGATGCCTATTACTAGCAAGCACCTTAAAATGATTTTCGATCATTTTATACAACTTATCAGAAGCACTGATATTCTCTTTTAAAATTTCCTTCAAGTTATCCGCAAAAACTTCCATTTTTTCTTCAAAAACCGATATTAAAATATCTTCCTTGTTTTTGAAGTACAAATAGATTGTTCCATCTGCAACGCCAGCTTGTTTAGCTATTTTAGAAACCTGAGACTGATGGTATCCATTCTCTGCTATAACAATGATTGCAGCGTCAATAATTTGCTTATACTTAGGTTTGTCTTTCTTCAATGAATTCACCACCAAAAAATAAAAATATGAATGATGATTCATTCATATTTTTATTTTATATTCAATTTTTTATATTGTCAATAAACAATTAACTCTGTACTGCCACCTGCTTCAATTTTTCTCTTTCTTCGTCTATAAGGTTTCTTCTTAATATTTTTCCGATAGCTGTTTTTGGAAGCTCTTTCCTAAATTCATAAATCCTTGGAACTTTAAATGATGCGAGATTTTCGCGACAATGTGTATTAAGCTCTTCCTCAGTTGCAGTCATTCCCTCTTTTACAACTATATAGGCTTTTACAGTCTCGCCACGATATGGATCAGGTACACCTGCAACTACACATTCCTGTACTGCAGGATGTTCGTAAAGAACCTCCTCCACATCACGAGGATAAATATTATAACCACCAGCAATAATAAGATCTTTTTTACGGTCTACAATATAAAAGAAACCGTTTTCATCCATGTACCCTAAATCACCTGTTAGCAACCAACCATCTCTCATCGTCATATCAGTATCCTCTTGACGATTCCAATAGCCTTTCATTACCTGTGGTCCCTTTACAGCGATTTCTCCTATTTCACCATAAGGTAATGGGTCCGTGGATTCTGGTCCAAAAATAGTTGCTTCCGTATCAGGCCAAGGAACACCGATGGAACCTTTTACTCGATCTGCACTATAGATTAAATTAGCATGTGTTACTGGAGAAGTTTCAGTTAAGCCATAGCCTTCTACCAGTCTTCCACCCGTAACTTTTTCAAATTTTTCCTGAACTTCTGCTGGTAGAGGTGCCGAGCCACTTAAACAAGCTACGATAGAGGATAAATCATATTTTTTTACATCTGGATGATTTAAAATCCCTATATACATAGTTGGTGCACCAGGAAACAATGTAGGTTTTTGTTTATCAATTGTTTTTAAAGCAGTTTCTACATCAAACTTAGGTAATAATACCATACGATTTCCTTGCATAACAGAGAAAATCATAACAGTAGTCATTCCATACACGTGAAAGAAAGGTAAAATTCCTAAAATTGACTCTTCACCTTCACGACATTCATGCAGCCAAGCACGGCACATCGAAGCGTTTGCAATCAAATTTTTATGTGTGAGCATAACTCCTTTAGGGAAGCCAGTCGTACCCCCTGTGTATTGTAGAAGAGCTATATCTTCATTAAAATCAAATGGTAAAGAAATCGAATCCATCTTTCCAACCTTCATAATTTCAGTAAATAGATGGTTCATCCCCCGATGCTCTACTTTTACACTAAATCCATATTGCTTCTTCTGAATAAAAGGATAAATGAGGTTTTTAGGAAAAGGTAAGTAATCCTTAATCCCTGTAATAATTAAGTTTTCCAAATTTGTTTCTTTAATAACCTTAGTTATTCGAGGGTAAAGAATGTCCATAGCCAAAATAATTTTAGCTCCTGAATCCTTTAATTGATAAGCTACCTCACGTTCGGTGTATAGAGGATTTGTTTGAACGACAATACCTCCAGCATACAGAATCCCGTAATAACCTATAACCCCTTGTGGACAGTTCGGTAGCATGATTGCTACTCTTTCGCCACTTTGCAGACCTAATGACTGCAAATAATTCGCAAACTTCATTGATGATTCATATAGCTCTTTGTAAGTTACATCTCTCCCCATGAAATGTATAGCTATCTTCGTTGGAAATTTCTTGTACGCTCTCGTAAGATACTCTTGGACGGGAATAGATTCATAGTCAAGTGTGTGTGGAACTTCCGGCGGATAGTGAGAAAGCCATGGTTTTTCAATCATTTGTTTGCCCCCTTTGTACGATTTTAATAGAGTGAATATTCCTATTTTTTATTATAGATAAAAATGAATGACAATTCAATTCATAAAACAAGAAAAATATTAGCGCTTGTGCCTGCCCTGACATGCAAAAGGGAGAAAGCGAGAAAGCGGTTACACAATTATCATAGCTTTTATCCATTTGACCACGCAGGACAAGGCAGTAGCAGTTAGATAAATAATTGGAAAAGAAAGCATTTACTTTCTTTTCCTAAAAAAAGAGACCGCAATAATCCGCTAATTCATTAATTTGAATTACAAACGCATTATTACAGCCTCGTTTAGAGTTTAAATTAGTTCTATGAATTTTTTACTATATATAGTATGCCGATTGCTAGAAAAAATATTCCAACTACAATCAATATTTTCGACAATTTTTCCATCTATATCTCTCCTAATTAAATACTCGCACCAATTACAAATGATAATCCAACGGAAATAATTAACGAGATAAATCCAACAGAGCGATTATCATTTTCTATTTCTTTATCGACGTTAAAACTTGGAGTTAAAAACTCAAAAAGCCAATAAGCTACAATTAGTAATGCAAAGCCATATAATCCCCAGCCAATCATCTCAAAAAGGGAATTATGCTCTTCAATGGAGTATTTAAAAATATTACACACACCAAATATTTTCCCACCAGTAGCTAATGCCACTGCAACATTTCCATTTTTAATTTCCTGCCAGTTTTTATATTTGGTCACTATTTCAAACAAAACCATGGAAACAATTAAACATAAAACAACGACACTAAAATAACCTGCAGATTCTACTAATGGATTTGACCAAAAACTACCTAGCAGCATGATATAGCCCCTCTCAAACTTTTCTTTCTATACGAATGGGTATTTGAAAAGTTTCAACATAATATATATTTATTTGAATAAGTATCGTAAATAAAGAGATGACAGAAGTACACAAAATCTGTATCTCTTTCCTTCCATCCATGTTATTTCAGTTCAACTACAGTTACTCCATGGCCACCTTCGCCCGCTTCACCAAATCGATAACTATTCACTCGAGAATGATTTTTCAAGTACTGTTGTATCGCCTGTCTTAGGACGCCTGTACCTTTCCCGTGGATAATAGAAACTCGTGGATAATTAGCCAAAATAGCATCATCTATATATTTTTCAGTTCGAAGTATAGCATCCTCGTATCGCTCTCCACGTAGGTCTAGCTCAAGCTTTACATGTGAATCTCTTCCTCTAACAGCATTAACTGATACTGATTGTTTCTGCTTTTCGGGTTTAATATATTCTAAGTCTGCCTCGTCTAACTTCATCTTGAGCATTCCGATCTGAACGGACCATTCAGTTTTCGATACTTTTTCAAGTAAGGTACCTTTTTGGCCAAAGCTTAGTACCTTCACCTCATCGCCCGACTTTAATTCTTTTGCCTGTTCATTCAATTTTTTCTGCTTCTTCAAAACTGGATTGTTCGGAAGGGCTTCATCTAAACGTTTTTTAGCATCTATTAGCTCATGCTCTTTCACAAGCTTATGCGTATTTGACTGCATTTTTCGTAGCTCACTGATGATTTCATCCGCTTCTCTTCTTGCTTCTTCCACAATCTTTCTCGCTTTTTCCTTTGCTTTTTGCTCTAGTTTTTCTTTTTTCTCGTCGTACTCAGCCAACTTTTGCTCGAGGTCGTCTTTTAGGCGCTTAGCTTTTTCTAACTCGACCTCAGTTTCTTCTGCATCTCGCTCTGCTTGCCTACGGCTATCCTCTAATGAGGCTATCATGGAGTTTACCTCTCCTCGATCCGTTCCAGTAAAGGTTTGAGCCTGTGAAATTATATGGTTTGGTAGACCTAAGCGCTCGGAAATTTCAAACGCATTGCTTCGTCCAGGTACACCAATTAAAAGCTTATAGGTCGGGCTTAGTGTTTCAATGTCAAACTCCACACTGGCATTGGCTACACCAGGTCGGTTATAACCATATGCCTTTAGCTCAGGGTAGTGGGTAGTTGCCATGACACGTGCACCCGTTCCGTGGACAGCATCAAGAATAGATATTGCTAGGGCTGCCCCCTCTTGAGGATCCGTTCCTGCTCCAAGCTCGTCAAACAAGATTAACGATTTATCGTTATATTTCTTCAAAATATCCACAATATTAACCATATGAGAGGAGAACGTACTTAAGCTTTGCTCGATAGATTGCTCGTCTCCGATATCTGCAAACACAGATTCAAACAGAGCAACCTCTGACCCGTCCAGCGCTGGAATCGGTATTCCACTTTGAGCCATTAGAGTACAAAGGCCAACTGTTTTCAAAGTAACGGTTTTCCCGCCCGTATTCGGACCTGTTATCACTATCGCTGTAATTTCTCTTCCGAATTCAATCGTATTTGGAACTGCTTGTTCTACTGGAATAAGAGGGTGTCTCGCTTTTACTAAGCGTATATAACCATCGTTGTTGATTTGGGGCATAGTACATTTTTCTGCCTGTCCATATTTAGCTTTTGCTAAAATGACATCGATTTCTCCAAGTATGTTAACTAAAAGGAAAATCTCATGCCCAACAACCTCAACCTCACCTGTCAAACGTATAAGAATGCGTTCAATTTCTTCCTGTTCCTTCACCTTTAAAGCCCGAATGTCGTTATTGATCTGGACTACAGCTGAAGGTTCAACGAAAAGAGTTTGACCAGAAGAAGATTGATCGTGAACAATGCCACCGTAATGGCTGCGATATTCCGATTTAACCGGAATCACATATCGGTCGTTTCTAATCGTTATAATAGAATCAGATAGCATTTTCGCTGCATTAGCGCCACGTGTGTAGCTCTCTAGCTTCTCACGGACACGACTCACCTGAATTCTCAGTTGCTGACGAATGGAACGTAATGTACTACTCGCACTATCTAGCACGCTGCCGTTTTCATCAATACAGTCGTTTATCTCATGCTCTAATGCTGTCAAAATAGGTAACGAATCCTTTTTTGAAAGAAAATGAGGAATCTCTACAGATTCTGTTTCTGCCATATTTTCTAAAAAGTTTCGAAGAATTTTACTTGCTCTAATAGTGCTTGCAGTTTCCATAAGCTCCATTGGACTCAGCATCCCACCAATTTGAGCACGTTTCGCATGCGGACGGATATCTACAATCCCTCCCATAGGAACGTTCCCTCTCAAGCGAAGAATTGTGAGACCCTCATCCATTTCCTCTAATAGTATAGATACTTCCTCATAATCTACAGAAGGGACTAATTTTTCGATATGCGATTTCCCGATAGATGAAGTACAATATTTCCCTACTTCTTCCCTGATTTTATAATATTCTAAAGTTTTCAGTGCTCTTTCAGCTATCACCGAGGCACCTCCTAATTATTTCTTCAAGTATTGTTTAAATTTATCTAATGTCCATGTATTAACAATATTCTCTTTGTGAAGCCATGCTTTCTGTGCATATTTGACGCCTACATCCATATATCTTAGTTGATCTATATGATGCGCATCCGTGTTAATCGCAATTGGCACACCCTTTTCCTGCGCCATTTTTAAATAGACTGTTTCTAAATCCAAGCGATGCGGGTTAGCATTTAGCTCTAATATCTTTCCGAATTCACTTGCCCACTCTATTAAAGTCGGCACATCCGGATCGTAGCCAGTACGGCTACCAATAATTCTCCCCGTAGGATGAGCAATCATATGAACATGTGGATTTTCAATTGCTGTTCTCAGCCTTGCCATAATCTTGTCCTGTGATTGACTAAAGCTTGAATGGATGGAAGCAATAACAAAGTCTAACTGCTCAAGCAATTCATCATCAAAATCTAGAGAGCCATCTGGGAGTATATCCATCTCTGTACCTGCGAAAATTTCTATATCACTATATTTTTCATTCATGACATGTATTGCTTCTATTTGTTGTAACAGTCTCTCCCTAGAAAGGCCGTTTGCTACTTTTAAATAATTTGAGTGGTCAGTAATTACAATATGAGAGTATCCTTTTTCTCTACATGCCTCTACCATTTCTTCAATAGAGTGAGCTCCATCTGACCACGTAGTGTGCATATGAAAATCTCCCTTTATATCCTCTAACGTTACAAGGCTAGGAATCATTTCTAGCTTGTTTAGCTCTGTTCCATCCTCTCGAATTGTAGGCGGGATAAAAGGTAAATCAAAGTATGCATAGAATTCTTTCTCAGATTCAAAGGACTGAACGGAGCCATCTTCCTGCTCTACCCCGTATTCACTTATTTTCAGACCCTTTTCTTTGGCAATTTGTCTCATTTTAATATTGTGGTCCTTAGAACCGGTAAAATGGTGCAATGCGGAAGCGTATTGATGGGGCTCCACCAGCCTAAAATCAACATCTACCTCATTTTCTACATCTAAGGTCACAGATACCTTGGTGTCTCCTGCTGCAATCACTTTTAGTAGGGGGAGCTTCTCTAGCAATTCCTCTCTAACCTTTAGTGGTAAAGTCGTTGCTACGATAAAGTCGATATCCTTACTAGATTCCTTTACTCTTCGATAGGAACCTGCAACAGAATACTTAACAACAGTATCCATGCTTGCTAAAATACCTTCGATAAAGGCAACAATAGGCTCAAGCTGCCAAATAGCGGTTCTCTCAGGTTTTGTTTGAAAGACTTCTAGCTGTGCTAATATTTTTTCTTCTGTTTTAGCTCCAAATCCCGCTAGTCCTTTAACCTTACCTTCCTCACATGCAATCTTTAAGGACTCAATCGAATCTACACCTAATTCTTTATAAAGCTTGGCGATTTTCTTTCCTCCAAGACCTGGAATCTTTAACATAGGTAAAAGTCCGCCTGGCACAGATTCTTGCATTTCCTTAAGCAAAGAGGACTCACCAGTTTCGATTAAATCGTTGATCACTGCCCCTGTTGCTGCTCCAATCCCCTTCAGAGAAGTAATATTGTCCATCTCAGATAAGCTACGTTCGTCTAACTCTAAAACTTGGGCAGCCTTACGAAAAGCAGACACCTTAAAAGGATTTTCTCCTTGGAGTTCCATATATAACGCAATTTTTTCTAACGTTTTAATAATTGTCTTTTTGTCCATGAGTAGACCTCCTCTATTTAAAAAAACTTCCCTCTACTGAGAGAAGTTCTTCTTACATACTAGATATTACTTTTCTAAATAAATATACCACCAGTTTTTAACCATCTCAGATAGGATTGGCGTATGTTCAAGCATCCATGAAGTTAAGAATGAACCTGATGTAATATTTTGTATAAATTCAATTGGCAATAGCGCAAAAACATATAAAAGGACGAATATGATGAAATAAAACTCTATAAATCCTAGAATTGCTCCTGCAACATTACTCACAAAGCCTAGTATAGGCAAATACTTTAAAAAATCAAACATGGAGGCTATTAATTGTAAGCCAAACTTAACAACCATAAAAATTAAAGTAAACGCGATAATCCGGTAAAACGTTTGGTCTAGGTCCAATGTTTCTACTGCAATTGTTAATGATGAATCTGAGGTTACTGCAGGAAATGGTATCCACAGAACAAATTTGTCTGCCAGTGGTTTATAATAGATATAGGCGACGACGAGGGCAACGATGAAGCCCGTCATATGAATAAGTTGAACGATCAACCCACGTCTAGCGCCAGTTACAAAGCCGGCAATTAATAAAATCAGGATAATTAAATCTAACATTTTTTCAGTCCTTTAGCCTTTTCAATTCTTCTTCTAGAAGTTCTAGCTGTTCTTTTACTTTTATGTAATCGTTTACTGCATTAACAGCGGTAAGCACTGCTAATTTTGCGATATCTAGCTGTCTATTATGAGAGTGTATTTCTCTCATTTTATCATCTACGATGGAGGCAACGAGTCTCATATGACCAGATGTTTCAGTTCCTGCCATTTTATAATTCTGTCCATAAATATCGACAGAAATCCTTGTTTTCTCTTGTTCTGACAAAGACATACCCTCCCCCAGAAAATCCTATGTATAATAATAACACGAAATAGATTACGTTGTGAAGAAAGGAACAATATGAATGTCAAATGAAGTTTTATTATTGCCAGCTAACGAAATAGAAAAAGTGAAGGCACATTACTTAAAATTCAAAATCGAACGCTCTGCACCAGGGGTAGTTTTCGCTGCTAAGCTTGTAGATACAGCCATCACCATTTATAAATCAGGAAAGGTAATGTTTCAAGGAAACGGTGCTTCTAGAGAGGCAGCTCTTTGGAGCGGAAACATTTCTCCAACAAATCCTATAAAGAGCAGTTCGTCAAAAGGTGACATTCTCCCGGAAAACTTCACCACATTATCCGTGATCGGTTCTGATGAAACAGGCACTGGAGATTATTTTGGTCCCATTACTGTAGCAGCCTGCTATGTACCTGCACATCAAGTAGAACTTGTGAGAGAACTGGGAGTTAAGGATTCCAAAATGCTAACAGATGAGCTGATGCGTCGAATTGCCCCAGACCTGATGAAAACATTGTCCCATAGTGTGCTCGTATTAAAAAATGAAAAGTATAACGAAATTCAAGGTCGAGGCTGGTCCCAGGGTAAAATTAAAGCAATGATGCATAACCAAGCCTTAAAGCATGTTTTAAATAAAATAGAGCCAGAAAAGCCCGCTTACATATTAATTGATCAGTTTGCAGAGCGTGGTATTTATTACAACCATATCAAAATGGAGAAGGAAATCATACGTGAAAATGTTTTGTTTTCGACAAAGGCAGAGCAATTACACGTTTCAGTCGCTGCAGCTTCCATTATAGCAAGATATGCTTTCTTGAAGGAAATGGACCGTCTTACGGAAATAGCACATACCACTATTCCAAAAGGAGCTAGTGCAAAAGTGGACGAAACAGCTGCAAAAATTTATTTGAAGCATGGAGAGGAATTCCTTAAATCTATTACAAAATGGCATTTTGCAAATACACAAAAAGCCATGAAACTTGTTCAAAAAAGAAAATTTTAACGTGTGGAGGGGAAATGAATGAACATAGTAGGTGAAACAGAAAGATTATGCCTTGTAGTATTCGAAGAAAGATTTTTGGATTCAGCTAAGCTGTTTTGGGGAGACAACGACGTGATGAAATCATGTGGAGGAGCATCTTCCCATGAAGCATTACCTAGAACTATAGAGTTTTATCGAGAATGTCATGAAGAGAAAAATTTGTCTGTTTATGCTGTGATGGAAAAAAGCTCGGGAGAGATTATTGGAGCAGCTGGCTTCAACGTCGAGGATAAAATAGAAGAAGTAGAATTAATCTATCATTTTAATAAGAAATCTTGGGGGAAAGGATATGCAACTGAAGCGGTAGCTGCTTGTATGGACATCGTAAGGCATCATCCAAATGTTCTTATTGTGTCTGCTTCTGCTAGTATAGAAAACGCAGGATCCCTCAAAATTTTAGAACGAGCTGGTTTTACATATCTGGGACTAAAATGGTTCGATGATACCCAGCAGGAAGAGCCTGTTTATGAATATAGACCGAATAAGGAAACCATATTACATTAGATTCGTATTGTGCAGTGCTTTTAAACACAATATTTTATTATCTGGGGAGGTTCATGGGGTTACTATGAACCTCCTTTTTTCTGAGCTCTTTTAAAGCCTAATCCTATCTAATATTAAAGCCGCCTCATTTGCAACACGGTTAATAAGCTGTTCCACTGTTTCTTCTCTCGCTAATGTTGGGCTTTGTCCCGACCAAAGAGACATGAACTCTGGATTTTTTTGTTGAGAGGCTAATTTTCTTAAATTTTGTGTAAGAGCATTTTGTACAGGAAATGGAGGAAGAACTGCTTCATGCTCTTTCATTTCCTTCATAAACTGATTTTCAATTCCTCTAGCATCCTTACCTGAAAATGCCTTCGTGGTTACTATGTCCTCACTTTTTGCTAGAAGTATTGCTTGTTGATGTACTGGATGTGCCCCACTTTCTTTACAGGTTAAGAATGCAGTCCCCATCTGTACTGCCTCTGCTCCTAAACAGAGCGCGGAAGAAAGCCCTCTACCGTCCATTATTCCACCTGCAGCAATAACTGGAATGGCTACTTGGTCTACCACTTGAGGAACAAGAGCTATTAAACCAATCATGCTTTCGTTGGAATCGCATAGGAAATTCCCTCGATGGCCCCCTGCCTCACTCCCCTGAACAACTACCGCATCCATTCCTAAACTTTCAACGGCTATTGCTTCAGATACATTAGTAGCAGTACCAATCGTAAAAACTCCTTGACGTTTAAATGTTTGTATAGTTTCTTTAGATGGTATCCCAAAGGTAAAGGAGCAGACAGGTACATTCTCATCCAAGACAACCTGTATTAACTCTTCATAGGTACACATTTCAGTTTCTCGATTAGGGAGAGAAGGCTCTGTAACCTGTTGATTTAAAAGAAGCTCATAGGTCTCTATTAGTCGTTTTGATTTTTCTATCTGTTCTTCTTTAATCTCATAATGTTCAGGCACAAACAAATTTACTCCGAAACTTGCGTTAGTTTCTGATTTCACTTGTTTTATCTGATGGCGTAAATCATCTGGTTTTAAATACCCTGCGCCAATCATGCCGAGTGCTCCCTGATTGGAAACAGCGCTTACTAAAGCAGAGGTTGTCGCCCCACCAGCCATTGGCGCTTGAATGATAGGGAATTTTAAATCTAACGCTTTAATAAAAGTATTGTCCATAATAGAAATCCTCTCTTTCACACTAGTTTTTCTTTACTTGCCATTGTTCATAATAAGTAACTTCTATAGAAAACTTTTTTGTACGCAGCCATTCAAAAGCTTTTAGTACTAAAGGAGATGAATTTTCCTTAGTTGCTTCCTCTTCAGCAATCCAAACAGCACCTAAAGAGTCTTGACCTTCAAAAAGAAGAGGTTTTGTTATGGAACCCCCTGTTTGCTCTACCAAATAAAAAACTGCAATATGATGTACGGCCGTACCTTCTCTCCAATCTGTAAGAATCATAAAATCAGCAGTTCCTATCTGTTCAAGTACATCTATTAATAACCCCGTTTCCTCTAAAAATTCTCTCTGGACTGCCTCTTTAAGTGATTCCCTAGGTTCTAAATTTCCCCCTGGAAGATCATAGCGGTTGATATAAGGTCCACCATTCTTTTCAATGACTAGAAGCTTCTTTTCCTGCACGCATATACCATAGACACCAAAGGGTCTATGAAAATTTAGTTGTATCCTTTTTTTCCAGCGCTGAGCGTTTTCCTCTATTTCTTGAACAATCTTATCTTTTCCATTAATATAGCTCTCAATATCAAAGGGAAACAGTTTAGCAAGTTTGCTCTTTAGTTCTCCATATCTATTTAAATCCACGGGATGTACCTTTAAATAATCTCGAAAGACAAGATGTCTCTCTATTTCTGGATTCCCTTGTTCATAAATATGAATATGATGTGTTCGATTATTTTCCCCCTTTTGAAAGTAACGTCGACCAGGTAAACCATTTTCTCCTTTTGGTGTATACCCTTGCTGAATCATTTGTTGATTGTATAAATCGACCTTCTCAATATCACGTACTACCGGCATCATATCTATAATTGGCTTTGCTAAGAGTCCTTCTACTGAAGTACTTCCTATATGATGTATTTCAAGTAACTCTTCCTTGAAAATCTCATTTAACTTCTTTGATTCTTGCTCAAAGAGTAAAGCCCAATCCTTTGAATATTCGATGACTTCAACTTTTCTCATGTTTATCCTCACTTTACTCTAGAAGCTCTAGCAATAGGTTCTTATGAGCTTTCGACTGTTTTAATATATCAAATTTATTTTCTTTTAGTTCATCCATAATTTTATCAGCTGTCTGTTTTGCATGGTTATACTGTTGGTAATTTATTTGACCTTTAAGTAAAGCCTCTTCAAGCTCATCTTCGTCTATAAGGTAATAATCTCCTGATGGGAGGACAATGATATCTAAAAATAAGTCATCCCACCACGGTCCGTTATAGTCCACTCCGTGTCTATAGCAAATATCTATATACCATTGAACTACTTCTCCGTTATGATTAAACATCGTTGTTACCGTATAATTTTCTTCATTTGGATATTGTTGAAGCCACATATATCCATCGTCTACAATACAAATCTTCTGAGAGTCATAATTCACCCATAAAGGCTCTCCTATCTCAACTAAATGTAAAAGAGAGATTCCTCCAGTAAATTGCTCTGAAAAAGTATCTTTAAAAATATATTGTCTCTTTAAAATTCTAGACCAATCCGAACGATTACCGTACTTTCTTTTCATGATTTACGCATCCTCTAATAGGACAATGTGACATCAATTGTGATTAAAGGCAAATTAGTATTATTTAAACCATATAAATCGATAATTTCTGGGATTTCACTTTTATCGTTTAATGTGATAGACACACTGTTCCCTTGGACAATGATCTCTCTATGCTTAGAATCATACAAGGTATCACCATTTTCTATTAATATATCAGTAGATAAATACATATAAACGGCAATCGGAGTATAGTGGATGAGTATGCCCACTCCTAAGCCGTCTTCCTCATTAATATAACCCCTTTCATTCAAATTAGTATCTTTTGTATTTTCATTTTTAAACAAATTAAACAATATCATATCCCCCTATTTTTTTGATATATATATGGCGCTGCTGATTTTAACAAGCTGTTAATACCTCCAGGATGATAGGGCATCATGTTATCAACAGTTTGCTTATCCATCCATCTTATTTCTTCAATTTCTTCTGGATCTATAATGCAACATTCACCAGCAATAATTTTCATCTTGAATGTCACAAACAATACATGACTGTTCTTATGTTGAAAAAATGCTTCATTAAGTGCTATTACTCTCTCTACCTCTGTCATTAACCCTGTTTCTTCTTGGACCTCTCTTACAATAGCCTGCTCCAATGTTTCTCCATTCTCCACCGCACCTCCAGGAAGTGTCCAGCTAGCCCCAGTGTTCCGGACCATTAAAAAATTCTCCTCATTTGCATCGGCAATCAAGCCATAGACTACATCTACTCTTTTCATTACTTATCAATCTTCCTGTATACTGAAATTTGTTGCTCACATATCTTCTAGGAGCTTTATTAGAATTATATCAAATGTATGATTTCATTTTTAATAATATTTTAAATTTTTAGCAAACTGTTGTTCGATAACGATAGGATTATCTTTAGTTTTATGGGGTATATATTTAACAAATCTATCGATTAATACGTCTCACTAAGATTTCTTTCTTTGAAGGTAAGAGCTTTTGGTGGGAGGTGATTAGTTGAGAAGAGTCTATGGAGTAAAAAAATTAATGACATATCTAGATTCTGTTGGCTATCCACTAACAGAAGAACAAATCCATCAGCTTATGCTAAATAAAGAAATACCACATCTTAGACCAATCGGAGACATTATAGCCTTTAATTTAGACCATATAGATTGGTGGATCAGTCACAAAAAGATTTCTCCATAGAACAAGCCCTGCCTATTGTGGCAGGGCTCTATTTTGGGATAGAATGTTATTTATTTATTTGTTTTAGGACAGTAGCCGCATGCTCCTTGACCTGGTAAATCCATAGACATACAACAGCTTCTACGGATAGGCTGATTTACTAATACTGCTGGATTTCTACCTTGAGTGTATTCGTAAAATAGAGATTTAGTGGAGAATAATTTCCACACCTCTGGGTTCTCGAGTATTTCAATATCATCCATAGCTTGACCAGCGGTAGAAGGATCTTCTAAGAGCTTCTCAAACTGATTAACAAGATGAACGAAAAAGCTTTCCCAAATGATTAGCGGTGAAATACTTGTTGTATTTCTTAACTGCTGTACTATTTCATATCCTTGCTTACTTAAGATCTTTCGGATGACCTCTTCTCTCTCTTCTTCCTTCACATAACGAAAATCATTAGGATTGATGAACATAGCTATAGTATATGCACCATATTCCTTTGTAACATCGAAATGAAGCTCTGTGTGCTTGCCATCCCAAACCATGTCGTAAGCAGCCAGCATGTAAAATTGATTGGCAAAAAACATACCGTATCTTTTAGCAAAATGGGAAACAGCTGCTACCTGGTTTTTTGCTTCCGTAATCCCCTGCATCAACTTTGCAAAATCATCCTGGAAAAATTCCTTACTTAGTCGCTCTAATGTAAAAAGAGTTCGAAGCGGCTTAGACGTGTATATTCGATGTTCATTTAATATAAATTCTTGTTCAAACGTTATTGCTGGCATATTATCACCTATTCAAAATAATTTACTTAGTACCCTCTATTTTAAAGGAAGGGCTAGCCATTGCAACATTTCGAGCTTAAACCAAAAAATAACCCTATACCGATTACCAAATCGGATAGGGATATTTTTATGCCTCTACAGATGTTTCATTTGAATTAGGCATTATTTTTGATGTAATCAAAGTTAATAAAACCGAAATAATCACACCCCATAAAATTCCTATGGTAAGTGATACTATAGAGCCGGCTATGATACCGATCCTCGCTCCCCAAACGGAAACTTGACTATTACTTGTCCCCATCGTAAACTCTTGACCTTTCCTCTTTTTCCAAAGTAGCCCTACTATTAATACTGGAACAACTCCACCTCCCGCCATAGAATAGGCCATGGAAAATAAATCGATAATAGAGTCTGCCCAAATGGCTGTTCCAATAGTAAAAGCTCCAACAACAATGACCCCTATCCTCGTTAACCTTAAATAATAGGAATCTTCTTTTGGCTTCATATTTGGAATGACTAAGTCATTTACAATAACTACTGCAGCGGAATGTAGAAGTGAGGAGGCACTAGAGATGGCTGCCAAGAAAATCATGATGAAAAAGGCAAGAGCAGCTAATTGAGTCATTTCCTCAAGAATTAACCACGAGATTGCTTCGTCTGCTGCCAAATTTGGGTTTTGCAATTTCACAACCATACCTGCGATTGTGGCAAATATCGTGAAAATTATCGCGACTACTCCACTTATTAGCATTGCACGACTAGCCGCTTTAGGGTTTTTAGAAGCAAAACACCGCTGCCAATATACCTGTGCAGCTAATATTCCCAACGTACCCGTTACAAACAGAGAAATTACCTCCACAGCTGATAGATTCATTTGTGCTAACTCGATAGCTCCAACATTTTCTAAGCCACCCTTAAGTGTCGAATAACTAAAATCAACTTTATCGAATACTTGTATGTAAAACCAAACTGCAATTGCAATGAGTATCCCTCCCTGTATTAGATCGGTCCATACAACGGAATACATACCGCCAACAGCAGTGTAGATGATGAATACTGCAGAAAAAACTAAAATCATCATTAGCGGGTCGGCACCTGTGAAAGCTGAAAATAGCGCTCCCATCCCCATTGCCTGACCACTAACCCAAGCAATCATAATAGATGAAGTTAAAATGGCTATTAAACTACGAGAAAACCTATCTCTTATTATTAAATCGTCCATCATTTCTGCTAACGTATTATATGTAAATTTTGCTGCAAATCCTGCAAATATTAGAGCGAACAAAATTTTTGCTCCTTGTTCGCCAATGACAAAGGGCACATTTGCTATTCCAATCTCATACCCCTTGGATGAATGTCCCACAAAATTTCCAACTCCCATAATAGTCGCGATATCTGTGAACAGTAATAGAAAAAAAGGTAATGTACCTCCAGCTATCGCGTAATGTGCAAAGCTAGTATCCGCTTTTTTCTTAAACAGGAATGACATTCCAATGAAGACTATAGATAACGTGATTGTAACTGTCCATGTCCAAAAAGCTAAACCCATCTAACCCCTCCATCTTTTTGTATTTGCAAGCATTATTAATAAAATAAGTAAATTATTAAAAATTTGCTATTACTTTATTACCCCTGCTTAGATGGTATAAACCATAATAAAAGAACGAGATAAATTTTCCTTCCACTAGTGTTAAATTAATACAACAAAAAAAGACTGCTAACACTCGATTTGAGTATGTAACAGTCTAAAACTAATATCATTTTTATTCAGTCTTACTATGTGGAACATAAGTTACATTATCCAATTACAAAAACTTTATGGATACCATGCTAGTTTACTATCACTGTCTAACGGCTTGGTTTGGATTTCCTTACTCAATGTATCGAACCATTTATTTAAAATTTCTTCCTTAGGTAGCTTTGAATCCTTATCATCTTCCCAAATTATATGAGAAAACCACGCACTTGTTAGCCATTCAAATTGTAGCTCAGCATATGCAATGTTAGGATGCTCCGCTTGAGTAAAATTGTCATTTACTGCAGTGGCAACATTTGAGGCTTGAGGTAGTAATTCGTTTTCAATTTTTTCTTTAATAGATTGACTGTCAAGTTGATCCCACATAACTAAACCGCCATCTATTTGATAAAAAATGTCGAAGGATGGTTGTTCACCTAAATCCACCAAAACAAAGGCACGTTGTACAGTGTTATTAGTTGCTTTAACCGTATTTACAATAATATTCTGTGCCATTTCCACCCAATAATCCATTGCATCTTCTACAGGTGACTCTATGTATAACTCAGATTCTAATTCAGAAACAGCTGTCTCTCCCTTATTAACATCTTCTATTTTCCTAAAAAGACGGTTAAAAAATCCCATATTCTACACAGCCTCCTTATTTTAATATTCATATTCATTTAATCTTAAAAACTGTAATCTGCATCATTAATTTATAATGGTCCACCTTCAAAGCCAATCGGCCATCCATCTTTTTTTAATTTTACCTTATACTGAAATTCATGTGGACGTTCGCTATAAAAGGCTACTGTAAATCCTGAAAACAGGTGATCATCAAAATTGATTATCCTTCCAAAGGATATGTTAGCTAGATAATAGTCTTCTATCTCATGAGCTGGAAAGAATATCTTTAAATAATTTAATGCACGGTTAATGTGCTGAGGCAACTGAGAGAATATTTCCCCTGCCAGTTCAAGAAATTCTTCAGAAGGATATTCTGTATCTCCTTGAACAAATATTTCTACTTCTTCCCAATCCCCAATATCTATACTACAAAACCATTGCTTCGGAAGGAAATTATCTTCTTCACTTTCGTAGTTGCTATTAGCTAATTTCAATTTATCTGCTTCACTTTGTGTTAAAGACTTCGAAAGAATAAGCTGTTTATTCAAAATTTCTTTTATGTTGGGTATTGCTTTTATTGGCTTGCTTGGTTTAAACGAATTCATACTATCACCTCTTTGTTTTTCTAATTAAGCTATGATTATCCTGCCCTAAATTACCTTAACTGATTGTTAAATAACTATAGAGATAGAGAAGAAAATAACTAAAACAACGCAACAGGCCAGTTTAATAAAAAAGGGATGATTTAAATAATATTTTTTGATACTAGTGATCATTGCAGGGTTTAGTCACCTAATGAGGAAGGAGCAAGTTACCTCATCTTAAAGTATTTCCTATGAAATTAATGCAGTAATTTAATTATAGAATCATTTACCCAATTATGGAAAGTGGAAATATGTCTAGAAAAACTAAAGAAAGGGTAAAGAATATGTAGTTGAAGCAAACAGGAGGTAATTTTTTATGGAGAATCATGTTATTGGCGTATACGAAAACGAACAACAAGCAGCTGAAGTTGTCAAAGATTTAAAAGATAAAGGTTATACAACTGATGAAATTTCAATTATTGCTAAAAATACAAAGGAACTTTCTGAAATCACAAACGAAGTAAAACCCTCCACTAAAGATGGAGCCATTGCGGGAGCTTTAACAGGAGGAGCAATTGGCATAGCGGGAGTTATAGCAGGGTTATCTACAGTATTGATTCCCGGATTTGGCGCTGTGTTGGCTGCAGGTCCTATCATTACAACAATTGGAGGCGCAGTCGTAGGGGCCAACTCTGGTGCTGGTGGATTAAAACATGCTCTTATGGAAATCGGAGTCCCAGATGATGAAGCAGAGAGATATTCTAATGATGCTAAGGATGGGAAAGTCCTGGTATTTCTTCACCCCAAAAACCCACAAACCTGAGGGTCGATTGAATGGTCAGCTTTAACTACGGTGTTAGTTTAAGTACATCACTGTTCCCCTTCACATAGCTATAAAAAGGAGCAGCACCAATTTAAGTGCTGCTCCTCTTTCTTTTTTTCAATTATCCTCTTAGCTCTGCTCCTGCTTGTTCAGCAAGTGCTTTTAGAACTTTGTTGTGAGCATTGACTACTTCTTCGTCTGTCAGTGTTCGTTCCGGATCGAAGTATGTTAGAGAGAATGCAATTGATTTTTTTCCTGGTTCCATTTTTTCGCCTTCATATAAATCGAAGAGATGTACAGCCTTCAATAGTTTTCCGCCTGATTGCTGGATAATCGCTTGGAGCTCTCCAGCAGCTTTTTCACGTTCCACTACTAATGCAATATCCCGAGTAATAGATGGGAATTTAGAAACTGGTGCATAATATAATGTTTCTACTTCTTTAGTTAATACTTTTACTAAATTCAATTCGAACACATACGTTTCTTTTAAGTCGCGGGCTTTTTGTTCTGCTGGGTGTAATTGTCCGATAATACCTATTTCTACACCTGCTAATTGAATGGATGCAGTTCTTCCTGGATGCATACCTTCTACAACTGTACGTTCAAATGTTAAATCCGCAGTGTGTCCAAGGAGGTCCATCAAACCTTCCACAATTCCTTTAAGCACGAAGAAATCCACGCTCTTCTTCTCACCTTGCCAGCTATGCTCTACCCATTTACCAGCAATAACTCCTGCTAAATGCTCTTGCTCTTGAGGAAGACCAGATTCCGTTTCCCCTAAGAATACAGAGCCAATTTCATATAATGCAACTGTATCGGCTTGGCGAGCAGTGTTATATGTTACAGCTTCCAACAAATGTGGGATTAAGCTTTGACGTAACGTGCTGCGTTCCTCACTCATTGGCATTAATAATTCTGTCACTGGAGCAGATTCTAATGCAAACTTTTGAGCCATTTCTTTTGAAGTTAATGAATAAGTGATTGCTTGATAAAGTCCTGCACCTTCCATAAATCCTCGCACTTGGCGACGTTTTGCTTGGTAGGAAGTTAAACCACCAGGCTTCGATTCTTCCACTGGTAATGTCATTGGGATTTCATCATAGCCATACATACGAGCAATTTCTTCTACGATATCTTCTGGGATTTTGATGTCCTGGCGACGTGTCGGAGCTTTAATATACAAATATCCATTAGCTACTTGGAAATCAAACTTCAAACGAGTTAATATAGATGTCATATCTTCTAGAGAAATTTTCATTCCTAAGCGACTGTTGATGAAATCAGGAGATACGATTACCTCAGCAGGAGATTTATCTAACTTATCTACTACTACAGAACCAGCTAACACCTCTCCACCAGCAAGTTCTGCTAATAGGCTAGCTGCACGTTCAGCTGCTAAAACAACTCTGTTAGGATCAACACCTTTTTCGTAGCGGGCACTCGCGTCACTACGTAAATTATGATCTTTAGAAGATTGGCGAACTGAACTTGCTGTAAAGTACGCAGACTCGATAACAACTGTTGTCGTACCATCATGAACCTCTGAATTGGCACCACCCATAACTCCAGCAAGAGCAACTGGTTCTTTACCATTAGTAATAACTAAATGATTAGATTTAAGTGTACGCTCTTGATCATCAAGTGTAACAATTTTTTCTTCTTCATTTGCTAGGCGAACAACGATTTCCTTTGTAGCAAGGCGATCATAGTCAAATGCATGAAGTGGTTGGCCGTATTCCATTAACACGTAGTTTGTAATATCTACGACATTGTTATGAGGACGGACACCAGCTGCCATTAGACGATTTTGTAGCCATAGTGGTGATTCTTTTACTTGTACGTTTTTTACAACTTTCGCAATGTACAAAGGATTTTCTTCTATTGCATCCACACGAAGCTTTATATAGTCTTCTGCTTTTTCAATACTTTCTGTATAGGACGCTTCTGGGTATTTCATATCTTCAGAAAGAATTGCTCCTACTTCATAAGCTACTCCTAGCATACTTAGTGCGTCAGAACGGTTTGGTGTTAAACCTAGTTCTAACACTATATCGTCCAGACCTAATAACGGGAGTGCGCTTTCACCTGGTACAGCTGTTTCAGGGAGAACATAAATCCCTTCTGCATATGCTTTTGAGACAAGGCGGCCTTCTATACCTAGCTCCTGAAGAGAACAGATCATACCGTTAGATATTTCTCCACGTAGCTTTGCTTTCTTAATCTTAATGCCACCTGGTAGCACTGCACCAGGACGAGCAACGATTACTTTCTGACCAGCGTCTACGTTAGGAGCACCACAAATGATTTGAGTGATTTCATCTCCTACGTCTACCTGACAGATGTTTAACTTATCAGCTTCCGGATGTTTCACCTTTTCTTTTACATATCCAACTACAACATTTGTCATGCCTTGAGAGCGGTCAATTACTGCATCTACCTCAATACCTGAGCGTGTGATTTTTTCTCCTAAATCCTTTGGATTCAATCCTTGTGTGTTTACATATTCTGATAACCATTTCGTCGATACTAACATGTCATTTCCTCCTTACACTTCTGTTCGGTGGAATTGCGATAAGAAACGCACATCATTTGTATAGAAATGACGAATATCTTCCACTCCATATTTCAACATTGCAATACGCTCTGGCCCCATACCAAATGCAAAACCAGAAAGCTTTTTAGAATCATAGCCAGCCATCTCAAGGACGTTAGGATGAACCATACCTGCTCCTAGTATTTCAATCCAGCCAGTCTTCTTACATACGTTACAGCCGCTACCTCCACACTTAAAGCAAGAGATATCCATCTCTACAGATGGTTCTGTAAATGGGAAGAAACTTGGACGCAAACGAATTTCGCGATCCTCTCCGAACATCTTCTTCGCGAATAAAGATAATGTACCTTTTAAATCACTCATACGGATATTCTCACCGATTACTAGACCTTCAATTTGAGTAAATTGGTGTGAATGTGTCGCATCATCATTATCACGACGATACACCTTACCAGGACAAATAATTTTAATCGGTTGACCTTCTTTTGCCTCCATTGTGCGCGCTTGTACTGGAGATGTATGCGTACGTAACAAAATATCCTCTGAAATGTAGAAGGAATCCTGCATATCACGAGCTGGATGACCTTTAGGTAAATTTAAAGCTTCGAAATTATAGTAATCCTTTTCAACCTCAGGACCTTCTGCAATTTCATAGCCCATGCTTAAAAATAGATCTTCAATCTCCTCGACAACGCGAGTAAGTGGATGATGATTCCCGGTTTTCACTGGACGACCAGGTAAAGTTACATCAATAGATTCTTTCTCTAGCTGCTCTTGAATCGCTTGCTCCTGTAATAAGGTCATACGGGCTTCTAATACATTAGTTACTTCCTCTCGTACTACATTGACAAGTGCCCCCATCTTCGGACGCTCCTCGGCTGGAAGTTTACCCATTCCCTTTAATAAATCCGTGATTGGGCCCTTTTTCCCTAAATATGCAACTCGCACTTCATTTAATTCTTTTGTGTTTTGTGAAGCTTCAATTTTTTTTAGAGCTTCTTCTTTCAACTGTTGAAGTTGTGCTTCCATTTCAAAAATCCCTCCTAATTGACAAAATAAAAAATCCTCGCCCCTATAAAAGGGACGAGGACTATTTTCGCGGTACCACCCTGATTATTGCACAAAAAAACGTGCAATCACTCAATTCGACTAACGGCTCTACACCGGCACACCTTTACAGTAAATACTGGTCCCGGTGGCAGCTAACGGGGTGAACTTCTATATGAAATCTCCATCTACGCTTCCAGTCAAGGCGTAAAATCCCTACATTCGAATTCCCATATATACTTTTCCCGATGACAGCTTTTCTTATTTATTAAATTATTATCTATTATACGGACTTTTAAACATTTCATCAAGGGCATTTATCTCAAAGTAAGTCCATAAAGAAGAATTCCCGTTGCCACTGCAACATTTAATGATTCTGCTTGACCAAACAAAGGGACAATAATATTTTGGTCGGTTTGTTCCAACAAATCCGCTTGAATACCGCTTCCTTCGTTTCCTACTATCAATGCAAACGAATCACTTTTCTCTACTTCATGGAACGGAGTAGAGTTTTCAAATGCTGTTCCATATACTTTTACATTTTTGTCTTTCAGCTGGTCCACCCAATAGCTTAATTCACCTTTTAAAATAGGTATATGAAAATGAGAGCCTTGTGCAGATCGTAGTGTTTTGGAATTATAAGCATCTGCTGATCCTTTGCCAAGAATGACTGCGTCTATTCCAGCAGCGTCGGCTGTACGAATCATCGTACCAATATTTCCAGGGTCTTGAACCGCATCAATCAATAACAGCCTTTTCCAACTTCCCTGTTCATCTAACTTAGCTGTACTTTGTTTACAATGTGCAAAAATCCCTTGAGTATGCTCTGTTTCGGCAAGCTCTTTTTTGATAACATCATTAATCTCAACGATTTCCAGATTATCAACGTCCCATGTTACAGGAATTTCACTAGTATCACTTAGCATAATAGTTAAAACATTTTCTTTTTGTTTAATTGCTTCCTCGACTAAATGATATCCTTCAATGATAAATTCTCCTGTTTTTTCTCGCTCTTTTCGAACACTAAGTAATTTCTTCCAATGTTTAACTAAGGAATTTTGTGGAGATTCAATTCGTTTCATGTATGTACCGCCTTTTTCTTATATACCGCACAAAAAATAATACGGCATCTTTTCTTTTGTAAAAAAATTATATCACGTAAATCTATTACTTCATATTTATCTTCCACGAATTTATCAAAATCATGTATACGTGGCAAGACATTGGGAAAGATGAAGAAAAGGAGTGATGATAATGGATTTTCAAATTCGAGAAGCAATAGCAGCAAACCTAAAAGGAAATTCCGCTACAGATATTAAAGAAGTCGTGGAAGATGCGATTAACCGAGGAGAAGAACATTTACTACCTGGTCTTGGCGTAATTTTTGAAAAATGGTGGAAAACTGCTGATGAATCGAGCAAACAAGCAATGCTAAATAATGTTTCTACTGCATTTGCTCAATAAGTTTAAGTAATTGTTCAGACCGTAGACTTAGTCTACGGTCTATTATTAATTCAATATTAGTTCCATGACCAGAGCTAGGCAAACTTTGGTCCATAGTGTCGTACCAAAGTTTCACCTTATCCCCATCATGTATACTCTTTTATAATCTCTACCACTTCAATTTTTCCGTCTACTAACAGCTCAGGTAATTCACTTTTTACGTTCCCCTTCCAGTAATCTCTTGCTTGTTCAATTTTTCTTGAAAATGAGGCTCCATCCTCCTTTGGCAAAAGGCTAGCATCTCCCTCAAAGGATTTACCAAAAACTCGTAAGCTAACAAGTTGTAAAATCTGCCGATTATAGGAATTAAAGATTTCCACCCATTTTAAAGCATCCTCGAAGTTTTTCGTCGCATATAAACAAGAAAGTCTAGAAGGGTAATCCGGGTATTCTTCTAATCTCACCATTTCTGCTAACGTTTCTCGTATTGCTCTAGTTGTTTGGTCAATATATCGACGCCCTACTTCTGCATCCTCTTTAGTTAATTTCAACCCTTCATCCGTAAATTGGTTCTGAAAAATTTTTATAAAATCCTCACCTTTAGAATTTAAATGCTCTCTTTCAAAAAAGAACCTATACAAAGTATTCCTTTGATTCTCTTCAAAATTAATTATCTGTCCTACCTTCATCTTCTTCCTTGTAACAATATGATAAACAATTAGTCCATTTTCTATCATAATACTCTCCTTATTTAATAAAATATAACACTAGTTATTTTAATTTACTAAACCACTAAATTAATTTAACTTTTGCGAAAATTACCCTTGATTTCTCCGATATACTGTATATAATTACTCTATGAGTTTGAATAATTAGAAAAGTTCAAAAAATATTATATTTAAATTATAGCAAAGAGGCGAAGTGTATGAACATTATGGTGGAAAATATTGTAGAAGCATTGAGTGAACATCTAGAGCAAGACCAGATTTCCATCAATCAAACTATTAGAGAATTACATGGGAAGGATGAATCCTATCACTCTATAAGTTTACCAGACGTTGTCGTTTTCCCTAGAAGCGCAACAGACGTTAGTAATATTATGAAGACTGCTAGTAGACTTAAAGTTCCAGTAGTACCTTTTGGACGTGGAACAAGTTTAGAGGGTCACGTCATACCCTACGAAAATGGTATTACCGTTGACTTTTCATTGATGGACAAAATTTTAGAGATAAGAGAAAACGATTTATTGGTGAAGGTCCAACCAGGTGTTACGAGAACGCAGCTTAACAAAGAATTGAAAAAATATGGCCTGTTCTTCTCTGTTGACCCTGGTGCAGATGCAACTCTTGGGGGCATGGCTGCGACTAATGCTAGCGGAACTACCACCGTCAAATATGGAGTAATGAGAGATCAAGTAAGAGATTTAGAGGTAGTGCTTGCTGATGGAACAATCATGCATACAGGTAATTTAGCAGCAAAATCTGCTTCTGGTTTTCATTTGAACGGATTATTCGTTGGATCAGAAGGCACTTTAGGATGCTTTACAGAACTAACTTTAAAGGTGTATGGCATTCCTGAATTTACAACTGCTGCTAGAGCAACCTTTCCTACGGTCAAAAATGCTGTTGAAGCTGTAACTTCTATATTACAGGCGGGTATTCCCATCGCACGTGTAGAACTTGTGGATGAGAGCTCGATTCGTCAAGTTAATCATTTTAGTGAAACTGATTATGCTGAAAAGCCTACGTTGTTTTTAGAATTCCACGGCAATGAAGCTGGACTCACTCAAGATGTCGAGTTTACCCAAGAAATTGTAAAAGACCATGGCTGTGATGATATTCAATTTGAAACAGATAATACCGCCCGAACAAAGCTTTGGGATGCTAGGCATAATTTAGCTTATGCTTATATTCACGGAAACGTCGGTAAGAAAATGATGGTTACAGATGTGTGTGTTCCTATTTCAGAATTGGCCGATGCGGTTATATTTGCTCGTCAGGAGCTCGATGCTATCGGATTAACAGGAGGACTTACTGGTCATGTCGGAGACGGAAATTTTCATGCTCTGCTCATGATTGATATGAATAATCCCGAGGAGGTACTGAAGGCACAGAACTATAATGAAAAGATTGTCCTTTATGCTCTCGAACGAAAAGGAACTTGCACTGGTGAGCATGGGGTAGGTGTCGGAAAACAAAAGTATCAGGCAGCAGAACATGGCGAGGCTCTTCGAATTATGGAAAAGATTAAAGTTGCTCTCGATCCGCTAAATATTTTAAACCCAAATAAAATAGTAAAACTTGAAAGTGACGGTGGGTAATATGAAAATTTTAGAAAAAATCAGTAGCTTTGCCGGAAAGTATTTTGCCATCTGGGTTATTTTAATAGCAGTAATAGCTTTCTTAATACCAGAAGCATTCCTACCTTTTGGCGGTTATATAACTATCCTCCTTGGAATAGTAATGTTTGGAATGGGACTTACGCTTAGAGCAGTTGATTTTAAACTGATCTTAACAAATCCCAAGCCAGTACTGATCGGTGTAGCAGCACAGTTTATAATCATGCCTTTGACTGCCTTTGCTATAGCTTATTTACTACAGTTACCTAGTGAACTGGCAGCTGGTTTGGTTTTACT
This sequence comes from Psychrobacillus sp. NPDC093200, assembly GCF_050280345.1. NCBI lineage: Bacteria > Bacillati > Bacillota > Bacilli > Caryophanales > Bacillaceae > Psychrobacillus > Psychrobacillus sp. NPDC093200. Next base: position 201,077 of record NZ_JBNNVC010000002.1, on the reverse strand, counting down.
TGGCTCTGTGCCAGGGGGAACTGCTTCTAACGTAATGGTTTACCTAGCAAAGGGAAATGTACCACTATCAATTACGATGACTTCGTTCTCAACTCTCTTGGCTCCTTTAATGACACCAGTTCTTCTATTACTGTTAGCTGGACAATGGATGCCGGTAAATGCTATGGATATGTTTATGTCTATTGTACAAGTAATTATTGTTCCAATCGTACTTGGATTACTCATAAAAAAATTACTTCCAACAGCTGTAGAAAAAAGCGCCAATATTGTTCCATTGATCTCTGTATTAGCTATTATTATCATTGTCTCCGCAGTAGTTGCTGGTAATGTAGACAATATTGCTTCGGCTGGTCCATTAGTTTTTGTAGGGGTTTTCCTTCATAACGGAGCTGGGCTATTGCTTGGCTATTATGCTGCAAAAATGATGAAGCTATCTAAATCAGATTGTCGTGCTATTTCCATAGAAGTTGGTATGCAAAACTCTGGTTTAGGAGTTGCACTAGCAACTGCACATTTAGGTCCACTAGCCGCTCTACCGAGTGCCTTAGGAGCCGTTTGGCATAATATTTCAGGACCGATTATAGCAACTGTTTGGTCCAAGAGCGCAGGAAAACAAGATAAAGATGAGGTTGAGGTTGAGGTTGAGGTTGAATCTATTCCTCTAGAAGGTAAGCCATCACAGATTTAAATATACAACTAAAAGAAGAGGTTGGAACAAAACCCACCTTAGACATTTAAGAGTCCCGAAAATTTACCGAATAGTAAATTTTCGAGACTCTTTTCTATTACATAGTCGTTGTTGCCCGCTACTGCGGACGCTTTCCTGAGGACACGGGGAGAGCCTGCAGTCTACTCCCACGCGCTTGTTTCCTAGGAGGTCCCGACTTCACTCCGAACAACTTTAATTTTCTTTGAGATTAAGAGAAAACTGTATATAATTTCAGTTATAAAAGGACATCTTTAGTTAATTTTTTACCAAAACGAAATTCATTCAGAATGAAGTATCCTTATAGTTAGTTCCATCCTCTTTCTATTTAAGTTTTTTAACTCCAAAAATCATGTTATTTGCTCTTCTTCCTATATAATCGCTCTATATTTTGATTTCCCCAACTTTTTCCTTCACTAAAAGATATGTTTATTGCTCTGGGACTTCTATTTCATACTCTTCATACATGATAGGCTTTGGATATTGGAAAGTAACTATTTGAGCCTTTTCTAGTTCACTTACTTTAAAAACTTGTTTAAAGCTATTTCCTTCAATCCTTTGCGCTAATGGAGAATCCTCAAGCACTAAACTATTCCCCTGATCATCCTCTAGCCATAATGGATTTCTAGAAAGTCTATTATCGTAAATTGAGTCACTTTGTATATCAAAATAGACAGATATCTGCTCCTCATTCGACTGAATCTCTGTAACAAGAATATCTCCGAAATCCCCTTGACTTAATGTAAAAGGATATTTTTGTCCTTTTAAAGGTATGATGACCTTCTCTAGGGCAAATTTGTCCTCCAGCATATAAGGAATAACTCGAACCTTTTTAGTTCCTTGCTTCAGTGGGCTAAAGAGATAGCTTAATTGCGTAGTAACGATGCCGTTTTCAGTATCACCGTGACCATTTTTCCCTAATGGATCCAATATATTTCCACCATCATCAACTATAAAGAATTCTATATCATAAGGCTCTAAATTCGTTTCTTTCTCCTCTGACATAACATTTACGGCAAGATCTGTCCCAGCAGGACCAATTTTCAGAGAGCTTATTTTGACTTCTGCTGCATCAATCATCTTCACTACTTCAGGGCGTATCACAATTACTTCATTCGATTGTTTTACATTGTATTCGAACTTCCAAGTGCCAGGTATTAGGCCAACAGCATCTATCCTCATGCTAAGCTCAAATTCTTCTGGTAGCTCCTCTGTTGGATTTATTTCTATCATCCCTTTATACTTTTGTGGAGTTATAAATTTTCCAGATGAGCTAGAACTGAAATTTATTTCTTTTCCGTTTACCTCAATAGTTGGTCTTTCCAGCTCTCCTATAGCAAACAATGATTCTTGTGTGTAACCTAATACTAGTCTTGTTCCATCATAAAAAATTTCGTTTATTGTTAAAGTAATTCCACTATCCTTTGTAGACTGGTCGATAATTTGTGTTAAACCCTTCTGTCCAGCTATTTGTAAACCTTCGTCTTGTACATCATTAAAAAATGTACCAATTAGAGGTACCTGGGAAGCAATTTTGGCCATTGCAGGAGAAACACTAGCAGTTCCTATAAACACACTCAATGCGACTGCTGCTCCCACTGCACTATAGGACACTATCTTTATCATTGATTTTTTCTTTTTGACCGGTTGGACGGTGTTTTTTATGATTGTATCTAGTTTCTCCAGTGGCACATGTATTTTATCCATTTCCTTTTTTAAATCTGGCCATTGCTTACTCATTTACACAATCCTCCTTCAATGTGTCTCGTAAAATATTAATACCTCGATGTACATTTGTTTTCACAGTTCCCTCTGGATATTCTAATATTTCCGCTATTTGTTTGATGGAATAGTCCTGATAAAACCTTAGCACTAAAACTGTTTTATATTTTTCATCTAATTTCATGACAGCCTCCAATAAATCCATATCCTTCTCTGAAGAGACATAAGGATTTACTTTCCGCTCTATCGACTCTCGGTCCATCGGAACCACTCTATTTTTCTTTTTAATATGATCAAGTGAAGTATTTATAAGAATGCGAGTTATCCATGTTGAAAAGTATTCGTCCTCTTTTAAATTTTTGAGAGAAACGAAAGCTTTATAAACAGTTTCTTGAAAAACATCTAGGGCGTCTTCTTCATTTTTCATGTACATGAAAGCCATTTTATATAGCTTTACTTTTTCCTCATCAATTAGCTCCTGAAATGCTTTATGATTCCCCTTCTTTGCTTTTTGCACTTTCTTTATATCCGACAATTTAGTAATCCCCCTTTCTTTCTAACTGTTAGATAAAGCAAGGATGTAAAACGTTTCATTATTTTTCACTTTTATGTACTATTAATAATTTTTATTGGAAACTGTAATTCCTTTATCTCTATTTTTATAAATGTAACATTCAGGAAGCGTTCCCGACTAATACTAAAAAAGAGGTAAGAAAGGAAAAAGGAGTTCATGTTCATTTTTGTTTTTCCAATGTTACTGATAGGATGTCAAGAAGAGGGGTCTGTCATTCAATCACAGCTACCATCGGTGCCAGATTATACACCTAGTTCAGAGGACATAGTTGATACACATGGAGACATGCAGAATTTCAATAGATTTGAGGAGTTTCTAAGCAACTTGAATAATGAACAAAGACAATATTCGTATAGTTACTTATACCACAGAAGGAGACCCTATACTTCGTGATCTAGCATACGATGGAAACGTTATTATCTCTAAATTAGATACAAGAAGAGATCATTTTGGTGCAGGTAGCTTGAAGACAACATCTTGTACCTCCTACGAGTTAGAAGGCTGCCAGGAGGAGTATGACAAGAACGTACTGGTCATCCATCACTAACAAATGGTCCTCTCTATATTTGTATCATTAAAATGAAGAAAAATAATAAAGAGTGACTCGGCGTCTCCCGAATCACTCTTCCTATGTAGCGATGAAGTCATCCTTCTAGATAAGCGACATCGCATATATATAAACTGTAGGACACACCCTGTCGTTACAGTTTATTCAATACTTTTAAGCCATTAACGAAGCAAGTACGGCTTTTTGTGCATGCAAGCGATTTTCTGCCTGTTGGAAGATATATGAGTTTGGTCCATCTATGACAGATGTGGCAACCTCCTCTTCTCGGTGGGCTGGTAAGCAATGGAGAAATATATAATCTGGCTTTGCATTGGCTACAAGCTTATCATTAATCTGATATTCCTTAAATTCCTCTAAGCGCTTAGCAGCTTCTTCCTCCTGTCCCATAGAAGTCCATACATCTGTATACACTACATCTGCATTCACTACTGCTTCTATGGGATCATTACATACAAATAATGAGCCTTCATTATCCAATGCAATAGCCTTGGCCTTTTCCATAATTTCTTTATTCGGTTCATAGCCTATCGGTGTTGCAACTGCTATATGCATACCCATGTATGCTGCCGCTATAACTAAGGAATGTGCTACATTGTTTCCGTCTCCAACATATGCTAGCTTTAGTCCCTTCGTATAGCCCTTTACTTCCTGCACAGTAAGTATATCCGCTAATGCCTGGCAGGGATGATAAAGATCTGTCAATCCATTAATCACTGGAATACTCGCATGCTCAGCTAGCTCTCTTACCATTGTATGTGAATTGGCACGAATCATAATGCCATCTAAATAACCAGATAAAACATGAGCAGTATCATATACAGATTCTCCTCGCCCAATTTGTAAATCACGTGCATTCATGAACATACCATTACCGCCTAATTGCTTCATTCCTACTTCAAAAGAAATTCTTGTACGAGTAGAATGCTTTTCAAAAATCATCCCAAGTGTTTTACCTTCTAACAGCGGCGGGCATTTCCCTGCTTTTGTCAACGATTTTAAATTTGTGGCAAGCTCTAGCAATTCACTCACTTCCTCTTTTGAGTAATCCAAGAGAGTTAAAAGGTCTTTTCCTTTTAAGCTATCAACCATTTTCAGATTTACCCATTCCAATAGTTTCATAAATTTAATCCCCTTCTTTTCCGTATCCTTCTGTATTTTTTATTATAAATATGAATATTTATAAAGTCAAGTGGATTTATATACATTTATTTATACATAAAAAAGACTAATGAGGAATACTATTGCAACCTTCATTAGTCTTTTATAATTAGTTAAAAGTAATATTATTTACTGTATCACGGTCTAGCTTTTTAATAACTTCCACAATTAGCTTAACTGTATTCTCATAATCATCTCTATGCAGAATTCCTGCATGTGAATGAATATAACGAGTAGCAACTCCAATCGATAAACATGGTACCCCGTTTAATGAGATGTGCATGGATCCCGCATCTGTTCCACCGCCAGCAATTGTTTCGAATTGGTATGGGATATTATTTTCTTCGGCAGTATCCACTACAAAATCACGTAAGCCTTTATGTGAAACCATAGAAGCATCGAATAGAACGATTTGTGGGCCGTCTCCCATTTTACTTGTAGATTCTTTAGGTGAAATTCCAGGAGTGTCACCAGCGATACCCACATCAACTGCAAAGCCGATATCAGGGTTAATTTTTGCTGTAGACGTTTTAGCTCCACGAAGACCTACTTCTTCTTGGACGTTCCCGACACCATAAACGATATTAGGATGATCTTGACCTTGTAAATTTTTTAAGACATCAATAGCAATGGCACAGCCAATACGGTTATCCCATGCTTTTGCAAGTAATAGTTTTTCATTGTTCATAACAGAAAACTCAAAATATGGAACGACCATATCTCCTGGCATTACTCCCCATGACATTGCTTCTTCTTTAGAGGATGCACCAATATCAATGAACATTTCTTTAATATCAACTGGTTTTTTACGAGCCTCTGGGCTTAGAATATGCGGTGGTTTCGAACCAATAACACCTGTAATGGTTTCTCCCTTACGTGTAACAATCGTAACACGTTGAGCTAGCATTACTTGTGACCACCAGCCTCCTACTGTTTGAAAGCTTAAAAAGCCTTTATCATCAATCTTAGATATCATAAAGCCTACTTCATCTAAATGACCAGCGACCATAATTTTTGGGCCATTGGCATCACCAACTTTTTCAGCAATCAAGCTTCCAAGATTGTCATATTCAATTTTGTCTGCATAAGGAGCGATATACTTCTCCATCACTTGACGTGGCTCACGCTCATTACCTGGTATTCCTTTTGCGTCGGTCAAATCTTTAAGCATTGTTAATGTTTCATCTAATTTCGTCATTATTTCGACCTCCTAAATATACTCATCAACTAATTATATGACAAATTGAATGCATATTCAAAATATTTATTAAAGAATCTTCAAGTTTTCTAGTGATAAAATAACTAGTCTGCACCAGCGCCTCCTCCACCGTCACCAGAGCTACCTCCACCATCAGAGGATGAAGTTGAGGAACCTGAGGAACCATCACCAGAAAATAGGGAACCCTTAGTCCATCTCCATGAATCCATTACATAATTCATAGGATCTGTTTCTACTAATAACAAACCTGCCAATGGAACTGTGGCCATTTCAAGAGGGAAAGTTTGTTGTCTTCTTTTAAACAAATACGCTCGAATAGCCCAGCTTTCTTCAGAATATAAAGGAACATTCCCTTTTTTACGCTTTCTCAGTGCTCTTTTAAAAGTTCTTATAGAATCTTTCGCTCTGACCGCATTCATAGATAAAATATTCCTTGGAACAGCAATATATAAAACAATGAAAGCAACCAATAAATTAAAGGTTTGATTGAACAGTTGTTCATCTACCAGTTGTGCGCTTGCAAAAAACATGAATGCTATATATAAAAATAGCCATAGTTTAGACTTTTTCTTTACCCATAGTATTACAATATACACCAAGGAAACACCTATAATCCATGCTATCCCCCAACTGCTTCTTAAGTCTACAAAATAGGCAATAGAGAATAGTATAGCCAGTATAATGGTCGCCATACTTAAAATAGTAAGTGGTATCTTATCATTAAAAGCTCCAGCTTCTTTCATCTCGGATTCAACTGCCGATTCCCATTTTTTTTGCTTTTCTTTAAAATCTCTTTTTCGATGAACAAAATAGTCATTTTGACTTTTCTCTTCTCTAGCCGCGCCAGCTATATCATGCAAATTAAATTTTGATTTAATCGATCCTTTTCTTGATGAGAATAACCAATTTATCATTATATTTTCAAAATCAGCCTTAGCGATGCTTCGATCGACCAACTGAAACTCAAGTGTCTCTTTTGGTGATTTGGGATCATTCTTGAAACGAACCGCTGCCTTTCCTTTCATAACTTTTAATGCTCCATTTTCTACTAATGAAAATAAACCTGCCAAAAAGCTTTTTCGACTGGTGTTACCTACGGAGTCCACAAAAAAAAGATATAAAACATCCGTATCTAGGATATCTCTTTCAGATCCCCTTCTCCAAAAATGTCTCTGTGGCAATAAGATTATGAATAATAATGCAGTCACTAGCAACCCAATAATTATTTTGGGAATGAGATTCTTTATTTCTCCCATCCCCTCTAATCGATTGTACGTCTCGTCAAATGTTTGTTGTTCTATAGCAAAAGCATCACTTAACGTTTGAGATGACTTAATCTTCGACATACCTGTCATCACTGAAGATGGAAAGTAAAAACTAGTCTTGGTTGTAGAATACGCCTCTGATTTAGGAGTCACAAACCTAACCCCATATTGATTTTTCTCACGTTTTACCGCATGCCGATCAAACATAATACCATCAAAACGATCAGGATTCATTGGTTGCGGAAGGATAAAATCAATTGTAACATTCTCATAGGTTTGATCATGAGCGTTCCCATCAAAGTAAGTCACTTTTAGCTCGCTATAATTTTCATAAGACTTTACTGCATCCTTTAGTGTATAAGCATAAAAAAAGGATACCTTTTCATTGGATTTATCAATAATCGTACGAAAATAGTCATTTTCATAGGATACACTTAATGGAATCATCGATTCTTCTCCTACAAAACCTGGCTCCATATCTAGACTTTTAAGCTCATAGGAATAGAAATTTACTACCCTATCATCGTATGTATCAGGAAATTCTCTATATAGGTTGGTAAAGGCCCCATCAAAATTATAAGTAAATACCTCATTAACTAATAAATCGCCGTTTGGTTGTATCCAAGATTTAATGTGTACTTTGTCAATGCTGAATGATTTTGCTTCTGCCACCGAACCAAAGGAAAGAAAAGCGATCACTAAAGATACCAAGAAATATAATAACTTTTTCATAAAGCACCTCCCATACCAATATTATCAAGATACATATCGTACGGAAAATACTTAAAAAAGTTTCACATTTAAAACTTAATAGCCATTTTTCTGTCTTTCATAATTGGTTTCATTTTTGGATATATAGGCATTCAGCACTTCTTCACTGGAGAAACCAAGTTTTTCTGCTATAGCCCCATACATAATCCATACTTTTTCATATCGATTTTCTGATGGATTAGTAAGAAAATCTAATATAGCTGAATTTGTCATAAGAAAAATCTCAGTTATTTCTTGTTTCAGATTAGATTGTGGCCAAACCTCTAGATAATCCAGTTTTTTTTCTATACCTAATGATAATAAAAAATGAATAGAATCTACGTATTCTTCTAAGATTACCTCTCTCTCAGACGCTCCTTTATTGCTCCAAAATTTAAAGCATCTTGTTTCATTAGCCAATTCTGCTAATTCTACGATTAATGCTAAACCTTTTCTTTGAAATACATCCTCATTTACTTTCATATTTGTTTCAATATAACTGTCTAATTCTCGTTGCATTTTAAAAAGTTTTTGTAAATTCATATTTTCCTCCAAAAAATTTAATTTATTTTGAAACCAAACTACTTCTTATATCGTATAGCAATTATCATGTATTTTACAAGGAGGACATTTTAATGGTCCATATTTTAAGATTACTAATAATTGCATTAATCATATATTTATTTTATAAAATTTTGCGATACTTATTTGATCCTAAACGAAAGCTAGACGAAGCCTATGAAAAAGATCAGTATTATTACTATGATGATATTAAAAACGTTCGTAAAAACTTCTTTATCACTTACAAAGGCGCAATGTTTGAAGGTGAAAAATATCTTGGTACTACCGAACAGGCTTTTGAGGTAGTATCTATTTTCATTTGGATTAAAGATCCTTCTAAGCTTCAAGGATTCACAAAAGAGGATTTCTATTTCCTCCAAAAAGAAATACTAATGAATTACCCTGACGCTACGATTAATTGGAAGAGTCCAATCGAGCAGCTGATGAAGGAAGAGTAATAATTATAAGGAAGAGCTCTCGAAATAATTTCATTCGAGAGCTCTTTTATAGAATATATAGGAATTGTAATAGGATGCATGAATAGATGGTGATACTCATTTTAATTGTGCAAGTTTAACTATATCTCCTACTATAATCTGCACATCCTGTTGTTTTTTAATCACAAACAAATAATCTGCCTCTTCTTTTGTTGGTTCAACTACTTCTTCTAAATTTTGTCGAATAAGTACTTCTTCAAAATTAGAAGCAGTTCTTAAAATCGATGAACTGCGATTGCTAGCCGTAAGTCTATCCTTTAATATCTCTTCAGGTATATCAAAATACACAACCACTGTCTTAAAACCAGAACTCTTATAATAATCTAGAAATCTAGTTCTACCATTAATATTTCTATTGGAGTTACACAAAATAAGATGGCAATCCGACTCTTTAACGGCATAATCGACAATCATTTTTGTAAGCCCATATTTCAACTTATTGCTAGCCGTCTTTGGTAATAAGTTTATGTAATGAGTAGCTAAAAACTCCGCATGATTGTCCTGATCAATTATCACTGAGTTTGCTAAATGTTTTTCTAATAGTTTAGCAAATGTTGTTTTACCACTATGTGTCTTTCCGACAGTCATTATAACGATTCTGTTTTTCATAAGATTGCCTTGTTGCTAAGGGTTATAAATAAGTTCTCTACATTAAAAAAAGTGCTCAAAGGTTCTTTTCTTCCCGTTTCATACCATTGCTTGTATTGTTTAAATACTTCTATCGGGTTATTATTATTTTGCTCTTCCACCAAATGCTTAACGGTTAAAAAGCTTCGAGAATAATCATACATAATACTGGATAACTCATTAATATAGGAACTAGTTCCAAATTCATCTATACTTCTATTTCCGTATTGATCCTTATAATATGCTACAATTGCTAATTCAACATTAGTGATTATTTCAAAATCCTCAGGGTTCAATAAATTTTTCCTAGCTATGTAGTCGCACATTCCTTCTTCAAACCAAATGCTATCTCGTTCCTCATCAAACTCATCGGGAAACAAATCTAAATGGTGAACCATTTCGTGACCAGCTATCGTTAAGACGCCTTCGTCCTTAAAATGTTGATAGAAATCTTTTATCAAATCATTCTCTACATCTCCGTATATTTTCATGAAAAAATTTCTCCATTCACCAATGTCTGGTGTCATATAGATTAGATTTCGATTTGTATAAGCTGGAATTGGAATGTCCGAAAAGGTACTAGTAGCTAAATCTACTGGAGTCCAGACGAATCCTTTAGGCGGTTCATTTAATTCATACTCTTCCTCTAGTAAGGCTTTAAAGTCTTTTAATCTAACTTTAAAGGACTCTATTATTTCTAAGTATTTAACAGCCTCATATGGTGTTTCAAAAGCGTATATATGTTTCATATGTCATTCCTCCCTTTCCTCTCTATTTATTATATAATAAAAAATAAAGTGAAAAGTAAGAAATTAATAAGGTTCGCTCCACGAAAATGCTTACCTCGTTAAAAGCTATGAACAAATAATGGGGAAATTTCAGCTTTCGGCGGACGCTTTCCGCGGGGGGAGCGATAAGCCATCACCGTCGCTTCCGCGCCGTAAGTGATGTCTTATCTGTCTCCCTGCTCCCGCAGGAGTCGCCGCCTGTCTCTTCAAACATATGTGATGAAAGTAAAGAACAAGTAAATCTCTTATTAGACTAGTGCATTCATTTTTTACACTCAAAAGAATATTCACTCGTTAGGTTACTATGAATTTCGAGGATGGGCGTCCCGCCAATTTCAAGACAGCCATTGTTAGCTAAATTTATTTCCTTTGTATTAAAATAACTAGATGAGATTGTTAAAAAAAGGAGACCTACTATAGCTATTCCTAAAAGAAATACCACTTGTAAAAAGTACCTATTCTTTGTCATTTTCAAAAACCTCATTTCAATTATATCTGCTTTACTACTTATACCTTTATACGAATGTAATTATTTCGTATCAATCTAAAGATTCTTCTAAATTAAATTAGAATACTAGAGGACTATTATCTGTTAACAACCAAACAATTAAAAATATATACAAAATTAGTAACATGAGAAAGCCTACACGAAAATTGGTATGCTTTGTTTTGTGATGAAAAAGCTGCATCCCTAAATATGCACCAATTCCACCTCCAAAGATGGCAAAAGTCCATAAAGTTTTTTCGGGAACCCTTTGTCCTTTTTTCTTTGCTTGTGATTTGTCATAGCCCATCAAAAAGAACGCTGAGACCGACATTAACAAGATAAAAATGAGAATTACATTTACCATAATTGTCCCTCCTCTCAGAAAAACGTAAGTGCCTTTATCTGCTCCAACAAGTGACTAAAGAATAGCGTAGGAGGCAGCACCTCACTGCAGCTAGACATAACCAAATGCACAAAAGCCTATATTTACCGCAGGTAACAAATGGAGAAAAGCATTAGATTGTAAAAAAAAGGCTGATAGAAAATCTATCAGCCTTTTCATCTAACTTATTTGTTGATTGCTTTTTTTGCTGCATCAGCAAGTTGTGTAAATGCAGCTGCATCAGTTACAGCTAAATCAGCTAACATTTTACGGTTAACTTCGATTTCAGCTAATTTTAATCCGTGCATTAAACGGCTGTAAGAAAGTCCGTTCATACGAGCTGCCGCATTGATACGTGTGATCCATAATTTACGGAAATCACGTTTCTTTTGACGACGGTCACGGTATGCATACATTAATGATTTCATAACCTGTTGGTTTGCTACTTTATATAATGTATGTTTAGAACCGTAATAACCTTTAGCTAATTTTAATACCTTTTTACGACGCTTGCGCGTCACTGTTCCGCCTTTTACGCGTGGCATGTTCATTACCTCCTGCTATTCTTTCGAATAATTTGATTTCGTTTAAATTATTTCATGTAAGTAAGTAAAGTTTTGATACGTTTGTAATCGCCTGAAGAAACTACTTTAGTTTTACGTAATTTACGTTTAGCTTTAGTAGATTTGTTAGCGAATAAGTGGCTTCCAAAAGCACGGTCATGTTTTAATTTACCTGTACCCGTTTTTTTGAAACGCTTTGCAGCTCCACGGTGAGTTTTCATTTTCGGCATGTCGAATTCCTCCTAAACAATTGTACTCTATTACTGTTTTTCGTTCTTAGGTGCAAGCACTAAGAACATGCTGCGTCCATCCATTTTCGGTTTTGACTCGATAGTGGATACTTCCGCACAAGCTTCTGCAAATCTATCTAAAACTCGTTGTCCGATCTCTTTATGAGTAATGGCACGACCTTTAAAGCGAATAGATGCTTTCACTTTGTCTCCTTTTTCAAGGAACTTGATCGCATTTTTCAATTTCGTTTGGAAATCGTGTTCATCGATTGTTGGGCTCAAGCGAACCTCTTTCATTACGATGATCTTTTGATTTTTACGAACTTCACGATCTTTCTTTTGCTGCTCAAATTTGAATTTACCATAGTCCATGATACGAGCGACTGGTGGCTTGGCTTGAGGAGCCACAAGGACAAGATCCAAATTTACACGACCTGCTATTTCAAGTGCTTCGTTACGTGTTTTTAAACCTAATTGATCACCATTTTGATCAATAACGCGTAGTTCGCGTGCTCGAATGCCATCGTTCACATACATGTCTTTGCTAATAATGATCCACCTCCAGATAGTGTCGCGAATACATGGTTTGGGCATAAATTCCGTAGAAACGAATCAGTTACGCCGTTTTCGATCCAATAAAAAAGCGAGCAGACATTTGTTATGTCTGCCCGCCGATATGAGAAATATGTAGCAACTACATATTACAGTCGATCGTGTGCTTACCAGTCAACAACCTAACGTGTCGAACAGGTGAGAAGCGGGCAGCCTCTTCTTATACCACAAACTTGTATTCAATAACCTTAATAACTATACCACCTGTAACAACAGTTGTCAACAAGATTATTCAATAATTATTAATTAGTGTTTTACTTCTTCTTGGATTCTAGTTAAGAACTCATCGAAAGGTATGCTTTCAGAATTTTGTTCTCCGTATTTACGTACGTTAACGTTACCAGCCTCTAACTCTTTATCCCCTAAAACAAGCATGTACGGGATTTTTTGCATTTGCGCTTCACGAATCTTGTAACCAAGCTTCTCTTCACGGTCGTCCATTTCTACACGGAATCCAGCAGCAACCAATTGCTCTTCAATTTGCTTCGCATAATCGAAATGCACTTCATTGGAAACTGGAATAAGCTCAACTTGCACTGGAGCCAACCAAGTTGGGAAAGCACCTTTGTATTCTTCTATCAGGAATGCCACAAAACGTTCCATAGTTGAAACGACTCCACGGTGAATAACAACCGGACGATGAGGTTTGCCGTCTTCTCCTACATATGTTAAATCAAAACGCTCAGGTAACAAGAAGTCTAATTGAACTGTAGACAAAGTCTCTTCCTTACCAATTGCAGTTTTTACTTGTACATCTAATTTAGGGCCATAGAATGCTGCCTCGTCTTCAGCTTCGATATAATCTAAACCTAACTCATCCATTGCTTCTTTTAGCATGCTTTGAGCTTTTTCCCACATTTCATCATCATCAAAGTATTTTTCTTTGTTGTTTGGATCTCTGTAAGATAAACGGAAAGAATAATCATTTAAGTCAAAGTCTTTGTAAACAGAGATGATTAGTTCTACAACCTTTTGGAATTCAGTTTTGATTTGATCTGGACGTACAAATAGGTGAGCATCATTTAAAGTCATCCCGCGAACACGTTGAAGCCCCGATACAGCTCCCGACATTTCGTATCGATGCATAGTACCGAGCTCAGCAATGCGTAATGGGAGGTTACGGTATGAATGCATGCCATTTTTGAAAATCATCATATGATGCGGACAGTTCATCGGACGCAATACTAATGTTTCGTTATCCATTTCCATTGGTGGGAACATAGAATCTTGATAGTGCTCCCAATGGCCAGAAGTTTCATAAAGATCTTTAGAACCCAGCACAGGTGTGTATACATGTTTATAGCCGAGCTTCAACTCTTTATCCACGATATAACGTTCGATTACACGACGAATAGTTGCTCCATTCGGTAACCAAAGAGGTAAACCTTGTCCTACCTTCAATGAGTTAGTGAAAAGTTCGAGTTCTTTACCAATTTTACGGTGATCACGCTCTTTTGCTTCTTCCAACATTTTCAAATGCGCTTGAAGGTCTTCTTTTTTGAAGAAGGCAGTTCCGTAAATACGTTGAAGCATTTTGTTGTCACTGTTACCTCTCCAATAAGCACCTGCTATGCTTAATAGCTTGAATTCCTTTAACTTGCCTGTAGATGGTACATGGACTCCGCGACAAAGGTCAAAGAATTCACCTTGCTCATAAATAGAAACCTGTTCACCAGCAGGAATTGCTTCTAAAAGCTCTACTTTATACTCGTCATCTTTAAATTTGTCAAAAGCTGCTTCACGAGAAACATCGTGACGAATAATTTCGATATTTTCATTAATGATTTTTTTCATTTCTTTTTCGATCAATGGTAGGTCATCTGCTGTTATTGGCTCTGGAGAATCTATATCATAGTAGAATCCACTTTCAATAACTGGACCAATACCTAATTTAACATCCTTGAAAAGACGTTTAACTGCTTGTGCCAATAAATGCGCAGAACTGTGACGAAGAATTTCTAATGCCTCATCTGATTCCGGAGTGATGATTGCAATCTCCCCATCCTCTGTAATAGGTGTTTTTAGATCAATCAGCTTACCACTTAATTTACCTGCTAAAGCTTTTTTACGCAGCCCAGGGCTAATAGATTGAGCTATTTCTTCTGTAGTTGTAGATGAAGGAAACTCTTTTACTGCTCCATCTGGGAATTGTAACTTAATAACATCTGCCATTTTGAACACTCCTTAATTGTTTTAGATTAAATGCTGGCTTCAAAACTGTTCTTTCCTTGAACAGCTAAGCCTGTTCAGGTAATACGATTATTTATTTTAGACAAAATAAAAAACCCCATCCCGGTAAAGGGACGAGGTTTAAATCGTGGTTCCACCCTTCTTCTATCTATACGAGTATAGATGAAGCTCTGCATCGGCTAACGGGCCGGTGACCGGCAACTGCTACTTCAATTTCACAGCTACTGCTCGGAGGTGGTAAATCGATTGTCGATACTTAAGAAGCTTCCAGCCAAGGCTTCTCTCTCTATAAGTCGTACAAACTGATTATTGTCCTCTTCAACGCATTATTCTTATTCTTATGAAAATGATTATACGCCACGACTTTATCATTTGCAAGTAGTTATTTAAGCTCTCTCCAGTTTTTCCCTCGTAGAGCAACTGGATTAGTGAGTGCTTTAATCCGCTCCATAATACGCCCTGCCTTTACTACCTCTTTTTCTCCACGTTGCGTGTAGGAAAGATGATGTTGTAATTCATCGTAGTTAAAGTTCGAGGACATAAACGTCGGGAGTTGCTCTGACATTCTATAATGGAGAATTGTTCCTATAATCTCATCTCTTGTCCAGCTAGACATGGTTTCCGCTCCAATATCGTCAAGCATTAGCACTGGGGCCTTTTTCACAAACTCTACTTTTTCAGGTAGAGACTGATCTTGTATCGCTTGTTTCATTTCTCGCAGAAATTCCGGCACATATACAACGACAGAATGAATATGTCTAGCGGCTAGCTCGTTGGCTAATGCGCCTAATAGATAGGATTTACCAACACCAAACTTACCGTAAATATAGAGTCCTTTAGCTGGCAAGACATTTGTTCTTTCCCATTCGTTCAAGAAGTCTTTAGCAGCCCTTACCGCAACTACCCTACTGTCATCCTGTAAATCTAAACTTGAGAGACTCGCCTCCATCACTTCTTTAGGCATATGAATGCTGTCTATCATAGAGGTTACTTTTTTACGTTCATCCTCTATTACTCCTCGTTTACACCTTACATATTCTACATCTATTAGGTTTCGATCTAACACTAGCTTCGGCTCATAGCCCTTCATAAAGTTCGCACACTGCTCTAGCGAGGGACATTCATTACAATCATGAGACTGAGATTTATATTCATATAGCTTACTCAAGCTTCGACTTATTACCTGTTTCGAGATATCTTCGGAGTTTTCTTCTATAAATCCTTGTATACCCGGATCCTCCAATACTTCTTGCTGTAATTCGTCCAATCGAGAAGTAAATTCGGGAGTAATCACTCTTTTGAGTGTTTCATTGATTCGCTCCATTTTATTCACCTACCTTTTCTTCATACCTAGTTCTTCTAGTAATTTTTGTCTCTCTGCATCAATATCCTGAATTCCATTTGTTTCTTTTCCTGACTGTTTCAGCTCGTCATCTTTTTTATAAAACCAATCTGGCACCTTTTCTTCCCTAGTAGGTTTTTTCGAATAGGATTTCTGTTTAGAGCCTTCATTTTTCCACTTCATATATTGCTCATGCTCATTTCTTGCGAGCTCCATAGCTTCTTTAGCCGTTTTGATATCCTTACGCATCCAGTGTGATGCAATCTTCTCTGCGTAATTCTTTGTTAGTTTCATGTCCGTTCGCAGAAGAACGTATTGTAAGAGGACATTCACTACACCAATTGGCATTTTATAATGTGTGACAAAATAATTGGCTAACTGAACATCTGCAAGTATAGGCTCTTTTCCATTAGCAATATCCTTTAAAACCTTTGCAGGAGCAGTTGTTTCCAAATATTGAATCAACTCTTCCTCTTTCGTTAGCTTTTTCTCTACATTCTGTATTGGTTTCTCTGATAGCTCTATTTTTTGAAGAACTGGGGCAGTTCGAGAAACTGTTAGCTTATAATACTCGGCACATGCTTTTTTCAATCTAGCATCAGAAAGATTGAGATCATCATCCAATGCCAAAATAACAACCTTTTGCATTTCTATTGGTGATAAATTATACAAAAAAGCCAATTTCGCAATTATTTCTCTTGCTTCCAATGTCATTGCTGACTTGGGCACCAACTGTTCTGATAACCCTTCCTGCAATAAAACAAAGTCAAAATCTTCATAATAGAACGGTACAGAATTATTTCGTTTCTTTGATTGAAATTGCTCTTGCGTTGATATCGAAGTACCCGTTTTTGTTGATGGCTTAAAGACATCAACAAACGTTCTAGAAACATCTGTGAACTCTTCATGCCAGTTAGGCTTTTGTATGTAACGGTTTCTTAGCTGTTTATATGCATTTTCCCCAATTTTATTTAGTAAAAACATAGATAATAAGGGATCCTTTAAAAAGGACTCTGCATCTAAAGGAGCCTCGAGCTCATAATAGAAGGTTCTTCCTTCCTCAGTTGACTTTTGCCAAGTACGAAGCAAGCCTATTGCTTCCAGGGCAATTCTAGCCTGAAAAATTTTACCTAGTGACAAACCTAAGACGTTTAATAAATGATAATGCGTCCATTGTTCGTTATCTTTCATCTCTCCATCAGCCCATAAAGTCAAGTAGAGACTAATACTTTCAGCACCTACTATCGGCTGATAAAATAACGTCAATAACTGACGATCATAATCAGAAAAAGAATATGGCAAGCGAATCATATATGTATCTGTTGAATGTAGCTCCTTATATAACATCACTTGTTAACCTACTCTCTAATTAATAACTTATAATGAAGGGTTCTTTTTCAATATTTCCTTTAATTCATCGATGAATACATTGATATCCTTGAATTGACGATAAACGGAAGCAAAGCGAACATAGGCAACTTCATCGATTTCAGCAAGCTTGTCCATGACTTTTTCGCCTACCTCCTCTGATTTCACTTCAGAGTTACCAGTTCTTCTTAGCTCCTTCTCAATATAAAACACGATCTCCTCTAATTGGTCAAGTGCAACGGGCCTCTTTTCACATGCACGAATTAATCCACGTAATATTTTTTCACGACTAAATTCTTCTCGTGAGCCATCTTTCTTTACTACAATTAATGGAGTCTCCTCTACTTTTTCAAAAGTCGTGAAGCGGAAACCACAGTCTTCGCACTCTCTCCTTCTTCTAATCGCTTTGTTATCGTCTATAGGTCGTGAATCGACTACTTTAGTGCCATTAAATTGACATGCTGGGCATCTCATAGAACCTCTCCTAAATCTTATCTATAATTTTGTATTCCTATTATAACAATTTTTTCTCATAAAATCGAAAAAGCAGAGGAATAAGTTCCTCTGCTCACTCATTTAGGCATTATGTTTCATTTACGCTTGAACTGTCATGCGTTCTTGAGGTGTCTTAACTGGCCCCATACCACGTGGCATTTCCAGCGTTTCGCGCGTTCCAGCATTAAGAGCATCTGCGATATAGTTAGCTGCGATTGATGGATCTAAATCACCACAAGTATACACATCAATGCTTGCATAACCGTGCTCTGGAAAGCTGTGAATCGTTAAATGCGATTCGGAAATAATAACGACTCCACTTACACCTTGTGGTGCAAATTTGTGAAAAGCAACTTCTCTTACCTCTGCACCAGATTTTAGTGCAGCATCAACAAATGTTTGCTCGATAAATTGCATATCGTTAAGTTTGTCGAAATCGCACTCCCATAGTTCTGCAATAATGTGACGTCCCATTGTCTCCAATGTCCGTTTCCCCCTTTGATTAGTTTTATTTTTAACATCAAAGTTGACTACCACGGGGGAAAGTTAGTCCAAAGAGGTCCTAACCCTTTAAGTAGTCCATGTACTAGAAGTACACGATTCCCATTATAAAACAGTTTTTTTAATAATGCAATATAAAAAATCCTCTTTCTACTAATTCTAGAAAGAGGATGGAAATATGTTATTAACAGGAGATAAAAATTATTTATACGCAAAGAATAGCTAAAATTAGCTGTCTAGAAATTGACGATTAAAGACCACTTGCTACTTTTTTAGTAAGGTCAACTACTCTTGCAGAATAGCCCCATTCATTATCGTACCAAGCTAGAACTTTAATTTTTGTTTTGCCAATTACCATAGTCGTCAAACCATCTACCGTACTAGAATTAGTAGTTGTATTGAAATCAATGGAAACTAACGGCTCATGAGTTATTCCTAAAATACCCTTCATAGAACCTTCAGCTGCTTTTTCGAAGGCAGCATTTACTTCTTCAGCTGTCACTTCTTTTTGAACATCCACAACTAAATCAACTAAAGAAACATTAGGAGTAGGTACACGCAAAGCCATCCCATGAATCTTCCCTTCTAGCTCTGGTAGGACCAATGAAAGTGCTTTCGCAGCACCGGTCGATGTTGGAATAATCGATTGTCCACATGAGCGTGCCCGTCTTAAGTCTTTATGTGGGTTGTCTAAATTATTTTGGTCATTTGTATATGCATGAACCGTAGTCATTAAACCATTTTCAATTACAAATGCATCATTCAATACTTTGACAACTGGCGCTAAGCAGTTTGTTGTACAGCTTGCATTTGAAATGATTTGGTGATTTTTCACATCTAACTTATCTTCGTTTACACCAATAACAATCGTTGCATCTTCATTTTTGGCAGGTGCTGTAATTACAACTTTCTTCGCTCCTGCTTTCAAGTGACCAGAAGCTTTTTCACCATCATTAAATTTTCCAGTGGATTCAATAACGATATCCACGTTCAATTCTTTCCATGGTAACTTTTCAGGCTCACGTTCATTTACGATTTGTACTTTTTTACCGTTAACGATTAAAGCATTTTCGCCTATTTCAATTTTTCCAGTGAAAGTGCCATGCGTAGAATCATATCTAATTAAATGAGCTAAAGTTTCTAATGGGTATCTCGCATTGATAGCTACTACATTTAAATCCTCTTGTACGATTGCTTGGCGAAATACCATTCTCCCGATTCGTCCAAAACCATTGATTGCAATTGAAGCTGACATATAATAAGTCCTCCCGTAACGTGTGATACTTTTTGTTTTATAATCATGCATTAGTATAACACATTTTTAGAATTATGTAGCCTTAAAATAGCCCATTTTAAAATTCACTATTTTCAAATAATTATTTTTTCCAAGATTTTAAAATTTTTTCTAATTGCTCCTGAGTAGACTCTAAAGTACCATTATTATAAATAACAGCATCTGCACCCTTTTCCTTTATAGAGAGCGGCAGCTGTGATTGGATTCTTGCCTTTGCTTCCTCCATAGAATAATTGTTTCTTGCCATTAGCCTATTCAATTGCGTTTCTTCTGATACAGTTACAACAATAATCTTATCGACATAGGATTGTAGTCTACTTTCAAATAGTAAGGGAATATCCATAATAATAGTTGGGTAACCCGCTTCCAATAGCTCTTCCTTTTGCCTCATCATCTCAGCTCGAATGGCTGGGTGCATTATGTCATTTAGCTGCTTTCTTTTAGCGGGCGAGGAAAAAATGATTTCTCCAAGTTTTGGACGATTTAGATCTCCATCTGAAGTTAGTATATCTTCCCCAAACACATTTATAATCGCTTGTAAGGTTTCGGTCCCTTTCTCAACTACGACTCTTGCTACAAGATCAGCATCAATAATTGGATAGTTCATTTCCTTTAACATATTTGATACAGTACTTTTACCGCTAGCAATACTTCCTGTCAAACCAATAATCATGATGAATCCTCCGTTACTTTTGGCACGAACCACAATAGGTAGATGTTCGACCGGCAATTGTTTTCTGCTTGGTTGGTTTCCCACAGATTGGGCAATTTTTTTTGCTATACATTTGCAGTCTATGTTGCATTGTTCCTGCTCCCCCATTTATAGAGCGATAATCCGAGATGGTACTTCCACCATTTTCAATACTGTCTAATAGCACGGCGACAATTTCATGGAACAATTGAATTTTTCTTTCCTTGCTAATTCTTTTTACTTTTCGAGCAGGATGAATTCTAAGATTAAATAACGCCTCTGTTGCATATATATTGCCACAACCTGAGACTACATGGCCATCCATGATGAATTCCTTAATCGGTTTATTTTCGTATCGTGGGAGAAGGCTCATATTTAGGTAATGGTCTAGCGCTCCTTCGTCAAAAGGCTCAGGAGCCATTAGCAGTAACGGCGGATAATCTGCTTCAGTTTCTAACAGACGCAGTTCACCAAACCGACGTATATCGGCATATACAAGCATATCACTCTCATCAAAATGAAGCGTAACATGACTATGCTTCTTAAACTTTTCCTCCATGATGTCATCAAGACTTCGTACATAGAACCAAGCACCTGACATGCCAAGATGGGAGACAAGCAAAAATGATTCTCCGTCTTGATTTTTTAAATGAAAGTAAATATATTTAGAGCGGCGTTCTATTCGAACAATCGCCATTCCGGGAAGAGCAGACTGGAAAGATTCCACGTCTGCCCCCTTAATGATTGCTTCCTTCCCATTTTCCTTTGAATGAATAATAGTAGGGGAAACATCTACTGATTTAATCAATTTTCCCGTAACAACTGGCTGAAGTCCTCGAACTACCCCTTCAACCTCTGGTAATTCCGGCATACTTAAAACTCCTTACTTTGTATCGTACCAAGATGATCCATATGCATATTCAACTTTTAAAGGCACATTTAATTTAATAGCTGATTCCATTACTTCCGGGACAATTTTTTCTAATAGAGCTATCTCCTCTGGAGGAGCCTCAAAGATTAGTTCATCATGCACTTGCAGGAGCATTTTTGTTTGCATATTTTCTTTTTCTAATCGTTCAGCCATATCAATCATTGCTTTTTTAATGATATCGGCTGCACTTCCTTGGATAGGCGTATTCATCGCCGTACGCTCTGCAAAGCTTCTCAAGTTAAAATTAGAGCTTGTAATCTCAGGTAGATATCTTCTTCTATTTAAAATAGTAGTAACAAAACCTTTTTGTTTCGCTGTTTGTATACTTTCATCCATATATTCTTTCACGCCTGGAAAGCTTTTTAAATACTTGTCGATAAAAACAGCCGCTTCTTTGCGTGTAATATCTAGGCTTTGAGAAAGACCATAGTCACTAATTCCATAAACAATTCCAAAATTTACAGCCTTCGCAGCACGGCGCATATTCGAGTCAACCTCTTCTGCCCCTACATGAAACACATCCATAGCAGTTTTAGTATGAATATCCATATTATTGTTAAATGCTTCGATTAGATTATCATCCTCCGACATATGAGCAAGCACACGTAACTCGATTTGGGAATAGTCAGCTGCAAACATCACCCATTCTGGGTTAGATGGAACAAACGCTTTACGAATCTTTCTTCCTTCCTCGATACGGATAGGTATATTCTGTAAGTTAGGGTTAACAGAGCTTAAACGTCCTGTTGTAGTAAGCGCCTGCTGATATCTTGTGTGGATTTTCCCATCATCAGTGTGGATCTCTTTTAGGAGACCTTCGATATAGGTTGAATTTAATTTTCCTAACTGACGGTATTGTAGAATTTGCTCTATGATTTCATGCTCATTTGCAAGCTTCTCTAATACATCGGCTGCTGTAGAATAACCTGTCTTAGTTTTCTTAATTGGCGGTAGTCCTAGTTTTTCAAAAAGAATCACTCCAAGCTGCTTAGGAGAATTGATATTAAATGCTTCCCCTGCTAGGGCATGAATGTCCTTTTCAATTTGTTGTAGCTTGATCTCTAAATCATGACCCATTTCTACAAGAACTTGCTTATCTACCTTTACTCCATCCGATTCCATCGTTCCTAAAATAGAAGCAAGTGGCAATTCCAATTCCTTATATAGCTTAAATTGTTCATTTTCTTTTAATTTCTTTTCTAAAATAGGCTTTAAATGCCAAATAGCCAAAGCCTTCCTAGTAGCATGCTCTGCCAGTTTCTCTTGCTCTGGAACAGATTTTTTTGCTCCCTTTCCATATATCTGCTCGTTGCTTAATACATTATAATAACCATACTCTTTTCCAATAGATGCAACATCGTCTGCAGATAATGAGGCATTATCAATATATGCTGCCAGCGTTAGGTCAAACTCTACTCCGGAAATGCTAACTCCATGCTTTCTACTTACCGCTTGTGTCGCCTTGGAGTCCACTACATATTTTGTCTTCGACTCATCCTCAAGCCATGTACAAAATTCTTTTGAATGAAAAGCAGCTTCCCCTGGAACAAAATAGGATTGCTCTCCATCGGATAAAGCGATTCCTAATAAATCCGCTGTATGGTATTGTTCATCATATAATTCTAAGTGAAGAGACATTTCATCCTTTAATAAAGTGAAATCTATTTCCTTTACTATTTCAAATTTCGTTTCAGTAGTAGATTGCTCTTCCTCCACATATTCCGTTTTTTCTAATAAAGTTTTAAAGGATAGTTCCTTCCATATAGAGATCACTTCATCCATGTTAGGTCCGCTATAAGTGATATCTTCAAGTGAAACTTCAATAGGAGCATTTGTCTCAATGGTAGCGAGCACCTTACTCATCTTCGCCTGTTCTTCATTAGCGACAAGCTTCTCCTTTAGCTTAGCACCGCTAACAGAGTCAAGTGCCTTATATAGATTTTCGACAGAGCCATGCTCCTTTAATAGTTTAATCGCTGTTTTTTCTCCTACACCTGGAACTCCTGGGATATTATCGGAAGCATCTCCCATCAATCCCTTCATATCAATGATTTGAAGCGGGGTTAGTCCGTATTTTCCCTGAACATGCTCCGGTGTATATTTCTCTATATCTGTTATTCCTTTTCTTGTAATGTAAACAGTCGTGGAGTCTGTAGCTAGCTGAGTTAAATCTTTGTCCCCTGACACAATGACTACTTGCTGACCCGTAGTCTCCGCCTGGCGGCTAAGCGTTCCTATAATATCGTCTGCCTCATACATTTCCAACTCATAGCGTTTAATCCCATAAGCATCGATTAGCTTGCGTAAATACGGGAATTGCTCAGAAAGCTCTGGTGGAGTTTTCTGTCTGCCACCCTTGTATTCTCCAAATGTAGAATGTCTGAAGGTTGTTTTCCCAGCATCAAATGCCACAAGCATATGCGTTGGTTTTTCCTCGTCCATAATTTTTTGGAGCATCATCGTAAAGCCATACACGGCGTTCGTATGTATTCCATGTTCATTTGTTAATAAAGGAAGAGCAAAGAATGCGCGATAAGCCAAACTATTCCCATCTAATAATAGAATTTTTTCAGAAGACATGAATAAATTCACTCCTTGGTTTATATTGTTTTACATTAGCTTCTACACATTATTAAAAGTGTATTTTTGTATTAATACATTTTGCTAAAAATAAAATCGTCATTCCCTATATCTTACCATGACAGTAAGGGGAATGACGATTCATATACTATTCTAAGTATCCTGAAAGAATATTAGCATAAGGTGAATCTGATGGAATAATAATCATTGTATCTTCACCAATGGTTTTCTTATAGGATTCTAATGTTCTGTATAACGAATAGAATTCAGGATCTTTAGAAAAGCTCGAGTTATAAATTCTCGCTGCCTCCGCATCACCTTCTGCTACAAGAAGTGCAGCTTCTTTTTTTGCAGCAGCCTGCATTTGAATAACTTTACTATCCGTTTCTGCTTCAATTCTCCTCTTGTCAGCATCACCAGTAGATAAAAACTTTTGAGCAACACTTTCACGATCGGAAATCATTTCGTTATAAACAGATTGCTCATTCTCTTCTGGCAAGTCTGTTCGTTTGATACGCACATCTACTACTTCAATACCATATTTATCTTTTGCTAGAAGTTCATTAACTTCTTGTGTTATTTGATCGTTAAGGCTTCCTCGAGATGAGTTTTCATCATTAATGATTTCGTTATAATTTAATTGACCAAGCTCTGAACGAACGACAGAATAGATGAATTCTTCCATACGTGAGCTTGCATTAACAATATTCCCTGCATTAGAAATCATATCTTTAGGATTAACTACTCTCCAAATTGCATAATTATCAATAATTATTCGACGTTTATCCATTGTATTTATTTCTGCCTCAGACAGATTATGATTCATTTGATATTTTGGAATGGTCGTTACACTTTGGACAAATGGGATTTTCATATGCAATCCTGGTGAATCCTTAATGCTTTTAATCTCACCAAACTGACGAATAACCTTATATTCCCCTTCTTTCACTACATAAATATTAGCAAGGGCAATTACTGCTATTACAAAGACTACTAAGATAGTAATAAAAGACTTAGTATGCTTTTTAAAATCGATTGGTGTCTTTTCTTTCTTTGGTTTATTCGGAACAGTCTTAAACTTAGATTCTAAATTTGCAAAAGGGTTGTTGTTATCTGACATTATTGTCCACTCCCTTCTTCTGTCTTCGATTCATTTGTTGAGGTAGCTGCAGGTGCATTTTGTTTAGTAGATTCTAACGGTTGTAATGGTAAGTATTTCGTCGTTCCACCATCATCATTCATAATATAAATTTTCGCGCCCGGTAAAACGGAATCTAATGTCTCCATTACTAATCGCTGTCTTGTTATCTCTTTGTTATTTTGATATTCAGCATAAAGCTTATCAAATAAGGCTACATCCCCTTTGGCTTGTTCTATGCGGGCTGTTTGGTAACCACGAGCTTCAGAGATAATTGCATCTACTTCTCCCTCTGCAACACTTATTTTCTCATTTTCATATTTTTCTGCTTGGTTTACCTTTGTATTTTTTGTTTCCTCCGCATCCGTTACTGCTGTGAAAGCTGCACGGACCTCTGCATTTGGAAGCTCTACATCTTGTAATTTTACCGTTAAGACAGTAATTCCTATATCATACTTTTTAATCAATGACCCTAGAAGCTCGTTTGTATCTGCTTCTATTTGAGCCTTCCCAGAAGTTAATGCATCATCAATTTTAGAATTCCCTATAACTGAACGAATGGATGCTGAGGTTGCATCATGCAACATTTCTTTTGGATTTTCGGAATTAAATAGGTACGATTTTGGATCGGTAATTTTGTATTGTACTACTAGGTCCGTCAATACGATATTGTCGTCACCTGTTATCATTTTTGTATCCTTGTCATATGAGGTTATTTCCCCACTCTCATCCTGCTTGTATCCAAACTGAAGGCTAAAGGTTTCTTTTGATAACTTTTCTACCTTCTGAATCGGCCAAGGAAGTTTAAATTTCAAACCAGACTCTGTTATCGGCTCACTCGCCTCACCAAACGTAATGACGATTGCCTGTTCTGATTCATCTACTGTATACCAAGAAGTAAATACTGCGGATAAAAGAATAATTCCAACTATAGAAACAGCGATAATGGTCAATAATCTTTTTGTACTCATATCTTTTCCCCTTTCTCTCTATATAATTCTTTTACGGAAAGAAAGGGTAGATGGTTTCAAAAATATAAATATTTAGATTTTTTATGCTACGTTAAAAGTTAAGGTTGATTTAAAAGTGCAATAAAAAATGAGCTGGAAAATGTATCTCCACGCTCATTATATCTTGATACCATTTTTTTACTATAGCACCTCGTTAACGTAACTAAAACGGCAGGCTTTGAAAAAGCGAAATAGTTATAACTAATGCCGATAAAGATCCTGCGGACAGTAAGGTTATCATTTTTCGCCAATTTATCTCTCTTGAAGGTTTTGCAGCCTCTTGGGAAACCGCAATCCATATCACAAAAGAAACTATGGCTACTATGGCAATAACATCTTTAGACATATTTAATACCCCCTTGTATTATTCAGTTAAATGACGCGTTTGTTGAGCACAACTTAAACAAAACTGTTCAACTAACCTGTTGCTTAGCTCAATAAGAAAAAGGGCTTTACTCCCTCTTGATGTAAAGCACACCGTTAGTTTAAGTGCATATTTCACTATCATTCTTTTGTATTAATAATTAAATGATTTTTAACTCTCGCTCTCTATAGACAGAAAGCTGATTATCATTCATACGGCAAAGGTTGAGTTCCATCGACATCGGTAAAGCCATATTTTCTCGCTAGTTCAGCCACCATTATTGTTTCTCCAGAAAACTTAGATACCGTGGTGTCTGATGCCAATGCGACAACCGCACGGCCTACATACGCCGTCGTTTCAGTTGTTCCATCCTCTGGTCCAAAACCCGAGTCTATAACTCTTTCTGTTCTCATCCAACCAGGGCAAACAGCAACGGCTGAAACGTTGCATTCCTTTAATTCCTTTGCCATTCCTACTGTCATTCGATTGATAGCATTCATAGCTAAATCGTAATATAAATTACTTGAGATTTTGTCTTTGATAAAAAATGTGATATTTACAATTAACCCTCTATGGTGTTGGGCCATCAGAGGTACAGCGTATCGAGTAGTCAGCAAATAAGCTTGCGGTCCAGCAACCATCATAGCATCCCAATGCTCCAGTGGTCGTTCCCAAAAATGCCGCCCATCTCCTGATGGTAGAGAACTTTCGGACCCACCAAATACACTATTAACTAAAATATCACTGCGACCATGTTCCCTTTCAATTTGCTCAAATAAATTCCTTACATCATTGTCACTTGTATGGTCACACTGTATTGCGATGCCTTTACCTCCTCGTGAAGTAACACCATCGGCAGTTTCTTCAATGGTTTCTGGTCGATTATCGGTTCTAGACCCCTTTACACTCCGTCCTGTCACATACACCGTCGCTCCTGCACTGCCTAGTTGAAAAGCAATGCCCCTACCTGCACCACGGGATGCACCTGTAACAACAGCAATTTTCCCTTGTAATGGTTTCATATTTTCCTAACTCCCTGCCCCGTTAGTTAAAAGTCATGTTAAAGTTTTCTTTTTAATAAATTCATCAAATATATTAAGTAGTACATGAGTGAAATCATAAATGATAGAAGTATAACAATTATTGTACCGAATATATAGATTGCTGTTTCGGTAGCATCACCGCCATCAAACACATTTCCAAATAGAAAAAAGAAAATTACACTAACCATTAAAGTTAAGAAAAATATACTAATATACTTTGACATATTATCCCCCTCCACAATCCAACTTTACCGTAATAATCTAGACCTTTATTAAACTAAAATGCCGTTTTTGTTAAAGTGGGAAAATGTATTTTGTGAATTCCATTGAATACAGAACCAATAAAAATACAAACTATAAATCCGAACAATATATTGATAAGTTCCATTAAATATCCCCCAATATCACATTTTTCCTATCTTACCATAAATTAGTTAAATAATTTTATGAAAGTTGTTCTAGTATATTTAATACTTTTTGTTTCAAGTAACTGTATTGTGTTTCATTAGTATCTAAATAAGCTTCTTCTCTGTTTGAGGGAGTGTCCATGTACCCTATTGCTCCCTTAAATTGACTGTCAGTAAAATCATAACGTTTGCCATTAATACTATTATAAAAATGCCAGCCGTCTAATAGTTTAGTTTTCAAAATTTCTCCGCCCAATAAATCATGAACAACTAAAGTTGTTACACCACATTGACCTTTGGCTATATTCTCTTTACTCCATTTAGTACTCGATTCAATAGACCAGGAATTAGATAATGCATATTTAATTTTTTCACACAGTTTTTCATCTAATTTTTCCATCAGTTTCACTCCTGTTCAATTTAAGACTCGCAGACGAATGCGATGGCTTATTGATCCCTCCATCATCCGACGAAAGCGGAAATCTGCCCTCTCTTGTTCTCACTCTTCCAGTAAATTATCTGTAATCAATAACTTTGTATAGTTAGATTCGTTCATATGGCTTTCTCATTAATACTTAACAGATGATTGAAGCGGCTGGCGGCGACTCCTGTGGGATGAGTGAGACAGATAAGACATCACAAACGACGCGTAAGCGACGGTGATGGCTTATCGCTCACCCCACGGAAAGCGTCCGACTATAGCGGAAATCCGCCATCTCTCGTTCTCACTCTTCCAGTAAATTATCTGTAACTGATCACTTTATATAGTAGAGTCGCTATATGACTTTCTCATTAATACTTAACAGATAATTGAAGTGACAGGCGGCGACTCCTGTGGGATGAGTGAGACAGATAAGACATCACAAACGACGCGTAAGCGACGGTGATGGCTTATCGCTCACCCCACGGAAAGCGTCC
>NZ_JBNNVC010000002.1:0-172001 GCF_050280345.1 Psychrobacillus sp. NPDC093200 | reverse complement strand
GTCCGACTATAGCGGAAATCTGTTTGAATTAACTAGAATTATACTACACAATAAAAGGCCAGCAACTAGTGCTAGCCTTTTAAAGTATTTCGTTTGGAAAAGGGGTCTATATAAAATGTATCAAAGTATTGTAAATGGCGTGTGAATTTCTTGTAAAACTTAACTTACCATTTATTATTTTGATATTTTTTATAATAATTCACCTGACGGGCCATCAGGTAGAACTTACGTTTCAAATTCTTATCCCCTTTATAAAACAATGGGTTCCCCCACTTACCTTCACCTAATAGCAAACGAATTTCCTGTTGGATAGAAAGATTATCCACGAATTTCTTTAAAACTATTTTAGGAACTACTGTGAACAAGTAATGTTCATTTAGTAGGGTCAGCGGTTTTTCTTTATGGTAAATCACATCATCCACCATATATCGAGCCATGTTATGTCCGAGTGCAGTAACATAGTAGCTAGATCGACCTTGTCTAATATTAACTTCAAATACTTTATATTTGCCATCTCGCTCATCATATTTTAAATCGAAGTTAGCAAAACCGACATATCCAATCGCTTCAAGGAAGTGTTGAAGCTTTTTCATTAACTCTTCATCATAGCGAGTAATAAGTGCGGTATAGTTTCCAATCGCCGTAACCGTGTGCTCTTGTAAAACTACTTGAGCAAGTGTACTTAGCTGCGCCTTGCCCTCCGAGCTAACATAAAACACAGAATCCCACATATATGTGTCATCTCCAGGAATATAATCCTGGATGATTAAGTCTTCCTCATAGCCACTTTCATTTACCTTGCGAATCACGTCATCTAATTCCTGCTGAGATTCAACTCTATATACTTTTTGTTGCCCTACAAATTTATGCTTATAATATTCAACCCCATTACTAGGCTTGATGATTAATGGGAAAAGGACATCTTCTGTAAATGGTTGTTTTTTAGCGCAAGAGTAAAAATACGTTTTAGGTGTATCTATACCATGCTCTTCACAGAGCTTATAAAAATTAGACTTTACTAAAAGGTTGTTCATTAAATCCTCGGGCATATAATTAAACACAAACATTTCTTTTAAGACATCTGCATTTTCAATGATCAAACGCACATAAAAATCATTTGTGCCTATTAATAATAACTTCTTATCGGCTGTTTTATATTTCTTTGCAACTTCAGTTAAAACGGACACGAATTCCGACTTGTCCCATAAGTTTGGGTGTATTTCTATATGACCTATAACACTACTCAATTTAGTGAAGGACATTTCTTCCTTCCCAACTAAAATTGGCTTGATACCGTATTCCTCGTGGAAGGAAATAGACATATTGTAAGCATTCATATCTGTCCCAATTATAATAGGGATAAAGGGTTGATTATTCATGATGACCTCCATTAACTATTCATGAGTGGAATGTACACAGTGAATGCTGTACCTTTTCCTACCTCACTTTCAACTTTTATCAAACCATGATGAGCTTCAACTATATGCTTGACGATTGCCAGACCTAATCCAGTACCACCAGAGTTGCGACTCCTAGCTCGATCTACACGATAAAAACGTTCAAAAATACGATCTATTTCTTCAGTTTTTATACCTATTCCTTGATCCTTAATCGTAAAGTAACCAAATTTATGATCTTTACCAATAGTAATCGTGATAAAGGTATCCTCAGAAGAATAGGTAATTGCATTTGTTAATAAGTTCATCATGATTTGCATAATTCGATCGGAATCTCCTAGCACCTCTACCTTTTCATCCAAAGAGAGGGTCAATTCCATATTTTTTTCTTCTAATAAATGATTGGTCATTTCAATACTTTGAATGAGCACATCATAAAGTTTCACTTTATTTAACTTAATTTCGTATCCAACTTGCTCGACAGTTGATAAGTCCAGTAAATCATTAATAAGCATTTGTAGCCGATTACTTTCCTTATAAATTATCTCTAAAAACGAAAGTAAGGTATCTTCCTTTTTATATGCACCGTATAAAAGTGTTTCAGAGAACCCTTTGATAGATGTTACAGGGGTTTTTAATTCGTGTGAAACATTAGCAACGAAGTCTTTTCTTACCTGTTCTAGCTTCACTAACTCCGTGACATCATGAATCACAACAACTATTCCTAGCCATCTTCCATGCTCCCCTATAACAGGCGCCCCATATGCTACCATATGATTAGTACTTAAATTTCGTTGCAGTGCAATTTGTTCTTTACTGAGCATTTCTGTCAAAAATAGCTTTTCTATAAAAGCTTCAACCTTTTCTGGCAAGCCAATTTTACGAAATTGTTTCCCATTTACCTGTTCAAAGCTAAGCTGGAGTTGATTGAGAAAGGAACGGTTAACAATACTAACTATCCCACTACGGTCGATCATTATTAGACCGCTCCCCATGTTTTCAATCAGTGTTTTCAGTCGTTCTTTTTCTGTTTCACGTATTATCGAAATATCCTGTAGATTCCTTGCAAGAATATTGATTGATTTCGTTAATTTTGACATACCTGAACTGTTATCCTCGAAAGCTCTAATACGATAATTACCTCTTGCTAGCTCCATAGCTGTTTCAGTTAAATGTTCAACAGGCTGTGCATACCTCTTTAAGATATTAAAGCCGATAAGTAAAGCAATAAGAAATGCAATTATTAAAATTGTTGCCAACACTAACCATAAGGTACCTTGAAAAAAATTGACATTGTCTTCTAGCAATGAAGCATCAAGTATCTCGACGACTTCTTGCCTTTGTTCTATAGAAAGCTGCGTACTACTTAGATAGTTTTCAATATCGTTTATTTTTCCATCAATGCTTGTACTCGTAGTACGTTCAATGAAAATAGGAAAGATTTGAGCAAGAGCTAGACCTATTCCAACTAGAATAAGTCCAATTAAAATAGAATAGGTACGAAATATTCTATTGTGAAAGCTCATACTTTTTTAGGCTCCTCAAATTTATATCCAAGACCTCTAATAGTTTTAATGTAAATCGGTTTTCGGCTGTTTTCTTCTATTTTATCTCTCAAATGACTAATGTGGACATCTACGATTCGAGTATCTCCAGCAAAATCATAATTCCAAACAGAGCTTAATAGCTGATCTCGGGTAAGCACTCTATTTTTGTTTTCGATTAAGTAAACAAGTAGTTCGAATTCCTTTGGAGTAAATTCCAACTGCTTATCATTCATGATCACTTCGAAGCGTTCAGGAAATACTTGCAGTCCACCAAATATATATCTTTCATCGGAATTTTTCTTTTGATGCTCTGACGTTAATACACTTCTGCGTATCATAGCCTTAACTCTAGCTGTAACCTCTCTAGGGCTAAAAGGTTTTGTCATATAGTCATCTGCACCTAGCTCTAGACCAAGCACCTTATCAAACTCTTCTCCTTTTGCTGTAAGCATTATAATCGGTGTCTGGATTTTTTTTAATCGTAGCTCCTTACACACTTCCATACCATCTAAACGCGGTAGCATCCAGTCCAACAAAATGACATCAGGCTGTTCTTCTATGGCAAGGTTTAAGCCTTCCTGCCCATCTGAAGCAGTTATAACATGAAAACCTGCTTCTTCCAAATTATATTTTAATAATGTTACGATTGAACTCTCATCATCTACAACTAATACTTTTTTCATTATTTTGGCCTCCATAGTCGATTTGAAACCCCCATTCCAAATCTGCAACTAAATAGGAAGTTATTATAGTTTTTCAGAAACGATAAGCAGGTGGTGTCACATGAAGAATACCATTCATCACTATTGCATTTTCCTCATTTTTTCCTTCTACTTCTATAATAATTTCATTTTTATGTACATTGACTTCTGTTATTACAAACGTAAAAGTTATTAAAGAATAATGATAGGTTGGTACAGGAAAAATTAACTCTTGCTTATTCACATGAGAACCCGGACCAGGAAGATACTTGGAAATGGCAGAAGTCACAATGCCAGTTAACATAATTGTTGGTACAATTGGTTTTTCAAATACTGTTTTAGAAGCAAAATCATGTTGAATATATAGAGGATTATTATCATTCGTCAATCCCAAATATAATAATAAATCCTTATCCTCCATCTTCTCGGTTATAGATAATTTTTCTCCTATAGACAAGTCTTCAATACTCTTTCCAATTTTATACGTTTTACCTAACAATTATTATTCATCCCCCTATACTTAGTCTAACTCTATCTTATCAATAACTCTTAGTTTTGCGCAATACACTGTACTGCCTACTTTAATAATCATAAGTAAAGTATGTAATTGATTTCCCTTAATGGACGTTTTGACGAGTTAAATGTTTCATATCTTATAGCCACAAAAACGAGCGAGAATTTAATCTCGCTCGTTTTTGCTATGATTATTCACTTAAAATCTTCATGACAGCTTTTACAGTATCAGCAGATTTGTTTAACAAAGTCGTTTCTTCTTCTGTTAACTCCAACTCAATAATTTTTTCGATACCGCCTGCTCCAAGTACAGTTGGCACTCCAAGATATATTCCTTCCATTCCATACTCGCCCTCTAAATATGCGATAGAAGGAAGAACACGTTTTTGATCTTTTAAGATAGCCTCTGCCATTTCTACTAGGGAAGCAGCTGGTGCATAGTATGCAGAACCGTTCCCTAAAAGGTTAACAATTTCTGCGCCACCTTTACGAGTGCGATCTACAATCGCTTCTAAGCGCTCTGCATCGATTAGATTTTCCAAGGGAATACCTCCAGCATAGGAGTATCTTACAAGAGGAACCATGTCATCTCCGTGGCCACCAAGTACAAAGCCGGTCACATCTTTAACAGATAGATTCAACTCCTGAGCAACAAAAGTTCGGAAACGTGCAGTATCAAGCACTCCTGATTGACCAATAACTCTTTCTTTAGGTAATCCTGATTCTTTGAAAACAGTATACGTCATTGCATCTACTGGGTTAGTTAACACTAGAACTGTTGTGTTAGGCGAATATTTAACAATCTCACCTGTGACACCTTTCATTACTTTTTGGTTTGTCTGAACTAAATCGTCACGGCTCATCCCTGGTTTACGTGCAATACCAGCTGTAATAATAACTAAATCGGAGTCTTTTGTATCCTCATAGTTGGAAGTTCCAATAATATTAGCGTCGAACCCTTGGACAGGGCCAGCTTCTGCCATATCCAACGCTTTTCCTTTAGTAGGGTTTTCAGCTTGAGGAATATCGACTAACACGATGTCTCCTAGTTCTTTTTGAGCTAGTAAAAATGCTGTAGTAGCTCCAGTGAATCCGGCACCAATAACTGAGATTTTATTACGTTTCATTGTCATGTCGTAACTCTCCTTTTGTCCAAATTAGAAAAGAGAGGATAGAATCCTCTCTCTTGTTAAACCAAATTTCATTACTACAGATTAAAGATTTTTAATCAATTCGTCAGCAAACTCCGAACATTTAACTTCTTTAGCACCATCCATTAGACGAGCAAAGTCATATGTTACAACTTTAGATTCAATTGTTTTTTCCATTGAGTCCATGATAAGTTTAGCAGCTTCGTTCCAGCCAAGGTGCTCAAGCATTAATACACCTGAAAGGATTACTGAAGATGGGTTAACTTTATCTAAACCTGCATATTTTGGAGCTGTACCATGAGTAGCTTCAAAAATAGCATGTCCAGTTACGTAGTTGATGTTAGCTCCTGGAGCGATACCAATACCACCAACTTGTGCAGCAAGTGCATCAGAGATATAATCCCCATTTAAGTTCATAGTTGCCACTACATCAAACTCTTTTGGACGAGTTAAAATTTGTTGTAAGAAGATATCAGCGATTGAATCTTTAACTAAGATTTTACCAGCTGCAAGTGCTTCAGATTGAGCTTTATCAGCTGCTTCAGTACCTTGTTCTTCTTTAATTTTGTCGTATTGGTTCCAAGTAAATACTTTGTCACCAAACTCTTGTTCAGCTACTTCATAGCCCCAGTTTTTGAAAGCTCCTTCAGTAAACTTCATGATGTTACCTTTGTGTACTAATGTTAAAGAAGTGCGACCTTCTTTAATGATGTAATTTAATGCAGCACGCACTAAACGTTTAGTACCTTCTTCAGAAATTGGTTTAATACCGATACCAGAAGTTTCTGGGAAACGGATGTTCTTAACACCAAACTCTGTTTGTAAGAAGTCGATTAGTTTCTTCGCATTGTCTGTACCTTTTGCATATTCGATACCAGCATAGATATCTTCTGTATTTTCACGGAAAATAACCATATCTGTATCTTCAGGACGTTTAACTGGAGATGGAACACCAGTGAAATAACGAACTGGGCGTAGGCAAGTATATAGATCTAGTTCTTGGCGAAGTGCCACATTTAATGAACGGATTCCTCCACCAATTGGTGTAGTTAAAGGACCTTTAATAGCGATTAGGTACTCATTGATAACATCTAAAGTTTCTTGAGGTAACCATTCACCAGTTTGGTCAAATGCTTTTTGTCCAGCAAGAACTTCTTTCCACTCAATTTTCTTTTCTCCGTTATAAGCTTTTTCTACTGCTGATTCTAATACACGTGAAGCTGCTGCCCAAATATCAGGACCAGTTCCGTCACCTTCAATAAATGGAATGATTGCTGTGTTTGGTACGTTAAGTACACCGTTTTCTACTGTAATTTTACCAGATGTCATGTATATTTCCTCCTACTATCATAATCATAGGGCCAATAACACAGGAGTGTTTAGCCCTAATCTTTTACAAACAATTAATATTATCGTTCTTCAATTGGAATATATTTTTGCATTCCTGGTCCAACATATTCTGCACGAGGACGAATTAATCGGTTGTCCGAATATTGCTCAAGAATATGAGCTACCCATCCAGAAACGCGTGAAACTGCAAAAATAGGTGTGAATAAATCATGGTCAATATTTAATGAATGGTATACAGATGCAGAATAGAAATCTACATTTGGTGGTAAGTTCTTTTGACCAGTAACGATTTCTTCAATACGTACTGACATATCATAAAGTTTAGATTCACCACGAAGTGTTGTAAGTTTTTGAGACATTTCACGTAAGTGTTTTGCACGTGGATCTCCTTTTCTATATACACGGTGACCAAAGCCCATAATTTTAACTTTGTTATCTAATTTATCTTGGATATAGCTATCAACGTTATCTAGAGTATCAATTTCAGTTAGCATTTTCATCACTTGCTCATTAGCTCCACCGTGAAGTGGCCCTTTAAGAGCTCCGATAGCTGAAACAACTCCTGAGTAGATATCAGACAAGGTTGCTACACAAACACGTGCAGTAAATGTAGAAGCATTTAACTCATGATCTGCATGAAGTACTAAAGCTTTGTTGAAAGCTTCAACTTCAATTTCTTCTGGCATTTCACCTGAAAGCATGTACAAGAAGTTAGCAGCATAGCCTAAATCTGTTTTAGGAGCTACCGGCTCTAATCCTTTACGTACACGAGAAAATGCAGTTACTAATGTAGACATTTTAGCTTGTAATTGAATAGCTTTTAGGTAGTTTGCTTCTTCGGACATATCCTCAGCAGCATCATCATATAATGCTAGCATAGATACAGCCGTTCTTAGTGCTGACATTGGGTGAACTTTATCAATTGGATAAGTCTTGAAATGATTCAAAACTTCTTGAGGAACTGCCATGTTATCAGCCAATTGTTGCTTTAATTCTGCTAGTTCAGAAGCATTTGGCAGACGTTTGTGCCAAAGTAGGTATACAACCTCTTCAAAACTTGCATTATTCGTTAAATCATCGATATCATAGCCGACGTATGTAAGTGTGTCATCTATAATAGAGCTAATCGATGACTGAGTCGCTACGATTCCTTCTAAACCACGAGTTGACGTCATTTGTTATCTCCCCTTCTACAGTAAAATTTATCCATCTACCTATCTCGTAATATGGAGATTTACCTGCATTTAATATGTACCTTCAAAATGCTTACTCTCGTATTATAATCAATTTTGGCTATTTTGTGAATGAAAACGCTTAAAATTATTAAAAAATAACTTTTCAATTAAATTATCCTAATAAAAGAATGGATGAAACTCGTTACTTTTCAAATGAACAAGAAAGATATTATATCTTACTGGATACCTATAGGAGTCATTCTGCTAATCCTTTTTATAGCGTACCCATTAACGTTATCTATTTTGTGTGGATACTTGCTTTTCCCAACATCTAATTTCTTTCATAAAAAGCTTAAACTTCCAATTTTCGTGAGTGTATTGTTAACAGAGATAATTATATTAAGTAGTTTTCTGTTGTTTGTATTCTTTATTTTCCAATCTTTGGTTACACTAATCCCGCTAATTCATGAACATCTTTTATACTTACCATTCGATGATTTACAAAATCATCCAATTTTTCTTATGTTTGAAGATAAGCTTCAAGAGTTGCTAGACACTATTTTAAATAATTTATTGATTAATCTAACGCATCTACCAACTTATATTTTCGAAATACTTCTCTTTAGTATCGGGCTTTTTTTTTCTTTATATGAGTCAACGAAGGACAGACTTTGGTTTCTAATCTATTTTCCAATAAAAACGAGAGATTTTTTTCATAAAACAGTGATTAAGTCTTCGGAAGTCGTTAATAGCTTTTTAGGTGTGGAAGTGAAGCTTTTACTTCTAACTTTTGTGCTACTTGCCACTGGCTTCAGTGTACTTGGCTTACATAACCCTATAAAAAATGCTTTTTTAATATCTTTAGTCGATAGCATACCATTTCTCGGGACAGGTATTATTTTAATACCTATGGCTATTTACTTCTTTTTACTGGATGCTAAACTGTTTGGCAGTATAATTTTATTGCTTTATATTTTTGTTCAGCTGACTAGACATATCGTAGATAATTTCCTTTGGTCGGCCTCCATGCAAATAAAAGCAGTTCATGTTTTTTTCTTAAGTGCAGCGGCAATATTAATTTTCGGCTTTATTGGCATCCTGTTTAGTCCCTTTATTTATTTAATCGCAAACAAATGGGGAGGTTCTATGAAGACTTCATCACGATAATTTGATTTTTTTTCATTTTCTTACGAATCCATCTATAAAAAAGAGGCTTAAATAATTTTCTTGTTGGTGAGAACAGCAGCAAAAAACCAAGGATATCTGATATAAACCCTGGAAGTACAACTAATATTGCTCCTAAAAAAATGCTGATTCCATTTATAGCTGATTCGCCTGGTGCTTGATAGTTTTTAACACTATCAGAAACCTCCCTGAATGCTTTCATACCTTGTCTTTTGGCTACAAAACCACCAATAACTCCAGTGGCAATGATCAATAGTAAGGTGTTAAATGCTCCAATAGACTTCCCAGCTAAAAGTAATATATATAACTCAATTGCAGGAACTACCACAAATAAGCCTATAATCCATTTCATACAGTCACCTTCCTCTCTTCTATACTAATTATAAAACAAGTGCCCCACTTTATGTGAGGCACTTGTTTAGGTTTTAAATAATACTTGCTTGACCGTTATAAATAACTCCACTTTCAGCATCAAGCGTTAGTTCTTGACCATTTTCAATAAGTTTAGTCGCGTCGGCAACACCAACAACTACAGGGATTCCAAAGCTTAAGCCAACCACAGCAGCATGGCTAGTTAAGCCACCCTCTTCTGTGATTAATCCTCTACAATTTTCGATAGCAGGAACCATATCCTTATCAGAACCTATCGTTACGATAATACTTTCGCTCGTATCTTGGCCTTCTAGTTCTTTTGCATTTTGAACAACAATTGCTTTACCAAAGGCAGTTTTCTTACCAATACCTTGACCTTTAGCGACCATATCACCAATAACATGAACTTTCATTAAATTAGTAGTTCCAGCTTGGCCTACTGGAACACCAGCAGTGATAACAACTAGGTCACCATGAGTTACATAATGTTGCAGAATACTTTCTTCTACAGCAATCTCTAACACTTCATCTGTTGAGGAAGCTTTTTTACCAACAATAGGATAAACTCCCCATACTAGTGTAAGCATTCTAGAAGGTTTCACAGTTGAAGTTACAGCTATAATAGGAACCCCTGGTCTAAATTTAGAAATCATTTTAGCAGTATGTCCACTTTCTGTAGGAGCTATAACTGCCTTCACCTTTAAATTGATAGCAGTATGAGCAACTGCTTGGCCTATAGCATCCGTTAGGTTTACATCGCGAGCCTTACTCAACTTAGTAACATTCGCTCTATAATCTACTGCATTTTCTGTATGTCTTGCAATTTTATCCATTGTCTGAACCGCCTCTAGTGGGTAAAGGCCTGCTGCTGTCTCACCAGAAAGCATGATGGCATCTGTTCCATCTAAAATCGCATTTGCTACGTCACTTGCTTCTGCACGAGTTGGTCTCGGGTTTCTTTGCATAGAGTCCAACATTTGAGTCGCCGTAATAACTGGTTTTCCTGCTTCATTACATTTTTGGATAAGAGATTTTTGAACTAAAGGAACTTCCTCAGCAGGAATTTCTACTCCAAGGTCTCCCCTTGCAACCATTAACCCATCAGATACTTCAATAATTTCATCAATATTATCTACGCCTTCTTGGTTTTCAATTTTAGGGATGATTTGAATGTGAGATCCATTGTTATTCTCTAATAATTCTCTGATTTCCAGTACATCTTTTGCTCTTCTAACAAAAGAAGCGGCGATGAAATCTACATCCTGCTCGATACCAAAAAGAATATCTTTTGCGTCTTTTTCTGTAATACCTGGTAATTGCACAGAGACTCCTGGTACATTCACACCTTTATTGTTTTTCAATGTTCCAGCATTTTGAACATACGTATGAATGATTCCATTTTCCGAATCAATTCCCTGAACAACTAGCTCGATTAGTCCATCATCCAATAATATAATAGAGCCTTCCTGTACATCTTCTATTAACTTTTCGTAGGAAATAGAAAAACGCTCTGTGTTACCTAACACTTCCGTCATAGAAATATCAATAGACTGACCAGTGACTAATTCGATAGCGTCACCTTCCATCTTATGAGTTCTAATTTCTGGACCTTTTGTATCCAATAATATCCCAACTATTTTACCTAGCTTTTTAGATACTTTTTTGATGCGTTCGATTCTTCCGGCATGTTCTTCATGACTACCATGAGAAAAGTTTAAACGGGCAACGTTCATTCCTGCCTCAATTAACTTTTCTAAAGTTTCCTCTGATTCACTTGCGGGACCGATAGTACATACTATTTTAGTTTTTCTCATAATCTTATCCTTCCTATTGCTGAAATTATGTAGTCTGTTTAGATAGATAACTCTTTAGATAATTGATACATCTTTTGATCAAAAACCTCTGTCTTTTCAAATGCTTCCGTCATATCATAGTCTATCACTTGATGATTTTGGATTCCAATTGCACGTCCTCCATGACCTGCCATTAAAACCTCAACGGCCTTCGCTCCAAATAAACTCGCAAGGACACGGTCTCTTCCCGTAGGAGAACCTCCACGCTGAATATGACCGAGAACAGAAACTCTCGTCTCAATATTAGCATGTTCCTTAAGTTTTAGAGCAAAATCTTGTCCACTCATGACTCCTTCTGCTACTACGATAATACTGTGTTTTTTCCCACGTGCAGTTCCGCTTTCTAAACGTTCCACTACTTCTTCTATTTTCATCTCTACTTCGGGCACAATTATAGTTTCTGCACCGCCCGCAAGCCCTGCCCATAAAGCTAAATCACCAGCATCTCTTCCCATAACTTCAATGATAAAAGTACGATCGTGAGAAGTTGCGGTATCTCGAATTTTATCTATACATTCAATGACTGTGTTAAGGGCAGTATCAAAACCTAATGTATAATCTGTGCCAGGAATATCATTATCAATTGTCCCTGGAATTCCGACACATGGGAAACCGTTCTTAGTCAAGGTCATCGAACCTCTATAAGAGCCATCTCCTCCAATAATAACAAGGCCATCGATATTATTTGCCTTTAGCTGTTCAATAGCTTTTTGTTGTCCTTCCTCTGTACGAAATTCTGGACACCTAGCAGAATACAGTTTTGTTCCTCCACGTTGGATAATATCACCTACGGAGCCTAAATCAAGCTTTTCCATCTTCCCCTCGATCAATCCTTGGTATCCATGTAAAATACCAACAACTTCTACCCCTTCATAAATAGCTTTTCTTACGACTGCACGAATAGCAGCATTCATGCCCGGAGCATCTCCACCACTTGTCAATACACCTATACGCTTCACATTAATCCCTCCAACCTAGCTATATTTACTATAAGCTTAACACGAAATGCTTTCAAAAAAAATGCGTCTAGTTAGACACATTTTCTTTGTACTTACCAATTTGTTTAAATTTATTGTACCTTGCATCTACTAATTCAGTTGGAGATAGCTTCGAAAGTTCTCGAAGAGATTGAATAATAGCTTCCTTCATGTACTGAGCTTGTGTCTCTAAATCCTTATGAGCACCACCATGTATTTCTTTTATGATTGTGTCAATGATGTTCATTTGTTTTAAATCCGGGGCAGTAATTTTCATAGCCTCTGCAGCCTGCTTGGATAGTGAAGAATCTTTCCAAAGAATTGATGCTGCTCCCTCAGGAGATATAACTGAATACGTAGAGTTTTCAAGCATATGGATATGATTCGCAACGCCTAAAGCCAATGCTCCGCCGCTACCACCTTCACCAATAACGATGCTAATAACCGGCACTTTTAAACCGGCCATTTCTACTAAGTTTCTTGCAATAGCTTCACTTTGACCTCTTTCTTCTGCCGCCTTGCCTGGATAGGCACCTTTTGTATCAATAAGGCAAATGATAGGTCGATTAAATTTTTCCGCTTGCTTCATTAAACGTAAAGCTTTTCGATATCCTTCCGGATGGGGCATTCCAAAATTTCTTTTAATATTTTCTTTCGTATCATGGCCACGTTGGTGTCCAATAACTGTGATGGGATTCCCATTCAATAACGCAATGCCTCCAATAATCGCCGCGTCATCACCGTATGAGCGATCACCATGCAGCTCGATGAAATCCGTAAATATTTGCTGTATATAATCACTTGTAGTAGGTCGACTTGGGTGACGAGCAACCTGTACTCTGTCCCAAGGCTCCATGTTCTCATAGATCTCTATTTCCAGCTTTCTGAGACGTTCTTCAAGATTCTCTATCTCAGTAGACATATCTACCTCTGCAGTCGCAGTATAATCTTTAATCTCTTCAATTTTACTTTTTAACTGAACAATTGGCTCCTCAAACGGAAGTACCTTTACCATGTGATAACCTCCTTCTGCATGTGTAGATTAACTAAATTCGCTACTGTATCTCTCATTTGCTTTCGATGGACTACTGCATCAAGCTGACCATGATCCATTAAAAATTCGGCAGTTTGGAAATCTTCCGGAAGCTTTTCTCTAACTGTTTGTTCAATGACTCTTCTTCCAGCAAAGCCTATCAAAGCCTTTGGTTCAGCCAAGTTTATATCTCCTACTGAAGCAAAGCTCGCTGAAACCCCCCCGGTAGTTGGATGAGTTAAGATAGATATATATAATAATCCATGATCACTATGTCTACGCAAAGCGACAGACGTCTTCGCCATTTGCATTAAGGATAGTACACCTTCCTGCATTCTTGCTCCACCGCTTGCTGTGTAAATAATGAAAGGAACTTTTAGCTCTGTAGCTTTTTCAACAGCTCTTGTAATCTTTTCTCCTACCACTGACCCCATGGAGCCCATTCTAAAGTGAGAGTCCATCACAGCAACAACTATCGTTTGTCCTTGTAGCTTTCCGACACCGGTTAAGACAGCCTCGTTTAGTCCCGTCTTATTGGAATCTGATTTTACCTTTTCTGTGTAGCCTGGAAAATTTAAAGGGTTAACCGTTTCTAGATGGTCATCCATTGATACAAATGTGTCTTCATCTAGAAAAATTTCAATTCGTTCTTGAGCTGTCATTTTCATATGATGATCACAGGAAGGACAAACTTTTAGATTTTTCATCAAGTCCTTTGTAAACACATTCTTTCTACACTCAGGACATTTAACCATTATTCCTTCTGGAACATCATTTTTTGCCTTCTCCGATGGTATCGTGGCATATTTTCTTTTCTGATTCTTTCTAAATATATCTCGAATGCTCATTTAAACATCTCCCCTGTTTAGTAACAATAGCCAATCCTCAAAAAGAGAAATTCCTTTTTGCTCATCTCCTAGCTTTATACATTCTAGCAGTAGAGTCCATATTCCTTTCTCTTCTAAAGTCATGTAGCTACGATAAGGCTCTCCACCGTATTGTTTCAATAAAAACCATATTTTTAAGCCAAGGCGATTATTCGAAATGATTAAAATTTCTCTAATAATATCTTCCCTAAGCACTTCTTCCTTTAGTAACTTTTCGATAAATGCATCCCAAATTAATAGTTTATGAAGTTTATCCGAATGGCAGACCTGTCTAATA
Source organism: Psychrobacillus sp. NPDC093200 (assembly GCF_050280345.1). NCBI lineage: Bacteria > Bacillati > Bacillota > Bacilli > Caryophanales > Bacillaceae > Psychrobacillus > Psychrobacillus sp. NPDC093200. Next base: position 157,583 of record NZ_JBNNVC010000002.1, on the reverse strand, counting down.
GCATCTTTTTCGAGCGATGCTCTAGTTGTGTGTACATCTTCCTTTGATTTGGATTCTGGCAAGATGAAAGTGGATAACAACTCAACTAATTGATGCTTTCGATAATCTGAAAGAAAGGTCCCTTCGCCTCTTCTCGTTTCTATTAAACCAAGTAGCTCTAGGCTTCTTAATGCTTCTCTTACTGAAGACCTACCAACTTGAAGCCTTTCTGCTAATTCTCGTTCAGATGGCAATTTACCACCTATAGGAATTTTTTCATCGTGGATTAACTGCCTCAACTGTTTTACAATTTCTGAAAACATTTTTCTAGAGTTATTATTTGAATCCATCCACCATCACTCTTCCATTAATTACAAAGTGGTCAGACCACTTATAAATAATAGGATACATAAATTTTTCTTAAACGTAAAGGAAAAATTGCATATGTAACAATGTACTGTCTATTTTTTATAAGAAAGTCATTTCTTCTGGAATTTTCTGAATTAGAAGCTATACCAACTTTTTTTATAAATTTTGCTTAATTTGTGACGTATAAGTATTCAAGTTTTTAAGTTCATATCCTGCTTTGTAATTTTTCACATGAGTTTAGTAGCTTAACATTAAAAACTAATCATAAATGCTAGCTAAGCTAAGGATTCACTTAAATAAAAAAGACAAAGATAATCGAGAGATTGTACTCTCATTATCTTTGTCTATAGTCTGTAATAATGCATAAAGACTGTTGGTTCGTTTAGTAGAGTGTAATATTTTTAGCGATAACCTGAACTCTATTATTTCTGCTCTCTCTCTTGCCCTCCACCAAAATGATGGCTTGTTCTTTTAAAATTGCGTTAAACTTAGCGTATTCCTCCGGAAAAAGAGTTACTGAAATGTTTCCAGTGTCATCCTGAATTGTGACAAAGGCCATTGCCTCTCCTTTTTTAGTCCGAATTCTTCTAATTTCTTGTATCATTCCAATAGCATGTACAAAGGAGTCCTTAGAGGATTGCATTATATCCCATATATGCTGCGCCTTGTCGTTTGTTTTTTTCTTGGAGACCGTAGGATGCTCTGAGAAATATTGGCCAAGTACTTCCTTCTCAAACTGAAGCTTTAGCATTACTGGTAATGGATCCGTTTTAATATATTTAGATTTGCCAAAAGGTGATGAGTCTCCTTCAAATAAATCTGTTTCCTCAGTAGGACTGACAAGCTCTGCATATTTTACTGCGGCATCAATAGTAGCCAATAATGTGGAACGCTCTACTCCGAAATCATCCAATGCTCCAGCCTTCACAAGTGGCTCTATATTTTTACGTGTAAAAAAAACGGCTGATAAATCAGTAGCTAAGTCAAAAATATCTTCCCACTTAGCAGATCTTCTTTGTCTTTGCTGTAGTAGCTTTTGAGTGAAAGGATAAGATATTCCCTTCACTGCCTGTAAGCCAAAACGAATACCATTTTGCTCCACCGTAAAGGTTGATTGACTTTTAAAAATTGATGGTGGTAATACCGAAATTTGCTTTTGCTTCATTTCTAGCACTAACTGATTGATCTTGTCCTGATTGCCTATAGCAGTACTTAATAGAGCACCATAAAATTCTAAAGGATAGTGGGCCTTTAAATAGGCCATTTGATAAGAGATTACACTATAAGCAACTGCGTGACTTTTAGGGAAGCCATAATCTGCAAAACGGACGATTAAATCATAAACAGAGGTGGCAGCCTGCTCTTGATGTCCAAGCTGTTTTGCCTTATGAACAAAGTGGCTGCGCTCCTTTTCCAATACTTCACGGATTTTTTTACTAACTGCCCTACGGAGCAAATCAGCTTCACCGAATGTAAAGCCTGCCATTTGAGAGGCAATCTGCATAATTTGCTCTTGATAAACAATAATACCATATGTTTCTTTCAGTATTGGCTCTAAAACAGGGTGCTCATAAGTGACTGGCACATGCCCAAGCTTACGCTTAGCATACAGAGGAATACTTTCCATTGGGCCTGGACGGTACAAGGCATTCACTGCCACAATATCCTCAAATCTAGTTGGTTTAATTTGCTTTAGTGCACTCCTCATACCACTCGATTCCAATTGGAACACTCCTGTTGTATCTCCTTTTTGCAATAAGCGGAACGTTTGCTCATCATTGAACGGTATTTCCTTCAAAGAAAAGCTCTGTTTTTTATAATGAATGGAATTTAGGATTCGCTCCATAATGGTCAAATTTCTTAAACCTAAAAAGTCCATTTTTAACAGACCCTTTTCCTCTACTTCCTTCATTGGCCATTGAGTAAGGTAGATATCCTCATGCCCTTTTTGTATAGGAACAATGTCCACAAGAGGAACTGGTGACAACACAACTCCAGCTGCATGCGTGGAAGCATTTCTAGGTAATCCTTCTAATTTCAATGCAACATCAAACCATTTTTTTCGTATATTTTCTGTTTGGATGAACTCACGTAATTTTGATGATTGATCATAAGCCTCTTTTAAGGTGATTCCTAGCTTTGAAGGGATAAACGAGGAGATTGCCTCTAATGTACTGGATTCAAAGCCAAACACTCTCGCTACTTCACGAGCAGCTGCTTTGGCGGATAACGTACCAAATGTAATAATTTGAGAAACATAGTTTTGACCATACTTTTCTGCTACATAGCGAACAACGTCCATTCTTTTCGAGTCAGCAAAGTCAATGTCAATATCAGGCATAGTAATACGTTCTGGGTTTAAAAAGCGTTCAAATAGAAGTCCATATGGAAGAGGATCTACATCCGTAATATACAATGTGTAAGCTACAAGAGAGCTGGCGGAGGAACCCCTTCCCGGTCCGGTTAGAATATTTGACTGCCTTGCAAATTTCATAAAATCTTGAACTATTAAGAAATAATCCTCATATTGCATTTGACTAATGACGTCTAACTCATAGTGTAGTCTTTCTGTGTAGTCATGGGTGTAATGAGGAATACGAGCTTTCAGTCCCTCCTCACATTGGAGAGTTAAGTAATCCTTAGCTGTAATCTCAGCCGGCAATGGATACTTCGGCATTATATGCTTCTTTTTATCAAAAACAACCATACATCGCTCTAGCATTAATTTTGTGTTCGACAGCCATTCAGGCACGTCTGTAAACCATTCCTGCCACTCCTCATGGGAAAGCAAATGAGAATCAGGCTGAGGTTTTTTCCTTTGAAAATCAGACATTTTTACGGACTGATCCATCGCATTTAAAACTTCAAAGGCAAAGGCATCATCCTTCTCAACATAGCGACATTCATGATAAGCAGTAAGCTTAATATTTTCCTCTCCACAGGTTTTTCTAATCGCTTTCTCTTCCTCTGTTTCAATGCCGCTCGGTCGTTCTACGCCAACAAACAAATAGGTTGGAGTAAATATAGATTTCAGTTCCTCAAGAGAATCCTTGGAAAATAACAAATCTGCTTTATAAACGGCTATGATTCCTTCTTTATAGGCATGAAGCCACTTTTTTGGAAGTAAATCTAGCTCTCTTGTTTCCATACCACTTGAAATTTTCAAGATATTCTCATAACCTTTGTTATTTTCCGCATATAGAACTATTGATACCGGACTGTAGTCTAACTGGACTTTTAAAGTTAGACCGATAACGGGTTGGATTTGATTTTTTATGAGCGTATGCCAAAAAGGCAACACACCATACAACTTGCTGTTTGTAATGGCTGCTACCTTTGTATTATTCTTTTTCAGCTTTTCAACGAGCTGCTCCAATTGAATTGTACTTTTCAGCATATCCGCTGATGTTACAATTTGGGGATATACTGTTTGCATTCAAACCACCTCAATTTACAGCTTTTTTTAAATCTTCTATTACCCGATCTGCTTCTTCCCATGAATGAGCGGTTGCACCCGCGGCTAAAGGATGTCCTCCTCCACCATACTTCTTCGCTACTTCATTGATAATCGGTCCCTTGGAACGTAATCGTACCCGAATTTCCTTCTCGTCCTCGATGAAAAATACCCAGCATTTCATACCTTTCACGTCTGACAAGGCACTTACCAATAAGGAAGCCTCAGATTCTGCTACTTGATATTTATTCAGCAACTCTTTTGTAAGTTTCATATGCCCTACACCATTTTCCATTTCGAAATTGGCATAGATATAACCTTTTAGCTGAAGCATGTTACTCTCTACCTCATACATTTCATTGAACAAAGTAGTTCGGTCAAACCCATAAGACAGAAGCTTACCAGCATAAAACATTGTTTGCTCGGTAGTGCTCTGGAACATAAATCGACCAGTATCGCCTACAATACCTGCGTATAACAATCGAGCAATAGAAACATCTAACTCCCAACCCTTATATTCCTTCGCTTCTTCATAAAGCTCACAGATCATTTCACTTACAGAGCTAGCCTCTGTGTTTACCCATAATAGGTCTCCATAAGCATCCTCGTTAGGATGATGGTCTATCTTGATTAAAAAACTACCTAGTTTATAACGGCTATCATCGATTCTCTCTGTATTTGCAGTATCGGTCACAATAACTAGTGCATCCTTAAAATCCTCGTCTGAAACAGAATCTGGTTTTGCTAGAAAATCTAAAGTACTTTCATGAGTACCCGTTGCCCAAACTTTTTTGTCTGGATAATTTAATGCGATAAGTTCCTTTAAACCAATTTGAGAGCCATATGCATCCGGATCGGGTCTAACATGACGATGTATAATAATTTTGTCATAGCTTTCGATTGTGTCGATGATTTGTCTTTTCATTATTTTTCCTCCGTAGAGACGTAACTACTATTCGCCTTTTTTTAAATTTACCTATACAATAAAAGTAGCATTACTTTTATTGGAGGTACATTATGTTTATAAACGGTATATTAGTGTTAGGTATAATAGTCTCTTTTGTATGGTATTTTTATTTTAAAACAAAACAGCTTCGCGCAACACTTCCGATTCGCAAAAAATGGTATACTGCGAAAGCTTCCGTTTGTCTTGGAGCTTTTATTGTATTTTTTGGCATTAACTTTTTAGTGATTTATCAATCAGCCATCACTTATGTGGTTTCGATACTATTTATATTAATCGGCGGTTATTTTATGTACCATAATTATAAAGCAGCCAAACACTATGGTCAGTTTGTCCAAGAAGAACTTAATCTAAATCAATGATGCGGCATTATGCCGCATCATTTTTTTGTCCTTTACTAATAAAAGCTAGTTAGCAAATGCTATCTCTCTAGTAATTGATAAGTGACCATTGCCTTCCCAACTAACTGCTTGTCATTGAAAACTTCGATATCCATTTTTGCTACTTTTCTGCTCATTTCTAATAGCCTTGCTTGTATACGAAGTATACTTTCTAATTGTATTGGTTTTGTAAAATAGATTGTCATATTTTCTACAACGGATTCTCCACGTTTTCGGATTTTCAACGTTTGAGCTCCTGTCTCCGTTAAAAGAATAGTAAAGGCTCCATAAGACATCGCTCCATAATGATCGGTCATTTGAGGAGTAACGACAAATTCAAATATAAATTCTTCTGATGAAACTACTTTAATCTGTTGTTTTACTATATCGTCAATCGTTTCACCGTTTTGAGGTTGTCTAGAAGCTGCTTGTAATGCCTTTAAAACATCTTGTCTACTAATGACACCTACTAAGTAATTGCTATCCTTAACTACCGGCAGCAGGTCAATGCCCTCCCATATCATCCGATGACTGGCAGAGGCTACACTTGTTTTCATAGTTATCGAAATAGGATTCTTCGTCATTACCTTTTCAATTATCTCATTGCTATTTTTCCCTATGACATCTCTAGCCGTAACAATTCCGACAAGCTTATTAGCTCTATCTACTACCGGGAATCCGCCATGAGTTGTTATATTATTTAAGTCTCGGTATTGCTTCACCTGGTCGGTTGCATATAAATAATAGGTATCTTCTAAAGGAACATATATATCCTCTATAAGCAGAACATCTTTTTTTATCAACTGGTCGTCAATAGCACGATTTATCATAGTTGCTACTGTAAAGGTATCATAGCTAGTAGAAATCACCGGTAGCTCTAGTTCATCAGCCAACTTTTTTGTGTGGTCTAGAACATCAAAGCCCCCTGTGATTAGTACTGCAGCTCCTGCTTTTAAAGCAGTTTCATGCACCTTCAAACGATTACCAACAATCAATAAATTGCTAGGCTCTACATAACGCATCATATCCTCTAGCTGCATTGCGCCAATTACAAATTTGTTCAACGTTTTATATAATCCTGCTTTTCCACCAAGCACCTGTCCATCGACTATATTCACAACCTCAGCAAAAGTCAGACGTTCAAAATGTTCCTTTTTCTTAAGCTCTATACGAATCGTACCAACTCGTTCAATGGTACTAACTATTCTTCTATTTTCTGCTTCCTTTATCGCTCTATAAGCTGTTCCCTCGCTTACCGATAAATCCTTAGCAATTTGCCTAACCGATATTTTATCACCAACGGGAAGGTTTTCAATGTAAGCTAAAATCTGCTCATGTTTTGTTGTCATGTAGTCACATCCAAACGTTAGTTATACGCTTATTGTAACACATATTAATAATTTTCTAATCCTATGAGAGTGTAACAAATTCTCCAGCTGAAAGTACTTGTACATCTGCTTTTTTAACTAAGCCTTTAAAGTACTCTGGATCCTGTTTAATAGGCGGAAACGTATTATAGTGAATTGGAACTACTATTTTTGGTTGGATTAGCTCCGTCGCATAGGCAGCGTCCTCTGGCCCCATTGTAAAATTGCTACCTATTGGTAGAAAGGCAATATCAATATCGTGTCGCTCTCCTATAAGCTTCATATCACCAAATAAACCCGTATCTCCCGCATGATAGAGAGTAGTTCCCTCAGCACTGAAAATAATTCCAGTAGGCATACCTAAGTAAATTATATTTCCATCCTCCGTGGTCGTAGAAGAGCTATGAAAAGCTTGTGTAAATTTCACTTTACCAAACTCAAATTCACGCTCTCCGCCAATACCCATCGGATGTACTTCTACTCCTTTAGATTGTATGTAATTTGCTAGCTCAAAAGGAGCGATGACAATCGCATTGCACTTTTTAGCAATTTCAACAGTATCCCCCACGTGATCATCATGACCGTGTGTTAAAAGAATAGCATCCACCTGTTGTTCTGATGCCTTCAAGTCCGTAATCTCATTACCTGTGATAAAGGGATCGATTAATATAGTGTGAGATTTTGTTTTTATTTTTACTACTGAGTGTCCGTGATAACTAATTTTCATTTTGATATCTCTCCTTCAAATAGTATTAGGTTCACTTATTGTTCATTCAACGTAGATGCGAGAATTCCTTTATTCTGCTATCCTTATCTTATAAACTAAAAAGAGGTGCTACATTTGAAAACTATTGAAAAAATACAATCTTACCTACAAACTAATAATATAGATGCGGCGTTTGTAACTACTCCTGATAACGTCTTCTATTTTACTGGATTTAGAAGCAATCCGCACGAACGTTTACTCGGCGTAATGATTTTTAAAAATGCTGACCCATTCATTATTTGCCCCAAAATGGAGATGCCAGATGCCAAAGCGGCTGGTTGGGCAGGTAAAATTATTGGTCATCAGGATACAGAAAATGCTTGGGACATTTTAGCATCGGCAGTAAAAGACAATGGACAGTCTATTCAAAGTCTTGCTATCGAAAAGTCTCATATGACTGTAGAAAGATTAGAAGCAATAACAAAAAGATTTTCATCCCTACAGATTAATCGTTTAGACGAGAAGATTAACGAGCTTCGTGTAATTAAATCTGAGGAAGAATTAATTAATATGCGTAAAGCAGCAGAGTTAGCCGACTACGCTATTGAAGTGGGTTGTAAAGAAATTGCTGAAGGCAAAACAGAATTAGAAATTCTAAATGCGATAGAGCTAGCTGTAAAAGAAAAAGGCGCAGCTCAAATGTCATTTGATACGATGGTATTAAGTGGTCCGAAAACCGCTTCTCCACATGGAACTCCAGGTGATCGTAAAATCCAAAAAGGTGACTTTATCCTATTTGACCTTGGAGTTGTATATAACGGCTACTGCTCTGATATTACACGAACTGTAGCATTCGGTGAGCCATCTCCTGACAAAAGAGAAATCTATGAAACAGTGCTGAAAGCAGAACTAGCAGCTGTCCATGCAGTGAAGCCTGGTGTAACTGCTATGGAGTTAGACAAAACTGCTCGCGATGTAATCACAGACGCTGGTTACGGGGATTACTTTACACATCGTTTAGGTCATGGCTTAGGAATATCTGTTCATGAATTCCCTTCAATTACAGGTGTAAATGAAATGGTATTAGAAGAAGGCATGGTATTTACAATTGAACCAGGAATCTACCACCCAGATATTACAGGCGTTCGAATTGAAGATGATGTAGTCGTAACTTCGGATGGAGTAGAAGTCTTAACTAAATTCCCTAAAGAATTACAAATTCTTTAAACAAAAAAGAGTTTAATCCTCTATTGGATTAGACTCTTTTTTCATATAACCATCGAATAGAAACCATTTACTTTAAAAGTATAGAGAGAGATTTTTGATTTACGCTCCTAAGCGGACGCTTTCCGCGGGGGGAGCGATAAGCCATCACCGTCGCTAACGCGCCGTACATGATGGCTTATCTGTCTCCCTCCTCCCGCAGGAGTCGCCGCTTATCGCTTCAATCACATATAGAGAGAAGCGGTCAGAAAGTATATGAAACGAATAAAAACAGTTTACTGAAATAGCATGAACGAGAGATTTTTGATTTACGCTCCTAAGCGGACGCTTATCGCTCCCCCTACCGCAGGAGTCGCCGCTTATCACTTCAATCAATAATAATTAAATTGTTTCTATCAAAGTTAAAATACTTTACCTAGCATGTATCCTATGAATGCCACTAGTAAGCCACCGACGTAGGTGGCCGTAAAATAGAAATAGTATAACCTTCTATATTTCTGTAATTTAATTAACTCCACATTTAAAGTAGAAAATGTTGTTAGTGCTCCTAATAGTCCAATGCCAATCATCAAATAATAAATTCCTTCCGCATGCAGTCCACATAGTAAGCCAAGCATAAAAGAACCTATTATATTAACGAAAAGTGTACCCAGTGGAATCTTAGTATGCTTATTTAATTTTTCCGATGTATAGTATCTTATAATTGCTCCAAGGAAACCTGCTCCCCCTACTGCTATTAAAGAAAGAAGAGTCATTCGTCCACCTCTTTTTTCCACGCGAGATTAGTCAAAATAATGCCACCTATGATACTACTTGCCAAATAGAGCATAGCAAGAAGGATATGAGCTTGTTCTATCAACTGAATAGTTTCCATACTAAAAGCAGAAAAAGTTGTAAAAGAACCAAGGAATCCCGTCCCTAGAGCTAAACGTAATTTCAAGGAGAACCTCTCTGTACGAGACAAAATAAAGGCCAGGACAAAACAACCGATCCAATTCACAAGTAAAGTGGAAAAAGGAAAAGTAGATTGAGGAGCTAAATAGATACCGATTATATACCGGCAAATTGCCCCTAATCCTCCAGCAAAACCAATATATAAAAAGTTCATTTCCTCCACCTCTCTGTCCTAAAAAGTTAGAAATCACCCAGACTCAAAGGAGCTGGGTGATTTGTCATTCTTATTTTAATAATGATGTAACGTCTGTATAAGGCAGACCTTGTGCTTCTGCAACTGCTGCAAAAGTAACGTGACCATCTAGTGTATTAATCCCTTTTTGAAGTGCTAGATTATCTAAGCACGCTTGCTTGTACCCTTTGTTTGCGATTTGCACCGCATAAGGTACAGTAGCATTTGTTAATGCCATAGTAGATGTTCTTGGAACAGCTCCAGGCATATTTGCAACTGCATAATGCACAACGCCATGCTTCTCATAGGTTGGGTTGTCATGAGTTGTTATTCTATCAGAAGTTTCAAAAATTCCACCTTGGTCGATGGCAATATCAATTACAACCGATCCAGGAGTCATAGATTTAATCATATCCTCTGTTACTAGTTTCGGAGCTTTAGCACCCGGTATTAATACAGCGCCTACTACTAAGTCTGCTTCTTTCACAGCTTCTCCAATATTATATGGGTTAGAGATTAGTGTTTGAACATTGCTTCCAAAAATATCTTCTAATTGACGAAGACGATCTACATTTAAATCGATAATTGTAACTTTCGCGCCCATGCCGATTGCTACTCGTGCAGCATTTGTTCCTGCAATACCTCCACCGATAATCGCAACATTGGCACGTGGAACCCCTGGAACTCCAGCAAGTAAAATCCCTTTACCTCCATGAATTTGCTCTAAGAATTGTGCACCGATTTGAGTTGCCATACGTCCTGCAACCTCACTCATAGGAGAAAGAAGTGGTAAGGAATTGTTTGGTAATTGAACCGTTTCGTAAGCTATTGCTGTCACTTTCTTTTCTAACAATACTTTTGTTAAAGCTTCTTCAGGAGCCAGATGTAAATAAGTGAACAAGATTGACTCTTCTTGAATTAAATCAAATTCGTCATGAGTTGGCTCTTTTACTTTCATCACCATTTCTTGGTTCCATGCTTCCTGAGCAGTTTGAACAATGGTTGCTCCTGCAGCGACATAGTCTTCATCGGTAAAGCTAGAACCTAATCCTGCTCCTGTTTCGATGAACACTTGATGGTTATGTAGAGTTAAGCTAACAACTCCCGCTGGTGTCATTGCGACACGATTTTCGTGGTTTTTAATTTCCTTTGGAACTCCTATACGCATACCTATATCCCCTTTAACAAGATTAAATAGATTAGTGAAACAAGTATATTTTAGCATTAATAATTCCAAATTGCTCATCAATTTCTTTTTTTAATCCGTCTTTGTTCACAAATTAGACTAAATAACTATTAAAAAATAGCAGGAATAAGAGGATAAGTATAGAAATATAATAGTATAACAAACCCAGGAGGGATTTATAATGACATTAAAATACAATCAAATCTTAGTAGCTGTAGACGGATCGAAGGAAGCTGAATTTGCATTTAAAAAATCTGTTTCTATTGCTGAAAGAAATAACGCAACTTTAAATCTTGTTAATATAATTGATACTAGATCTTTTGCTGCAATTGAAGCTTATGACCGTTCTATCGCTGAAAGAGCACAAAATTTTGCAGAGGATTTACTAGATGGTTATAAAAAAGAGGCACTTGCTGCAGGTGTTGAAAATGTAAATATTATCGTTGAGTACGGTTCACCAAAGACAATGATTTCCAAAGATCTTGCAAACAAAGTACAAGCAGATTTAATCATTTGTGGAGCAACTGGTCTAAATGCTATGGAGAGATTCTTAATTGGTAGTGTGTCTGAATATATTGTTCGTTCTTCTACTTGTGATGTTCTTGTTGTTCGTACTGATGAAGTGCAAGCTTAATCTATTAATAGAATTAAAAGAGAACTTTGGCTTATGCCTTGGTTCTCTTTTTTATTTTGAAAAGTTGTAAAATTGAGGAGGATGAATAAAGCAGGAATAATAAGAAAGTAGAAGTTGATTTTCGCTTTCTGTGGGGTTGAGCGATAAGCCATCACTAAAGTGGAAATAAACAATAGTTCTTCCTTAAATTATTATGCATTATTCATTCCTATTATTGTTATAGGGAACACAAAAAGTGTTGTATATCATTCAATATGCTAATATATCGGCAATGATTGGACGTAAGAAAATAATCATTATTAGTTTAGGTTCTCTTCGTACTCTTTACAACCCAGAAATCCTCATAACATCTTTAGCGATCATGATTTCTTCATTTGTCGGGATTACGATAACCTTTACAGGAGAATGCGGATAGTTGATGAAACCTTCTTTGCCGTGTAGCTTGTTTAGATCTGGGTCCATGTAGATTCCCATGAATTGAAGCCCTGAGAGTACTTTTTCACGGATGACCTCGCTATTTTCGCCAATGCCCGCTGTAAAGATTATTGCGTCTACACCATTCATTCTAGCAGCGTATGATCCGATGTATTTGTGTATTCTGTTGGCAAAGACATCTAGTGCTAATTGGGCACGATCATTACCTTTGGTCGCCTCTGTAACAATGTCTCTTAAATCACTTGAGAAGCCAGATACGCCGAGCATCCCGGATTTCTTGTTTAAAATGTCTAGAATACCCTCTGCACTCTTCCCTGTCTTCTCCATTAAGTAAGGTATTAATGCAGGGTCTATGTTTCCTGATCTTGTCCCCATTGTAACTCCAGCGAGTGGAGTAAAGCCCATTGAGGTATCGATGGATTTGCCTTTGTGAATGGCTGCAATACTTGCCCCATTACCGAGATGACATGAAATTAGACGAGTAATCTCTAACGGTCTATTTAACAGTTCCGCTGCTCGATGCGCTACATATTTATGAGAGGTTCCATGGAAGCCGTATTTTCGAATACTGTATTTTTCATAGTAATCATAGGGAATAGAATATAAATAAGAGCTTTCTGGCATAGTTTGATGGAATGCAGTGTCAAAAACTGCAACAGCAGGAATGTCCGGTAATACCTTTTGGAATTCTCTTATGCCAGTAACATTAGCAGGATTATGCAAAGGTGCAAATTCTGCTAGTCTTTCGATATTCTGAATAACATCTTCGTCTATTAAAACAGAATCACTGTACGTTTCTCCACCATGAACTACACGGTGTCCAATCCCTTGGATATTCTCTAACGAATCTATCACCTTATGATCAATAAGCATTTTAATAAGCAATTTAACCGCCTGTTCATGGTTTTCTACTTGCTCTATCAGGTGTATTCGCTCATCGTCAAAGTTCATCGTAAATACAGGGTTAACTAATCCAATTCTTTCGATTAATCCTTTTGCTATCACTTTTTCTTCTGGCATTTTGTATAATTGAAATTTTAAAGAAGAACTACCTGCATTCACTGCTAAAATATTCGGCATAAGAAAACGCCCCTTCTTTATACTGATACAATAATTGTACCTTGCATAAAAGGGGCGGGCAAATTTTACCTATTATTTTGTTCTTGCCATATGTCAATTTTTTGAAAGAAAAGTTCCATTGCTTCTCGATTCGTCATACTTGGAACCTTAGCAAGCAATACCTCACGCGGAGCCTGTAAATTTTCACCCTTCTTTTGTAAAATGAGCAGGCTCTTTTCTTGGGCTTTGTTCTTAAAAATAGAGCCTGGTAGTTGAATAACTGCCTGAATCCAACCATTTTCTTTAATAAATTTATGCAGCTGTGCGGCTTGTTTTGATTCAAAAATACTTGCCGGAACTAGGAAGTAAAGGTATCCACCTGGTTTTACATGCTTCATTGCTTGTTCCATGAATAGATGATGTGCATAAGGCATCTCATCCTCAGTATGCAAGAAATAGTCTTTGGAAGTTTCCTCGTCTGGATAATAACCCACAGGTAAATCGCTTACTACTATATCAACCGGATCGATCATTAATGGACGTATTGCATCCTGTCTAAATAGCTGGATGTCCTGCTCTAATAACTCTCCTACCTGTGCCGCAAGCTGGATAAGCAACTCGTCAATTTCTACTCCAAAAGCATGGGAGGAATTTGGTAGAACATTCATTAATGTATACAGTAGGTTTCCAGTACCTAGCGCAGGGTCTAAAAAGGATAGCTCCTTTTTATCCTTATTCATTTCTTTTACGAAATAGCTTAAAAGTAATCCAATGGCGTCAGGTGTCATTTGGTGATTTACTTGTGTTGATCTATTCATCCCTTTTAAGATTCCTAGTTGTATTGCTTTGCGAATCTCTTCTTTTTTAGGATTTACAAGATCAGGTTTTTTCTTTTCTTCGAGCCATAGCTCAAGCGCATAGACGATTCCTTCAAGATAAGGAGCGGATTCTTGCTCTTCTATAAAAGTGGCTTCTTGATCGATAAATGAAAAGATTTTTTCTACGTTTGTTTGCATGGTGATCCCTCAAATGAAAACCCACTCGAGAAAGAGTGGGTTTACTTATTTTTTATAATTTTTAGACTAATAGTTATTGTGCTGCTTTTACAGCCTCAAGAGCTTTTTCGTAGTCCGGATGGTTCGTTCCTTCACTTACAATCTCCTTGTAAGTCACAACACCATTTTTGTCTACCACGAATACAGAGCGTGCAAGTAAGCGTAATTCTTCCATTACTACTCCGAATGCTTTACCAAAGGAAAGGTCTCGGTGATCAGATAATGTTTGAATTGCATCAGCTGCATTTGCTCCACACCAACGAGATTGTGCAAAAGGTAAATCTACAGAGATTGTTAAAATAACAACATCATCACCTAGACTTGCTGCACTCTCATTAAATTTGTTAGTTTGTGCAGAACAAACACCAGTATCAAGGGAAGGTACTACACTAATTAATCGAGTTTTGCCAGCTGAATCCTCAAGAGTTACTGGGGATAAGTCATTAGCTAATACTGTAAAGTTCGGAGCTTTTTCTCCAACCTCGACCTCTTTACCACCTAAAGTTACAGGATTATTTTTAAAAGTTACTTGTGTCATAATATGTAGCCTCCTTTTCAATACTTTCATCTTACTAGAATTCGTTCGTCTCTTGCAACTCATTTGCAACGGGAACTTGCTTATACGACACTTTTTCCTTTTTATCGTACGTATTCTCGTGAACAACTAGTGTGTCCGCAATATAATCATGAATCGCTTGTTTTTTTGGTGTAAACGCAGCTACTATATACGGAAGGTTAAATGGAATAATTGAGATTAATCGGCCTATCCACTCTCTAAAAATAACATTCCCCCATGTTAACTTTCCTTTATTTTTGGGAATCACTCGAATACCAAAAATCATTTTACCAATTGTCTGAGCAAAGAACTTAGTCATAAGAACGAAGTAAAGATAAAAAATGACAGCCGTTACTATCGAAATTGGTGCATACCAGCTCGGATTGTTAATGTCGATTGAAAATAATCGGAAAATCGGTTTGACCAGCAACATACCAATGGATGATAATACGAGCAGATCCACGGTGTAAGCCCAAAAACGAATCCAAAATCCGGCCGCCTTTTGTACATAACTTTCCGTTTGCTGTACAACTATTCGTTGTTGGGTTGACGATGGGCTTTCTTGCACATTCTCCCCATCGTTTTGTACAAACTCACTCATCTAGAACCCTCCTTATTCATTTCCATATAAGTACATCATTTTTGGTGCTGAATTGTCCGCAATTAGTTTAGCGATTAGTTTAGATTCAATATCTACTCCTAAAAATGATTGTGCTTTCATCGCAAATAACGAAGAGAAGCTAGGTGAATATCCGTACTCGAATACTTCTGCACCCTCCAAATCATAGTCTGCCTGAACTGCGGCAACTGCATCTTCTAAGAAACCAAGCTCATCTGCTAGACCAGCTTCGACTGCCTGTCTTCCATTTAAGATTCTTCCATCTGCTACTTTTTTCACTTCTGCCTCGGTCATGTTACGACCTTGTTCTATAATATCTACAAAATCTTCATAAGAATCATTCAGCATTTCTTGAAGCATATTACGCTCTTCCTCTGTCATGTCTCTTGTAGGACTCATAATATCTTTATAAGGACCAGATTTAATCGTAACAAATTCTACTCCGTATTTTTCAGCTAGGCCACCATAGTTAATACTCTGCATAATAACCCCAATGGATCCTGTCATTGTTTCTTTATTAACAAATATTTTTTCCGCTGGTGCAGATATGTAATATCCTCCTGAGGCTGCCATACTTCCCATTGAAACGTAAAAAGGTTTTCCTGTTTCCTCTTGGATTTCTCTAATTTCCTTGTAGATTTGAGCAGATTCCACAACTCCTCCACCAGGTGAGTTAACTTGAAGAACAACTGCTTTTACTGAGTCATCATATCTCACCTGATCTAATTGCTCTAGGAAAAATTGATGATTATAACCTTCTGTACCAAACAAGCTTGTAGTACCACCAGTGTCTTGAATAGTTCCATCTACTGTTAAAATGGCAACTCGTTCATCTATGCTGCCTGGTTCTAGAACTGTTTCAAAGAATTCTGTATTTGCGGTGGAAGTAACCTCTTCCATTAATGTTGACCAATTTGTTGAAAAGATTGATGAAGCTGTATTGACAACCAAAGATATGGCTAACAAAATAGAAGCTCCGACTATAGCCAACCAACGTTTCGTATTCATATTTCTATTTTCCTCCTTTTTCTATCCCTTTTACATACGTTATAAATGTCTAAATGTTTCACTAAATGATAAAATAAAAGTACATAGACTAAAAGTACAATTTTAAATAATAGATTTCGTACATTAAAGTATTAGCATAAAAAAGGAGCATGCATATGACTTCCAGAAATAATATCTACTTATACACTAAAAATGACACAGACTCACTACGACGAAAAGAATTGTTGCAAAAAGTTATTCATCAGCATGGATTTAAAGCTGTTGATAATTTTGAAGAAGCTTCTATTATTGTTAGCATCGGTTCTGACGCTACTTTTTTACAGGCAGTTAGAAAAACCGGGTTTCGTCAGGACACTCTTTACGCAGGAATCTCTATAACTGATTCTTTAAACATGTATTGCGATTTTTTCGCAGATGACATAGAGAAGATGGCAGATGCTGTACAAAAAGATAAAATTGAAGTTCGCAAATATCCTATTTTAGAGGTCTCTGTAAATAAGAACCCAAAGTTCTTTTGTCTAAATGAATTTACTATTCGTTCCAATGTCATCAAATCTTTTGTTTTAGATATTTTTATTGATCAAAAGCATTTTGAAACCTTTCGAGGAGACGGGATGGTCATTTCTACCCCTACCGGTAGCTCCGCATACAACAAATCATTAAACGGCGCTGTAGTGGATCCGCTCCTTCAATGCATTCAGGTTGCTGAAATTGCATCTATGAATAGCAATGAATATCGAACACTAGGTTCCCCTTTTGTATTAAGCAGTGAAAGAACTCTAGAGCTTCGCTTGCAGCAGGATTGGAACGACTATCCATCCATGAGCACAGACAATGAGGCACTAAGCATTCAGCATGTGGACACTGTTACCCTTTCCTTGAGCGATAGAGTAGTGAAAACCGTTAAGCTAAAAGACAATAGCTATTGGGATAAGGTAAAACGTTCTTTTCTATAAATCACACTTATACTATTAGCATTTTCTTTCTTCTTAATTCTAGAATTTTTGAAAAAGTAAATAATAAAAGCGCAACCCAAATGAAAGAAAAAGAGATGAACTCTATTTTACTAAATTTTTCACCATATACAAAGATACCTATAAGTAACATCAGTGTTGGCGCAATGTACTGAATAAATCCTGACATATAAAGAGGCATTGTTTTTGTACCTTTTGCAAATAGGACAAGTGGAACTGCAGTAGCTACACCCGTAAATACTAGAAGTATGGTTGTCGTAAAATCGCTCGAGAAAAATACCGCTTGATCTGCTACAACCATGTAACTAAAGTAAGCTAATGCAACTGGAAGCACAAATAATGTCTCAATAGTCAGCCCTCTTAACGGATCAATGGTGATTCTTTTCTTAATCAGCCCGTAAAATGCAAATGTACTTGCTAATAACATGGCAATCCATGGTATTTCACCATAGGAAATAGTAAGTAAAAGCACACCTGTCGCTGCTATTAGGACGGATAACTTTTGGGCCCAAGAAAGCTTTTCCTTCAAAAAGACAATGCCAAGCAATACGGATAGTAATGGATTGATGTAATATCCGAGACTCGCTTGCACTATATAGCCCTCGTTTACTGCAAATATGTACAAAAACCAATTTCCTGTGACTAAATAAGAGGCTAAAACAAGACTCCAAAAAGACTTTTTGTCCTTCCATAAATTTTTTAGGTCTTCTATTAAAACAGAAAACCTTCGACCTAGTAGGACTACTATCAATGTGAAGACGAATGACCATATAACACGTCCAGATAATATTTCACCACTAGCAACATGGTCCAACAGCTTCCAATAGATTGGCATAAATCCCCACCAAGCATATGCCAGCACAACTACAATAATTCCTTGCTTTTCTTCTGCACTCAAAACAAACACCTTCTTTACATACTTTGGCACACGAAATAATAGCATTATTATAGTTCTTTATCTAACTAAAGTAAATACGCAGAGTAGTTGATAAGCGAAATAAACAAGGGTTACCTTGAAGGCAATCATATAATGTGAAATTACCTAGGAGAATGTTTATGTTTACTGAAAAACAATTAAAATATTTAATTGCAGGTAAAGTAATAGGCAATAGCTTTCCATATAATACAAATGATCATCTTGAAATCGAAGCCCATATTCGACGACTATTTTATCAAATAAATCGTATTCCCAACTTAACATGTGTGGTAGAATGGGATCATTTTGGTAGCGGATTTGCCTCATTTGTGGAATTATTTTGTTTTCGAAAGGAAGATATTATAGTTATAAAAGAAAATAAAGAGCATAAAACAGAAAGGATAGAAGGAGTTGTTATCAATATATGTCGCTTAGCCCCTGTGGCAATATTAGGAGAAGATGAAAGAGATAAGACAATCCATATCATAACAAACGAAGTCGTTGGGGGCAGTTATAGCATGTTAGAGCATCCTAATCAATTAAAAACTAGTGAAAAATTTAGTCCAATGGTAAGGAAATTGAAAGCCGTATTAAGTAAGTACGATTATACACTTTTGGAAGCAGAAAATATAAATAAACCTTTGCCTTTTCAGGCCAAAATTCCAACGATTTATCGTAAACCTAGGGACTATTTGATAATGGATGCAATTTTTTATTGGGAGGATTAACATGTGATTAGTTATGTGGAGTTATTTAGCATTTAGCTGATAGCTATTATATAGACCTATATAGCCTTGATCCATACTAGGGGAACTGTAAACAAGCATAGAATATCCATGCTGTTTACAGTCCTAGCAGTAACTAAGTTTATAATTTTTACTTAGTCTTTAATAATTCCTTTTGTCTAAGCTCGATTCTTCTGATCTTCCCTGAAGTCGTCTTAGGTAATTCAGATATAAATTCTATTTCTCTAGGATACTTGTATGGTGCAGTAAGAGATTTTACGTGGTCTTGAAGCTCCTTCACTAGCTCCTCAGTTGGCACAACGGAAGAATCTCTTAACACGACATATGCCTTAACAATCGTACCGCGTACTTCATCTGGGCTTCCAACAACTGCGCATTCTTGTACTAATGTGTGTTTAGTTAATGCATCCTCTACTTCAAAAGGTCCGATAGTATACCCAGAGCTAATGATGATGTCATCTCCTCTTCCCTCAAACCAGAAATAGCCGTCTTCATCCTTTCTAGCTCTGTCTCCCGTTATATAGTATTCTCCTCTAAATTGCATTGAGGTTCTTTCCGGATCCTTTAAATATTCCTTAAAAAGAGCTGGAGTTTCTATATGAACAGCAATGTCGCCTACTTCTTCTGCAGCACAAGGTTCACCCTGGTCGTTTATAACCTCTACAGTATTCCCTGGAGTAGGTTTGCCCATAGAACCAGGCTTAGCATCCATCCCCTTCATAGTACCAACTAGCAAAGTATTTTCAGTTTGCCCATATCCGTCTCTTACTTCGAGGTTAAATAATTTCCCAAAGGTTTCAATAACCTCTCTATTCAATGGCTCTCCTGCAGATACTGCACTGTGAAGGCTAGAAAGATTATAATCTGCAAGCCCTTCTACCTTTGCCATAATTCTATATTCTGTAGGTGTACAGCAAAGAACGTTGACTTTATGTTGCTGAATGTTCTTCAAATATACTTTCGGTTCGAATTTACCGTTATATACATATCCTGTTGCACCACTACCAAGAGTAGCTAAGAAAGGACTCCAAATCCATTTTTGCCATCCTGGACTAGCAGTTGCCCATACAATGTCCCCATCCTCAATACCTAGCCAATTAGGAGCTGAAGTACGCAAATGCGCAAAAGCCCAGCCATGTGTATGAACAACACCTTTAGGATTACCTGTAGTTCCACTCGTATAAGATAAGAAAGCTATATCTTCTTTTAATGTATCTATTGTAGGAAAACTATCTTCTTCCTTCTCCATCTCATCTGTTAAAGAAATCCATTGCTCTTGACCTTGGCCTATAACAAATAATAGCCTACTCTCTAAATCCCTTACCTCTTCATATTGAGACAGGAAGGGTTCGTAAGATATAATCGCTTTTGCTTCACTATGTGATAAACGATATTCAATATCTTTTGCTCTTAACATTTCGGAGCTTGGTATTACGACTAAACCTGCTTTTAAAGCGGCAATATAAACTTCATATGCTTCAATTAGTCGAGGTACCATAATAAGCACTACATCGCCTTTTTTAAGGCCCTTGTTAGTAAATACATTTGCAATTTTGTTTGCTCGAAGGATTAAATTTTTATAGGTGATTTGTTTCTTTTCACCTTTATCTGATTCCCAAATAAGAGCTAACCTATATTCATCTGAACCATACTTCTCAAACTCGCTGACTAAATTATAGTGTGATGGTGCGATTAAATCTTCTTTGTTCATGAATCATTTCCCCCTTCTTGTTCTACTATAAAGTATAGGGGATTCTTCTCAATTTTCAAATAATAATTTTATTTTTCAAAAAATATAATGGCATGAGTTTATTCGTTGAGGGGGCTTTATCTTGGCTTACTTAAAATTGAAAAAGGAAGCCAACAGTTTTCACTGCCGACTTCCTTTTTATATTATTAGCTGTTAAAACCGTTCATTTGTTGTTGAGCTTTTTGCACTAAACGCTTAGTAATTTCTCCGCCTACGGATCCGTTGGCACGCGCAGTTGCATCTGCTCCAAGATTCACACCAAATTCTTGAGCGATTTCATATTTCATTTGATCAAGAGCTTGTTTCACGCCAGGAACTAAAAGTTGGTTGCTGTTGTTTGAAGACATTGTAATCACCTCCTTGTGAAATTAGAATGGTCGATTTCATTCTTTTTATGTACACAAGAAATGAGGTATATTTTGTTATTTTTACAAGAGTTCTTCAAAAGCATTTTCTTTTTTCTTTGGAAACGAAATAACTTCTCTATTTTCAACCGCTTCTTTTATTAGCTCATCAAAATCCTTAAAGCTTTCGTAGAATTCCACTTTTTCTAGCTTCGGCTTTGTTTTAGGGCATGATGGAGTAAAAATAGTACAACAGTCCTCGTATGGAAGAATAGATGTGTCATAAGTCCCTATTTCCCGGGCAATATCAATAATGTCTAATTTGTCCATTGATATTAAAGGTCTAAAAATAGGCGTAGAAGTTACTGCATTGATTGCAGTTAGACTTTCAAGCGTTTGACTAGCCACTTGTCCTAAGCTTTCTCCAGTTACAATGCCCAATGCACCAATTTCAAGACGAACTTGATCTGCAATTTTCATCATAATTCTGCGTGTCGTTGTCATTGAAACATTATCAGGAATTTGAGCTTGAATACTTTGCTGTATTTCTGTAAAAGGTATGACATGAAGGCGTACAGTTGCCCCGAAATGACTCAACTGATTGGCAAGATCCATAACCTTTTCTTTTGAGCGCTCACTTGTAAAAGGGGGACTATGAAAATGGATAGCGTCTAATCTTACCCCACGCTTCATTAGCATGTATCCTGCTACAGGGCTGTCAATTCCACCTGAAAGCATTAATAATGAACGACCATTAGATCCTAATGGCATTCCTCCTGCTCCTGGAATTACTTGTGCCATCATATAAACAGCATCTGCTAGAACTTCAATTCGCAAATCAATTTCCGGCTTTTTCATTTGAACTTTTAGAGAAGGATAATTTCTTAGTACATTACTTGCAACAGTTGTTTGCAATTCATACGTATCCATAGAGAATCGTTTATCGGTCCGCTTGACCGTAACTCTGAAGGTTTTATCTTCTGTATCTAAACTTTCCATAATCTCTAATGCAGTTTTTTGAATATCTTCTATGTCTTGAGTACAAGAAGCAACCGGACTAAAGGATTGAATACCAAAAATTTTAGGCAGACGTTTAATAAGCTCTTGAATTTCCTCATCATCAGAAGAAGTTAAGAACATACGGTCTCTTTCTGCATGAACCTTTATATTAGGCAAATCCACAAATGAAAATTTTATATTATTACGTAAATGATTGATAAACTGCTTTCTATTTTTTCCTTTTGTTGATAGCTCTCCGTACCTAACTAATATTTTTTCCCACTTCATAACATTTAATCTCCTTTAATAACATTTATCACTTCGGTGAATATTTTTTTAAACGTATCTATTTCCTGTTCTGTTGTTAAGGAACTAATACTTAACCGAATAACTCCCTTAATATAATCATCTGAAATATGCATTGCCTGCAACACATGGCTTGTCTTCGTTTGTCTAGACGAGCAAGCACTGCTTGTCGACACAATCACATTTCTTTTTTGCAATGCATTGATTATAACCTCTCCCTTAACTTTACGCACAGAAAAAGTAACGATATGGGGAGCACGAGTATCTGGAGAAATAATCTTAATATTTTCGAAGCCACGAAGAAAATGAACAAGCTCCTCTGTTAGCCTCTTCATTTCCGTTGTATTTTTTTCTAAGCTAGCACTAGCAATTCTAATTGCTTTAGCAGTGCATACTGCTAAGGGGACAGGTGTAGTGCCACTACGAATTCCAGCTTCCTGTCCGCCACCGAGGATCATTGGCTCCACTTCACGTGTTTTAGAAAGTGCAAGTAAACCTGAACCTTTTAGGCCATGAATTTTATGAGATGAAATAGTAAGCGCATCTATATCATAACGCTTGAAATCTATCGGTAACTTGCCAAAGCTCTGAACGGCATCGATGTGAATAACAGCCTTACTATTGCTTCTAACCATTTTACTAATAGCTTCTATTGGTTGAATAGCACCTATTTCATTATTCACATGCATGACACTAACTAGAGATGTTTCTTTCCTTAGTAGCTTTTGTAGTTCAACTAAGTCAATGATTCCTTTAGAATCAACGGGAATGAATTCTACTTCAAAACCCAATGTATTTAGCTGTTTAGCTGCCTCTAAAACAGATGGATGTTCTATTTTTGAGACAAGTATATGCTTCCCTCGGAATTTGTACTTGTTAGCCAGCCCAAAAATAGCTAAATTGTTTGATTCAGTTCCTCCTGATGTAAAATATATCTTCGAGCTTGACGTATGCAATATTTCTGCAACCTGCTCGCGCGCTGATCGTAACAGTTCATTTGTGTTATGACCAAATTCATGTATGGAGGATGGATTTGCCCAATATTTTTCATTCACTGCAATAAAGGTATCCATTATTTCAGGCAAAACCTTGGTTGTTGCACTATTGTCCAAATAAATCAAAGTATTCTCTCTCCTTTTTAGGAAAAAGACCACCTTCACAAGTAGTGAGGTGGTCTACATTTCTATCTGATTTTATAAAATAATTAATAGCTAATGCCAGATATTTGTTATGTACGCCAAGCTGCTTCTTTAATCATCATTTCGATTTTCTTTAAAGCTCCCGGTTCCACCTCTTCCACAGCAGTAGCAGCATCCTCTAACGCCTTAGCATAGCGCAACTGTCTGAATGCTTCCTCTGCTTCGAGTAAACGTGCATGGACATTTGGATGTGTCGCACGATAACGGTTACCATATTGAATAATTTTTTCGGTTAACTCTACATTCTCTAGCATTTCTTTGGCTTTTTGGTGCACTTCTTCCATGCAAGCTTCAGCCTTTTCAAGATAGCCATCTACTAACGTCATATTCAATGGAACTTCCTGTAGGCTTTGCATAGCAACATAAATATGCTCTTCTGCTTCTTCTAGACGGACGTCCATTTCCTCTGGAATTCCTGGAATATTAGCCTTTTGAATCATTCGGTCTGTATCATGTAGTAATACTTTTAAATCATCTAGCTTTTCACGAGCTTTATTTTCATCAATACGAAGATTTTTTAAGCGATTCGCAAAACGATCCTGTTCTTCGTATAACCGATCGATTTCTTCAGCAATATCATTTAACTCCTCTTGAAGGCTAGAATAAGCAGATTTTTCTTCTTCAACTCTTTGAGCTAGAAGGCTAAACTTCTTATTAAGTTCCTCCAGCTCTTTTAGACAGCTTTGAGGAATTTCAGCTTCTTTTTCAGGTAAACGATAGCTTTGTTGAACATATGTTGCTTCTTCGTTTATCGCTTTAGTAGCACTCGTTACTTCTTTTAATCGTATAGCGGTTTGATCCTTATAATTATCCACATACTTTTTAGCCAATACTTCTTTTTCCAATAAATCATAGAAAGTTTCTATTTCTTCTTTAATCTCTTCTACACGAGTCAATGGCTTACTAACCTCGAGTTCCACAATAGAGGCTTTCAATTCTCCAAGCTCCGCTTCTAATCCATCTAGCTTCTTTGTCATTTCTAAATGTTGCAAGTAGTAAGAGCTTGCTTCCATTTCTTTTTGACCATTTCGTAATTCATGAATAGTAGCTGGAATCTTATGTTGGATTTCGCTCAGCAATGTTGGAATCTCATGTATTTTATGAAAGAATTTTTGTCCTTCGTTTTGAATATTAATCACTATTTCTCTAGCACTCAAATAGTTACCTGTATCAGTTAAATGATCGAATTCCTCGAAAAGTGGAAGAAAGGATTCTAACTTGGCTTCTAGAGCAGGAGCCGCTTCTCCGAAGGAATATTGATGAGCAAGTAATGTTTTTCTTGCCGCTCGGTGCTGCTCTTTCAATTGTTCTATTTCAATTCTATTCTTTTCTTCACTACCGATCAGTTCTTCGAGTTCCTTAATGATGCCTGACATTTTTTCATCACAAGAGGATATTAAAATTTGAAGTTCTTTTTCGATTTTGGTGGCTTTCATAAATAGGAACTTATCTACATATTCTTCTGCATCAAAAAGAAGAACGTCTATCTTAAGCATATGTACATCCATAACCTCTGTCCAGGTATTGCGCCATCTTTCGAACATTTCCTCTGTCTGCCCATTCATATTCAGTTGTTTAACTTTCGTCATTTCTTCTAAAATAGGCTTGTTTTGAATTTGGTGCTTTTCATGCTCCAATCGAGCAATTTCTGTATGATGTTTTTTTCGTATGATAAATGCAATGATTGCTATTACTAAAAGTACAATGACTGCTGGGATGATATACCTCATCGTAAGCCCCCTGTTCCAAAATCAAAAAGTTCTAATTCTATCTTACTCTATATATTACCATGCTTTTTATGTTATTGTTTCATAAAAGAAGAATAAACCTAGGAAATGTTAAAAATATTTTACTTTTGTCAAAAGGAGCTAGTAATAATGATAAAAGATGGACATATACATACACCTTACTGCCCACATGGATCTCTAGATAGCTTTCATCAATATATTGAGAAGGCTATACAAGCTGGAACTAGCGAAATCTCCTTTACCGAGCATGCTCCGTTGCCTTCTAATTTTAAAGACCCTACCCCAGACGAAGATAGTGGCATGGACTTAAAACTACTTGAGGCATATCTGTTTGATCTAGATCAGTTGAAAAAAGAATACAAACAAGATATTGTTATATCTACAGGTTTGGAAATTGACTATATTACAGGCTTCGAACTTGAAACTACTAGTTTTCTAAACACTTATGGCAAATATTTAGATGATTCGATTTTATCAGTACATTTCTTACTCGCTCATGATGACTATGTATGTATCGATTATTCTAAAGAAGTTTTTCTAAAATTTGTTCAAAAACTAGGTAATCCTATGTCTGTCTATAAATTGTATTACAAAACGGTGATGGATTCAATAACGAGCGACTTAGGAATATTTAAGCCAAAACGAATTGGGCATATTACACTTGCTCATAAGTTTCAGCACGCTCTTCCCAAAACGGTTGACGATCATGAGGACATATTAGCTATACTAGTAGAAATAAAGAATAGAAATATGGAGTTAGATGTAAATAGTGCTGGCTTTGCTAAGCCCTTTTGTAAAGAGAGTTATCCGCCACTTCCATACGTATCACTAGCAAAAAAATTAGGAATACCTTTAGTGTTCGGTTCAGATGCACATCAAGCAAAAGATTTACATCAGCATTATAATCTTATAAGTAATATATTGTAGAATGGAGAATCAATATGTTTCAAACAACCAACTATTCAACTGACTTATCAGCTAATTATTCATTATTATCTAAGCAGCTAGATGCTCTATTAGAAGGCGAAAAAAATGTGATCGCTAACTTAAGTAATGCTGCAGCACTTTTAAACCAATTTTTTGATCAAATAAATTGGGTTGGATTTTATTTAGTAGAAGACGGCGGTCTTGTACTAGGACCCTTCCAAGGATTACCTGCTTGTGTAAGAATACAGCTGGGTAAAGGCGTTTGTGGTACTGCGGCAGAAACACAGGAAACGATTATCGTTCCAGATGTTCACGCATTCCCTGGTCATATTGCTTGTGACGCTGCCTCTCAATCGGAGATAGTTGTACCTATAGTAAAAGATAGTAAACTAGTTGGAGTTTTAGATATTGATAGCCCCATAAAAGAACGTTTTTCTTCCGAGGATGCAGAGGGTTTAGAAAAATTTATAGAGGTGCTTATTAAGCATATTTAAGATAGTACTTTGTTTTTTAATATTAGGAGAGGATGCCCCTGACTTATGTCACGGCCATCCTCTCTTTTTATAGCTTCAAATTATCAAAGGCTTGCTTTAGATCCTCTATTATATCTTCGGAGTTTTCTAGACCGACGGACAGTCGGAGTAATCCATCAGTAATCCCCATTGCAACTCTTTCTTTTTCCGGTACAACAGAATGTGTCATTGTTGCCGGATGCTGTATTAGCGTTTCTGCATCACCAAGACTAACGGCAATCTTGATAAGGGAAAGAGCATCCATCAGTTGGTGGGCTTTTTCTTTGCCTCCTTTAACTGCAAAAGAAATAAGTCCCCCCCCACTTTTCATCTGTTTCTTTGCTACCTCATACTGAGGATTTTTCTCATCGAAAGGATAATAAATGGATTCTACTGAAGGGTGCGATGCTAAAAAGGAGAACACCTCTTCAGCATTTTTTGAATGTCTATCCATTCTTACATGCAAAGTTTTTAACCCTCTAATTAATAGCCAAGCATCAAACGGAGAAATGATTCCACCAAAATCCTTTTGAACTGTTGAGCGGATTTTATCCATCTCTTCTTTATTTTTTCCTACCAGAAGTCCAGCTATTACGTCACCATGTCCATTAATGTATTTCGTTGCACTATGCAGCACAAAGTCTGCTCCTATGTCCAAAGGATTTTGTATATATGGAGAGCAAAAGGTGTTATCTACTACTACTGGAATATTATGCTTCCTAGCAATATTCGTGATTAAAGCAATGTCTACAATTTCCATTGTTGGATTAATCGGTGTTTCAATATAAATACAACTTGTATTCGGTTTAATAGAAGCTTCAATCTCTTCTTCTGTCGTTAATTTTTCTAAACTATGTGTAATATTGTATTTTTCTTTCATAATGTTGAGTAAGCCGAATGTACAACCATAAATACCTCTAGTACATAAAATATGGTCACCTGCCTTTGTTAAATGTACTAGGATTGTGCTCACTGCGGCCATCCCCGACCCAAAGGCAAGCGCTCCCTCTCCATTTTCAATTGCAGCCATTCTTTGTTCCAGTACATTAACAGTTGGATTCCCTAAGCGAGAGTATATTCCGCCTGCTTCCTCCCCTGCAAATCGTCTTGCACCCTGCTCAGCATTCTCAAATGCAAAAGTAGAAGTTTGATACAACGGAACAGCTAAACTATCGTGATGATTTTCTGTCGTATACCCTTGATGAATTAATAATGTTTCTTTTTCCATTGATGATTTTCCCAAAATAGTGCACCCCTTTTGTAAACGCTTACAACAATAGTGTACACATTTATTAAAAAAAAGAAAAGGCAGCTACTCTTAGAAGTGGTCTGCCTTATAAACACAGAGCTGGTTTTTACCATTATTTTTTGCCTCATATAACGCGGTATCAGCATGATGAAACAAATTGTGGAAGTTCATATCGCCGTCCTCACACCATAACGAAACACCGATAGACACAGTTACACTTGGATTTGTATATATAGGAATTATTTCTAAAAGAGATTTACAAATTTTTTTCCCTTCTTCAAGAGTCATTTCGGAAAAATATAGAGCAAGCTCCTCCCCGCCCCAACGTGCACCAATCCCTAATTTTTCAACTTGCTTCTCAATAACGGTAGCAATTTGCCTAAGAATGCTGTCCCCTATTTGATGACCATGTGTGTCATTTATTTGTTTGAAGTTATCAATATCCATTAATACAAATGTCCCGCTTGTATCCTTTTCCATAGATTCCTCTACATACCTATCTAAATAGCTTCTAGCGTAGAGATTCGTCAAATGGTCACGATCAACCATTTCTTGAAGCTTATGACGAAGCGCTGAGTTACTAAGTGCTAAAGAGGAATGCTGTATTAATGATTGCATTAATTTGAAACTATCAAAGGAAAAATAGTAAGGTTCACTATGCAATACAATGCTAAATCCAGTAATAGTATCTTGTTCTCTCAAAGGAATTGCCACTAGAGAGCGATACGCAACAGTTGCGTTGCTAATCCGATTGAAGTCAGCTATAAACAGAGAATCCTTCATCTTTTTAAATTGATTGCCCACGTGCTGGATATACATTTGACCTTCTAATGTATAAAAATAATCCGAACTTGCTGCATTTATAGAATATTCTTCATCCTCTATAAATACAAAGCACACATGCTCTGGTTGAAAGGATTTCATCAGCTGATTTCTTAAAAAAATAACCATTTCACCCTGCGATAAATTCATATTTAACTTATGCGTAGTTTCATTTATTAATTGTAAGTCACCTACTAGACGGTGAGATTGGATAAATAACTTCGCATTTTCCAATGCATTTCCCGCCGTGGCAGCAAGCATCGTGATAAACTCCTTCTGTCTATAGGAAAACAAATAATCTAGAGGGGTGGAAACTTGTAAAATCCCATAGTTCCCCTGCTTTCCTTTAATCGGTACGTTTAGCTGTCTCATTTCTAGGTCTTCTACTAAATCGGAAGTTATCTCCCCTGACACATATGCTTCTACTGTAGCAGGTCTTTCCGCTGTATAATCAAACAACTTATAAGGAACAGAAGTTTTACGATCTTGATCATTCGATAGTATTAGAGTCGTGCCAAAGTCAGGAAACGCATCATGAATGGCAAATAATGTCCCTTGTAAAATTTGGTCAATTTCTAGAGTCGAGTGGAACATCTTTGTAACATTAAATAGATTTCGATATTGGTGCTCTTGTTGAGTGAGATAAACTGACTTTCGAATAACCTTGATTAGTTTACTTACAATGGCAATAAATTCATTTACATCTGGTGTTTGAGAAAATCTCTCCCATTTTTCAGTTAGGTCCATCATAAGCATTCCGAGTATAACGTTTTCTTCATCTCTTAAGAGAATAGAAACCTCTCTGTTCAGTTTTTCCTCTTTTCTTATAAAAGGAATTTCTGCAAAATCTTTTTCGTAGAAAAAACCCTCTATCTCATGCCATCTAATGGCTTCTCTTTTCTTGGAGAGTGAATGATTCCATTTCAATTGAATAAATGTATGTGCATCTTGTATATAATAGCCGGCATACTTCACATCAAAAAATTCGGCTAATAAAATTTTAAAATCCTCGAACCATTTAGCACTAGACTCATGGCTAAACGCAAATTCTGTCCATATGTCAAACACTTTACCTTTAAACTTCGTTAAGTCTATTTGATTGTCCATTTATACACCTCTCAGCTTTGTAAGAGAAAACATGATACTTTTAGCCCAAAACCCTTATAATTCAATTTGACTATAAAACTACCTGATTGTCAATATATTCTATCTCCAAAAACAATTTAAATATGATGAGTTCAAACGAATATGATTGACTTTCTGTTTCCTGCAAGATACAATAATCTTTGTGTAAAATAAATGCAGCAGTTGTATGGATTAGATTGTTCATTTTGTTCCTCTATGTATATAGATGGTGTATCCCGTAACCCTCGGCTGCTAGGGCGATGATACATGAAAACGAAATGGCTGCTTTTCTGAATGCATCTGGTTCTTATTTTACAACAAAATAAAACCAATACAAAGGAGGAGTCTTTCATGGCTCGCTATACAGGTCCAGCATGGAAATTATCACGTCGTCTTGGTATCTCACTAAGTGGCACTGGTAAAGAATTAGAAAAACGCCCATACGCACCAGGACAACACGGTCCTAACCAACGTAAAAAATTAACTGAGTACGGTCTTCAATTACAAGAAAAACAAAAACTTCGTCACACTTACGGTGTAAACGAACGTCAATTCCGTACTTTGTTTGATAAAGCTGGTAAAATGCAAGGTAAACATGGTGAAAACTTCATGATTCTTCTTGAAACTCGCCTTGATAACATTGTATACCGTTTAGGTCTTGCTCGCACTCGTCGTGGAGCTCGTCAATTAGTTAACCACGGTCATGTTATGGTTGATGGTAAACGTGTTGATATTCCTTCTTACCGCTTAAAACCAGGTCAAGAAATTTCACTTCGTGAAAAATCTCAAAACTTGGACGTTGTAAACGAATCAATCGAAGTAAACAACTTCGTACCAGAATACCTTACATTTGACGCAGACAACAAAGTTGGTACTTTCGTTCGCCTTCCAGAACGCAGCGAATTATCAGCTGAAATCAACGAAGCTCTTATCGTTGAGTTCTACTCTCGTTAATCTTATTGCTCTGCAAAGAGTGATGTTAAAAGCCTTCACAACCTTGTTAATACAGGGTTTGGAGGCTTTTTTATTTTGTCTATAATGAAAGATAAAACAAGTAATAGAAAGTAATCCTCCCTTTTACCCTACTTCCTAAACTAGTCCTCCGCGAAACCAATTGAAACATTAATAATCTTCTTTAGGTGCCTCTATAAATTACATCTTCCTTTTTCTTCTCATTAAATTGCTTCTTCGTGTATTAAGCCTTATAGTCTAATTATTGTTATTTTACAATGCATATGAAGGAGGATTTAAGTGATTCGCATACTTGCAGTAGATGACGATATACATATGCTGAATTTTGTTTCAGCCGAACTTCGACAAAATGGCTATGAAGTAATTGAAGCGACTTCAGGCGAACAAGCTTTAATGTGCTTAAATTCTAAGGCAATGGATTTAGCAGTAGTTGATGTAATGATGCCAGGTATGGATGGGTTTGAACTTACAAAAATATTGCGTAAAGATTACGATCTTCCAGTCATCCTGCTTACTGCTCGTCATCATATTGAAGATAAAGAGCGTGGATTCTTAGCCGGCTCTGACGATTATCTAGTTAAACCTTTCGAGTCTAAGGAGTTGTTATACCGGGTTAAAGCTATTTTGCGAAGATATAATTATCCCGAGAATGACACGTTGACTATCGGTTCCTTGACCATTGATTTCAAAAGCTACGAAGTAAGCTCGCAACAAGGAATATTGCTCATTCCCCTTAAAGAATTTGAATTGCTGACACTTCTTGCCTCGAGACCTAGACAAGTGCTGAGTCGAGATTTAATAATAGAACAAATATGGGGAATTGACTTTCAAGGCAATGAACAGACGGTGAATGTTCATATTAAACGTCTACGCCAACGTTTAGAGCGTTTCGCTCCAGATGTTCGGATCATAACTGTAAGAGGAGTAGGCTATAAACTTGAGGTGAACACATGAGCCTTTATGTCAAATTTATTTGGTTCACCTTTGCAACAATGCTCTTCAGCAGTGTCGTCTCCTTTTTCGCGATGAACACCTATTATCATCAATATTTAAAAGAAGAAAATAACGACAAAAATCTGGACGTTGCCACATCTATTATCGAATTCATGGATAACCTCCCTTCAGATCAAATTGAAAAAGCTTTTAGTTTGCTAGGAGATGCCGGTTATCAGCTGTATGTCACAGATGGAAAGACTGTAAATCGCTTTGGCGGAAAGTTCCGGGACGAATCTATTGATGATGAGAACGTTCAACAAGTTCTGGACGGGGAAGTTTTTAATGGTATTCGAGATTTTCCGCGAGAAACCTTCGTTACCGGTTTTTTTGCCAACGAGTTAGAAAATACAGTGGGTGTTCCTCTGGAACTTAATGGTGAAAACCACGCACTCTTCCTACGGCCGAATATTAAGCTTCTTTTCCAAGAACTTCACTTATTATTTGGTGGAATGGCAGCAGGTATCATTTTATTGAGTTTTATCGGAATGCTACTGGTCGCACGCTTATTGATTCAACCGATTACGAAATTAACGGAAGCGACAGAAAAAATGGGTACGGAAACCTTTGACGTTCCTCTTTCCATTGATCGAAAAGATGAGATTGGCCGTTTGGCCGATCAATTTATCAAGATGCGTAATAGTATCGAACAATCCACCTTAAAACGTAAAGAATTCGTTCACAATGTATCCCATGATATACAATCACCGCTTCATACAATACAAAGTTATTTGTCTCTTCTTCAAAAGAAAGAAAGCAGCGAGGAGGAAAAAAAACAATACGCTGCCATTATCCAAGAAGAAACGACTCGCCTATCTCTTTTAACTAAACAATTACTCACTTTAGCGTCATTTGATGTAGAAGCGACAGATTTAGTAGAGGAGATTTTCATTGACCAACAGATACGCGACATACTGTCTCATTTGCGGTACGCATTTGATGAAAAAGAGATTGGAATTTCAGCTAAATTGGTAGCTGTTAAAGTGAAAGGAAACGCAGTACTCCTTCGAACTGTTTGGGAGAATCTGTTGACCAATGCAATTAAATATAGTGAACCTGGAGATTCCATTGAAGTCCAACTAAGCGTTACTTCTACTAATATGGTGTTAGAAGTTTTGGATGAAGGGATCGGTATGACAGCTGAAGAAGCCAGTCGTGCATTTGATCGCTTTTATCGGGCGGATCATGCACGAATACGTTCATTGAAAGGATCTGGTTTAGGATTGGCTATTGTAAAAGAGATTGTCGAATTGCATAAAGGGACTGTTGAAATTAAAAGTACTCCTAATATAGGCACGACAGTACAAATAAAACTGCCTCTTTTATAAATGAATGTTGAAATAACAAATTTAATGGAGTTTTTGCTTTGCAGTGTTCCGTTTAATCTGTGCTTTTGATGCTGCTGACAACGTTCTGGATATGCTAAAAAGATGAGAAATAAGTAGAAGCCATTCACCGCGGAACAGGGTGATTGGCTTCTACTTATTTCTTTGGGTTCAAAATGTGAAGCGTTATTTTGGGACTTCCATCTCGATCTGTAATCTCTTGTTCATCTTCCATTCATCTAACGGATATAAACTGAGACTATAAACAAAATCGGAGGCATTCAAATGAACATTGCATGGAAAGAAATTAAAAAAAATAAAATAAGATTTATGATT
The DNA here is from genome assembly GCF_050280345.1 of Psychrobacillus sp. NPDC093200. NCBI lineage: Bacteria > Bacillati > Bacillota > Bacilli > Caryophanales > Bacillaceae > Psychrobacillus > Psychrobacillus sp. NPDC093200. Next base: position 124,219 of record NZ_JBNNVC010000002.1, on the reverse strand, counting down.
TTGGGTTCGATTGTGTTTCTGGTCAGTTTGTTGACCTTCATTATTTCTGGTCTCGCTAATGGTTTGTCCCAAGACAACGCAGCTCTGATTAAAGAGTTGCCGGATGGACAATTTTATATGAATACAGACGCGGAAGAAACCTATAATCTTTCTCTGATAGATACCAGTGTCCAAGATACTGTTTTAAGTGAAAAAGAAGACGCTGCTGCATTATCCATTCAAATGGGGTTTTTGAATGATGAAAAAGACAAGCAACGCAGTGTAGCATTTGTCACTTCAACTGAATCGAAGTTGTTTGAAAACGTCAAAGAAGGCGAAATTGTCCTGGATCGCTCTCTGGAGGAAGAGGGATTAAAAGTCGGTGATACACTGACCAACAACCAATTCAGTGGCGAATTCATTGTTAAAGGATTTGTAGATCAACAAAAGTACAGTCACGCTCCTGTCGCATTTATCAATATGGAAAACTACAAAGAGATGTATCGGGTAAATGAAATGCAATTGATTTTTATACCTGGTGAAGAGAGTTTACCAGCAATCGAAGGGCTACAATCTTTTTCAAACACCGAGTTCCTCAATACTATTCCCAGTTACAGTGCGGAACAATTGTCACTTAACATGATTGTCTGGTTTTTAGTGGTCATCAGCGGACTGTTGTTCGCCATCTTCTTCTATATGATGAATGTACAAAAAATCGGATTGTATGGGATCTTAAAAGCAATCGGTGTAAAGACGAGTACACTGTTTAAAATGATGTGGGCTCAGATGCTCTTCATCACAGTCATTGCCCTCGGACTGTCAATTGCACTTAGCCAGAGTTTTAACTACATCGCACCTGAAGGAATGCCTTTTAGTTTAACTGCTGCCACTACGGTCCAATTGTCTATCGTTTTCCTCATTATTGGATTTGTTGGTGCAACACTTTCAGGTATCCAAATAAAAAAAGTCGAACCGCTGCAAGCGATTCAACAAGGAGAGGTTTAATATGGCAATTTTCACAATAAATGATGTGAGAAAAAAATTTACAAATGGCGAAGTAGTAGAAGAAATATTAAAGGGAATCGACCTTTCTCTTCAACAAGGCGAGATTACTGCGCTAGTAGGGGCCTCAGGTTCTGGTAAAAGTACTCTACTGACAATTGCAGCAGGGCTCCAACCGGCATCGGACGGCCAAATTATGTTCAATGGAAAAAACATGACAGACATGGACCAAGAACAAATACGAAAAGTCCGGGCTAGTGAGTTTGGCTTTGTCTTTCAGTCTGCGCATCTTGTACCTTTCCTTACAGTAGAAGAACAGTTGATTCTAATGCTCGAGGTGTCGGAATCAAAATTAAAAAAAGAGCAACAAAAAAAAGAAATTGCCCATATTTTAAAACTGATTGATATGGAACACCGAAAAAATGCCTACCCAGCATCTTTGTCTGGTGGGGAGAGACAAAGGGTAGCGATTGCCCGTGCCATCATTCATAAACCCAAAATACTTTTTGCAGACGAACCAACTGCCAGCTTGGATTCAAAACGCTCAAAAGATGTTATGGAGCTAATTCGCAATTTAACTAAAACACTTAATATTACAACCTTGATGGTGACTCATGACGAGGAAATGCTTGCATATGCTGATCATATCATTACGATGAAAGATGGCTTAATCAAATAATGAGAATAACATTAGTACAAACTCGTTCCTATTTAGGGGCGAGTTTTTTATGCAAAAAAATAGATGAGAAAGGAATAACTACTTTGACTTGGTTAATCACGCACTTTAATCTTGATTTTATGAATCTTTTGCTACTATTAAATCATTGAATAAAAAAGGGTTAACAAGCATAAAAAAAGCATATCTAAGAAAAATCTTGGATATGCTTTGTTGTTAGGAAGTCAATAGTATAGCTAAGTACGACTATCAGTTTATTTATTACCTACATTTTATATTGCTACTTGTTAGCTATAAAAATTTGACTCTTTGCTAAACTCCTTAAGTAAAACTCCTACATTATAATCTAACCATTTTTTCATTTCTCGCTCTACCGCTTTGTTTTGCCATTCAAACCAAAAATTTATACACTCGCTGCAATGGCTATCTACACCTTTATTATTATTCAGATCCCTACAAGTAAATAAGGTTTTTCTACGGCAACTGTAGCAGTAGATTTCTTTTTCATCTAAAAGCATTTATAGTTCCCCTCCAGTTTAGATAAATTATTGTCCAATAAATGGATTTTTATACCTAAAATGAGGTCATTACTAGTTCCAAGCTTTGATAGTATCTATGTTATCTTGGCATGCTTTTGTTCTGCTACAACTAACACATCGAAATGCCACTCTGAAGGAACCTTTCTACAGGGCCCTCTACTAGTTCCTCCGCTGCTCTATTGTTTCTTTACGCCAATGGGTTTCAAGTAAGCCAATTAAAATTTCGCTTCCTAAAGGTTGCCTCCTTCATCTTAGAAAAGAAGTCATAATTCTATCATTATGCTTACAATTGATCTAGTGCAATATTCAATTTCAAGACATTTATTCTCTGCTCACCAATAAAATTAAATTGACGACTTTCTGTATTATCTTCTATTAAATTCATTAATTTAGCTTCACTTAATCCACGCTCTTGAGCAATTCTAGGTACTTGAATTTGTGCTGCAAGCTTGGTTATATGTGGGTCAAGTCCCGAGCCAGAGTTAGTTAATAGATCATTGGGAATATCTTCTTGTCTTACTTCGGGATTGTTCTTTAAAAACAGTTTTAAATCGGTTTTCGTTCGTTCAACCATATCTTTATTTGTTGGTGCATAATTCATAGAGCCCGATCCGGAAGCATTATATTCTATAGATGATACTCGACCATTAAAATAATGTGGTTCAGTAAATTTTTGGCCTATCAGTTCAGATCCAATAATATTACCCTCTGCATTAGTAATGATACTTCCTGCAGCCTTCTCGGGCATTAATAATTGTGAAATTCCAGTCATTACTAAAGGATATGCCAATCCACATATTAAGAGTAGCATAATACTAATACGTAAATTTTTTAACATTTATATCACCTTTCTTTTATATTACTTAAACAAGATTAATAGAAACTAACAATATATCGATTAGCTTAACTCCAATAAATGGAATAATGACTCCTCCCATTCCATATATCAATAAGTTACGACTTAAGAGTTTTGTAGATTTCATCGGCAAATATTTTACACCTCTCATTGCTAATGGTATGAGTAGCGGAATGATTACTGCATTAAAAATTAATGCTGACAGAATGGCACTTTGTGGTGTAGCTAAATTCATAATGTTAAGCGCACTCATTTGAGGGATAGTTAACATAAACATAGCAGGGATAATTGCGAAGTATTTCGCGATATCATTAGCTATACTGAATGTCGTCAGTGCCCCCCTAGTCATTAATAATTGCTTACCAATACCTACAACTTCAATTATTTTGGTAGGATCTGAATCTAAGTCCACCATATTAGCAGCATCTTTAGCAGCTATAGTACCGCTATTCATAGCCATTCCTACATCCGCTTGTGCAAGTGCCGGCGCGTCATTTGTTCCGTCTCCAGTCATTGCTACAAGCTTCCCTTCTGCTTGTTCCCGTTTTATAACAGCAATTTTATCTTCAGGCTTTGCCTCTGCGATAAATTCATCAACTCCAGCCTCTTTAGCTATGGTTGCAGCAGTCAATGGGTTATCTCCTGTACACATAATTGTTTTAATCCCCATTTTTCGTAGTTGATCAAAGCGCTCCTTCAATCCAACCTTAACAGTATCCTTTAGGTATATTAAACCCATTATTTTATTGTCTACTACTACAGCAAGTGGTGTTCCACCTTTGGATGCTATCAATTTTGATTTATCATCTAAATCAGATGGAATAACGCCACCTTGCATGATTACATATTCTTTTACTGCATCTACAGCACCTTTACGTACTTTAAGTCCATTTTGAAAGTCTGTTCCGCTCATTCGAGCTTGTGCATTAAATTCAACCCCGAAAGATTCTTTCATATTTTGCTCTATCTCGATAAGGCCCAATTCTTTTGTTAGTTCAACAATCGAACGTCCTTCAGGTGTCTCATCATATAAAGAGCTAAGTAATGCCGCTTTTGTCAGTTCAACTGATTTAACATCTTCAACGGTTATAAATTCGGAAGCCATTCTATTCCCATAAGTAATTGTTCCGGTTTTATCCAAAATAATTGTATTAATGTCCCCAGCAGCTTCCACCGCTTTTCCTGATTTAGCTATCACATTGAATTTAGTTACACGATCCATTCCTGCAATCCCTATTGCAGACAAGAGTCCACCTATCGTAGTAGGAATTAAACAAACAAGCAACGCTACCAAAGTAGCGATTGGAATAGTAACCCCTACATAGCCTGAGATAGGCACTAAGGTAACACAAACGATTAAAAATATTAATGTTAAGCTCACCAAAATTATATTAAGAGCAATTTCATTAGGAGTTTTTTGTCGCTTAGCACCTTCTACTAAACTAATCATTCGGTCTAGAAATGATTCACCTGGATTAGAGGTTATGCGTATTGTAAGTTGATCACTAATAACCTTAGTTCCTCCAGTAACAGAACTAAAATCTCCTCCAGACTCTTTAATAATGGTAGCTGATTCACCTGTAATAGCTGACTCATCGACAGATGCTAAACCCTTTATAACTTCCCCATCACTTGGAATTAACTCCCCAGCTTCTACAAAAATTATGTCTCCTTTTTTTAAATCCTTAGAGCAGACATAACTATAGCTTCCGTCTTCTAACAAAACTCTTGCTTGTAAATCTTTTTGGGTTTTCTTTAGACTTTCGGCTTGTGCCTTACCTCTCCCCTCCGCTAAACTTTCCGCAAAGTTTGCAAATAAAATTGTAATAAGCAATATAATACTTACAAATCCGTTATAATAAAAATCTGATTCTGCTCCAAAGAAAGATGGAAAGAACGTCATTATTATTGTCACTAAAAATCCTATCTCTACAACAAACATGACAGGGTTTTTCCTCATTGTTTTTGGATTCAACTTTCTAAGTGATTCGACAAAAGCCAGTTTAATCATCTCGTTTGTGAGCGCCGTGTTCCGTTCTGAATTCATAATGATACTCCTTTAATCTCTTTTTTCATTTCAATTTCACATGGTTAGAGCTTCGGCAATTGGTCCTAATGCTAGTACCGGGAAGAATGTTAATGCTCCAACAACCAATACAGTAGCTATTAGGAAAACTAAAAACGTGCTATTGTCAGTCCTAATAGTTCCTATTGTTTCAGGCACAGGCTTTTTAACCATTAGAGACGCAGCAACAGCAAGCATAGCAATCATAGAAAAGTAGCGACCGAATAACATTACCAAACCTGTTGAGATATTCCAAAAGTCTGTGTTATCTCCTAAACCTTCAAAACCCGATCCGTTGTTTGCTGCAGATGAAGTAAATTCATATATCACTTGAGATATTCCATGAAAACTAGCATTCGAGATCGCTGAATTGCCCATTTCAGTTGTTAGCGCAATCGCAGATGGGACTAGAATGATCAAAGGATGAATAAGAATGGTAATTGCAATTAGTTTCATTTCTTTTGCATCAATCTTTCTTCCCAAAAATTCTGGAGTCCTGCCTACCATTAAACCAGCAATAAAGACAGCTAAAATTGCATACATAATAATGTTTACAAAGCCCACTCCATCTCCCCCGAAGATATTGTTTAACATCATTAACACTAGTGGCACAAAGCCACCGAGAGGCGTTAATGTATCATGCATATTATTTACAGACCCTGTAGTGGCAGCCGTTGTTACAGTTGTAAATAAAACACTTTGGGCAATTCCAAATCTGACTTCTTTACCTTCCATACTTCCTGCATCTTGCGACAGACCTATATTAGCTAAAACTTGGTTTCCATTAGACTCCTGAACATAAATTGTTACTAGCATTGCTAAGAAAATAATACTCATAGCACCCGTAAGCATCCAGCTAAGCTTCCGTTTTTTTGTCATATATCCAAAGGTAAAAGGAATCGCCATAGGTATTAATAACATCGAAAGCATGTGTATAACATTTGAAAATGGTGTCGGATTTTCAAATGGGTGAGCAGCGTTAACACCAAAGAATCCGCCACCATTAGTTCCCAAATGTTTAATAGATTCTAAGGATGCAACTGGTCCTCGAGATATTTGCTGTTGTTCCCCTTCAAGAGTTGTTGCAATTGCAGTTGGATCCAAGGTTTGTGGTACTCCTTGGCCTACCAATAAGAGACCTACTACTATTGAACTTGGTATGAAAATTCTGGTAAGCGAACGAACTAAATCCACGTAAAAGTTACCTAAGCTCTTATGACCTGAAATTCCTCTGATGAACGCGATACATAGGGCAAGACCTGTTGCCGGTGTCGTCATCATTAAGAAAGTAATCACTGTCATTTGAGAAAAATATGATAGCCCACTCTCACCACTATAATGCTGCAGATTAGTATTTGTCAGAAAACTAGAAATCGTATTGAACGATAATAATGCTTCCATCCCCCCTATTTCACTTGGGTTAAAGGGCAGAATCCCCTGTAGCCTAACAATCAAGTAACAGAGTCCAAACATTACAAAGTTACTAATAAGTAAAGCTGTTGCGTATTGCTTCCAATTCATATGTGATTGACTAATACCAGATAATTTATATATAAAGTTTTCTATAGGATTGAACACTCGATCCAGTCTTGTTCTTTCAAGTGAAAGGCTTAAAGCAATATATTTACCCATCGGTATTGCGATTAATAACGCAATAGCCAAGACTAATGCGATTTGAAATAAATCCATTTCATTTCCTCCATATACTTGAAAATTTAATATCTCTCAGGACGAATCAATGCATCCAGCAAATAAATTGAAGTTGCAATAGAAAAAACAAGTAAAATAATCATCGCTTTTCCCTTCCTTTCTCTTCAATTACTTTGTTGCAAAATGCTGTAAATCCAAAAAAAAGAGAAAATGAGAATATTATTAAAAAAATAGATACGACATCCATATAATTCTTCCTTTCTATAATTGCTTGTAGCTCATCCTTTAACTAACCTTCTTAAAAATCACATCTTTAAATTTCCCCCTTAACGGAATCAAGAAATTTCCTTCAGATTAATGCCATTGCCGAAAAATAAAGACAAAAAAAGACCAATGACTACTTTTTCCCCGATATGCTACTTTGCAAATATTCTTCAGACAAAATAGTGAAGTACAATCACATATTCTGACTTAGAAAAGTTTGCAGCAGTATACATTTTTAATGGAGAAAAAGTATCACTGGTCTACTTAGCGCCTAGCAAGCAAAAAGCCCTCTCTGCGTTCTGTCTTCCATGAAACCTTTTCAGTTATTATAGGCATTATAAAAAGACCTACTATTTATCAAGCTGCTTTTCTGCTTTAAAATCCTACAAAAAAGCCCCGTGAATTAATAAGGTGGTCTCATTGACCTCCTTCGCTTTAGCCGACGAAGTTAGCTGACGGGTAGGATGGCGAAAGAGTATCTCATCCTTTCTACAACTTGTAGAATTAACCCCAAAAAATTGGTTCCTCCGTTCCTGATTGCTCAGGATTAGACCGATATTCAAATTGGTTATGTTTGGATTTTACGACGTTATTTTTCCGAAGTAAATAATCCTTAAGTACTATTTATATTATTCTTTTCAAAAATAAAAAAGGTGAATCTAGTTTAACAACTCATATCATTGCTATCTCAACACTAAGTTGGTTTAGTGTATGGCTTTCAGAAAATATCAGTTCGATAAAAAGGATTAAAAAATTTTCTTTACTTATTTATCCTCTTTACAGAAATTTCCCCAAGTAGTATGATAGTTTCAATTTCAACCTAAATCGCTGAATTCATTATTGAATCGGGGGAACCACCTGTTATTATCTAAAACTGGGGTGAATCCTTTCAAAGGGTAGGGTGACTCTGACCATCCGAATCCGACAGCTAACCCCGTAAGCGTTGTTGGAGAGAGAAGGTGAATAGAAAGTTCTTAGAAGACTGAAAGAAACACTTACTTCCAACTACGAAAAGGCTAAACTGTTAATACTTTCACTTTTACTATTTCAAATAGCCCGACTAAAGAGCTGAAGCTATCTCTTAAGCTATATTAAAATTAATAAATTTTGTGGAATTAGCAGAGATCTTTTCAAGTTTAATAACTGAGATACTTATTCTCTTTTAGTTAGATATTAAATCTTACAATTCCATTTGGAGGCATTATGTCAAAAAAGAAACTAGAGGCTGATATCAGCTCAGCATTCATTAAGCTACAGCTTGATTTAATTGGAAAGGGGCCACAAGAGGCTAAAACATATATTATTAATGATATGTTAATCACCCGTTTTAAAGGAGTTCTAACGGTAGAGGAAAAACACCTCGTCAATCATACTACTGGAAGACGTCTTGTCAAACAAATGCGTACATTACTTCGCGAACAGTATAGTAAGGAATATGAAAAAATTGTAGAAGAGTATACTGGCTGCAAGGTTCTTTCCTCTCATTCGGATATAAGCACAAAGACTGGTGAAAGAATCGAGGTATTTATCCTTGAAAAAGATTTAGAGCAATTCCTCTTGGTAAATGCATGACAACAACCTATCCAAGTGAATAAGCAACATTGCCTATAGGTACTAATTCTCTACTTTTTGATACTGTTTGGAACAGTTCATTACATGAAGACTTTAGAGAGGTGGTCGTTATTCACGTTGCGACCATGCTCCTTTTTATATTATCTTATGACTTTTACTTGGGCGTCACCTTCCTCCAACTGCAAAGTTTAATGACAGAGATTAATGGGACGATTGTATTTCAAAAAAAGCCTCGAAACCAGTGGTTCCGAGACGTTCATCTTTATATTCGAGCATTTATAAACTGTATGCTTCTTTCTGCTATCAACTCTTTATCAGTATCAAGCGTAGCAACATGATAGCTATTTTCTAATTCCACTATTTCTTTTCCGACAGAGGAGATTGCCTCGAATATTTGATGTGAGTTATCAGGTGGCACGACATGATCTTCTGTAGATTTAAATATCAAAGCTGGTGCCGTAATTTTAGAAAGATTATCTCTTACTAATCTAGACAGCAAAATGATATCAGACATTGACTTCACTGGTGTCTTCGAATACGCTAGTTCTTGTATTCCCTCTAGCTTAATATCCGACCCAATTCCATCAACAAACCTAGTTTCCTCTTTTGAAAGGACTTCATAATTTTCTATCATTTCCGGCATATAAATTGCAGCATTAACAGGCATAATCCCCTTGATTTCCTTGTGATTTTCTGCCAGGTATAAAGTAAGAGTACCACCCATAGATAATCCACAAACAAAGATATCAGTACAAGTTTCTTTCAGCTTGTTCAATCCTCTTTCCACATCTTTTATCCAATCTTCGTAGCTTGCTTGTTCCATATCCTCAGGAGCCGTACCATGGCCAGTGAGCCTTGGTCCAACAACAGTAAAACCAGCTTCTGCAAACCTTTCTCCTAAAAAACGCATACTTTGAGTTGTACCTGTAAAGCCATGAATAACTAAAACTCCAACGTGATTTCCCTCGAAGTAAAATTCCTCTGCATCCTTCAACACTTCATAATTCACTTTCCCATCCCCTTTTAAATTGTCATATTTACAAAACTATGTTTTATGCCATTATTCCTCTACCACATTTGTATATACTATAAACAATAAAAAGAAAGGGGTCTTTCATTCAAGCCACCCGTTTTCATTTGCTTTGTTAACAGCCTGCTGCCTGCTTTCCACCTGTAGCTTTTGGATAGAGGAGGACAAATAATTACGGACGGTGCCCTTTGTTAAAAATAATCTCCTCGTGATTTCTGATGTAGTTAGACCTTCTCTTACAAGGCGTAATACGTCTATTTCTCGATCATTAAGCGGATTCTCTACTTTCATGAATAGTGTAGCAGCTAAGTCTCTGCTCACAACTTTCTCACCAGCTGCCACCTTCCGTATTGAATCTATTAAATAATCGATTGGCTCATCCTTCAATAGATATCCTGTAACATCACTATCAATAGCTTTTTGCAAATATCCAACTCGTGAAAAAGTTGTCACAATCATTACTTTGCTCGGAATTTGTTCCTCTTTAATTTTTCGTGCAAGCTCCAGACCTGTCATATGTGGCATTTCAATAACCAAAATACATACATCAGGTATTTTCTCCACGATCAATTCCCAGGCTTTCTGACCATCTTGAGCTTCTCCAACGACCTCTATATCAGTTTCAAATGCTATTAATGAAGAAAATGCTCCTAGGAGCATTTTTTGATCCTCTGCAATTACCACTCTTATCACTATGTATCCCCCTTACAAATGAATAGGTAATGTGATCGTTACCAAAGTGCCTCCTGAGGGAGCACCATCTATAAACACGTCCCCCTGCAAAGAATTCATACGTTCCTTCATCGATACTAGACCATTGCCAAATTTCTTCATCTCTATTCCTATTCCATCGTCCTTTATGTGTACGCAGAATAACCTATCATTTATGCTTGTATGTATCTCACAACGTTTCGCTTGACTATGTCTAAGAATATTAGTTGTCGCTTCTCTTAAACAAAGAGATATCATAGTTTCTTCTACACTAGATAACAACTGCTGGAAATTATTATTATAGTGAACGATAATACCAGCAGATTTTAGCAATTCCTGTGTATGTTCTAACTCACTTTCTAGAGATACAAATTTCATATCCGTCACTAATTCTCTCACTTGCTTCATAGCAGTCCTAGTGGTTGCTAAGATGTCGTTTAGCTCTCCCTTTACCTTGGTTTGTTCCGGCTCTACTAATTTCGAAGCAAGCTCAGTCTTCAGCTTGATCATCGTTAAAGTATGGCCGATTGTATCATGAAGATCTCTTGCAATTCGTTGCCTTTCTTCTTGTTGAACGAGTTGTTTATTTACTTCATTTAATTTTGTTTGTAGGTTCGTTGTTTTTAAAAGAAAATATCTAAGTATTGGCAAGGCAAGCTGAATAATCATGAATGCCACTAATACAGCGAAATCTATACCACTAAGCTGCTCCTTCCAGAGAATAAGAAGAAACAGGGTGGCAACTCCTACTATTCCAAGCCCTATGTGAAGTTTAGACTTAGCTCTCCCTAACAAATCTGCAAACAAAAAACCAAAAGTAATAATTACTGAGCCTTCGAAAAAGCTTAATATTATAAGGAAGAAGTAACCTGCTAGCACAGCACATAGAAGGCGCCAATCCTTATTCCACAATGCAATATAGTAGGAACAAACAATCGATAGGAGGAGGATTAGCTTCAGGCCATTATGCAAGTCTGAATCAGACAACATTACTACGGTAAAAAGAAAAACTATTGAGGCTACATCTATGATCAAGTATTTGGCGGCTTGATCTTTTGGATAAAATTTTATATTGATCACCTCAATTTTTAAAATTATTTAGATACTATCGCTACCGCTTTTCTTCTCATCCACTCTAACGGTCCAGTGTGTAGCTTCCTTATACAAAAATAGGCAAATAGAAATTGAAATAGAGTAATACTGAGCCAAATAGTAATGATAGATAAACTTCCTAATTTCCCGCCTAATCCTAGACCCCAGCCATAAAATACAATAGAAGCTATGAGATTCTGTGATACATAGCAGCTTAGAGACATTTTCCCAACCTCTTCAAATCGAGACCAAAGCCACTCAAACTTTCTATATTCTATTAATATACCAAATAATCCTATATAGCCAAGAGACATAATTGGTGCGAATAAATAACGAACAGGTAAATCAAATGCTCCTCCTGGTATAAAAATAAGAAGATTTAACGGAACACCTATATACATCCCTATTTGAAACAGTTTTTTACGCTGACTTTTGCCCTTCTCTGTTTTTGAAAATACTCCTGAACGCATAAGAAACACTCCTAATAAAAACAAGCATATGTTCATCGGTACTATCAAAATAGCTTCTAATCTATAATAAACAAAATTTAGTAAACGATTTTCAACCTGTTTTAGCCATGTTCCACTTTCATAGAGTGCAGCTCCTTCATATGGACCTAAGGACATGTTTACGACCCCTACTAGTGCTCCCACTAAGATCAATAGAACAATTATCGCATGAAAACTACCAACTCCAATCATTATTTTTTTTATAAAGGTATCTCCTCTTTTTAGAACAAAAGCAACGATTAATCCAGTTATCGCATAGCTCATCAAAATGTCATATTCCATTACTAGAGTAAAATGAATAAACCCTTCTAATAGTAAAAACAATAAAGTCCATATATATACACCAGGCCAGGCATTACCCTTCCTGATTGCCTGCTGATATTTCATCTCTAATCCCACTCCAAACATAATCGTAAGTAATCCGAGAAGCTTCCCATTAACAATAAAGAGCACTACCATTCGTAAAAAGTCCTCTAATACCCACCATTCGGAAAAGTTAGCAGTCGTTATATAAGATAGGTCTCCCAAATAAGCAAAAATCCAAATATTAGTTCCCAGCGTTCCAAGCACTGCAAAGCCTCGGAGAATATCGATTAAGCGCAGTCTTTCACTTGTCATCAGAAATCCCTCTTTCATTTTAAGTATGAGCTCATGGCCCCTAGATAAAATATAAAGAAAAACGACAGTAACTAACATTCACAGCAGTCAGGAGTATAAGATGACACATGTCATAAGGAGGTTTTACATGAAATGTTGGTTATGACTATTTATTTTTAGTAACAAAACCAATATATTATACCGATATAATTATTGATTTATATTGGAGGTAAGCGAATACATATGAAAAATCTAATAATAGCTGCTTTAATATTTCCAGCTTTGTTAATAACAACTGCAACATTAGCAGAAGCATCAACAAAAGTGATGTGGGGAAAAACTGAATCACGAAATGGTCAAATTGGTAAAGTGACTGTGTTATGTACAACACAGCTTTATCAGAAGGATAATGAAAGGATACTGAGACACAGTAATAGGCCTTTATATAAAGGGGAAGAGTTTAGAGTTCTTAAGTATGAAACTCCATCCAAATTTAAACTTGCTTTGTTAAAAACAATACTGTAGACGAGAAATCTAGTCTACCTAAAACTAAAATTGAAAGACTCCCTGTAGCTGAAGATATGTCTAATGCTCCAATATCGAATGGTCAGACTTCACCAATTTCTAACGAATTCACCGATAAATAGTTATATCAACAGTAACCTTACCCTTGCTAAACAACCTCCCAGCTATGCCTGTAAGTTTCCACGGGAGGCTTGAACATCTTGTTGATGAAAGAAGAAGTAAGGAAGTCAAAGTTAGTTGTTATCTTTAGTTTTAGGGAGTCAAATGTTTCATATAAAAAGATAAGAAAACATTGTTCTGCAGTTTATCGATATCGAGACTCAGATCCGATTAGACTTCTATTTCCTGCAGAATGCATCTTCCCTTACCAAATGGAATACATAATGGCGTACCAAACAGTGGATCTTTTGTAATCTGACAATCCATACCAAATACATTTTTTACTAAAGGACAGCTTATAATATGCTCTGGTTTACCCTGAGCATATATTTCCCGGTCCTTAATCGCTACTATATTATCCGCATATCTGCATGCCAAATTGATATCATGTAGTACCATTACAATCGTTCGTTTCTCATTTTCATTTAGCTCATAAAGCAAATCAAGAATTTCAATTTGATGTGTCATATCAAGATAAGTAGTTGGCTCATCCAGTAGGATAATATCTGTATCTTGAGCTAAAGTCATGGCAATCCATGCTCTTTGACGTTGCCCCCCGGATAAAGAATCCACCGGTCGATCTTTGAGGTCTTCAATACCAGTTGCTTTTAAAGCATTTTTTACTTTTTCTTCATCTTCCTCTGTCCATTGTTTTAACCATGTTTGGTAAGGATATCTTCCTTGCTTCACTAACTGTAGAACCGTTAATCCCTCAGGCGCAATTGGCGATTGTGGAAGAATAGACATTTGTTTAGCAACATCCTTAGTGGACATTTTAGATATTGCACTACCTTCAAGCAATACTGCGCCATTTTTTGGCTTTAACAAACGAGCAATTGAACGAAGAAGTGTTGATTTCCCACACCCGTTTCCACCGATGAAAACAGTAATTTCCCCTTTTGGTATTTGAAGATTTAAATCATCTATAATAATACTTTCCCCATAAGAAAGGGTTAAATTTTGTGTCTCAATCACTTGTTTCATTTCAATACACTCCTTCACATTTAAGCATTCCTAGTTTTAAACAATAAGTAAATAAAATAAGGTGCTCCTATTCCTGCCGTAAATACACCTGCAGGAATTTCCAAGGGAGAAAACATCGTTCTTCCAATTAGATCAGCCAGCATGACTAGGATTCCACCTATTAATGCAGATACAGGCAAAAGTGCTCCAAATGAAGAGCCTACTAGCCTTCTTGCCATATGTGGAGCCATCAAACCGACGAAACCAATACCACCTGCAAAAGCTACAGCCCCTCCTACAAGAGCAGTACTTATTAATAATAGAACGAAACGGTGGCGTTGAATGCGTCCTCCTACTCCAGTAGCTATGTCATCTCCAAGCTCTAAAATATTTATATTTTTAACCATAAAAAAAGCAATAGCTATAAAAATAATCGTCCATGGAACTAATATAGCAACATTATTCCAACTAGAACCATAAACTGTGCCAGTTATCCATATATTCGCCTGACTTGCTCTATAAATCGGTCCCATAATCATCATCAATGTAGTTAATGCTTGCATGAGCGCAGATATCCCTATACCGATAAGTACTATTCTTATAGGTGATACGCCATTTTTCCACGCAAGAAAATATACAAGTAGTGCAATGACCACTGCGCCAACAAACGCTGCGAGAGGTAACCATTTAATACTTACTGTCAGAGAATTATTTGTATCACTGAATAAAGTTAAAAAACTAACAACAGCCACAGATGCACCGCCTGTTATCCCTAAAATATCAGGCGATGCCAAAGGGTTTCGAATCATCCCTTGAAGGATGCCACCAGCTACCGCTAAAGCAATCCCCACCATTAATGCGACAATAATTCTAGGCAAACGAAAGGATTGAACTACAAGTTGTTCCAAATCGCTTCCACCACCAAAAAAAACACTCAGAACGGTTAAGGGGCTTAATTTCATATCACCTAAACCTGTGCTTACGATAAAAACAATTCCTGTAATTACTAGGAGACTCATTAATATGAATATAGCTTTTTTATCTAATAGAAAGGATACTTTTCCTTTAAACACTCTAAAATTTTTATATTGATTCATCGTGCATTAAACCCCTTTCTTGCAATGTAAATGAAGAATGGAGTCCCTATGATAGCAGTCATAACTCCTACTGGAACTTCTTGAGGCATGATGATATATCTGGCGAATATATCTGCAACCAACAACAAAATTCCTCCTAGAAGACCTGAAAAAGGTATAAGCCAACGATGATCGATACCAACGATATATCTAGTTAGATGGGGAATAACAATTCCAATAAAGCCAATTGGTCCAGCGATAGCTACAGATCCTCCAGCTAAGAGTATAACGATAATAGCAACTATTATTTTTAAAAATCCAGTGTTTACTCCTAGACCTTTGGCAACATCTTCTCCCATAGATAAAACATTCATTTTAGAAGCTATAATAAAAGATCCTATCCAACCTAACAGTAAATATGGAAAAACATTTAATAAAATTTCCATCTTTCTACCTTCAACTGATCCAGCTAACCAAAATAACACCTGCTCAAAAGCAGCCTCATTAATGACAAGAAATCCTTGGGTAAAAGAAGCAAACATAGCTGACATAGCTGCTCCAGCTAAAGTTAACTTCATTGGTGTAAGTCCTTCTCTTCCTGCAGAACCGATTGTATATACTGCAATTGCTGCCACAGCAGCTCCTGAAAAAGAAATCCAAGCGAATGCTTGAAGATTAGTTACTGAGAAAAGAGTTACTGCTAAAACTACTGCAAACCCTGCTCCAGCGTTAATGCCAAAAATCCCAGGCGATGCAAGCGGATTTTTCGTTAGAGTTTGCATTAAAACGCCAGAAATAGCTAAGCTACTTCCAACAGCTGCAGCGATTAGAGCTCTTGGGAGTCTAACTGTTTCAATTACAATATGTTCGTTTGAACCATTATTATTTTGAAAAGCATCTAGCACCATTTTCCAAGATGTCTGTGTATATCCATAAATAACACTTGCACACATTAAGAAGACTAGTATAGAAATGACAATAATTAGTCCCACTAGTCTTTGTCCGTTCGTTTTTAATAACATAAAAGTAACCTTTCTATTATCCGTAAATTTACACTATTTACCTCTAGTCTATTGCATGTTATATAGAGTGTCAATGAGTTTGAGAATCATTTTCATTTTCATATTGACATAAGTTTACAAGAGAACTATTATAAGGTTTGTATTGAAAATGATTATCATTAATATTTAACTTTAGGAGGTAAGCTAATTGAATAAAATAAAACCTTTTTTCGCTATTATTTCTATATTTTCTTTATTGCTATTAGCAGCTTGTGGGCAAACAGAAGAAGATACTACAACTGGTAAAGAAAAACAAGACGACACTAGCTACACAGTAGAACATGCAATGGGTAGTACTACACTCAAAAAAACACCTGAAAAGATTGTAATTCTTACTAACGAAGGCACGGAAGCCCTGCTCTCTTTAGGAGTGAAACCAGTTGGTGCTGTTCAATCTTGGCTTGGAGATCCTTGGTACGACCACATCACTGACGAGATGAAGGACGTAGAAGTTGTAGGAGTAGAGCAAGAGGTAAATTTAGAAAAGATAGCAGCATTAAAACCTGATTTAATTATAGGAACCAAAGTGCGTCAAGAAGCTGTATACGATCAACTAAGTGCAATTGCCCCAACTGTATTTTCTGATACTTTACGAGGCGATTGGAAAGAAAACTTTAAATTATATGCTAAAGCGTTAAACCTTGAAGAAAAAGGCAATGAAGTATTAAGTCAGTTTGACGCACATCTAGATGAAGTAAAACAGAGTCTTGGGGATAAAACTGATCAAGAAATTTCTATTGTACGCTTCATGGCAGGCCAATCTAGAATTTATTATACTGATTCTTTCTCCGGCGTAATTTTTGAAGAATTAGGATTTAAACGTGCTTCACAACAAACCGAACTTTTTACTGCTGATAACAAGCTTGGGAATTTAGCTATAGAAGTAGGCAAAGAAGTTATTCCTAAAATGGACGGGGACGTACTATTCTACTTCACATATGCACCACAAGGTGATAAAGCTGCCCTAGATACCGCAAAGGAATGGACAAACGATCCTCTTTGGAATAATTTAAATGCTGTTAAAAGCGGAAATGTTCATGAAGTAAGTGATGCTATTTGGAATACAGCAGGTGGAGTTTTAGCAGCTAATATTATGTTAGATGAAATCGAAGATATTTTTAATAAATAAAAGATTATAAATGAAAAAAACTAGACAATCTTGGTTGTCTAGTTTTTTTACAAAGCTTTACCCTCTCTATACTTCATCAATTTGCAAGGAAGTTTAAGGAATTCAATTAAAAATACCTACACTTTAGTAGCTATTCTTTTGTTAGTGTCCTAAATTTATTCTTTAAACATCCCTTCAATATTATTAAGCTCTATTCGATCTTCCTCCCTTCGATAATCGCTATAATCATTTTCCTCCGTTATCTTTTTCAAACCTTTTTGATAAAAAGATAATAAACGCATAGCTTCATTAATAACCTTGGGCTTAATACTATTAAGTAGTTCTCTTTTACGGTCAAATTCATTTTTATCCCACTCATCTTTTTGTTCTACCTTGGGAATGGCATCAATTCCAGTAATATAGGTAAGACCTAAATATCGTAGAAATGTGTATCCACTACAATAATCCTCATATAATTGTTCTAAAATATCTACTAAGTCATTCTTTTCTTTTATTATGCTTTCCAAGAGTGACATGATTCGTTCCTGTTCAAATGCATAAAACGGAATTTTCGTCTCGATAAGATTCAATAATTCATTTTTTATGTATTTCTTTCTATAATTCAAATCAAGTAAATCAAAGTAAAAATTAGAGCCATAAATACTTTCTATTTCTTTTGTTTTATAAAGCCATTCTTCAAATTCAGATACAGTAATATATCCTTTATAGATCCTGTAAAACTGCTTTTGTATATTAAATTCATTATTCATTCTTAAACTTAAACTCCTTAATTTGCAGTAACCTCTTTAGTTAAGTTATAAAAAAGAGCAATATATAATAGCTCACAATATAAAGTTGCCTTTTCTTTAATCAATTGACGATATATTTCTACAGACATCTTTCTTTAGCGTACTTATGTAACAAAAGATCATTTATTTTGTTCACAACGATTCAACCAATCGGTTAAATAAGCATTAAATAGAACAGACCTTTCAATTTGTAAATTATGACCAGCCCCACTTAAAATTGCAAAGGATGCGCTAGGAAAATTTTCTTTTAAGTCTAGTGCATCCTGATAACCTACCACGTCATCCTGCCTTCCAAGTAAAAACACAGCAGGATTATTAAATTGTGGCTCTTCAAACCAATTACTAAAGGCATAGTTACCGGCGATTTTCTGTAAAAACGCTACATCCCCTCGCTTCATTCCTGCAACAACCTCTTCAGTCCATCGATTAAATGTTAGTTCGTTTAATACTACACAGTTATTCTCGAACTCTTTTTGTATATTACTAGACAATTTTTTAAAGAAACATTCGTCTCTTTCTGCTATATTTTTAACAGGAAGTGTCCTTTGATCATGGTTTGCATTAATAACAGGACAAATAAAGAAAGCACCTAGAATAGGAAACCTATTTTTGGCAATAACTCCACGAGCTAAATAGCCACCGTATGACTCTCCTGCAATTAAAAATGGCTCATTTTGCATTTCCTTCTCTATAAAACCAATAACTACTTCCATTAAATCATCTGTATTGTTTAGATGAGCAAATTGTTTTGATTTTCCCATCCCCGGTAAATCTATGTATATCCTTTTATAAGATCTTCTAGTTTTTTGAAAAAACGGCTCCATGCAACCCTTCATCAGCTCCATATCTGGTGAAAATCCATGAAGCATTAAAATAGGAGTCCCCTCTCCGTATATTTCATAGCAAACTTCTACATCATTTACAGTTGTATACATTTAATTGTCCTCCTCTTTTACTGACAAGCACCAAGTGGATTACCATCCGGATCAAAAAACGTAAAGTATTTCTTTTCCTCATCACCTTCAAGGGGTTTTACTGCAATTCCTTTGTTTTTTAGCTCATCGTAAAGTTTCTCAATATTTTCTGGTATAAAGTTAACATATTTCCCCACTCCAAAATTATTGGAAGGAAATTTCATAGGCGTATAATTTTCTACTTTAACTAAACAAACGACAGTCGGTGAATTATTCGATATTTTCATGACAGCTGCTTCTTCTTCAATATAATTTAACTTAAATCCTAGAACGGTTTCATACCATTGTGCTGAAACAGCTGGATTCTTCACAGGAATAAAAATTCCCTCTACTCCATTTAATAACGATGTTCCCAATATGTGTCCTCCTACCTTTGTATATTATGTATTTACTATTCGATGTCTTTCCAGATTTCCCTTTAATAATTCATGATTTCCCACTACTTAATCAACTAAATAATTTACTATTTTAATCTATTTCCCCAAAGATTATTTTTCAAAAAGAAAACCTTGAAGCTAAATCAGCTTCAAGGTTTTTAGTTCTTTTCCATATTCTCGATTAAGTCCAATAATCTTTGTCTTTTATCATCGGCTTCCTCATGAATAATTTTAAAATCATATCCTGTCTTATCTTCGTTAATAGAAATCTCTAAAAGATCTCCTTCTTTTGCGTCGATTGTAAACTTCTCTTTTAAAATAACTAGCTTATCAGCTTTATCATTTTTCCCAAAAAGAATAACAAAAAAATCATCGAAATGATTTAGTACATATTTTTTCGCTTCCATGTTTACTAACCCCCTTTTTTTAAAAGCTAATATATTCAAAAATAATAAGAATTTATTTTAATTATTTTAGGTGAAGTGTTCCTAAATCTTATTCTATACTATATAGTTACTTATTTTCACCTATTTTGTCCACTATTTATATAAACTTTTTAAAACGTTCAAAATTTAACCTTTTTAATGAAAAGCATGAAACTTTTTCTATATAACATAAATATTTGGCATGTTTTTAAAAAAGTTGAATAAAAATCGTATAAAAGGCTAATTTTTAACAAAAAAAATTGCTTCCCATTAGTATGAGAAGCAACTAAAATATTATACAAATTTAATCATTTTATAGTTTTTCTTACCTCTTCTAATAATCATAAATTCATCTTCTAATCTGTCCACTTGCCCTACAACATATCCAACTTCTGTAATTTTTTCGCCATTTATAGAAATAGCACCATTAGTTACATCTTCACGTGCTTGTCTTTTAGATGGAGATACAGTTGCTTCTACAATGAAATCAACTATATTTTTTTCATCCTTTGTCATTTCTACCGATGGAACATCCTTAAAAGCATCCTTCATTTCGTCCGCTGTAAGCGCCTTTAGGTTTCCACTAAACAATGCTTGAGAAATTCTCACTGCTTGATCCAACGCCTCTTGACCATGTATCAAGCGAGTCATTTCTTCTGCTAAAGTCATTTGAGCTTTACGTAAATGTGGCTCATTTTGTACAGTTACTTCTAATCCTTCGATTTCCTCTCTCTCAAGGAAAGTAAAAATTTTCAAGTATTTAATAACATCTGAATCGGCTGTATTTATCCAAAATTGGTAGAACTCATATGGAGATGTTTTTTGTGCATCTAACCATACTGAACCTGAAGCTGATTTACCAAATTTAGTACCATCTGCTTTAGTCACTAAAGGAATCGTAATGCCAAATGCCTTTGTTTCTTCCTCATGTGTTTTACGAATTATTTCTAAACCAGTCGTAATATTGCCCCATTGATCTGATCCACCCACTTGAACTCGGCAGCCATAATGATTGAATAAGTGATTAAAATCGATTCCTTGAATTAATGTATAGGCAAACTCTGTAAAGGAAAGTCCTGAGTCTAAGCGTGAAGCAATAGAATCCTTCCCTAGCATATAATTGATATTAATAAGCTTTCCATAATCTCTTAAAAATTCGATAACAGACATAGGTCCAATCCATTCACGATTGTTTACCATCTGTGCTCCATTTTCAGATTGGAAATCAAAAATACGTTCCATTTGCTTTTTAATCCCTTGAACATTTAAATCAATTTGTTCGGTAGTTTGTAGTTGTCTTTCTTCTGAACGACCAGACGGGTCACCAATCATTCCAGTAGCTCCGCCGACTAAAAGAATTGGACGATGACCATGCATTTGAAATCTGCGAAGTGTTAATAACGGAACAATGTGACCAATATGCATACTGTCTGCAGTTGGGTCAACTCCACAATATAAGGATACTTTTTCAGTGGATAGAAGCTCATCCATTCCTTCTGCATCAGTTTGCTGATACAAAAGTCCTCTCCATTGCAGGTCTTCAATTAATGAGTTTGTCATTTTTGTCTCCTCCTTATTATTGGAAAAGGCAGTACTGATTTAATTGCCAAAAAACAAAAAGTCCCTGCATGATAAAAATCATGCAGGGACGCTTATTAGTTAGCGCGGTACCACCCAGCTTGAAGGAACAATCCTTCCGCTTTTTCACATGTAACGTTGTGACGACGTATAACTCCAAGCCTGTAATTCGCATCTTAACCACCGACTAACTTTCACCAACCGTTAGCTCTCTAAACAGTATGTATAAGCACTACTTCGGACTTTTCTTCGTTAAATGTTATACCTATTTTACCTAATTTGAATCGTATGTCAATAACTATCGTCTATAATATAGGACTATGATATAATATTGTTGATTTGGAGGTCGAGAAATTAATGAATAAATGGATGGAGAAATTCCACTTATATAAAGAGAAAGTAGATGCCTGGCAATCAACCAAATGGGCAAGAAGATTGCGTATATCTTCAAGTGTAGTGTGGAACTTATGCTTAATATTTTTAGTAGTTGGTCTAACACTTGGAATATTTGCCGCTTCTGTTGGGGCAGGTTATTTTACTTCTTTAATAAAGGATGAACCTTTACGAGAAAAAGAAAAAATGCGAGCTGCTGTGTTTAATTATGAAGAAACCTCAGAAATATACTTCGCTGGAGATGTCTACTTAGGGAAACTTAGAACAGATTTAGAAAGAACTGAAACAAAATTATCGAATGTCTCCCCATATGTCATTGATGCTGTCCTAGCTACAGAGGATGAATATTTTAAAGTTCATAATGGAATAGTTCCTAAAGCAATCATCCGTGGTCTATTACAAGACATGACAAACTCAGATACGCAAACAGGTGGTTCAACACTTACTCAACAGCTGATTAAAAATCAAATTTTAACAAATGAAGTTTCTTATGAAAGAAAAGCAAAAGAAATTCTCTTAGCCATGCGATTAGAGGAATTTATGTCTAAGGATGAAATATTAGAAGCCTATCTAAATATCATCCCTTATGGAAGAAACGCTAACGGTCGTAATATCGCTGGTATTGAAACTGCCGCACAGGGAATTTTTAATGTGAAGGCGAAAGACCTTACACTTCCTCAAGCTGCATACATTGCTGGGATTCCCCAAGCCCCATTCAAATATACGCCTTTTAGTAATGGTGGTGTTTTAAAAGAAGGAGAATCGTTACAGCATGGAATTGACCGTATGAAGGTTGTTTTATATCGTATGAAAGAAACAGGTTACATAACTGAAGCTGAATATGAAGCTTCTGTTAACTATGATATTACAAAAGATTTTAGAAGTAAGGAAGCTCTTCCAGAAGAAAAATATCCTTGGTTAACCTTTGAGATTGAAAAGAGAGTACGAGATATTTTAAGCGTTCAGCTAGCTGAAAAGGATGGAGTCGATTTAGAGGCCTTGGAAAACGGTGATCCTCTAATCGAGAAGTACAATATTATGGCTCAACGTGCTGCAAGCACTGGTGGCTATCGTATTCATACTACTATCAACAAAGATATGTATGAGAAAATGCTTCAAGTAAGGGACGAATTTGAATCCTATGGTCATACTTATACTAATATTAGTGTGAAGGACCCTACTACTGGAGAAACAATTACAAAAGATTTTCCTGTCCAAGTCGGCAGTATGCTGATTGAAAACGGAACCGGTCGGATTCTTTCCTTCCTAGGTGGACGTGATTATAATGTAGAGCAATATAATCATGCTACTCAGGCTGTGCGCTCAATGGGTTCTACTATTAAACCATTGGTAGTATATGCACCTGCTCTTGAATACGGTGTTATCGGAGCCGGAAGCCCCCTTGCAGATGTTAAATTTAATATTAATGATAACGGAAACAAATGGGCACCAACTAACTATACAACTGCTCAGGAGTTAGGAATTATTTCAGCTCGACAAGCAGTTACTACCTCCCAAAACTTATCGACCATTAGACTTTACGATCAAATAAAGGATAAAAAGCCAACTGATTTCATGATGAAAATGGGCTTCAAAAGCATTGAAGAAGATGAATATGCTAACCTTGCACTTTCTATTGGTGGTATGAAAAAAGGAGCTTCTATAGAAGAAACTACAAATGCATATGGAACTTTTGCTAATAATGGTCAGTTCATTCATGCATATATGATTGAAAAGATAGAAGATGTTGAAGGGAATCTTATTTACCAGCACAAAGTAGAGCCTGTCGATGTTTTTAGTCCACAGACAGCTTACATTATGACTGATATTTTAAGAGATGTTATGACACAAGGTACAGCTAAATTAGCAAATTCTCGTCTAAAATTCCAATCAGATTTTGGAGCAAAAACTGGTACAACACAAGGACACAGTGATTCGTGGCTAATAGGCTATAACCCTAATGTTTCCTTAGGTGTCTGGCTAGGTTATGACGAGCAAAAGCTTACGCTATTCCATATGAACAACCGTTATGGACACCCAAGCGTTCGTATTAATACACTTTGGTCCAATATGATGAATGCAATGTACGATATCAACCCCGAGCTTGTGGATGCACCAAACGCTTTCAAAGCACCTGATGGAGTGGTATCTAGGTCATTCTGTGGTATTTCTGGTCTAGCACCTTCTACTGCATGTGAACAAGCAGGTCTTGTGAAATCTGACTTATTTAATGCAAAGGTGATGTTGCCTACTCAGGCTGATGATAGTTTAATATCATCGTCTTACGTAGTCATCAACGGAAGTAAGTACCGTTCATTGGACTCTACTCCAAGTGAATTTGTTGTTGCAGGTGGACATGGAGTAAGTGAGAGCTTTATAAAACGAATGCTTGGTCGCTTTGGTGGGGACGCTAGTAAGCTATTCCCGAACGACTCATCATTTGCTAGCAATGTCGTATCAGAAAAAGTATTTGAGGCAGACGGTGCTCCACCAGCTCCAGTTGTCACCTCTCTTTCAGGAAACACAATGACTTGGACGAAATCAGCTTCTAATGATGTAGTTGGTTATCGTGTATATCAAGTGGTGAATGGAAACAGAGTTCTTATAACGACTAAGCTCGAGGCGGAAAACTATAGTCATCAAATTACTTCTCCTGGACAATATGTGGTAGTAACAGTAGATATCACTGGTCTACAGTCTGGTGCTTCTAATATAACTACTTTGAATGCGCCAGATCCAGTAATCCCAGTTCTTCCTCCCGAGGAGCCAGTGGGAGAAGAGCCTGAGCAGCCTGCCCCTGGTGATGGTAATGGTGGCGGAAGTGATGTAATTATCACTCCTCCTGTAGAGCCAACTACACCAGAAGAGTCTACTCCGTAACTAATAAAGAAGAAGGCGGTGACAAAAGTCACCGCCTTCTTTATATACTCACATCTTTAGAACGTTAAAAACGACGTGTGAGGATGGGGAAGTTCTATCTCTCCCCCTCTTAAAAAATCGATTAACATTACTTTTTTATTTCTCCAAATCAATGTTGCATTAAGTAGTATAATACCAATCGAAACCCCAAAATTTGGTCTAATAAAAGTTCACAAGTTCAAAATTAACCATATAACTACTCAACGCAAGAACCAGTTGATGCTCGATCGCTCTGTAGAAAGAACAGAACAGGAAAATAGACTTCCCATCACCTAATCATAATAAAAGCCCTACCTCAATAAATCACTGAATTGAGGAAAGGGCTTTTCATTATTGAATCAAATTCAGGAACTGTCGTGTCCGCTCTTCTTTAGGATTTGTGAACATCTCGGACGGCTGGCTTCGTTCGACGACCTTCCCTTGATCCATAAAGATAACTTCAGATGCTACATCGTTTGCAAACCGCATTTCATGGGTAACTACGACCATGGTAATGCCCGTCCCTGCGAGATCTTTCATGACCTGCAGTACTTCCCCTACGAGCTCGGGATCCAGTGCAGAAGTCGGTTCATCGAAAAGCATTACTTTTGGCTCTAGCGCAAGGGCTCTGGCAATCCCTACACGCTGCTGTTGTCCGCCAGAAAGCTGATGTGGATAATAGTCAAGTTTGTCTCCCAGCCCTACTTTAGTCAATAATTGTGTTGCTTTTTGACGGGCTTCTTCTTTTGATTTCTGTTGCACGATCATCGGCCCTTCCATGACGTTCTGAAGTGCCGTCATATGAGGGAAAAGATTGTAGTGCTGGAAAACCATTGCTGATTTTCTTCTGATTAAATCAACTTCTTTCTTAGGTACAGGTTTGGAAAAATCAATCGTTTGGCCGTCAATGGAAATGCTTCCAGCCGAAGGGACTTCCAGTATATTCAGACAGCGAAGCAAAGTCGTTTTTCCAGAACCTGAAGGTCCGATGACAACGACCACTTTACCTTGATCGATTTCCAGGTCGATTCCCTTCAAAACTTCAAGGTCGCCAAATCGTTTGTGCAGTCCATTAATTTTTATCAATCCTATTCTCCTTTCTACTTCATCCGTTAAATAGATTTATTTCATTACGTAGCGATCGAATCGATTTTCCAATCTACCTTGGACAAGCGAAAGCAAGAAACAGATGATCCAATACAGGATAGCAACCTCAGTATAAAGTAATAGGACCTCATAGTTGAATGCCGCAATCTCTTGCGCTCTTCTAAACATTTCGGTTACTAGAATAGCAGATGCCAAAGAAGTATCTTTCACCAGACCGATGAATGTATTCGAAAGAGGCGGGATGGATACTCTTGTAGCCTGAGGCAAAATCACTCGGCGCAATGTCTGGGAATATGTCATCCCTATCATTTGTGCAGCTTCCCACTGCCCTTTAGGGATAGATAGGATAGCCGCACGGATCACTTCAGAAGCGTATGCCCCCACATTCAATGAAAACCCAATAACAGCGGCTGGGAACGGGTCAATGACAACCCCAACTGATCCCAAACCATAAAATAGAATAAACAACTGTACCAATAAAGGCGTTCCCCGAATGGCGGAGACATAAATGCGTGCAATCCATTGGAACGGTTTGATGGTTGATATTCTAGCCAACGCTGTAAGAATTGCTAGTACAAGTCCACAAACGAATGTAATTAGCGTCAATGGGAGCGTATATACAACAGCACCCTCCAGCAGAGGGAGGAGAGAAGATTGAGCAATATCTATATAGCGCTCCACTTTATCAGGATCATTCCAAAACATTTTCGCCGAACCATTTCTCAGAAATTTCGTTGTACGTGCCATCTTCGATCATTTCGTTCAATGCTTTGTTTACAGCTTCCACTAGTGTTTCGCTTCCTTTACGGAACATCAAACCACTTTGTGCAGCATCGTCAGCTTCTGCTACAATCTTGATATTTGCTTCAGGTTTTTGTTTTTGGTAATCAAGTACAGTTAATTTATCGTTGATGGTTACATCTACACGGTTTGAATTCAACAATTCAATTGCTTGAATGAACCCGTCAATGCCAACTAATTCAGCCCCATATGACTTCGCTATTTCACCGTAGTTGCTTGTAAGGGATTGAGCAGATTTCAAGCCTTTAATATCTTCAAATGCTTTAACGTCATTGTTGTCTGCTTGTGTTACCAATACTGCAGATGATGAAATATATGGGTCAGAGAAATCATATTTTTCTTGGCGTTCTGGTTTAATTCCCACTTGGTTGGCAATCATATCGAAACGTTCTGAATCTAGACCCGGGAACATTGCATCCCACTGTGTTTCCATGAATTTTGCCTTTACGCCAAGGCGTGAAGCAATTTCTTCTACAATCTCAACGTCAAACCCAGTCAACTTACCAGACTCATCATGGAATGTGAAAGGTGCGTATGTTCCTTCAGTACCGACCAATAGCTCACTGCTGTTTTTTACCTTCGCTAGCAGATCCCCATCAGCATTGCCCGATTCGTTTTGATTTCCATTTCCGCCTTCGTTTCCGTTCTCTTTGCCGCTGCATGCCGCTAACACTAGCACAGCAGAAATAATCAATAATAGCAAATAGCTAAATTTTTTCATGTCATGATTCCTCCTAATTCAGATAAACATACTTGGTAATCATTATCTTAATACATGGATACCCACGAGTCAAAACAATTATCTCCAAGTATTAATACCCAAATCATTAAGAATTATCACATATATTTCAATCGTTTATAATATAGTAGAAGGTCTAATTATCGCAATAAATTTGAAAACATTGTTATTATAACCAAGACCACTAATTTCTGAACGTTTAATACTAAGCTTTCCTACCAGAGTACATCCTTATTTTCTTTAGTTGGGAAATTTCAAGAGATTGTTTTTTGATTTCGCGATGAGAGCACAAAATAAAAATTTTTGTTCAATAATTTACAAATATTATTTATCACAATCGAAAAAAACTTCTTCAACTAAACTATCGCTTTAGTTTAAGTGTAATATTTCACAATGGATTTCTTCTGAGGTCAACTGGATGATTAGATAAAAAATAGACCCTCATAAAATGATGATCTTGTTTTGCTAAAGCACTCGTTAGCTTAAGTACATTTCTTCACAAACTAAAAAAATAGAAAGTAACAATTTTTTACACTGCTTATTTGATTTCTTCAGCCAACTCCAAAATAATTCCCTCTGGACCACGAACGTAGCATAATTTATAACTTTCTTCATATCGCTGTATCTCACTAAATATTTCCGTACCCTTCTTTTTCAGTTTAGCAACAACAGCTTCAAGATCTTCAACAGTAAATGCAATATGACGGATACCAAGGGTATTAGCAAAGGTTTGCTGAATATCTTTTTCATCTGACGGTGAATAAAATTTGATTAGCTCTATCCATGTCTGACCGTCTGGTGTTCCCAATCCTACACACGCTACTTTAGCGTTATTAAGCCTAACTGCATATCCCATCAACTCTCCTTCCATTTCCCATTCCCCTTTCACCTCAAGTCCAAAATCGAGAAAAAACTCTTTAGCGGCAGAGAGATCATTTACGATTACACTAACATGATCTATTTTTTGGATTTTCAAATTTAATGCCTCCTAAATTCATGTTATCTTGCATTATCCTGTATTGAAATTCTAGTATTAACAAAGGGATGATTAAAATAGTA
The DNA here is from genome assembly GCF_050280345.1 of Psychrobacillus sp. NPDC093200. NCBI lineage: Bacteria > Bacillati > Bacillota > Bacilli > Caryophanales > Bacillaceae > Psychrobacillus > Psychrobacillus sp. NPDC093200. The sequence goes on along the minus strand of NZ_JBNNVC010000002.1, from coordinate 95,625 downwards.
AGATACTAGCATTGCCCGTAATAAAAAGAATCATTTCACTAATTTTGCAATAAATTATTTTTATATTCTTACTCATCTCCCCAACAGTATCAACTGGGGCTATTCATCTACTTTTCACCTGTTTTTAATAAATGTTTCTCTTTGATTATTGAACAATACTGACCGTTAGTACAATAAGAAAAAAGGCTTTACATTTCTTAAAGTAAAGCAATCGGTAGTTGAGTAATCAGGAGATTAAGTCAAATAACCTATTCAATGAGTTTAGAACAGGAAGAAGAGGTAACAAAACAGCAAAAACAATATTACTTTCTAAGACTGCTTTCCATAATTTTAATCCATTTAGAACCTTATAAATCAACAAAAATCCTGAAATAGTAACAAAAGAAAACAACAGCCATAAAAATTCCTTTTGTCTATTTACTGCATATTCAATTTCATCAATTTTCCAAGTGTCATCCTCAGAAAAGAGCAGAGTTATTATATGTTTTTCAACTCCTAAGAAATTGAATGATATTAGCGAAACATAATCTTTTTTTATTTCTTCAATATCATATCCATTTGGTAAAAATGAAAGTTTATACACCATAAGATAGGAAACATAAAAAAGAGTACTTGCAATTAATAAAAATGCTAAAATTTTTTTAATATTCATTGATCAACCACCTTAAATTCCTCCACATTACCATAAAAACCTGAATGTTAAAGGCAATAGCCTCTTCTTAAAGTAAAGCTCCCAATAGTTTAATAAGCAACTGTAACTCTGTTCTACATAATCTTCATTATGTACGACAAAAAAGCCAACACCATGTGCCAGCTTCCTCATTCGGTTTATTGTGAGTTACTTAATGTTTAGAATAAATTATTTTATTGCACTTTCATCCATGTAAAAAAGCTCCCAAAGATGACCGTCAATATCCTCAAAACTCCATCCATACATAAACCCATGGTCTTGTGGATCCATTGAAGGTTTCCCGCCTGCTTCTAAAGCCTTGTTTACAATCGCAACGACTTTTTCTTTACTATCAACAGATAGTGCCAAGATCGCTTCATTACTTCTTGTAGAATCGGCGATTTCTTTTTTCGTAAAAGTCTTAAAATGTTCTTCAACTAACAACATAGCAAATATATTATCACTAATAATCATGCTTGCTGCAAATTCATTGGTAAACTGGGAATTGAATTCAAACCCCAATTTAGAAAAAAATTCCTTAGTCTTATTTAAATCTTTTACTGCTAAATTTACGAATATCTTATCAGCCTGAAACCCCATATTACTCACCTCTACTATAGTATTGTCATTCACACTATAGTTCTCTATTTCATAAATGAATTCCTTCAAAGAATAAAATTATTATACAGAATCTGTTAAGCAACATATGAGGCTGGATTTCTTTTATTCAACTGATTGCATATCTAACTCTAAATTCTTGTTCTGTATCTTTAAAGGAATAAAAGAAATAAACTTGCCTATCAGGCTAACAGTCTGATGGTAGTTAATATCTATATCAGGGCCCTATTCTTGAATAACATATTTAAAGAAAATCGTATTAAACTGAGGGAGTTGAAGCAGAACATTTTATATTGACAAAGTTAAATTAATCTATAATATAATATATAATTAATATTTGCATAACGAAGATTTGTTTAAAACATTTCGGGATATAAGAATAAAGGCTATGATAAGAAATAGTAGCAATCATGCAAACAGACAGAAAGTTACCGGTTGATGAGAGGTGCATGTTGAACGATTGTGAATTCATCTTGGAGCAGTGTACTGAATAGGATTCCTTAGTAGGCTACACCGGCTTAGCACCCGTAATCATGTGCTAAAGTATCGTCAGATGACTGTACTTACAAAGGTAAGCAATATGAGTTGCTTATGCATTAAAGGTGGTAACACGAGTTGAATCGTCCTTTTGGTTAATCCAAAAGGGCGTTTTTTTTATACTTTGTTTTTTATATCCTTGCAATATTAGAAATAATATTTTAAGGAGGAATAATGATTGAGTAAAGGTAATCAAAATCAGAGACTTCAACGGGGTTTAGATAATAGGCATATCCAGTTAATTGCACTTGGAGGTGCAATTGGAGTTGGATTGTTCTATGGTTCGAGTGCAACCATTCAAATGGCTGGTCCATCCATTTTGTTCTCATATTTAGTCGGAGGCTTAGTTATTTTTACCATTATGAGAGCACTTGGGGAAATGGCTGTGGACGAACCGGTTTCTGGTTCATTTAGTTCATATGCACATCGATATTTAGGGGCGTTTGCAGGTTACTTAACTGGCTGGACCTATTGGTTTATGTGGGTTGTCGTTGGGATGGCAGAAATAACGGTGACTGGTGTTTATGTGAATTACTGGTTTCCTGATATTCCACAGTGGCTGGTAGCACTGGCTGTACTTATCGTAATTACACTGATAAACCTTGCTAATGTAAAAGCATATGGAGAGTTTGAATTCTGGTTTGCACTGATTAAAGTTGTAGCCATTATCGGAATGATTCTCCTTGGACTAGGAATCATCTTCCTGGGAATCGGGAACGGAGGACAGCCAATCGGTTTGGACAATCTTTGGATTCATGGAGGGTTCATGCCAAATGGAATCAACGGTATTGTAATGTCCTTGGTCCTCGTGATGTTTTCATTTGGAGGGATAGAATTAGTTGGAATTACGGCAGGGGAAGCGAAAAATCCTCAAAAATCAATTCCGTTGGCCATCAACAATGTTATCTGGAGGATATTAATTTTTTATATTGGTGCATTAGGAGTCATGATGGCTATATATCCCTGGAATGAGGTAGGCACAAATGGGAGCCCATTTGTTTTAATTTTTGAAAAGGTAGGAATTCCAGGTGCTGCGCATATAATTAATTTTGTTGTCATAACAGCAGCATTATCTGCTTTTAATAGTGGGTTATTCGCTTCTGGCAGAATGTTACACAATTTATCACTGCAAAATAACGGTCCGAAATATTTCGGAAAGCTTAGCAAAAATGGTAGTCCAAGACGTGGAATCCTGTTCTCTTCATTGTTTTTATTAGTCGCAGTAGTTTTGAATTATATTGTTCCTGAAAAAGTGTTTTTGTATATTTCTGCTGTTGCCACGGTTGCGGTTATTACCAGCTGGACGATTATCCTGATTGCCCAACTAAAATTCAGACAATCAAAAACAAAAAAAGAAATAGAAAAACTAGCATTTAAAATGCCGTTATATCCAATTTCAACCTATCTAGCATTAACATTTTTAGCGCTTGTCATTGTCTTAATTGGATTTATTGAGGACATGCGAATAGCATTAGTTGTAGCACCTATATGGTTTTTGATTTTATATATAGGATATAAAATCAAAAAAAAGGATTTTACAGAAGGTCCCATTGAAAGTGAGATTGTTGAATAAACCTCTTTTCTAGAACTCAAAACCAAATAACACCCGTATGTGACTAAATATACATATAAAATGATTAAACTTTACTTATAATACCGATATTTAAAATATGCAAGAGAAGAATCTATTTTGATCAAACTTTCTTTCAAAATGGATTCTTCTTGTTTACAGTAAAATATGGGTTCGTGGATATTTTTGATTAAACTTTATTACAAAGTAACAGGTTTTGTTTTCGTATAATTCAGACTATACCACCCCACGAAAAATCAATCATGACCTTTTACATAGCCATTTTTATGTAAATGTTATTTATATCATTCATAAAAAAAAGCCGTAGCATTTTTTTCAATGCTACGACCTTTATTATCAATCTTCCATCGTAGATAAGTCGCCAGTCGGAAGTTGTAATTCCCAAGCCTTTAAGACTCGGCGCATTATCTTACCACTTCTAGTTTTAGGAAGCTTATCCTTAAACTCAATTTCTCTTGGAGCCGCATGAGCAGCAAGACCCTTCTTCACAAATTGTTGAATTTCTTCAATCAATTCATCAGAAGGCTCATACCCTTCATTTAAAGCAACAAACGCTTTAATAATCTCTCCACGCACTGGATCTGGCTTACCTATTACACCTGCTTCTAGAATAGCAGGATGCTCTAATAATTTACTTTCCACTTCAAATGGCCCAACTCGCTCACCAGAAGTCATAATTACATCATCCACTCTACCTTGGAACCAGAAGTAGCCATCATCATCCATATAGGCAGAGTCACCTGAGAAGTACCACTCATCATTAATAAAGTAGGATTCAAATTTTTCTTGGTTTTTCCAAACTTGACGCATCATAGATGGCCAGCCTTTTTTGATAGCCAAGTTACCCATTGTAAATGGCGGAACTTCCACGCCATTGTTATCAATAATAGCAGCTTTTACACCTGGTAATGGTTTACCCATAGAGCCCGGCTTAATAGGAAGGCAGCCATAGTTACAAATCATTTGAGCACCTGTTTCTGTCATCCACCAAGTATCATGAATTCGCTTATTGAACACCTGCATGCCCCACTTAATAACTTCAGGGTTTAGTGGCTCACCAACCGATAATACATGGCGTAGGGAGGTAAGATCATACTTCTTCACGATACCATCCCCTGCCCCCATTAACATACGAAATGCAGTTGGAGCACTGTACCAAACAGTAATCTTATATTCTTCTATTGCTTTATACCAAGCATCTGGTGAAAAACGTCCACCTAAAATAAGTGAAGTTGTTCCTGCTAGCCAAGGGCCAAAAATTCCATAGGATGTTCCAGTAACCCACCCCGGGTCAGCTGTACACCAATATATATCATCATCTCTTATATCCATAACCCATTTCATGGACTGGTATTGTTGTACCATCGCATAATGAACGTGTAAAATTCCTTTTGGCTTCCCGGTGGAGCCAGAAGTATAATGTAAAATTAGTCCGTCTTCCTTATCTACCCACTCGATTTCAAAAGCATCAGATGCATTTTTTAGAGCCTTATTAAAATCTATAAACTTATCATCTTCTTTAATATTGTCTCCTACTAAGAAAACAGTTTCTAAATCTGGTAGGCGATCCAATGGTATTCTTCCTAGCAAGTCAGGTGTGGTTACAATGGCCTTTGCCTCACTATCAAGAAGACGATCATATACTGCCCCCTCCATAAAGGCTTCAAACAATGGGCCAACGATTGTTCCCATTTTTACTGCTCCTAACAACGCAAAATATAACTCCGGAGATCTTGAGATAAAGATGAAAAGACGATCTCCTTTTGCTAGGTTAGAGTGCTCTTTGTAAACGTTTGCAGCTTTATCAGTCCAAGTTTTCATATCACCGAAAGTATACGACTCCTTACGATCAGCATCTTGATAGTAAAGTGCAACTTTGTCCTTTTTATCTGATTTTGCGTGACGATCAATCGCTTCGTATGCCATATTCACCTTCCCTGTTTCATACCAAGTAAAAGTCTTTTCGGCTTCTTCCCATTGGAAATCTCGTGCAGTAGCATCATAGTCCTTTAATTGATACTCCTCTTGTACTACAGGTAGCGCTTCGATTTTCATCCCATTCACCCTTTCTATAAATATACACTCTTATATTCTACAATACTCTCATTAAATAATGCTAATGTTTTTACTTTTTAGAATCTTTTGTTACAGTTTTATAGAATTCCCTTTCTTCATAAAAAATCATGTATAATAGTGGCAACTGTTACTAAATTATAGGTGGTGAATATGTGGAACACAAAAAAGTTTTTAATTCGATAGAGAAAGATACGAAACATGGCACTATCGTTATTGAAGGACCGGTACCATCTGAAGATTTAGCAAATCTGACTTTCCATGAAGAGTTAATAGCGTTCCGTAATCCTGTACAACAGCATAAGGCAATTATCGAAATTGCAAAATTACCCGAAGGCAGGATTATCATTGTCAGAGATAAGAATATGATTGTCGGATACTGTACGTTCCTCCATCCAGATCCACTAGAAAGATGGTCCCAAGGGAATATGGAAAATTTGATAGAATTAGGTGCTATTGAAGTCATTCCAAAATTTCGTGGAACCGGCGTTGGAAAAGAATTACTTCGTGTGTCAATGATGGATGACGCAATGGAGGATTACATTACGATCACGACTGAGTATTACTGGCATTGGGACTTAAAGGGAACTGGTTTAAATGTATGGGAGTATCGAAAGATGATGGAGAAAATGATGATGGCCGGAGGGCTTGAATATTACGCTACTGACGATCCAGAGATTAGCTCACATCCTGCCAATTGCTTGATGGCCAAAATTGGAAGTCGAGTTGACAATGAATCCATTCAGCAATTTGATCAGCTGCGCTTTATGAACCGTTTTATGTACTAACAAAGATGTTTTAAATTTCTTATAAAGGGGTTTGGTTTTATGCTTGTAGAAGAAATCATGAATACATCAGTACCTACTTTAACACCATCACATACAATAAATGATGCTTTAAAAGTTTTAAAAGAACAACGTATTAGGCATATACCAATTATTAACGAGGAACGTGAAGTACTAGGGGTGGTAACTGATCGTGACTTAAAGGAAGCAACCCCCTCCTCCCTTCAAGTTATACAAGATGCGGATGTTTTAAATATGCCATTAGAAAAAATTATGACTAAGAATCCTATAACAGGACATCCGCTAGATTTCGTGGAAGAAACCGCATGTATTTTTTACGACAATCGAATTGGCTGCCTGCCTATCACAAGCCAAGGAAAGTTAGTCGGCATGATTACAGAATCTGATCTTCTTTATAAATTTATAGAGTTAACTGGTGTCCACCAGCCGGGATCCCAAATGGAAATAAGAGTGCCCAACCGACCTGGTGTCTTATTTGAAATATCTAAGGTATTTTATGAGCAAAAAATGAATTTACTTAGTGTATTAGTATATCCTGATAAAAACGATAGTGAGTATAAAATTTTAGTTCTACGCGTTAAAACGATGAATACTCTTAAATTAGTGCAGGCAGTAAAAGATGCTGGGTTTGAAGTTTTATGGCCAAGTCAACCGGGATTGATTGTATGAAAAAGAATGCCGTCTTTATCTTTTCAGAGAATCAGCTTGGTTATAAATTTTCCGATACACATCCCTTTAACCAAAAACGTCTGACACTTACTGTAGACCTTCTAAAGGAAATGAATGCATTATCAACTTCAGAGATCGTTGCACCTCGCATAGCCACTGACGAAGAACTGAGTCTAGTGCACGACCCTAGCTATATTGATATAGTAAAAAAAGCTAGCCTCGAAACTGGTGATACCTCTAAATACGAGAGTTATGGGATAGGTACGGAAGACACTCCCATTTTCCCTCATATGCATGAGGCAAGCGCTAGTTTAGTTGGGGGCACCTTAACTGCCGTTGATTATGTTATGGAGGGAAAATCGACGCATGCAATAAATTTAGGTGGTGGGTTACACCATGGCTTCAAAGGCAGAGCATCTGGGTTTTGTGTGTATAATGATAGTTCTGTTGCTATCAAGTATATGCAAGAAAAATTTAATGCTCGTGTTCTTTACATAGATACAGATGCTCACCACGGTGATGGAGTACAATGGAGCTTCTACGACGATCCAAATGTTTGCACTATTTCCATTCATGAAACTGGAAGATATCTCTTCCCCGGAACAGGTAATATTACTGAGAGAGGGACAGCAGAAGGTTATGGTACTTCTTTTAACTTTCCTATTGATGCCTTCACAGAGGATGAGTCGTTTCTAGATATATATCGTACTAGCTTTACTGAGATTGTAGAGTGGTTTAAGCCAGATGTCATTCTAAGTCAAAATGGTGCAGATGCCCATTATTTTGACCCTCTTACCCATCTGTATGGAACGATGAATATTTATCGGGAAATACCTAAGCTTGCTCATGAATTAGCACATAAATATTGTGATGGTCGATGGATTGCTGTAGGTGGAGGCGGATATGACATTTGGAGAGTTGTCCCAAGAGCCTGGTCTTTGCTTTGGATGGAGATGAATGATATCCAATCTCCAACAGGAGATCTACCAAAAACTTGGATAGAAAAATGGAGTCCAGAATCACCGGTTCCCTTTATCCCAACTTGGATGGATCCTCATCCTCTCTACGAGCCTATACCTAGAAAAATAGAAATTATGGAAAAGAATAAACAAATGCTCGATAAAGCATTATATCAATTGCGAAGTCAAAAATCATACAAGGATATAGACTAGCTGCTCTTGCAGTTGAAAGTCGTTGATCCGCATTTATAAATATTTAGGATAATAGAAGAAGCCCAGCTACCAAAAGGTAGCTGGGCTTCTAAAGTTTTGCCTCTGTAACTATGATTTTTATTTATTGTTGATTAGGTAGCGTAAGATTACAGTATTTTCTTCGACTTTATAAGAAAGACCTAACCAATAAAGTCCTTTCTCTTCCTCAGAAAGATCTATTGTAAACCTTTCTGGGTTATTTTCCCATGTATTTACATCTAACTGTATCTCTTTATTTGTAATAGTTTTGTTAAGTCCAGCTACATCAGGTCTTACTTTTTTACCATCGAACCCTGTAACAAGGTTTTCTACTTCTACTAGGGGACCTTTTAATTCTCCCACATCAACAAATTGAGGGTCAGCAATTAACGTTTTTAAATTTTTTAACTCTTTTAATGGAGAAAAATCTGTTATTTCATTCCCAGAAATATCTAGTGTCTCTAAATTTTGTGCGTACTCTATACCTTCAAGAGAACGTACTCTTTTCGATTCACTTGTTAGTGATGTGAGCTTACGCATATCATTAAGCGTAATTTCCTCTTTTAAGCCTAATGTACTTTTAATAGATTCTCGTAAATAATCGTCTTTAATCGTAATTACTTGTGTTAATATTACTTCAACTAAACCTGCTTTTGCTGTTTCTAATGCATTTACCGCTTCATCGACCTCTGTTTGAGTAGCATTTGTATTAGCTAGAACTTCTTCTGCTTTTGCAAGGCTAGCTAATAGAGCATTCATGCTTTCTTTCGTATAGTCTTCTGCATTAATAGCTTTTGCAGTTTCAATAATCACCATTAAATCCTGCATATAAATTCTCTCACTATTAGCGAAATGTAATTTAGCATTACCCCATGTTGCATGGTCAGATCCATTTCCATTCCCACCGTCAGTTACGACTAATTTTATTTCTTTTGCTCCAGCTAAATTAACTTCAACAAACTTTTGAGCATCTCTAGAATTCATGAGCCCACTGTCGAATCGCTTCTCACCATCGACAAATACTTGGAATATAACAGAGCCCACAGTGCCATACATTTGACGGTCTACCCCAACAAATGAAGTAAAGTAATCTATATCCTTATTTGTTAAATCATATACAATTGTTGAATTTGAATGTGCTCCAATCCCTTTTTCATAGGAGACTTGACTACCACTCTCATTTGTTAATCTTAAAATGTTATCACTTACTGCTTTATCTTTCTTAGGAGCGGTATAGCTATTTTGTGTGGACTTCCAATCGAAATCTGAAAGATACTTGTAGTCTTCCATGTTTACTACTGAAATTGTTCTCATTTCTGTTACCGTAATATTATCATTATCTGTTACAGTATATTTAATCTCATATTTACCAGTTTTATTGAAGTTAACTTTATCAACTCCTGTAACTTCTACTCGATCAGTCAAATCACCATCTTCCGCATCTACAGCTGAATATTGTCCTTTGATATCGATAGGCTGTCCAACCTTAGTTGCTTCTGATTTAACAGTAATAACTGGTTTACTAGAGTTTTTTGTAAACTTTGCATCCGCCCACACTGTATGGTCAGATCCATTATTTCCAGCATCGGTCGTTACTAGTTTTATTTCTTTAGCTCCAGTTAAAGGAACTCTTATAAATTCACTGTCTGTGTTTGAATTGAAATTATTGCTTATATATTTCTTTTCGCCATCTACCCATACTTCAAATGCTGCAGATGAACCTTTTCCTCTCATGGCTTGATCAATTCCTATATAGCTTTCAAAGAAATCAAATCCCTTACCATCAATGTTATACACGATTTCTGAAATAGCATGTGCGCCGATGCCTTTAGCGTACGTTGCCTCTAGTCCCTGTCTAACAAGACCAATTGTTCCCCCAGATGGTGATTTATCTTTTTTATATCCACCCCATGCTATGTTAGAAGATACAGGATTCATATCAGAAGCGTATTCGAAGTCACTTACTACTGTCACTTGTGTCGTTTTCGTTTCTTTAATATCTTTATTGATTACTTCGTAAACAATCTCATAGTTCCCTTTTTGGGTTGTATTTACATTATTTGATTTAACGACAACATCTTCTGTAATATCTATGCCTTGATAGTCAGATGCCTTCACATAAGACATTGGATCGAAGCTTTGATTTAGTTTAAGTGTCAGATGGTCTTCAACTGAAAGCGTAGGTTTAAATACCTTAATTTCTAACGGCTCTGAGGTATTTAATTTCTTATCATAGGCTACTATTTGATACGTATAATTTTCTTTCGAACTAATATTTTGATCGACAAATGATGCTGTAGAAGTAAATCCAATCATTTTACCATTTCGACTAATTTCATATCCAAGTAAGTCGTCTTTATTAGCTTTGTCCATAACGAAATGAATTGTATTAGTTTTCTTTTCAGTATCACGAACAATGTTTACATCTACTGAAGCACCTTTAGAAAATCCAACACCCTCATATCCTAGTACACTATTATTTAAATACCATACTTTCTTAGGCTTTGGATATTTACTAACTTTTTCTTTTGTTTCCTGGTTCACTGTGAAGCCATGTCTAGCAAAGTGTTCACTTAAATCTTGACCGACTACTTCAGATGAAAGTTCGACTAGATACTGCTGTTTAGCATCTTCCGTAGCAGCTGAGATATCTCTTTCTCTGTATAGCTTATTTAATTCTCCCCAATAATCCTTATGATACATTTCCAATTGCCAGAATACACCCAGTCTTTTGAAGTACCCTTGTGGCTCATATGGACTAGGATTATCATCGAAGATCGTTTTATAGATATCATCTTCATAAGGAATTCGTTGATCTGTTTTTCCATAATATACTGACATTTGCATTGCAATCATATTGTTTGTTGTTTCCCCATAAAGTCGAGCGTTAACATCCATTCTGTGCCCTATTTCATGTGATACTCCCCAGCCATAGCTGTCTGGCACTAACATACTTTCCATAACGTCACCTTGAACACCTATATGATTCGTATATGCATACATATAACCAAATGGCTGTGCTAACCTTATATTCTCACGAATATATTTCGGATCGTTCTTTTCATTACTTCCGTCTAACCCATAAAATTTAAAAATTTCATCCATATAATTATTATAGGATTTTACAGTGTCTAAAGGGTTGTAACCATTCACGGAATAAGTTTGATAGGCGCCAGTTGCTGTCCCAGTGAATACGAGGTGGTCACTCACTACCTCCACCACATCGATCAGCTTTCTATCTTCCACATTTGGATGATTCTGTTTGTCCAAATCCAAACGATTTTTATAATCGATTAAAAAAGCTTTAAACTCCTCTGGATTTGTATCTTTCGTTACAAAAGGTATTCTTTCTCCACCCTCAATACGAATGATTGGTGAAGTCTGTTGTTCTGGCGTATATGGATTATAAATGTAGATTGTCCCGCCCTTTGTAACTTCTTGTTTATACCAGCTATCCTGAGGCACTGCGGGTACAGTAATTTCATTTTTTCCCGGTTGTAAATTTACTGTTCTAGCCCAGTTAGCAAAACTTCCTTCCTGTTGAGCGAATACAATTTGTGGTAGTGGCCCATCTGAATCCGCCTCTACATAAACAGTTACTTTATCTCCTGGCAGTGCAGCAATTCCTGTTGGTTGATAATTATTCCCGAAACCAAACTTTAAATTTTGGTTAGCATGACTCATCATATTCCCATGCTGCTCTACTTGAATGATTCTTCCATCCGTAACGATTTCACCTTTTAGTAGCTGTTTGGCTAAATCTAAACGGTATTTTAAAATACTATATAATGGATGTGCCTTTGCTTCGTTTTCTAACGCATTAATTTTAGCTACCTCATTATATTCAGATGTAAGCTCACTCATTGTATCATCAGTGAAAATATTGTTTATTTTATCTTCTATAGGATCTTCTTTATAGAATGCTATTTCTGACAATGTTGCCCAATTTTGATTTGATTTTTTGAATACAAATTTCACACGTTTAAATTGTGTAGGCACAAATTTGGCTTCCACTAAGCCGCTAATTACATTGTGTTTACCGGTAGACACTAATTGATATGTATCACCTTTAGACGTTTGAGAAGCATAGATATCGAAGTTCTCTGCAAAGCCTTTACGGTCAGATCTTGCCCCATACACGATTCTATTTAACGTTATCAATTCATTAAATTCTAATTCTACCTCATTTGAAAAACTAGCTGTATTCGTTCTATTTGTTTCCCAGTATGTGCTTATGTTCCCATCAATAGCATTCGCGAGGACAGCACTGCTATAATGCCCACCATTATTACGAATGTTTTTTATGTTCTCATTATTCATTTTAAATAGCTCTGTATATGCTACGTTATCATAGTAACCAAAAGCTCTTGTTACCGCTGTGGTTGTCTCTACATCTTCTTGATTTATTAATACATAGGCATTGGTAAGATCTTCTTTGAACTCGACATCATATAAAGGATGTTCCTTGACGCTATCTTCTAAGATATTTAATTTTTCTACCGTATTAAACTCAGCTGCTACTCTATTTTTATTGATATCCGTAAACAACTTTGCCATTTTGTTAGATGAAACATCTTCTTTATAAAATGCTAATTCTGATAGCGTTGCCCAGTTTTGATTTGACTTTTTGAACACAAATTTTATTCGCTTAAAATTTGTAGGTTCAAACTTAGCTTCCACTAATCCAGTAACTAGATTATGTTGTCCATTTGCTACAAGCTGATAAGTATCACCTGTTGATGTTTGAGAGGCATAAATATCAAATTCCTCTGCAAAGCCTTTATTGTCAGGTCTTGCTCCGTACATAATTCTATCTAGAGTAATTGCTTCTTTAAAGGTCACTTCTACTTCGTTAGAAAAACTAGTCGTGTTAGCTCTATTTGTTTCCCAATATGTACTTATATTACCATCCACAGCATTTCCAATCACAGAACTGCTATAGTGACCTCCATTGTTTCTAATGCTTAGAATATTATCGTTATCCATTCTAAATAGTTTTGAATACTCGTTATCCGAATAATATTTAAATTGCTTCGTGGTCGCTATTGTAGATTCTATTTTTTCTTCCGTAATTAAAGCTCTAGCATTCTCAATATTTTCTTTATATTGTTCATATAAAGGATGATTTTGCGCTTCTTTATCTAAGTTATTTAAAGCCTCGACACTACTAAATTCAGCACTTACTTTAGTAAAAGTGCTATCTGTAAATAATGATTTCATACTAGCTCTTACATGGTCTTCTTTATAAAAGCCAAATTCAGCAGCACTTGCCCAATCTTGATTTGCCTTTTTGAATACAAATTTGATTCTCTTAAACTCTGTTGAATCAAATTCGATCTCAATTATATCTCCTGTTGTACCTTTATATTCTCCTGGAGATACTAATGCAAAGTCATCACCTGTGTCAGTAGAAGAACTATATACCTCAAACTCTTGGGCGAAACCTTTTCCTTGCGCACTTGACTGTCTTGCAGCATAAACTATTCTGTTTAATTCAGTTAAATCCTTGAAGGTGAATATCAACTCATTAGTAAATGCAGTACTATTTGGTTTTCCAGTTTCCCAATGGGTATTTAAATTTCCATCTATCGCATATTCAACAGGAGAGCCAGAATAATTTCCGCCGTTGGTTGTGACGGATGTAATACCCTCTCTCGCTACTTTAAACACTTCGTTATACGCGTTTAAATAACTATTTTCGTACAAGTCAAACTTACTAACAGTTGCCTCTTTCGCTTCCTTTACTTCGAGCTCTACAGCCGTTTTTATTGCATCAGTACTCGATGCCGCCAAAACGTTTACGGCACTTCCAGAATAACTAGCAATTAAGGCAGCCGAGGTTGCAACTACAATCATTTTTGACATAGTTTTCTTAGCCTTCTTCATACATTACCTCCTAATGTTTTTTTGTGAAACATGGAAAAAGAACTCTGCCGGGTAAGAAACTATTTTCCCCAAAGACTTACTAAATAAAATGTAAGATAAGTTATTTTCAAATAATGAGTTCATGATAAACTATTAGATTCTTTAGCTATCTCTTCCTACGCTTCTAAAAGTTACCTATCCATTTATTCACAATTTTATTATTATAACGTTCACAATAGTGTGTCAACATTTTATGAACTCTAAAATGCTATTTTTTTGATGTTCAATACTTTTGAACGGTTTATATGTACCATTTTAGACACAATAATATTACTAATTACCTCTTGTTTTCAAAATTTTTTAGAGGGTTTTAAGTTGCACCTAAATGGTATTTATAAGTTTACAAAGTATCCTTTTCGAATAAAAATAAAGTAAATAATGTAAAATAATAGCTGGTATTTTAAAAGGTGAAGAAGCCTAATTTTTTATAGAAGTAAAAATGAATATGTAAGATATTTTAGTACAATTCTTAATAATACTTTTGGACTTGTAGCTTAGAAGCTACAGTGAATAAAAGGACGCCATCCTATTGATAATATTCCCCAGTAGTGAATATAAAATGGTCATTAACGAGAATACAAAAAAGCTGCTTCTATTTCCTAATTAGTTAGGAATTAAAAGCAGACAATGGAATACAATTTTATTCAATTACGCACATGCTATAAAAAGTGAATTTTATAGATGGATGTTTTTAAGTATCCCTCTAACAAATTAACATCTTACATGTTTACGTTTAAAACCAAGCCTTTCTTTTTCAATCTCTTTTTGAATATTTTCGTAAGCATTAAGAAAACTGTTTTTTTTCTTCTCACGTTTTATTTCCACAGGACCTATAGCCTTAGCAGTTTCTAATGCTTTCTTATGGAGCGGTAAATAGGAAAGCCCTACTGTGTAAATAAAGTTATTCATAGAGGATTTCGCTCGTTCTGGCGATTCATGTATCGTATTTTTTACCATATCAAGCATATTGGAAATTTTCTCATCTGAAAATTCATCGTCTTTTCGATTTCCTAAAAGCCAGCAATAGCAGCTCCATCCAGCAGACATTC
This sequence comes from Psychrobacillus sp. NPDC093200, assembly GCF_050280345.1. Lineage (NCBI taxonomy): Bacteria > Bacillati > Bacillota > Bacilli > Caryophanales > Bacillaceae > Psychrobacillus > Psychrobacillus sp. NPDC093200. The sequence continues at coordinate 80,497 of NZ_JBNNVC010000002.1, read as the reverse complement.
TTAGCTCTTCCCCGCTTGCAATCCATTTGTCAGCAACTTCCTGTGCAATATCTGACTCAGATAAAGTAACTGCTACTACAAAATCAGACAGCATATAAAAATAAGCAGCATCCATCCATCGATCATAATCGGACACACTCATTGCATTTGGATCTGCAATAATACCCGCAAAGTACATCGCATCATAATTCCCAGTGGCATATAGTTCCTCAGCTAAATGCTGATTTATTTTTATCTTCTTTACGATTGGTTTCATTGCACCTGTTGCAACGCCAAATAGCGGTTCATGTGCTCCGTTAGAAAGATATATCTTTTTAGTTCTTTCCTTGCCTAGTGCTTCAAGCTCCTGCATTACCGTTTCTAAGATCATTGTTTCACACTTCCCTTTTTAAGAATTCTTCAACCTAATATTTATACCCATCCAATACATCAATATTATCCTATACAAAGGAGTCACTATGCGCGTATTCTGCTCACTAATATAAAATGAATGAAAGTGTTCGCTCATATCTGATTTGCATGCTTATCTACCGAAATGAGATTTTTGTTGTACTATATCACAAGGTTAAAATTAACTATAAAAAACAAAAATATTTTTAAACAAGGTATTTATTACTTCATTATGAAGTGCCAAGTTTTGCAAACCTATTACAAATGTTTTCTTTAAAGTTAATATCTATCCTTACATAATAAAAAAGCTACCTAGATTAAGTAGCCTTACCTGTACTTATCAACTATTATTTAGGAAATTACTTTTTTTCCATTACTGCAAAATAGTTCTCTTCATTGTCTGCAAAGTTAAATACTCTACCAGTCGGCATATTTACTATCTCTCCGACTGTAATTTTTTTATTTAATAAGTCATTGTATAATTGTTCGATATCCTCTGTGAAAAACATTAATGAAGGAGTATCAAGATTTAATCCAGGAGACATTTTAGAGACAAAATCTTTATTATGCAGAATGAGACTTGTTTCTGCACCATTTTTCGGAGCAATTTCAATCCATCTAAAACCCTGATCATTGTTCTCTTCGGCTATTACAGTAAACCCTAAATTTTCTGTCCAGAATTTCACAGCATTATCTTGGTTATTTACATACAACATAATTTGACCGATTTTACTTAACATCTTCTCCGTCACTCCCTTTTAAAAAGACTGATTTACTATCTTAACTAATATTCTTTGTTTGGGAAAAAGAATCCTTCTTAATTTTACTGCTTAGTTTAAAATAAACCCTGGAAATGATGGTCATTTTGAACTTATCCCATTACTTTAGGTACTTTGTTTCACAAGCTTGTCCTTTTCTCCGTCATTAATATAATTTGCAATAACTTCACATTTTTTTATAGCCCATATGTAATGATTGGAGGTATTTGCTGCAAAATAGCTGTATAAATTACTTGTCTTAGTCCACTTATAGTATTTCTTTGTCATGATTTCTTCATTCGTATGTGCCTTTATTAAATTCATTACTCTCTCATGGCTTAACTTAAATTTTTTTATAGCTTGATTTAATGTTACATCTTGATAGTTTTTCCAAATCTGCATATTAAGTAGCTTGATAGTACTCCATTTATAACCGGGTGCTGGTATAAAAGGGATATCTCCATCCATCCCTTCTCTATACCACCTTTCAAGCATTACATGCCACTCATACAGATGCATTATTACATCACGGAAATTCTTATCTCTTTCTAGAGTCTCAATAGAAACACTTCTTTTTCTGCTTGGTACAGACTCAATTATTTCAAGAAGTGATTTAAAATTTCTGTCGCTATTCAGTATAAGAACTTCTTTTTCACTTACTACCATCATAATCATTCCATCCTTTTTACTATAAGCTTTTATTATCAAATGGTCTTCCGCAAAAATAGTTTATATCATTAAATATTCCATACAATAATTTCTATCCTACTTTTACTACTTTCCAATTTTGTTGAATAACAATAACAGAATCATTTTATTAACTTTAAATTATCTAAAGGAAGAAAAACAATTTCTGCAGACCCTAAAAATTTGTCCATCGGTACAAAACCAACACTAGGATCTCTACTATCCATACTATTAAGACGATTATCTCCCAGTACAAAATAGTGTCCCTCTGGCACAGCAATTTCACCTAGTTTTTGGTCTAATGTAAAGTCTTGAGTGAGTGTATCATTGCCTAGCAAAGCTTTTTTATATTCATCCAAGTAGGGTTCTTCGTACTTCTCACCGTTAATAAAAAGTTCATCGTTTTCATAAGCAATACGGTCACCAGGAATACCTATAATACGCTTGATATAATTTGTATCTTCTTTTGCTTCAAATACAATCACATCAAATCGCTTGTACTCCGTCAATCTTGGACCAATTTTATTCACTACTACTTTGTCACCGTCTTCAAAGGTGGGCATCATAGAAGCACCATCAACGACAATAGGTGTTAATATAAATACTCGAACTCCCCAGGCAAATAAGATAGCAATGCCTATTGCTTTTACCCATTCCAATAATTCATTTTTATCTTTAGTTTTTCTCACTTTTAATACCTCTTTCTCTAATAGAATAATTCCTTTAATTAACACCTTCGACATCCCTTTAGTAATACCTGCTTTTTAAACTAAACAGCATTGTTAGTTTAAGCAAAATATTTTCTCACTGAATCACCGAAATTGTATCATAGACCATCGAGATGATGAGCTGGTTTAATTAAGAAATGTTACAGAGTAGTCGTTCAAATATCGTTCCCCCCACGAAAACCGTCAGTCGAAAGACAAGTTTGCCATCTATTGATCCTACTTTTTATATAAATTGAATTTAAATTTAATAGTTGATTTTGTTTTATCCATACGGCAATCTAACTTCCACACAACTTTTGATTGGAGCAGCATACGGCGACTCCAATGGGATCAGTGCGACAGATGAGACGCGTAAGCGACGGTGATGGCTTATCATTCCCCCACGGAAAGCGTCCGCATAAAGCTGAAATCGACTATTCTTTGTTCATTCTCCCGGATCTAATAAAATAGCAATTATGTGATTAAATGGATATGTACTAATATGCAAATGGTTCTCTCCATAAAAAAGAAGAGTCATGAATGTATCATGACTCTCCCTCAACAATGTTATTTAACTGTATTTCTTTCCTCAATACGATAAGGAAGCACTACATTTTGTTCCTCAATCTTTTCTTTATTCATAAACTTAGTCAGCAATCTCATGGAAACCGCTCCAATATCATATAAAGGAAGCACTACGCTAGTTAATTGCGGTCGTACCATTCGAGCAAGTTTGGAATTCTCAAAGCTTATAATTTCAATATCATTAGGGACATTTAAGCCACTATCCTGTGCTCCGTGAATAAGTCCGATTGCTATTTCATCACTTCCTGCAAAAAATGCAGTTGGTGGATTGTCCAGTTTACAAAGCTGTTCCCATGCCGCTAAACCGTCGTCGTATGTATTATCGACGCCTACTATTAAATCCTCATCCACTTCGATATCCGCATTTTCCAACGCTTCCTCATAGCCCGCAAGCTTAAAGTCACGATTAATCGGAGATGAAATGGAACCTGATATAAAGGCGATTCGCTTGTGACCGTTTTGAATAAGTCGATTCACTGCATCAATAGCAGCCTCACGATATTCAATATTCACAGAAGGGAACGAATTAGAATGCTCCACTGTTCCTGCTAAAACAACCGGTGCATTTGCCCGGTTCATCTCATGTAACATTTCCTCTGAAACATAGTCACTCATCATGACTATACCATCTACTTGTTTACTTAAGAGGGTCGACAATAACTGAACTTCTTTTTCTTCCTGTTGATCGGAATTCGTTAAAATAATATTATAGCGATACATAGTTGCAATATCTTCAATACCGCGAACTAATTCCGCATAAAAAACATTTGATATGTCCGGGATAATAACCCCTACGGTTTTTGTCTTTTTACTTGCTAAACCTCTTGCCACAGCATTAGGACGGTAATCTAGTCGTTCGATCACGGCCAACACCTTTTGGCGAGTTGCTGGTTTTACGTTTTGATTGCCATTAACTACACGTGACACAGTAGCCATAGATACATTAGCTTCTCTTGCTACATCATAAATAGTGATAGTCATTGCATACCCTCCTTTTCTTATCTAATTTACAGTATATATTAAAATAATACTTTATATCCTCAACAACTTTCAATTAAATAATAAAACCGACTCTTATTTAGAGTCGGTTTTGTGACAATACTATATTTTAAGCGTGAACTTCATGATTTTTCATGAATTTTTGAATGGAATCATAGAACTCATCAAATTGCTTTAAGTTCATTTGCTGAGCAGCATCAGACAATGCCACTGCAGGATCTGGGTGAACCTCTGCCATTACTCCGTCAGCTCCAATAGCAATTGCAGCCTTAGCAGCAGGTAGTAAAATATCACGACGACCAGTTGAATGCGTCACATCAACAAATACAGGCAAGTGAGTCTCTTGTTTTAAAATAGGCACTGCCGAAATATCTAAAGTGTTTCTTGTAGCTCTTTCATATGTGCGGATACCACGCTCACATAAAATGATTTGGTCATTACCTTGAGAGATAATATATTCAGCAGCATGGATAAATTCATCTAAAGTAGCTGCAATCCCACGTTTTAATAGGATAGGTTTATTTATTTGACCTACTGCTTTCAATAGTTCAAAGTTTTGCATATTTCGGGCACCGACCTGTACAACATCTACATAGTCCAGTGCTTCCTCTAAGTGACTAGGTGTTACGATTTCCGAAACAACCGCTAAACCGAATTCTTGAGAAATTTGTTTTAAAATTTTCAATCCTTCTAAGCCAAGTCCTTGGAAATCATAAGGAGACGTACGTGGTTTGTATGCTCCTCCGCGAATTAGCTTTAATCCTTTAGATTGGATCGCAGCAGCAACTTCTGCAACCTGCGTATATGATTCAACAGCACAAGGGCCAAATACAAACGATGGCGTTCCTGTACCAATTTGTTCTCCATTAATTGTTACAATTGTATCTTCTGATTTCTTTTTGCGAGAAACGAGAAGTGCTTTTTTCTGGTCATCCACTTGTAATTCTAGAGCTGTTTTAAAGATTTCTTTAAATATATGCTCCACAGTTGATTGTGGCATTGGACCGTCATTGTTTTCTTTAAGATGATCTAGCATATGTCTTTCACGAAGAGGATCATATCTATTTACACCTTGCTTTTCTTTAACTCTACCTATCTCTTGCACTACTTCCGATCTTTCATTGATTAAACGTAGAATTTCTACATTAATCTCGTCTACACGGCTTCGTAAAGCCTCTAAATCCACTTGATTCATAGATATTTCTCCTTTCGTCTCAGCTACGACTCTTTCTATCGCCTGAAAATTATGATACATTTTAGGATATAATTCATATTATAATCAATCATTTGAGAAATGTCACGCTTTTTATTTTAGCGATTCAACTCGCTAAAGTGTCTCATATTAAAAAGGAAGTGAGAACTTGTCATCTACCCTATTTGCATTAGATATCGGTACACGATCTGTCGTAGGAATAATTCTAGAACAACGAAATGAAACGTTTCATGTAGTTGACATACTTGTGGAAGAACATAAGGATCGAGCAATGATGGATGGTCAAATACATAACGTGCTCAAAGTAGCAGAGGTAATACAATCGATAAAGGAAAAACTAGAAGCTAAGCATGGTCCTTTAGAAAAAGTAAGCGTTGCTGCAGCAGGAAGAGCTTTAAAAACTGAGCAAGCCGAGATAAAAATGAATATAAAAAATAGACCGATTTTTTCCGAGGAAGACGTCAGTAGACTAGAGCTTTCAGCAGTTCAGCAGGCTCAAAATGCTCTTGTTCAGCCCGACAGTGGAAATCAGTCTAGTCACTATTATTGTGTTGGATATAGTGTTTTATACTACAAATTGGATGGAGAAGAAATTGGGAGCTTGGTTGACCAACAAGGTGAGGAAGCCTCAATAGAAGTAATAGCTACCTTTCTTCCGCGAGTTGTGGTTGAATCTCTGATTTCTGCTTTAAAGCGAGCTAATTTAGAAATGGAGGCTCTTACATTAGAGCCAATCGCAGCTATTAATGTATTGATTCCCACATCAATGCGTCGTTTAAATGTTGCCCTCGTTGATATTGGAGCAGGAACATCAGATATAGCAATCACTGACTTTGGTACAGTAGTCGCCTATGGTATGGTTCCATATGCGGGAGATGAAATTACCGAAGCATTAAGCGATCATTATTTATTGGACTTTCCTCTTGCTGAAAAAGCAAAGAGAGCAATCAATACTAATGATTACATTCAAGTGCAGGATATCCTTGGTTTTGAACAGGACATACCAAAGGAAGAAGTTATAGAAGCTCTAAAACCAACAATTACAGAACTAGCAACTGAAATTTCAAAAGAGATACTACGTTTAAATAATAATCGCTCTCCTAAAGCTGTCATGCTTGTAGGAGGTGGTAGCCTAACACCTACCATCACCACCTCTTTAGAACAAGCATTAAATTTGCCAGCTAATAGAGTTGCTGTTAGAGGTATCGATGCAATACAAGATTTAACAAAGGAAGAACATATTCCAATCACACCGGAGCTTGTCACACCGATTGGTATTGCAATTGCAGCGAAAAAGTCTCCTATTCAGTATATGTCTGTAAAGGTGAATGGGCAGGTTGTTCGTTTATTTGAACTTAAGGAAATGACAGTTGGTGATGCGTTATTAGCTGCGAATATATCAACCCGAAAATTATACGGGAAACCTGGTGCTGCTCTATCTATCCAACTTAATAATCAAACTCTTCATATCCCAGGAGAACATGGTCAAGCGGCTTTGATAATGGTAAATGGAATGGAGGCTAATACGAAAACCATTATAAAAAATAAAGATACAATTGAGCTTCTAGAAGGAAAAGATGGAAACCCAGGAGTAGCTACTGTTCGAGACTTGTTGGATGAGGCATCTGTTCAAACAGTCACCTTCCAAGGAGTTATGTATATTGTAGAACCAAAGATTTATATCAACGGTGCTTCTTCTACAATAGACACTCCTTTAAAGGAAAGAGACAAGGTTACTGTGGAAACAGTTCAGACAGTAGAACAGTTCCTACAAATCATCAACAAGGAAAGCTATATAGAGAAGCTAAACCCTTACACAGTTACCATTAACGATAAAAACCACTATATGCCCGCACTTTCTCCTAACCTACTCATTAACGGGATGAAAGGCAAATTACAGAGTTCCATTCAAGATAATGACGTAATAGTAATCAATACTTTAGAGTACACTACGTTGGAAAAATTGGCTGAGATATTAAACAAAAAATTATCTATTAGAACAGTAGTCACCTTTCAAAGTGAAAAAGTTGAACTTTTTAAAGAGCTTGCTATAGTTTCTATGGGAGAATTGACTCTTCAAGGAAGTGATGTCATACCAAACAATGCTCAGATTGTATGGGAAGAAGCAAATGATTCCTCCTGGATTTTTCAAGATGTGTTTCGCTTCACAGAGTGGACTCTTCCAGAGAATGCCACCTCTTTTCAAATTTTAAGAAATGGTCAACCTTCCCGATTTGATGAAGAAATTTTCGGAGGAGATCAACTGGAAATTCGATTAGGGTAGAAAAATAAAAAAGAACAAGCATCTCTGCTTGTTCTTTTTTTATTTTTTTGTAGTGGTGGTCTTTTTAGAGTTTGAATTTGAATTAGAATCGTTTTCTTCTGTAATCGCTTCTTTAATAGCTTCAGCAACTGCAGTAGCATTTTCCTCTTCTTCTGTTAACTCTTCTGTCGTTTGAGAAATAGTCTCCATGAAATCCATTGGTTCTTCTCCTTCAGATGAAGCAGTACCATCATCTAATGGTGAAGCAGGTGAACCTTTAATGTTTTTCACTTTGTCTACTAGCTGACCAGATTGCTCTTGCAGCTGTTTAGAAATTTGAGTTGTTTTTTCTTTAGCAGTTGAAGAAAGGTCGATTGTTTTTTCTTTCAGCTGGCCTGCTTGAGATGTTAAGGAGTCACGAAGCTCTGTCCCTGTTTTTGGGGCTAATAATAGTGCTGTCGTAGCGCCTATGATACCACCGATAATTACTCCCATGATGAAGTCCTTACCGTTTACTTCTTCATCCTTATAGATATTGTGGCGGCTTTCCTTATAAGAAGGCATTGGTGGATAGCTAGGCTGCCCTTGTCGATCGTAAGATGATTGGTTTGCATAGTACTCGTGGTCAAATTTTGCATCATTGTAATTTGGTTTGTTTGATTCGTAATTAGTCATTTCAATTCCTCCAGTTAGCTTATTTTATATTGTCTTTTTCAAATGTATAAAAGCCAGCTTGTTCCATTGCTTTGCGTTCTTTCCACTTGTCACGTATGCCAAGGAAAATGCTGCTCCACTGAACAACCTGTGCAATTTTATCTTCATTTTTTTCCACTTCTGAAGTGACAGAAGTTGACAGGCGTTGTATTGAGTTATTGAATCCATTCACCGATGTTCCAACATTTTTCACTGCTTCTACAACCGTATTAAGCTTCTCGGATTTATCTTGAATATCCACTGCCAGTTCGTTTGTTTTATGCAAAAGTTCAGCAGTTTCTTTTGTTACGTTTTGTAAATGAGCCTCTAACCCATCTAATGTATCTGCCACATTGTTCAAGGTCTTTTTAACGGAAGACAAAGTTACCGCCAAGCTTATACATAATATTAGAAATGCTATGGCCGCTACAATTGCAGCTATGTATAATAGATTTTCCATTTGGACACTCCCCATCATTTTTGTTATGTAGTATTTTTACCCTAATTGAACCAAACTAAACTTCTTACTCTATATACTATACTACTTTTTTTTGAAAACTCCTCTAAAAAATGCTTAATCTACATAAGAGATTAAGCATTTTTATTAATTATTTAGTTTTTTTTCAAATGCCTTTTGATATTTTTGGACATCTCCTGCACCCATAAACATAAACACAGCATTTTCATGAGTTAATAATTGTTCCACCGACTCCTCTTGAAGGATATGACTGCCATCTATAAGATCACCTAGTGTTTCGATAGTTAAAGAGCCTGCGTTTTCTCTAGCTGATCCAAATATGTCGCATAAGTACACTTCGTCAGCCAAGCTAAGGCTTTCTTTAAACTCATTTAAGAACTTTTGAGTTCTAGTAAATGTGTGTGGTTGGAATATCACTACAAGCTTTCTATCTGGATACTTTTGACGTGCGCCTTCAATTGTTACAGCAATTTCTGTCGGGTGATGAGCGTAATCATCAATAATTACACGATCTCCTATAACTGTTTCCGTAAAACGTCTTTTAACACCCTCAAAGGATTCTAAACCATCCTGGATAACCTCTACAGGCACACCCTCATAATGACATAAAGATATAACCGATAAAGAATTCAAAATGACATGATCACCGTACATTGGTATCGTAAACCGATGATAAAACTCATTTCTTACAAATACGTCAAAGGAAGTCCCCTCTGTTGTCTTTTCTATATTACGAGCAGCAAAATCATTATGCTCCCCGAAACCATAATAGACAACAGGCACAGACGCTTTAATGCGTTGAAGATGAGAGTCATCTCCACAAGCTATAATGCCCTTTTTAACTTGCATCGCCATTTCCTGAAACGCGTTAAATACATCCTCAATATCTGTAAAATAATCTGGATGGTCAAAATCGATATTAGTCATAATCGCATAATCTGGACTATATGCCAAAAAGTGTCTGCGATATTCACATGCTTCAAAAACGAAATTAGAGGCGTTTTTAACCCCTTTACCAGTGCCATCACCAATTAGATAAGAAGTAGCGTTATAACCGCTTAAAACGTGAGCGAGTAGACCTGTAGTTGACGTTTTCCCATGAGCTCCAGTTACTGCAATTGAAGTAAACTGGTTCATATAATCACCTAAAAACTTATGATAACGAATAACTTCCAACCCAAGTTCCTTAGCCTTCACTATTTCAGGATGAGTGTCAGGAAATGCATTTCCTGCAATCACTGTCATTCCTTCTTTTACATTATCTTCATCGAACAATAGAACATTTATCTGGCGATCATGTAATGGTTTTTCTGTAAAAAAATATTTTTCAATATCGGATCCTTGAACTTCATGACCTTCATCATGAAGGATTTGAGCTAACGGGCTCATACCCGATCCCTTAATCCCTGTAAAATGATACTTTGTCATACATTGTAAACCTCCTGGGATTAGTCCCACTTATATACATTGATTATGCGTTCGCCTATTAGACGTATTCCCCATTATATCACTTTTTAGTACGTTATATTAATAAATATATTTAACTAAAAATTTGGTCAATGCTATCATTTGTCAATAACACTTCTCTAGCCTTACTTCCTCGTTGATCAGAAATATAACCACTCTCATACATAGCATCAATCAGCCTAGCTGCCCGATTATATCCTAAGTGGAATTTCCGTTGCAATAATGATGTGGATGCACTGCCCTGTTCAACTACAAATCGACAAGCTTCCTCAAATAATTCGTCTTGTTCGGAGGCGGTCTCTGTTTTTTGTATTAGCTCATCCTGTTCAAACATATAATTGGGAGTTCCTTGGCTTCTTGCATAGTCAATAACACTTTCTATTTCATCGTCTGTCACATAAGTACCCTGAATCCTTACTGGACTCGACATACCATTGCCTTGATAAAGCATATCTCCGCGACCAAGCAATCTCTCAGCACCTTGCTGGTCTAAAATAGTCCGTGAATCTATTTGGGATGATACAGAAAAAGCAATTCGTGTAGGAATATTTGCCTTTATGAGGCCTGTAATTACATCAACAGAAGGACGTTGTGTTGCTAAAACAAGATGTATTCCACAAGCTCTTGCTTTTTGTGCAATACGACAAATAGCATCCTCCACCTCGGTTGGAGCCATCATCATTAAGTCAGCTAGCTCATCAATTACAATAACAAGGTAAGGTAGTTTTTGAGCAAACTGTCTTTTTTCCGTGGCCAATGTGTTATATCTGCTAATATCACGCACTCCGATATGAGCAAACAATTGATAACGACGTTCCATTTCTTCAACTGCCCATTTGAGAGCTGCTGTTGCAGCTTTCACATCTGTGATTACTGGACTTACTAAATGAGGAATATGGTTAAAAGGAGCAAGCTCCACCATCTTAGGATCGATTAACAATAATTTCAATTCATCTGGAGTTGCCTTATATAACAGACTAACAAGCAAAGAATTGATAAACACAGATTTCCCCGAGCCTGTTGCTCCTGCAATTAGCCCATGTGGCATCTTTCTCAAATCGATTGTCACAGGTTTACCAGTTAAATCTAAACCAAGGGCTGCTTCTAAAGGAGATTCAGATTCAATAAATACATTCGTGTTAAGAACCTCCGATATACGTACAGCACGTGATTTTCTATTAGGAATTTCAATACCTATTGAGCTTTTTCCTGGTATAGGAGCTTGTATACGAATGTCCTTCGCTGCTAGAGCAAGCTTAAGATCATCTGCTAGGTTGCGAATTTTACTTACCTTCGTACCATGTCCTACTGTAATTTCAAATTGAGTAACTGCTGGTCCTTGAAACATTTGAACAATTTCCCCGCTCACTTGAAAATACGAAAGGGCTTCCACTAAAGTGGCAGCTTGATCCTCCATCCACTCTTTATCCTCATCCTTCATCTCTGGTGGTAAAAGATAACTAAAGGAAGGTTTTTGATAGCTAGAAGTGTATTCTTCCTGCATTTCCTCAATTGGTTCTGTTACAGAGTTTTCTTCCACCCTTACTTCTTCTTTATGTCGGGCTTGTGTCGGCTCAGCTACAGAAACAGGCGGCATGGATGAAAAGCTCTGTTGGTTAGGTATTATTTTATTTCCTAGTTTATTCAACTTATCCTTATCTGACTTCAGCATTAAAACGTTAAAGGGTCTGATTTTCTCTGTTCGAGTTGCTTCAGGCGTCTTAATCGGTTCTCCTACTGATTCCCCTTTGACTTCAAGCGATTCTACTACTTGCTGTTCTTCTTTTCTTTCAAGTTGCTCGACTAGCGGTGTTTCTTTGGTTTCAAGTAGCTCTGTTACCGTTTGTTGCTCTTCGTTTACTTCAAGAGCATTAACTACTGCTTCTTCTTCGACTTCATGTTCTTCTTTTCTTTCAAGTTGCTCGACTAATGACTGTTCTTCTACTTTAAGGAGCTCAGCTACCATTGGTTGCTCTTCGTTTACTTCAAGAACATTTACTACTGATTCTTCTTTGACTTCAAGCGGTTCTATTACCAGCTGTTCTTCTTTTCTTTCAAATTGCTCGACTAATGGCTGTTCTTCTACTTTAAGGAGCTCAGTTACCATTGGTTGCTCTTCTTTAACTTCAAGATTATTTACTACTGATTCCTCTACTACTTCAAGCGGTTCTGCTACTTGTGATTCCTCTTTTACTTCAACATGCTCTAATTTCGGCTTTTCCACATTAGAAATTTGTTCCAATTCTTGTTTTACTTCTACTATCTCGTTTGGCGATTCCTCTAAAGAAGTATTGATACTCGGAGCTTTATCGAGAACCTCCGATGTTTCTTCACTTACTACAAGTACTGGATCCTCTATGGCATTTTCTTTGATTTCCACTGATTGCTCTGCCTTTACCTCCTGTGGCATGGGGAAAGGACTCACAATTTTTTCTTTACTTATAATAGGCTCTCTCTCTATAATTGGTTCCTTGTGGGTTGTCCCATATTTTTCCTTCGGCTTATTATAGCCATATACTGGAGAAGGAACTTGAGTTGGAGTGAAGGGTCTCTTTTTCTTTACGATAGCTGTTTCTTCAACTATTTCTTTTTCCACTTTTTTGACTACTGGCTGTATTTTTCTTTGTTGCCAGCCTTCATAGATAGGAGGAGCTTCATATACTTTTTTCTCATTTACAATCGGCTCGTTAATTATTTTTTCTTCCTTTACTCCATACAGGAATTCGTTTTTTTCATTATCCGATATTAATGGAAAGCGGAAAGGAGTTTTCGTTTCTTTTGGAGATAACTCCTCAGCTTCAAATTCTTCTATATTTTCTTCCTCATTATTTGAAAATAATTTTTTAAACCAGTTCATTTACATCACTCTTTCTACTCGATACCATCTATTTTACCAATAATTACGGTATACGTCTGTTAAAAATTAAAAGATAGTAGAAAAAAAGCACACCTATTAGGCATGCTTTAAGAACTTCTTCATACTTTTATGAAACAAAGGCACTTCCTATTTCATTGTTATCTTCCAAAACAAGAATACCTTTCACCTCAGGAGCATTTGGTAAAGCAAGCTCTCTGGCAGAGCAAAGCATTCCACTTGAAGCAATTCCTCGAAGTTCTGCATCTTTAATAACCATTCCAGAAGGCATAACAGCTCCAACTTTAGCTACCACTACCTTTTGGCCAGCGTCCACGTTTGGAGCGCCACAAACAATTTGTAAGGTTTCAGTTCCTACGTTTACTTGGCACACCTTTAACTTGTCCGCATTTGGATGCTGCTCTAAAGATTCCACATAACCAACTACAAACTTAGGAGACAGGTCCACCTCTAATTGGTAATCTACTTCATTTGAATTTAATACTGCTTGAATTTTTGTCACAAGCTCCTCATTTAAAGTAACTTGTCCGTTTGCTTCTAGTTGTGCATATTTACTAAATCCAAATATATTGATTGCAAGAATCTCAGCTGATTGCTGATCCTTAACAAGCGTTACATCGCCTTTAGTTTCAGTTATAACTTTTTCTGTTTTTTCTGGTGTTAATTGGACTAATAACACGTCACCTATACCGGCTGCATTGTAAAATATATTCATTTGTCTTCGTTCTCCTTTGTTACTCGATTTTTAGCCAGGATAAAGATTGGCTCTAAATCTCCTTTGTCATATATAAAAGATAATGAGGTAATTGGCACTGTCCCTACTGTAAAGAAATGCATAGTCATTTGAGCAAGAACATCGTAACCTGTCTCATTTCTTATATCACCAATAATCATAACATCTTGATGGGGTACAGAAACAGTCATATCTCCAGAAATCTGTTTTTTCATTTCTTTTAATAGAGATTCGTTTAAGATTCTGCTTGCATCATAACCGTCATTATTGTTAAAAAAGTAAAAGATATTGCCAGCAACTTCATCCGTTTTATAATTTGTTTTTAGATTTCTAACCTGGAATAGAGCTCTCTCCCTTATCTCAGTTTCCCGCACATTCCAGCTCGCTAACATCTTCTCATCTAGCAAACGATAAGTATTTCCTAAATCTAAAGCATAGTAAACTCTAGTTTCAGCAGTATGGTCTTTCGTAACAAATCGGTTTCCCTCGTTAGATTTAAGAGGAAAGGAAGTAGAACGAATTACAGGATAAACCGCTAACGTTGGATCAATTTCTCCTGCCATTTCCTTCTCCATAGCTGAAAATGTCTCTTGTATTGTGTATACTACCTCGTTAATTGCTTCCTCTTTTTTTGTTTCATATTTCGCTAATATAGGAGGAATCGAAATATCCATACCTTTTCCTAGTTGCTTATGGGTTAAACGAAGCTTATTCGTTTCACGATTGTAATCATACATATATATTTCTTCTGTCATTTTAGTTTTAAATAATCTTATCAATTCAAGTGCTTTCAAAGTATCCCTTCCTTTCTTATTCACAAAAGACTTGCCTATGTGAATTCTATCGCTATATAGCAGTTAAAAACAAATATTATGTATGGAATCCCAAATAAAAACGGCTCACAATTTGTGAACCGTTTAGTCTCTTAGATAGATTGAAGAAATAATTCAATTTCTTCTCTTGTTTTACGATCTTTACTTACGAAACGACCTATCTCGTTTCCATTTTCAAAAGCGACAAAACTCGGAATACCTAAAATGTTTAACTCAACACATAAATCTATAAACTCATCTCTATCTACGGAGATAAATTGGAATTCAGAAAACTGCTCTTCCACCTCTCCCATAAACGGGTCGATAAAATGACAATCTGGACACCAATCGGCTGTAAATTTAAATACAACCTTCCCAGTATTCTTTAATTGTTCGAATTGATCAATGGATTGTAAGTTTTCCACGTGAATTCCCCCTATTTCGTTTGAATAGATCTGACTATCATCATCATCTGTTCAAGATTATTAGCAACATCTTTCTCTTTAGTAATAGTTGTTAATTTGATACCGCCAATACTGGTTATTAACTCATATCTATCTTCGCTATTTTCTAAAATGGCAACAAAACCAAACCGATCATCTTTTTCAAAGGTTGCTTCCTTAATGATTTTCACATTTTTATTTGCCATCATTAAATCATAGTATAATTTACTCGAAGACGATTCATTAGGATTGATAAATAAAATAAAAGAATTTTTCCCTTTGTTGAGAAGAATATTAGTTTCATCGGAATCATCTTCAATAGAATATCCACTTGGTAAGAAAAGTTTTATACTGTTAATTTCTTCGTTAGGATCTTCAGCATCCCCTTGAAAGGCTTTTTCAGCTTGTTCAAGGCCGTCTACAGCTTGTTCATCTATAGATGCGCACCCTGCTATTAAAATGACAGCTAGCGACGCGAGAATAACCCGCATCCAAATTCTCGTCAAATTCTTTCCTCCATTCAATGCATAACTGCTATATATTTTAACTATGATTTTATTTACTTGCAACTAGTATATCTTATTAAGTTAGTTGGTTTTTCATTCCTGTAAATCTAATTTCGCATTTTGAGTCTTTAAAGAAAGTTCATACTGACCAATGAGCAATAACATAATATGCTCGAACATATCACTTCGTTTTACAAAACCGTTTGTAAATACTCCTATTGCTCCTTCGTGATGACGTATACCTTTCTTGTTAGTATAGACGTCCATTATGGGTCCAAGTTCCGCACCCTCTTTTAAACTATCTGCTATTTCCTTTGGTAAGGCTACACCTGCTCCGGTAGCAGTAAACACTTCTCCGGTTTTGGTTGCAAGAGCACCCCAGTTACAAACATACATAGTATCAGCAATCTCCTGTACACCGCCTTCTAAGCCGATGCCAAAGATACCATCAAAGTCTTGCATTAATCGTTTTGCTCGGTTAATAGCTCCCTGCCTAGTTTCCTCGTTGCTCATAGGCTGATTCGACACTTGTGAGGAAACCTCCTGATTTACAAAAATAGCATCAGGATAAAATTTGCCAGCTACCACTTCAACTGCCTTTGTTTTAGCCCTATTATTAGTTCCAATTAGTATTTTATGCATCGTTTAATCTCCTTCTTTGAAACAAGCCAATGAAAACAATAAGAAAGTTCAATTTCATCGGCTGAAAAAGATATGATTTTTGGACTGTCTGTTGCTATCTATTATTCCAAGCAATATGTATTGAATATGTATAATTTATATCTTTAATTTTAAAAAAAGATGCCACTCGGGGCATCCTTTTTAGACGTTTGCTTTAATAGTCTCAAGTGTTGAACGATCGCATGCCTTTACAAGCTTCACAATTAATTCCTTCGCTGCTGCGTAATCATCTGTATGAATAATAGACGAAGAGGTATGAATATAACGTGAACATATACCAACTACTGCACTAGGTACACCTTCTAACGAAGTATGAACTCTTCCTGCATCTGTTCCACCTTGTGAGATAAAATATTGATATGGAATATTATTAGTCTCAGCAGTATCTAATACAAATTCTCTCATCCCTCGATGAGTGATCATGGAGCGGTCAAATATACGTAGTAGAGTACCTTTCCCCAATTGACCAAACTCATTTTTATTGCCAGAAGCATCATTTGCGGGGCTAGCATCTAAAGCGAAGAACAAATCAGGCTTGATCATATTAGTGGAGGCTTGTGCCCCGCGAAGACCTACCTCTTCCATAACATTTGCTCCAGAGTACAACATATTTGGTAACTGTTCATTTTGAACTTCTTTTAATAATTCAATCGCAAGCCCACAACCATAACGGTTGTCCCAAGCCTTAGCCATAATTTTTTTATCATTTGCCATTGGAGTAAACGGACAAACAGGGACAATTTGATCGCCAGGTTTAATACCCATTCTAAGTACATCCTCTTTATCATCAGCACCAACATCGATTAACATATTTTTAATATCCATTGGTTTATTACGAACCTCATCACTCAACAAATGAGGAGGAATAGATCCGATTACACCTGGAATTGTTTTGTAACCTGTAACAATTTCTACACGTTGAGCGAGTAGAACTTGGTTCCACCATCCACCTAGTGGCTGGAAACGTAGCATTCCATTATCCGTGATGCCAGAAACCATAAATCCGACCTCGTCCATATGCCCAGCAACTAATATTTTAGGACCATTTTCATCGCCCTTTTTCAATCCGAAAATTCCACCTAAATTGTCTTGTACTATTTCGTCTGCATATTTTGTTAACTCGGTTCGCATAAATGCTCGAACAGCATGCTCATTTCCTGGAGCCCCAGGTAACTCGGTTAATGTTTTAAACAACCCGCGTGTTTCTTCATTCATCTCAGTAGATGCCTCCTAAAGCATAGAAAAGTTAATTTTGCCTTTTTAAATACATTTCCTATCTATTGTAATAAAAGTTTGAATTGTTTACTACTAATAAATTTCGACAATCGAAAAATTTTACGAAATCGAGTTATGTGATAAACTAAAATAAACAAGAGGGAGGAATTGGAATGAAATTAAGAGACTATATGATGGGATTAGGTACTGGAGTCGTTTTAGGTATTGTTGCAAGTCAGGCTGCAAATAAAATAAATCCAAACAAACCAGCAGATCTAGTGCTTAATAATATAAAGAACTCTTTTAAAGAAGAGGGACCAATCGATGGCTCATGGATTTATATGAGTCCAGAACCTTTCCAAAAAGAAGCAATCCGTTTGGAAGTATATAAAGGCGGAATATCAAGAGTTAAAAATGGAGAGCTTGAACAATTTGAGTTTGCAGCTGATTCGAAGTCTGGAACTGTCGTAGACCTTACAAGAGTATAATACAATGATGTTGCTTTCAGTCATGGAGCATAAATCCACCTCTTAAGTGTAAATTATCTGTAGGAGGTGATATTCCATGAGTAGCAAGAACAGTAAAAAAACCATGAACGAGCGAACGCACAACAGCCAAGAATTATACAAAAATCCTACCGTAAACCCAGATACAGAAATGGGAATTGACTTTGCTGAAGTCTCGAAAAATAAGGTAACGAAACATATTAATAAAGAATCGAATAACAAAAAATAAAGCAAAGGTGAGTTAAAAGCTCACCTTTTTTCTTTTTTAGTGGAGTGTTGCAGAAACCGCCTGAAATGTTGCGCAAAACTTGCGGAGTGTTGCGGGA
Organism: Psychrobacillus sp. NPDC093200; assembly: GCF_050280345.1. NCBI lineage: Bacteria > Bacillati > Bacillota > Bacilli > Caryophanales > Bacillaceae > Psychrobacillus > Psychrobacillus sp. NPDC093200. The sequence goes on along the minus strand of NZ_JBNNVC010000002.1, from coordinate 62,160 downwards.
AAGTCTCCAACTGTTGCACAAATGCTCTGAAGTGTTGCAAGTACAAAAAGTGTTGCGCAGAAGTCTCTAAGTGTTGCGGGAAATAAGTGAAGTGTTGCGCGAAATAAGTGAAGTGTTGCAATCAGCTTATTGAAGAAAAAATTTTATTATTCTCAGTTAACTTCTTCACACTGTAGGCCATAATTTGTGGTCCTTTAATAGCTCCATTAAATCACTCTTGCTCCTATTCAAGTAAAGACCTTTTATCCCAGCTCGCTCCGAGCCATCAATATTTTCCATTTTATCATCAATAAAAACACTTTCTTCTTTACTAGCAGATAACTCCTTCAGGGCAAGATAATAAACAGCTTCACTTGGCTTTTCTAGAAGGACTGTAGACGATAATATAATGGCTTCAAAATAATGTCGTATTCCTAAACGATCAAAAATCCAATCCATACTTGGCATTGCATTAGAAATAACTGCTAGTCGATAAGTTTTACTTAACGTTTCTAGAACTTCATTAACCTCCGGAAACAATTCACAGTTAACAGCGTAATGAGCAAAGAGCATCAATTCATCTTCTAATTTCTTTTCCCCAAGGTGCGCAGCGATTGCTCCATAATAACTTTTGTAATATTGTTCCTCTTCCTTCCAATTAGTTATAAATGGCAGTTCTAGCTGACTGGCTTTATGTATAGCGGCTACAATTTCGGATTGTGTGAATCCTCGTTGCATCATCAAATTAGTGACTCGTTGCTCCCCTTTTACTAAGGTGTCAAAAAGAACCCCGCCCGCGTCAAAGAAGATCACGTTCACATCCTTATTTAATAAGTCCATTCTTTTCTTCTAGCTCCATTCCTTTTAGTATTCTTATAGCTTCTAGAATGATATCTGGCCGATCTAAATGTATCGAGTGACTGGAGCCTTTTGCAAAGATTAACCTACTATTTTTTGTTATATAAGCTTGCCCCTCGATAAGCTCCTCCCATTTATTTTCTAGAAGTTCAGCTTCTTTTTCAGGCAATCCTTCTTCCACTGCTAATGATATACAATGAGCTTTATCTCTGCCAATGACTATCAAAGGGAGATTGAGAGAAGTATTTAAATTTTTTATTGTTTCAGCATCTCTTTCCCAGTGACTTATCTCCAAATACATTGCCTTATATAAATTTGGCTTTACTTGAAACTCTAGTAGTCTTTTTTGAATGTCTATAGGAAATTGTAGTTGCTGTTTTGTCAGCGTTGGTTTTAGTTGAACCCGCAGCCTTTCTTCATTCATAGAGGAATAAAAAAGGCATTTTTCTAACCAAGCTTCATCCGTGGAATCTTCATTGATCACCGGTAAATCCAATTGATCGAGAGCTTTAAAGTTTACAGATGTGGAATCTACCAATACTACTCCCAACACCTTCTCTTCATGCTTCTTCATAAAATGCTGGACACATAATCCTCCATAAGAATGACCAACAAAAATAAATGGTTCATCTATTTCAAGGAGACGAATAATCTCTGATATTTCATTTATGACAGTTTCTGTATTTCGTAATTCCTTTAGCAATTCACTTTCACCAAGCCCAGGTCTATGAAACATTATCACACGATTCGTTTTACTTAATGTTTCGGTTATTTCATACCACTCATCAAATGAGGAGCCCATACCCGAAACAATCATTACTGGGGTACCTTCACTTCCTTTAAATAAAATCTCCATGTTCTGTTCGTCTATATTTAAAAAAGTCCTGATTATACTCACCTCAAACTTTAGTAGTTTATCCTTCATTAATTCTCTATAATTTACCAATAACCTTCTATAATTATGTGAATACACAACAAAAAAACAGCTATAAATGTCCTTAGACACTTATAACTGTTTACATCATTTTCTCGTTCTCTCTAGCTTCTCTATAATTTCCTTGCCATCTGTAGACCATTTAATCATTCGATGGTAAGCATCATGATAAAAACTAAACCAATAATTGTTTTGTAATGCCTCATTCACCCATTTTTGCTTAGCAAACACAGAAGTCATTGGATAATCATCATAAGCTAAAACCCATAAAGGATTTTGGTGAGCATTCGTTGGCATTAGATCGGCCATATGAATGATCGTTTCGCCAGATTGTCTTAATAGTACAATGCTGTGCCCATCGCTATGCCCACCTGTGTGAACCATCTGAATATCTTCTAATATAGTAATAGAATCCTTGAATGTTGTGACCTGAGATTGAATTGGTTCCCAGTTTTCCTTCCAATAAGTATTGCTAGATCGAATATTAGGATTCTTCATTTCATTCCACTCTACATCTGAAACATAGATAGTAGCATTCGGGAAACTAGAAATTAACTCTCCATTTACCCACTTAGTTAATCCACAAGCGTGATCAAAATGTAAATGTGTCATTAAAATGATATCGATATCCTCAGCTAGTAGACCTAGCTCGACAAGATTTTCATCTACCATCGATTCGTCTGTAATCCCATAGTTTCTTATTTGCTTTTCTGAAAACTTACCAAATCCTATGCCCGCCTCTAGCAAAATGTTTTTACCTTGATATTGGATAAGAATTGGATCGGAAGGAAGCTCTATTTGATTTTTTTCGTTAACAGGATATTTTTTTTCCCATAAAGGCTTTGGCACTACTCCAAACATGGCTCCCCCGTCCATATGTGTCGTACCACCCTTTAACCATGTTAATGTCATCTCTTGAAACTTATACGTATCCATACTTTCATCCCCTTTGAATAGTATTGACCTTTTACTTGTTGCTCAAAAACCTAGCCTCTAGTCTATAAATCGGCTGTCCTTTTGCTGAGAATTTCTCCTCATATTCCGTCATAATATTATCTTCTGGCATATTCGCATGTAAATCAAGCGATACATAAGTCAACAGCATCCCATAAGCCGACATACTTGTTAAAGAATATTCAAATAACCCTCTATTATCTGTTTTAAAATGCACTTCTGCATTGTCTACTAAAATAGATTCATACAGCTTTAAAAACCCTTCGTGAGTTAAGCGTCTCTTTGCATGTCTAATTTTTGGCCATGGATCTGAGAAGTTTAAATACACACGGTGTACATCATTTTTTTGAAAATATTTTGCTAAGTCAGCACCATTCACCTTAAGCAAACGTAAATTTGGTAAAGGCTGTGCTTCTAATGCGTTTTCTAAAGCAGATACAATGACACTATCATAAAGCTCAATTCCTATATAATTGATATCAGGATTTTGTTTTGCCATTCCTGTGATAAATTGGCCTTTACCTGTACCTACTTCAATGTGAAGTGGATTCTCGTTATTGAACACTGAATTCCATTTTCCTTTTTGTTCTTCTGGATTTGGAATTACTATTTCTGGATGAGCGTTTATAAAATCCTCTGCCCATGGTTTGTTTCTTAATCTCATTACTTTAACTCCTTTTACTTGGTGGTTTTGCTAAATTCCAAGCATCGGACTCCACCTTAAACGTATAAGTACTACCAGGAGTAGTCATACAGGAAAATTCTCCATCTACATGCCCATATACTTCATCGTTCATTTGAATGGTGAACTCTTTTGCTTGAATTTGTTTAATTTCTTTATAAGCAGTATGTTTTCCAAAAAACACAGTGCCAAATATAAATAATAGCTTTGTTCTTTTTAAATGGTGTACTATGGTTAGTTCGATTAATGAATCGTTCGGTAAGGAGGACGGAGAGATTTTCATACCTCCTCCAAAATAAGGCTGATTACATACAGTGATAAACCAAACATCCTCAAACTTTATCTCATCTTCTTTATTTAGTAAAGAAAAAGAAAATTTTTGAAAACAAAATAACTCCTTCACTAGATAAAGTATGTATACTAGTTTACCTAAGCCTAATCTATTTAACCACTTTTTCCAGCTAGAATTATTGGCTGCATACACAACATGAGCGTCAAAACCAAAGCCCGCATTATTTACAAAATGAAATTTCTCTGAATTGGTTTTTAATGTTCCCATGTCCATATATTCTGATGATTGAAATTCCAAAACATATTCATTTAATTGTTCTATTGTTTTAAACACAAAAAAAGTTCGACCAAAATCGTTTCCACTTCCTGCAGAAACAACTCCAACTCGAACATGATTGTATCCTATCAAACCTGAGAGTATTTCGTGTATGGTACCATCTCCACCTATTGCAATAATAAGAAGAGGTTCTTGGCTAGCGTCAGCATATTCCTTCGATATAGCAGTTGCATGCCCACTGTATTCAGTTTTAAAGAGTGTAAAGGAGAACGGGAGCCGGTCCTTCCATGACTCCCATAGCTTTTTAGCTCTTCCCTGACCTGCTACCTCATTTACAATTATCACTACATTATTCATTTTCTATCTCACTCTCTAACTCCCAGCCTGCTCGAGAGTAGGAGGTGGTTTGAACAAGATTAAGTAATGCTTGCGCTGCCTTAAACTGCATATGCTTCATAGGTGAAGGAGATGATTTTAAGGATTGAAACCAAGCAGAAAAACTTCTTGTATCCACTAATTGAGTCTGATAGGTGGAACCTGGATAATCGATATACCCATTCCTAGACAAGACTACCTTTCTTATTGGCAAGTCAATCTCTTCCTTTTTAAACACTTGTAAAAGAATAGATTCCATTCTATTTAAGCTAATCATCGGACTTAATGTTTTACTCTCTGCTTTCCCACTTTTTTTCACCCAGAATCGATCCCCGCTACCGATAAAAGCGTCTGAATCTCTACCCTCTAAAACTACTAAGCATATAATTTCTGTAGGTAAAACAATAATGATATCTAGTTCTACAGGAGCTTTTTTCAATTTAAGAATCGGATAATAAAACAGAAAATAATTATCAGGCAATTGTAGTGTTAATTGCCTCAGCAAACTATCTCTCATATACTTGGGGTCCACATATGATTTTTCCATTAAGGTAGAGCTAGCCCATTTTAATTGAAAATGGAATAATTGATCCAAATACATTCTTCGTAGCTCTTCTTTAGAATTTGGATTATAAACAATATTAGGCTCAAAAAAGAGAGTTGTAGATTCTTCTTGTACATCATGTCCAATCTCTTCTTTTTCCTCTTCCAGTAATTCTGCAGAGGTTTCTTCTTTATTTCGGGAAAATAGTTTAGAGATAAAGGATTTCTTTTCCTCTACCTCTATATCTTCCTCCTGCTCATTTTCAATCCACGATGTATCTAAAGCTCCGTTTTCCCAAGAAGCGTTAATACGCTCCCATTGTTGTTTTTTCAAACGAACAAATTGTGTAGGATAGCGCTTTAAATCAATCTGATATCTGGATATATAATCTTGCAGTTTGACTAACTGAGCCATTCCGTTGCCTCCCTATCACACGTTTATTCTTGCAAAATGTTCGTAACGTGGAGTACTCGCTGGATTTATTTTGTAGATGATAAAATCACGGACTTCAAAAGACTGTTTTTCCAGATCAAATGAATCATAGACACATTTTTCTTTTGACATCCACTTTTTAGCCAGTGTTATATGTGCATGGAAGTCCTTAGAAATATTTAACTCTAAAAAATTCAAAACCTTTTGAACAATTGCCTGCTGCAGTTTCATTAACTCATCTTTTTCTTCTAAGGCAACGAATACAACTCTAGGAGTTTCATCGTTACCAAAATGAGCTAGTCCATCTGTAGTTAAAGAAAAGGCATCCCACTTAATTTGATTCAAAGATGCTATTAAGTCCTTTAATACATTTTCATCGACAGCAGCCAAGTAAGCTAATGTGATATGGAGATCCTCTGCAAGGGGCAACGTTTTATGTGTTCTATGCATATTTGTTGTCGCCCTTGCCTTTATGAGAGATCTTCCAACCATCTCAGGTACTTTGATTCCTATGAAATAATGTGTGTTCATACTTGTAGAGTGGAGGGAATCTTTTGTTCAAAAGCCTTCTGAAGTTTTCTTGTAAATTCTCCAGGTTTTCCATCGCCGATAGCTTTATCATCAATCGAAATAATCGGCATAACCTCAGCGTTAGTAGATGACATGATAAATTCATCCATTTGCAATGTTTCCTCTTTAGTCATTGCTTTCTCCACTATCGGTAATCCAATTTCTTCACAGCAATCTAATATAACTTTTCTTGTTATACCATTTAAAATCAGGTTGCTAACTGGATGTGTATACAAGACACCATCTTTTATTCCATACATATTAGACGATGATCCTTCTGTCACCGTCTCTCCGCGATGTAAAATTGCTTCAAAACAATCTTTTGTAACAGCCTCTTGTTTAGCAAGTACATTCCCAAGTAGATTCAATGACTTAATATCACATCTCAACCAACGGATATCCTCTACAAAACAAGCCTTTACGCCACTTTCTAGTTGAGCAAGAGGACGAGTCGTTTCTTTTGTATAAGCAGTCAGTACAGAGCTAACTGCTGGGTTAGGAAAGTTATGAATACGAGGACTATTTCCACGTGTTACTTGAAGATAAATTTGACCATTTTGAAGCTCATTCGTTTCAATTAGTTCGTGCATCAATTGATGTAATTTATCTTTTGTATAAGGCATGACTAATTGAATTTTGTCTGCACTTGCGTAAAGACGATCGATATGCTCTGTTGCTGTAAACAAATCACCATTATAAATTTTAATCACTTCATAAATTCCATCTCCGAATTGATAACCACGATCCTCAAAGCCGATTTTTACCTCTTTTTCCTCTACGATTTGATCATTCCATAAAATTTTAGTCATGTTCTATCATCCTCTCCTTATTTTTTCCCAGCAAGCTCTACAATTGCATCTGCATAAATGGCCGTTGCTTTTATTAAATCTTCAATATCTACATATTCATCCACTTGATGTGCTACATCTGGTCTACCAGGGAATAACATTCCAAATGCTACACCTTTTTTCAGTACTCGTGCGTATGTTCCTCCACCAATAGATAATAGTTCTGCTTTTTCTCCCGTTTGACGCTCGTATACCTTTTGAAGAGATTGAATCAGTACATCCTCTTTATCGACAAAATGTGGTGTAGAGTTAGAGCCTAAATCTAATGTAACACCACTATTTTGTAGCTTTTCTCTACAAGCTCCTACTTTTTCCTCAAACGGGTAGCTAACAGAATAGCGTAGGCTTACTTGTGTGCATGAGCCTTGAGCAGGTGCATAATGAATAACCCCAGCATTTAATGTAGTTTCACCAGAAACTTCATCCGTATAGTCTAAGCCCAATGCACGACCTCTGCTTTCGTCACCAAAAGCCATTACAAGAAATTCACAGAATGCTTTGGAATGTGGTGTTAAAGATAATGTTAATAGGAATTTAGCTAGAAATACCCCTGCATTCACTCCTTGATCTGGCTCCATAGCATGAGCAGATTTTCCACGAACCAATACTTTCACGACTGGCCCTTCTGGCAATACCTCTCCAGTAATACCATGTTCACTTGCAAAAGCATTAAATTTTTCTTTAATAGAATGAGCTCCGCCAAAAATAAATGCAAACGCTTCATCCGGCACCATATTTGTGCGCTTTCCGGCTTGGAAAAATTGAATTGTTTCTGTTTCGGAAGAACCCGTTTGAGAGAAGATTAAATTAGCAATCCCCTTTTCTGCATTAATAATTGGAAAGTCTGCATCTGGAGCAAAGCCTAGGTCAGGCATCTCCTCTTTTTCGAAATAGCGATCAACACATCGGAATCCGCTTTCTTCATCAGAACCAATAATTAGTCTCACACGTTTTGAAAGCTCGATACCAGCTTCCTTAACTAGTTTCATTGCCATCCATGCTGCAATAGTTGGACCTTTATCATCTATTGCTCCTCTACCATAGATACGATCATCAGCAACAACACCTTCGAATGGTGGGTAAGTCCAGCCCTGTCCTTCCGGAACTACATCAACATGACAAAGAATTCCTACTAGTTCCTCTCCACTACCCATTTCAATGTGACCAGCCATATTGTCTATATTTTTCGTAACAAAGCCTTCTTTGTTACCCTCATTTAACATATGTTGAAGCGCCTCAAGTGGCTTTATACCAAAAGGAGCTTCTTCTGTAGCTTCCTTTTCGTCTAAAACGCTAGGGATTTGGATTAATGCCTGTAACTCTTTAATGATCTCAGGCTTTTTTTGTTCTGCTAGGTCTAACCAGTTCATTTATTATATCCTCCTATGTATATTGCATATTTCTTATTTTACACTTAATTTGTTCAAACACACAGCAAAAAGAAGGTTTTTTTAAACCTCTATCAAATAATATTATTAGAGCGGTAACTGCATATTTAAGCTATTCATATAAGTAAAAAATAATTTTTGTTTCTTTTCATATCGCAAAGATTTCAACATACTATTCAATTGTTCTATCAGATTATCAATATTATTTTAGAGATGTATTCTGGTACTAAGGTTAATATTTTTATAATTTTAAATTAAGACAAATCCATTAGAAAATCCAGTCATGAATGGGTTCTTTTAACTTCCTTAGAAGAACTTCATATGTTTTTTTTGTAAATAAACAGTTATTTTTATAGAAATTTCTTTGTAATTCTACTATAATTAAATTGTCAGATAATAAAATTCTGACTACCAAAATGTAAAGGGGCTGTCAATTGCAATACATCTGTTGCTTTTCGCCCAAGTCGTCCGCTAGTCTTGCCACGAGATATCAAGATGAAGGAGTGGTTATTTTTGAAACCTACTACTGATCGGATGCTCACTCGAATCAAAGATATGTATATGTTCATCCGAGACAACGGAACTGTTACAACACAAGATCTGGTCGATGAATTTGGAATCACTCCTCGAACAATTCAACGAGATTTGAATGTACTTGCGTTTAATGACCTAGTCATTAGTCCAACAAGAGGCAAATGGACCACGACGAACAAACGAGTTAAAATGACATCTTAGATTCACTATATTAAAAAGAATGACCACGCTTATGCATGGTCATTCTTTTGTTCTAAACTTATTAATTCCTCAGTCGTTAACTCCCGGTAAGACCCTTCTTCTAGAGAATTATCTAGCTTTAAAGCCCCCATCGAAAGTCTCTTTAAATAAATTACTTCCTTATCTACTGACTGAAACATCCTTTTCACTTGATGGAACTTTCCTTCGGTGATAGTCAGCTCAATTTCAGATATTTGATCACTCTTCAAAATATGAAGATGCCCAGGCTTCGTATGATACCCATCATCTAAAATTACTCCTTCTTTAAATGCCTCTACGTCTGATTCTGTTACTCTTCCTGCAACTTTTGCATAATATACTTTCGGAACATCCTTTTTAGGAGATAACAGCCGATGTGTAAGCGCACCGTCATTTGTTAAGAGAAGCAGCCCAACTGTATCCTTATCTAGTCTTCCGACGGGATACGGCTCAAAATGTCTTACATCATCGTCTAGCAGGTCAATTACAGTTTGGTCTCTAGAATCTTCTGTTGCAGAAACAACCCCGGGTGGCTTGTTCATCATTAAATAGATGAACTCTCTATATTCCACCACTTCCCCATAAACGGAAACTTGATCCTCTAATTCATTGACATGCGTGGACCCATTTTTAGCAACGGTATTGTTTATTTCAATTGCCTTTGACTTGATGAGTACCTTTACTTCACTTCTTGTACCGTATCCCATGTGAGACAGAAATTTATCTAATCGCATTTATTTCTCCTTAAAACCTAATTTTTTCGTAAAGCGCGTAATCTTCTCACCAAATAACTTTTGTGCTAAGCCAAGACGAAGAGTTATGTAGCCATAAAAAACTGCTCCGATACTAGCACATACCATGATGACCAATAATGCTTCCATTTTACTATCAATCACAAACAGGTTCTCTAAGCCTAGTTTGATAACGAATACTATTGTTAACATAAGTGCATTAACAATGAGTATAAGTATACTTCTTCTAATCACCATAGTGGATTTATAATGCAATGTTTTTCGAATCGCAAACATATTCAACCCTATTGCCACTAAATAGCCACAAGCTGTTGCCAATATAGCACCATCTGTTTCAAACGCTTTTATAAGCGGTGTGTTCAATAATAGCTTGGTAAGTATACCCAATAATAGATTTAAAATAATTAGTTTTTGACGATCTATCCCCTGCAAAATTGCAGTTGTTACTGGATATAAAGCAAATAATATTGCTACAGGTGCATAATGTGCAAGAACTGTAGAACCTGTTTTGCTTGTCTCATAAAACAAGTGATAAAAATCACCTGACAATACTGCAATTCCCATTGCTGCTGGAACTGTTAGAAATAATAATATTTGAAATGATTGGTCTAATGATTTTCTTACTTGAACAAAATCTTGTTTCGCATAATAACTCGTGATAAAAGGTATTAAAGCCATACTAAATCCGGTAGCTAGCATGACCGGTATCATCACTAATTTATGAGTTGAATAGTTTAACATCCCTAACAAAGTATTAGATATATCTCCGCTTATTCCGATGCTAGACATCGCTCTATTAAAAGTAATCATATCGATAAATTGAAATAGCGGATTAATCACTCCGACTAATGCAAATGGTACCGTATAAATTAATATTTCTTTGTATATATTTTTGAGAGAAACATCTGACCTAGGACTGCCAGAATCATTTAACTTTAAATCAAATTCTGGCTTTAGCTTTTTCCAATACCAATAGAGAACACCCAGACTGGCCAATGCTCCTAAAAAGGCAGCAAATACCGCAAAGGAAATCGCTGTCTTCTCCGTTCCGTTTAATATGTATACAACAAAGAATCCTCCAGCTAACACGAACAAAATACGTACTATTTGCTCCCAAAGCTGAGAAACCGCCGTTGGTGTCATATGCTGATAGCCTTGGAAGAAACCTCTTATTAAACTCATAAGCGGTACAACGATTACTGCGAAGCTGACATATTTAATCACACTAGCTACATCATTAAGAGAAAAAGCTGCTTCATCATCCTTAATGATCATATGTGCAATAGGATCCGCTAAGAAAAAAAGAATAAGGAATCCTAAGAAACCAGTGATACTCATTAATAGCATACTGGATTTCATTAGCTTCCTTCCTGTAGCATAATCTCCAAGAGCATTATATTTGGAAACAAACTTTGAAACTGCAACTGGTACTCCTGAAACAGCTATTGCCAGCATGATTGAATAAGGAGTATAAGCGTATTGATAAAGCGCAATGTATTCCTCGCCAATAATTTGATAAAAAGGAATTACATAAAGAACTCCTAAAATTCTAGATAACAAGAGACCGACCGTTAAGATCATTGTCCCTTTTAATAAATTCGATGCCATCAAACCCGCCCAATCCTTTAAAATGTCTATATTACAGTTTACAACTGTCTCATCAAAACTACAATCATGTATAATAAAGAAAAAATGAAAGTGTGAATTTACTATGTATGACGTAATTATTATCGGTGGGGGTCCCTCAGGACTTATGGCCGCTGCCGCAGCTGGCGCTGAAAACAAAAAGGTTTTATTGATTGAAAAAGGGAATAAGCTAGGGAAAAAGCTTGCTATATCTGGTGGAGGTCGATGCAACGTCACGAATAGACTTCCTCAGGAGGAAATCGTAAAAAACATACCAGGAAATGGTCGATTTCTATTCAGTCCATTCTCCGTCTTTAACAATGAAGATATTATTGCCTTTTTTGAGAACTTAGGTGTTCCGTTAAAAGAGGAAGACCATGGTAGAATGTTCCCTGTTTCCAACAAGGCAATGGATGTTGTGAACGCTCTTCTTGACGAATTAAAAAGATTAAAAGTAGATATAAAGCTAAATGCTCCCGTTTCTAAACTGTTAATGAATGAAGAAAAAGTTATTGGAATTAGATTGGCGACTGGCGAAGAAATAACTGCTGGAGCTATAGTTGTTGCTGTCGGTGGAAAGGCCGTTCCTCAAACAGGCTCAACCGGAGATGGCTACCCTTGGGCTGAAAAAGCTGGGCATACGGTAACCGATTTATATCCAACAGAGGTTCCTTTATTATCTAGTGAGGCATTCATAAAGTCTAAGGAGCTTCAAGGGCTAGCACTTAGAGATGTAGCTGTTTCAGTTCTAAATAAAAAAGGAAAAGCAATCATCACACATCAAATGGACATGCTCTTTACACATTTTGGCTTAAGCGGTCCTGCTATTTTACGTTGTAGCCAGTTCGTTGTAAAAGAAATTAAGAAAAATGGCGGACCAGTTTCTGTAAGAATTGATAGCCTACCTGAAATAAATGAAGAAGAAACTTTCCAAAAGCTCCTCTCTTCTATTAAGGAAGATCCTAAGAAAGCTGTTAAAAATGTATGGAAAGGACTAGTTCCAGAAAGATGGCTTTTGTTTTTGTTGGAACAAGCAAAAATACAAGAAAGTGAAGATGGCCAAAACCTATCCCACGAGAAAATCAGATCCCTCGCCCATCTATTAAAGCAGTTTGTTGTTAAGGTACATGGTACTCAGCCCCTTGAAAAAGCCTTTGTCACTGGTGGCGGCGTTTCTATTAAAGAGATTGAGCCAAAGACAATGGCATCGAAGAAAAAACCTGGCCTATACTTTTGTGGGGAAATATTAGACATACACGGCTATACAGGTGGCTATAACATTACCTCCGCTCTTGTTACGGGAAAACTAGCTGGCATGAGTGCAGCAAAAAGTATTTTAGATTAAATGGATAAAATTTGGAATATTTTATACGAATCCATTGAATTTTGAAACTATTTATAATACAATGGTCTTTAATGAGCGATGACGAAGAGTAGTAGTCATATGTGATGCCTTAGAGAGCTGACGGTTGGTGCAAGTCAGTGCATAGCATATGATGAATGGGCTTCTGAGTTCCAAGGCCGAAATGATAGTAGGCCTTGGCGTTTGTCTACGTTACAGGACTAGCAGCTATGAGCTGCAAACAAGTGGATTACAATAGTAATCAATGAAGGTGGCACCACGGCTCTCCGTCCTTTTTGGATGGAGGGCCTTTTTGTATTCTTTTTTAGATGAGCCGAGTCGAGAAAGAGGAGAGTGTAGAAAATGACAGTTGAGACGAGAAGCTATGAAATGAAAGAAATCCAAGGGGATATGATGACTCCTATCTCCATTTATCACTCCTTAAGTGGAATGAAAAAAATGCTATTTGAATCCTCTGCAAAGCACGAGGAAAGCGGACGCTACTCTTTTATAGTATTAAACCCTGTAGCAGAAATTAAAGGCAATCAGTTTAATTATGTATTTACAGACGAACAAGGAAACAAAGAAGTTGGTCATGAACCCATTATCGATAAACTTAAAACCATTCTTCCTGAACACAATGAACAATATCCCTTTTCTTTTTTTGGTGGAATGCTGGGTTATTTTGGATATGAAACGGCATTTTATAACGAACGAATCGGAGAGTATCTTCCCGATGATTTAAATATGCCTGATATTCATGTGTTATTTTACGATACCTTTCTTATTTATGATCATTTAAAACAAAAGGTGACAATCGCAGCTATTGATTTATTTTTAAGTGGGCGTTCTACCGAGCATATGAAAAAGGATATTGAAATAATTTATGAAGACCTCCAAGCGGGTTCTCCACAGCAAGGAGAGTTGGGAGGTAGCCTATCATTTAAGCCGGTGATAAAAGAAGATGACTTTAAAGAAATGGTGGAGAAAGCAAAGCAACATATCGTAAAAGGAGATATATTCCAAGTGGTGATCTCACAGCGCTTCTCCTCTCCTTTTAAAGGAAATCCATTCTCTCTTTATCGGCAACTGAGAACTTCTAATCCATCACCTTATATGTTTTACATGGATTTCGAAGATTATATCGTTTTAGGTACTTCTCCTGAGAGTCTAGTAAAGGTAAAGAATGGATTTGTCACTACTAATCCAATTGCAGGAACAAAGCCACGAGGGAAAACCTCAGAAGAAGATAAGCAAATTGCTGCCAGTTTATTAATAGATGAAAAAGAAGTAGCAGAGCATCGAATGCTTGTTGACTTAGGAAGAAATGACATAGGCAAAATTTCTGAAATTGGTACCGTTCAGGTAAATAAATATATGCAAATAGAATTGTACAAGTATGTCATGCATATAGTTTCAGAGGTAACAGGACGTTTAACAAAAGATACTCACGCATTAGATGTATTGGCAACATGCTTACCAGCGGGCACTGTTTCCGGAGCACCAAAAATTCGAGCTATGCAAATTATAAACGAATTGGAGCCTATGAAACGCGGGGTTTATGCTGGTGCAGTAGGTTATATTTCAGTATCAGGAGATATGGATCTCGCTCTCGCAATTAGAACAATGGTTGTAATAGATAATGAGGCATTTGTGCAGGCTGGTGCGGGTATTGTTTATGATTCCATTCCTAAAAATGAATATGAGGAAACGTTAAACAAGGCAAAAGCACTTTTGGAGGTGCACAGATGATACTCCTAATAGATAATTATGATTCCTTTACGTATAATCTCTATCAGCAATTAGGTATTCTTGGTAAGGATGTTAAGATTGTTAGAAATGATGCTATTACCATTGAAGCTATAGATAAGCTTTGCCCGGAAGCAATTGTCATCTCCCCTGGACCAGGTAATCCGCTTGAAGCAGGTATTTCTGTTGAAGTTATTCAAGCATTTTATAAGAAATACCCTATCCTTGGAATTTGTCTTGGTCACCAATCGATTGGTGCTGCTTTTGGTGCCAATGTCGTGCAGGCTAAAACAATTATGCACGGCAAGCTATCTACAATACATCATACACAAAATGAATTGTTCCACGGGTTTGAAGGACCTATATCCGTCATGCGTTATCACTCTCTTGTCATTGAAGAGGATAGTTTACAAGATTGTTTCGAGGTTCTAGCAAGAGCTGATGATGATCATGAAATTATGGCAATAAAGCACAGGGACTATCCACTTTATGGACTTCAGTTTCACCCTGAGTCTATTGGAACAGAGCATGGTACTATGCTTATGAAAGTATTTGTAGATACGTTGAATTAACCTTTGAAAGGAGAGTTTGATGGTAGCTGCTCTTGGTATTATTTTAGTTCATATTGTTGGTTTGCTTTTGTTAAAGTTCATGTTTCCAAAAGAAGATATTGCTTCATGAAAAGTGCAAATGGTTTGCAGAAAAGTTTAATTAATAGGTTGCAGATTTTCGCTTTCTGTGGGGTGAGCGATAAGCCATCACCGTCGCTTACGCGTCGTTTGTGATGGCTTATCAGTCTCACTCATCCCACAGGAGTCGCCGCCTGTCGCTGTAATCATGTGGGGTGTAGTAGTGAGAAAGTGGACGACGTTTCAATGGATGAAAGTAATGTTGTGAACATGAAATTTTGAAGATTTGCGAGAACCTTGCGGTGATGAGTAATAACCTTGCACAGATGAAGTGGAACATTGCAGTGATGGAGCAAAACCTTGCACAAAACGCTTGAAATGTTGCGCAGACGACGTTAAGAGTTGCACAAACAGATAAAAGGCTTTGTCGGAAAGTAACAAGCCATCATCCCTTTTTTGCTGCTCTTCCTGTTTTGTCTCAATCATCTCTCAGTTCTCATCATGCTTGTGTTTTTCTAAAAAATAAAGCTGCTTAACTCTCATAAGAGACTAAGCAGCTTTATTATTTATTAAATAACGATGTTTACCATTTTACCAGGGATTGCAATGATTTTTTTGACTTCATTGCCTTCAATCCATTGTTGAACTTGTTCAGAAGCTAATGCCAATGCTTCTAGCTCATCTTTTGTTGCGTCTTTAGAAACGACAAGTTTTGCACGAACTTTCCCTTTGATCTGTACTGGAATTTCAACCTCGTTGTCCACAAGCTTGGATTCATCGAATGTTGGCCAAGATTCATAAGCGACAGAATTATCATGGCCTAAAATGCTCCAAAGCTCCTCTGAGATATGAGGAACAATAGGAGAAATAAGCTTCACGAAGCCCTCTACATATTCCTTAGAAATTTTCTCAGCTTTATATCCTTCATTAATAAATACCATCATTTGAGAGATAGCCGTGTTATAGTGCATTGCCTCGTAATCCTCTGTTACCTTCTTAACCGTTTGGTGGTACGCTTTTTCCATATTGTCAGATGATGTGTCGCTAACTTTCGGGCTTAGAGTGCCCTCCTCTGTTACGAATAATCTCCAAATACGATCCAAGAATCTACGAGAGCCGTCTAGACCATTCGTTGACCATGGTTTAGAAGAATCTAGAGGTCCCATGAACATTTCATATAAACGAAGTGAATCAGCTCCGTGGCTCTTCACGATATCATCAGGATTAACTACATTCCCTTTAGATTTAGACATTTTCTCGTGATTTTCACCTAAGATCATTCCTTGGTTAAATAATTTTTGGAATGGCTCTTTCGTTGTAACAACACCGATATCATATAGGAATTTATGCCAGAAACGTGCATATAGCAAGTGAAGTACAGCATGCTCTGCCCCACCTACGTAAAGATCTACTGGCAACCAGCGTTTTACTAGCTCTGGATCAATTAGTGCTTCATCATTATGTGGATCGATGTAGCGTATATAATACCAGCAGCTTCCTGCCCACTGAGGCATTGTATTTGTTTCACGACGTCCTTTTTTACCAGTCACTGGGTCCACTACATTTACCCATTCCTCAATATTAGCTAATGGAGATTCACCTGTACCACTTGGCTTGATGTCAGTAGTAACAGGTAGCATAAGTGGAAGCTCTGATTCATCTACAGGTGTTGAAGTTCCATCTTCCCAATGGATAATCGGAATTGGTTCTCCCCAATAACGCTGACGGCTGAACAACCAGTCACGTAAACGATAAGTAATTTTCTTCTCGCCTTTTCCATTCGCTTCAAACCATTCA
Source organism: Psychrobacillus sp. NPDC093200 (assembly GCF_050280345.1). Lineage (NCBI taxonomy): Bacteria > Bacillati > Bacillota > Bacilli > Caryophanales > Bacillaceae > Psychrobacillus > Psychrobacillus sp. NPDC093200. Next base: position 45,380 of record NZ_JBNNVC010000002.1, on the reverse strand, counting down.
ATTGCTTTAGCGATTGCTTCTTCTTTGTTAAGACCATTTAAGAAATCCGAATTAACAAGTATGCCATCCTCTGTGTAAGCAGCTTCTTCAATGCTTCCACCCGAAACAACTTCTACAATCGGAAGATCGAATTGCTTAGCAAACTCATAGTCACGGTCATCATGTGCAGGAACTGCCATGATAGCACCTGTTCCATATGTTGCTAAAACATAGTCTGCGATCCAGATTGGCATTTTTTCACCACTAACTGGATTGATGGCATAGGCTCCTGTAAATACTCCAGTTTTATGCTTGGCAAGATCTGTACGCTCTAAATCACTTTTCAATTTTACTTGATCTTTATAAGCTTGAACTGCTTCCTGCTGCTCTGGAGTTGTAATAGCATCCACTAATTTATGCTCTGGTGCCAATACTGCATATGTTGCGCCAAAAATAGTATCTGGACGAGTCGTAAATGCTTGGAAGGATTCCTTTGTTCCTGCAACTTCAAACGTTAGTTCTGCTCCTTCAGAACGGCCAATCCAGTTACGTTGCATTTCTTTCAAGCTCTCTGGCCAATCTAAATCATCTAAATCCTCCAACAATCGATCTGCATAAGCCGTAATGCGAAGAACCCATTGGCGCATTGGTCTACGCTCTACTGGATGCCCACCACGTTCCGATAAGCCATCAATTACCTCTTCATTCGCTAGAACTGTACCTAATGCTGGACACCAGTTTACTGGCACTTCATCCACGTAAGCTAAGCCCTTTTTATAAAGCTGGATGAAGATCCATTGTGTCCATTTGTAATAGGAAGGATCGGTTGTATTGATTTCTCTATCCCAATCATAAGAAAATCCAAGATCCATCATTTGACGTTTGAACGTCGCAATATTTTTTGCAGTAAATTCTGCAGGATCATTACCTGTATCAATTGCATACTGCTCTGCAGGAAGACCGAATGCATCCCATCCCATTGGGTGAAGTACATTGTAGCCTTGTTTACGTTTAAATGCACTTAGAATATCTGTTGCAATATATCCAAGTGGATGTCCCACGTGTAGACCTACTCCTGATGGATATGGGAACATATCTAATGCATAAAATTTTGGTTTGGAAGGATCATCAATCATTTTATATGTCTTGTTTTCTTTCCAATAACTTTGCCACTTTTGCTCAATTGCTTCATGATTAAAGCTCATCTTTCTTCCTCCTTCAGTTAATGGCGCTTTATAACTATCATTGGTTTAAAATCCCAAAAGATAACAGCGCCAAATAAAAAAACTCGCCCCTTAAAAAAATAAGGGACGAGAGATATACTCACGCGGTACCACCCAAATTAGTGAAAAAATTATCACTCAACTTGTTTCCTTAACGCGGAAAACGGTATAAGCTACTAATCGTTCACTTATACAGACTCAAAGGCGAGTTCAATAATTCGTTACACTAACTTGCACCAGATGTTAGCTCTCTTCAGAAACGAGTGTTATTTACTATTCCTTTTCTTAGTCGAATTTTATTCAATGTAATGCATTTATTCTAATGGATATTGAAGGAAAACACAAGATGTACTCTCATCAAAAATTTTATATTATGAGAAATTAAATCGCTACATTCTCTTTTACATCTTTGATGATTAAACCAGCTTCAGTAGCATCGATAATATCTTGAACAGAATACCCTTCAAATACCTCTTTTAACTCTAGGCCATCTTCAGTTACTTCAATCATTGCCCGTTCTGTTATTATTTTATTCACAACTGCCTTACCAGTTAGAGGCAAGGCACATTCTTTTTTAATCTTTGCGGAGCCGTCCTTCGCACAATGGTCCATAATAACAATTATTTTCTTGGCACCATGTACAAGATCCATCGCTCCTCCCATTCCTTTAATCATCTTACCTGGGATCATCCAGTTAGCTAAATCTCCCTTTTCGGAAACCTCCATTGCCCCTAAAATAGCAACATCTACATGTCCTCCGCGTATCATCGCAAAGGATTCAGCACTTGAGAAGAAGGATGACCCTGGTATTGTAGTAACTGTTTCCTTACCAGCATTGATAAGGTCTGGATCCACTTCTTGCTCCGTTGGATATGGCCCTATGCCTAAAAGTCCATTCTCTGATTGAAGCACCACTGTCTTATCTGGCGATATAAAGTTGGCAACCAAGGTAGGAATTCCAATCCCTAGATTTACATAGTTCCCATTTTCAATTTCTTTTTCTGCTCTTCTCGCAATTTTTTCACGTGTATTCATCCGAATCTCCCCCTTATGAACGTATCGTTAGACGTTCGATTCTTTTTTCCTGCTCTGCTTGGAACAGACCTTGGACATAAATACTTGGTGTATGTATTTGGGCTGGATCTAAATCGCCTGTCTCTACGATTTCCTCTACTTCTGCTATCGTCATCAAACCAGCAGCAGCCATCATTGGATTGAAGTTTTGAGCTGTTTTGTTGTATATTAGGTTACCAAACTTATCTGCCTTAGCCGCCCGAATCAAAGCATAATCTGCTCTAAGGGCTTCTTCAAGAACATATTCCTTACCGTCATAAATACGTACCTCTTTACCCTCTGCAACTACTGTACCTACACCTGCTGGAGTAAAAAATGCAGGAATTCCTGCCCCTCCGGCACGAATTTTTTCCGCTAAAGTACCTTGTGGAGTGAGCTCAACTTCAATCTCTCCTGAAATTACTTGTCTTTCAAACTCTTTATTTTCACCTACATAGGAGCCTATCATTTTTTTAATCTGTTTATTTTTTAGTAAAAGGCCTAGGCCCCAGTCATCTACGCCACAGTTATTGGAAATTACGGTTAAATCCTTTACCCCTTTATCAACTAACGCTAAAATTAGCTGCTCTGGAATACCTACTAATCCAAATCCGCCTACCATTAACGTCATGCCGTCTTCAATACCTGCGACAGCTTCTTTTGCTGAACTATAAATCGGTTTCATATCCCTATCCCCTTTCAAAAAATACAGCCTACCCTATTATATTCTCAAATATCGGACTACTCCGCAAACTTTTTTGATTATTTAGGGTATATATTCATCTCGAGACAGTATATCAAATTTTAAAATGCTTCTTTTCGGCAACAAAAGTCTCCTTACATTTTTTTAGAATAAAAAAAGAACAAATTCCACATGGAGAATTTGTTCTTTAATCGGATTAAATTATATTAAATAAATCTATTATTTTTCGTTGTCAGCTTTTTCTGTTACATCCATATTATAATTATATTGAGAAGGATTAACCTTAGTAAAGCCTGCCGGTGTATAAAATCTCAATAAGTCACCATTTACAACTTTATCAGATAAATGCAACCTGTTTTCTACTCTTTTCTTATACTCATTCGCTTTTTGAATTTGATTATCATCAACTAGTGGCAAACCAGTTGTTGCATCATAGAATTTTTCATCAATTGAATAGATAGTAGGGCTGACATAATCACCATTTCTGAAAGGTACAATATCATTATGTTCTTTTGATAATATGTCTGTACCAAATTGAACATAATCTTGTGAATCAATTCCAAGTAAGTGTAATAAGGTTGGAAGAAGGTCTATTTGCCCTCCATAAGTATGATTGACTCCACCTTGCATCCCAGGAACGTGAATAATTAAAGGTACCCGTTGTAAATTAGTACTTTCGTAAGGAGTAATTTCTTTTCCGATGATTTGTTCCATGGCTTTATTATGATTTTCAGAAATACCATAATGATCACCATAAAAAACAAGCATACTGTTATCATATAAGCCGGAGTTTTGTAATTCACCAATGAACTGTTCAATTGCTTCATCAGCATAACGAGCAGTTTGGAAATAATCATCTACACTTGCATCACCAGTATCTGCTTTATCAATTGTTGTTAAGTTTTGATTCATTTTATATGGATAATGGTTCCCAACCGTAATAAATTTAGCATAGAAGGGTTGAGGTAAAGTTTTTACATATTCTAATGATTGTTCAAAGAATGGCTTGTCCAATAATCCATATTCAGCCATATCTTCTTTAGAAGTAGTGTCATAATAATTGGCATCAAAGAAATGCTCATAGCCGAATGATTTATAAATCTCATTACGATTCCAGAAAGTGCCGTTATTGCCGTGGAATACAGCAGATGTATAACCATCTTTTTTTAAAATCGCGGGAGCTGATTGATAAGTATTCTGACCTTTTGTAATAAATGCAGACCCTTGTGGTAAACCAAACAATGAGTTTTCAAGCATGAATTCAGCATCCGAAGTTTTGCCTTGAGCTGTTTCATGGAAGAAATTATCAAAGTATAGTGTATTCGGATCTTTTATTAATGAATTTAAGAATGGTGTAACTTCTTCACCGTTTAATTTATAATTCATTAAAAAGTTTTGGAATGACTCCAAATGGATATAGATGACGTTCATGTCCTTCGCAGCGCCGAAATATTCTGGATTAGGCTCCGCAGAGATAGATTTTGTATAGTTAATAACTTCTGTCATATCATCGCTATCAGCTAAAGCCCTCTGTGAAGATGCCTTTATAGTTTCAGTAGTGTCATAAATAGTATAGTTATACATTCCTAAATACTTAACAATATAGTTTCTATCAAAACCACGAGTTAATAACTGTGGACGATCATAGTTAGCTAATCCTAAATTTAATGCAAATATTCCTATTACAAAAGCAAGCCCAGCAATTGCTTTCTTATATCCAACTCTACTATTGTTTTTTTGTATTTTTTTAGACACACATAGATAAGCCAACAAAAATACATCAACAAAGAACATGATATCGTAGGGATTTAATAAAGAAATAACACTGCCGCCTAAGTCTCCAAAATTCTGCGTTTGAGTAATCGTTGGTAATGTAATAAAGTCACTAAAAAATCTATAATAAACTACATTTGCATATAAAAGAAAGGACATTAAAGCATAAATAACAGCAAGTAATGTGTATCTTCCTCGACCTTTGAAAGCAAAAGAAAATCCAAGAAATAGCAAGGCAGAGCCAAGCGGATTTATAAATAAAAGGAATTGTTGAAGGAGTCCTTCTACTCCTAAGTTAAACTGAGTTACTTGCGTGATATATGTTTTAATCCATAACATGAAAACGGCTAAAATAAACAGACTACTAAACTTGTTTAAAAAGGCAGTCTTATTTTTATTTAAAATTTCCATTTGATCACCTTCCTATAAGTCTAGTATTTCAAGATTTAAATTTAATAATATATTTAGGGGAAAATAATTTTAATATAATTTCTAAAGCTAATATAACCTACCTCTTTCTTCGACTTTTGTCAAGTAAAAAAACTACTGCATTTATCTACGCAGATCCTTTAGGTAGATACTTAGTTGAAGACCCATATTTAAATTGGCATTAATTAACAAAAACCTCTTACTCCATTTTAAAGTCCATTGGAGTAAGAGGTTTTGATTTTTGGGGTAATATATTTAACAAGCCGAATAATAGAGATTTATCAACTATAGTTGAACAAGAAAAAAGAGCTGCTTATGTCAAAATTTAAACTCTTAAAGAGCCACGGAAGCCCCGTGCAGCATAATAAGAATCTGCTCCATTGTGGTACATAAATACAGTATCGTAGCGACGATCACAAAAGATGGCTCCCCCGAATTTTCTAATATTATCAGGTGTTTGCACCCAGCTAGACGTTTTCAAATCGAATTCTCCAAGCTTCTGAAGCTCCCGGTATTGTTCCTCCGTTAAAAGCTCAATACCCATATCAGCTGCCATATCAAGAACGCTATTCTCTGGTTTGTGTTTTTTCCTTGACTCCAGTGCTTCACGGTCATAACAAACGCTTCTGCGACCCTTAGGACTTTCCGCGGAACAATCATAAAAAATGAATTCGGCTGTCGTTTTATCATATCCAACAACATCAGGTTCACCGCCAGTTATTTCCATTTCGTGGAGCGACCACAGTTTATCAGTGTTAGCTTCAAGCTTAGCTTGTACTTTAACCCAGTCAAGTCCCATATGGCGGTTCATATTTTTCTCAAAACGATCTTTCAAAGTTTCAAATAGTTCCTCACGTTGCTCTGGTGAATACTCCTTACTTGTCATATAAGCTTCCTCCTATATTGTTTTTATTCAAATTTGTTTTGTGTTAATGAATATACTAACATTAGTAACTCCTGCTTCTATATAACTTCTTACTAAATTCCATTCGTTCTTGCTATTTTTTTGGAACGTTTGAAAGAACAAATTTGCTGTGTCTAATTTCTTACCTCGAATAACCAAAGTAGCAGATAAAATAGCCATAGTTTCGTCTTCTCTTAAAGGAAGAACTGTAATTATATTTATCATCCACTCTGCATTATTTTCTTTTGCAAATTTAAAACCTTGTTCCCATCCATTTAATGATTCTTCATAACCAAAGTCAACTATATTTCCCTCTATTATTTCTCTAGCTTTATACTCTTGTGATATTAATTTTTTCATGCCTATTAAAGATGAATTTCTCCAAACATCCAAATAAGAATCTAAAAACATTAAAAATGAGCTGGGCATTGAGGTGCCTCCTTAATATTGTTTGTAATTACAATTCTATATAAGAAGGAACATACCTTTATTTTAACCTGAACTGTTATTAGAAACATAATAAATTATTGAAGTGTCCAAATTTATTCATCATCAAAGTCATCCTCGATCTTTTTTTCTGAAATTAAAATAATAAATTCTTTTAAATTAGAGGCATATTCTTCAAGTTCTGCATCTTCGTGATACCATATATAAATCTCATTCTCCATTCTTCCATTTTTAATTTTAAAACATAATTTATCTCCCGAACCATCATCACCAATTGCTATTAGCTCTTTAGACATATCTTCATTGACTTCAGTGTTTTGTCTAACAATATCATCCCAAGTCTTTTTAGGATTTCTCTGGTCTTTGATAGGAAAAAGCGTCCATTCACCTACTTCTGCATTATTGATTAACTTGAAAAGTTCCTTATATTGTTCTGGGAAGACTGCACCTAGCTTATCTTCCGTTTCCTTTATGTCTGATTCATTAACGCCGGTTTTCCTTGTATGTATTAGTGCTATTACATCTTTCATTACATAACCTTCCTGTCGTTTTTAATATTTTTCCTTCTTTAACTTCACCTATTTATTTTGTTGAAGAAAAAACTACTCAGTCACTTTGAATTTCAAAGCAAAAATATCCAAATGGCAAATGCTTTTCTTTTAATTTCATTTCAGATTTTGCTATTTTCATCATCTTGAGTAGAATTTCTCTTAAAGAGTCCTTATATACTTTAAGTGCCTTTTGATATGAAACAATATCGTTATGTTTGCATAATGGATATAGTATAGCACCTAGATTCATATCATTAAGTACTCTAGGGGTATCTACTGAATCTAGACAATCTAAGATGTGCATCTTTTGCTCCTTTTCATCAAACCAATCTCTGCATTCTATATAAAACATATATTCCTCAAATTCTATTTGGTGATTCAGTTCTTCATTGATATAGAATGGTGTCACTCTAAGACAATTAGTCGTTGAATTACAACTAATAATTTCTTCAAGGATACCTTTTAAATCTGTAATGGTCGGGTAATATCTACATTTTCCCTTATAGTAAGCAGTATTATTGTATATTATTCCATTAATCTTCCCTCTTTTTTTCTTCAACACAATTCACCACTTCCCTGTTTTCCCGAGCTAACTTGTTATGTTTTGCTTCCATTAGTTTAACAAGAAAAAAAGAGCTGTCTATACAGCTCTTTGATTTTTCAAATACCTCTGAGAGAAAAGTATGATTAATTATGTTGTTCACCTATTGAATCCATTCCATTACAAACAGTTTTTGTTCTTTCACATTTGAAATTGCAAGTATATAGCTATTATCCTCTTTCAATTTATAATAGTATTTATCTTTATTATCGTAAGTCACGGGATTCTCTTGAAATACAACATATAAATTCTGCGTATCCTTATTTATATTAAATACATCCTTTTCAAACTTTTTAAGGTATTTTGAAACTGTATCGTAAGATTCATCATTAATAGAAACCCAGCCATCTTTTTCCTTTAACATCTTTTCAATAGATCTATAATCAAGAACATGGAAGGTCTCTCCCTCACTTGGGAATCCATTTCTCGTATGAAGTACTGTTTCTATATTTATTGGTTTCGGAACCTCTAGCCCCCAAATCAATTTCCATTCAGTATATTGATAAATATATTTCCAATTGACTATTACAAAACCTATCAAAAATGTAGTGACTGTAATCCAAATCATTGTTTTCTTTTTCATAGAATTTCTCCTCCTGCCCCTTTAGTTCTATAAAAATAGCGCTAATCCCTTCTTGGATCAACGCCCCTGCTGTCACTATATATTTTTTAAAAAACTGATTAACTTAAAAAAGAAGAAAGTGAATCCTCACTAAATTTTCATTTACCCAATTTTTTCACTTAGATTTTTAACTCTATCAGACATCTTTTGGTAATCTTTCTTTCCCCATTCTTATGCCCTGAAAGTAGCGATGACAATGTGAAATGAATGCCTCTGAAATCTTGGTTGGGTATGTGTATCGATGCTTTAATAATCCAATCGTACGTGTAAATTTCCCATTTTCAATTTTTAAGTGCTTTATTTTATTTTCATAAAGATTAACAGAAGTTTCAGGTGTAAAAGCTGCCCCACGTCCATTTTTCACCATTTGCAAGATTGTTGTTGCTTCTTCTACTTCTACTTGGTATTTAGGTTTATATCCTACCGATTCACAAAATTGATCTGTAAATTGCCGAAAACTGTACTGGTCTGTTAACCCAATGAAAGAAATATCCTCAAGCTTCATCAAATCAATTGAACCAGCATTGGCTACTTTGAATGATTTTGGAACAGTTAAAAAAATTTCTTCTTCAAATAATGGTACCCACTCGACATTTGAATGTTCTATTTTCTCTGTGGTAATACACACATCGTATTTGCCATTTTCAATGAACTGCTGCAAGTTTTCTTTCGATAACGGAACTTGCTGATATTTGACGTGTGGATACTCATTAAAAAATAAATCTATAATATTTGTAAATGTATAAGGAAGAGTTGTAACAATGGATAGGTTTCCATTCCCTTCTCCACGCCTTTCCTCCAATCCACGCTCTAAATCGCGTATTACTGAGAAAACACGGTCTGCTTCTTTAAATAAGAAACTGCCATTTTCATTTAAGGAAATGTTCCTTCCATTACGGAAAAATAAATCCATCTTCAGCTCCGCCTCAAGATTTGTAATCGCTTTACTTAACGCTGGTTGTGAAATCAGAAGTTCTTTAGCAGCCAATGACATATTTTCTAATTCTGCTGTTATATAAAAGTATTTTAATTTAATTAAGTCCATAATTAACTCCATTCTTTATAACCAAAAGTTATAAATAAATAATTTAAAAGTATTTTTCATTATATCTAAATGAGTATAAAATGTACATGGTCACTCATATGTGTACAAATTGTGAAACGTATATAAGTATGGATATTGTTTGAACAATATAGAGGGAGTTGTCGAATATGAGATTAAATAACAAAGTAGCAATCATTACAGGAGCAGCATCAGGTATGGGAAAAGGGGAAGCTATCCGTTTTGCAAAAGAAGGTGCAAAAATAGTAGTAGCTGATCTAAATTTAGAAGGCGCACAAGCTGTGGCGGAAGAGATTAAAGCTTTTGGTGGGGACGCTATTGCTGTATCAGTTAACGTTATGAAAACTGAAGACATTTTAAATTGCGTAAAAGTTACAGAAGAAACATTTGGTCCAGTTGATGTATTAGTTAATAATGCAGGTGTATTCGACAAATACGCTAACTCTTTAGACACTTCTTTAGACCAATGGAACTTCTTCTTAAATATAAACTTAACAAGTGTATTTGAATTCTCCAATGCTGTATTACCTAGTATGATTGAACGCGGTACTGGTTCCATCGTTAATATTGCTTCAGTAGCAGGTCTTGTTGCAGGTAAGGGCGGAGCGGCTTATACAGCTACTAAGCATGGAGTAATTGGATATACAAAACACCTATCTTCTGAATATGCGCGCTATGGTATTAAAATTAACGCTATTTGCCCAGGTACAATTGAAACTCCTTTAGTTAAAGATGTTTTAGCTGGAATTCCTAAAGATTTAGTACCAACTCGTACATTTGGACAAATAGAACAGGTAGCTGATTTAGCTGTGTTTTTAGCATCAGATGAAGCTAAATTCATGAGTGGCGCAGCTGTACCAATCGATGGCGGATTCACAATTCAATAATTTTGATAATTAAAAAGCTTAACTGATCAAAAATTACAATATGGAGGAGCAACTGTGCTTGCTTCTCCATTTTTATGAGGTGAAAATATGAAAAAGCAAAGTAAAATCCACTATGCTTGGTGGATCATGGTAGCAAGTGCTGCTATTTATGCTGCAAGTGTAGGGATTATAGTCAGCTGTGCTGGTTTACTATACCGTGCAGTAGCTGAAGACTTTAATGTTGGGGTTTCTGAAATTAGCTTATATACGTCATTAATGTATTTAACAATCACGATATTACTTCCATTTGCGGGGAAAGTATTAAATAAATTCGATATTCGTTATATATTAACTATTGCTGGTATGATTAATGCGTTAGCATTTGGATTAATGGGTACTTATAGTTCTGTTTTTCCATTTTATATTTCGGGGATTGCATTAGGAATCGGCAGCACATTCTTAATTTATGGATCGATTCCTCTAATTATGAACAACTGGTTTAAAGCAAAAGTCGGTACTTCTTTAGGTATAGCTATGGCGTTCATGGGTATTGGCGGAGCCATTTTTGCACAAATTACAGGTGTTTTAATTGAGTCGATTGGTTGGCGTTCAACCTACATTATTTTAGGTGTTATCGTTGCAATACTAATATTACCATTTTCAATTTTTATAATTCGTTCAAAGCCAGAACAATTAAATATGACTGCTTATGGTGCAGATAAAGTTGAAGATAATACTTCTAATGTCCAAAAATCTCCTGAAACAGGAGTCTTGAAAGGCACTGCACTTAAATCTCCAGCATTCTATCTAGTTATGCTTTTCACTGGACTTTTCGGGTTGGCTTCAACTGTTAGCTTTCACGTACCAAACTTTGTACAATCAATAGGATTCACCGCTACAATGGCAGCGACAGGTGTGACTTGTGTAACAATAGGTCAAACAGTTGGTAAATTCTTACTTGGTGCAATAAATGATAAATTTAGTATTAAAGTAGCTCTATTCGTTGGTATCGGTGGAGGCTTGATTGGTGTAGTCACCTTACTCATTTCGGATTCATTCGGAATTGCTATGCTTTATGCTGGTGCATTATTATTTGGTATTGGATTCTCGGGGTCTACCTTACTCCCTCCAGTAGTAATCCGTGAAGTTTTCGGGGGACGCGATTACGCATCAATTTATACAACGATTATGTCAGCTTCAACTTTAGGTGTAGCTGTCGGTACTACATTATTTAGTTATATTTACGATACTTCCGGCTCTTACTATATTGTTTTCATTATTGTAATCGTACTCTTTGTTATAATTATTTCTTCTAGTTTATTCTCTTTGAACTGGAAGAAAAAATTGAATTACTAAACTTTCAAACACCTACAAAGTTCTAAAATTTTGTAGGTGTTTTTTCAATTTATTGATCATCATTTTAACAATTTGATTAATGCTAGAATTTTTTCATCGTTACCTGGGTCTACATATACTAGCTTTGTATTTTCAATAATATCGGTGTAGAATTTTTCACCGGCAGGGTAACTGCCATCCCAACGTAATGGAACGTTATAAACATTAATCGTCCCATCCCCATTACCACTATAGGTTACTGATCCGTCTACTAAACGAGAACCTGCTAACTGGATAACATCTTCTGGATAGCTAGCACTTGTATCGTCATTAGGATTTATTAGAGTACCAGCTGGAATACGTTGAACATATAAGCCATCTATCTCTTGATTGGCACCTAGCTTCAGCCAGACTCGAGCGTATTCAATTTGCTCACTAGAATAATGAGATAGTATTTCTTTATCTTCCTTAGATGCTTCATTTGAATCACTACTGCTTTTGGTACTGTCTGAATTAATTTTTACCGTTTCTTTTGTAGATTCTAAAGCAGAATTTTTTTCTGAAGAATCATTTATGTATTCTTCATTAGTGTTGTTAGAGCATCCTACTAGCATACATAAAGAAATATTAAAATAAAGGATCTTAGTTATTTTTTTCATTCGACAACGTATTCCTTTCATTACTGTAAAATCAGTTAAAGGTTTGATAACATCTTAGAATTTAAAGCAATTGATTTATTAGTTGTTCTGTTGTAAGTATAGTAGCGAACTCTTCATTTAAAGTAGCTAGTGAAGTATTATGTATAGTCTCGGCATCATAGTAATTATCATTTTGGTCTTTCATACCAAACGCTGCTGTCGCATCAGATATAAGGTATGTATTAAAACCTAGATTCCCACTCATTCTTGTAGTCGTAGATACACAATGCGGCGTAGTTAAACCTGTTATTACTAATGTTGTTATATGATTTAATTTCAAGAACTCTTCCAAATTTGTACCAATAAAACTACTATTAACTTTCTTTGTTATAATTACTTCCTCTTCAATGGGTTCAACTAACTCTTTTATAGCAAATCCCTCATTCATTGGATGAAATACAGAACTAGGGTTATCCGACATATGTTTAATATGCACTACTTGCCACCCTTTCTCTCTCCACAACGTTAGAATTCTACTAATGTTTTCTTCTGCATTTAAATTATTTCTCTCTCCCCATTTTTTATCATTAAAAGCTTTTTGTACATCTATCACTATTAACGCTTTATTTTCTTTTTCTAACATAATTCCTCCTAAAATTTTGAATTTATCATTTATTTCATTTTATGTGCCTATTCTATTAAATTCAACTGGAATCGTTATTTTTCATTGATCGCTTCTAATTTCATAATGGCACCAAAATACTGTGAAGCCGTAGTTAACGTAATAAACGCAATAAGCTCACTAATCTCTTCTTCTGAAAGAGTTTCTTTCAAAACTTTAAATTGAGCATCTGAAATATTCTCTTTTTGTTTTATAAATACCTCCACAAATCCAACAGCAATGGATGTTTTTTCATCAAATAAATGCGGTTCAGGTTTTCCCTTTGCTTTGCAATACTCACAACCATTACTTTGTGCTAAAGTTCTCCTTACTTGTTCTTTTAATTGAGATGATAAATGCCCATCTTTTTCTAAAATTTCGCCTAATTGATTCCACCCGTTCAATACATCTTTGTTATGCCCTAAAAGTTTTTGAAAAGGGGTCTCCCCGAAATCTGACTGATTAATTCTTGCCATAATTATTACCTCCTTTTAGTATTTATCATACCGAATAATTCTATTGCTTTACATTAAATGTGATATCATTTTAAAGATATTACTTTAAAAAATTAACGTAAAAGGAGAATTTACTTTAAAAATGAAAATAGATTCAACTGATAAGAAAATTATAGATGAATTAAGGCAAAATAGTCGATTATCGATGAGTGAACTAGGAAGAAGAATCAATTTATCTTCACCATCTGTAACAGAACGGGTAAAACAAATGGAGTCATTTGGAATTATAAAGAGGTATATATTAGAAGTCGATTACGAGAAATTAGGGCTCCCAATCCAATGTATTATAGAAGCAACAGTTAAAAATGGAGATTATAATTCTTTTAAAACCTATATTGAAGGTCTTCCAAATGTGGAATTTTGTTACCGAATAGCAGGAAATGCTTGTTATATGCTTAAGATGCAATTCGAGACTTTTTCGAAAGCAGAGGAATTTATAGAAGATGTAAATCCTTACGCCCACACTGTAACACATTTCATTTTTTCTCAAGTCCAAACGAAATTACGAATGGATTCTTATTGATCTTTCCTATTACTTGGTTAACTATGCTGCGTTACGTTAAATGCAACATTACGACAGGGATTGCCGTATTTTGAATGTAAAAAGAGACCATCGAAAAATGATGGTCCTGTTTTTCCGTTATTAATATAGAAATGCTAAGTGATTGTCTACTTGGTATTGTGGACTTAAAAAATAGAACTTCAATATGGTAACTTAGTTTTTTTAAAAGCACACAACGTTTCTAATGTATCTGACATTAAATCCATTTTTCGTTCTATTTCATTTAATTCTTCTCTTACATTAATAATACAGTCCAATAAAACTTAATTTGGTATTTCCTTTTTAAATGATTTTATCAATTGGTATGCTTGCGCTTGTACTTCATAGTTTCCATTTATCAAATGATAAACTAGAGTTTCTATATGTGCTGAACAATCAAATGGTTCTAGAGCATATAATAGTGTTCCTCTATAACCAAGAGTTTTTGGATCATTAATAACATCTATTAACGGTTGAACCACGTCTTCATTCCCAGTATCACTTAAAGTTAAAGCAATGGAATTTCTTAATAATGCATTTTCTGTACTTCGTAAGTATTCAATAAGGAGAGGGATTGCTTGAATGTCCTTGCTATTGCTAATTTCTTCTAAAATGATTTCTGTTTCATCAAACCTTTCATTTTCTATAGCTAATTTTAATGAATTATTGTACATAATACTTATCCAGACTCCTTATTCTTGTCGTTTACCCTAATTAAAATTAGATTTTAAACTAAAATACATGTTAAAGCTGTTAATTGATTTAAATATTACGTCAATAACAATGTTCTTGATTTGGATCAAACGTTCGCGACATCCTCTCAGATAACGGATTACCGTTCGAAGTATGTACTCCGCCAGAGAAATCCATAATATTTATTTCATTTACTATCTTATCTTCTTTGTCTATATAAAAAGCTTTTTCTTTATGCCAACCCAAATCAATAATAAATTTTGATGGAGATGAAGTTAAAATATTTCCATGTTCAGGTACTATAAATAGCAAGGTATCGTCTTTAATTTCCAGCTCTTTCTCATTAGGTTGATTGAAATAAATGTTAATACATCCTTTGAAACCTTCAGGTAAATGATAAATGACGGTAGTATTATTGCTTGGTTTCTTAACCACCACACGAGGCCTACCATCAGAACTATACTAATTAAAATCCATAACTTCCTCGCCATATCACTACTTCAATCACTCCTTTACAGTTTATGTTGTCGCTTTGATTAACTGTTGTTCATTTTAGGCACCCATTGGTTAATAAAAAGCTTCAAGTATTTTTATTTTTTTATTCTTTAAATGTTAACCCTTCTTCTTTTAATGAAGATCTCATAATAGGTAATGAAGCTGGTCCAATGCCATGAATTTTTAAAATTTCTTTTTCAGTATAGCTTGATAGTTCTTGCAAAGTGTCAATTCCCTCGTGAACTAATGCATTTCTTGCGGGTGAACTGAGTTTAGAAAGGAACCCACTTTTAGGTTTATTCTTCTTATCACAGGTAGGGCAACTTTGACACTCACTAGTTTTGTAAAACTTATGTCCTTTTTCACAAACCCTTAAACTTTTTTCTACTGTCAATTTAATCCCTCCACACAAAGTCTGCAACTAATTTTATTTATTATTTAGATGTTATTTATCAATGCCCCTTCCGAACAATCGCAAGGATGGTAGATAATAATTCTCCTTTTTAAATTAGTTATATTAGTGTTTTAGTCATTATAAAGTCTATTTGTTCTTCGTCCCCCATATAAAAGGAGTGAGCGCCAGTTTGAAAAAAACCCATTTTCTCATAAAAAGCTATAGCATTTTCATTTTTATCCCAAACGCCTAACCAGATTTTCTGTTTATTACTTTCCACGGCAATGTCCATGGCTTTATTAAAGAGATATTTACCAATTCCATGTTTTTGAAATTTGTTCTTTATATAAATCCTCTCTATTTCAAGTGATTCATCACCCATTTTTTCAGACTGAGCATCATTGGTATTGATCTTTAAGTATCCTGCAATTTCATTGTTAGAATAAGCAAAAAAGAACTGCGAAGAAATATTTAAAATTTCTTTTTCTAATTGTTTTAAGTTAAATGCTCTTTCTAAATAGGAATTCATATTCTCAGGTGAATTTTGATGCTTAAATGTCTCATTAAATGTTTCATAACTAATTTTTTGAAGCACAGGTAAATCCTCAATAGTACACTTTTTTAAATTTATAGTCATTTCAATACGACGCTCCTTTAATAATAAGTAAGAAGTTATGCCCTACACATGTGTATTAGGAAAAAATATAAACAAAAATTGACCCATCGAACTTCGATAAGCCAATTCCATACATAATGTATTATTTTGATAATGCGATTTTTATATGGGCTAAGTGGTGCTCTTCATGCCAAGCTAATTTTGCTACTTTTGTTGCGGCTGTAATTTTACCATTTTCCTGGTGAGTAAAAGCTCGATCTAATTGCTCTTCAGTTAAACTATATCCTAAAGATACGATGCGCTCATTTATACCTTCTAGCATTTTAATAGAACTTTCTATAGGAAGCTTGGTATCCGGTTGAATAGCCCACTTTTCTTGATCAAAAGCTGGTACTGTTGGATTCTCGTCTGTTAAAGCTAGCTTCAAACGTTGATACATATTCAACTGAGAATCTGCAATATGATGGACAAGTTGACGAACTGTCCAACTACCATCACGATATGTTTTACTTAATTCGTCATCGCTTAAAGAGTCAACAGTTTCTCTTAAACGAATCGTATAAGTTTCGATTTTCTTTAGCCATTCTTGAATATTTTCTAATGTGACTTTTTCAGGAACCTGTAATTCTCCAATTGAGTATCTTGTATCCATTTTCAATCCCCTTCCCTCTTCGTTATTTTACTATTCATTATTACTTAAGTTATTTTACCATATTGTTAAATTTCCGTATCAATAGGCTATATATGTTCATTTTTATTCTCTGCTTGTTTTAAGGTTGGGAACTATCCTACCTTTTTAGTTCAGTAAGACCTGATTAAGAGCCAGCAAGTATTGGATTAAAAAAATTTCTAATTCTGCGAAACGAATCACAGTTAAAATCATTTTTAAAAAAGTTTATATAAAACAAATCCAACTATTAAAACAATAATCAATATTACTGTACCTTTCCAACCCATACCACCTGTTATATCAGTATAATTTCCATTTTCACCTCGATTAAATCCATCTCTTAATGCCCCGCCAGGATTTTTATTAAGTTCTTGTTGCCTTAACCCTTCTCTTTTTTCCATTGGAGTTTCTTGTCTATTCTTCAAGCCAAACACCTCCTAGATTGCTGTATTATCTATTTTTTATGGTTCACCTTCCTTTACTAAACAATTTCAATGTTTTAAGGGTAATAATTTATACTGGTGGGTTAAAAATAGAACATCGCAATGCTTTTCTCAAAAACACATTCAATCTTGATTCATGTTAATGCCTTGGAAGAGTTACCTATTTTGCAGATATCCATTCATATTGAATATCTGGTAAATTTTCTTCGTTTTCATGACCTCTACTTATGATTTCAAACCCATTAGTTTCATAAAATCTTTGTGCCTTTTCATTTACCTCAAATGTGTACAAGATTAATTTCCCACTAGATTGTGCTTTTGCTTTATCTAGTAATGTCCGCCCTATACCGAATCCTTGATATTTTAGATGAATATATAATTGGTTTATTTCCCTATCATTATATGCAATCATTCCAACCACTTCTTCATCAATTAACGCTAATTCTATTTGAAACCGTTCAGGTAATATATTATTTAAAAAATATACATGATTTTCAAAGTCGTGAATTTCTTTTTGGCCAATAGCCTGTTCCTTACTATCTCGCCACATTTTCACTGTTTGTTCTGCGTAATTGGAGTTATACGGAATAATTCTGATTTTATGTTGCTTCATGCTATGCCTCCTCTTTTTATTTCAGACGAACATCCAAAAGCTATAAATGATATTAAAATTAATAATAGAGATCTGACAAGCACCTCCTTAATAATAATTGAATAAAACTTTTGTTATTATCTATTGCTATGTTTGACCCGCTTCCTTCACTTTTTAAACGTATTCTAGATTCTTCTTTAAATGACTTATTCGACTTGAGAGCTAAATAACCTTTTACATTCATACAGATGAGTTAATTTATTCAATTACGACCATTTTTCACACTGTCGATTGGAACAAAAATATCTCCTTCTTTTTTAAATAAAAAACCTAAGTCAACAAAATATTGAACTTAGGTTTAGGAATTATCTATTTATTTTTACTCATTTAAAGCGGCTTCTTTTTTTAAAGGTATATCGTAAAGTAAGCTAGTAATTATAGATATGATTATAAGACTAGCTAAGATTAGTATCATCGCCGGAGTTCCGTATGCCTCTACTAAAACCCCTCCTATAAATGGTCCAATCATCCGTCCAATTGTAGCCATACTATTAACGATACCTTGATAGAATCCTTCTTTGCCTTTCGGAGCCAACTGGCTAGCTAACGTTGGAACGGCTGGCCAAACGAACATTTCACCAAAAGTGAGTATGACCATGGCAACTACAAACATCGTATAGTTTTCAGCAAATGCTACCACTACAAAAGAAATCATAAATATGACAAGCCCTAAGACCATTTGCGTTTTAATCTTATGCTCTAATTTATTTATAATCGGTTTAATAAGTGGCTGAGCAAGTAATATTAGTGCTCCATTAACTGTCCATAACAGACTATATTGTCTTAAGGTGATACCTAAATCTAACACATAGGTTGAAATAGTCGATGTCCATTGTACATATATGATCCATGTAAGCATATAACCAAAAGTGACAATCATCATTGCATAAATAGGAGCCATTTTTTTTATTTTCTTCTTTTCTCCTAAAACAGAAGCTTGATGATTAGAAACGATTGACATATTTTTATAAAATACGCCGGCAATCACTAAAAAGAAAACATACGCAAATAAATTTGCTACAAAAATATTGTTGATATTATTATCCGCTACCCAACCCGCTAAGGCAGGTCCAATTGCCACTCCTAAATTTTGGGCTAAATAGATAGAATTGAATGCTCTTCTACCTCCTTCTGGCCAAACATTTCCTACCATTGCATACATACTAGGAAAGATAATACCCCCACTAAATCCTAGTATAGCAACGAGCCAAATATATTCGGGCCAGTCATGCCATACAGTCAACGCTGCTAATGACAACATAGACAGGAGAATACCAAAAATAATAGACTTATAGCCTCCTATGCGGTCAAACAAATACCCACCCAATAAATTACCTATTACTCCTGTCCCTGCGTTAAGCATCAATACTAAGCCTGCAGTGGTCAACGATTGACCTAAATAATCATGCATATAAATTGTATGTAAAGGCCATAAAAATGAATTTCCGGTCGTATTTATGAACATTCCTATTATTAACAGCCATACTGCTTTTGGCATTTTAAATACCTCATTTCTTTAGACACTCAAAATATTGTAGCTGTTTTTAGTCACCACTTCAAGATAATTACATCTTTAAATCAAATATTCATGATAAAATAATCCTGTTAAGGAGTGAAGAATATGACTAATAACTTCCCTTTCCCTACAGATGGGAAAAGATACTATACGTGGAACCGATATTTGAGAGACATTTTTGATATGAAGATTTTTAAGGTTGCGCTTGATGCAGGCTTTGATTGTCCAAATCGTGATGGCACAGTAGCATACGGAGGATGCACATTTTGCAGTGTTGCAGGCAGTGGGGATTTTGCTGGTGATAAGGTAGACCTAATTCCGGTGCAATTTGAGAAAATTCGAGATAAGATGCATGAGAAATGGAAGCAAGGAAAATATATCGCTTATTTTCAGGCTTATACAAATACGCATGCACCTCTTCTTGTTTTAAAGGAGAAATTTGAAGCCGCATTAGCATTAGAAGGAGTAGTAGGCATTTCTATCGCCACTAGACCAGACTGTTTACCTGATGATGTAGTGGAATATTTGGCTGAGTTAAATGAACGTACATATCTGTGGGTTGAGCTCGGCTTACAAACTGTCCATGAAAGTACAGCAAAAATAGTTAATAGAGCTCATGATTATCCTACTTATATAGAAGGAGTTTCCAAATTAAGAAAACACGGGATCCGTATATGCACCCACATTATAAACGGCTTACCATTAGAAAATCGCGATATGATGATGGAAACAGCTAGAGAGGTAGCAAAGCTGGATGTCCAAGGTATTAAGATTCACCTTCTTCATCTATTAAAAGGAACTCCTATGGTGAAGCAATATGAAAAAGGGATGCTAGAGTTTATGGGTCGTGATGAATATATCCAGCTAGTAGCCGATCAATTAGAAATCCTCCCGCCAGAAATGATAATTCATCGTATTACTGGAGACGGGCCTATCGATTTAATGATTGGTCCTATGTGGAGTTCCAACAAATGGGAAGTGTTAAATGGAATTGATGCTGAGCTAGCTAGAAGAGAAAGTTATCAAGGAAAATTTTATACGAAAACTGGTGAATTATTATGAAGTTAAAAAGAATTCTTCCATATGCAAAAGAGCTTCTTCAAGGGATTGTAAAAGAAGGTGACACAGTTGTAGACGCAACTGCAGGGAATGGTTATGACACACTATTCCTTGCAAGCTTAGTTGGCACACAGGGTCATGTCTTCGCTTTTGATGTCCAAAAGGAAGCGATTGAATCGACCTCTGAGAAACTCTGCAATGCAGAACTAAGAGATCGGGTTTCTCTTATTTTAGATAGTCATGAGCACGTAGGAGAATATGTAAAGAATAAAATTTCTGCAGCAGTCTTCAATCTAGGCTACCTGCCCGGAAGCAACCATGAAGTAGTAACTACAGGGAATTCTACTACTAAGGCTATTTCCTCCTTGTTAGACCTTTTGGAGGTCGGGGGTCTTATAGTATTAGTAGTTTATCATGGGCATGAGGGTGGTAAACAAGAAAAAGATGAACTCATTTCTTTTGTTCAACGACTTCCTCAATCTTTCATTCATGTATTATGCTACCAATTTCTAAACCAAGAAAATGACCCTCCATTTATAATTGCCATTGAAAAAATGAAAGAAAGGTGAATATATGGATGAAGGATGGAGAGACTAACTTAAAAAGGAGATTACCATGCCAAAAATTGCTTCTGTTAGTACATACAAACCTCCATACACCCTAGAACAATCCAACATAGAACAATTAACTAAAGAACTTTTTCACGATAAAATCCCACAGCTCGAACGATTACTAAAAGTATTTGAAAATGGTGACATTAATACCCGAAATTTCTGTGTTCCTTTAGAGTGGCACAAAACCACCCATTCATTTGAAGAAAGAAATTCCACATATATCGATCTTACTACCAAATATAGTGTGGAAGTCATCCAAGCCTGTCTCCAAAGCAGTTCTTTTTTAGAGAATAAAGTATCACCTGAGGAAATCGATGCCATTATTTTTGTAAGCAGTACTGGTATATCTACTCCGAGTATTGATGCTCGTGTGATGAACCATCTTCCCTTCTCAGATCGTCTTAAACGGATTCCATTATGGGGACTAGGGTGTGCAGGCGGCGCAGCTGGAATTAGCAGGGCTTTTGATTATTGTAAGGCACATCCTTCTCACAAGGCTTTAGTAGTTTGTGTAGAGCTATGTAGCCTCACCTTCCAACCAAATGATTATTCAAAGAGTAATTTAGTCGGTGCTTCCTTGTTTGCAGACGGAGCAGCTTGTGTGTTAGTTTGCGGAGACGATGTTGATATAGCTACTAAAAGACCAGTACCTCATATTATCAAAACAGCATCCAAATGGATGCCCGACTCTGAGGATGTAATGGGCTGGGAAGTAAAAAACAGCGGTTTACACGTTGTATTCTCAAAGAGCATTCCAACAATTATCTCCAAATGGCTTGGTCCATTTATGCACGAATTCTTGAGTGAGGAAAATCTCACTAGTGAGGATATCATTAATTTCGTTGCTCATCCAGGTGGAAAAAAAGTTTTAAAAGCTTATGAGGATTCTCTTAGTCTGTCTGAAAACCAAACAGCTATTTCAAGAGAAGTATTAAAAAATCATGGGAATATGTCTTCACCAACCGTTCTCTATGTATTAGAGCAATTTATGCTTAAAGAAAATACTCCTAATAACTATGGCATGCTAGTCGCTTTAGGCCCAGGATTTTGTGGCGAAGCAGTGCTATTAAATTGGAGGAATTAGTATGTTGTTTTTCATAATCATTGCACTAGTTATTATTCAAAGGTTGGTGGAAGTAGTAATTGCTAAGAGGAACGAGAAACGTATGCTGGCTCAAGGTGCATATGAAGTAGGAGCCTCTCACTATCCTTATATGCTAGCCTTACATATAAGCTTTTTTCTCTTTTTGATTGCGGAGGTCGTCTTTTTAAACCGAACAACTTCTCCCTTATTTCCTGTATTTTTTTTCATATTCTTGTTAGTTCAAATTCTTCGCGTTTGGTGTTTAACCTCTCTCGGGAAGTTCTGGAATACAAAAATAATTGTTCTTCCTGGGGCAAATGTGGTTACGAAAGGACCATATCTTTACTTCAGACATCCGAATTATATCGTAGTTTGCACTGAGATATTATTATTGCCTCTAATGTTCCAGGCATATTTTACTGCATTGGCTTTCACATTGTTGAATTTGGCTATGCTGTCAGTCCGAATTCCATTGGAAGAAAAGGCTTTAATAGAAGCAACTGATTATAATGAAGCATTAAAAAAGAAGATATCAGCCTCCTAGGCGGTATCTTCTTTTCTTGTATATATCATATTAAATAATGCTGACTCTTGCTAGATGATTAAGCTTCTTTAGTAACTGCCTCTTCAACTGCTCGAGCAACTATATAATGTACCGCAGGGTCTAATGGATTTGGTATTAACTCTCCTGGTCTTGTATAATCGACTATTGCCTGAGCTGCTGCAATAAGCATTGGATACGTAATTTCTTTTGCCCCAGCATTTAAAGCACCCTTAAAAATACCTGGGAATCCTATTACATTATTAACAGAGCGACCATCTGCTGCAAAGGCTGCTCCCGCTGCGATAGCAATAGATGGAAGGATTTCTGGATTAGGGTTGGAAAGTGCTAAAATAATTTGACCTTCTCGCACCATCTCAGGTTTAATCAATCCCTCGACACCAGTCGTAGCAACGATAATATCACAATTCTTCATCATCTCTTCTAATGAATCAATCGTTTTTCCTCCATAGTGAAGAAGACGCTCTTTAGCCGCTTCCTGACGGTCTAAGCCATACACTTCCTCCACACCGTAAGCCATTAACATACGACAAATAGCTAATCCCGCAGCTCCTAAGCCAATCTGACCAATTTTCGCATTTTTTATGTTTACCTCAGTAGCTCGGCAAGCAGAAAGTATAGCCGCTAAAGCCACTACAGCTGTGCCGTGCTGGTCGTCATGCATAACAGGTATTGGAAGCTCTGCTTTCAGTCTTTCTTCTATTTCAAAGCAATGCGGTGAACCGATATCTTCTAATAGAATTGCACCAAATCCTTGGTGAATATGCTTTATAGTTTCTACAATCTCATCGGGATCACTAGTATCTAATAGAATTGGTATTCCGCTCAATCCAACGAACTGATCTAATAGTACAGATTTCCCTTCCATTACTGGCATACCTGCCACGGAACCAATGTTGCCTAAACCCAAAATAGCGGTACCATCCGTTACAATAGCAACGGAGTTTCCGATGGAAGTAAAATATTGGGCCTTATCTGGTTCGTTAACAATTTCCATACATACACTTGCCACTCCAGGTGTATAGATTCTTTGCAAATCTCCTAATGAGCGGACATCATATCTGCTCTTCATTGCAATTTTCCCGCCTTCATGGGCTTTTAACACATCATCACTGATAGCTTGGATTTTCACACCATTTCCAATTGCTTCAATGTTTTTTATAATTAGCTCGAAGTCTTTTTTAGACTTGCTCGTAACGGATATATCTCGAATAGTTGTCAATGCACCACTCTTTAAAGTAGTGATATCTCCTATATCTCCTTCTCCCATGCCTATGGCAGTCGCTACCTTAGCAAAGTTACCAGGTTTTGAAGGTGTTTCGACGATAATATTACGAATAATATGTTGGTTTTCCATATCTCTCTCCTAATCTCTTACTCTATTTTCAATTATATGATTATAACACAAAAAATCCCCATTTATAAAAATGAAGATTAATTGTTGCTCAATATGTTTGTTTGAAAAAAGATACATTTTAAACGATATAACCGATAGATCTCAGTACATTATTAATGAAGGAGTGAGAATATGTAAAAATTTCTTCTCTTTCTGGCTCTAAATACAGATCATGAAAACAATTCTTCCATTCCTTGAATTGATAATCCGACAGCTCCTGTTTTTTCAACCATGCTTTGGCTGCTGCTGTGTCCGTAATCTTATCTCTTTCTCCCGTCATTAATAAAACAGGGACATTAGGAATAGATTCGGGATATTGGCTTACAGTTTTCATCTCATTTTCAAGCTCTTTATACCAATCATGTGAAATAATCGTTCGATAATACGGATCGTTTACTAGATTTTGATAGGCGCTGTAGTTTCTAGTAAGTTCCTTTAGTTCAATGTCATGATTGATCTTCTGCTGCACAGAGATTTTAGCTAATGCCTTTGTCCACTTGGAAGGAAGTTTTTTTAACAAAAGCCACGGAGATGTTAAGATAACACCAGCATATTCCACCTCTATCTTATGTAACATCTTCATAACTAAGGTTGCTCCAAGTCCATGTCCTACTATAAAAATAGGAAGGTCATATGAAACAGCAACCTGTACTGCTTGCTTTATGTAGTCTTTATAAAGATCAAAGGATTCATCGTGAATGGTCTTGGTTCTCACTAACTCCCCGTGACCTGGCAAATCTCCCATCACTATATGGCAATTTGAGCTTCGCAATTTTTCGATTAGCCAAGCATAACGTCTGTGATGCTCATAGGCACTATGAACAATAATTACAACCGCTTTAGCCTTTTCATCTGACTCCCACTTCCACATGTTCAACATACCTCATTTCTGTAACACTCTCTACGTTCTATTTATTTCTTTCTTTCGATTTGTTTGATAGGATTAATTATACTCTAGAAAAACAAAGGAGCGTGTCTATTTTGATTTATCCATACAAAGATAAGAAACCTTCGATTGATGCATCTGCCTATATTGCTGATTATGTCACAATCACAGGTGATGTTACAATCGGTCCAGAGACTACAATTTGGTTTAATACGGTAATAAGAGGGGACGTTGCCCCTACTATAATAGGAAGCAAAGTTAGTATTCAAGATTTAAGTTGCCTTCATCAAAGCCCAAATAATCCACTCATAATTGAAGATGAGGTAACTGTTGGCCACCAGGTTACATTACATAGCTGTACTATACGTAAAGGCGCATTAATAGGCATGGGGTCCATTATTTTAGATGGTGCAGAAATTGGCGAAGGAGCATTTATTGGAGCTGGTAGTCTTGTCCCTCAAGGGAAAAAAATCCCGCCTAATACTTTAGCATTCGGTAGTCCAGCTAAGATTATACGTGAATTGAATGACGAAGATAAAAAAGATGTCCAACGAATTATTCATGAATATGCTGAAAAAGGACAGTACTATAAATCCATCAAACCCTTATAGAAAGGTCGATTTTAAAATAGAATAAATTAGAATTAAGAAACACCTAATTTTAAAATTTTTATAAATTTGACTCCGGTTATTTTTATACAATAATCCATTAAGAGTAAATAGATCCATTTATTTGGTCAGCCTATTTACCGTTAAGCTGTATAATTGTTTGAAAAAAACAAAAGGTATTAAGAGGTTAGCCTCTTAATACCTTTTTTCTTTAGGCGAGGCATTCCAATAGAAGGAAGTCTCTGATTTCTTAAATACCCGCTTTTTGCTTTAATTGCTCTGCCTTGTCGGTTTTTTCCCATGGAGCATCGATGTCAGTACGTCCGAAATGTCCGTAAGCTGCCGTTTGCTTGTAAATTGGGCGACGAAGGTCTAGCATTTTAATAATTCCAGCTGGACGAAGGTCAAATAGATCACGGATATATGATACTAAATCCGCCTCTGCTACTTTTCCTGTACCAAATGTATCGATTGCGATAGAAACTGGTTGTGCTACACCGATTGCATACGCTAGTTGTACCTCACAGCGATCTGCAAGACCAGCAGCAACAATATTTTTTGCTACATAACGAGCGGCATAAGCTGCAGAACGGTCTACTTTTGTTGGATCTTTACCAGAGAAAGCTCCTCCTCCATGGCGAGCATAACCTCCGTATGTATCAACAATAATTTTACGTCCAGTTAGTCCAGCATCACCTTGAGGACCACCAATAACAAATCGTCCCGTCGGGTTAATAAAGTATTTCGTTTCCTCTGTTATTAAATCAGTAGGTACTACCGGTTTTATAACATGCTCTTTTAAATCTCTTTGGATTTGTTCTAAAGTTATTTCTGGGTGATGTTGTGTAGAAATAACAATCGTATCAATATGAACAGGGTTGTTATTTTCATCATATTCAACTGTTACCTGTGTTTTACCGTCTGGTCGTAAGTAGTCTAAAGTTTCATCCTTGCGAACCTGTGCTAAGCGACGGGCAAGTTTGTGAGCTAGACTGATTGGTAGTGGCATTAGCTCTGGAGTTTCATTACATGCGTAACCAAACATTAACCCTTGGTCTCCTGCTCCAATAGCCTCGATATCTGAATCAGTCATCGCACCTTCTCTAGCCTCTAGCGCTTGGTCTACACCCATTGCAATATCAGCGGATTGCTCATCAATCGCAGTTAAAACTGCTGAAGTTTCAGAGTCAAAGCCGTATTTAGCACGTGTATAACCAATTTCTTGGATAGTCGAACGTACAACTTTAGGTATGTCTACATATGTAGAAGTTGTTATTTCTCCTGCAACTAACACTAAACCTGTAGTAACGGTTGTTTCACAAGCAACTCGTGCATTAGGGTCTTCCGTTAAAATTGCATCTAATATAGCATCAGAAATTTGGTCACAAATTTTATCTGGATGCCCTTCTGTTACTGACTCCGATGTAAATAATCGACGTTGTGTCAAAAGATTCCCTCCTATATCCTGCGAGATTTCTCTCAGGAATTGATACGGTACTCATTCCCATGTCAAGCCAATAGTAAACTTGAAGCTGCTTCGGACTTGGCACACAAGGATTTAGGGCGATGTAAAATAAAAAAACCTTTCACTCACGTAATTACATGAGGAAAGGGATTAATATCATAAACACCTTTCACTCTTATCAATCAAGGGATTTCACCTTGTCTCAGGTTGGGCACCTTTGTAATGATTTTTCAATTACAGGTTGCCGGGTTTCACAGGGCCTGACCCCTCCACCAGCTCGGAATAAGAGTATCCGTTCAATTCACCATCATACGTAAAAATATGTTATAAGTCAACCGATTAAATGTAATTTTTTCTCAAAAACAAAAATTATTCCAATAATGGGCTTCTATTAGTGTAGACTATTTAGTGTAATGTGTTATACTATTTCACATATCAATGAAAAATCCTCTTTATGTTGACTATTTACGTGAAGAGATAAAAATTAAAAAAGGATGGTAATACTAAATGAATTCAATCGATACTGTGAGCGAACTGAACGAATTGTTAGCTGGTAACAACATTAGCCTTCAATTATCAGTACCACAATTGGTGGAAAAAGCTACTTCTAGAGGAGAAGCAGTACTAACTTCAACTGGAGCTGTTAAAGCAGAGACAGGCAAATATACAGGACGTTCTCCACAAGACAAGTATATTGTTGATGAACCTATCTCAAAAGACAAAATCGATTGGGGCTCTGTAAACCAACCTATCTCATCTTCTCATTTTGAAGCATTATATACAAAAGTTATGAACTATTTAAAAGAACAAAATGAACTATTTGTATTCAAAGGATTTGCTGGTGCTGATAAGGATTCACGTCTAAGCATTCAAGTAATAAACGAATATGCTTGGCATAATCTTTTTGCTCACCAACTATTTATTCGTCCTTCTGAAGAAGAATTAGTAGCTCATAAAGCAGACTTTACTGTAATCAGCGCACCAAACTTCAAAGCAGATCCTGCTATTGATGGAACAAATTCAGAGACTTTTATCATTGTATCTATGGAAAAACGTATTGTTTTAATTGGTGGAACAGAATACGCTGGAGAAATGAAAAAATCTATCTTCTCTATTATGAACTATTTATTGCCAGAACAAAATATTTTGCCTATGCACTGCTCTGCTAACGTTGGAGAAAAAGGCGATGTAACATTATTCTTCGGCCTTTCAGGTACAGGTAAAACTACATTATCTGCTGATGCTGGAAGAAAGCTAATCGGTGATGATGAACATGGTTGGTCAGATAACGGTGTATTTAATATTGAAGGTGGCTGCTACGCAAAATGTATCGACCTAACAAGAGAAAATGAACCACAAATCTTTGATGCTATTAAATTTGGTACTGTTTTAGAAAACGTTGTTGTTGACCATACAACACGAGTTGCAGATTATGCAGATAACTCTTTAACAGAAAATACACGTGCAGCTTACCCAATTCAATATATCGATAATATTGTAGATCCATCTGTAGCGGGTCATCCAAATACAATCATCTTCTTAACTGCAGATGCATTTGGCGTGCTACCTCCTATCAGCAAACTTACTAAAGAGCAAGCAATGTATCACTTCTTAAGTGGATTTACGTCTAAATTAGCTGGTACAGAACGTGGAGTTACTTCTCCTCAGCCTGCATTCTCAACATGCTTCGGGTCTCCATTCCTTCCATTGCATGCAACAGTTTATGCAGAAATGCTTGGTAAGAAAATTGACGAGCATGGAGCACAAGTATTCCTAGTGAACACTGGCTGGACTGGTGGAGAATATGGCGTTGGAAGTCGTATGAAGCTTTCTTACACTCGTACAATGGTCCGTGCAGCGATTGAAGGAAAATTAAACGAAGTGGAAACAACAAAAGATGCAGTATTCGGTTTAGATATTCCTACAAGCATCGATGGAGTTCCTTCTGAGGTATTAGTTCCTCGTAACGCATGGGCAGACAAAACTGCTTATGATAAAAAAGCTGCTGAGCTTGCTCAATCTTTCCATGAGAACTTCAAAAAGTTTGGTACCGTATCAGAAGAGATATCTCTTAAAGGCGGTCCAACTGCTTAATCTATATACTTTAAATGGCCGTGAAACTTTTCACGGCCATTTTTTGTTTATTTGCTTAGTGATAATAATAGCTAAGTCGTCTTATTTGTACAGACAAGCAATTATTGAAGCTAGGATATATTTCCTTAGTCACCATAGTAATTGTAAAGTTCACTTCTCCTCCACAAATGACGCTTATGTGGAAAACAAATAATAATCATCCAGCTATCGTCGCATAAAAGAAGGAGGCCATAGACACTAGTCTATCACCTCCTCTCCTATAAATTTAAAAGAATATTACTCCTCAAAGTCGTCGTGATATTCCATGTCAGTAGAAATGGGGAAGATTCCTTTTACCTCTTCTGCTTTTTCTTCATCTACATTAGAAAAAATAATCTCAGAGCCATAATGTCCAATTTCTAACTCTTCTTCGCCCTCTGCATTGAAAAACATTGTGAACCATTTAAGTCCTCCGACTGGGTCAATGGAGTAATTCCGGAAAAACAATCTATTTTCATCGTTTAAATTAACAGTAATTACCTTCATCAATCCCTCATTCATCACTTCAAAGCTTTTTTCAGAAAGCTCATTGACTGCATCCTCTTCTTCAGCCCAGCAATGTATAACTACTTCAGAATACTGTGTTGTATACTGATCCCATAAGTCTTCCCAAAAGCTTAAATCTATTGGGAATAACGTTTTTTCCTCTAAACTCATTGACTCTACTTGAATAACTAACTGACCCAAATTATTTTCCTCCTCCATGTTTTTTCATCCAAATACACACGTCTTTCACTACTTGTCTATTTACCTTAGAAGGAAAGTAATGTGTGTAATCCGGATAATACCATGTCTCTACAATTTTGTTATACCCTATTAATGCCTGCTCTAATACTTTTGCATGCTCAATAGAAACATTGACGTCTTTTCTACCATGAATTATTAAAATAGGAGCACTGATTTCTTCTACTCGCTCTAATACATTTCTATCCTCATATTCTTCCTCACGGCTTGAAGGAGTGCCACCAATTACACGCTTCATCATTCTCCGCATATCCAGTCTTTCCTCATATGTAAGAAAAATATCAGTTACTCCTGCCCAGGAAACAAGAGAACTTATGTCTTCTCTTATGACTGCTGTCCATAATGCCATCATACCTCCCCTAGAAAAGGCAAATAGATGAATTTTGTCAGGATTGCAAAATTGCTTTAAGACATCCACTGCATAGACGGCATCCCATCGATCCTCTCCACCAAACTCATCTCGCCCCTCTCCACCACGATTTCCTCGATAATAGGGAGCAAAGACCACAAGGCCCTGCGAAGCAAATTGGGCTATTCGTGCAGGACGAACCATGCCTATCCCTTGGATACCACCCCTACAATAAAGCATCCCATCGTAATTCCCCTTTTTAACAGGGAATGCTAGCATGCCTTTTATGCGCAATCCACAAGACCAGTAAGTGATTTCCTTTAAATGAACATTAGGATTTGGAGATGGATAGACTCGAATCCTATCGATCGTTCCATTTTTCTTCATGACCCTTCACCTCTTTAAGAATAGCTATCATACCTATATCCTTCATATGAAAACTTAGATTTGAACAAGCTTCCAGCTCCTCCTGAGTAAGCCAGACTGCTCCATCTGTTTCATATAAGGTTGACCCTGTATGTATATCCTCGACCTCTGCGATATATACCGCCTTACAAAAGGGGCTGTCATCATGAACTACATATTCTGCAAGCCATTTTAAGTTAGAAACTACTACATTCGTCTCTTCTCGTGTTTCTCGTACGGCAGCCTCCTCTATAGTTTCATATACCTCTTTTTTCCCTCCAGGAAACTCTATTCCTCTTTTAGGATGGTTTGTTAATAACCATTTATGTTCTTTTTTTGCTAAAACGAGTACATGCTGTGGTTTTATTGTAAATCTATCTTTTTCAAAGGAAAGATCCACCTTATAGCCATTTAAATCATAGAAAGAAATCATATTAGTCTTCTCCCTTTTTAATCCCTATTGCCTTAGATTCTTTTGAGATATTTACTTAAAAGTTTAGCATACGCAACAAAAAAAGGCTTAGTAGTTATACTAAACCTGGTTAAGCTTAAAGAATAATGAATAAATAAACAAGCATAATTCCTAAGTCAGCTAAGCTATGGCTAACAATAGATGGTATGATTGTATGAAATTTCGAACGAAAGATTCCCCACATAATGCCCGCCAGAAAAACTATCATAGCTGCTAGAATATGAAAGGGAGAATTAAAAATAGGCATTACTACTACCAAATGATAAAGACTATAGAAAAAAGAAGTAATCAGAATCGTAAAAGTAGAACCCAATCTGTGAAATAATCGATCATACATAAACCTTCTCCAATAAACTTCCTCTAGAATGGGGTTAACAAGAATCAAGAAAAATACTAGAAGAATTACTTTTGATCCTGTAAAATCCCATTGAACCAGTAGAGTAGACAAGTTTTCTCGGTCAATAACCAGTGATTGAAACAAATAGAAAAAGCCATAAATAGCTATTAAACATATGATTCCACTTATAATTCCTACTGTCAGTGAGGATTTTGGCTGTGGTACAAAAAAACGGTTACGATTTTTTCTTCTAAAGCTGACTACAATAGGTATTAGAAGCAACCAACCATAGAAAAGCAGAAAAGTAATCGGGACATTCTGTAAGATAGGAAGACCCAGAATAATCATAATTGTAGGTCCGAATAATAAAACAAGCTGTTTAACCATATAACCTCCTAATTATTTCTAATTTATCACACGGTAAAAGACTTGGCAATGTGCCAAGTCTTAATTTTCCCACTTTTCTTGCTCTTGTTGTTTAAAGTTTTTACCGCCCTCTTGACTATTTTGACCAGCGTTAATCTTAGCTTTGTCTTGAGGAGAAAGATTTAGAAGGGAGCTTGCATTACGATAGGTAGTAGTGTCATTACCTTTACCATTATTATTAATATTTTTTGTCATTATAGATGCCTACTTTCTTTAAAAAATGGAAGCTGTTCAATAAACATTTGAGAATCCTTGTCACTAAACTCGTGAATGAGGGCATACAATTTTTTAATCCGATTATCATATTCCTCATTTGAAAAATCATTACTATAAAGCTTTATCGGTACGTGCGCTCTCCAAAATGTATTCATGTCTTTGTGATAGAGCTGATAAAAAAGTGTTTCAAAAACTGGTATAATATCCTGTCTTGCAGTTATTTCATATTCCCACGGCGATTCATCTGGATATAAATAAACTCTCCTTTGACTCAATGAAATGTAAGCTTTTATTTCTGTCATATCACACATCCTTTTCGTGTAGTATGTACTCAAAACAAAAAAACATGCACCAATTACGGTACATGTTTTTTCTTATGCTTGTACGTCTACTACCGTTCCTTTAAAAGGATGCGAAGCAGGTTGAGGCATATCTTCTAGCATTGTTACTGCAGCTACCGTTTCCATATTGAGTGCATTTTTCAATACACTCATTTGAACTGTTTGTTGTAACTGCGCTAGCTGAGAAGACATTATGGAGTTAATATCCAAAATAATTCCCCCTTACAAGCTTATTATCGGTATAAAATTTGTTTATTTCATTACTTATTGGAATCTCCTAGGAATGCATTTAACATCCATTGGTGTTTCTCTGTTTTTTGATAGATGGCATTCAGAATGTCTTCTGTCATATCATCTTCATCCTTCGCTGCCTCGTCCATACCTTTTTTTAGGGATTTCATAATTTTGTCAAAATCCTTCACTACTGTTTCTACCATTTCCTCAGCTGTTTCTTTATTTGTAGCTTCCTTCACAGCTGAAAGCTCTAAATGCTCTTTTAAGGTAGCTGTTGGTTTTCCGCCTAAAGTTAATAAGCGTTCTGCGATTTCATCCATGTTTAATGTTGTTTCATTGTATAATTCTTCAAATTTAGCGTGTAATGTAAAAAACTGTGGTCCCTTTACATACCAATGAAAATTATGTAATTTTGTATACATTACCGAAAAGGTTGCTACTAGATTATTTAGTTCCTTGTTTAATGCTGCTGACATAATATTGACACTCTCCTCTAGAATTATAGTTGCTTTCTCTTTTCATATACCTCTTATTTTCTTACAATAAACATAACGACAATTAACTGGAGTGAACTCACATGGTATTTTGGATCTTAGGTATAGCAATTATATTTAGTATTGTTGGATTTACCTTCCTATATAAATTAGCAACAAAAGAAAATATTTCAGCTATAGACCCTAAACCTAAGGATACGGAACTGTAAGATGAAACGAATCATATTAAGTATATTCCGCTTTTATCAAAAATTTATATCGCCATTGTCTCCTCCTAGCTGTCGCTTCTATCCCACATGCTCTCACTACGGAGTGGAAGCTGTGGAGAAACATGGTGCTATAAAAGGTAGCTACCTAACTGTCAAACGCATATCTAAATGTCATCCCTTTCATGAAGGAGGATTTGACCCAGTGCCAGAAGAATGGCCTTTGAAGAAAAAATAATTCAAAGGCTATTTTTTCTTGCCTTTTTGAACAAAATACTGTAAGCTAGTATAGTTCTTATGATTTAAAGCGTAATCATTACTATTTAGAAGGGTTGATAAATTTGAAACGTCTTTTCCTATTATGCATAGTATCATTTGTTTTATTCATCGCTGCTTGTGGAAATGAAAAAGAATCCACTACTACAGATAGCGACCAATTAGAAGTATATACAACCGTTTATCCATTGCAGTATTTTGCACAGAGAATTGGAGAAGACCATGTTAACGTTCAATCAATTTATCCTCCAGGAGCAAACGAGCATACATTTGAGCCTACTCAAAAGGATATGATTGCACTTGCTGATGCTGATTTATTTTTTTACATAGGTTTAGGTCTAGAGGGTTTTGTTGAAAATGCTAAAAAGACTTTAGCAGAAGAAAATGTCTCGATGGTAGCCGTTATTGATGGGGTGCCAGATACTGTCTTAGAAGCTAACGATGAACATGACCACGATCATGACGGACATGACGAAGATAATGAAGCTGCAAATGAACATGATCATGGTTCAGAAGCTGAGGAATTAGGACATGAGGGACATGATCATGGAGACACTGATCCACATGTTTGGATTTCTCCAAAAATTAGTCAGAGCTTAGCCTTAAAGATTAAAGATTCACTAGTAGAAGCTTCACCAGAAAACAAAGAATTATTTGAAGAAAACTATCAAACACTTGTCAGTGAGCTTCAACAACTAGACACAGACTTTGAAGAAATGGCGAATAGTGCATCAACTAAAACATTTTTTGTATCACATGCTGCATTTGGTTATCTTGCAAACACATATAATCTAGAACAAATTGCTATTGCAGGTTTAAATTCTCAGGAAGAGCCCTCTCAAAAAGAGCTAACTAAAATCATTGATTTGGCAAAAGAGAAAAATGTTGAGTATATTCTATTTGAACAAAATGTTAGCTCTAAGCTGACAGAAGTCATTCAAAAAGAAATTGGTGCTGAAAGTCTTGTACTCCATAATCTAGGCGTCCTTTCCAAAGAGGATATAAAAAATAAAGAAACCTACTTTACTTTAATGAAGAAAAATCTTGAAACTTTAAAAACAGCATTAAATTAGAAATGATGGAGCTCCTTTCCTATACGGCCACGAAGGACATTTTGAAATAAGCACAAAAACTCAGCAGCCTATAATAAAAGCTCTGAGTTTTTTCTTTGCTTTATAATCATTACTGTTTCCCTTCATCTTCTAAAATTTTTTCAATTTCTTCATTACTAATTTTAACTGTCTCTATTTTTTCATTAACTTTAATATGCTTAGAAATCAATTTAAGCTGATATTTTATAGTTGATAGACTATATATCACATATACCATAAATAAAAGTAATAATATAACCCATAGCATTTTAAATCATCCTTTGGTTTGTAATAATCTACTAAAGAAAATCATTTGTACGCCCCTTAGACTCCACCTATGACAAAATTTGAAGTGTTAATTCTTTTGGCTATCATCTATTTTTCCGTATTTAGCAAGTATCTCATTTATATCAGCGCTTCTATTTTCACCTTCTAGTAATTTACCAACGATTGAATTGTTAATTCCTTTAGTCACTGCTGAATGAATAACAATATAAAGTATATAAAAACCAATAAATAAAATGATTAAGATAAAAATGCCTTCCACGATGATATTCCCCTTTTGCTCTATCTCTTCCTCTTTCTAATATTCGTTAGGTACGTTTAAAAAACCTTCCGATAATTGTAAGTCACTTGCCATGTCTAGATTAAATGTGTTTTTACTAAGTATTGTTTGATTTCATTGTACAGCTCTTCTACACTTTTTGAGCTATCTAACCTAAGTATAGGACTCTCAGATAACTCCATTTCATAGCTCTGAGCCACGAATGTTCCTCCTTGGCTTTTATCCGACTCGGTTAAATACGTTTTGCACCATTCGATGAATTCATTCGTAAAGTCTCCATGCTCATCAAGCCATGACTCTTTTAAAGATTTACGTAATACTTCTCTTTTTCTTACGCGTTCCATCCTTTCTTCCTCATCTAAAGTTAAAAAGACTAACAGGTCTCGATTTGAAAAACCTTCTGGTAGCCAAGAAAAAATAGAGCCTGAAACTACATAAGATGTATTTGAAATTATATCTTTCTCGTACATTTCTATTCTTTTTTCAATTGGATTATTCTCTAGAAATGAATTGTCCTTCCAAAGATAAGAATCCGTATCAATCCATTTAATATTCTCTTGCTTACCAAAATATTTACCTAGTGTGCTCTTCCCTGTTCCAGAACCACCAATAATTTGTACTCTCATAAGATTTCCCCTCCTATAATTAGAAAAGCGCAAGCGCCTATGTCTGGCCTGACAAGCAAATGGAGAAAAGCGAGGAGGCAGTTCCTCAGCCACCGCAGCTTTTTTCCATTTGACCTCGAGGGCCAAGCTGCTTGCGCTAGACAATATAAAAACGCATGCGCCTTTAAAAAAAGCCGAGAGAAGTGTTTCTCTCGACCCTACAAATATTCATGTAGCTTTCTTCTTAAAATTTTGTTTGAAGCATTTCTAGGTAGCTCGTCGATAAAATAGTAACCCACAGGCTGTTTATATGTAGCAAGCTGAGTTTTCATAAAGGATTTCAATTCTTCCTCGGTTACTTGCCCCTTTAATACGACAAAGGCAATTGGTACTTGTCCCCATGTATCATCCTTTATACCAGTTACTCCAGCTTCTTTTACAGCCTTATGCTTAACAATGGCCTGCTCCACCTCTGCAGGATAAATATTTTCACCACCGGATATGATTAAATCTGATCTACGATCTACTACGTATAAATAACCTTCATCATCGATATAGCCGATATCTCCAGTATGGAGCCATCCATCAACTTGAGGATTTTTGGAAGATGCTGCTCCAACATAACCTTTAGTAACATGGGGCCCCTTAATACAGATTTCCCCTTTTTCCTTTTCCCCTGAAATACGGATATCTGCGAAGAAAAGCGGTTTACCTGCTGACCCAAGCTTTCGAATGGCATCCTCACTAGACAAAGTCGTTGTTTGAGAGGAAGTTTCCGTCATACCATATGTCTGTAAAACAGGTATATTACGTGCTATCGCCCTTTCAAGATAATTAAGAGGAACTGGCCCTCCTCCCACTAACATAGATTGAAAAGTGTCGGGGAATGCAAGATTTCGTTCTTCTAACACGCTTATTATTCTCTCTAATGTTACAG
Organism: Psychrobacillus sp. NPDC093200; assembly: GCF_050280345.1. Taxonomy (NCBI): domain Bacteria; kingdom Bacillati; phylum Bacillota; class Bacilli; order Caryophanales; family Bacillaceae; genus Psychrobacillus; species Psychrobacillus sp. NPDC093200. The sequence continues at coordinate 8,492 of NZ_JBNNVC010000002.1, read as the reverse complement.
CGACTACTGACATTCTAGTAACCGTTCCATTTAAAATTTCCTCTGTTGCCTTTTCAGCATTAAATTTCGTATGGAGACTTACTGTCATACCATATAAAACGGAGCGCATCAAAATAGAAAAACCACTAATATGAAATAATGGCATTGCACATAGCCAGCAATCGTTAGGATGAACACCCAAATTTAAAGCAGACCCTGTAGCGCTCATCACATGATTCTCAAGTGTTTGTCTCACTCCCTTTGGATTACCAGTTGTACCTGACGTGTACATTATCGTAATGGTTCTATCCTTTGACCACTCAAAATCTATTTTAATCGGTTTATTGGGAGCTGCTAAAATCTCATCGAAGGAAAGTCTATTTACATACATAAGACTTCTATTTAAACTATCTACCAATAATACGTCAGGCTGACTATCGTTCAATTGATATAATAATTCTTCCTCTGTTAAGCGCTCATTGAGCATGACAAGTTCGCAACCTAACTGCATACATCCGTGTAAAACTGTCACCAGCTGAGGATTGGAAGAAGCTAAAATAGCAATTCTCATACCTTTGTTAATACCTAACATATGCAGTTTTTCGGCAAAATCTATTGCCTCTTGCTTTAATTGTGAAAATGTCCATCGACGGCCTTCAAATATTATAGCCGATCTATTTGGCGTAAGACTTGCTCGTTTAACTAATAGATTAGGGTACATATAAAACAACTCCTTTTTTAAGAAAAGTGTAAGCGATCTATATTTCCTCATTGGGCAAGTCGCTGGAGCTGGAGCTTAACAATTACTTTTCTAATCTTTAAAAAAAGCTGCCCTTATTAGGACAGCCTGAGAATATCATAAAGTATCTTACTAAATCACGGGAAACGTGGGAATTGACCAAAGTCTGGTTTACGTTTTTCCTTAAACGCATCGCGACCTTCTTTTGCTTCATCAGTAGTGTAATAAAGAAGTGTTGCATCTCCAGCCATTTGTTGAAGACCAGCTAATCCATCTGTATCAGCATTCATAGCAGCTTTTAAGAAACGAAGAGCTGTTGGACTCATTTCTAGCATTTCCTCACACCATTGAACAGTCTCGTCCTCTAATTGCTCATAAGGAACTACTGTGTTAACTAAGCCCATATCCAATGCTTGTTGTGCATCATATTGGCGGCATAAGAACCAAATTTCACGTGCTTTCTTATGACCGACGATACGAGCTAAATAGCCGGAACCGTAGCCAGCGTCAAATGAACCTACCTTAGGTCCAGTTTGTCCAAAGATTGCATTATCAGCAGCAATTGTTAAGTCACAAACTACATGTAATACATGACCACCACCAATAGCATATCCAGCTACCATAGCTACAACCGGTTTAGGAATTACACGGATTAAACGTTGTAGGTCTAAAACATTTAGACGAGGAATTTCATCCTCTCCCACATATCCGCCATGTCCGCGAACTTTTTGGTCTCCACCTGAACAGAAAGCTTTTTCGCCTTCTCCAGTTAAAATGATTGCCCCAACGTTTTTGTCATCGCGTGCACGAGAAAATGCATCGATCATTTCCATAACTGTTTTTGGGCGGAAAGCATTTCGCACTTCAGGGCGATTGATAGTTACTTTCGCAATTCCATTATAAAATTCATACTTAATGTCTTCGTATGTATGTAATGTTGTCCATTCACGAGTCATCTTATATCCTCCTTTAAAATTATATCCTCTACTATTGTAGCAAACAATTTAGGATTTTCCACATGAATTGCATGCCCAACATTGTTTATTATTTTCCAGTTAGCATTCGGTAATAATGCCAACATTTTTTTGGCTATTTCACAGAACTTTAAATCTAATTCCCCTGTTAATAAGGTCACGGGAATGTGGAGCGAATTTAGGTTCCCCCATAAAGAGGGCTGTTCTCCAGTACTAAAGCCCTTCAAACTATTCGATAGCCCTACTGCTGTTTGGGATAATCGTTCTTCTCGAATCATTTTTTTCTTTTTGTGAGATAATCTCTTTTGCGAATCAAATAAAGGAATCTGTTCCCAGTAGTCAATGAATGCTGGAACTCCTTCTTCTATAATTCTTTGAGCAAGCTGCTCATCCGCAAATTTCCTTTCAATACGAGCATCCTGGTCATTCAAGCCTGGAGAGCTGCTTTCTAGTATTAAACGGTCCACTCCATGCTTACTTGAATAAGCGAGTGCTAATCTACCGCCCATAGAATACCCTACAAGCGTAAAATGTTCCCACCCAATCTGCTGGAACAGTTCGTGTAAATCTGCCACCTGCTCCTCTACATGGTACCGTCTTGCCTCTTTAGGTTTATCAGTCTCCCCATGCCCGATCAAATCTATAGTAAGTATTTCAATAGATGGATCTATAGAAGAAACAACTTCCTCCCATGTGTTTGTGGAGCCAGTGAAGCCATGAAGCAAAACGACCTTTTTATCGCTTTCACTATTGTACCTTTTTACATTCATCTGAATGTCTCTAACAGATATATTTAAGCGTTCCAAGTAGCATCCAGCTCCTCTGTTATAGCGGCCCAAAGTTTTCGATGAGTTTCAGTGTTGATTTTTCGATCAGTACGAACTTCAATTATACGAATATTTTTAGTTTTATTCTTACTCAACACGGTTTGAAAATCCTCTTTTGTATGTACTACATCGTACTGAGCATCGTACATAGTTGCAATAGCTGAAAATTCAAGACCTGTAGGTGTACCAAACAAATGCTCAAAGTAGTTAGTCTCCGTTGATTGAGGCAAGTAAGAGAATATGCCTCCCCCATCATTATTCATAATAACAATCGTCAAATCTGTCTCATTAAAACGTGTAACTACTAATCCGTTTATATCATGTAAAAATGCTAAATCCCCGATTAATAGAAAACCTGGTCTTTTAGTAGCTGCTTGTATACCTAACGCAGTAGATACTACACCATCAATCCCGTTAGTTCCTCTATTTGCATATACTTGAATATCCTTAGAGGTTTTATTGAAAAATGTGTCTACATCACGTATAGGCATACTACTGCTAGCAACTAAATCTGTATTTTCGGATAAACTCTCAAACAAAATTCCGGCTAATGCTCCTTCATCCAATTCCTCGGAAATATAGGATTTAATATGCGCTGTTGCTATATCATTAGCCTTCGACCAATGCTTTAGATACTCCGATGGTTGCTTTTCTTCTATCGGCATCCATAGAGAAGAGGCATCTACTTGAATATGATGAGTCACAATATGAATAGAGTCTCTAAATAATGGGCTTTCGTCAACTGCTATAAAAGTCTCAGGCTGGTGAGCTTCTAGAAACTTTACTAGCGGTTTAGAAACAGGCTGAGCACCAAAACGAATAACTACTTCTGGGACAGCTACCTCTTTAAAAATTTCACTTTTTAAAATAGCATCGTATTGGTCTACACACAAATGCATACAATCTGCTGGGACATTGCTACGAAGATTAGATAATGGATCAGCTAACACTGGCCATTGAATGGTTTTAGCAAATTCCCAAAATCCATCAGTTGTTGCTAAGGAATCCCCAACAATGATAAGTCCCTTTTCTGTGTTACTAATTAAATGCGTATACCATTTTAAAAATTCTTCACTTGGTCCAAGCTTTCCTAAATCAGCAAGATGCATTTGCGGTGTAGTAGAAGGCTTATCCATTTCTAATAAAAGTGGTTCCCGGAAAGGCACGTTAATATGAACCGGACCCATCGGAGCTGCTTTAGAAGAAGATACTGCACGGTGGATATGTCTCTCTACAAAAGCTAGACTTTCTTCTCTAGCTTCCGGTAAAGGAAAATCAACAGACCACTTCACATGCTTACCGTACATATGAATTTGGTCAATCGCTTGGGGAGCCCCAACCTCTCTTAGTTCATGAGGTCTATCTGCTGTAATAACAAGCAACGGGATTCTTGCATAATATGCTTCTACAATTGCTGGGAAAAAGTTAGCTGCAGCAGTGCCAGAAGTACATAAAAGAACTACAGGATTTTTCTTTGCTTTAGCAATTCCTAAAGCAAAGTACCCTGCAGAACGCTCATCAATTTGACGATAGAAGTTAAATCCTTTTGTTTTGGCAAACCCATAAGCTAAAGGAGTAGATCTAGATCCTGGACATAAAACAACATCTTCTATGCCCGCCTTTTTAATTGTTTCCACAAATTGATTTACATAAGATGTCAAAAAGCTTGTATTAGTCATTCATATTTCCTCCAAGTGTGCGAAGCATTGGTCGGAATTTTACTCGTGTTTCTTCAAACTCTTCTAACGAAGTAGATTCTGAAACTAGTCCGCCTCCGGCATATAGATAAGCGTATTGGTTCTCTATAAGTGCTGAGCGGATTCCTACGGCAAACTCTCCCTCTCCCTCGGCATTGACCCAGCCGATTGGTGCTGCGTAATAGCCACGGTTCATTTGCTCAGATTCTCTAATAATTTCAATTGCCTCTTGTCTAGGTTCTCCCCCAAGTGCTGGAGTTGGGTGCATTGCCTCTACAAATTCGAAAAGAGAAGAGCTTCCTTTAATTTTTCCTTCAATAGGGGTAAACAAATGCTGAATATCTCTTATTTTCATTAGCTTTGGTCTAGATGGAATTTTAACCTGTTCACAATATTGATCAAATACTTTTCTGATCATATTAACTACGTACTGGTGCTCCATTAAGTTTTTATTGTCAGCTAATAGCGCATCCCCTAGCTTCTTGTCTTCCTCTAGATTTGTACCTCTACGAACCGATCCAGCTAACCCTGCAGATTCAACCTTGCCTTTTTCTAGCTTAACTAATCTCTCGGGTGTTGCTCCAAAGAAAATTTTGTCTTCTTTTTCTAAACCAAACAAATAACTCTCTGGTTGTTCCATAGACGCATTATAAATAGCTGTAGAAGATGAAAAACTATTCTCAAAGGTCAATTTCAAGGAGCGTCCAATGACCACCTTATTAACTTCCTTATTGCGAATACGGTTTGTAACGGCTTCAACCGCAGATAAGTATTCATCCTTTAGTCTATCTTCTCTTTGAAGAAGCTGTGGCTTTTCATGGACTTTTAACTCTTTTACTTGAGCTGTATGAATTAATGTATCTCTTTCTATTCTCAAGTTTTCAAAAGCCGCCGCGCTGTCTTGCTCTTCCGTAATAAGATGGATGCTTACAAATGCCTGGTCATCCCGAATGACTAATTGGAATGTAGCCACAGCAAAAAAACTGGAAGGAAAGCTATTCCACTCCGAGGATATCTTGTTGGCAGGATCGAATGAGAATCCACCAAATAGGATTGGAGATACGTCCGCTTTTTCTATTAAAGAGCATGCACACAACTCTTCCCATTTTTGTGCTATATCCTGATATCTATTTTTTTCTAAATCATTAGCCAGTACATAAGCATGTCCAAGTCCAACCAGTGTGAAGGTTTTCTCTTTGTTTTGCCAAAAGAAACGTTTTCCTTTATAGCAATCCTCTCCGGCTTCAAAAAAGGCGTGAGCGGACATTCTAGATACTTCTATTGTTTCCGTATAAAAACGTAATGTTGTTTTATTTTGCCCGGTGGTGTTCGGCATATATATGACCTCCGTATAAATTACCTGCTGTTAAATTTCTTGTTTTATTACTCTACCCTTTATCATACAACTTTCTCCGCGTTTCGGCACACATTTCGCTACAAATGTATGCTAAAATTGATGTTGAGTCTTTTAAAGGAGAGAAATTTATATGTCACAGGAACTACAAGCTGATAAAGGCTGGCGTATATGGTGGAAGTTGACAAGACCACATACATTAACTGCCTCCTTTGCCCCAGTATTTTTAGGTACAATGATTGCACTTTACTACGTAAATATTGATTGGCTATTATTCTTAGCAATGCTAATTGCATGTTTATTTATCCAGGCAGCTACAAATATGTTTAACGAGTACTATGACTTTGTTAGGGGGCTCGATAGCGAAGAATCAATTGGTATCGGTGGTGCTATTGTTCGTAATGGGGTTAAACCAAAAATAGTACTTCAATTAGCCTTAGCATTATATATCCTTGCAGCGATATTAGGTATATATATTTGCTCCCAATCGTCTTGGTTATTATTGATTGTTGGAGCTGTTTGTATGCTTATTGGTTACCTTTATACTGGTGGACCTTACCCAATAGCGTATACACCATTCGGTGAACTATTTAGCGGTGTTGTCATGGGAATGTTTATCGTATTAATTGCTACATACATTCAGGTTGGTTCAATACCAAACTTTGCCTTATTCCTATCCATCCCTAGTACTCTACTTGTTGCTGCTATTATGCTTTCCAATAATATTCGCGATATAGTTGAGGATACAAAAGGTGGTAGAAAGACGATGGCCATTCTCATTGGTAGAGATAGTGCTATTAATGTGTTAGCCTTATTTTTCATCGTTTCTTATGTATGGATCATTCTATTGGTAATTCTACAGATTATCACCCCTTGGGCACTACTAGTCCTATTAAGTGCTAAGAAACCTTTAGATGCTATAAAACTATTTAAAGCAAAAGAAAATCATCTTGAAGTTGGATTAGCAATGAAGAATACTGCACTCACCAACACGATTTTTGTATTTCTTTTAGGTATAGGGTTATTGCTCGGCTTTATAATTTAACAGTCAGTCAGGAAGTTTAATAGCTTCCTGGCTTTTTTATTTTTTGCTATGTGAATGGAAAAAATGATTTATTATAATTTGGAACACATGGCCAGCCACTAAAATTGGTTAGTATGAATTTGCTATTTATGTGATGATTAAGGCTTGAAAAGAGTTACCTAGCGAAGCAGGATAATGTAAGCAGAATTCAGTGTGTAGAAACCTGTTAAGAAATGTTCTTGTGAGTATTAATGAACAAAGTGTGATGAGGTTATAGTAGAGTGGGAATTATAGATGGACAAAAGAACAAAGAAGAAAGTGTATAAATACATAACTCATGATTTGATACCAATAAGTAAAACTTAGAAATGGAATTGTTTTATGAAATCGGTCCTTTCACTCCGTATTAATAAGTAGCATTTACAGAACAAAGGACAAAACATTAATACTCTAAAAACACCTGCGCAACTCTATCTTTTCAAAACAAAAAAGACAACCACCTAAGTGATTGTCTTTTTTTAAGTTATGACCCCTACGGGATTCGAACCCGTGTTACCGCCGTGAAAGGGCGGTGTCTTAACCGCTTGACCAAGGGGCCTTATATATGGCGGAGAAGGAGGGATTTGAACCCTCGCGCCGGTTGCCCGACCTACACCCTTAGCAGGGGCGCCTCTTCAGCCACTTGAGTACTTCCCCATATATATGGCTCCGAAGGTAGGACTCGAACCTACGACCGATCGGTTAACAGCCGATTGCTCTACCACTGAGCTACTTCGGAATAATGGTGGGCCTAAATGGACTCGAACCATCGACCTCACGCTTATCAGGCGTGCGCTCTAACCAGCTGAGCTATAGGCCCATTAATTGGAGCGGGTGAAGAGAATCGAACTCTCATCATCAGCTTGGAAGGCTGAGGTTTTACCACTAAACTACACCCGCTTGATAAAATGGTGGCTCAGGACGGAATCGAACCGCCGACACAAGGATTTTCAGTCCTTTGCTCTACCGACTGAGCTACTGAGCCTCTTCGATTTACACTAAGCTGCGCTTCTCTTTGTCAGCTTCACTCACTCATTAAGTCACATACTTTAGTATGCTCCTTCGTTCGTTCGATTGCTTCCTAGATTTGCTTGCTTATCCTAAATCTCTAAGTTGTTGAAAAATAAATGGCGGTCCCGACCGGGATCGAACCGGCGATCTCCTGCGTGACAGGCAGGCATGTTAACCGCTACACCACGGGACCATTTGGTTGCGGGGACAGGATTTGAACCTGTGACCTTCGGGTTATGAGCCCGACGAGCTACCGAACTGCTCCACCCCGCGACAATAAGAAAGTGTTGAAATTTAAATCAACTGTGCATTTAGTGAGTTTTACGTCCTCCACGCTTCGCTTGCGTCGACGTTATGTATAATATTTTTCCACTAACAATAAGATGGAGGAGGAAGAGGGATTCGAACCCCCGCGCGGTATGACCCGCCTGTCGGTTTTCAAGACCGATCCCTTCAGCCAGACTTGGGTATTCCTCCTAAATATTATGTTGGTGGACCTTGCAGGACTCGAACCTGCGACCGGACGGTTATGAGCCGTCTGCTCTAACCAACTGAGCTAAAGGTCCTTAAGATGGCGGCAGAGGGAGTCGAACCCACGACCTTTCGGGTATGAACCGAATGCTCTAGCCAGCTGAGCTACGCCGCCAGGAAATTTAAATTTAAATTGGTGGAGCCTAGCGGGATCGAACCGCTGACCTCCTGCGTGCAAGGCAGGCGCTCTCCCAGCTGAGCTAAGGCCCCAAATTTATTAATTAACTGGTCGGGAAGACAGGATTCGAACCTGCGACCCCTTGGTCCCAAACCAAGTGCTCTACCAAGCTGAGCTACTTCCCGTATATATGGCGCGC